>NZ_JBVHUL010000003.1:596356-913126 GCF_055565395.1 Amycolatopsis sp. NPDC028719
GGACAAGGGGGTGGAAACCCCTTTTTCGGAGAGTGGGGGGCGGGGGGGGGGAAGGGAAAGTCTCCTTTCCTGGCGCCAACCACAGAAGGGGATCCCCCCCCCCCACCACGGCGGGAAAAGTCAGTGGGCGGCGGCCAGTGCGGCGCGGTCGGTCTTGCCGTTCGCCGTGCGGGGCAGCTCGGCGACCAGGCTCACGTCGTCGACGATCATGTACTTCGGCAGGTGGGCCGCGCAGTGGGCCTTCATCCCCAGGAGTGTCACGCGCTCGCCCGGGCGCGGCACTATCACCGCGCGCAGGCGGGCGTCGATGCCCGCTCCCGCGACGATCACCGCCACCTCGGCCACCGCCGGGTGGCGGGCCAGGGCCGTCTCGATCTCGCCCAGCTCGATGCGGTGGCCGCGGAGCTTGACCATCGCGTCGCGCCGGCCGGCGTACTCCAGCTCGCCCGCCGCGTCGTACCGGCCGACGTCGCCGGTGCGGTAGCCGCCCAGTTGCGGCGGCGCGCCCCAGTAGCCGAGCATGACGGTCGGGCCGTCGACGATGATCTCGCCGTCCGGCGACAGCGTCAGCGTCGCCCCCGAACACGCCCGCCCGATCGGCAGGCCGCCGGTCCGCGTGAGGTCCGCCGAAGTCACTTCGTAGCTGGTGACGACGTTCGTCTCGGTCGGGCCGTACCAGTTGAACAGCCGGACGTCCGGCCACGCGCGGCGCAGCGTCTGCACCCCGGCGATCGGGAACGGCTCCCCGGCGAACACGCAGACCCGCAGCGAAGCCGGCGCCGGCCGGTCGAGCAGGCCGCCGTGGCGCATCATCAGCAGCAGCGCCGACGGCACCGAATACCAGACGCTGATCCCGCGCCCGTGCAGGAAGTCGGTCAGCTCGGCGGGCGAGTAGGACAGGTCGGAACCGGCCAGGTCGACCGACGCCCCGGCGAAGAACGCGCCGTAGAGGTCGAACACCGACAGGTCGAAGTTGAACGGCGCGTGGTTGGCCAGCCGGTCACCCGCGTGCAGTCCGGTCTCCGCCACGGCCCACCCGACGAACGCGAGCGCGTTGCGGTGGCTGATCAGGACACCCTTCGGCGCACCCGTCGAGCCGGAGGTGTAGAGGATGTAGGCGGGCTCGTCCGGCCCGACGTGCTCGAGCGGCGGCACACTGTCACTTGTGGACACTGCGGCGAACGAGCTCAACGGCGGGGGGTTCGAGCCCCAGTCGGCTGCTCGGTCGGAGACGACCAGCGCGGGCGTGCAGCTCTCGGCGATGAGCCGCACCCGCGAGACCGGGTTCGACGGCGCGACCGGCACGTAGACCGCGCCCAGCCGCAGCGACGCCTGCATCAGCGCCACGACCTCGACGCTCTTCTCCGCCCAGATCAGCACCCGGTCGCCGCGGCGGACGCCGGCCGCCCACAGTCCGGCGGCCTGCCGATCGGCCAGCGCGTCCAGTTCCCGGTACGTCACGGTCGTGTCGCCGGCGTGCACCGCGGGCGCGTCCGGCGTGCGCTCTCGAGCGGCGGAAACCAGCTGGTGCAGCAGCTCCATCGTGCTCACATCCCCAGTTCCATCGCGACCAGCTGCCGCTGCACGTCGGAGGCGCCGGAGAAGATCGTGCCGCCGATCGCGTCCCGCAGCGCGGCTTCGATCCCCTGTTCGCGCAGGTAGCCCCGGCTGCCGAACAGCTGCACGGCGTCCGTCGCGCTCGCCACCGTCCCCTCGGACACCGCGAGCTTCGACAGCGCCGCGAACAGCGTCGCGTCCTCGCCTTCGTCCAGCGCCCAGCAGGCCCGGTACAGCAGCAGGCGGGCGCTTTCGGCCCGCAGCTTCATCTCCACGATCCGGTTGGACACCGACTGGAACTCCGCGAGCCGCTTGCCGAACTGGCGGCGGCCGCGCACGTGCTCCAGGCAGCGCTCGACCAGCCGGTCCTGCACGCCCAGGTACAGCGCGAACAGGCAGGCCCGCTCCCAGCCCATCGAGTGCTGGAAGATGGCCGAGCCCTGGCCGGGTTCGCCGAGGACGGCGTCCGCGGGCACGAAGCATTCGGTGAAGGTGACTTCGGAGGCCACGCAGCCTTCCATGCCGAGCTTGCCGAACGGCTCGCCGCAGGCGATCCCCGGTGAGCGGGCGTCGAGCGCGAAGGCGGTGATGCCCCAGTGCCCGGCGGCCGGGTCGGTGACCGCGTAGGTGACCAGGACGTCGGCCACGGGACCGTTGCTGACGAAGCTCTTGACGCCGTCGAGCACGAAGCCGCCCTCGACCGGGGTGGCCGTGGTCCGCAGCGCGCCGACGTCGGAACCCGCTTCGGGCTCGGTCATCGCGTTGCCGGCGATCAGGTCGCCGGCGGCGAGGCCGGGCAGGAGCCGGGCGCGCAGTGCCTCGGGGGCGAAGTCCACGATCGGCATCGTGCAGGCGAACAGGTGCGCGGCCGCGCCGAAGACGAGGCCGGTGTCCGGGCAGCCACGCCCGGCGGCCTCGAACACCCGCGCCGTTTCGAGGGCGGTGAGGCCGCCGCCGCCGTGATCCGCGGGCACGCTGGCGCCGAGGACGCCGAACTTGCCCAGCAGGGCCCACTTCTCGCGGCTGAACACGTATTCGGGCGCGGCCGGGAAGGCCGCACGCGTGTCGGCCACCGTCCGGTCGTAGCGCTGCCGCTGCTCCGCGGTCCAGCCGAACTCCATCCGCCCACCTCCACAAGTGTCCGCGCCCGAGGCTAGCCGCGGGATGTCTGGCGAAATCCCTGAATACGCGGTGCGAGCATGACCGGTGTGACCCGACACGTCGTGCTCTGCACCCTGCCCGGTTACGGCCACGTGACGCCCGTGCTCGACGTCCTCGGCGAGCTGGTCCGGCGCGGCCACCGGGTCACCGTGGCCACCGGTGGCGCGTTCGCCGACCGGATCGCGGCGACCGGCGCCCGGCCACTCCGCTACGACGGGCCGGCCGACGACCCGGGTTCGCACCGCCTGGCCGCCGCGCTGACCGGCGCGTCCAGCTGCCTGGCGCCGCTGGAGCCCGTCCGGAAGCTGCTGGCCGAGAACCCGCCCGACGTGCTCGCCTTCGACTCGACGATGTGGATCGCGGGCCGCGTGCTCGCCCACGACGTCGCGTGCCCGACGGTCCAGCTTTCGGCGTGTTTCGCTTCCAACGAGCACTATTCCCTGCCGGCGCACGTGGCCCGTTTCCCGTCGGAGTCCACAGAGGACGAAGAGCCGTACGACTTCGTGGCCGACCTCACCGCGCTGCTCGCGGCCGAGGCTCCCGGGCAGAGCGCGGAGTGGTTCCTCGACGACGGGCGCGACCACAAGCTGGTCCTGATCCCCCGCGCCTTCCAGTACGCGGGCGAGACGTTCGACGCGCGGCACACGTTCACGGGCCCGTGCTTCGGCCCGCAGCGGCCGCTGACCGGCTGGGAGCCGCCGGGGAACGGGAACCCGGTGCTGCTGGTGTCCCTGGGCACGTCGGCGTTCAACGACCAGCCGGGCTTCTTCCGCCAGTGCGCCCGTGCGTTCGCGGACCTGCCCTGGAACCTGGTGATGACCCTGGGCGGCGGAGTGGATCCGGCGTCGCTGGGGCCGTTGCCGCCGAACGTCGAGGCGCGGCCATGGGTTCCGCACCCGGCGGTGCTGCGGCACGCGTCGGCGTTCGTGACGTCGGCGGGCATGGGGAGCGTGATGGAGGCGTTCTACTGCGGGACGCCCCTGGTCCTGGTGCCGATGCACGGCGAGCAGGAGGTCAACACCGAACGGGTGGTGGAGCTGGGCCTCGGAGTCCGCCTGCCCCGCGAGGAGCTGACCCCGGAGTCGATCCGCGACGCGGTGCTGGCCGTGGCTGCGGACGAAGGCATCGGCGCGCGCATGCGGGCGATGCGGGACCACACGCACGAAGGCGGCGGTGCCGTCACGGCCGCCGACCGCATCCTCGCGCTCACGGACTGACCCACCCCGAACGCAGTGAATGACTCATTCCTGGCGTCCGGCGCCAGGAATGAGTCATTCACTGCAACGAAAAACGGGAACTCAGCCGGAGTCGCGCTTGCCCATCAGGGAGAACGCCACCACCAGCGCCACCGCGACCCACGTCAGCAGCGTGCCGCCACCGGTCAGCGGACCCAGGTACGTCACCGAGTCCGTCTTCAGCTGCGCGGTGCTCAACTGCTCCGCCGCCGACGCCGGGAAGTACGCCAGGATGTCGCGCTGGACCCACGTCGGCAGCAGCGCGCCGAGGATCGCCGGGGCGAAGATGAAGCCGATCGCCGTGGCGATCGCGCCCGCCGCGCTGCGCATCATCACGCCGAACGACAGCGCCAGCAGGGCGAACGCCGCGAACTCCGCGCCCCAGCCGAGCAGGCTGCGCAGCACGCCCGGGCCGCCGAGGCCCAGCGTCGGGATGGCCGGGTTGATGCCGAGGACCAGCTGGCCGACGAAGAACGCCACCGCCGCGAACAGGGTGCCGAGCACGAACGCCAGCAGCCCGACGACCACGGCCTTCGAGATCAGGACCCGGCCGCGGTGCGGGGTGATGGCCAGCGTGAGGCGCATCATCCCGGTCGAGTACTCACCGGACACGGCGAGCACGCCGAGCACCGAAATGAGGATCAGGCCGAGGTTCATCCCGACCATGCTGGTGCCGGCCGAGTCGAAGTCCGCCGTCTGCCCGGCGGGCAGGTTCTTGTAGTCCTGCTCGGTCAGGAAGCTGAACAGCACGGAGAACCCGACGCTGACGACGGCCGCGGCGATGACGACGAGCCAGGTCGACCGGACCGACTTGAGCTTGGTCCACTCCGCGGCGAGCGTGTTGCCGATGCCGGGCGAGGTCTTCGTCTCCGGCAGCGAAGCCGTTGCGGTGGTCACGTTATTCCGTCCCTTCCGACGCGAGCGCCCGCACCGTCTCGAGTACCTTCTCCTCCGCCGGCGCGCCGCTGTGGGAGCGGTACTGCACGCTGTCCTTCGTGAGGTCCATGAACGCGGCCTCCAGGCTGGCGCGGACCGGCGTGAGCTCGTGCAGCCCGAGCCGGCGCTCCAGCGCGAGGTCGCCGATCTCCGGCGCGTCCAGGCCGACGACGTTGAGCGAACCGTCGTCCAGCTTCGTCACCTTGCCGCCCGCCCGTTCGAGGGCTTCGGCGAGGTCGGTGGCCTGCGGCGAGACCACGTGGACGTGGCTGCGCGCGCTGCGCTGGGTGAAGTCGGCGATCGGCATGTCGGCGATGAGCTCGCCGCGGCCGATCACGATGACGTGCGCGGCGGTCTCTTCCATCTCGTTCATCAGGTGGCTCGAGACGAAGACCGTCCGCCCTTCGGCGGCGAGGTCCTGCATCAGGGTCCTGATCCAGAAGATGCCCTCGGGGTCGAGGCCGTTGACCGGCTCGTCGAACAGCAGCGTCGGCGGGTCGCCCAGCAGGGCGGTCGCGATGCCGAGCCGCTGGTACATGCCGAGGGAGAAGTTGCCGACCTTCTTGCCCGCGACGTCGGTGAGGCCGACGGTGTCGAGCACCTCGTCCACGCGCTTGCGCGGGATGCCGCCGGCCTGCGCCACCCACTGCAGGTGCCGGTACGCCGTGCGCGCGCCGTGGACGGCCTTCGCGTCGAGCAGCGCCCCGACCTCCCGCATCGGCGCGGGCAGGTCCCGGTAGGGCTTGCCGTTGACCGTGACCGAGCCGCCGCTGGGGGCGTCCAGGCCGAGGATCATCCGCATCGTGGTCGACTTGCCCGCGCCGTTGGGCCCCAGGAAACCGGTCACGACGCCAGGCTTGATGTCGAACGACAGGCCGTTGACGGCCGTCGTGTCCCCGTATCGCTTCGTAAGATCTCGTGCTGTGATCAAGCGCCTGCTCCGTATCCGATCCTGAAGTACCTGAGGACGAGTCAACCGGCTGCCACCACCGCCGGGCTAGTACACAAGGTCGCTTGTCACCGCAACCAAAGTTGCAACCCCCGTACCCGCGTGATCTTCCCAGCACCCGGCGCGACCGGCAACTCGGGAGAACGTCAACTTTCGATGGTCGGAAGACGACTTTCGAGGACTCACAACGCTGATCGCCGTGTGCTTGAATCGATCACAAGAGATTTCGCCGACTACTTTTCACGAGGAGTTTCCGATGGCCAAAGAACAAGGACGTCCCTTCGTTTCCCTCGTCATGGGACTGATTCTCGTCGCGGGCGGGGTCGCGATCATCATCAACGCGGGAGAGCACACCATCGGCGTGATCGGCGGCGGGGTCACCATCGTCGTGGGTCTGCTGTTCTTCGTGCGCAGCGCCACTTCCCGCAGGACGACGGCCGCCGGACGGCGCCGCTTCTTCATTTCCTGAAGACTCTGAACACCCTGAAATCCTGCCATCGGCGGAACTCGGCGGCCGTCCTGGTGTCCCGGTCGGGGGGTCACCAGGACGGCCGCTTTCCGTTGTGAGCGGAGCTATTCGTCGCCGAGCGCCAGCCGCACGAGGTCGTCGACCGCCATCTCGCCGAACGCGTCGTCGTCGGGGGATTCCGGGGCCGGTCCGCCGTCGCGCAGCTTCAGCACCGCCTCCAGCAAGCCCGCCTCGCGGAATCGCGCGACCGGAATGGACGCCAGTGCCGCGCGGATCTCCTGTTCCCCGTCCGCCTCCTCCGACGGGACTTCGAGGGTTTCCGGGAACAGCTCCTCCCCCACGTAGCCGGCCAGCGCCGCCGGGGTCGGGTAGTCGAAGATCAGCGTCGCCGGCAGGCGGATCCCGCTCGCCGCGCTGAGGCGGTTGCGCAGTTCCACCGCGGTCAGCGAGTCGAAACCCAGCTCCTTGAACACCCTCAGCGGGTCGACGGTCTCCGCGCCGCCGTAGCCCAGCACCGCGCCCACCTGCGCGCACACCAGCTCCAGCAGCGCCTGCTCGCGGTCTTCGCCGGACGTCCCGGCGAGCCGCTGACGGAGGTCGGCCTCCGCCGCTCCCGCGCCGGCCGTACGGCGCCGGACGGCGGTCCGGACCACTCCGCGCAGCTGTTCCGGGACGTCCGCCGAGGCCAGCACGCGCGCGTCGACCAGCATCGGCACCAGCACGGCGTCGGGCGCGCCCAGCGCCGCGTCGAACAGCGCGAGGCCCTGCTCCGCGGGCAGCGGCGGCAGCCCGGACCGCGCCATGCGGCGCACGTCGGCGTCGGACAGCCCGGCCGTCATGCCGCCGGTCGGCAGCCACGGACCCCAGGCCAGCGCCAGAGCCGGCCGTCCCGCCGATCGCCGTTGACGGGCCAGCGCGTCCAGGAAAGCGTTTGCGGCCGCGTAGTTGCCCTGCCCCGGCGCCCCGAGGACGCCCGCCGCCGATGAGAACAGGACGAACGCGGACAGATCGAGGTCTCGTGTCAGCTCGTCCAGGTTCGCCGCCGCAGCGGCCTTCGGCCGCATTACGGCGTCCAGCCGGTCCGGGGTGAGCGCGCCGACGAGCCCGTCGTCGAGCACCCCGGCCGCGTGCACCACGGCGGTCAGCGGGTGCTGTGCCGGGACGTCGGCCAGCAGCTTCGCCAGCGCTTCCCGGTCCGCCGCGTCACACGCGACGACGGAAGTCTCAGCGCCGAGCGAGGACAGCTCGGCCTGCAGTTCCCCGATCCCTTCGGCAGCCGGGCCGCGCCGGCTCGCCAGCAGCAGGTGCCGGACGCCGGAGCCTGCGAGGTGCCGGGCCAGCAGGCGCCCGAGCCCGCCGGTGCCGCCGGTGATCAGCACGGTGCCGTCCGGGTCGAGCGGCGCGGGCACGGTCAGCACGACCTTGCCGACGTGCTTCGCCTGGCTCACGTGCCGGAACGCCGCGGGCGCGCGCCGGACGTCCCAGGCGGTGACCGGGATCGGGGTCAGCACGCCGGCCTCGAACCACTCCAGCAGCCGGTCGAACAGCTCGCGGATCCGGTCGTACCCGGCCTCGACCAGGTCGAACGCCTGGTACCGGACGCCCGGGTGCTCGGCCGCGACGCGCCCGGCGTCGCGCACGTCGGTCTTGCCCATCTCCAGGAAGCGGCCGCCCCGCGACAGCAGCCGCAGGGACGCGTCCACGAACTCCCCGGCGAGCGAGTCGAGCACGACGTCGACGCCGCGTCCGCCGGTCGCCGCGCGGAACTCGTCCTCGAAATCGAGCGTCCGCGACGACGCGATGTGGTCGTCCGCCAGGCCCGAAGCCCGCAGCGTGTCCCACTTGCCGGCGCTCGCGGTGCCGTAGACCTCGGCGCCGAGCTGCCGCGCGAGCTGCACCGCGGCCATGCCGACGCCGCCCGCCGCCGCGTGGACCAGCACGGTTTCGCCCGGTTGCACGTCACCGAGGTCGGTCAGGGCGTAGAGCGCGGTCAGGAACACCACCGGCACCGAAGCGCCCTGCGCGAACGACAGCCCGGCGGGCAGCCGGCAGAGCATGCGCTCGTCGACCTCCGCGACCGGCCCGAACGCGCCGCCGAACATGCCCATCACGCGGTCGCCCGGCGCGAACCGGGTGACGCCGGCGCCGACCGCCGTGACGACCCCGGCGCCCTCCAGCCCCGGCGAGGTGGCCGGGCCCGGGTACATGCCGAGCGTGTTGAGCACGTCCCGGAAGTTCACGCCGGCGGCGCGCACGGAGATCCGCACCGCGCCCGGCGCGACCGGCTCGGCGAACTCGGGGCAGGGCACGACGGTCAGCCCGTCGAGGGTGCCGCGATCGGCGATGTCGAGCCGCCAGTCTCCGGCCGGGACGGCGAGTGCGTCGACTTCCGCTGCCTTGGCCAGCCGCGCCACCCGGGCCGTGCCGGCGCGGACCGCGACTTGGTTCTCCCCCGTCGCCAGGGCGACGGCGACGTCGGCCGGATCGCCGGCGTCGACCAGCGCGAAACGGCCGGGGTGCTCGGACTGCGCCGAGCGCACCAGGCCCCAGGCCGCGGCGAGGGCCGGATCGGCCGGGCCGTCGCCTTCTTCGGTGACGACCGCGCCGGAAGTCAGCAGTGCGAGCTTGGCCGCGGCGAACCGCTCGTCGGCGAGCCAGGCCTGGACGAGGGCGAGCACGTCGTGCGTCGCCTCGCGCACCGGCCGGGTGGCGAAGGGCACCACGACGACGTCCGGGATGTCGGTGAGGTCGACGAGCGAGTCGGCCACCGTCCACGACGGGTCGACGACGTCACCGTCGTGGACGGGCCAGGTGAGCCGGTACAGCGCGTCCGGACGGGCCACGAGCTGGTCCGGCGAGAACTCCCGCAGGGCCAGGGAATCCACCGTCGCCACGGCCCGGCCGGCGGAGTCGGCGATCGTGATCGCGAGGGACTCGGCGCCGGTCTTGGTGAGCCGTACCCGCAGGCCGCGCGCGCCCTCGGCGTGCAGCGACACCCCGCGCCAGGAGAACGGCAGCCTGCCGTTCGGCGCGGGCGCGAACGGCAGGAACGCCGCCGCGTGCAGGACCGCGTCGAGCAGCGCCGGGTGCAGCCCGAACGCCGACGCGTCCGCACCCTCGGGCAGCTCGACCTCCGCGAAGACGTCTTCGCCGTGCCACCACGCCCGCCGCAGGCCCTGGAAGACGGGCCCGTACCCGAATCCGCTGTCCGCGAGCCGGTCGTAGAGCCCGTCCGTCTCGAGCGGCTCCGCGCCCGCGGGCGGCCACGCGGTGAGGTCGTCGCCGCGCGCCGGGACCGCCGGGGTCAGCACGCCGCTCGCGTGCAGCGTCCACGGGCTGTCGGGGGCCGCGTCCTCGGCGCGCGAGTGGATGGTCAGGGAGCACGCGCCGGACTCGTCCGGTGCGCCGGTCAGGACCTGGAGCCGGACGCCTCCGGTCGCGGGCAGCACCAGCGGCGCCCCGAGCGTCAGCTCCTCGAGCTGGGTGCACCCGGCGCGGTCGCCCGCGTCGACGGCGAGGTCGACGAACGCCGTCCCGGGGAAGAGCACCGAACCGCCGATGCCGTGGTCGGCGAGCCAGGGGTGGGTGCGCAGGGAGAGCCGGCCGGTGCCGAGGAAGCCCGCGGAACCGGCCAGTTCGGCGGTGGCGCCGAGGAACGGGTGGGGGCTGGCCGCGAGCCCGGCGGTGGCGACGTCCCCGGGCCGCCCTGCGCTCGGCCAGAAGCGTCGGCGCTGGAAGGGGTAGGTGGGCAGGTCGACCCGGCGCCCGGCCGGGTGCAGCGCGGTCCAGTCCGGGGAGAAGCCGTGCACGTGGGCCTCGGCCACCGCGGTCAGCAGGGTCTCGACGTCCGGCCGCTTCCGGCGCTGGGTCGCGGTGACGAACACGTCGCCGTCGACGCAGTCCCCCACCATGGCCGAGAGAACGGCGTCCGGCCCCAGCTCGACGAACCGGGTGACCCCCCGGGACGCCAGCCAGCTGACACCGTCGGCGAACCGGACGGTGTCCCGCACGTGCCGGACCCAGTGCTCGGGATCGGTGGCGTCCGGGACCATGCCGATCTTCGCGTCCTCATAGGACAGTCCGGCGGCGACCTCGCGGAACCGCGCGAGCATCGGGTCCATCAGCGGGGAGTGGAACGCGTGGCTGGTGCGCAGCCGCTTGGTTTCCCGGCCCAGCCGGGTGAAGTGCGCGGCGATGCCGAGGACGTCGTCCTCCACACCGGACACGACGACCGACGCGGGACCGTTGACGGCGGCGATCCCCACCGACGCGGTGAGCAGCGGCCGGACCTCCTCCTCGGTCGCCCGCACGGCCACCATCGCGCCGGTCGCCGGCAGCTCCTGCATGAGCCGGCCGCGCGCGGCGACCAGCGTGCAGGCGTCGTCCAGGCTCAGCACGCCGGCCACGTGGGCGGCCGCGAGCTCACCGATGGAGTGGCCCATGACGAAGTCCGGGGTCAGCCCCCAGGACTCCAGCAGGCGGAACAGCGCCACCTCGACCGCGAACAGCGCGGGCTGGGTGAACCGGGTCTGGTCGAGCCGCTCGCCACCCTCGGCGATCACCTCGCGCAGCGGGAGGTCGAACCGCGCGCAGGCCGCATCGAAAGCGTCGGCGAACACCGGGAACTCGTCGCGCAGCGCGAGTCCCATCCCCGCGCGCTGGGCGCCCTGACCGGTGAAGAGGAACGCCGTGCGGCCTTCGTCGGAGACGCGACCGCGGACGGCACCGGGGCCTTCGCCGCCCTCGGCCAGCAGCCGCAGGTTCGTCAACGCGGTGTCCCGATCGGGAGCGAGCAGGACGGCCCGGTGGTCGAACGCGGTCCGGGCGGCCAGCGCGGAACCGATGCCGTCGAGGCCGCGCTCCACCGCCGGGAGCAGCGCGGCGGCCTGCGCGGACAGCGCCGCCTCGGTGTGGCCGGACAGCGGCCACAGCGGCAGCGCCGACTCGTTCACAGTGGACTCGATCGGCGGAGACGCCGGGGCCTGCTCCAGCACGACGTGGGCGTTGGTGCCGCTGAAGCCGAACGCGGACACCGCGGCGCGGCGGGGCCGTCCGGCGGCGGGCCACGCGACGGGCTCGGTCAGCAGCCGGACGTGCCCGGCGGTCCAGTCGACCCGCTCCGACGGGACGTCGGCGTGCAGCGTGCGCGGCAGCACCTCGTGGTTCAGCGAGAGGACCATCTTGATCACTCCGGCGACCCCGGCGGCGGCCTGGGTGTGGCCGAGGTTGGACTTGATCGCGCCGAGCCACAGCGGCCGATCCGCCGGACGGTCCTGCCCGTAGGTGGCGAGCAGCGCCTGGGCCTCGATCGGGTCGCCGAGCCGGGTGCCGGTGCCGTGCGCCTCGACGGCGTCCACCTCGGACGACGTGAGCCCGGCGTCGGCGAGCGCGGCGAGGATTACGCGTTGCTGCGAGGGGCCGTTCGGGGCGGTGAGCCCGTTGCTCGAGCCGTCCTGGTTCACCGCCGAGCCGCGCAGCACCGCGAGCACGCGACGGCCGTTGCGCTGGGCATCGGAAAGCCGTTCCAACAGCAGGATCCCGGCGCCCTCCGACCAGCCGGTGCCGTCGGCCGCCTCACCGAAGGCCTTGCAGCGGCCGTCCTCGGCCAGGCCGCGCTGCCGGCTGAACTCCACGAACCCGGCCGGCGTGGACATCACGGTCACCCCGCCGGCCAGCGCCAGCGAGCACTCGCCGGACCGCAGCGACTGCGCCGCGAGGTGCAGGGCGACCAGCGAGGATGAGCACGCCGTGTCGACGGTGACGGCGGGGCCTTCGAGCCCGAAGGTGTAGGAGACCCGGCCGGAGAGCACGCTCGCCGCGTTGCCGGTGCCGAGGTGCCCGGCGACGTCGTCCGCTGAATCCCGCAGCAGGGACGAGTAGTCCTGGCCGTTGGTCCCGGCGAAGACGCCGGTGCGGCTGCCGCGCAGCGCAGACGGGTCGATGCCCGCGCGCTCGAACGCCTCCCAGGACGTCTCCAGCAGCAGCCGCTGCTGCGGATCCATGGCGACGGCTTCGCGCGGCGACACCTCGAAGAACTCCGGATCGAACCCGGCCGCGTCGTCGAGGAAGCCGCCTTCCCGCGTGTAGCAGGTGCCGGGGTGGTCGGGGTCCGGGTGGTGGAGCGCGTCGAGGTCCCAGCCGCGGTCGCCGGGGAACGGCGCGATGACGTCCCGCCCGCTTTCGAGGAGTTCCCACAGCTGCTCGGGCGTGCCGACCCCGCCGGGGAAGCGGCAGCTCATCGCCACGATCGCGATCGGCTCGTCAGCGGCCCGATCGCTCGTCTCCGCGGGCCTGAGATCGGACGCGCCGAGGAGGTGCTCGGCGAGCGCGCGCGGCGTCGGGTGGTCGAACACGAGGGTCGAAGGCAGGGTCAGTCCGGTCTCGCGGCCGAGGGCGTTGCGCAGCTCGACCGCGGTCAGCGAGTCGAAGCCGAGGTCGGCGAAGGGCCGGTCCGCGCGCACGGACGCCGTCGACGCATGACCGAGCACCGCGGCCACCTGGGCCCGGACCAGGTCCAGGGCGGCGGCGGGATCGCCGGCGAGCCGCGCGGCGGGGCCGGGCCGTTCTCCGGCGAGCCCGCCGAGCAGCGGCCGGGTGGTGTCCAGGTCGTCGGCGGCGAAGTCGATCGGCACGACGAGCGCGTCGGGGCTCGCGAGGGCGCGGTCGAACAAGCGCAGCGCGTCGCGGGCGGGCAACGGCCGCACGCCGCCCTGGCGCATCCGGGCGACGTCGGCGTCGGTGAGCTGCCCGGTCATCCCGCCGTCGGGCACCCAGGGGCCCCAGGCCAGCGACACCGCGGGCAGGCCGAGCTCGCGCCGGTGCGCGGCGAGGGCGTCGAGGAACGTGTTGGCCGCCGCGTAGTTGCCCTGCCCGGCACCGCCGAGGACCCCGGCGGCGGACGAGAAGAGGACGAACGCGGACAGGCCTTCGGTGAGCTCGTGCAGGTACCAGGCCGCGTCGAGCTTGGGCCGCAGGACGGCGTCGAGCCGCTCCGGGGTCAGCGAGGAGACGACGCCGTCGTCGAGCACCCCGGCCGCGTGCACCACCGCGGCGAGCGGGCCGACCTCGCCGAGCAGCCCGGCCAGGGCTGCCCGGTCCGAGACGTCGCAAGCGGCGAGGACGACTTCGGCGCCTTCCGCGGCCAGTTCCGTCTCGAGGTCCCGCGCGCCCGGCGCATCCGGTCCGCGCCGGCTCACGAGGACGAGCCGGCGCACATCGTGTGCGCGAACCAGGTGCCGGGCCAGTGCGCCGCCGAGCGAGCCGGCCCCGCCGGTGATGAGCACGGTTCCGTCGAGACGGACGCCGGGTTCGTCCGAAGTGGACTCGACGAGCCGGGGCACGGTGACTTCGCCCCCGGAATAGGTCGCTTCCGGCTCGTCGATGGCGAACGCGGACGGCAGTTCGTCCGCATCGGCCAGCACGAACCGGCCGGGGTGTTCGGCCTGCGCGGAACGGACCAGGCCCCGCACCGCGGCACCGGCGAGCCCCCGGGTGACGAACACCAGCTCGGACTTCGCGTAGCGGTCGTCGGCCAGCCACTTCTGCAGCACCTTCAAGGCTTCCCGCGTCAGGCGGTGAGCGGCCTCGATGAGGTCACCTTCGGCCTCGCACCGGAAGAAGACCACTGGCGGGACGTCCGCGGCCGGGTCCAGCTCGTGCCAGTCGACCGCCGGGCTGGTGGCGGTGGCCGGGACCTGCTCGACGCGGTACAGGGAACCGACCGGCTTGACGGCCCGCTGCCCGTCCAGCCAGTAGCGTTCCCTCTGGAAGGCGTAGGTCGGCAGGTCCACGACCCGGGCGCCCCGTCCGGAGAACACGGCCGTCCAGTCGGGACTGAACCCGGCGACGTGCAGCCGGCCGACGGCTTCGGTGAAGGTGCGCACCTCGTCGCGGTCCCGGCGCAGCACCGGCACCACCACCGCGTCCGGCACGCAGTCCCCGGCCATCGCGGCGGCCGCGCCGCCGGGCCCGGGCGTGACGAAGCGGGTCACCCGGTTCGCGGCGAGCCAGCGCATCCCGTCGTGGAACCGGACGGTGGCGCGGACGTGCTCGACCCAGTACTCCGCGGAGGCGACGTCCGCCGGCTCGCCGGTCACGTTCGAGACCACGGGGATCTTCGGCGCCGTGTAGGTGACGGTTTTCGCGACCGCGCGGAACGCGTCCAGGATCGGGTCCATGTGCGGCGAGTGGAACGCGTGGCTCACGCGCAGCCGCTTCGACCCGGCGAACCGCGCGGCGATCTCCTCGACGGCGTCGGCGTCCCCGGAAACGACCACGGCCTCGGGCCCGTTGATCGCCGCGATGGCGACCCCCTCGCCCAGCAGCGGCCGGACCTCGTCCTCGGTGGCGCGCAGGGCGGCCATCGCCCCCTCCGCGGCCACGGACTGCATGAGCCGCGCTCGCGCGGCGACCAGGCGGCACGCGTCCGGGAGGTCGAACACCCCGGCGACGTGCGCGGCGGCCAGCTCGCCGATCGAGTGGCCCAGGACGAAGTCCGGGGTCAGGCCCCAGGAGACGAGCAGCCGGTGGAGCGCGACCTCCACGGCGAACAAGGCGGGCTGGGTCACCTCGGTCCGGTCCAGGTCGGCACGTTCGAAGATCAGCTCGCGCAGTCCGGGGAAGCCCGCGCAGACCTCGTCGAAGGCTTCGGCGAAGACGGGGAAGGCCGCGTACAGCTCACGCCCCATACCGGGCTGCTGCGCACCTTGGCCCGCGAAGACGTAAGCCGTCTTGCCCGGGCGGGTTTCGCCGACGGGCGCCCGTCCTTCGGCCAGCTCGACGAGTCCTTCGCGCAGCTCCTCGGCCGTTTCCGCGAGCACGACGGCGCGGTGCTCGAACGCGGCCCGCGTGGTGGCCAGCGAGTACGCGACGTCGACCGGCCGACGATCGTCCCCATGCGACAAGAGCCGGGCGGCTTGCTCGCGCAGCGCCTCGGGACTCTTCGCCGACAGAACGGCGGGAACCAGTCCCGCCGAGCCGGCCTCTTCGACGGGCTCGGGTTCAGGGGCCTGCTCGATGATCGTGTGCGCGTTGGTGCCGCTCACGCCGAAGGACGAGACCCCGGCCCGGCGCGGCCGCTCGCCCGCCGGCCACGCGACGGCCTCCTGCAGCAGCTCGACCTCACCCGCGTCCCAGTCCACTTTGGACGACGGGACCTCGGCGTGCAGGGTGCGCGGCAGCAGCTCGTTGCGCAGCGCCATCACCATCTTGATCACGCCGCCGACGCCGGCCGCGGCCTGCGTGTGGCCGAAGTTCGACTTCGCCGAGCCCAGCCACAGCGGTGCCCCGCCCGCGCGTTCGCGGCCGTACGTCGCCAGCAGCGCCTGCGCTTCGATCGGGTCGCCCAGCGTGGTTCCGGTGCCGTGGCCCTCGACGACGTCGACGTCCGCGGCGGACAGCCCCGCGTCGGCGAGCGCGGCGCGGATGACGCGCTGCTGCGAAGGCCCGTTCGGTGCGGTGAGCCCGCTGCTCGCGCCGTCGGAGTTGACGGCCGAGCCGCGCACGACCGCCAGCACCGGGTGGCCGTTGCGCCGCGCGTCGGAAAGCCGTTCCAGCAAGAGGAAACCGGCGCCTTCACCCCAGCCCGTGCCGTCGGCGGCGTCGGCGTACGAGCGGCACCGGCCGTCCGGGGAAAGGCCGCGCTGCCGGCTGAAGCCGATGAACGTCACCGGCGTCGACATCACCGCGACGCCACCGGCGAGCGCCAGCGAGCAGTCGCCGCGCCGCAGCGCCTGCGCGGCCCAGTGCAGCGCGACGAGCGACGACGAACAGGCGGTGTCGACGGTGACCGCCGGGCCTTCGAGCCCGAAGGTGTAGGCCACCCGGCCGGACGCGATGCTGGCCGCGCTTCCGTTGCCCACATAGCCTTCCAGGCTCGCGGGCAGGTCGGTCAGGCGCGTGGCGTAGTCGTTGTACATCACCCCGGCGAACACGCCGGTGCTGCTGCCGCGCAGCGACGCCGGGTCGATGCCGCCGCGTTCGAAGGCTTCCCAGGCTGTTTCGAGCAGCAGCCGCTGCTGCGGGTCGATCGTCCGGGCCTCGCGCGGGGAGATGCCGAAGAACTCCGGGTCGAACTCGTCCGCGTCGTGCAGGAAACCGCCGTGGCGGGTGTAGCACTTCCCGGCGCGCTCCGGGTCCGGGTCGTAGAGCGCGTCGAGGTCCCAGCCGCGGTTGACGGGGAACCCCGAGATCGCGTCGCGGCCCGAAGCCACGACGTCCCAGAGGTCCTCCGGCGACCGGACGCCGCCGGGGAACCGGCAGCTCATCCCCACGATCGCGATCGGCTCGTGCTCCCGGTCCTCCGCGTCGCGCAGCCGCTCGCGCGTCCGGTAGAGGTCCGCGGTGACCTTCTTGAGGTACCCGCGCAGCTTGTCGTCGTCGCTCATGCCTTTTCTCCGTCGGTGGACCGCACGGCGCGTTCGAGCACGTCTGCCGCCTTCTTCGCGCCCCCGGACGCCTTGATGGCGGCCCGCATCCGCGCGACCTCGGCCGCCACGGCCGCGTCGGCGGCGACGGTCAGGACGGCGTCGCGCACGTCGCCTCCCGTCACGTCGCCGAGCAGCGCGCGACCCAGGCCCAGCCGCTCGACCTGCTGCGCCGTCACCCGCGCCTCCGGCCGCTGCGGCACGGCGACCACGGGGACGCCGTGGCCGAACGCGTCCATCAGGGACCCCGTCCCCGCCTGGCAGACGACGACGTCGGTGTGCGGCAGGACCGCGCGGTGGTCGAGCCAGGAGTGCAGCTCGACGTTGTCCGGCATGGCCGCCGCGACGTCGTCGCCGACGTGCCCGGCGGTCGTCATCACGACCCGCCAGCCGGTGCCCGCGAACGCCTGCCCGCAGGCGGTGAAGAACCCGGGGTTGCTGTTGGAGGAGGTGCCCAGCGACACCAGGACGACCGGGACGTCTTCGGCGGGCGCGGCCCAGCCGTCGGCGGCCGCGCCGTCGTCGCCCGTCGGGCCGACGAAGACGAACTCGTCGCCGAAGCACTCCGGGCGGGGCTGGAAGGCGCGGGGCACGAACACGAGGTTCGCCACGACCTCGCCGCCCCCGGGCGGGAACTCCGGCGGGGTGTCCAGGCCGAACTTCCCGAGCAGGGCCGTGATGCGCTCGCCGCACGCCGCGAGCGCGGGGTGGGCGGGATCGAGCGGCGGGCCGTCGAGTTCGGTCTCGCTGCCGTTGAGGGGAACCTCGTCGTTGCCGCCGAAGCCGGCGAACAGGCGGACGACACCGCAGCCGGCGCGCCGCGCGACCAGCGTGCCGACATCGGTGCTCAGCACGTCCTGGACCACGAGGTCGACCGGGCGGTCCGCGAACTCCGGCCACGCGGTGGCGAGCGGGGCGTAGGCCTCGTCGAGGTAGTGCGCGAGGACCTCGGCGAGGTCGTCGGCGGTGTGCACGTCCGGCATCGACTCCGGGAACACCGACGGGTAGGTCACCACTCTCGCGCCCGTCTCCGCGACGACGCCGGCGAACCGCTCGGCGACCACGTACGACACGTCGTGCCCGCGCGAAAGCAGCTCGCGCACGACCGGCAGCGTCGGCCGGAGGTGACCGAAGCCCGGAAAACCGAAGAAGGCGACATGCCCGGCGGAGACGTCCACGCCGGTCACCCTAGGTCGGCCGGCAGCGCCGACCCGGGCGTGCACAGGAAATCCGGTGAATCGCCTAGTGTCACCGCGGCGGCCGGCCAAAGACCAGCATTCCTCCTAGTTTCTCCTCGCTACAACTAGGACATCCCGTCCGCCGGCCACGCGAGGTGAAAATCCATGGAGCGTCACACTGGAACCGGCTTGCTCCGCAAACCGGACGTGACGTTGCCACACCGGCTCGCCAAGTCCGCGGCCGCAACCGACGGCGTCGCGACGCCGAACGCCGTGGTGGCCAAGTGGATCGAGGACCGCAACCTCGCCCACCGCCACGAGGTCCGCCGGATCGAGTTCGGCCAGCTCCGGCAGTGGGGTTTCGACCCCGGCTCCGGGAACCTGCGGCACGAAAGCGGCCGCTTCTTCGGCGTCGAGGGGCTCGAGGTCGACACCGACCACGGCCCGGTGACGCACTGGTCGCAGCCGATCATCAACCAGCCGGAAATCGGGATCCTGGGCATTCTCGTCAAGGAGATCGACGGCGTCCTGCACTGCCTGATGCAGGCGAAGTCCGAGCCGGGCAACGTCAACGGCGTCCAGGTCTCGCCGACGGTCCAGGCGACCAAGAGCAACTACACCCGCGTGCACGGCGGGCGGCCGGTCCCCTACCTCGACCACTTCCGCGACCCGGACCCGGAAACCGTGCTCGCCGACGTCCTGCAGTCGGAACAGGGTTCCTGGTTCTACCGCAAGCGCAACCGGAACATGATCGTCGAAGCCGCGGAGTTCGCCGGTGAGGACGACCTGCCCGACGACTTCCGCTGGCTCACCCTCGGCCAGCTGCACGAGCTGCTCCGGCACGACAACCTGGTGAACATGGACGCCCGCACGGTGCTGTCCTGCATGCCGGGCGGGCTCGAAGGCCACGAAGCCGACGCCGTGAGCGACCTCGCCGCGGCGATCGCGCGTTCCTCGGCCCAGCCCACCGGCAGCCTGCACACCCGCACCGAGGTGCTCAGCTGGATCACCTCGCGCCAGGCCCAGCACGTCGTGCGCACCAGCCCGCTCCCGCTGGGCGAGGTCGCGAACTGGGTCCGGACCCCGGCCGAGATCTCGCACGAGCTCGGCCTGTACTTCAGCATCATCGCCGTCGACATCACCACCAACGGGCGCGAAGTCGCGCAGTGGACCCAGCCGCTGGTCCGGCCGCACGGCGCGGGGGTGGTGGCCCTGCTGGTGAAACGCGTCGACGGGGTGCTGCACGCCCTGCTCAACGCGCGGGTCGAGCCCGGTTACCTCGACGTGGTGGAGCTGGCCCCGACCGTGCAGTGCACCCCGGACAACTACGTGGTCACGCCGGCCGCGGACCGCCCGCCGTTCCTCGACATGGTGCTGGGCAGACGCGAAGACCAAGTGCTCTTCTCCGCCCAGCTTTCCGAAGAAGGCGGCCGGTTCCACCACGCGTACAGCGACTACCAGATCATCGAGGTGCCCGAGGACTTCCCGGACGCCGGCCTGGCCGACTTCCGGTGGCTCACCCTCAACCAGCTCAACGAGCTGCTGCGGCACAGCCACTACGTCAACGTGCAGGCCCGCAGCCTGATCGCGTGCCTGCGGGGGCTGCGGTGAGCCGGGCCCTGCGGCTCGGCGCGCTGGGCTGCTCGTCGATCGCCGCGCGGCGCACGCTGCCCGCCGCGGCCGCGGTGGCGGAGCTTGCGCTGACCGCCGTCGCGGCCCGCTCGCCGGAGAAGGCCGCGGAGTTCGCCGCGCGCTTCCACGCCACCGCGACGACCTACGACGAGCTGCTGGAGCGCTCCGACGTCGACGCCGTGTACGTCTCCCTGCCGACCAGCCTGCACCACGAGTGGGCCAGGAAAGCCTTGCTGGCCGGGAAGCACGTGCTGTGCGAGAAGCCGCTCACGCTCAACCTCGAACAGGCCCAGGGCCTGGCCGCGCTCGCCACGAAGCAGAACCTGGTGCTGCGCGAGAACTTCACGTTCATCCACCACCCCCAGCACACGCGGGTGCGCGACCTGCTCGACGCCGGGCGCCTCGGCGACCTGCGGACGTTCACCGCGTCGTTCGGCATCCCGCCGCTGCCCGCCGACGACATCCGCTACCAGCCGGCGCTCGGCGGCGGGGCGCTGCTCGACGTCGGCGTCTACCCGCTGCGCGCGGCCCTCTTCCTGCTGGGCCCCGACCTCCGGGTCACCGGCGCCACCCTGCGGTTCGACGAAGGCGGCGTGGACGTCGCCGGGCATGCGCTGCTCACCTCGGCGAGCGGCGTCACCGCGTCCCTCGACTTCGGGTTCCAGCACAGCTACCGCTCGCGCTACGAGCTCTGGGGCAGCGCCGCCGCGCTCTCGCTGGACCGTGCCTTCACGCCGCCGCCGGGCCGGCAACCGGTGCTGCGCATCGAAGAACAGGACCACGTCGAGGAGATCTGGCTTCCCCCGGCGCACCAGTTCGAGCTGTCGCTGCGCTCGTTCGCCGTCGCCGCGCTGGCCGGGCGCGACGACTCCGAGGCGGCCTGGCTCGCCTCTTCCGTGGACACCGCGCGGCTCGCCGACGAGGTCTTCTCGAACGCGGCCGGGGTGGCCGACGACCGGACGGTGGCCCGCTGATGGAGATCATCGGGAACGGCTTCATCGCGCACCACACCCGGCAGCACTTCGGCGACCGGTACCCGGACGTCACCCTCATCGCGGCGGGCGTCTCGACGGTGCTCGTCGACGACGTGTCCGCGTTCCAGCGCGAGTCCACGCTCGTCTACGACGTGATCGACCGCTGCCGGGCCGCCGGCCGCACGGTGATCTTCCTGTCCACCGCCTCGACCGGCATGTACGGCGCCGACCAGTCGGTCGGCAGCGAGGGCGGCGCGGTCTTCCCGCTCACGCCCTACGGCCGGCACAAGCTGTGCCTCGAACACGTCTGCGCGCTCTCCGGGGCGCGGTGGCTCGTCCTGCGGCTGTCGCACATCGTCGGGCCGGGCCAGGCGTCGCACCAGCTGCTGCCGTCCCTGACGCGCCAGGTGCTCTCGGGCTCGGTCACGCTGCACTCCGGCGTGTCCCGGGACCTGCTCGACGTCGGCGACATGATGCGGATGATCGACTCGCTGCTCGGCCAGGGCATCCGCGACGAGGTCGTCAACGTGGCGTCGGGCCGCTCCGAAGCCATCGAGGACATCGTCGACGGGCTGGAGGAGCGCCTCGGCACGCGGGCCGAGCGCAAGCTGGTCGACATGCCGGCCAAGCGCGGCGACGTGCGGATCGAGAAGCTGCGGTCCCTGGTCACCGGCTTCGACGACTTCGGCATCGGCCCGGGCTACCTGAAGGTGCTGCTGGACCGCAACATCGACGAGCTGGCCGCGAGCGCCCGTCGTCACCTCGAGGCCGCCGCCGTGGTCGGCGCCTGACCCGTCTTCCGTCTCTTGTGGACGATCTCGCTTCTTCTTCGTGCCTGCGGCACGACGTCCGGCGCACCGTACTGGGGGCTGGGTGCACCGGACGTCGTACCTCGCAGGCGGGAGGGGGGAGTGCTCCCGCCGGGTCTTCGGTCGCGCCCGCTCAGGGCGGCGTGGCAGGGGGAGAATCCGGCTCGGCGTTCCCGGGCTCGCTCATCTGTTTTCCCCTTCCTCGGACGCACCGCCGGCGCGGTGCTCCCGTGATCAGCTAACCGGCCGCGGTCGTGGTACGGCTAGCGGAAAAGGTCGCTGCCGGTGACAACCTAAGTTGATCGGTCCTGGGATGAGTACTGCACGAACGGAGCAGCAAGCATCTCCCGAATTGCGTCTTTCGTGGTCCGGGCGGGCATTACGGTGCGGAAAAGAATCGCGTTGCTCCGAATGCCGCACCTGTACGGGAGGGCAGGCTCGGCGGCCGCCCGTACCCCATCTCCCCCGGCGGTGTTGACCACGCCCGCACCAGGTACCTAGCGTTCGGCGACCCCCACCCCGCGGACGCGTGCCGCCGCCACGCACGTCGCCGCCCTCCCCGAGGAGGCGCCATGTTGTCCAGGCGTACCTTCGTCACCGCCGGCCTCGCCGCCGCCGTGACCAGCGCGCCACTGTGGTCTGCCGTCACCGCGCCGAGAGCGCGGGCCGCGGCGGCCCTGCCGTTGACGCTGAAGAACAACTCGGGCAGCGGAACCGTCTACGCCTACATCAGCGGCGCGGACACCTCCGGCCGGCCCGGCTTCGTCACCGCCAACGGCCAGTTCCAGCGGCTGTCCAACCCGTCCTCACCGGTGACCCCGATCCCCGACTACGCCATCCCGCTGGGCGGCTCGGGGTCGCAGGTCACGGTGCTGCTGAACGACTACATCATCGGCGGCCGGGTGTGGTTCTCGGCGGACAAGAAGCTCCAGTTCTTCGTCAACCCGGGCCCCGGCCTGGTGCAGCCCGCCTTGACCGGCTCGGACCCCAACTGGCAGACGAACTGGACGTTCTGCGAGTTCACCTACAACAGCGCGAACCTCTACGCCAACATCAGCTACGTCGACATGGTGGCGCTGCCGGTGTCGATGGCGACGACGGGAGCGGCCGGGGCGCAGTCGGTCAGCCCGCTGCCGGACGGCGCGCTCGGCGCCATCGCGGACGGGCTGCGCGCCCAGCACAACACCGACGGGGCGCCGTGGGACCGGCTGGTCGTCACCGACGCGTCCGGCAAGCTGGTGCGGGTGCTCGCGCCCGGCCACTCCCCCACCGACTTCGGCGGCTACTGGACCGGCTACCTCAACGCCGTGTGGGACCACTACCGCACCACGCCGCTGACGATCAACGGCCAGGGCGCCATCGGCTCGTACACGGGCACGGTCAGCGGGGACACGATCGTGTTCGCCGGCCTGAACACCAACGGCGTCCCGTTCACCAAGCCCAGCGCGATCGACATCTTCGGCTGCGCGAGCGGGCCGCTGTACAACTCCGGCGGGGACGCGCGCGGCGCCATCGCCGCGCGTCTCGCCGCCGCGCTCAACCGCAGCAGCCTGCTGGTCTCGGGCGGGAACAACCAGCCCGACGGCGTCCCGCCTTCCCAGTACTACCGGGACCCGACGACGAACCACTACGCGCGCCTGGTCCACCAGCACGCGTCGATCGGCTACGCCTTCCCGTACGACGACGTCGGCCCGACGGGCGCCCAGCCGGTCGACGGCCACCTCCAGGACCCGGCGCCGACGTCCTGGACGGTGGCGCTCGGCCCGGGCGCGGGCGGCGGCACCGGACCCGGTCCCGGCGGCACGAGCGCTTACTCGACGATCCAAGCGGAGTCCTACAGCGCGCAGAGCGGCACGCAGAACGAAGGGTGCAGCGACACCGGCGGCGGCACCGACGTCGGCTGGATCGCGGGGGGTGACTGGCTGAAGTACAGCGGCCTCGACTTCGGGTCGAGCTCGCCGCGCCAGTTCGTGGCCCGCCTGGCCTCCGGCGCGGCGGCCGGCGTGAGCGGCGCGATCCTGGCCCGCCTGGACAGCACGTCGGGCCCGGTGCTCGCGGAGATCGACTTCGGGAACAACGGCGGCTGGCAGAACTGGCAGACGGTGCCGGCGAACATCGTCGGGTCCGCGACGGGCGTGCACGACGTCTACCTGACCTTCGGCGGCGGCTCGGCGGACTTCGTGAACATCAACTGGTTCACCTTCACGCGGTGACCGGCGGGCCGGGGGCCACGGCCCCCGGCCCGGTGGGTCAAGGAGTCCAGGGTGAGCTGACCAGCCAGCTCACGTCGTCGTTGTACGAGGTGGCGTTGTCGAACGTGTTGGCCCCGCCGTTGCTGGCGATGTACCCCACGTTGGCGTAGTGGCGGACGTACCGGTCGGCGTAGTTCGCCGACCTCAGCGAGGTGCCCTGGCCGTTGCGGCCGGCTTCGGGACAGAACGTCGCGTCCTGGGCGAACAGCGAACTCCCGTCGTTCGCGTTGAGGTACAGCTGGAAGTTCTGGTGCCGCAGGTACTGCCCGGCGGTGTTCTTGGATTCGAACGACACGCACGACGCGTTGCCGAGCCCGGCGCGCACGATCCAGGACGCATTGCCTTTCTCCGTGGTGGACGTCGCATTGGTGACCACCGCGGTGTCCACCGCGGCGCCGGTGTGGTGGATGTACCGGTCCGTGCAGCACGCCGTGGTCGCGCGCAGGGACACGGTCGAGCCGGGGGTCAGCCCGCTGCCCCCACCGCCGACGCTGTAGCCCGCCGCGGTGATGTTGGCCTGCACGGCGTTCTCGGTGGCGTCCGACGGGTAGCCGGACGTCATCACGCCCTCGTAGAAGGTGCCGCGGGCGCCGACGCTGTTGTCGCCGCCGATGCCCAGGATGATCGCGCCTTCCTTCTTCATCGGGTTGTACCCCGAGGCGTTGGGCCGGGCCCCGTTGTAGAACGTCGACACGCCGCCCGACTGCGCGTTGCCGCCCCGGATCGCCCAGTGGTTGGGCTCGCCCTTGACGATCGCCGTCAGGAACCGGTGGCTGATGGACGGGTCGTTGGCGTTGTAGCCGGGGTTGATCCCGGAGAACAGGCCGTTTTCGAGGTCGGCCATGATCCACGGGCCGTTCCCGCTGCCGTAGCCCCAGACCTTGATGTTGCCGAAGTAGATGGCCTCCATGGTGCCGTTGCCGTTGTCCCGGCTGTTGCGCTCGGCGTTGCCGTAGTCGAAGCAGCAGCCGCCGTTGAAGTGCGTGCCGTCGAAGACGGAGTACATGCCCTCCGGCTGGTCACCGGTGGCGACGCCGTTCGTGTTGTTGTTGCGGTAGCCCGTTCCGGGCGCGACGTAGACGCCGTAGGCCTTGTGGCCGCCGACGGTGATGGGAGCCGCGGTCGCGTTCGCGAGGTTGTCGTAGCCGCCGGCGGCCGGACCGTTGAACCCGCCGGGAGGCGCCTGGGTAAGCCGGTTGTTCCGGCCGCTCTGGTCGTAGATGACGGTGATGAGACAGGTGGTGCCGGCGCAGAAGGAGTCCTGGGCGGCGGCGTTCGCGACCCCGCCCGCGCTGAGCGGGCCGATGTCACGGGTGCCGTTGTCCGACGCCCGCCGGACTTGGTAGAGCGGGCCGGTGTAGGCGCCGTAGAGCGCGCGAGTGGTGCTGTGCGCGGCCACGCAGGGCGTACCTCCGCTCGCGTAGATGTCGCACGGCCCCTGCGTGGCGGCCTGCGAGGTACCGGTGGCGGCGACCAGTCCCCCGGCGAGGGTGACCACCGCGGCGGCGATCCGGGAAATCGTCCGCAAACGGCGATTCTTGGGCCGTGGAGTCATATTCGATTCCTCCGTTGCAGTGAGAACAGCTGGCAAATCTTCGAACGAAAGCAGAACCGGGCCCGCCGGAGCGCACGGACCCGGCGGCGCGTAGCTTCGACACCCGTGCGCGCACGGCGCGGCACGAGTGGTTCCGGTGAAAGAGGGTTATTTCGGGACAAAACGGGCGCCGACGCGCGCTCTTGCGCGAGGATTCCGCCACTCAGCCCGATATCGGGAAGCGGTCCGGCAATGCGGCTTCATTGGCATCTCTCCGACTTCGTCGTCGAAACCAGGCCTAATGTTAGCGCTAACATTCTGTCGTACGTTTGAATTGTGGGCGCTCACCGGCCGGGCGTCAAGAGTCAGTCGGCGGAACTTGGGCCGGCGCCCGCGCGGTGTTCGCGGGCGCCGGCCCCGCCGGTCAGCCGGAAACAGCCGGCTCCAGCATCGTTTCCAGGTTCTGCCGGGCGATCTGCCTGCGGAACTCCCCTTCGTAGGAAGCATCACCGGCGTCGTGCATCGTCTCGGTCATCCGGACCGCGGCGGCCTGACGCTCCCACGTGTGGCCGAGGCAGGTGTCGGAGTAGCTGTCGAGCAGGCTCGGATCGTCCTTCTCGACCTGGCGGACGACCGCCCGGGCCAACGTCTCGGCGCCGTGGAGGGCGAGGCTCATCCCCTCCGCGCTCATCGGGGAAATGAGGTGGGCGGCATCTCCGAGGAGGAAGAGCCGGCCGTGGCGCAGGGGACTGAAAACCACGCCGCGCAACGGCACGACCTGCTTGCTCGAGATCGGCCCCGGCGCCACGGGCTCTCCGAACCGGGTACCCAGCTCGGTCCAGACGCGCTCGTCCGGCCACTGGTCGACGGTGTCGGTCAGCGGGCACTGCAGGTAGAGCCGGCTCGCCTCCGGGCCGCGGGTGATCCGCGCCGCGAAGCCGCGGGAGTGCACCGCCAGCACGGCCGGCGGATCCGCCGGCACTCCCGCCATGACGGTCAGCCACGCGTACCCGAACTCGTGGGTGTGGCAGGTGAGCTCGTCGGCGGGAACGGCCGTCCGGCTGACGCCGTGGTAGCCGTCGGCGCCGGCGACGAAGGCACAGCCGATGACCCTTGCCGCACCCGTGGCGTCCCGATAGCGCACCACGGGACGTTCGGTGCCGAGTCCTTCCAGCGCCACGTCTTCCGCTTCGAAGCGCAGGTCGCCGCCGTCGCGGAGGAAGGCCTTGACGAGGTTCCGGACGACGACCTGCTGGGGGCAGAACGCGCCGTCGGCGTCGTCGGCGTCGTCCTCGAAGCTTTTCCACAGCCGCTTTTCCCCGTCGATGAGCAGCGGCATCCCGGCATCGCCGGAGTCGTGGCCGATGCCGCCCTCGACGACCTCGCCCAGCCCCCACGCCCGCAGCACGCGCACCCCCCGAGCGTCGAGGGACCCCGCCCGCTGGCGGGTTTCGACGTGCTCACGGCTGTGCTTCTCCAGGACCGTGCAGCCGATCCCGCTGCGCAGGAGGAAGTTCCCGAGCGCGAGACCGGCGACTCCGCCGCCCACGACGACCACGGTGGTGTTCTCGTCTGTCTTGGTCATGGGACCACAGTGGACTCGCGAACGAGTGCCGACCACCGGGATCCGGACACCGGATGACGGAAAGCCGCCACCTTGCGCCGGTCAGCCGTGCTGGTCCTGAAGGCCGGCCTGGTAGCGCCCCGGCGTCTGGCCGACGACGGCGCTGAACGCTTCGATGAAGGTCGACGGATTGGACCACCCGCACGCGACCGCGGTGTCGGTGACGGACTGCCCGTCGGTGAGGTGCACGAGGGCGTGGTGGATGCGCAGGATGGTGCGCCACCGGTGAAAACTCATCCCGAGATCGGCGTGGAACAGGCGGCTGAGGGTGCGCTCGCTCGCCCCCGCGACGCGCCCGAGCGCCGCCAGCGTCGTGGGCCGCCCGGGATCGGCCCGCAGCAGATCGGTGACGACGCGCAGCCGGTCATCGCGCGGTTCGGGCAGGTGCAGCGACTGTTGGGGCGTCTCACGGAGCTCGTCGACCACCACGGCGCGCAGTCGTTTCTCGACCTCGGGAGACCGGCCGCTCCGGCCGGTCAGGGTGAGCAGGGCCTCGCGCAGCAGCGGACTGACGGCGAAGACGCTGGGGTGCGCGACGAGGCCACCGCACTCGTCGGCCGGGATGGCCACGAGCCGGGCATCGGTCCGGCCGTAGAAGCGGTGGGAGTGGTCGAACCCGGGAGGCGTCCAGGTGACCCGGCTGGCGGGGGCCACCCAGGTCCCCCGCGCGGTGGTGGTCGCCAACGCCCCGGCGGCCGCGTAGACGAGCTGGCCATCGGGGTGGGAGTGGGTACCGAGGTGAAAGCCGTGCGGCAGCCAGCCCCCACCCCGAGGCGTCGCGCCTCCCGGTTTCGCGGGCGGCGGGGAGGACTGGCGGGATTCCGGCATGGGGCGCCAGATTACCGCTGATCTCGAGGACGCGTACCTTGCCGACCACGATTGCCGGGTCCGGCGAGCCGGGTGCGCGGCGAGTCCGCCGTCTCGATCGCCGCCGCCGCGTGGCGCAGGGCCGTCAGGTACGCCGGCAGCCGGTTCGGCGCGTACCGGAACTCCGGGACACCCAGGGAAACCGCGGAACGCGCGTGGTCCTCGGTTCCACCCACCGCCACGCCCAGCGCGACGAACCCGGACCTGGTCTCGGTGACGTTGGTGCCGAACCCCTTGGCCCGCACGTCGTCCAGGGTCCGGCGCAGGCTCCGGGGGTCCGCGGCCAGCCGTGATCCGCTGTGGAGCGCGATGACGTCTTCGTCGCTCATGGTGGCGAGCATGGCGCGGCCGCCGGAGACCATGTGAGCGGGCAGGACCAGGCCGGTCCGGTCACCGACGCGAACGGCCTGCCGGGACTCGACCGTGGCGATGAAGTGCACGTCGCGGCCGCGCAGCACCTGCAGGAACACCGTTTCGCCCGTCTTTTCCGCGAGGTCCTTCATCGCGGGCGCCGCCGAGGCCCGCAGCCGGCTCAGCGGGTCGCCGCCCGGACGCCGCACCGGCAGGCGGTGGCCCGCGCGGTATTCACGGGTTACCCCTTGCTCGGCGAAGTCCCGGTGCACGAGCGCGCTCAGCACCCGGTGCGCGCTCGAGCGGCCGATCCCCAGCAGCTGCGCGACGTCGCCGACCGTCACCGTCGCGCCGGTCTGCAGCGTCGCGAGCACCTGCAGCGCGTGATCCACCGATTTCAGCGGATAGTTCGGCGCGCGTCCCATTCGCTTCACCTCCGAACTTCGCCGGCTCCCATCATAACTGGTCAGCGCCTTGCCGTTCTGCAATGCGGAACGCGGGCCGCCCCCGGGCCCCGGCGAGGCACGGTTCCCGGCAGGACTTCCGGCACCGGACGAGGAGGAGCGTTGCAGCTGCTGCACACGACGGAGGGTGACTCGATCGCCCTGCCCGGCGAGACGATCGAGGTCGACCGGTCGGTGGACGTCGCCGTCGCGGGCGGTGGTCCGGCCGGGTTCTGCGCGGCCGTCGCCGCGGCCCGGTCGGGGGCCCGGACCGTGCTCGTCGAGCAGGCGCCGTTCCTCGGCGGCACGGCGACCGGCGCGATGGTCGCCAGCTTCATGGGCTTCTACTGGCGGGACGTGCGGGTCGGCGGCGGCATCGGCCACGAGATCACCGAGCGCCTCGTCGAAGCCGGGGGTGCGAAGGCGTTCACCCCGTACGTCCTCGCCGAGGCGAGCCGGAACCCGGTCAAGGTGCGGACCTTCCCGTTCGACCCGGAGGTGCTCAAGTTCGTCCTCGACGACGTGTTCGCCGAAAGCGGCGCCGGGCTGCGGCTGCACACCCAGGTGGTCGACCCGCTCCGGGAGGGCGCCACGGTCCGCGGAGTCGTCACGCAGGACCAGTACGCCCGCCGCGCGATCCGGGCGAAGGTGGTGGTCGACGCCACCGCGAACGCGGTCGTCGGCCGCCGGGCGGGGTGCCGGACGCAGAACCGGGTCGAGGACCGGCGGGACCGCCAGCCGATGACGCTCATGGCGAGGCTGTCGAACGTCGACGTCGCCCGCTTCCGTGCCCTGCCGCGCGAGGAGAAGCGGCGGCTCGCGGTGGCCGGCGTGGCGGCCGGCGCACTCAAGCAGGAGCTGCTTTCCCTGGTCAGCTCGCCTGAAGGATCCGACGCGTTCGTCCTGATGACCCGGGTGACCGGGCTCGACGGCTCCGACAGCCGGGACCTCACCGCCGCCGAGCGGATCGGGCGCACGCAGATCCGGGCGGTCGTCGAGTTCCTGCGGACCTCCGTACCGGGGTTCGAACGGTCGTACCTCGCCGCCCTGGCGCCCTGGATCGGCGTGCGCGAGACCTGGCGGGTCGAGGGCGAGTACACGCTGACCGAGGACGATGTCCTCGAAGGGCGCCAGTTCGCCGACGCGATCGCCCAGGCCGGTGGCCCCCTGGACGTGCACGACACCACGGGGACCGGACTGGTTCTCCTCGAACCGCCCGCGCCGTTCTCGGTCCCGTACCGGTGTCTCGTCCCGCGCGGGACCGAGGGCCTGCTGGTGGCGGGCCGGTGCCTGTCCGCCACCGGGCGCGCGATGGGCGCCACCCGGCACATGGGCACGGCGATGGCGACGGGGCAGGCGGCGGGCACCGCCGCGGCCATCGCGGCCGGCGAGGACGTCGGCACCCGCGACGTTCCGGTCGAGGAGCTGCGCCGTGCGCTGCGCGACGCGGGCGCCATCGTCGATTCCCCGCGCCCCTGACCTTTCCCGCTCTGTCCCGTAACCCGACGTCGAAGGCGGTCACCGTTGACCCACACCTCACCGGCTCTGCACCCGGAAACGACCTCGCGAGCCAGACGCCGAGCCGTGGCGGCGAACCTCATCGGCACCGTGCTGGAGTGGTACGACTTCTACATCTACGGCACGGCCACCGCGCTCGTGTTCGCCCCGCTGTTCTTCCCGGCCGCGAGCGCCGCCGCCGGCACGCTGGCGGCCCTCGCCACCTACGCGGTCGGCTTCGTCTTCCGGCCCGTGGCGGGCATGCTGCTCGCGCGCTGGGGCGACACGATCGGACGCAAACGCCTGCTCGTCCTCTGCCTCGTGCTGATGGGCGCCTCGACCGGCGCCATCGGGCTGCTCCCGACCCACGCCCAGGCCGGCCTGGCCGCCCCGGTCCTCCTGGTGGTCCTGCGGCTGGTGCAGAGCCTGGGCGCCGGCGCCGAATACGGCACCTCGGTGACGATGACCTCGGAGTACTCGGCCGCCGGACGGCGCGGGCTGTACGCGACCGTGCCGGCCCTCGGTGTCGGCCTGGGGATCATGCTCGGCACCGGTGTCTTCTCGCTCCTGTCCCTGCTCCCGCGCGAGTCCTTTTCGGACTGGGGGTGGCGGCTGCCGTTCCTCTTCGGGTTCTGCCTCGTGTTCGTCGGGCTCTACCTCCGGCTGCGCGTGGCGGAGTCGCCGGAGTTCGAACGGCTGCGGGAATCCGGGACGCTGGCGGCGAGCCCGCTGCGGGAACTCCTCCGCTCCGGCCGCAAGCACCTGGTCCTGGCGTCCCTCGCCCGATCGACCGAGTCCGTCTGCGCCCAGCTGTTCAACGTCTTCGCGATCTCCTACTGCACCGCGCAGCTCGGGATGAGCGCCGGGCCGGCCCTGACCGGGGTCCTGGTGGCGAACGCCGTCGGGCTCGCGGTGATCCCGCTGAGCGGGCACCTGGCCGATCGCGTGGGCCGCCGTCCGGTGTTCCTCTTCGGACTGCTGTTCGTCGCCGCGTTCGCGTTCCCGTTCTTCTGGTTGCTGGAAACGCGGAATCCGCTGCTCGTCATCGTCGCATTGGTGCTCGCCTACGGGCTCGGCGTCAAGGTCATCCTCGCGGTGTCCGGCGCGTACCTCGCCGAGATGTTCGAGCCGCGCGTCCGGAATTCCGGCGTCACCATCGCCCGCTCGCTCTCCGACCCGCTCGGCGGGTTCACCCCGTTGATCGCGTCGGCCCTGTGCGCGGCGACCGGTTCCTACTGGGCGATCGGAGCCCTGCTCGTCGTCCTCGCCCTCACCTCGGCGGGAGCCGTCCTGGCGAGCCCGGAAACCGTTGAGCCATCACCGAAAGGTGTGTCATCGTGAACCTCCCTGCTGGAATCGAGGACCTGCGCGTCGTGGTCGTCGGCGCCGGGAACGGCATCGGCGCCGGAGTCGCCGAACTGCTGCTGGCCTCGGGCGCGGTCGTCGTCGGCAGCGACCTGCCGTCGGTCAGGCCGCCGCTGCCCGGTCTGGCCGGCTGGTTGCCCGTCGACCTCACCGCTCCCCCGAGCGTGCGGGAGATGGTCGGCAGCGCGACGCGCACCCTGGGCCGGCTCGACGGCGTCGTCAACTGCGCCGGCATCCTCGGCGACCCCGCCCCCGCGGCCGAGGAGCCGATCGAGCACTTCGAGCACGTGGTGCGCGTCAACCTCACCGGGGCGTTCGCGCTGTCCCAGGCGGTGCTCCCGGTGATGGCCGCCGCCGGGTACGGCCGCCTCCTGCACATCGCCTCGATGGCGGGCAAGGACGGCAACGCCGGGATGACCGGGTACTCCGCCTCGAAGGCCGGGCTCATGGGCATGGTCAAGGCCCTCGGCAAGGAGTACGCGACCACCGGCGTCACGGTGAACGCGGTCGCGCCGACCATGGTCGAGACGACCCTGATCCGGGGAATGTCCGACGAGCAGGTGGCCCGGCTCCGGACCCTCATCCCGATGGGCAGGCTCGGCACGGTGGCCGAGGTCGCCGCGCTCGTGCGGTGGGCCATCTCCCCGGCCGCGTCGTTCACCACGGGGTTCACCTACGACCTCTCGGGCGGGCGGGCGACGTACTGATGACCGGCTGGGACCACGAAACCGACCTGCTGGTGCTCGGAGCCGGTGCGGCCGGGCTCACCGCCGCCCTCGTCGCGGCGGGCGAAGGCCTGTCCACTCTCGTCGCCGAGAAGTCGGAGTGGGTGGGCGGCACCACGGCCCGCTCGGCGGGCACGGTGTGGGTCCCGGGGCACCGGCAGCTGGCCGATCCGCGAGCGGACCTCGCCGAGGCGGCCCGCTACCTCGACGCGCTCGTCGGCGACCGCGGCCGCCGCGACCTGCGCACCGCGTACCTCCGGCACGCACCCGAAGCCCTGGACCACCTGCGGCAGCTGGGAATCGGCTTCCGGCACACGGCCGGCGCCGCCGACTACCACCCCGAGGTGCCCGGGGCGGGCGTCGGCCGGGCTCTCGAACCGGAGCCCTTCGACGGACGGCGGCTCGGCCGCCGGGCCTTCGACCGGATCCGCCGGCCGGTGCGGGAGTTCACGCTGCTGGGCGGAACCTTGATGCTGCGCCGGGCCGAAGCCGACCGGCTGGCGGCCGTGTTCGCCGGGGACACCGTCCGGGCCGTGGCGACGGCGATCCGCCTCGGCCTGCGCTGGCTGCTCGACCGCGCGGGCGGCTACCCCCGCGGCACCCGGTTGACCATGGGCAACGCGCTCGTCGCGGCACTCTACGAGCGCTTGCGGGCGACGTCGGCGGACGTGTGGTTCACCGCCCACGCGGACGAGCTGATCGCCGACGAGCGCGGCCGGGTCGAGGGAGCGGTGGTGCACCGGCGGGGCACGGTCAGCCGGGTCCGCGCCCGGCGCGGCGTCGTCCTGACCTGTGGTGGCTTCGCCGCGAACCCGGCGCTGCGAGCCGAATACCTGCCGGCACCCGTCGCCCAGTTCACGCCGGCCGTGCCGGAAGCCACCGGAGACGGCCTGCGCCTGGCCCAAGCGGCAGGCGGGGCACTCGGCGCGCCTCAAGACGACAACGCGATGTGGTTCCCCGGTTCCCTCGGCCGGCGACGCGACGGCAGCACAGCGGTCTTCCCGCACATCTGGGACCGGGCCCAGCCCGGCGTCGTGGCCGTCGACCGAGGGGGACGCCGGTTCGTCGACGAGTCGGTGTCCTACCACCGCTTCGTCCGCGCCATGTACGCCGCCACGCCGGGCCCGGCGGTCCCGGCGTGGCTGGTCACCGACGCGGCCGCGCTGCGCAAGCACGGGCTGGGCATGGTCCGGCCGTACCTGCCGGGAGCCGCCCTGCGGCGCCACCTCGACGACGGTTACCTGCGGTCCGGCCGCACCGTGGGCGAGCTGGCCGCGGCGATCGGCGTCGATCCCGAGGCCCTTGAGCACACCGTGTCGGCGCGCGAAACCCGCGGCCGGCCGCCGTTCTACGCCGTCGCCGTCTTCCCGACGCCCTTGGCGACCACGCTCGGCGTGCGGACCGACTCCGGCGCCCGTGTCCTCACCAGGACCGGCGAACCGGTGGCGGGCCTGTACGCCTGCGGCGACGACGCGCACTCGATCACCGCGTCGGAGTACCCGGGACCCGGGTGCCGGATCGGCGCGGCCGTGACGTTCGGCTACCTCGCTGCCCGGCACGCGGCGCAGGATGTCCGGGAAGGGAACCGGCGTTGACCGCCGCGCCGCCGAGCCGGCGCACGATCCTCGGGAGCGCACTGATGGCCGGATTCGGGACACCGCCGGGTCACGGAAAGACAGCCGGGACGGATTTCGTCCTCGTGCACGGCGCGTGGCACAGCGGCGCCGCCTGGGCCGACGTGAGCTTCGAGCTGGCGGCGGCGGAGGCGCGTGTCTGCGCGCCCGACCTGCCGGGCGCGGGACCGAACGCCCGCTTCCCGAAGTCGTACCTGACCGCCGGGCAGCCGGGGCTCACGACCGAGGCCTCACCGCTGCGGGACCTCACGCTGGACGACACCGCCGACGCCGTCGTGGCAGCGCTGCGACGGCTGCGCGGTGCCCGGCGCCGGGTCGTCCTGGTCGCGCACAGCCTCGGCGGGCTCACGGTGACGCGGGCCGCCGAGAAGGCACCCGAACTGGTTGACCACCTCGTCTACGTCGCGGCCCTGGTACCCACGCTGCTGGGATCGGCGGCCGGCTACCTCCGCCTGCCCGAGGCCGGCCCCCGCTACCCGGGCCTCTACGTCGGCGACCCGGCGGCGATCGGGGCGACCCGGATCAACTTCCGCAGCACCGACGCCGCCTACCGCGACCTGCTGCACCGCACCTTCTACGGCGACGTCGACCAGGAGCGCTTCCTGGCGTTCGCCCACGGTCTCGTCCCGGACAACCCCACCGCCATCGCCGCGGCCGAGGTCGGCGCGACCCGGGAACGCTGGGGCTCGGTCCCGCGCTCGTACGTGCTCACGACCCAGGACCGGGTCGTCACCCCCGCACTGCAGCGCAGGATGATCGACGACGCCGACCGGTTCGCCCCGGCCCACCGCTTCCGGGTCGCCTCGCTCGAGAGCAGCCACTCCCCCTTCGCTTCACGGCCGCAGGAACTGGCGAGACTGATCCGGAGGCTCTCGACGTGACACCTGCACCGACATCGGCGAGACGGTCGCGCGGCCGGCACGAGCAGCACCCGCGGGTCGACGCGCAGCAGCTCGCTGCCCACCCTCGCCGCTCGAACGGAGCACGCACCAGCGTCAAGTCCGCGACGCCCCGGCGAATCCCCTCGAGCTGCTCGGACCGGTCGACGACGCGGGCTCCACCAAGGTGGTGTCGGCCCCGGGCTCCGCGTGGACCTGTACGAGCCGCATCAGCGTGCCCACGTCGCATCCCCGGCGGTGACCCGTGGCCCGCCGGCTGCCCGGCGCGCCCCCGTGAACGCCGCGGACACGCTGAAGGGCACCTTCAGCCGCCCGGGCGCTGTCAACGGATCTCTGACGCTTTCCCTTGTCCCACCGGCGGTTCCGGGCTACTTGGCGGCTTCGGTGATGACGTGCTGGATGGCCTGCACGGCGATGTCGGGCTGCTTGACGTAGATGTAGTGGTCGCTCTCGGCCGCGGTCACCGGCTCGCTGCGGCTGGACAGCTCCAGCCACTTCTCCTGCCCGTCGGTCCACGCCTTCTCCAGCGCGGGCCCGTACTCGGGCAGCTCGGCAAGGTAGGGCTGCCCGTGCCGGATCACCGTCACCGGGATGTCCCCGGCGTAGCCGACCTCCCCGTCCTGCATGACCAGCTTCTCCGGGTTCTCGCCGCCGTACACCGCGAGGCTCTGCCCACGCAGCTCGGCCACCTGCCCGGTCGCCGACTCCGGGATCGAAGCCTTGGTGTCGGCGAGGATCGTCGACGGGGTGGCGTCCATCAGCACCAGGCCCGCGACCCGGTCCTGGTGGGCCGGGGTGTAGCGGGCGGCGATCAGCCCACCCAGGGAATGCCCGGCCAGCACGACCTTCCGGTGCCCGGCGACGCGGTCGAGCACGCCGGTCAGGATCTTGCCGGCGCTGTCGAAGCTCTGCGGGCCCTCCGGCTGGTCGCTGGCGCCTTCGCCGGGCCGGTCGTAGGAACAGACCCGGCCCTTCTCACTCAGCGTCTTCTGGAACGCGGCCAGCTTGTCCAGGCCGTCACCCATTCCGGCGAGCAGCACGACGACCGGCCGGCCGTCGACCGCCGTACCCGAGCACGACACGTTCACCGACCGGCCCTCGACGGTGATCTTGGCCGTGCCCGAAATCGGGGCCGGGTCCCCGGCCGCCGCCGGCGTCGAGGCGCCGTCGTCCGGCTCGGCGCCCTCGTCGCACCCGGCGAGCACCGGTGCGGCCGCGGCGCAGAACAGGGCGGCGACGGCGGTGGCCTTGACATTGCGAAACATCAGTACTCCACGGTTTCCTCGGGCGACCTCGGCCGATCCGGCCTCCGCGGTCCGGTGACCGCGTGTCCCGAACGCTAGGGGTCCGGCAGCACCGAGATCGTCACCCCAGGGTGGACATTCGCGCGTAGCTCGCACGGGGGACAGAGGCCCTGAACTGCGAAAAGAAGCTATTCGCTGGGGGTATACACACGACGTATACGCCACCGGTATAGTGATCACCACTCGCGAGATCGCGGGTGGAGGAGGGAGAGGGGAATGTCGGTTTCGCACACGTTGCTCGCACTGCTCGAACCGGGCCCGCGGCACGGCTACGACCTGAAGCGGGCGTACGACGAGCAGTTCGGGCAGGACCGCCCGCTCGCTTACGGCCAGGTCTATTCGACGTTGTCGCGGCTGCTGCGCAACGGCATGGTCGAAGTGGCGGGCATCGAAAGCGGCGAAGGGCCGGAGCGCAAGCGCTACACGATCACCGACGCCGGGGTCACCGACGTCGAGACGTGGCTGCGCACTCCGGAGAACCCGCAGCCGTACCTGCAGAACACGCTCTACACGAAGGTCGTGCTCGCGCTGCTGTCCGGGCGCAGCGCCTCGGAGGTGCTCGACGTCCAACGCGGCGAGCACCTGAAGGTGATGCGGTCGCTCACCAAACGCAAGAACGGGGGCGAGCTCGCCGATCAGCTGATCTGCGACCACGCGCTCTTCCACCTCGAGGCGGACCTGCGGTGGCTGGAGCTCACCGCCGCCCGCCTCGGCGAACTCGAAAAGGCGGTGCGCTGATGACCACGCCGGGAACGCCGTTGCTCGCCGGCAGCGGGCTGCACAAGTCGTTCGGCCCGACGCGCGCGCTCGACGGGGCGGCGCTGTCCGTCTCGGCGGGGGAAGTGCTCGCGATCATGGGTTCGTCGGGCTCGGGCAAGTCGACGCTGCTGCACTGCCTCGCCGGCATCGTCCGGCCGGACTCGGGCACCATCACCTACCGCGGCGCCGACCTCGTCGGCATGGACGACAAGGGACGCAGTGCGTTGCGGCGCACCGAGTTCGGCTTCGTGTTCCAGTTCGGCCAGCTCGTGCCCGAGCTGTCCTGCCTGGAGAACGTCGCGCTTCCGCTGCGGCTGACCGGGTCCAAGCGCAAGCAGGCCGAGGCCAAGGCGACCGAATGGCTCGCCCGGCTGGAGGTCGACGGGCTGGCGAAGCGGCGTCCGGGCGACGTGTCCGGCGGGCAAGCGCAGCGGGTCGCGGTGGCGCGTGCCCTGGTGACCGGGCCGAAGGTGGTCTTCGCGGACGAGCCGACCGGCGCGCTCGACTCGCTCAACGGCGAGAAGGTCATGCAGATGCTCACCGAGGCGGCGCGGGAAACGCACGCCGCGGTGGTGCTGGTGACCCACGAGCCGCGGGTCGCGGCCTATTCGGACCGGGAGATCGTGGTGCGGGACGGGCAGACGGTCGACCGGGAGCTGGTCGCATGATGCGGGATCTCGCGCTGGGACTCCGGCTGGCCGTCGGGGGCGGCCGGATGTCCGGCGCGGCGCTGCTGCGCCTCGCGATGACCGCGTTCGGGATCGCGCTCGCGGTCGCGGTGCTGCTGCCCGCCGCGGCAGCGCACCACCTGGCCGGTGCCCAGGCGGAGCGCAAGGCGGCCATCGCCCAGGTCACCGAGCCGCGCGCGGGCATCGCCCCGCTGCTGGTCTACAACTGGTACGCGTCGGCCGGCGATGACTACGTGAAGGTCACCGCGGTCGCGGCGACCGGGGCGAACTCGCCGGTGCCGCCGGGCCTCGGCCGGCTGCCGGCGCCGGGCGAAATCGCCGTGTCGCCGGAACTCGCCGCGAAACTGGCCGCACCGGACGGCGCTACGCTGAAGGCGCGGCTGCCGGGGCGGGTGATCGGCCAGATCTCGCGGGAAGGCGTTTCCGGCGCGGGCGATCTCAGTGCGGTCTACGGGGTGCCGGCCGCGCAGATCGAGGCCGAGGGCACCGACGGTGCCAAGGTCTACGCGTTCGGCCGGCCCTACACCGGGCTCGGGCTGTCGGCGGTCATGCTGGCCGTCATCCTGCCGATCGCGGCCGTGCTGCTGCTGCCGTTGCTGATCTTCGTGACCACCGCGTCGCGGATGGGCGCGGCGCAACGGGAACGCCGGCTCGCCGCGCTGCGGCTGATCGGCCTGGACTCCCGGCAGGTGAAACGGGTCGCGGCGGCCGAATCCCTGGTCGGGGCGGTGATCGGGCTCGCGGCCGGGATCGGGTTGTTCGCCGTGCTGCGCACGTTCGTCGCCGACATCCTGCCGTTCGGCCTGCGGATCTTCCCGGAGGACTTCGTCCCGGACTGGCCGCTGGTCGTGGTGATCGTGCTGCTGGTGCCCGCACTCGCGGTCGGCTCGGCGATGTTCGGGCTGCGCCGCACGATCGTGGAGCCGCTCGGCGTGGTCCGCCAGGGCAAGCCGGTGCGCCGGCGGATGTGGTGGCGCTGGGCGCTCACCGGGGTCGGCGTGCTGTGCCTGGCCGCCACCCTGGCTTTCGACCGAGGGGACGGCGACACCACCGGCGGGCTGGCGCTCGCGGTGGGCAGCGTGTTCCTGCTGGTGGGCGTCGCGGCCCTGCTGCCGTGGCTGGTCGAGCGGCTCGTGGACCGGTTGCACGGTGGTTCGCCGGCGTGGCAGCTGGCGATCCGGCGGCTGCAGCTGGACAGCGGCACCGCCAGCCGCGTGGTGTCCGGCCTGGTCGTCGTGCTGGCCGGCACGATCCTGATCCAGGGCGTGATCACGTCACTCGGCAGCGGCGGCGACCGGCGGGAGTCGCCGGCCGGGGTGGCCGCCGTCCCGGTGCGGGTGCACACCACCGCCGCGCACGAAGCCGAAGTCGTCGAGCTGGCGGCGTCGGCGGCCGGGGTGACCGGGACGCACCCGGCCCGGACCGTGGCGTTCCAGTCCGGGCAAGAGCAGGACTACGGCGTGGTCGGCGATTGCGTGGCGCTCAAGGCGCGGGCGGACATCGGCGGCTGCTCCGACGGCGACGTGTTCTACGTCGTCCCGGCCGAGGGCGGCGCGGCGCCCTCCGGCCGGCTGCGGCTGGCGGGCTTTTCCCATGGCCGGGAGGTGCCCGGTCCGGAGTGGACGGTCCCCGGGAACGTCCGGGTCGTGCGGCCGGGCGACACGCTCACGGGTGACACCCTGCTGGTCACGCCCGGCGCGCTCGGCGGGCTCACCCTCCCGGACTCGTCGGTCGCGGTCTACGTCTCGGGCACCGGCGACCCGAAGGTGCTGGCCGACGACGTCGCGACGGCGGTCGGCCCGCTGGCGTGGAACGCCGAGGTCAGCAACAGCGACTACCTGACCGACTTCGCCGAGCGCGACGAGCGGATGATGGCGAGCTTCCGTGCGGTGCTGCTCACCGCGACGCTGTTCGTGCTCGCGGTGGCCGCGATGAGCCTGCTCATGCTGTCGATCGAGCAGATCAGTGAACGGCGGCGGCCGCTCGCGGCGCTGTCCGCGGCCGGGGTGCCGATCTCGGTGCTCGCCCGCGGATCGCTGTGGCAGACCGCGATTCCGGTGGTGGTCGGCGTGGTGCTGGCGGTCGCGGCGGGGCTGGGGCTGACCGCCCCGATCCTGCGGCTGGCGGACCGGCCGATGATCATCGACGTCCCGGCGCTGCTCGCGCTGGCGGGCGCCACGGTGGCGGCGGTCCTGCTGGTGACCGGGTTGACGATGCCGTTGCTGCGGCAGGTGACCCGGCTGGACACGCTGCGCTCGGAATGAGCCGGCCGGGGTCGCTCGGGGAAGGGCTTCTTGCCGCAGGAGGCCCTTCCCCACCCGAGCGGGCCTATGCGGTGGCGTCGGCGGGTTCGAGCACGACCACCGGAATCTTCCGCTCGGTGTAGGTCGCGTAGGCCGCATAGGGCCGGTAGATCGCCACCGCTCGCTCCCACAAGCGGGCCCGCTCCGCGCCCTCGGCGACGCGCGGACGGACTCGGCGGCGTTCGCCGCCCGGCAGCTCCACCTCGGTGGCCGCCATCGCCATCACGTTGTGGAACCACGCCGGATGCGCGTCGACACCGCCCTTCGACGCGACGACGACCAGCCGCGGCGAGTCGTCGAGGTAGATCAGGGGGCTGGTCCGGGCCTGGCCGGACTTCCGGCCGACGTGGTGGAGCAGCAGCACGGGCGCGCCGCCGAAGAACGTCCCGCCCACTTTGCCGCCGGTTTTGCGGAACAGGAACGTGTTCAACCGGGCGAACTGCCGTTGGAGTTTCCAGTAGCGGGACGACGGCGCGGGAGGCTTCATGGCCGCAACTGTGTCACACACTGACAAGTGTCGTCAACTGACAAAAGTCACGCCGCGACGCGACTGCCGTAAGCTGGCGGGCATGGAACAGCCCGGGCTGCGCGAACGGAAGAAGCAGCGGACACGAGAGGCCCTGATCGACGCGGCCCACGCGTTGTTCTGCGCGAACGGCTTCGACGCCACGACCATCGACCAGATCGCCGAAGCGGTGGAGGTCTCGTCGCGAACGTTCTTCCGGTACTTCGCCTCGAAGGAGGACGTCGCGCTGGCACTCGCGGACGAGCAGATCACGGCGGTCCTCGAGGCGTTCGCCGCGCAACCGGCCGACCGGCCGGTGCTGACCGCGCTGCGGACGGCCGCGGTCGAAGTCATCCGGACGTACGAGACCGACGCGCGCTTCCACAGCCTGCAGACCGTGATTTCGGGCAACCCGTCGCTGACGGCCGCGCGCGTCGAGCGGGCGACCGCCCGGTTCGACGAGGTGACGCGGCTGATCGCCGACCGCATGGGCGTCGACCCGGCGGCCGACCCCCGCCCGTGCCTGGTGGCCTCGGTGGCGCTGTGCGCGGTGCAGACAGCGGTCGTCGCCTGGCGAGCGGCCGGCCACCCGGCGCCGGAATCCGAGCTGACCGGGCAGGCGTTCGACCTCCTGGCCACCGGCCTCGACTATCCCGCGGGGCCGACGGTCGCCGGCCGGTAGCGACGGTTACCGCGCGCTGCCCACCCGGAATCCGGGCCCGCACGACGAACTCGCCGTCATCCCGCCGCCCGGCCGTGAACTCACCGCCGAGCACATCGACCCGCTCGCGGTCGCCGGCCGATAGTCAGAGGTGGCCCCGGTCGACGACCAGTCCTGCCGTGCCGGACCGCGAACGTACTCCGATGACCGGTGCCATCACTCCGCGCTGCCTACCGAAATACGAGCCAGCACCACGAACTCGCCAGCGAGCACAGCGACCCGCTCGCGGTCGCCGGCCGATAGTCAGAGGTGGCCCCGGTCGACGACCAGTCCTGCCGCGCCCGGCCTCGAAGGCACTCCGAAAGTCGGCGCGAGCACCGCGCTGCCCACCGGAATCCGAGCCCGCACCACGAATTCGCCGTCATCCCGCCGCCCGGCCGTGAACTCACCGCCGAGCACGTCGACCCGCTCGCGGAGCCCGGCCAAACCCCGCCCGCTTCCGCCGACCCGGGCACTGCCGCCACCCGCGTCCGCCGTCCCGACCTGGACCGTGATCTCGCCGTCCGCGTGGCGCACGTGGACGGTCGTCCGGACGCCGTGGGCGTACTTGAGCGCGTTCGTCAAGGCTTCTTGGACGACCCGGTAGGCCGTCGCGCGGGCGCTGCCGTCCGCCTGCGCCACGCCGCCTTCTTCGGTGAACTCCACCGGCTGGCCGGCTTGCCGGGTCTGCTCCACGAGCGTGCGGAGATCGCCGCCGTCGTGCCCGGGATCGAGCAGGTCGAGCAGGTGCCGCAGGTCGGCGATGGCACGGCGGCCCGAGCCGGTGATGGCCGACAGGGCCTGGTCGAGGCGGTCGGGCGTGCCCGTCAGGTAGCGCGCCGCCTCCGTCTGCACGACCATCGCCGTCACGTGGTGGGTCACGACGTCGTGGAGCTCGCGGGCGATGCGCGTGCGTTCCGCGGTGCGGGTCGTCTCGGCGACGTGGCGACGGCGCTCTTCCTCGGCGGCCCGCGACTGCCGCAGCCAGCTCCCGATCCCCCAGGTGAGCGCGAGGGCCAGGTAGAACGTCACGAAGCCGGTCACGCCTTCGGCCGCTTCGGGGCCGCTGAGGGCGATGGCCAACGGGACGTAAGCCGCCGAAGCCAGCACCACGGTCGTCCACCGCCACCGGTTCAGGTGAGCCCCGGTACTGATCAGCGCGATCGGCAGCCCGGTCGCCGCGACCGTGTGGTAGCCACCCAGCTGGTCGAGGGCGAAGCCGATCGACACCAGGGCGAGGCAGACCAGCGGCCATCGCCGCCGGACGATCAGCGGGAGGCATTCGAGGGCGACCACGCCGATGCCCAGCGCGTCCATCGGACGGCCCGGCACGTCCCCGAGCTGCGTGCCCTGGTTGTGCAACACGGGAATCAGCGAAGCCACGAACTGCACCAGCGCGAGCGGCGCGTCCCGGACCGTGACGTCGAAGCGCGACCACCACCCCGTATCGCGCCGGACGTCGATCACGGGAGGAGATTAGTGGGAAGCGGCGCGCCGCCGACGCCGGGGCGGCACGCCGTCCTGCCGCTATCCGTGGGGCAGCCGAAAGAGGCGCTCCGCGTTGCCATGCGTGATCTTCTCCCGCTCGCCGGAAGTGATGTCCAGGTCGTCGAGGAACTGCCGGGCGCCGTCGAGGTGCAGGAACGGGTAGTCGGCCGACCAGATCACGCGGTCCAGTCCCACCACGGCCCGGATGAAGTCGAACTGGGGGCGGTGGACCATGCCGCTCGGGGTGACCCAGACGTTCGAGCGGTAGACCTCGGTGATCGTCCGCGAAAGCCCGGTGTCGCCCGGGGACAGGACGTCGTCCAGGCGGCTGAGGTAAAAGGGAACCATCTCGCCCCAGTGGCCGCTGATGACCTGCAAGTCCGGGAAACGCTCGAAGACGCCCGCGAAGATGAGCCGCAGGACGTGGATTCCCGCCTCGTGGTGCCAGCCCCAGGCGCCCAGCGAGAACTCCGCCGACACTTTTCGGAGAACCCCGCGTAGTAGGACTGCTGGACCTGCGGGACCGGGTGGAACGGGTGCACGTAGAGCGGCACCCGCAGCGCCGCGATCCGCTCGAGGACCGGCCGGTGGACGGGATCGTCGAGGAACCCGGCCCCGGGGCGGCCCAGGATCAGGACCCGCGCAGACCGAGGCCGGTCACGGCGCGGTCGAGCTCGTCGACGGCGGCGTCCGGCCGCTGCCACGGCAACGCCGCCAGCCCCTGCAGCCGATCGGGGTGCGCGGCGACCGCCTCCGAGAGCCGGTCGTTGACCGACCGGCACAGGGCGATCGCCCGGTCGCCGTTGACCAGCTGGATCGGGCTGGTCCAGGAGACGATCTGCAGGTCGATGCCGTGCTCGTCCATCCGCCGGATGCGGTCCTGCCCGAGGTCGGTGCCGAGGCGGACCGCTTCGTGGATGTCGACGGCGGGCCGCCGGCCGGGACCGGGCCGCACGGGCGAGGAGCTGGAGCTCTGCGCGCGCATGTACGGCGCTTCACGGGCGAGGACTGGCCCGGCCGCTTCGGCGATCGCCTGGTCGACCGCGTGCTCTTCGATGCAGATCAGCGTCATGACGTCAGCCCACCGCCGGCTTGACGGCTTCCACGGCGAACTCGCGGAAGGTGGTGGGCGTGGTGTTCGCGGCGGTGCGCGGTGTGGCGTTGTTGATGCCCCGTTCACCGGCGAGATCCATGTCCATCATGGAGCGGGCCATCGCCTCGGAGAACCCGCGGCCGACGAGGAACCGTCCGACGGCGGCACGGTCTCCGCGCTCGTACCGGACGGGTGTGCCGAGGACGTCGGTCAGGGTCGCGGCGACGTCCTGGTACGAGAGGTCCTCGCCGCCGAGCACCTCGACCGGGTCCTGCCCGGTCCAGGTGCGGTCGAGGAGGTATTCGGCGGCGATCCCGGCGATGTCCTTGGTCGCGATCCACGGCATCGTGAACCCGGCCGGGAGGGTCCCGGAGACGACCCCGTTCCGGATCGTCGCCACCTGCCGGAGGATGTTGTCCATGAAGGTGGGCAGGGCCAGGGCGCGCACGTGCGCGCCGGTGCTGCGGAAGAGGTCTTCCATCGCGTGCGAGGCGGAGATGTGGCCGGCGTAGATCTGCGATCCGCGCCCGAGCGCGGAGACGATCACGACGCGGGGTACCGCGTGGCGCACGACGGCGTCGGCGCCCGGGATCGAGGCGGTGACGTACGCCTCGTAGGGACTGCTCGCGGTCGCGGCCGCCGGCATGAGCCAGAAGAGCGCGTCGGCGCCGTCGAGGGCACCGTCCAGGACGTCGCGCTCGCGGTGCGACCCGACGACGATCTCGGCTCGCTCCCGTACTTCGGCGGGCAGTTTGCCGGGGTCGCGGACGACGAGGCGGACGGGCTCGCTTTCCCGGAGCAGCGAGGTGACGAGCTTGCTGCCGATCTGCCCGGTGGGGGCGGTGATCACGATCATGGATGATGACTCCGAACGGTGAGAAGCGGAAGTAAACTCGACTGTACCGTATACTTTGAGGTGGACGCCATGGCCCGACGCGGCGAAGCGCTGCGTGAGCACATCCTCGACGCGGCGAAGCTCGCGTTCCTGGAGGACGGCTTCGAGCGGACCTCCATGGACGCGATCGCGGCGCGCGCCGAAACGTCGAAGCGCTCCCTGTACGCGCATTTCCCCACCAAGGACGTTCTGTTCGTCGCGGTCGTCGAGCGCATCCGTGCCTTGTTCGGCGAGCGGATGCGCACGCCCGCCTCCTACGCCGGCGAACCGGCGGAAGCGGTCGTGCGGTACTGCGGGCGCTTCGTCCAGCTGCTGCGCTGGTCCTCGGTCGCCCGGATGCTCCGCCTCGGCATCGCCGAGGCCGATCGGCTGCCGGAGCTGGCGGCGGGCCTCTACGACGTCCTCTTCGGGACGACGGTCGCCGACCTCGCGGGCCACTTGGCGGCAGCCTGGGGGCTCGCGCCCGACGAGGCCGAGGCGGCGGCGAACGAGCTGATCGGCCTCGTCATCCACCCGGCACTGCCGCGACTGCTGTTCGGAATCGAGCCTTCCGTGGACGAACTCCCGGAGGAGGCTCGCCTGGCGGCCGACGTCGACCTCGACCGGATCAGGCACCTCTCGAGCATCGTGCTGCCGGCCGCCCCCTGAGGCAGGCGTTCACTCCGCGGCGGCGACCCCCACCGCGGCGCGGACCATGGCGCGGGCGCTTCCCAGGTACCCGGCGGGATCGCAGAGCGCGTCGATCCGGCCGTCACCGAGGATCGCCGTGACGGCCGGGTCCTTGCGCAGTTCGGCGGCCAGCTCGGTGCCGGTGTCCCGCACCCGGCCGCAGGCGGCGTAGACGAGTTCGTGGGCGTGCTGACGGCCGATCTCGGGGGCGAGCGCCATCATCACGGCTTCCGCGGCGATGAGCCCGCCGGTCAGGCCCAGGTTGGCCCGCATCCGCTCCGCGTCGACCCGCAGACCGGCCACCACCTGCCCGGCCTGGGAAAGCGAGGAGGCGAGCAGGAGGAACGCCTCGGCGACCACGGCCCATTCGACGTGCCAGGGCCCGGTGGCGCGCTCGAAGTCCTGCATCATCGCGTCGAGCATGGCCGACGACTTGTCCCGAAGCAGCTTCGCCGCCGCCACCATGAGCTCGCTGGAGATGGGGTTGCGTTTCTGGGGCATGGTGGAACTGGCGCCCCGGCCCGGCACGAACGGTTCGGCGAGTTCGCCGAACTCCGTCGAGCACATCAACGCGACATCAGTGCCGATCTTGCCGACCGAAGCACCGATCGCCGCGAGCAGGCCGACGATCTCGGCCAGGCCGTCCCGCGCGACGTGCCACGTGATCCCGGGGTCGCGCAGGCCGAGTTCCGCGGCCAGTCCGGCCCGGACCCGCAGGCCGGCCGGGCCCGGCCCGAGCGAAGCCAGGGTTCCGGCCGCTCCACCGAACTGCACCATGAGGTCCCGCTCCCGCACGGCGGCGAGCCGATCGGCGTGGCGGTCCAGCGCGGACAACCAGACCGCCACCCGGTAGCCGAAGGTGACAGGCAGGGCGTGCTGGAGGTGCGTCCGGCCGGCGGTGACCGTGTCGATGTGCTCGGCGGCCAGCCGGCGCAAGTGCGCGCGCAGGCGACCGAGCGCGTCCGAGACCAGGGTCAAGCCCTCGGCGCACTGGAGAACCGTCGCCGTGTCCATGACGTCCTGGGTGGTGGCTCCCCAATGGACATACCCGCCGGCGTCGCCACAGTGCTCCGCGAGTTGCTGGACGATGGGCAGGATCGGGTATCCGACGGTCTCCGTGTCACGGCGGAGCCGATCACGGTCGAGCCGCGCGGGGTCGCACGATGCCGCGATGACGTCCGCACTCTCGCGCGGGATGACGCCGGCTCGTGCTTCTGCCCGCGCCAAGGCGACTTCGACGCGAACGACCTGGTCCACATAGGACCGATCGGAGAAGACCGCCCGCATTTCGGCCGTCCCGAACAGGTCCCGGAACAAGAACGAGTCGAAAACGGTGCTGCCGGTCATCGCCCGCCCTCCCCGCCCTGGGGCGTGCCCACGTGGATGGCCACGTACTTCTGCTCCAGGTATTCGTCGATCCCGGTGTTGCCGCCTTCCCGCCCGATGCCGGACTGCTTCATGCCGCCGAAGGGAGCGCTCGGGTCGGACACGTAACCGCGGTTGAGACCCACCATGCCCGTTTCGAGCTGTTCGCTCATCCGGAGTGCCTGCCCCAGGTCCTGGGTGTAGAGGTAGCTCACGAGACCGAACTCGGTGTCGTTGGCGTCGCGCAGGGCTTCGGCTTCGGTGTGGAAGGTCCGGATGGCCGCGACCGGGCCGAAGATCTCCTCGCGGGTGATGCGCGTGCCGGCCGGGACGTCGGTGAGCACGGTCGGCGGGTAGAAGTAGCCCGGGCCCTCGGGAACCCGGGCGCCGGTGCGCACCCGGGCGCCCGCGCCGACGGTTTCGTCGACCAGGTCCGCGACCCGGCGCCGCTGGCGCGCGTCGATCATCGGCCCGAGGTCGGTGGCGGGGTCCGTGCCGGGTCCGACGGTGATGGTGCTCATGCGCGCGACGAGCTTCTCGCTGAACTCGTCGGCGACGTCGGCGTGGACGTGGAAGCGATTGGCGGCGATGCAGGCCTCACCGACGTTGCGGAGCTTGGCGGTCATCGCGCCCTCGACCGCGGCGTCGAGGTCGGCGTCGCGGCAGACGATGAAGGGAGCGTTGCCGCCCAGCTCCATCGAGGTCCGCAGCACGGTTTCGGCGGCCTGGGCCAGCAACGTGCGGCCGACGGGTGTGGAGCCGGTGAACGACAGCTTGCGCAGCCGGCCGTCCCGGAGGAGGGGCCCGGTGATCGCGGCGGCTTGCGTGGTGGGAACGACGTTGAGCACGCCCCCGGGGAGGCCGGCTTCGGTCAGCAGCGCCGCCAACGCGGCCGTCGTCAGGGGCGTCTGCGGCGCGGGCTTGACGACCATGGTGCAGCCGGCCGCCACGGCCGGGCCGATCTTGCGGGCCGGCATGGCCAGCGGCGCGTTCCACGGCGTGATCAGCAGGCAGGGCCCGACCGGCTGCCGGGTGACCAGGACCCTCGCGGTGCCGTCCTCGCTGACCTTCCAGCTTCCGTCGATCCGGACGGCTTCCTCGCCGAACCAGCGCAGGTAGTTCGCGCCGTACTCGACCTCCGCCCGGGACTCGGCCAATGACTTGCCCATCTCCAGGGTGATCAGCAACGCGAACTCGTCGCTGCGCTCGATCAGCAGATCGTGGGCTCGCCGAAGGATTTCGCCCCGCCGGCGCGGGGGCACCGCGGCCCACTCCGCCTGGGCGGCGCTCGCGGCGTCGAGGGCGGCCATCGCGTCCGCCGGGGTCGCGTCCGCCACCTCGCACAGTGTCCGCCCGGTGGCCGGATCCTCCACCGGGAAGCTCGCGCCGCCGGACGCCGGTCGCCATCGACCGCCGATGAACAAGCCCTTCTCGACCCTTCCGACGGCGTCGGATCGAGGCAGAGTCGTGACCACGGTTTCCACGCTCCTTCCTTGTTACTTGAGCGCGCCGATCATGGCTTCGGCCATGGGGGCGCTGGAGGCCGGATTCTGGCCGGTGAAAAGGTTCCTGTCGCGCACGGTGTACGCCTGGTACGCCGGTCCCCCGGAATGCTTCGCCCCCTTTTCACGCAACGTGCTGGCCAGCAGCCACGGCGCGCCTTCCGCGGTGCCGAAGCTCCGCTCCTCTTCGTCGGTGAAGGCCGTCATCTCCCGGCCCGCGAACAGCCACTTGCCGCCGCCGTCCACAGCGGACAGCAGGCCGGCCGGGCCGTGGCAGACGGCCCCGATGACCTTCCCGGCCGTGTCGGCCTCGGCGAGCAGGCGGCCGAGGTCACGGTCCTGGTAGAGGTCGACCACCGGACCGTGCCCGCCGGGGATGACCACGGCGGCGTAGTCGTCGGCGTCGATTTCCGCCAGCTTGAGCAGCGGGCCGAACTCGCGCAGGGCCCGCGCGGCGTGCTCCACGAAGTGCGCACAATCCGGACCCGCGATTTCCGGGTCGGCGCTGTGGGCGTCGAGCGGCTGCAGAACGCCGCCCGGGGAAGCGAAATCGACCGTGAAGCCGGCCCGCACGAACATCTCGTGGGGCGCGGCGACCTCTTCGGCCCAGTACCCGGTCGGGTATTCCGAGCCGTCGGTGCGCTCCCAGATGCTCGCGGCGGACATGACGATCAGGATCTTGCGCACGATTTTCTCCTTCTGGTGACGGATCGGCTCAGGCGTCGGCGAAGTCGGTGGCGTTGGCGGTCTTCGCGGTGGCCTCGAGGTTCGCGCGCAGGGCGTCGACCTTCGCGGTGGCGTAGGCGTGGGCGTCCGAGCCGAGCAGCTGGCGCAGCGGGCCCTCGCCGCTGACGACCTGGCGGATGATCGCCGCCGCGCCCTTGACCGGGTCGCCCAGCTGGTTTCCTTGCAGCTTCAGGTGGTTCTCGGTCATTTCCCGCACACCCGGGTACGCGTCCGTCGTCGAGGCGGGGAGCGCGAGCGAGTCGGCGGAGAGGAAATCGGTGCGGAAGTAGCCGGGCTCGACGAGGGTGACCTTGACGCCGAAGCCGGCCATCTCCTGGGCCAGCGCTTCGGTGAGGCCCTCGAGCGCGAACTTGCCCGCGCAGTACAGGCCCCAGCCCGCGACCGCGGTCAGCCCGAGCACCGACGACACGTTGACCACATGACCGCTCTTCTGCTCGCGCAGCACGGGCAGCGTGGCACGCAACACGTTCCACACCCCGGCGACCTGGACGTCGAGCATGTCGCGCACCTCGCGGGCACTCGTCTCCTCCACCGCGGCGAGGTAGCCGTAGCCGGCGTTGTTGACGACCACGTCGAGGCCGCCGAACCGGTCCGTGGCCTGGCGGACGGCGTGGCGGACCTGCTCGTCGTCACGCAGGTCGACGGTCAGCGGCAGCAGCCGCGCGGTGTCGACGCGGTCGCCGAGGGCGGCCAGCAGCCGCTGCGCGGACCGGGTCGTCGCGGCGACCTGGTCGCCACGCTGGAGCAGCTGCGTGACCAGCTCCAGGCCCAGACCGCGGGAAGTGCCGGTCACGAACCAGGTCGCGGGTCGATCCGTCGGGAAACTCATGGTCGTCCTTTGCTCGCGATTTCGGGGATACGCCGCCGGGCTGTTCCTCGGTGGCGTGCTTCCAGAGTCGCCCACCGCAAGCCCGTTTTGGGGCCCATCTCGCGCCCTGCGGAGGCGCGGTCCGGGGAACCTAGGACTCTCCGGTCCACCCAGGACCGCGCCGGCTCGGGGATAATCGGACCCGTGGCCAAGACCAACCAGGAGCTCGCCGATTTCCTGCGGCGCGCCCGGAGCCAGATCGATCCGGCGCGCGCCGGCCTGCCGCCCGACGGACGCGTCCGCCGCGTACCGGGCCTCCGCCGCGAAGAGGTCGCCCGCCTCGCCGGCGTGTCCACCGACTACTACGCCCGCCTCGAACAGGGCCGCCGCATCGTGCCCTCCGCCGCCGTCGTCGAGGCCATCGGCCGCGCCCTCGGTCTCGACGCCGCCGGACGCGCCCACCTCGACGACCTCATCGGCCTGACTTCGGCGCCCTCCCAGCGCCGGTCCCACGACGTCCAGCGCGTCCGCCCCGGCCTCTACCAGCTCCTCGACGCCCTCGACGGCGAACCCGCCCTCATCCTCGGCCGCCGCACCGACATCCTCGCCGCCAACCGCATGGCGAAAGCCCTCTTCGCCGACTTCGACCAGTTCCCCGCGGCCCACCGCAACTACGCCCGCTGGATGTTCCTCGACGACGGCGCCCGGGCCCTCTTCCTCGACTGGCCCGACCAGGCGCGCGCGGCGGTCGAAAGCCTCCGGTTCGAAGTCGGCCGCAACCCCGACGACCGCGCCACCGCCGACCTCGTCACCGAACTGCGCGAACACAGCCGCGAATTCGACCAGTGGTGGGAACAGCACCGCGTCCACCAGCGCACCCACGGCTCCAAGCGCCTCCGCCACCACCTGGTCGGAGACCTCACCGTCGAATACGAAACCCTCACGCTCCCCGGCGACCCGGAGACGACGCTGTTCGTCTACACGACCGAACCGGGCTCACCCTCACGGCGGGCGATCGACATCCTCGCCAGCTGGACCGCGACCACACCTGCTCCCGGGATCGCCGAGTAGCAACGCCCGTCCGGGTTCGCACCGACGGGCCGGGTCACTTTCCAGGAGCAAGAATGATCTTCTTGGCCGTACTCAACGGCATTGTCTCTCTCGGCACCCACAGTGTGCCTCTTCGAACCGGGATCACCGCCGGGACACCACCCGGCCCGCCGCGATGAGAAGCCGCCGGAGCTCCCGCCGATCGTGGTCGTCGAGCTCGGCCAAGACCCGGTCCTCGGCCTCGGCCACCTCGGGATCGAGGCGCGCCAGCATGGTCACGCCTTCGCGCGTCAACGTGGCGGGCAGCGACCTCCCGGACGACACCGTGGCGGGCCGCGTCACCAGACCGCGATCCTGCAGCCCGAGAACCACCTTGTTCATCGCCTGCGGCGACACCTGGGCCTCGCGGGCCAACTGGGCGTTGGACTTCGGCGACTGCGCCAGCATCCGCAGGCAGAGGTACTCGGGCGCGGCCAGCCCCGACGGCCCGAGCACGGTGGCGGCCACCTCGCCGCGCAAGGCCGCGGTGACCCGGTGCAGCAGGTAGCCGAGCGGCTCGTCCCGGAAGCTTTCCATGTCAATCATGTTGACATATATCAACCCAGTTGACACTCTGGGGTGCATGACGACTTCATCCAGCGACGCGTTGTACGAATCCGCCTATCGTGGCCAGGCTCCCGAGATGGGACAGGGCTTCCGGCCGCCGTGGAGCATCGGCGAACCACAACCCGAGATCGCCGCGCTCATCGACGCGGGCGCGTTCCACGGCGAGGTCCTCGACGCCGGCTGCGGCGAGGGCGCGACGTCGCTCTATCTCGCCGAGCGCGGCTTCACGACGGTCGGCCTGGACCAGTCGTCGACCGCGATCGAGCTCGCGCGCACGGAAGCCGCCCGGCGCGGCTTGACCGACGCCGGTTTCGAGATCGCCGACATCAGCACGTTCACCGGCTACGACGGCCGTTTCGGCACCATCGTCGACAGCACCTTGTTCCACTCGATGCCGGTCGAGCTGCGCCAGGGATACCAGGAATCGATCGTGCGCGCCGCAGCGCCCGGCGCGTCCTACTTCGTGCTGGTGTTCGACAGCGCGACCGTGCCCCCGGGCAGGGTCAACTCGGTGTCACCACAGGAACTGCGGGAGGTGGTGGGCGCGTACTGGACGATCGACGAGATCCGCCCGGCCCGCATCCACGCCAACGTCCCCGAGAACTTCCCGGACTTCGCGGACTTCGCCGGCAGCGACGTCCGCAACGAGGGCAACGGCCGCAAGTCGACACCCGCGTGGCTGCTGTCGGCGCACTTGTCCTGACATCGTGCCGACTTGTCAGCGGCTGGTGCGCCGACGGTCAGTGGACCCGGACAGAGTGCTGTTCATCGAAACAGACACGTGAAAGGTCCGATCACGAACAGCACCACCACCATCACCGGAACCCGCGGTGAACTCGACATCGACGGCCGTCGACTGTCCTACCTGGACTTCGGCGGGCCCGGCCGCCCGCTGCTGGCCCTGCACGGCCACCTCGACGAGGGCCGGACGTGGGCGCGGCCGGCCCAGGCGCCGGCGCCGCGGTGGCGGGTCATCGCGGCGCACCAGCGCGGGCACGGCGATTCCGACCGGGCCGTCTCCTACACCCGCGAGGACCGCGAACACCCACCTCACCCAACTCGACGGCGGCCACTTCGTCCACACCACCGACCCCAGGGCTTCGGCACCGCAGTCAAGGACTTCCTGGACACCCGCGGCTGGTCACTCGGGGATCCCGCTACAGCCGTCGAACGGACACCGAATCGCCCCGACCCCGGACGAGCAGGACGACGGCCGGGCGGGCTGCTCGCCCCTGCGTTACTCGTGGTGCACAACCTTGTCCTTCTGCGCCTGGGCAAGGATCCGCGGGCGGTCAGGGCCGCTGCCGCACCGGATTGGCCCTCGATGAAATGCCACCGGCGCACTCGCCGGCCTGCTGACGGGACTCACTCGACCAAATGGGCAAGAGCTGAGTGTCGGATCGGGGGTGAGCCGTTCGTGGAGTAGATGAGCGGCCACCACAAGGGCGGCGCCAGAACCCACAGGGGATGAGATGTCGCACCCGGAGCCCGTCGCCCGCCGCATGTATGACCTGGTCGAGCCCCTCGGCCTGGTGCCCTACTTCGTCGACGAGTCGGACGAGGCTCTCATAGCGCTGGGCCTGCGCAACCCTTGGGACGCCTACTTCGCCGGACGGGCCGCGCCGTTCGGCCGGGCGGTGCCGGCCGAGGTGGTCCACGCCGTCTTCTACAACTTCGCCCCCGGCGAAGTGGCCCGCCATCTCCCGCGGGTCTGGGACCTGACCACGCCCGAGGCGGCGCTGGCCGCCCGCGAGCGGGGATGCGTCGCGGGCATGCGGCGGGTCCTCGGCGAACTCGCCGACGACCCCGGCGTCGCTCGCGCCGGCGACCTCCTGCTGAAGGCGGCCGCCAGCGCACCTGTCGAGGGCCGCGCCCTCTACGCCGCCCTGCGCGCGCTCCCGGCACCGCAAGAGCCGGTGGCCCGGCTGTGGCACGCGGCCACCCTGCTGCGCGAGCACCGCGGCGACGGCCACACCGTCGCGTTGCTGGCCGAGGGCGTCGGCGGGACGGAAGCCCACATCCTCCACGCCTTGTCCGCCGGCACGCCCGCGAAGGACTTCGGCCGGGTCTGGCACCTGCCCGCCGCGCAGCTGACCGCGGTCATCGACGGCATGCGCGCCCGCGGTCTCGTCGGGACCGACGGCTGGCTCACCGCCGCCGGCCGAGCCACCAAGGAACGAGTCGAAGCGCTGACCGACCGGCTCGCGGAGGCGCCGTACAACGCCCTGAGCCCCGGGGACCTCGACCGTCTCGTCGCCGACCTCGAACCGATCTCGGCTGCCTTTCGGTCGGTATTCCCGATGTAGCAGTCGACACGCGCGCCCATGCCGATGGCGGCGATCCGCCCGGTGAGCTTCCCGAGTCGACAGCGTCGAGGCCGAGCTGCGACCTGGTCCGGGAGAACGATCCTGGGAGGGCCGAGATGATCTCGGCCCTCCCAGGACAGTTCGGTACGAGGATCAGATCTTGCCCGCGGCCACGTCGGCGAGGGTGACGCGGGCGGACTTGTAGTTCACCACATAGCGCTTGGATTCCGCCGAGGTGATCTCCTCACGGATCGGCAGGCCGTTGTCGGCGTTGATGGTGAGGACGTCCGCACCGCCGCCCAGGATGGCGGGGGGCGCGGTGAGGGTCAGCGCGGCCTGGCCGTCGACGTTGGCCTTGCCCACGATCATGTCCGGGATGGTCGCGTACAGCTTCAGCACGCCCGCGCGGATCTCCGCGTCGGCGGCGTTGGCGAACAGCGCGTGTTCGGTGTTGCTCCACAGGTGGTTGTTGATGAGGTTTTCCAGGTCCTTGCCCGTCGGACGCGGTCGGGGGGCGGGAACCGGCTTGCCGCTCTTGCGGAACATCTCCGCGGTCTCTGCTTGGGCGGCCGCCCAGGCCTTGTCGGCCTCGGCGGGGCTCAGGCCGACTCCCAGAGCATTGTTGGACGCGGTGATCATCGCGATCCTGGCCTTGTCGACGTCGCCGTTCGCGGCGAGGCGGGCCGCCGCCATCACCTTCCCGTCGTAGGGCGTAGCAGGCTCGGCGCGGCCCTCGGCGACTGCGGCCGCCAGGGTCTTCGCCGAGTCGCCGGTGAACTGCTGGCCCTTGTCGGTGTAGAGGGTGTAGTAGAGGTTCGGCTTGTTGTCCAGCCCGAACTTCGTGTTGATGATCAGCGACGCGTCTCCGGGCCGCGTGCCGGCCGCCTGGACCGCGGAGGCCAGCTTCACCAGCGGTGCCTCGACCGCCTGCGGGGCCGCGTCGGACGGGCCGGCCGGGACGCTGCCGCCGGACGTAGCCACCACCACAGCCGCCGCGACGGCTGCCGCGCCCACGGCGGCGGCGCTGACCTTGGGCCAGGAGAACCAGCGCTTCGGTCGCACGACCGTGGCCACGGGTTCCCCCATCGCCGTCTGCAGTGCCGTGCGGGCACGGTCATAGGCCTCGGGACCGGGGGACGGCACGTCACGCAGATTCTTCATGAGATCCATTTCATCCATGGGATTTCTTTCACGTTGTCGGGACTTGCAGCAGCGCGACCACTTCGGGGGCTTCACGCAATGCCTTGCGCGCCTGGTGCAACAGGCGGCGGGCCGTGCCGGCCGGGATGTCGAGCACCCGCCCCGCCTCGGCGACGGTCAGGTCCTCCCAGGCGACCAGGCCCAGCACTTCCCGCTCTTCCGGTTTGAGCCGAGCCAGTGCCCTGCTCAGCAGTGCCTGCGTGTCCACGCGGGCATCCACCGCCGGCCAGGGATCCCAGTCACTCGCCACGCCGGTCAGGTCCGGCGCCGGCTCCTCGGCCGGCGCGGACCGCCAGTGCCGGCGCAGCCTGTTCAGCGCGACGCCGTACAACCAAGGCCTGGCTTCGGGATAGGAACGGTCATAGTTCGCACGGGACTCGTAAGCCGCCACCCACACATCGCCGAGCACGTCCTCGGCTGCCTGCCGCCCCACTCTGCGCGCCAGATAGTTCCCGAGCGCGGTCTCGTGCCGGCTGACCACTTCCACGAAGGCATCGGTGTCTCCGCGCAGCGACCTACCGATCAGTTCCGCGTCTGACGACATGAAGCTCCTCGGGTTTCGCTTCGCCCTGACACCCCGTCTTTGCCAACGCGCGCCCAAAGCGTTCAGGTTGGGTCACCCATGCGGAACATCGCTGGTCAGGCGACGTGTGGGAGATCGAAGTCCGACCGCGGCGCTGCGCACAACCGCACGCTTCCCTTCGTTCGGTGCTCGACTCCCGGCCAAGGCCCGCCGCGTCAGTGGGTGGCCGGCAGCCCGGCCGCGGTCGCGGCGATCATGCGCTGCAGCGTCGGGCGGAACGGCGGGAACACCCGGGCGATCTCCGGCTCGCGGTCGTACAGCTCCCGCAGCGCGGCCGAGGGACGGGTCAGCGGGAACAGCTTCGCGACGAACGCGCTGGCCGCCATCACCAAGGAAGCCCCGTCCGTGCCGGTCAGCTCGGGGCAGGCGGTGGTGAGCTGCCGACCCAGGGTGAAGTAGGTGTCGATGGCCCACCGCTTGTAGACCTCCAAGACCGCGACCGACACATTGTGCTCCAGGATCGTCTCGGCATGCGTGGTGAGGTCGCAGTACAACGGCCGGTCGGCGTAAGCGTCGGCCAGGGCCGCCGCCGCCGCGGAAAACCCGCTCGCCCCGTGCAGCGCGGCGCCGGCGGCGGCCGCCCAGTCCGCCCCCTCCCGCATCGTCAGCTGCAGGTAGATCTCCTCGCGCGTGCCGAAGTAGCGCAGGACGTTGGACTTGGCCAGCCCGACCGCCGCGGCGATGTCGCCGAGGCTGACCCAGGCCACGCCCGACGCCCGGGCGAGGTCGCCGGCGGCGGCGAGGATCGTCTCTCGCCGCTGGTTCTTCTGCTCCGGGCGCCTGGCCCGCTGGAACGACGCTTCCATGGCGGTCACCACCCTAACCCCCACGCTTAGCGGAACAACGTTCTCTTGTTAAAGTTACACCGTTCTTATAACCTCGGCCCGACCCGTTCCCCACCCCGAAACGGCAGGCACATGACCGTCGGCAGCACCGATCTCGGCCGGACCATCGACGCCTTCGTGGCCTCCTTCAACGACCCCGACCCCGACCTCGACCGGGTCATGTCCTTCTTCGCCGAGGACGCCCGCTACCTGCCCGGCCGCGGCCCCGAACTGCGCGGCCTTCCGGCGATCCGGGCGGCGTTCGCGCCGCAGTTCGCCGGCCGCTACGGCGCGATGACCTTCGACGTCTACGACCAGGTGATCGACGAGGCGCGCTCCCGGGCGACGATCCGGTGGGCGTGCCGGCTGGACCTGACCGGCGAGCACGGCAAACGCGCGATACCGCCGCTACGGTGGTTCGCCCGGCTCCGCTACAGCGGCCGTATGCAGTGGCACGGCTTGGACGTCTTCCACTTCGACTCCGCCGGGAAGATCACCGGCAAGTTCACCTACGCGACCTTCCGCCTGCCCCTTTGGGAACGGGCACGCTGACCAACCGCGCCGGCAGGGAGACGGTGGAAACCTTTCGTGCTCTGCTCTTGATCTGGTGACCTGTCAAGAATCCCGCGCGGTTCACGCGGCACCGCTGTCGGACTCGGCGAGCCACCACGGGTTGTCCCGGGCCCAGGCGATCGTCTGCCGGAGCCCGGCCCGCAGGTCGGTCCGGCACCGCCAGCCGAGGAGCGCGTGCGCCTTGCCGGCGTCCGGCACGCGGCGCGGAAGATCCTCGTACGAGGACAACGCCGCCCTGGTGTCGAAGCCGGTCGCCGGCCGGGCCGCGCCGGTCAGCTCGGCGACCAGGGCCACGACCGCACTGATCGTGGTCTCGACGGTGTTGCCGATGTTGAACGCCTCACCTACCGCCGCCGGATCCGTGCCCGCCCGGAGCGTGCCCTCCACCGCGTCGTCGATGTAGGTGAAGCACCTCGTCTGCTCCCCGCGGTCGTACACCACCATGGACCGGCCGGTCAGCGCCCGGTGCACTGACCGGCTGACGACGTAGGCGGGACGCTGGCCGGGCCCGTAGACGTTGAAATACCTCACGATCGTGGCCGCCAGACCGCGCTGGCGGACGAACGCGAACGTCAGGTGCTCGGCCAGCGCCTTGCTGGTCGCGTACGACCAGCGGTCCAGCGCGGTAGAGCCGAGGACGCGGTCGCTGTCCTCCTGCCAGGGCACGGTTGGGTTTTTGCCGAAGACCTCGCTGGTACTCGCGAGAACCACCTTGGCGCCCACGCGTTCGGCCGCTTCGAGCACGTGGCGGGTCCCGGTGACGTTGACGTCGACGACATCCAGTGGCCGGGCGAGGTACTGGTCCACGCCGACCACGGCGGCCAGGTGGTAGACGGTCTCGGTGCCCGGTGTGATCGTCGCGGCCAAGCCGCCGGGGTCCCGGACGTCGCCCTCGACGTACCGCACCCCGGGCACCGGGCGACCCGGAACGGAGTCGAACACGGTGACGTCGTTTCCGTCCGCCCTCAGCCGCCGGACCAGGTGACGGCCGATGAAGCCGGTTCCGCCGGTGACGACCACCCGGGAGGGCGGGACGACCCACGGCCGGCCGCTCATGCGGCCCACCCCGTGACCGACGAGCCCCGGCATCGGCTGCCGCGTGTACCGGGTGACCGGCACCGCGCATCCGGTCGCCGTCGGCTGGCGGGCGGCGGCGGGCACCACTGCGGAGAACGACGTCTTCCTGGTCGAGGCGGACGCGGCACGCGGCGGCGCGCTCCGCCGCCGCACGACGGCCGGGGCACGGCCGACGAGCTCCTCGAAGAGTATTCCGTGGCCGTCCTCAACCGCGGTACTCCCGGCGCGGTGGTCGAGGCGGACGGCACGCTGCATCTGTCGCTCATGCGCTCCTGCACCGGCTGGCCGTCCGGCGTCTGGGTCACACCCCCTCGCCGCACCGTGCCCGACGGATCGAGCTTCGCTCTGCAGCACTGGAGCCACACCTTCGAGTACGCGATCGCCGCCGGCGCCGGCGACTGGCGGGACGCCGGGTTCGTCTTCGCCGGCCAGGACTACAACCACCCGTTCGTGACCCGGGCGACCGGCAGCCACGACGGCGTCCTCCCCTCCTCGGCCGGCCTGCTCACCGTCGAGCCCCCGACCGCGGTCCTCAGCGCGGTGAAACCGACCGGGAACAGGCTGGCGGCCGAGCTCCCGCCGGCGAGTTCCGGCCGGATCACTTTCCGCTGCTACGAAGCGCACGGGCAGGCGACCCGGGCCCGCATCGAGGGCCTGTGGCCACTTCACGACGGCGCACGGGTGAACGTCCTCGAGGAGGACGCGACTCCGCTGCTCGGAAACGGGGACGGATCGCTGACGGTCGACCTGGGACCGACCGCGACGGTCACGGCGACGGCGGCCCCCGTCGTACCCGCACGGCGTCTCGGTGCCCTGCTCGGTCCGCGGCACGAACCGGCACAGCCCGTCTTCTCCCCCTACTGGCTCCACAACAAGGGGGCCTCGCCTCTGGGACACCCGGCGGTCGGCGTGCACGTGGAACCGCGCGTGACCCCGTTCGGCCGGCCCTTCACGGCACGGATCACGGTGACGGCGACGACCGACGCCGCCGGTGTCGTGGAGCTCGTCATCCCGCCCGGAATCGCGGCGATCTGGCGCTCCCGCCTTGTCAGCGGGTCGGGTTCGTCGGCGCCCGGACAGGCTTTTTCCTCTGGTGACAGCACTTCGGTGACGAAGTCGTCCAGCGTATGAGGTGTCGACGCCGCCGGGCCGCGCTGGTCTCCGTTATGTGGCGCTGTAGACGGGGAACGCGCTGGAGTCGCCGTAGTCTCGCTCGTCCAGGGTCCGCAGGGCGTTCATGTCCTGGTCGGAGATGACGAAGTCGACCTGCGCGTTGGAGCGCATGTGATCGGGGTTCGCGGTCTTGGGCAGCGACACGGTACCGAGTTGGAGCGTGTACCGGATGCACAGCTGCGGGACCGACACCCCGTACCTGTCGGCGACTGCCGCGACGGCGGGGTTGTTCAGGATCTCGCCGTGCGCGATGGGCGAGTATGCCTCGACGAGGATGTCATTGCCCTGGCAGTAGGTGATCAGTTCCCCGGGCGTGTTTCCGGCGTGCACCAGGATCTGGTTCACGTCCGGTGCGACGGTCCCGTTCCGGACGATGTTCTCCAGGTCCGCCTGCAGGAAGTTGGAGACGCCGATCGAGCGGATCTTCCCTGCCTGGTGCGCCTGCTCCAGCGCCCGCCACGCAGCGAGGTTGCCCTCGGCGTAGTCGCCGCCGCGGAAGTCGTTCCACGGTTGCGGGGAATGGATGAGCATGAGGTCGATGTAGCCGACGTCGAGTGTGGACAGCGACTCGTCGATCGCGGCCGCGGCCTGGTCGTAGTCCTTGATCTCCGCGGCGAGCTTGGTGGAGACGAACAGCTCCTCGCGGGGCATACCGCAGGTGCGGATTCCCTCGCCGACGCCACCTTCGTTGCCGTAGGCCTGCGCGGTGTCGATGTTTCGGTACCCGATCTCGATCGCGGCGCGCACAGCGTCAGCCGCCTTGTCGTCGTCGATGAACCAGGTGCCCAGCCCGAGCTTGGGGATCTCGATGCCGCCCGCCAGGGTGTAGGTCTCGTTCAGGATGGTCATGCGTTTCCTCCGTTCTTCGGCAGCTTGCCGTATTCCTCGTCGGTGACCTGCTCGAGCCATTCGTTGCTGACGTTGTCACCCGGGGTGATGAAGGCGACGTGGGAGAACCAGGAGTCGGCTTTCGCGCCGTGCCAGTGCTTGGTGCCGGCGGGGACGCGGATCGCGGTGCCGGGCTCCATGCTGACCGGCTCCTCGCCCTCGGCCTGGTACCAGCCGCTGCCCGCGGTGCACAGCAGGACCTGCTCACCTGCGCCTCCGGTGCCGTGGTGGATGTGCCAGTTGTTGCGGCAGCCGGGCTCGAAGGTGATGTTGTTGACGGGGACGCTCCCCGTGGCGAGCGAGGCGTTGTAGCTCTGGCCGGTGAAGTACTGCGCGTAGGCGTCGTTCTTGTCGCCGAGCGGGAAGATCTGCTCGAAGTCGTTCGCGGTCATGGCTGATCCTTGGTTCGGGAGCGGGCGGTCGTCCGCTCAGGCGTCGTTCTCGATGACGTTCTTCAATACTGTGGTCGCGCCCATGCCGTTCGGCCACCCGGAGTAGAAGGCAAGGTGCAGGAGGGCCTCCTTCAGCTCCTCGTCGGTGACGCCGTTGCGCCGGGCGAAAGCGAGGTGGAACTGCAGCTGGTCCATCTTCCCGAGCGCGGTCAGCGCGGAGATCGTGATCAGGCTGCGGTCGCGTTTGGACAGGCCGCCGCGCTCCCACACCTCGTCGAAGAGAACCTTGTCGGTGTAGTGCACCATCCCGGGGGCGAAGTCCCCGAAGGCGTTCTGTCCGCCGGTGCAGCCGGTGCTCTGGTTGTCGGTCATGTGCGGGTGCCTTTCGATCGGATGGTCAGTGCGCGGGGTCGAGACGCAGGGTGGCCGCCACGGCCTGGTCGGCGAGCATCGGCTGCAAGTAGGTGGTGCCGTAGCGGGCGTACTTGGCCCAGTAGGCGTCGTCGACCTGCTCGCGCACGCCGGGGTCGGCGGCTGCGAGGGCGACATCGGCCTGCTGGCCGGGGACTCGGACGGCCCCGGCGGGGTGTTCGGTGGCGTGGCGGTACCACGCTCCGGCCGCCCCGCGGTAGGAGCGGACGTAGAGCGCGCCGGCGACGGCGACGATCCAGATCGGCACAAACGGCCGCAGGGTGCCGTCCGGACGACGAGTGCTGATTTCGATTTCCTCGGCGGTGCCGAGCCGGGAGAGTTCATCTTCGGTCCAGGCCGGTTTGTTCACGAGATCTCCTTCGCAGGGGGCAGAAACAGGGCGAGGACCGCGGTCACGCCCAGGACGCCGGCAGCGATCCACAGGCTCATGTGCGCGCCGCGCACGAATGCTCCCTGCTGGGCCAGGAGCCCGCCGAACACGGCGACGGCCAGCGCGCCGCCGACCTGGCGGCTGGTGTTGAACACCCCGGACGCGACCCCGGCCCGCTCGTGCGGCACGGCATCGAGCAGCACCGCGGTCGCGGGCGGGGACACGGTCGGTCCGCCGAGTCCGACCAACACCATCAGCGCGGCGAACGCCCACAGCGGTACGGAAGCGGGCAGCACGGCGACGGCGGCGAGCCCGACGGTCATGAGCACCAGTCCGGCCACGATCAGGGTCTTGCGGCCGAGCAGCTCGGCCAGGCGCGCGGAGAACGGGGTCAGGACCAGCCCGATCAGCATCATCGGCAGGAACACGGTCCCCGTGCGCACGGCGGTCAGGCCGCGCTCTTGCTGCAGGAACAGGCTGACCACGAACGGCAGCCCGTAGTAGCCGACCATGAACGCGAACCCGCTGACCACGGTGATCACCACGGTCCGAGAGCGAAACAGGCCGGGCGGCACCATCGGGTGCGCCACGGTTCGCTGCGCGAACACGAACCCGGCCACGGCCAGGGCGGCCACCGCCAGCGCTGCCACCACGACCGGGTCGCCGAAGCCGCGGGCTCCCGCCTCGATCACCCCGAAGGTGAGGGCCACCATCGCGACCGCGGCGGTGACCTGGCCGAGCACGTCGAACGGCACCGCCCGAGGCGCCGACGGACGGGCCCGGGCCAGGAGCAGCAGCGCGACCGCGCCCACGGGAACGTTGAGGAAGAAGATCAGCCGCCAGTCCACCTGGGTCAGCGCCCCGCCCAGCACCGGTCCGGAGGACGAGGCGACCGCGCCGCCCATCGCCCACACCGCTACCGCCCGGCCGCGAGCCCGGGCCTCGGGGTAGGCGCTGCGCAGCAGTGCGGTCGACGCGGGCATGACCGCGGCCGCGGCCGCGCCTTGCACGAACCGGGCCGCGACCAGCGCACCCAGGTCCGGCGCGAACCCGCAGGCGACCGAGGCCAGCATGAAGACCGCCAGGCCCACGCCGAAGGCCCGGCGGGCGCCCAGTCGATCCGACAGGGACCCGGCGGTCAGCAGCAGCGCGGCGAACATCAGCGTGTACCCGTCGACCACCCATTGCAGCCCGGCCACGCCGCCGCCCAGCTCGGTCCGGATTGTCGGCAGTGTCACGTTCACCACGACCGCGTCCAGGGTCACCACGAAGAACCCCAGCACAGCCGCTGCCAGCGCCGAGCCGGAATGCCGGTCGCGGCTCGCCGGGGGAGCCAGCACGGCGGTGGCCGGGACTCCGGTGGACGTCGGGATGGACGAGTCGTTCACGCAAGCCAGCACACCGCAGTTCGCGCAGGTGAGACAGGTTGCGTCAGGGGGGTACAACCTCAACCCCCTCGCCGCGGCGGGCAGGTCGTACCGTGGTCGGCGTGGACAATCGTGACGAGATCCGGGACTTCCTGGCGACGCGGCGCGCGAAGCTGACGCCGGAGCAGGTCGGGCTCCCCGGCGGCGGGCGGCGTCGCGTGCCCGGGCTGCGCCGCGAAGAGGTCGCCGTCCTGGCCGGGGTCAGCCCGGAGTGGTACACGCGGCTGGAGAAAGGCCACATCGCCGGGGTGTCCGAGGACGTGCTCGACGCCGTCGCTCGCGCCCTGCAGTTGAGCGACGTCGAACGCCAGCACCTGTTCAACCTCGCCCGAGCCGCCAAACCGGTACGTACGCCTCCACGGCGCACCGCGCCGAAGGTCCCGGTCAGCGTGCAGCGGATCCTGGACTCGATGGTCGGCACGGCCGCGTTCGTGCGCACCGGCAGACTGGACATCGTGGCCGGCAACGCCCTGGGCCGAGCCCTCTACTCCCCCGTTCTGGACGAGCCCGCGCACCGCGGCAACATCGCCCGGTTCGACTTCCTCGACCCCCGCGCCGCCGACTACTACCCCGATCACGACGGCGCGCTGTCCGTCGCCGTCGCCCTGCTGCGCACCGAGGCCGGGCGCAACCCGCACGACCCGGCCCTCACCGACCTGATCGGCGAACTCGCCACCCGCAGCGAGGCGTTCCGCACCCGCTGGGGAGCCCACGACGTGCGCTCCCACAAAGGCGGCGTCAAGACGTTCAACCACCCCGTCGTCGGATACCTCGAACTGGCTTACGACTCCATGGAACTCATCGCCGCACCAGGACTCGTGCTCACCGCCTACACCGCCGAACCCGCCAGCCCCTCGGCCGACAACCTCAACCTGCTCGCGACCTGGTCCGCCACCGAAGCAGCACAGCTGTCCCGGCCCGCGAAGCCCTCGGCACAGCATCGCGCCGCGGACACGCTGTCCGAGAAGGGCACCGACGAGTCCACCTGAAGCCGGTCCGGCTTCGGTCAGCCGGTGAACGCGACGGCCCGGCGGTGGGACACCGCCGTCCGATCCGCGAACTGGAAACTCGCAACCTGGCCACACATCCCCGACCCCATCCCCTTCAACTCGGCTCAAGGGTCAAGCCGAAGGGGTGGTCTGGTGGTGCCGTGACCGGCCCGGCACAGGCGGGACCGAAGGTGTAGGCGGCGCGGCGGGCGATGTCGGTGGCGTAGCCGTTCCAGCTGGGGAGTGCCGGCTTGATCCAGCGTTCCGCACTGGAGACCGACAGGCTGAGCAAGCTCGACAGCGCCTTGGCGGGCATCGGGACGCGTTGCCCTGAGCCGTACTCGTCGTGGTGGTTCATCCGCACGGCGGACCGGCCGCAGTCGGGGCGGCGCGGCGGCACGACCCTGCTGGCTCCTGCCGCGAGCAGAGCCCGGACAAACGGTCGACCAATGGTGGTCCGTCCGTTCGTCCGGACGTCAGCACCCACGGGCCGAACAGGCCGCGACTGCCGTCGCGGCCTCCACGACGGCGTCGGAGCCTGAGTCGCGTTCCTGCGCCAGCAGACGGCCGAGATGGTCGTCGCCGCCTGCTTGACCGCCTTCACCGCGTGCTCGACGTCCACGTCGCGGCGTAGCTTTTCGTCCCAGGCGACGCCCACGCCGCCCAGCGACGTCCGAGCGTGTCCACGATGAGTGGCCGTGGACACGCCCGACCGCGACAGCCATCAGGCCCCGGACTTGTAGTCCGCGTCCATCGCCGCCAGGACCTTGTCCGGCGTGGACTGCTTGCTGAACACCTCCTGGATGCCGGTGAGCATCGTCTGCTGGACCTTGGGGTTGGGCCACAGCTGGTCCATGAACGGGACCGTCTTGTTCTGGGTGATGTACGTCGACAGCTCGGTGAGGGACGGGTCGAGCTTGTACCCGGTGTCCGAAAGGGACGGTAGGCCGCCTTGCTTCTCGGCGAACAGGTTCATGCCCTGCGGTGACATCACGAAGCTGATGAACTTCATCGCCAGCTCCGGGTTCTTCGCCTTGGCGTTAAGGCCGTAGCCCGCGCCGGCCGCGGCCGGGACGATGGTCTGCGCCGGGTCGTCGGTGGCCGGGACCGGCTTGAGGGTGAACGTCCCGCTCGGGTTCTGCTTCTTCAGCAACGAGATCACCCAGTTGCCCTGGATGATGCCCAACGTCTTGCCGGTCGCGGCCAGCTTTTGGCTGGCTTCGTAGCTGGTGCCGAGCGGGTTCTCCTGGAAGCAGCCGGACTGGTTCATCTCGCCGTACTTCGCGAACGCCGCCGCCCAGGGAGACTTCGCGAAGGACGTCTGGCCGGCGGCCATCTTCTTCTCGAAGTCGCGGTCTTGGCCGTACACGAGCGTGGCGGCCAGCGGGTACAGGGCGACCTGCGTGACCCAGTTGTCCTGGATGCCCAGTGCAAAGGCGGGCGTGCCCTTCTCCTTCGCCGCGCGGCAGAACGCGAGCAGCTCCGTCCACGTCACTGGCGCGGTGAGGCCGGCCTTGCTCATCGCCTCCTGGTTGTAGACCGCGCCGATGCCGTTGATCCCGTAGATCGCGTTGTAGGTCTTGCCGTCGTACTGGGCGACGTCGCTGACGACCTTCGGGAACTTCGCGACCCACGGCTGGTCGGACAGATCCTTCAGGTAGCCGCCCTTGGCCAGGACGGTGACCGTGCCGGGGTTGCCGTTGCCCGGCCACACCGACATGACGTCGGGTGCGGTGCCGGAGGAGAGCTGGGTGCGGATCTGCTGCTGGAACTGGTCGGCGCCGCTGGTCGTGAAGTTCACCTTCACGCCCGGGTTGGCGGCTTCGAAGGCCTTGACGACGTCCTCGATCGATCCTTGGTCGACTGAGGCGAGCGAGAGTGTCTGGTTGCCGGTACCGGTATTGGCGGCGTTCGTGCCTCCGCTGCAGGCGACCAGCGCGGCGCCGGTCGTCACGGCCAGCAGGACGTGGCGGATCTTCATGGCAGCTCCTTCGAGAAGGTTGCGGTGACGACGTGGTGGCCGGAGGTCAGCCGGAGGGTGGTACCGGTCCGGGTTCCGTGCTCGCTCGAGATGCTCGCCGGGTCGGTCGTGGGGACTTCCAGCACGGCGGTGGTCCCCGGCGGGACGTCGGCGGTGACGGTGATCCGGTCGCCGTCGAGGGACCAGCCGCAGGCGACGCGGCCGCGTGCGGTTTCCTGCTCGGCCCGGGCCCAGGTGAGCGTGCCGCCGGGCAGCGGACGCAGCAGCAGCTCGGAGTAGGCGACGGAGTCCGGCGCCTGGTCGATGCCGGCGACGCGGCCGAAGAGCCAGTCGCCGACGCTGCCGAGGCTGTAGTGGTTGAACGAGTTCATCGCGGCGGCCTGGAACCCGCCGTGCTCGGTCCAGCCGTCCCAGCGCTCCCAGATCGTCGTGGCGCCGTGGCGGATCGAGTAGCCCCAGGAGGGGAACTCCTCCTGCTGTAGCAACGCGTACGCCAGGTCTTCGCGGCCGTGGTCGGCCAGCACGGGGCAGAGCAGCGCGACGCCCACGAACCCGGTCGTGAGCCGGTTGCCGCGCTTCTCGACGTCGGCCGCCAGGTGGTCGACGGCGGCCCGCACCAGATCGTCCGGCACGAGTCCGAAGGCCAGCGCGAGCAAGTACGCGGTTTGGGTGCCGCCCTCGACTGTCCCGTCCTCGTCCACATAGGACTCGATGAACGCATCACGGATCGCTGTGTGCAAGGCTTGGTGCTCGGCCGCGACGTCGGACAGACCGAGCACCTCGGCCGCCTCGGCGACGATCTGGGCGCTGCGGGCGAAGTAGGCCGTCGAGAGCACGTCCCGCGGGGTGGTGACGTCGATCTGGAGCCAGTCGCCGTAAGAGTTGCCGGTCCGGTGGCGCCAGCGCAGGTCCGGGTTGTGGCGGCGGATGTGGGCGACCCAGGCGACCATCGCGTCGAAGCAGCGCTCCAGCACGCGGCGGTCGCCGTAGGTGCGCCACAGGTGCCACGGGACGATCACGCCGGCGTCGCCCCAGGCCGGGGCGGCCTCGCGGGGCATCGCGATGCGCGGGGCGACGTCGCCGAATGCGCCGTCGGCGTCCTGGCCGTCGACGACGTCGGCCAGCCAGCGGGCGAAGAACGTAGAGACGTCGGCGTTCCGGCTCGCGGTCGGCGCGAAGATCTGGGCGTCGCCGAGCCAGCCGAGGCGTTCGTCGCGCTGGGGGCAGTCGGTGGGCACCGCGACGAAGTTGCCACGCTGCCCCCAGGAGATGTTGGCCTGCAGCTGGTTCACCATCGGGTCGGAGCATTCGAACGACCCCGTCCACGGTGTGTCGTTGTGCAGCACCCGGGCCACGACGTCTTCAGCGGAGAGGGCATAGCCGGTGACTCCCAGGTACCGGAAGCCGTGCATGGTGAACCGAGGCTCGAACACCTCCACCGGCTCACCGCCCGTCAGGTAGGTGTCGGTGGCCGCGGCCCGCCGGAGGTTCGCCACGTACAGCTCGCCGTCGTCGAGGATCTCCGCGTGACGCAGCATGATCCGCGTTCCCGATGGCACGTCGCGGACGGTCAACCGCACCCTGCCGACGACGTTCTGTCCGAAGTCGGCGATGAACCGCCCGGGTTCCCGTTCGGCCACGGAGATCGGCGCCACCTCCTGGGTGACGCGGATCGGCGGGTCGGGCTCCGCCACCAGCGGTTCCGGGTCGCCGTCGAGCACGGCCACCGGCTGCCACGGTCCGTCCACTACGGACGCATCGACGTACTCACCCATCAGCAGGTCCGCGAACCGGACGGCACCCGGCCGCTCGGCCCAGGCGGCATCGGTGGCGACCACCTGCCTTGACCCGTCGGCGAAGTCCACGACGAGCTGGGCGAAGAAGCCCGGGTGGTCGCCGTAGTGGCCGGCGGGCCGGCGCTCGTCGAATCCGACGAACCCGGACCACCAGCCGTCGGCGACGATCGCCTCGAGCGCGTTTTCACCGGCCCGCAGCATGGAGGTGACGTCGTAAGTCTGGTACTGCAGCCGGTGGTGGTACTCCGTCCACCCTGGCGCCAGCTCGACATCGCCCACGCGCTCACCGTTCAGCGACGCCTCGTAGACGCCATGCGCGGTCGCGTACAGGCGAGCCCGCACCGGCTCGCGCACGAGCGAGAACTCCCGCCGCAGGTTCAGCGGCGGCTCGCCGGGCGGCCCGTCGTGGTCGGTCGGCGGGTCGAACACCGGCTGGGTGTGGGGATCCCGGCCGACCCACACGGCGGACCAGTCGTCGCGGTGCAGCAGGCCGGTCTCGAACCAGCTCTCCGCCTTGCCCGCCGCCGCACCGGTCTCGTCCCACAGTTGGACGCGCCAGTGGTAGCGAGTGGCCGAGCGCAGGACCGGCCCGTCCCACGGCACGAGCACGCCGTCGCCGGACTCCCGACGTCCGCTGTCCCACAGCAGCCGCGACGAATCGTCGAGGTCGGCCGCGCGGTCGGCGGCGGTGATCCGGTAGGCGCTCGGCGCGGCGCCGTGGCGGTCACTCGCCAGCCGCCACGACAGCCGTGGGCGGGGCTCGCCGAGACCGAGAGGTTCGTGGCGCTGTTCGGTGCGCAGTCCGTACGGGCGTAGCGTGTCGGTCATCCTTTGAGCCCTCCGGCGAAACCGTTGATGATGCTGCGTTGCAGCGCGAAGTAGACGACGAGGATCGGCACGATGCTGATCACCAGCGCGGCGAAGATGAGGTTCCAGTCGGACACGTACTGGCCGACGAATCCGGCGATGGCGACGGGCAGGGTCTGCTGGGCGCCGCCGCTGAGGTACAGCAGCGGGGTGAAGAAGTCGTTCCAGACGGCCACGACGTTGAGCACCAGCGCGGTCACGGTCACCGGCTTGAGCATCGGCAGCACGACGTACCGGAAGCCCTGCAGCGTCGTGCAGCCGTCGATCAGCGCGGCGTCCTCGAACTCGCGCGGGACCGCACGCAGGAACCCGACGTACAGGAACGTCGTGAACGGCACCTGCAGTCCGGAGTAGAACAGGATCAGCGACCACGGTGTCCCGAGCAGGCCCAGATCTCGCATTGTCTGGTACAGCGGCAAAGCGGCCAGCTGGAACGGCAGGATCAGGCCGAGCATGATCAGCAGGAACGTCCAGCGCGACCACCGGGTCGCGACCCGGGCCAGCGGATACGCCGCGAGCGCCGAGACGGCCAGGATGACCACCACGGATCCCGCGGTGACCAGGACGCTGTTGGCCAGCGCACCGCCCAGCGCGCCCTGCTCCCACGCTTGCGTGAAGTTGTCGAAGGTGGGCGACGTCGTCGGTGCGAGCGGGGACGAGGTGTCCGACGGCTGCCGGATCGCCAGGTTCACCAGGACGTACACCGGAAACGCGAAGACGAGCCCGACGGCGATCATCACCAACTCGAGCGTGAGTGTGCGGGCGCGGTAGCGGTTCACGAGACGGCCTTCTCGGCTCGCGACAGTCCCAGGTACTGCCCGGTCGACGCCACCGACACGACGAGGGTCAGCACCAGGGCGAGCGCGATGCTGTAACCGAACTCGCCCAGGGTGAAGGCGTCCTTGTAGATCAACGTCGAGAGCGTGTCGGTCGCGTGCCCCGGACCGCCGCCGGTGAGCGCGTACACCTGGTCAAACAGCTTCAGCCCGCCGATGATCGACAGCATCAGGTTGATCGTGAACGCCGGGGCGAGGAGCGGTCGCGTCACCGACCAGAACCGCCGGATCGCGCCGGCGCCGTCGATGGCGGCCGCTTCCTGGATTTCGCGGGGGATCGACTGGAGACCGGCCAGGAAGATGACCATCGAGTAACCGGCGAACTGCCACACGATCACGCCCACGACCGACCACAGGGCGATATCCGGGTCGCCCAGCCAGTCTTGCCGCCACGAGTCCAGGCCCACGGCGCCGAGCAGGCTGTTCACCGCGCCGTCCGGGCCGAGCAGGTTGCGCCACAGATAGGCGGACACGATCGGCGTGACCACCGCCGGGGCGAAGAGCAGCACCCGCAGCACGTTGCGGGACTTGATCGTGCTGTTGACGCCGAGCGCGAGCAGCAGGCCGATCCCGTTCTGGATCACCGTGATCGCCGCGGCGATCACCAGCGTGTGCCAGACGGCTTGGCCGGCCGATGGATCGTCGAGCATCTCGGCGAAGTTGCCGAAACCGATCCAGGAGAAGTCGGGCGAGAGGCCGTCCCAGTCCGTGAAGGCGTAGTAGACACCCCGCGCGCTGGGCACCAGCACCACGAACGCGAACAGCAGCAACGCCGGCACGGTGAACCACCACGGCGGAGTCGTGCGCCGGCTCCCGCGGCCGCGTCGCCGGTCCGGCGGCGTTGCGACGGCGTCCGTGCGTCGGTCCCTGATGGCGACAGTCATTGGCGCCCACCTTGTTTGAACGTTTCAACGTTGCGGCCGACGCATCGGCCCTGGTCAAGAGTCTTTGGGTAACGTTGCCCACTGAAGGGTGCGGCCGACTCTAAGAGTCCTGCGAGTGTGAGTCAAGACACCTGGTCTCAGGCTTGCATGCAACAGGTAACGTTCCCCACATGGACAGAGCGGCGCCACAACGGCGAGTGACGATCGTCGACGTCGCACGCCAGGCAGGAGTCTCGACGACTGCGGTGTCGAAGGTCCTCCGCAACGCCTATGGCGCGAGCCCCGCCATGCGCGCAAAGGTCCAGCAGGCGATCGAGGAACTCGGGTACCGGCCTTACGCGGCGGCCCGGGGACTGCGCGGCCAGACCTACACCGTCGGCGTCATGCTGCCGGACATCCGCAACCCGTTCTTCCCCGAGATCCTCGACGGCCTCACCGACACGCTGCGCGACACGGACTACCACGTCCTGCTCGGCCCCAGCTGCGACAACGAGAAGGACGAAGGCAAGCTCACCGACGCGATGGTCGACCGCGGCATGGACGGGCTTGTCCTCATCGCCCCGGTCATGTCCAAGGCTCGCCTCGAACGCCTCGCCACCACTGTCCCGACCGTCGTCGTCGGCCGCCACACGCGGTCGGCCCACTACGACACGGTGACCGACGACGACACCGTCGGCGCCGCCCTCGTCGTCGACCACCTGGCCGGCCTCGGCCACCGCCGCATCGTCCACATCGAGCACCACGAGACCGATCCCGCGCGCCTCGCCGAAATGCCCAACGCGGTCCGGGCCGACGGCTACCGGAAAGCCATGGCGGCCAGGGGGTTGGCCGTAGACGTCGTCTCCACGAGCTACACCCAGGAGGGTGGTTATCTGGGCGCGCAGCAGATCCTCGCCCGCCCCGAGCGGCCGACGGCCATCTTCGCCGGCGCCGACATCGTCGCCATGGGCGTGCTGACCGCGCTGTCCGAGGCCGGCCTGTCGGTTCCCGGGGACATCTCCCTGGCCGGCTACGACAACACCAACGTCGCGGCGCTGGGCCCGATCTCGCTCACCAGCGTCGACCAGGCCGGCCACCACATCGGCACCGACGCCGCCCGGCTGCTGCTGGAACGCATCGCCGACCGCAGCCGCCCGGCCGCGCAGGTCAAGCTCTCGCCGAAGCTCGTCCCCCGGCGCACCACCGCTCCCCCGCGCTCCTGAAGCCGGTCAAAGCTCACCGGTCGGCAACGCGGCCAGTGCCTTCTCGATGGCCTCCACGATTTCGAGCGGCGTGTGGCTCAGCGGATCCCGCAGCCGGCGTCCCGGCGTCCACCGGGTCGTGCGGCGGAACGCGGCAGCTCGTCCGGGGTCGATCGAGCTGATCGCCGCCAAAACCGCTTGGTACGCCCCGACATCGTCGACGATCGTGGCGAGGTCGCTGTCCAGCCCCAGTCCGGCCCGCGTGCGGCGCGGGCGTGGGTGGCTCTCCGTCCAGGTGTGGGTTCCGCTGCCGACTTCGTGTTCCGCACCAGAGGGGAGACGCACGAGCGCCTGGGTGTTGGGTGGCACCACGATCTCGAAGCGCACCAGGTCGTTCGAGCGGGTCCACCCGGCTGATGCCCGTCCGTAAGGCGTCTCGTGCCAAGCCGAAGCGTCGTCGAGCGCGTCGAGCAGGACCGGGGCAACCCGGATGCGCCGGTAGCCGGGTTCGGCGGCCGCCAGACCGGCCACGCACCGATGCAGCCAGTCCGCGACCGCGCCGAGCGCGTAGTGGTTGAACGAGGTCATCTGGCCGGGGTTGATCGACCCGTCCTCGAGCATCGAGTCCCAGCGTTCCCAGATGGTGGTGGCGCCCATCGTCACGGGGTACAGCCAGGACGGGCACTCGGTCTGGGCGAGTAGCCGCGAGGCCGCGTCCGCGTGCCCGGTCGTCGTGAGCGCGTCGCAGATGATCGGCGTGCCGACGAAGCCGGTGGCGATGTGGTATCCGTAGGCCCGGACGAGGTGCCGCAGCCGCCCTCCCATCGCGGCTTTCTGCTCGCCCTCCACGAGACCGAACACGATCGCGAGGGCGTATGCCGTCGGCGCGTCCGACATCATCCGGCCCGAGGGCGTGACGTAGGTCCGGCGGAACTCCTCGGCGACCTTCGCCGCGAGTTCGCCGTACCGGCGGGCATCCTCGTCGCGGCCCAGCAGCCTGGCGGCCTGCGCGGTGAGCTCGGCCGAGCGGTGGAAGTAGGCCGTCGCGACCAGCCCGGCGTCGGTCTTCGCCTGACCGGGCTGGTCCGGCGGGGCGTCCGGGTCGAGCCAGTCGCCGAACTGGACACCGCTCTCCCACAGCAGCTTGCCGTCCGTCCGGTCCGCGACGGTGTCCACCCAGCTCGCCATGGCTTCGAAACACGCCGAGATGGCGTCGTGATCGCCGAAGCGCTCCCTAAGGACCGTCGGCACGACGGTGATCGCGTCACCCCAGGCCGCGACCGGCTCCAGCTGGCCGGGTACCTGCGGGATGACGGCGGGCACCGTCATCGGGACGACGCCGTTCGCCGCGCGCTGTTCGAGCTTTACGTCCTCGAGCCACGAGCGCAGGAACGCGTCGCAGTCGTAGAGGAACGACGCGGTCGGCGCGAAGACCTGGAGGTCGCCGGTCCAGCCGAGCCGCTCGTCGCGCTGGGGGCAGTCGGTCGGGATCGACAGGAAGTTGCCGCGCATCCCCCAGACAACGTTGTCGTGGAACTGCTGCAGCAGCGGGTCCGAGGTGGCGAACCCGCCGGTGCGCCGCATGTCCGTGTGAACGACCGCGGCCGAGACCGCGGCGGGCGAGAACTCACCAGGCCAGTTCTCGATCTCGACGTACCGGAAGCCGTGGAACGTCCAGCGAGGCTCCCACGTCTCCTCGCCCTCGCCGCGGAGGGTGTAGCGGTCGGTGCCCGCGGCGTTGCGCAGTGGCCGGGTGCCGAGTTCGCCGTGTTCGAGCACTTCGGCGTGGCGCAAGGTGATGGTGTGCCCGCGCGGTCCCGTCACGGTGAGCCTGACCCACCCGACGAGGTTCTGCCCGAAGTCGAGCACCGTCTTGCCCGACGGCGTGGTGAGCACCTCCGCTACCTCGCGGCGCTCGATCACGCGCACCGGCGGGGCCACCCGGGGTTCCGGCCGTACCTCCGGCACGTCGATCACCTCCACCGGGCTCCAGGAGTCGCCGGTGCGCCGGGCGTCGTACGTCTCGCCCTGGTAGATGCTCGCCGCGACGACCGGTCCGGGTGACCACTGCCAGCGCTCGTCGGTGACGACCGTGGTGCTGGTGCCGTCCTCGTACTCGATCACCAGCTGCGCCGCCGCGGCGGGATTGCCTTCGTAGAACCGTCGTGCGGCGTCGCGGAACCCGAAGTCCTCGGTGTACCAGCCCCCGGCCAGCTCGATGCCGAAGGTGTTGACGCCCTCACGCAGGTGCGCGGTCACGTCGTTGACGTCGTACAGCAGCCGCCACTGGTAGCTCGTCCACCCCGGCTTCAGCACCGCGTCGTCGACTGGCTCGCCGTTGAGACGGACGTCGTAGGCGCCGAAAGCCGTCGCGTAGAGGAAGGCCCGCCGGACACGGCCGTGCACGTCGAAGGTTGCGCGCAGCAGATGGGGATCGTCCGAACCGGACCCGACGAATCGAGCACACCATTCACCCGGTTCGAGGAACCCCGCCGTCACCTCGGCCGGCTCACTCCACGGCGAAACCGCCCCGTCGACGCCCTCGACCCGCACCCGGACCGCGGCGGTTTCCCGTGGCCGCAACGGCGCGAACGGCCACTCCACGAAGACCGACTCGTCCCCGTCGATCGGCGCGGTCACCCTCGTCTCCGCGGTGACCAGCTCGATCTCGGCACCTGCCTGAAGCCAATTTCCGGTACGCGACAACGTCTTCCACGACAGTCGCGGAGCCGAGGTGGCTGTGAAGGGTTCGCCGGAACCGATGCGGACGACGGGGCCGGTCGTCATCGAAGAACCTCCTTGGTGAGGGCGGTGGTCGGGGCAGGCGACTGCGCCGCTGCGGTGCGCTGACGGCGCAGGATGACCGTGCCGACGCCTCCCGACACCAAGGCGAACGCGGCCAGCAGGAAGTACAGGCCCGTCGGGCTCCACGCGATCAGCGCGGGGGTGACGAGCGCGAAGGCGGCCGCGATGAACCGCGCGATCGCGATGGTGAAGCCCTGAACCGTGGCGCGGGCGTTGACCGGGAACGACTCCTGCGTCCAGATCTTGTACAGCGCCTCGCCGATGAACGGGAATGCGACGTTGTAGAACACCAGTGCGGCGATCATCGCCGGCAGCACGACACCGCCGGTGACGGCGATGAGCAGCTGGCAGGCGATGAAGACGACCACACCGAAGGCGAAGAACCGGCTACGCCACTTCGTGTCCGCGATGCGGGTGAACACGATCGTGCCGACCAGCCCGATCAAGGTGGTGCCGAACGACAGCCCCGTGGCCGTCGTCTGCGTCGTGCCGCCGACCGTGACGAGGAAGTAGGTCTTGAAGGACCCGAAGGTGTTCGCCACGAGGGTGAAGAACAGGTAGAAGAGCGCGGTGAGGGCGATCAGGACCAGCGAGGTCCGGTTGCGGAGCAGACCGGCCAGCGGCACGGCCTTGGCGGGGTCGATGCCCGCCGTCGCGTGCCGTTCCAGCGCCTCCTCCTCGAGCCGCTGGAACGGCGGGTAAAAGGCGCGGAACGCGAAGGTCGCGACCGCCAGCACCGCGAGCAGGCCGAAAATGATGCTGATGCCCGGGACGCCCAGCCCGGAGACCGCGAAGCCCAGGAGTGTCGCCACCACGACCCCGACCGTCCACATGACGTGGGTGAAGGCGACGAGCCGGCCCTGGGCGCCCTCCGGCGCGCGCTCGGAGAGCACCGCCAGCGAGGTCGGCAGGTCGGCGCCGGCGGCGATGCCCAGCACGATCACGCCGGCCACCAGCACGGACGCGTTCGGCGCCAGCGCGATGGCCGCAGCGGCGGCCGCGTACAGCAGGATCGTCAGCGAGAACATCCGGCCGCGGCCCACCAGGTCGGCGAGCCGCCCGCCGGCCAGCGAACCGACCGCGATGAACAGCGTCAGGGCCGAACCCAGCACCCCGACGGTCCAGACGTCGAGGTCGAACGCCTTCTTCCACAGCGCCAGACCCAGGCCGACCGAGATGATCGCCCCCGAATCCAGCAGCGACGCCATGCCTGCGGCGACGGCGAGCATCCAGTGTCTGCGGTCCAGCCCCGGAGTGATGTTCTCGGCCATGGGGTCTCCTTCTTCGTCGAAGCAGCACGCCACCGTTGGTTACACGTTTTACCTCGATGGCGGAGGGCATCACACCACACGACCTCCTACGACCGTCAAGACCACCCAGTCGAGTGAGGTAAAACGATTTAATAACGGGAGGCGATCACGGCCGGACGGTCGAGGCCCGCACGACCAGCTCGGGCGAGAACTCGATCTGCGGCCGGGGCAGGGGAACACCGTCGTGGCCGCCGAGCGCGTCGATCTCGGCGAAGAGCAGGTCGGCGACCGCGGTGCCCAGCTCCGCGTGGGGCGTCCGGACGGAGGTCAGCGGCACGATCGTGGACCGGGCGAACTCGATGTCGTCGTAGCCGACCACGGCGATGTCGGCCGGCACACTGACGATCTTCGACGAGACGAAGGCCTGCACCACCCCGATGGCCAGCAGGTCGTTCGCGCAGAACAACGCATCGGGCCGCGCCGCGGACGGCCTCCGCGCGATCGCGTCCGCGCAGGCGATGCCGGCCTCGACCGACCGCTCCGGCACCGGGATGACTTCCAGCGTGACCCCGGGAGCCGAGTGCACCGCCGAGAGGGCGCCGTTGAGCCGGTCGGCCACCTGCTTCAGCTCGAGTGACGACGAAACGAACCCGATGCGCTTGCGGCCCTGCTCGATCAGGTGAGTCGCGGCCAGCTTGCCGCCGGCGACGTGGTCGATCGACACGGACGCCTGCTCGGGCGATTCGGCGCGGCGGGCGCTGAGGACGCTCGCGATGCCGAAGGACCGCATCCGCGCCAGCTCCGCCTCGACGTTGCCGACCGGGGCGATGATGACCCCGCTGACCAGCTGCTTGGCGAACAGCTGCAGGTAGCTGCGCTCCCGCTGCTCGGATCCGGTGTCGTTGGCCATCAGCATGTACATGCCCTCGGCCGACACCCGCTTCTCGATCGCCGCGGCGATCTCTGGGGTCGTGGCCCCGGCCAGCTCGAAGGCGATGTAGCCGATGACCGGGCTCACGCCCATGCGGAGGGTGCGGGCGGCGTCGTTCGGCACGAACCCGAGGGCGTCGACGGCGTGCTGGATCCGCTGCCGGGTGTCCTCGGAGAGCTTGCGCGGCTTGTGGAAGTAGTTCGACACCGATGCCGGCGAGACCCTCGCCAGCTCGGCGACGTCGCGAATCGTGACCCTGTTCAGCCGACTGTTCCTCTCGCGACGCCATGGACCTCTCCGGTTCATGTTAGTGCAGACGCGTGAACGCCCGTCGCCGCGCTGACCAGGGCGGATGTCCGAGGGTGCGTCCGGTATCGGACAAACGCTTGCCCATCCTCGCGGCGGGTACCGAAGATTTGCTCCTGGCCCGTGTCCCCGGCCGCCGTACAACCCCCGCAGTCCTCCGCTCGACGAGGAGAGAGGCCTTTGAATTGAAACGATTCACTCCACCGAGATCGCCCCGGTTTCGCCGCCTGGCGGCGGTCGGGCTGCTCACTGCCATCACCCCGGTTCTGGCTGCCACGCCCGGGCAGGCGGTCCAGCCCGACTCTCGCGGGCTGGACACCTCGGCCTGGAAGTCCTACGTGCTCGGACCGTCGTCCCCGGACGTGCACGCCGTCCGGGCCGAGGGCCGGGGCGACGTCGACCATCCCCAATCCCTGCTGAACTCCCACGGGCCGGCGACGAAGCTGACCACCGTCGCGGGCGGCACCCCGGCCTCGGTGCTGCTCGACTTCGGCAAAGAGGTCGGCGGTACGCCGTACCTCGACCTCACCCGGGTCACCGGCTCCCCCACCCTCACACTGGTCACTTCTGAAGCGCGCCAGTACATCCGCACCCCGGCCGCGACGACCGTCCCGACGGCGGCCTCGAAGGGATCGACGCAGATCACACTGGCGTCGGTGACGAACCTCGAGACCGGCAACACGATCACGTTCACGGCACCGGGCGGCACGCCGGTCACGCGCACCATCACGGCCTTCGACACCACGGCCCGCACCGTGACCGTCAAGCCTCCGCTGAGCGCCGACCTTCCGGCCGGTGCCACCGTCTCGTCTTCGCCGGGCGCCCCGAGTTCGGACGAGTCACGCGGCCTCGCCGGCGTCGGCGGCCCCGACACCTTCCAGCCCACCGCGGCCGGACGGCTGACCGGCGGTTTCCACGGCGGCTTCCGGTTCGCCCTGCTCACCCTGTCCTCCCCCGGCAGCGTCAGCCTCTCCTCGCTCGGCGTGAACTTCCAGGCGTTCCGCGCGACGCCGGCCGATTACCAGGGTTGGTTCCTCTCCAGCGACGACCAGCTCAACAAGATGTGGTATTCGGGCGCTTACACGCTGCAGATGAACCTCAAGGCCCCCGGCCTCAACGGGTTGCCGGACGCTCGGATCTACGACGGCGCCAAGCGCGACCGCAGCATCTGGACCGGCGACCTCCTCGTCCAGATCCCGACGCTGCTGACCAGCCTCGGCAACGCCGGGGCGCCGTACGTGAAGTCGTCGCTCGACGCGCTGCTGGCGACCCAACGGGCCGACGGAGCGTTCCCGGGATCGCCGGACTTCTCCAAGCGCACCAATCCCGCGGGCGCGCCGCTGTTCTACTCGAACAACTACTCCGGCTACGGGGCTCGCGCCTTCGTCGACTACTACCGCTACACCGGCGACAAGGCCTACATCACGGCCGCGCTTCCCGCGCTGCGCAAGGAACTCTCCTACAACGACAGCTTCCTCAACGCCGACAACCTCGTCGTCTCCAACGACCGCGACTACTGGCAGGCGACGCAGACCGGCGAAGTCACCAAGTACAGCATCGACTACTACGTCCTCCTGCGCGAGATGTCCTGGCTCGAGCGCACTGCCGGGTCCCCCGCGCTGGCCGACGGCTACGACGCCAAGGCCGACGCCATCAAGACCGCAGTCACCACCAAGCTGTGGAACCCGACCCTCGGCGCATACGGCCAAAGCAGCAGTAAGTCCGACGTGCTCGTCGAGGACGCCAACGCCCTGGCGCTCCAGTACGGCTTCGTCCCGGCCGGTCAGGAAGGAAGGGTCCTCGCCGCGCTGAAGACACTCTGGACCCCGTACGGCGCCATCATGGGCCCCGGCCTGCAGGACCCGACCGGGCACACCATCGAGCCGTTCGGCAACGGCATGGAGACGGCCGGCCGGTTCAGCACCGGCGACGTCGGCGGGGCGCTGGACCTCATGCGGCGCACCTGGGGACCCATGGTGGACCAGCGGAACCCGCTCTACACGGGCGCGTTCTGGGAATTCAAGAACAGCACCGGCACCGTCAACCGCGCCACGGCGAGCCTCGCGCACGGCTGGGCCGCATCGCCGTCGGTGCAGCTGACCGAGCAGCTCCTCGGGGTCAAGCCGGTCGGCGCCGGCTACCAGACCTGGAGCATCGCGCCGAACCCCGGCACGGTGCGCTCGGCCGCCGGAGCCGTTCCGACCGCCTACGGCACCATCAAGACACAGTGGACGAACGAACCGCACTCCGGGAGGTTCAAGCTCACCGTGCAGGCCCCCGCGAACACCTCGGGCACCATCACGGTTCCCGTCGGCCGCGGTTCGGCGGTCACGATCAACGGCCGTGACTCCCTGGCGAAGTCGTCCGGCGACTCCGTGACGCTCAACGTCTCGGGCGACACCTACGAGATCACCGTTTCTCCTCGCTGATTCAGCTCCGTTCGCGGGCCGTCGTGGCTGACTCGCCACGGCGGCCCGCGTCACACGCACCCGTTGGAGGTGTGCCATGTTCCTGTCCGCAACGCCGCGCAGGCGCTTGACGACCGCGGTGGCCGTGCTGACCGCGCTGATCGTGGTCCCCGCGGCCCACGCGGGACCGGACCCCGGCGCGGCGACCGGCACCGATGTCCTGCAACCCCTCGCCGGTGGCCTTTCCCCCGCGCAGTTCGCCCACCCGGACAACCACTTCAAGCCGGCCATGCGCTGGTGGTGGCAGAAACCCCTGGACGACACCGAAGCGCAGCGCGAACTGCAGGTGATCGCCGACGCCGGGTTCGGCGAGATCGAAATCGCGTTCTCCGCCGGGGCCTGGGCCACCGACGACCAGCGCGCCATCCTCGGGCACGTCCTGGACAAGGCCGCCCAGCTCGGTATCAAGATCTCGATGACGATGGGCGCGGCCTGGCCGGTCCAGACGCCCGGCACCGGCGCAGGCTCGGGCTTCGCCTCCCAAGAGCTGCAGTACGGCCGCGTCCACCTCCCCGGCGGTCAGAGCTTCTCCGGTCCCGTCACCCCGCCGATGGACGCGGCTCAGCTGCCGCAGACCAGGAAGCTCGTCGCGGTCACCGCCGCCCGGGTGGTCGATGCCGGACCCGACGTGACGACGCCCGGGCAGCCGCCGGCCAAGTCGACCGTCCTCGACCCCGCGTCGCTGACCGACCTGACCGCGCAGGTGAAGGACGGAAACCTCACCTGGCGCGCCCCGGCGGGCGGCACCTGGGACCTGTTCGCCTTCTGGTCCCGCGAAAACAAGGGGAACTACACCAACCCCCTCGACGCCGATGCTTCGCGCAAGGCCGCGCAGGATCTCGATCAGATCCAGATCGGCACGGACAATGCGCCGAAGTTGCGGAAGGCCGGCGCGGACCTGTTCGAGGACTCCCTGGAGCTGCACGCCACCTCCATCTTCTGGACCCCGAAGATGCAGGCCGAATTCCGCAGCCGACGCGGGTACGACATGGCCAAGTACCTGCCTCTGATGTTCGTCCAGGGCGAGTCGGACTTCCCTGTGCCGCCGAAGGAACCGAACCCCGACTTCGCCCTCGCCGACGGGTCGGCGGGCAAGATCCGTCACGACTACTACGAAACGCTGACCGACCTCTACATCGGCAACCATCTGCAGGTCTTCCAGGACTGGGCGAAGCGGTACGGGATGCAGTACAAGGCTCAGGCCGCTTACCTGCAGGATCTGGAGCCGATCCGCAGCTTCCGGTCGCTGCAGAGCTTCGGGGGACGATCGGAGACCGAATCTCTCGACGCCGGCGAGAACCTTCCCATCTCGACCGACGATCCGGCGTGGCGGAACTCGCTGGCCTTCCAGCAGACGATCGCGTCCGGAGTGCACCAAGCCGGCGGAGATCTGCTGAGCGTCGAACTCGGCGCGTTCTTCAAACCCGCCTACAGCATGAACCTCGACAACTACCGCGATCTCATGGGCAAGGAGTGGGCCGCGGGCGTGTCGCAGCCGTTCATCCACGGCTTCGCGCTCCAAACGGCCGGCGCGGCGTGGCCGGGCACGACCCGCTTCGGCGAGACGGTCACCGACAGCTGGAACGACAAGAACTTCCCGCAGTGGTCGAGCTGGGCCGCCCTCAACAACTTCTTCGCCCGCGGAACCAGCGTTCTGGAGACCGGCACGGCCAAGACCGACGTCGCCGTCTACAGCGACTCGTTCCTGTCCCCGCGCGGGAACCAGTCGCCGTTCGACGCTCACCGCCTCGAGGAGCAGGGCTTCTCCGTCGAATACCTCGACCCGCAAGGCTTGGCACGGGATTCCCGGCCGGCCAACGGTGAGCTGTTCCCGAGCACCAGCGGCTACCACGCCTTGGTGGTGGACCAGCGTGCGGTCGGCCACGACGCGGCGGCGGCGATCCTGCGTGCCGCACAGGCCGGTGTCCGCGTCGTGTTCGTCGGCGCCTTGCCCGACCACGACACGACTTTCGCGTCAGGTGGCCGCGGTGACGCCGACGTCCGGAACAGCATTGCCCAAACGCTGAAGCAGCGTTCGGCGATCCGGGTTGCGTCCCAGAATGACGTCGCGGGCGCGCTGAAGCGGCTCGGCCTCGCGCCCCGGCTCGCGTCCGGTGGCACGCAGGTCCTGACCCAGTGGCGGGACGTGAAGGGCGGCGCGTACGCATACCTCTACAACCCGAGCGACCAGCCGGTGACCTTCGCCCCGTCGTTCGGCGTCCAGGGCGTGCCGTCGGAGATGAACCTCTGGGACGGCACGATCTCACCGCTCGCCCAGTACACCACCGGCGACGGGCGCACCTCGGTCCCGATGACGCTGCAGGGACGCGAGGGCAAGGTGATCGCGATCAACCGGGACGCTCGTCCCGCGGTGCACGTCGTCGGCGACACTCCCCCCGAAGGCGGGCAGCTGGCCCTTAGCGGTGGAAAGATCGTGTTCCGGGCGACCGAGTCGGGCACGCAGACGTTCCGGCTGTCCAACGGTCGATCGGTCGACGTGGCCGCGGAGGTCCCGAGCGACGACCGGCCGTTGTCCGGGCCGCCGTCGTCTCGTCCGTCGGTCATCGAGCCGTGGAGCCCGTGGTCGCTGTCGGTCAGGGCGGTGAACCCGTCGGGCGGAGCGACGGTCACGGTACCCAGCGGCCTTGGCGACTCGCAGTTCCAGCAGTACCGCCTGAAGGACTGGCGGGACATCACCGACCTCAACGGTGAGTCCGGTGCCGGCACGTACACGGCGAACACCGTCCTGCCTGATGGCTGGAAGGTCTCGCAGGGCGTTTGGCTCGACCTCGGGCACGTCGACGGAACGGCCGACATCACGGTCAACGGACAGGTCGCCGGCACCCAGATCACGGACGGCAGGCAGTGGGACATCGGCCACTGGTTGCACCCGGGGACGAACTCGGTCCAGATCACGGTGCGGACGACGCTGCGCAACGCGGTGTCGAAGTACAACAAGAAGTCGACGGCGAGCCAGCCGTACGGGCTGCGCGGTCCGGTGACGCTCACGCCGTGGCGGGACGCCGTGGTCTACGGCGGGCGGTAGAGGCTCCGGCCGCCATCGCATCGAGAGTCCGAGGGGGCGCCGAGCTGGCGCCCCCTCGGCTCGTGACATGGCGGTGAACCCCGATCGTCGGTGCTGCGCCGGCAGACCACGAGCCGGTGACGGTGATTGCGTGGCCGCGAAAGCTGCTCTCCCAGGTCGTGTTGACCAGCGAACCGGGCGAAGAGGTGAATGACAACCAAGGCTGGCTCAACATCGTCGACAACCCACATGAATGGCCGCCCGGGGTGCGCGTTCAACTTCACTACGAACACCTTCCGGAGCCGCTCAGCCTGCCCTCGACACCACTGATGAGCCCACAGCTCCAGACCCTCTTCTCCGAGTTCGCTTCGAGACTCCACAAGGATCTGGTTGCCTGAAGCTACCAAGCAAACCGAAGCGGGGGCGAGGGAGTCCTCTGCTGCGCTTTTTTCCACACCGGTTAGGGCAAAATGGCTCTGCTGCGGAGAGGAAGGGCCACCGACAAGGGCCCCCCCCCGACGTTGTAGCTTCCCGGCACCACCGTCCACCCGGTACTCGAGTTCAACCAAACAGCCAGCTCGTCACGCGGCACGTCGAGCGTCACCGTCGTGCGCTGGCCGGGGTTGAGAGTCACCTTCGAGAACGCCTTCAGCTGCTGAGCCGGCTCATGCGCCGCGTCCGGAGCCGCGACGTAGAGCTGGACGACCTCCGACCCGGCCCGGCTTCCGGTGTTCGTGACCGACACCGAAGCACGCAATCCGCGCGGCGTAGAAGATACCCGCAGGTCCCCCAGCTGGAAGCTCGTGTACGACAACCCGAACCCGAACGGGAACAGCGGCTTCTCCCCAGACCGCTGATACCAGCGGTACCCGACCGCCAGGCCCTCGTCGTAGAAGACGTGGACCCCGTCGCCCGGGAACTCGACGCCCGTCTTGGCCGGCCCCTGCTGATCGGTCGCGGGGAACGTCTCGGGCAGCCGCCCGCCCGGTTCCGCGTCCCCGAACAGCATCGCCGCCACCGCGTTGCCCTGCTCCTGCCCCGCGTACCAGTTCGCGATGATGCCCTTCACGCTCCCCAGCCACGGCATCAGCACCGCGCCCGAGGTGTTGAGCACGACCACCGTCCGGGGATTCGCCGCGGCGACCGCCGCGACGAGCTCGTTCTGGTCGGCCGGCAGCGCGAGCGTCGAGCGGTCCATGCCTTCGCTGGTGACGTCGGACAGAACCACCACGGCCACGTCCGCCGCACGCGCGGCAGCCGCGGCCTCCTGGTGCAGCTGGTCGTACCCGGCCTGAGACCCGAGCACCAGCGACGTCCGCGGGGCACGCCCCCCGACCGGCGCGGCCGAGACGTACGTGAGCTCGATGGCGTGGTCGCCCGCGGTCAGGGTCACGAACGCGTTCTGGGCGGATTCCCGGCCCGGAAGGTAGGTCAGCACGACCTTGCCGTCGATGCTCAACATCGTCAACCCGCCGGCGGTGAGGCTGAACCGGTACCGTCCGGCGGTGTCAGCGTGGAACGTACCGGTGTACCGCGCCGACCACCCGTCCGTCTGGCTCGCCACGGGCGCCGGTAGCGCCGTGACGTTCACGTTCGGGACTGTCTCCGTACCCAGCGGATCACCGGTCAGGTCGGTCGAGGCGTAGTAGGTCGCCGTGAGTCCTGCGCCGAACGCTGACGCCGGGACGACCGGCAGTGCGGCGATCCCGAGCGTGCCGCGCGCGTACGTCACCGGGATCGACCCGGCCCGCGCCCGGATCCCGGCCAGCGGGGTCACGACCGGGCCGTTCGAGGTGACGCTGCCGGAGCCGCCGCCGTGGGTTTGCGCTCCCGCATCGGCGGCGTCGCCGATGACCGCGATGCTGCGCGGCCGCGCGAACGGCAGGACGCCGTCATTCTTGAGCAGCACGCTGCCCTCGACGCCGATGCGACGAGCCAGGTCGAGGTGCGCCGGCGTCGAGACCACGGTGTCGACGACGGTCTCCGGGTCGGGCAGCGGGTGGTCGAACAGCCCGACGCGGATCATCGGGGTGAGGACCTGGGTCACCATGGTGTCCAGCTGGGCCTCGCTGACGGCGCCGGAAAGCACCGCCGCCTTGAGCGCGTCGCCGAGGTAGGTGCCACCGGGCATCTCGGTGTCCGAACCCGCCTTGGCGGTCTGGACGGTGCTGTGGGTCCCGCCCCAGTCCGACATGACCCAGCCGTCGTAGCCCCACGCGTCGCGCAGCGTGTCCTGCACGTTGACCCGGTTCTCGTGGGCCCACGTCCCGTTGACCTTGTTGTAGGAGGTCATGACGGCCCCGACCTGGCCCTCCTGGACCGCGGCACGGAAGCCCGGGAAGTAGATCTCCTGCAAGGCGCGCTCCGACACGACGACGTCGATCGAGTTGCGCAGGATCTCCTGGTTGTTGGCCGCGAAGTGCTTCACCGTCGAGATCACGTGGTTGGCCTGGATGCCGCGGATGGTCGCGGCCGCGAGCTGCCCGTTGAGGAACGGGTCTTCGGTGTAGGTCTCGAACGAGCGGCCCCAGTGCGGCAGCCGGATGATGTTGATGCAGGGCGCCAGTGCGACGTTGTGCCCCTTGGCGGCCTGCTCGGCGCCATAGGCCTTGCCGTAATCCTCGGCCGTGCCCGAGTTCCACGTGGCGGCCAGCGACTTGGAGTCCGGCCATTGGGTAACGCCCGTGGAACCGTTTCCGACGCCGCTGGGCCCGTCGGCCAGTCGGAGCGCCGGAATGCCGAGACGGGTGTTGGCGGGGATGTGGCCCGTGAAGCCTTTCGTAGCGGGAATGCCGTGGCAGTAGGCGATCTTCTCGTCCAGGGTCATCCGGGCCACCAGCTGACGAGCCCGCTTTCCGGCCGCCTGCGCCTCAGGGGACGCCACCGGCGCCGCGCGGAGCGAACCACCGGGCGGCGCGGCCTCCGCCAGTCCGGCGGGGAGCACGGCTACGACGCCCGTGGCGGCCACGCCCGCTCCGGTGAACTTCAACATCGACCGACGGGTGACATCCATCTGGATCCTCCTTCGGGGTGGGACGATCAGGCGTGGGTCTTCCAGAACAACCGTTCGGCCCGGTCCGGATCGTTGACGATCTTGCAGTCGGCGTCGAGCCACATCGTGGAACGGTTCTTCGGCGTGTAGGCGGGCCAGGCCGGCACGCCCGCCGCGGTGGGACGGCTGTGGTGAGCGAAGCCCGCCCACAGTGCGCTCATGTGCCGCGCGGTCGCAAGCTGCCCCGGCGGACCGTCGGCGGTGTTGGCGAATTTGAGCGGGATGTCCGAAGCGTGCGGCGAGCCGATGGGAAAATCGGTGCCGGGCACGGGAGTCGGGTTCTTGTAGGCGAGCTGGTACATGAACACCGGCGCCGCGTGCTGCGCCGCCTTGGCCTCCGCGATCTTGATCGAGTCGCGCCAGATGGGCGAGGTGGTGATCGCGAAGTAGAGCTGCGCCGGCGTCGCGTCGGGACGCGACTTGTGGAAGGTGTCGATGATCTCGTCCAGCTCGGCGCCTTGATACGTCTTGCTCAGTTCCCTGCGCAGGCCGGCCTCGTCGATGTGGAAGATGTCCGGCGGCCCGAAAAGGCTGAAGAACACCATTTCGTCGCGGCACGTGCCGCACATCAGGGGTTTGCCGGCCGAGAACGGCGCTACGCCATCGGCGAAGGGGTGCCGCGGGATGACGTGACCGTCGACGAAAGCGCCGAAGCCGGGCAGCGGATCGGGGTCACCCCAGGGCGCGACGCCGTTCGCGGCCTCGGACTGCTGGATTTCGAGCAACCTCGTGGCCGAGATCTCGTGCAGCCGGGGAATGTCCGATCTAGTCATTCCCAGCAGCTCCAGCGTGCGCCTCGCTCGGGCGGTGGCGCCTTCGCGAGTGGGGAAGCGCAGCGGCGCGGCGCTCTCGATCGACGCCTTGTGGAACAGGGGCACGGCGGCCGGCATGGTGTAGACGGCCGCGGTCTTGGCACCGCCGCCGCTCTCGCCCCAGACCATGACGTTGTCGGGATCACCGCCGAAGTTTTCGATGTTCTCCCTGGTCCAGCGCAGTGCCGCGAGGATGTCCAGCATCCCCTGGTTGGCGGCGTACCCATCGCCGGCGAGGTCACCCAGGAACAGGTAGCCCAGCAGGCCGAGCCGGTGGTTGGACTCGACGACGACCACGTCGTAGAGCTGCGCCAGATGAGTGCCGTCCTGCCCGGTGGCGGAGCCGGAGCCGATCATGTACCCGCCGCCGTGGTTGTAGAACATCACCGGCCGCCGCCTGTGGTCGGCGGCCGGGGTCCAGATGTTGAGGTAAAGGCAGTCTTCGGAGGGCGCGGGCATCCGGCCGTTGCCGTTCGGGCCCATCTCGTTGCCCGCCACCTGGAACGCCGGGTTCGGGAATTCGACCGCGTCGCGCACGCCGTGCCAGCTTCTGGGCGGCTTCGGGGCCTTGAACCGCAGCTCGCCCAGTGGCGGTGTGGCGTAGGGCACGCCGAGGAACTTCACGATGCCGTCCTCGCGCCTCCCCCGCACCCTGCCATACCGGGTCGCCGCCTCGGCTGTACCCAGTGCAAGAGCCGGCGACGGCAGGCACATCCCGGCGGCCACGGACAGCGATCCGCCGATCATCGCTCTGCGGGTGATCCTCGAGCTCACCATTTCGGACCTCCTCATCGAGGTGGGGCGATCAGATCGACGTCGTGAAGGTGTACTGGCCGGCGCCGACGGTGTGCGCGGCCGAGCTGCCGGGGAGGTACACAGCCGCGGTGGCGCCGGGCGGCACGGTGACCTGCAGCCGGAACTGGTGCGCGGACTTCGTCCAGCTGCTGCTGACCGTCCCGAACGGGGTCCGGTAGCTGGCGGCCGCGTGGGTCAGGTCGCCGACGGGCGCCGGAGCGATCTCCAGGCCGCGGTAGCCGACCGAGCCCGGCGCCTGCCGGATTCCGGCGACACCGCGGACGAACCACGCGTCGACCTGGCCGAGGAAGTGGTGGTTCTGCGAGCCGCCGCCGTCGAGGCTTTCGGACAGCGTGGTGTGTCCGCTGGCGATCAGGTACCCGTAGCCCGGCGAGGTCGGGTTCACGACCATGTCGTAGAGGACGTCGTTGCGGTTCCCGGCTTGCAGCGCCCGGAAGAGCGGGCCGAGCGCGACCGAGCCGGTGGTGATGTGGTTGCCCGCCTTGCGCACCGACGCGACGAGCCGGTCGAGCACCGCGGCGCGGTCGGCGGGCACGACCAAGCCCGCGTCGAGAGCCATGGCGTTGGACGCTTCGCTGTCGCTGCCGTAGAAGACGCCGGTCTCGTCGACGTGCCGGAAGCGGGTGGTGAACTCGGCGGCGAGCTGTCCGGCCAGAGCCGTGTACTTGGCGTGGTCGGCGTTCTTGCCGAGCACCTGGGCGATGCTCGCCATGTCCTGAGCGGCCGTGTAGTAGCCGGCGATGATCGCCAGCTGCATCGGCGTGGTGTTGTCCGTCGCGGACCAGTCCCCCAGCCCCGGGATGTCGCCGTTGTCGGCCGCCTTGTTCGCGGCCTCGTAGTCCAGCCAGGCGACCATGTTGTCGTAGAACGTCGCCATGGTTCGGGTGTCGCCGTAGGTCTGGTAGAGCTGCCACGGGATGCGGATGACTGCGCCGCCCCAGTTGACCTCGTCGAGGAACTCGATGGTGCCCTGCGGGTACTGCAGCTTGGTCGGGAGGACGCGGTGGAACTCCGGGGCGATGTTGGCGATCAGGCCCGGTGATTCGTCACCCGGCTGCCGCTGCGCGGTGGCCATGTTGCGCACGAGCTGCGGCTGGAAGGCCGACATGTCGTAGTCGGTGAGCAGCGCGTCGATGTTGTGCAGGTTGTCGCCGGTGTAGGGACCCTTTTCCCGGTCCGGGCAGTCGGTCAGGACCGACATCATGTTGCTCTGGATCGACCGCTCGGTGATGGCGTGGATCTGGTTGAGCAGGTCGCTGGACGAGGTGAACTCGCTCGCGCTCGGGTTCGCCGCGTGGACGACGTCCATGGTCAGGGAGTCCTTGGCCGGCGCCGAGCGCAGGCCGCTCACCTGCAGGTACCGGTAGCCGCTGTAGGTGAACTGCGGATGCCACTTCTCGACGCCGTTCCCGGACAGGGTGTAGCGGTAGGCGATCTGGTTGCCGGGTTTCGCGCCGGTGCTGCTGACGTCGAGGGTGCCGTCCGCGGCGAGCTTCTCGGCGGGGATCATGGTGATCGTGTCACCGGTGCGACCGGAGACCGACAGGCTGGGCCAGCCGGACCGGTTGGCGCCGAAGTCGAGGATGTAGGAGCCGTCGGCGAGCTTGCGGACTGCCGTGGGCCGCACGGTTTCCGCGACGGTGACCGGCGGCCGGGGGTTCGCGCGCAGCGGCGTCGTGTCGCGCGGGGTGGTGGTGTGGGACAGCTTGACGATGCTTGCCTGCTGCCAGTTCGTACCGTTTCCGCGGCGGGCGTCGTATTCCTCGCCGCTCCACCACGACGAGAACGTCGTCGGCCCGAGCGCCGTGCGCCACGTGCCGTCACTCGAGACGACATCGCGGTGCCCGTCCTGGTAGGTGACCTCGAGCTGGGCGATCACCTTCGGCTCGCCGTACACCGTGTACTGCTCGAGGGTGTTCCCGAAGAAGTACCGGCCCGGGGTCTTCACCCGCTGGTAGGTGCCGCTGCCGGTCTGGAGGTCGAGCGTGTTCGTGCCTGGCCGCAGCGCCCGGGTGAGGTCGTAGGTGCGGTAGTCGACCTCGGCGGTGTACGTGGTCTGGCCGGGTTCGAGCACGGCGTCACCGACGGGGCGGCCGTTCAGCGTGGCTGCGTACATCCCGAGCCCGGTCGTATACAGGCGCGCTTGCTTGACCGGCCCGCGGACGGAGAACGCCTTGCCGAACACCGGAAGCGGCGTCTCCTTGCCGTCCGGCTGCGTGTAGTCGTACGACGGGTTCTCGATCCAGTGGGCCGACCAGTCCGTTGCGGACAGCAAGCCCATCTCCCAGCTCGATTCCGCGCTCCACGGCGAGACGCGTCCGGCCGTGTCCCAGGTACGGACCTGCCACCGGACGTGGTCACGGGCGTGCAGCGCCGGGCCGCCATAAGCGATGTTCGACGTGTCGGCCGAGCGGACCTTCCCGCTGTCCCAGAGGTCGCGCGGCCGGGACGAGGTGTCGAGGGTCGCGCGGATCTCGTAGGCGGCTTGCCCCTGGGCGGGCGGGAGCCAGCTGAGCAGGGGCTTGGCCGCGTCGATCCCGATCGGCTCGGCGAGGTTTTCCGTCCGCAGGGCGGTGGGCTGCGCGGGGTGGCCGCCGGCCGGCGCGGCAGTGGCCGCCGGTCCGGATGCGGCCAGCAGGACCGCGGTCAAGAGAGTGAGCAGAGAGCGCCGGTGGTTCATCGGCTGTCCTTTCGGCACGGCGACGGCTACGCGCGGTTGAGGATCCGGACCGGGCCCAGCAGGCCGGCCGGTTTGAGTTCGGTGCCGGCGCCGATGTTCCGCAGCGGCGGCTGGACGGAGGCGACCGGAGTGGCGCCGGGTTGCTGGTCGCCGACCAGCCGGTTGAACCAGCTGTCGGTGACCTTGACTTGCAGGGTGTTGCGCCCCGGGCGCAGCGCGTCGGTGATGTCGAGGCGGTAGGGCGCCCGCCAGGCGATGCCGGTGTCCGCGCCGTTGATCACGACTTGTGCGATGTCGTGAACCTCGCCGAGGTCGACGACGACGCGTCCGCCGAGCCCCTTCCACTCCCCCGGCACGTCGAAGGTCGCCGAGTAGGTCGCGGTCCCGGAGAAGTAGCGGACGCCGGGGTCGGTTTCCTGGGACAGCGACCGGAGGAAGGGGAACGTCGTTGTCGCAGGAGCACCGCGGCCTGCTTCGAAGTCCACCTTCCACGGGCCGTCGACGGCACCGATCTGCCGGTCGGCGACCGATGCGACCGTCTTCGACACCGGGGTGCCGTGCGAGACGATGACGAAGATCGAGTCGACGGGGCCGAGGTCGACGGTCAGCTTGGTCGCCCCGCTCGTGGCGTCGAACGTGATTGGTGCCGTCTGGCCGGTGACCGGATCCCAGGTCTCCACGGCGCTGCCGGCCGAGCGGAGGGTCAGCGGGATGGTGGTGCGCACGTTGCGGCGGTTGACGAGGAAGTAGATGTCGGCGGAGTCGGTGCGGCGGTGGGTCAGCCACAGGGGCTCGTTGGCGGTGAGCGGGTCCATGGCGTCGAGCCGGTAGGTCCAGTCAGGGACGACGCTGAGTTCAGCGAGGGCTTCGGCGGCGGTGATCCCGCTGAAGACGCGGCCGGCCCCGACGACGCGGTCCCGTTCGTCACCGCCGCCCCAGAGCCGGGTGGCCACCTGCTGGAACTCGGCGTCGTCGTCGGCGAGGCTGGGTGACCCGGCCGGCTTCGGCCCGGCGATCGCCGCTCCGGCGTCGACGAACCCGGCGAGCTTGCGCAGCACCGGCAACGTGATGCGCTGGGCGTCTCCGCCCAGCCAGAGCAGCGCGTAGGCCTGTCCGGAGCGGGTGACGATCCGGCGGTCGCGCACCGACATCTCGCTCAGGATCACGGTGCCGTTGACGAAGTCGTAGTCGTACCCGATCGGCTGGTCGGTCTGCCGGAACGTCCGGCCCCATACGCCCGTGGCGGGTGCTTCCTGACCGTAGAAGTAGGCGACGTCGGCGACGTGCGTACCCCCGGACAGCAGCCAGCAGCAACGCGCCAGGTACGTCGTCCACGGCTTCGCGACCTCGGCCCACGTCTCGAGCCGGGTGAAGAACGATCCGATGCCGTTGAGGGTGATCCCCGGGCCGCGGTCGAGCGGCTGGTGCACGGACGTGTGGATCATGAACCGGGTCGCGCCCTGGGCGAGCATCTCGTCGGCCAGGGGCTTGAGGTCCTTCGGTGTGAATCCCTGCGGGGTGAAGGTGAACGCCTCGACCGCCGCGTGCGAGCGGCCGTAGACGTGGGCGACCGAGGCGGCACCGCGGGTGTCGACCCGGTAGGTCTCGAAGGACTGGTCGCCGGGGGCGAACGCCTCGCCGGACGCGCCCATGGGGATGTCGGCGTACTGCCGCATCTCCAGGTCGTCGCCGAACCAGCCGCGCTTGTCCTCCTGCGCTTCGGCGTAGGTGCGCCGGAGCCCGCGCTTGTGCGCTACTTCGGGGATGACCTGGTAGTGGTTCAGGGCCAGCAGCTCGTTCAGCGTTCGGCGCCAGTCCCACAGGAACTTGTCGGAGTCGCCGACGCTGTCGACGGGCACGCCGGTCAGGACCGGCAGGTACGGCGCGGGGTCGTAGCCTCGTCGTTTGCGGAACTCGTCCAGCAGCGATTCGGTCCAGTTCTGGTACCCGGCCTCGTAGCTGTCGTTGAGCAGGCCGGTGAGCCCGCGGGCGCCGAAGAGGTCCTTGCCCGCCGCGTCGGAGAGCATGTCGAGGTAGGTGTTCAGGTACTTGCGGACCCGGTTGGCGTCGAGCTTGTCGACTTCCAGCCCGGTCGCCGCGGTGGACGCGGGCCCGTTCTGGTGGCCGGTGAGGCTGAAGCCGAGCCGGACGACCACCCAGGTGCCGCCCGGCACCGGCCAGCGAAGGGTCCCGTCTGGAGCCATCTTGCCGGTCAGGTCCACCACGTCGGCGCGGCGCACGGCCGTACCCGCGCCCTGGGACGGCGTGGCGATCCGGTAGTAGTTCGCCGTCTGGCCGAAGCCGGCCTTCACCTCGAACTCGTGGACGGTCGCGACGGTGCGCAGGATCAGGCTCGAGAGCGCGATCGGCGTCGACGACGGGGCGGTGCTGCTCTGCCCGAAGACGACCTTGAAGTACCGGGCCGTGGTCTGGGGCACGAACGATGTGCGCTGAACGCCGCTGTAGATGCCCGTGGCCAGGAGGTCCCACTTGCGGCCGTCGGGGCTGCTGTACAGCTGAGCCGACGGGCCGTACTCCACGACGTCGTTCCAGCCGCTGAACGCGCCTCCGGCCGCGATGGTGAGCCCGGTGACGGTGACCGGGCGGTCGTAATCGAAGCGCACCCACGTGCCCTCGGGCCCCGGTGCGGGCAGGGTCTGGGGGTCGGCGACCGAGGCGTTCGCCAGCTTCGCGCCGTCGAGCGGGCCGGCGGCGGCGTACACCCGCGGCGCGAGCGCCGCCTGGTTCCGGGGTCCGTCCGGAACGCGGTAGGCGAAGACCCGTGCGTCGCGGTAGAACGTCGGCAGCGGGATGGGCGTGGAAGACGAGGCCGCGGCGTCGGCGAACGACCCGGCGACGGCGGGTGGTTGCGGGAGTTTCAAGTCCTGCTGGCCGCCGTTGACCCAGGTTTCGGTCCAGACGTATTTCTTCATCGCGTCTTCGGCCGCGACCCAGGGACCACCGGTCTCCGACCACCCGGGCGAACAGGCGACGTCGGCCTCGAGGCCGAGTTGGTCGGCGAGCTGCATGGCCGAGCGGAACGCGGCTTTCCAGCCGTCGGACATGTACGGCAGCGGAGTGGGCACGACGACCGGGACGCGCCCGGCGCCGTCGAAGTTCACCATGCCGCCGATCCCGGCGCGCTTGAACCACTCCAGGTCGGCTTTGATGCCGTCCTGGGTGATGTTCTGGTTCATCCAGTGCCACCACACCCTGGGCAGGGCGTCGGCCGGCGGTGCCCGGAACCCGGCCAGCACATCGGAACCATCCAGCGCGGACGCGAGCCGCGGGGCGGCCAACGGCGCCATCTCGGACAGGTCCGGCGCCTCGGCGCTCGCGCCCGCCGCGGTGCCCGGCACCGCTGAAGCGCCGGCTGCGCCGATCGCCGCCACCGCGGCACCACGAAGAAATCCTCGCCGACTCGTCGACATCCGCTGTCCTCGTTCTCGATTTCAACGATCTTGTGACAGTGATTGAAACGATTCATTCACCAGCTGAGCCTGATGCCGACTCCAGGCGAATGGAAGAGCCCGAATTCGGACGAAGTGCCCAATCGGGCTATCGGCCCGCAGTCAGGCGTTCAAGGGGGTCATCGAGCGTGAGGGAACAGCGAGCGGCGGGGACGGAAGTCTGTAGCGCACAGCAGCTCCTGTAGAGGCCGCGAAGAAGCGGCCTTGATTCGACGATGAATCGTTTTACCTCGGTCGAGGCTACGAGGATTTCCCCTGGGAGACAAGAGCTTGTCCGAACATCGGCACACCTGCGCCGCTGCTCAGACCCACCCCCGGCGTACCGCCCACACCACGGCTTGAATCGGAGTGGCCAGGCCCAGCCGATCGCAGATCGAGCGCATCCGCCGGCGCACGGTCCGGTCGGACAGTTCCAGCCGCCGCGCGACGACGTCGAGCGGCAGCCCTTCCGCGAACAGAGCCAGCAAGACGACATCCTCGCGTTCGAGCACAGCGTTCACCGGTCCACCGCCCTCTTGCCGACGTCGCGGACCAGCTAGTCGTTGCGCTGGAGGACAAGCACGCCGATCGTCGTACGGCCGCTCCACGTCGACACCGGGCCGCTGGTGGAAACTCGCGGACGTCGCGCGCCGAGATCCGGACAGCGCGGACAGCTCCGTCAGCTGCCCCGGCATGGTGCGAGCTCCACCGCAAACGTGCGCGCGGCCGCACGACCGCCAGGCGAACTCCGGCACCTGCCGGACGCCTCCATGCCCCCGAGGGGCTCGAGCGGGGGCACCCGACCCGGATCCTGCCCCATCATCGCGTCCTCCGGATTAAAAGGTTTCAACACCTGGTGTGGTGACGCTACTATGGCCCAGAACACGAAGTCAACGGCAAGCCTCGACGCAGTGGTGAAACGATTTCATACCCCACATCCGGTCACAGGTGACGTCTCGACAAGGGGATCACGATGACGGCGAAAGGTGTGAACGAGACCAGGCCGGTGGGCAGCCGCGCGATCGGCATGAAGGACGTCGCCGCGGCGGCCGGGGTCTCGGTCGGCACGGTGTCCAACGTGCTCAATCGGCCGGACCTGGTCAGCCGCGCGACCCGGGCGAAGGTCGAGGCCATGATGGCCGAGCTGCAGTTCGTCCGCAACGAGACGGCGCGGCACCTCCGGGTGGGCCACAGCCGGGTATGGGCGTACGTGATGCTCGACGGCCGCAACCCGTTCTTCACCGACGTCGCCGCCGGTATGGAAGACGCGGCGGACGAGGCCGACCTTCCGCTCTTCCTGTGCAACAGCGCCAATCTCGCCGCGCGCGAGGCCGCCTACCTCCGCCGGCTGGAACAACAGCAGGTGCAGGGCATCCTGATCACCCCGGTCGACCCCGGTTCCCCGCAGCTCGGCGAGATCGCGCGCCGCGGCACGCCCCTGGTGATCGTCGACCGGACACCGAACACCGACAGCCATTGCTCCGTGGCCGTCGACGACGTCGTGGGCGGCGAGATCGCGGTCCGTCATCTCTTGGACCAAGGCCATAAGCGCATCGCCTTCGTCGGCGGAGAACTGGAGATCGGCCAGGTGCGCGAACGTCGTGAAGGCGCACTGAAGGCCTTGCTGGCCGCCGGACTAGGCCCGGACCACCTGGTCGACCTCACGACGTCGCAGATGGCCGTGGCGGACGGCGGCAACGCGGGCCGGCGCCTGGCGGGCCTGCCCGCCGCGACCCGGCCGAGCGCGGCCTTCTGCGCCAACGACCTGCTGGCACTGGGCCTGCTCCAGACTTGTGCGGCCTTGGGGCTGCGCGTCCCCGACGACCTCGCCATCGTCGGCTACGACGGCATCGAGTTCGCCGCGGCCGCCACCGTCCCGCTGACGTCGGTCCGCCAGCCGCGCCATCAGCTCGGGCGCAACGCCGCCGAGCTGCTCCTGCAGGAGACCACCGACCCGGCGCACGAACACCGGCAAGTGACCTTCACCCCGGAGCTGGTCGTGCGAGCTTCGACCTACCGCGGCAGTTCACCCCGGGAGCAATGATGCGGCACGTCTCCATCGGCAAAACCCCAGTCAGCTGCGTCGGGCTTGGTGGCGCGAGCTGGTCCCTGGCCGACAAGCCCGACGTCGAGGGCGCGATCGCCACCATCCACGCGGCGATCGAGCACGGCGTGACACTGGTGGACACCGCCCGCGCATACACGACTGTCGACCATCCCTCGCACAACGAGTGGCTGATCGCCAAGGCGTTGGCGGCACATCCGGACGGCGACTCGGTCTTCATCGCGGCCAAGGGAGGTCATTTCCGCAGCGGCCCGGCGGAGTTCCCGATCGACGGCTCCCCCGCGGCATTGCGGAGGGATTGCGAGCAGAGCCTTCGAATGCTGGGTAAGGACACCCTCGACCTGTTCCAGCTGCACCGCGCGGACGATCCGTCCACAGTGGTCGAAGACAGCGTCGCGGAACTGGCCGCGCTGCGCGAGGAGGGCAAAGTCCGGTACGTCGGCCTCTGCAACGTGACGGTGGCACAACTGGAGAAGGCTCGCGCGATCACCACGATCGACGCGGTCCAGAACCGCTACTCACCACTGGCGCGAGACGACGAAACCCAAGCGTACTGCGGTCGCGCCGGCATCCCGTACCTCGCGTACTCCCCGCTCGGCGGCAAATCGGTCGCCGGTGGACTGGACGCCGCGCTGCCCGCGTTCCGGCAGATCGCCGAAGACCGCAGTCTCACTGTCCAGCAGGTCGTGGTCGCGTGGATGACCTCATTCCCGGCAGTCTTGGTCCCGATCGTCGGAACCGGCCGTCCCGCGCACGTCGCGCAACTGGCCGAAGCCGCGTCCGTCGAACTGACTCCTGACGACTTGGATTCCTTGTCGGCGGCTCGGTCCTGAGCCACTCGGATCAGCGCCCGGGCCAAGATCGGATGCTCCTGACGCCTGCGCAGGATCCGCAGCCCTGCGAGCGCAGGGGATAGTGGGCAACCCCAGCTTGTCGAAGAACGCCCTGTTCCTCTCCGTGGCCGAGTTGACCAGCCCGTCGAAGCTCATGACCTCGATGTACGCCTTGGCGTTGTCGTCGAAGCCGAAGTACCCGAGACCGTCGTGCGTTGGCCGCAGGTTCGAGATCTCGCACCGCTCGATCATCTTGGCGGTGAGGTCGGCGATGATGTAGCAGAAGGATGCTGTCGCTGATGTCGAACGCCGTCCGATCGGCCCGGACACGATCGTCGAGGTAATCCGATGTCAGATAGCACGCGTAGACGAACTCGCCGGACTCCTGATCCTTGAGCTTGCCGTGGAGCCCGGGCACCTTCCCGCTCAGGTTCTCCTCGATGACGACGCGGCTCGCCGCGCACCAGTAGAGGCGGGGCACGGAGTTACGCGCAGACGACTTGAGCCGAAGGTTCAACATGTCATCCATCAGGTCAGCCAGTGACACCGACTCCTCGTCGTCCGCGATCGTCACGGTGGGCGCGCCGCCGGGCCGGAGGAAGTACCAGATGCAGTGCTCGAACACCTCGCGCGCGATGGCGTCGACGCCTTTCGGAGCATGCTGCTGGTACGACTTCTTGAAACCGTTCAGGCTCACGATCGTGCCGGCACGCGTGAACCCGTCCGTCTCGCCGTCATGCTCGACCTCGCGCTGGACAGAGAACTGAACTGGCGTCCCCGTAGCTGCCCGCCCTCATCCTCGTACGCGCTGCGGACCGACACCCTGTCGAAGGCCTTGAGCCACAGCAGTCGTCCGACACCACGGCAGCCGAGGTCCGCCTTGTAGTCGCTGTCCAACGTTTCGAACGAAGACATGTTCTGAGCCGTGAATCCCACGCCGTCGTCCTCGACCGTGAAGCCGACGATCGGCTTCATCGGGGCACGCCCAGGGCCCGTCGGGCCGAAGTCGAACTCTGCCTGTGCGTCGCGATGCACCCTTACGTCGATCCGACCAGGCTCTGCAGAGGCCTCGTGCCGCGCGTCGATCGCCTGGATGCCGTTGACGATCACCTCCAGCAGCGGCAGGAGTGCGTGACTCTTGGGCAGACTCGTGTTGCGGACCCGGCCTGCCAGGGAGATCGTCAGCGCCATGATCCATCCCTTCGCCATAGACGGAGCGACCATATCGAAGAGCACCGACAACGGCCGCGCGCCGATCCACTCGAAGAGATCCGCAGGATCAGTCGTCGCTCATGGGCCAGCTCAGCCACCGACATCGGAGCCGGCCGACGGCGCTACCCCTACTCAGGGGTAGCAAAAAAGCCCAGGTCTGTGACCTGGGCTTTGCTCCCCCGCTTGGACTCGAACCAAGAACCCTCCGGTTAACAGCCGAATGCTCTGCCAGTTGAGCTACAGGGGAATGTTGCTCACTTCCGGTGCCGGTCTCTCCGACCGACGAGAAGAACTTTAGCCCATGCCCGCACACCCTCCGCACCCACCCCCCACTTGGCGCAACCGCCCCCTCGCGGCCGTTTTCCTGGACAATGGACAGTCGGACGACCGACGGACGGAAGGCGTGGACGCGGATGAAGAAGTTCCTGCTGGGGGCAGGCCTGGGGTACGTGCTGGGCGCCAAGGCAGGCCGGGGGCGGTACGAGCAGCTCGTGCGCACCTACCGCCGGGTCGTCGACCATCCGATGGTCCAGGGTGCCGCCGGGGTCGCCCGGGCCAAGATCAGTGAGAAGGTGCGCCGCTAGACCTGGGCCACGAAGAACACCCGGCGGAACTCGAACCACGTCGTTCCGTCGGCGCGGGCCGGGTACGCCGAAGCCAGCCGGGGGGCCAGTTCCGCGCGGAACTGCTCCCACTCGGCGTCGGACAAGGCCGCGCGGATCGGGCGCAATGCCGTCCCCGTGATCCATTCCAGGACCGGCGACGGCCCCCGCAGCGGCTGGACGTACGTCGTCTCCCAGGCGTCGACGCCGCAGCCCGCGTCGGCCAGGAGGTTCGCGTACTCGATCGGGCTCGAGACCGCGTCGTCTTCGCGGAGGACCACGTCGGCCAGCCGGGACGACCACGCCGGGGACCCCGCCAGTTCCCGCGTCAGCGCGTGCGAAGGCGCAGTGAAGTTGCCCGGCACCTGGACCGCCAGGTAGGCACCCGAGGGCAGCGCCGAAACCCACCGGCGAAGTAACGCGGAATGGTCCGGCACCCACTGCAGGACGGCGTTCGACACCACGACGTCGGTGTCCGGGGCCGGCTTCCAGTCGCGGACGTCCAGCAGCGACGCGTCGAGGCCGCGAGCGCGGGCGGCTGTCACCATTTCGGGTGAACTATCGCCGCATTCCAGCACCGCCGAAGGCCAGCGCTCCCGAAGCGAGACGGTCAGGTTCCCCGGCCCGCACCCGAGGTCGACGACGCGCCGCGGCGACGCGGCACCGATGCGCGAGACCAGGTCGTGGAACGGCCGGGCCCGCAGGTCGGCGTAGTCGAGGTACTTGTCCGGATCCCACACGGCAGCCTCCCAGCAAACAGTACGCCTGTACTGAGTACGAGCGTACTGCTAGTCAGCCGGGTTGACCAGCTTCGCGGCGGCCTGCTCGGCGATAGCCGCCACCAGCTCGGCGTCGGTGCCCGGGTCGGGCCGGACCTGCAGGACGACGCCGTCGCGGCCGGGCACCTTGCGCTGCACGAACCACGCTCCCCCGGACCCGATCTCCTGCCGGTGCCGCGACCGGATCGAGCCCTCGACGCGCTGGTAGGCCTCGCGCGGCACCTTGCCCGGCGCGGCCGGCCGGAAGCGCACCGGCGGCAGGTCGGCCAGCAGGACCGCCTTGCCCGCTTTACCCGCTTCCGCCGACTCGGTCAGCGTGAACACCCCGTCCGCCCAGGTCGCCTTGGCGATGAGGTGCCAGCCGATGCGCCGCGCGCCACCTTCGGCCGGGACCCACAGCCCGAGCTGCGTCACGACCAGGTAGCCGCCGCCCTCGACCGGGGCGCTGTCGACGACGTCTTCCCCGGGCGCAAGCGAACCGGCGAAGTCCGCCGGGGTGCGGTCGCCGAGCAACCGGCGCAGGAAGGACACGTCAGCCCCACGCGCCGGCGGCCGCCTGCTCGCCGAGCGACTTCTTGTACTGCTCCAGCGCGACGAGGTCGCCGAACAGCGCGCGGTAGTCGTCCGGCGCTTCGACCGGCGAGAGCCGCTGCAGCTTGCCCTTGATCTCCGCGATCTGCCGGCCGACGAGCCCCTCCTGGAGCCGGGCGAGGATCGACGAGATGTACCGCGAGTCGACTTCGTCCTTGGCCTGCAACGGTTCCACGGCCAGCTCGGACAGCACGCGCCGGACCGTCCCTTCCGGACAGTGCGGGGCCGCCGCGTCCAGCAGCGCCGGGCCGGTCAGCCCCGAACCCGCGCCCCCCGCCTTCAGCACGGCCTCGTGCACCGCGACGTACACCGGGTGCGTGAACGCCTCCAGCGGCAGCGCGTCGTACTCGGGCCCGGCGATCGCGGGCTGCTGCAGCGCCGCCTTCAGCGCCTCGCGCTGGACGGCGAACCGCGGGTCCTTCGGCGCCGGGCGGGCGACGTCCTGCGAAGGCGCCGGGGTCTCCGGGGCGCCGACGCGCGCCGGTTGCTTGAGGGGCGCGCCGCCGCGCCGGTCGGTCGCGCCCGCGCTGCCGCGGACCCGGTTGACCACTTGGGCGACGTCCTGCCAGCCGACCCACCAGGCGAGCTTCGACGCGTAGCCGTCGCGGGCCGCGCGGTCCTTGATCGACGCGACCATCGGCACGGTCTTCTGCAGCGCCGCGACCTGGCCGTCGACCGAGTCGAGGTCGTAGTTCTTCAGCGTGCTCCGGATGACGAACTCGAACAGCGGGGTCCGCCGCGCGACCAGGTCCTTCACCGCGCTGTCGCCCTTGGCCAGGCGCAGCTCGCAGGGGTCCATGCCGTCCGGCGCGACCGCGATGTACGTCTGGCCGGCGAACGTCTGGTCGCCTTCGAACGCCTTCAGCGCCGCCTTCTGGCCCGCTTCGTCGCCGTCGAAGGTGAAGATCACTTCGCCGCGGAAAGCGTCGTCGTCCATCATCAGCCGGCGCAGCACCTTCATGTGGTCCTCGCCGAACGCCGTGCCCGACGACGCGACCGCCGTCGGCACGCCCGCCGCGTGCATCGCCATCACGTCGGTGTAGCCCTCGACCACGACGACCTGGTGCCGCTTCGCGATCTCGCGCTTGGCCAGGTCGAGGCCGAACATGACCTGGGACTTCTTGTAGATCGGCGACTCGGCGGTGTTGAGGTACTTCGCCGAGATGCGGTCGTCGTCGAACAGCCGCCGCGCGCCGAAGCCGACGACCTCGTTGCCGACGTCGCGGATCGGCCAGACCAGCCGCCGGTGGAAGCGGTCCATCGGGCCGCGCTGGCCCTCCTTGGACAGCCCCGCCGTGAGCAGCTCCTTGACCTCGAAACCGCGCGTGAGCAGGTGTTTCGTCAGCTTGTCCCAGCCGCCGGGGGCGTAGCCGCAGCCGAACGTCTTCGCCGCGGCGGCGTCGAACCCGCGCTCGGACAGGAAGTCCCGCGCGGCGCGCGCCTCGTCGGTGTTCAGCTGCTCGGCGTAGAACTCCTGGGCCGCGCGGTGGGCCTCGATCAGCCGGCTGCGGCTGCCGCGGTCGCGCTGGATCGTCGCGCCGCCACCTTCGTAGGTGAGCCGGATGCCGACCCGGTCGGCCAGCCGCTCGACGGCCTCCACGAAGGTGATCAGGTCGATCTTCTGGACGAACTTGATCACGTCGCCGCCCTCGCCACAGCCGAAGCAGTGGAAGGTGCCGTGCGTCGGGCGGACGTTGAACGACGGGGTCTTCTCGTTGTGGAACGGGCAGAGGCCCTTCAGGCTGCCCCCACCGGCGCGGCGCAGCGCCACGTACTCCCCGACGACCTCGTCGATCCGGTTCCGCTCGCGCACCTCCGCGATGTCGCTCTCCCGAATCCGTCCTGCCACGTCACCCACTCTAGTCTTGCCGTTTGCGGCACACTCGGGGCATGGTCTCCACGCCCACCGCCCAGGACACCCTCGCCGCCCAGTTCGCCGCGCACCGCGGCCACCTGATCGGGGTCGCCTACCGGCTGACCGGCACGCGCGCCGACGCGGAGGACGCGGTCCAGGAGTCCTGGCTTCGCCTGGCCGGGCTCGACGACGCGGGCCGCGCGGCGATCCGGGACCTGCGGGGCTGGCTCACCACGGTCGTCGGCCGGATCTGCCTCGACCGGCTCAAGTCGGCCGCGGCCCAGCGGGAGAAGTACGTCGGCAACTGGCTGCCCGAGCCGGTCGTCACGCCGTTCGGACGCCCGGTGAGCGAAGACCCGCTCGACGTCGCCGTGCGTGACGACGGCCTGCGGATGGCCGCGCTGGTCGTCCTCGACAAGCTGACCCCGGAGCAGCGCGTCGCGTTCGTGCTGCACGACGCCTTCTCGGTGCCCTTCGCGGAGATCGCCGACGCGCTCGGCGTCTCGGTCGACGCCGCACGCCAGTACGCCTCCCGCGGCCGCAAGGCCCTCGCCGACGCCGACCCGGCGCCACGCGTGCCGCTGGACGACCAGGCGAAGATCCTCGAGAAGTTCGTCGTCGCGCTGCAGGCCGGGGACATCCGGGCGATGACCGAGCTGCTGGCGCCGGACGTCGTGCTCATCGGCGACTCGAACGGCAAGGGCCGGACCACGCGCCAGCTCATCGTCGGCGCGGACAAGATCGTCCGGTTCTTCGTGGGCCTCACGAGCAAGTACCCGCCCGGGGTGCTCACCGGCGGCGAGCCGGTGCTCGTCAACGGCGATCTCGGGGTGTACCTCGCTCCGCAGCCGGGTCAAGACGGCTTCTTCGCCCTCGACGAGCACGTGCAGGCGATGACCGTCCGCGACGGGAAGATCGTCGCGATCTACGACGTGGTCAACCCGGACAAGCTGGCCCGGATCACGCGTCCCGGCGCCGCGCCCGCGTGATCCCGGCCGCCAGCAAAAGCACGGCGATCGCACCGAAGTAGGCCAGGGCCCAGCCCGGGCCCAGGGGCGAGTCCGACAGGACGGTGGCGTTGCCGCCGTCCCGGCCGGCGTTGGCCTCGCCGCTGCCACTGAGGAACTTCGTGACGGTGTTCAACGGCAGCCACCGGTGGATCGCCTGCCCCGCCCGGGGGATCAGCGTCACGACGTTCTCCGCCATGAGCGGGTAGGCGACGAGCAGCGCGACCGCGCCGGCGGTGTGCCGCACGAGCAGGCCGACGCCGACCCCGCCGACGGCGGCCAGGGCGAACACCGGGCCGGTCCCGGCGACGATCGTCCAGTCGGCGGCGCTGTCCAGGGCCAGGTCGGCATCCGGGGCGAGGACCCGCGCCACCAGCCAGGCCGTGAACGCGGCGGCCTCGCCGAGCGCGAACGCGTACCCGGCGGCGACCACGGCCTTCGCGACCAGCGCCGGCCACCGGCTCGGCACGCCCTGGAAGGTGCCGTGGATCGTGCCGGTGTGGTACTCGCCGGTCACGGCGAGCGCGGCCGCCAGCAGCACGGCGACCAGCCCCAGCTGGTAGCCGAACTGGGTGCTCGCGACGGTCGGCGGCAGCCGCGACTCGGTCGCCGTCAGGGCGGTGAGCGCCGCCGGGGCGGCCAGCGCGACCATCGCGAAGACGCCGCACACCCAGGGCGTGGCGATGCTGAAGAGCTTGATCCGTTCACTGGCGACGAGGTGCATGCGCAGAACGGTCCCGCGGCGGACCCCGCTCGCGCGTCCGCCCGGAGTCCGATTCCCGGGGTCCTCCTACGGGAGCGGGACGCGGCAGGCGTCGCCCGAGGTGAACCCCTGGTCGACGATGCCGAGCGCGCTGTTCATCTGGGCGCGCGAGTTCTCCAGCGCGATCTGGTAGGTCAGCTCGACGACGCCCTCGCGGCCGAACTCGCGCTCGAGCTCGGCGACCTGCTCGTCGGTCACGGTCACCTGCTCGGCGGACATCGCGTCGGCGTAGGCGATCGCGAGCCGTTCCTGGTGGCTGAAGGCCGGCGAAGTCGCGTAGTCGTCGATCTTCTTCAGCCGTTCGATGTCCAGGCCGTCGTGCTTCTGCAGCATCGTGCCGAAGTCGACGCACCACGAGCAGCCGATCCGGGTGGCGACGCGGTAGACGGCGAGCTCGCGCACGTTCGCGGGCACCTTCTTCGAGGCCCGCTCCACCATCAGCTCGTGCACGGCGTTGGCTCGCAGGAGGCCCGGGTGGTGCGCGGCGACGGCCATCGGCTCGGGCACCGCGCCGTAGCGCCGCCCGGCGATCCGGTAGACCAGCTTGAGGAACGGGCCGGCTTCGGACGTCTTCTTCGCGGGGATGCGAGGCATCAGCGTTCTCCTTCGTTCGCGGTCACGAGGAGGACGAGACGGCTTCGGGGGACGTGACAGCGGGCGCGGTGAGCCAGGCCACCAGCATGATCGCGGCCGCGGCGCCGAACACGACGGTGAGGCCGGCGGCGCCGAGCCCGCCGGTCGTGGCCAGTGCGAGCCAGCCGAACACCGCGGCGCCGGCGAGCCCGCCGGCCTGGCGGGCGAAGGTCAGCGACCCGAGCGTGACGCCCATCAGCTCGCGCCGGGCGCGGGTCTGGCCCAGGACGGTGTACGCGGACGTGCAGACGGCGAAGGCCGCGCCGATCGCGAACAGCCCCGGCGCGAGGAGCCGGGGAGTGCCGCCGAGGGCCGCCGCGACGGCGATCGCCGCGAGCCCGGCCGTGCCGAGCAGGCAGCCGAACCGGCCCCACGCCGGCATGTCCGGACGTCGGCGGGCCAGCGCGGCGAAGGACGCGGACAGGGCAAGCTGGCCGGCGGTCATCGCGACGAGCAGCAGACCGGTCCCGGCCGCGTCCGCGCCCAGCGCCGCGACCAGCGCGACGTAGGTGAAGGTGCCGTACAGCGCGGCGCCCGCCAGCCCGTTGACCAGCACCGCGCGCGCCAGGACGGCGTCCGCGAAGACCTTCGGCGAGATCAGCGGGCTCGGCGTGCGGCGCTGCCTGCGCACGAAGAGAATTCCCGCCGCGGCGGCGATCCCGACGAGGATCGGCGTCCACAAAGGACTCCTCGCGAGATCTTCGACGGTGCCGAGGGCGACGACGGCGGAACCCGCGACGGCGAGCAGCACGCTGCTCCCGACGTCGAACTTCTCCTTGACGCGTCGCGGTTTCGCGGGCAGGCCACGGAGGCCGAGCACCAGCGCGGGCACGCACAGCGGGAGGTTGACCAGGAAGATCCAGCGCCAGCCCGGGCCCGCGGCGAGCAGCCCGCCCAGCGGCGGCCCGCCGAGGGTGGCGGCCGCGAAGACCGCCGTCTGCCAGCCCTGGCGGCGCAGCAGCTCGTCGCGCTCGAACAGTTCGCCGAGCGCGCTCATCGCCGTGACGATCAGGCCGCTCCCGCCCAGTCCCTGCAGCGCGCGGCCGGCGATCAGCGAACCGAGATCGGGCGCGGCGGCGCACCACGCCGAGGCCGCGGCGAACACGAGAACCGAGGCGGCGAACGAGATCCGGCGGCCGTGGAGGTCGCCGAACCGGCCGTGCAGCGGTGTCGCGACGGTGAGGGTGAGCAGGCCGGCGGCGGTCACCGCGACGAGGCCGGTGCGGGCGTGCAGGTCTTCGCCGATCGAGGGCAGGGCCGCGGTGACGATCAGGCCGTCGAGCTGGGCCATGGCCATCCCGAGCAGGAGGCCCGCGAAGGCGAGGTTCCGATATGCGTGCATAAAGCACACGTTATAACGTGCCTTATGCACACATCAAGCGCGGCCGGTGGACCCGCCCTCTTCCGGCTGGTCCGGCACTGGGCGCGCCAGTGGGCCCCGGACGTCGTCGAGCGCTTCGCCGCCGGCACCCCACCGGCGTGGACCGTGCCGAACCTGTTCGTGATCCAGGCGATCGACGGTTCGGCGAGCGACGAGGTGACGGTCGCCGACGTGGCCCGCCAGCTGGGCATCGACCGCTCGGTGGCCAGCCGGATGGTCGCCGAAGCGGGGCGAGACGGCTTCGTGGTGCGCTCGACGTCGGCCCGCGACGCACGCCGCGCGGTGCTGACGCTGACCGACGCGGCGAAGGAGTTCCTCGCGGCTTCGCAGGCCCACCAGCGTCAGGCGTTCGAGGCACTGGTGGGCCACTGGCCACGCGAAGATCGCGAACGCTTCGCGGGCTACCTCGGCCGGCTCGCGGACGAGGTCCTCGGTTAGGCCAGGATTTCGTTCAGGACTTCCCAGGCGTGCCAGGCGCGGGTGACGCCGAACTGGGCGTTGAACCGCAGCGCGGCGCGGACGTCCTCGGGTGCCGCGCCGCCCCGCAGCGCGCGTCCGACGTGCGTGCGGAAGGTGTCGGCCAGGGTTTGGTAGTGGACGTCGACGCTGAGGCTGACCAGGCCGCGCTCGCGTTCGCTGAGCGTGCCGGGCCCGTGGCCGGTGCGCATCCGCGACTGCAGGTCGAAGTACCCGGTGAAGTGCGGATCCAGCTCGTTCAGCCGGGCGCGCACCGGCTCCGGGAGCGGGCTGGGCACGGCGTCCGGCCCGGTGGACAGCAGCTCGGGGGCCAGCGGCTCGGCCGCCGCCGGCGTGACGCCGAGTTCCGCTTCGAGCTCGGTGATCCGCTCGATGCCGGCGGTCGCGGCGTGGTAACCGCAGTCGTAGGAAACGAACCGCAACAGCTCGCGGATGTCCGAAGTGGACACTCCGGCGGCCAGCCCGGTCCGCACGTGGGCGCCGAACGCCAGGCCCAGGCTCGCCTGGCAGACGTCGGCGGTGACGCACAGGAACGTCTTCTCCCGGTCGGTCAGCTCCGGGATCGCCCGGACGTACTTCGCGGTGGCGCCGACCATCTGCGCGAACACCGGGTCGAGCGCGGCCAGCCTTTCCAGGTTGGTCGGGGTTTCAGTGGTGGTCAAGATGGTGCTCCCTCAGTCTGGTGAACATTCGTAGCGCTACAGCCGTAGTGCGAGTGACGCTACACCTGTAGCGCAATGGGTGTCCAGCTACACTGGGCCGACCATGACCGAGAACCGCCGTCGCCCCAACGCCCGCGGCCAGGGCGAGCTGCTGCGCGAAGAGATCGTCACGGCCGCCGTGCGGATGCTCGACGAGCTGGCCGACGACGAAGCGCTGTCCCTGCGGGCGGTCGCGCGGGAGGTGTCGATCGCGGCGACGTCGGTCTACCTGCACTTCCCCGACCGCGACGCGCTGGTGCTGGCGGCGATGCAGCGGTGTCACGAGGAGCTGGTCGGCACCGGCGACGCCGCGGCCGCGCAAGCACCGGACCCGGCAGCCGCGCTGCGCGCCCGCATCCTGACGCAGGCAGCGTGGGCGCGCGAGCACCCGGGGCTCTACAAGGTCCTGCACGAGAGCAAGGTCCACCGGCGGCTCGGCATGCCGTTCAAGGAGATCATGGTCGCGCGCACGATCGAAGCGGTCCAGGCGTGCATGGACGCGGACCTGGCACCCACCGACGACGCCGCGACGGTCGCGATCGACCTGCGCACGGCGGTCAACGGCATGCTGGCGCAGCGGATCAACGAGCCCGACCTGCCGTGGCCGCCGGCCATCGAGCAGGTCGACCGGTTCCTGGTCAAGCTGGTCGGCCTACGGCTCTGACGCGTTCCTGCGTTCGGTGGTTCGGCACCACTGGCGAGGCCGAAAGCGGCCCCTGGGCCCTCTTCCCGATCGCATACCGCCGCGGCTGACCGCGGGTTCCGGCCGGTCTTACTCGCCCGTGCTGCCGTCGATCGACTCGCGGATGAGGTCGGCGTGGCCGTTGTGGCGGCAGTACTCCTCGACCATGTGCACCAGGATCCAGCGCAGGCTGGGCGAAGTGCCGACCCGCCGCGTGTGCTTCGACGGCTGCGAAAGGTCGCCCTTCACCATCGCCTCCGCGTACAGCTCCCGGGACCGCGCCACGGCTCCCTGCCAAAGCTCGCGGAGCTGTTCCGGGGTGTCCTCCGCCGCCGAATCCCAGTCCCAGTCCGGGTTTTCGCGCCACTCCACCGCGTTCCACGGCTCCGCCGGCTCGCGGTCGAACAGGACGCAGGAAAACCAGTAGTCCTCCACGTACGCGAGGTGCTTGAGCAGCCCGCCCAGCGTCATCGTGGACGGCGGGTGCGTCGCGCGCAGGCCCGCCTCGTCCAGCCCGGCGCACTTCCACGCCAGGGTGTCGCGGTGGAAGTCGAGGAAACCGAGCAGGATCGCGGCTTCGTCGCCGTCGACGGGCGGCTCGGTCCGCCCCTGGTCGTCCACTGAGGTCACGGGCGCCGACTCTACCGAAACTGTCGTACCCCTCCACTAGGTTTCCGGCATGGCTGAATTCGTACTGGTGGCAGGCGCTTGGCTCGGTTCGTGGGCGTGGGACGACGTGGTCCCGGGGTTGCGCGAAGCGGGCCACGGCACCCACGCGGTGACGCTGTCCGGCGTCGCCGAAAAACGCGAGGTACCCGCTGGGCAGCAACGGCACGTGCAGGACATCCTCGACGTCGTCTCGCAGGGCGATCTGCAGGACGTCGTGGTGGTCGGGCACAGCTACTCCGGCATCCCGGCCGGGCAGGCGGCCGAGCGGATCGGCGACCGGCTGCGGCGCGCGGTGTTCGTCGACTCCAACGTGCCGGCCGACGGCGAGTCGTTCACCTCGGTCTGGTCCGAGGCGCAGGTCGCGGCCCTCACCGAGCGCGGCTTCTGGCCGCCGCTGACCGCGGAAGACTGTGCGGGCCAAGGGCTTTCGGACGCCGAAATCGCCCGGATCGTCGAAGGCTCCACCCCGCACCCGGCCGCGTCGCTCACCGAACCCGCCGTGCTTTCCCACCCACTGGGCGAGCTCCCGGCGACCTACGTCAAGTGCCTGCTCGACGGCGAAACGCCCAGCCCCGACGTCGTGAAGCTGCTGGAAAGCGACCGCTGGCAGCTGGTGGAGCTGGACACCGGGCACTGGCCGATGTTCTCGCGACCGAAGGAGCTGACCACGGTCCTGCTGGACGCGGCGAAGGGCTGACCGCGGCCGGTCACGGCGTCAGGGCGCGGACGTCCCAGATCCACACGCCGCCGACGAACTCCGCCGGCTTGCGCAGCAGAAGCTCCACAGTGGACTTCAGCGCTTCCTGGTTCTGGCGCGGCCCGACCACGAGGACGTCCGCGTTCCAGGCGCGCAGGTCGGTCAGCGCCTGGGTGCGGTCGGCTTCGGTGACGTCCGCGGCCTGTCCCGTCTTCTCGACCTCCGCGAACAGGTCGGAGGTCGGCAGCGGCACCGCGCCGTAGCGGCCGCGGCGGTCGTCCGGCGAGGTCGGGCCGACGAAGTAGCCCTCGGGCATCGGGTAGCCGAGGCCCGCGTCGACCTGCCAGTGCAGCGGCTCGGCCTCGCCGGTGCTGGGCAGCGGCACCGGCACCAGCGAGCCGCCCGGGGCGATGTACTGGCGCCAGATCCCGTCGGCGAAGAAAGGAGGTGAGAGCGGACGTTCGTGCGTCACCAGCTCCGTCGGCGCGATCGGCAGCAGCACCGCCACCACCGCGCCGATCCAGATCATGCGCAGCGGGAACCGGGGCTTGCCGTCCAGGGGTTCCGGTTGCTCGGCCGCCGCCGTCCAGACGCGGTGCGTCGCGATCGCCAGGAGCGCGCCGACCACCGGGATGCAGCCCATCGCGAGCCGGGACTCGAGCAGCGAGTCCAGCAGCGGCAGCTGCCCCAGCCACTTCCACGGGCCCGGGATGCCGGTGTCGTCGTGCGCCACGGTGATCTCGATGCCGAGCGAAAGCAGGGCCATCACGTACATCGTGATCGCGAGCGCGCGCGAAACGACGTCACGCCACAGCCAGATCGTGAGCACGACCATGAGCACGATGAGCGGCCAGCCGAAGAAGGCGTTCTCCTCGGTGCGGTTCATCGACACGTCCGCCGCCGCCTCGGGCGCGCCGGCGATCGACTGCGTCGCGAAGCGCGTGAACGCCGCCGTGTCGTTGCCTGCCGAACCGTGCAGCAGCGAATGGAAGCTCTGCGGGCCGAAGAACTGCCAGTACAACGGGAACCCGGCGATCAGCAGCGCGACGACCGCGCCGATGCCGATCCCCTTGCCCAGCCGCGCCAGCATGCCGCGGATCTCCGCGCGGTGCGGGATCAGGTAGGCGATCGCGAACACCACGAACGTGATCGCGAAGATCATCAGCGGTTCTTCGCCCAGCAGGATCTGCCACGCGACGAGCAGCCCGAGCACGATCCCGTTGCGCACCGGGCGTTCGCCGTGGGCGATCTGGATCGTCTTGAGCGCGATGAACGGCAGCACGAACAGCACTACGAAGTTCGGGTGCGCGTTGCCGTGCGAGATCATCGGCGGGGCGAAGCCGCAGAACGCGCCGCCGATCGCGGCCGCCGTGCGGTTCGGCACCAGGTGGCGGGAGAACACCCAGTACCAGCCGGTCGCGGTGCCGGCGAGCCCGGCGGTCAGCACGATCGCCCACGTCAGCGTCGCGCCGAAGGTCAGCGTGATCGGCGCGAGGGGGACGTTCAGGCCGAACATCGCCGCGTTCGCCGCCATGTTGACGCCGTGCGGGTAGTTCTGGAGGTCCGTGGTGAACGGGTTCTGGAAGTGCAGGACGGCCTTCGCGACGACCGTCGAGTACCACTCCCACTGGCTCTGGTCGGCGGCGCCGTTCCAGAGGTAACCGCGCTTGAGGTCGAACCAAAGCCCGTTGTAGAGCAGGATCGTGAAGAGCAGGAACCCGCCGGTGATGGCGGAGTCCTGCCACGCCCAGCGCTTCGGGGCTTCGGGTGGTTCGGGGGCGGGCGGGACGAGGTCGGGGACGGCTTCGGACTTCAAGCTCACGGTTCGACCACCCTGGCGAGGAAGTGGAGGGCCCCGGTGCCGGCGTGCCGGACCAGCAGCAGGAACGGCCGGTCGACCGTGACGGTGACCGGGTCGTCGATGATCATCGAGGTGAGGCGCATGGTCAGCGCGGTCGCCGCGGCTCCCTCGAAGCCTTGTTCGTCCACGCGCAGCACGGCCTGGTGCAGCACCTCGGACACGGTCAGCCGCGGGTCCGGGGAGAGCCCGCTCAGGTCGGCCCCGTCGGTGAACATCGTGCGGACGCCGAGGCCGCGCAGCACGCCGGTGAGCGAGCTGGGGATGTCCAGCGAGATCTTCGGCAGGGCGAGTTCGACGGGTTTGAAGCCGATGCCGTCGAGGATGCGCGTGAGGGTCGGCTGGTCGAGAGCCGCTTCGGCTTCGGCGAGGTCGCCGTCGGGCAGCAGCACCACGGCCTGCAGGCCGCCCGCCGCGACCAGCTGCACGGCCTGCCAGCCGGCGGCGTGCGCGTAACCCACGCGCTCGCTGAGCCACATGGTCGGGACGTCCCGGGTGCCGGAGGGGGCGTGGAACGGCGCGTCACCGGTGTTCGCCTCGCGGAACGGCAGCTTCCACGCGGCTTTCAGGTACAGGGCGTTGACCAGCACGGCCGCGACGTCCCGGTCGATCGAGCCGGGCGGCAGCAGCTGCGGGATGAGCCCGCGCGTGGTGCGCCCGACGTCGTCGTTGATCAGGGCGCGCGCGGCTTCGGGCTCTTTTTCGAAGGGCGCGCTCGCGACGGCGGCGCCGGGCCACCCGGCCAGCTCGGCCTTGAAGGAGTCTTCGAGCGGCAGCCGGTCGTCGGCCCACAGCGTGTTCGAGACGGCCAGCTCGGCTTGCTCGCCCCGGGCCTCTTCGACGAGCTGCGCGGCGTCCCGCAGCAGGACGCTCTGCTGTCCGGGATCCCCGAGCAGCGCGACGAGCTCCTCCCGCGTCTGCCCCCGGGCGGCCAGAGCGGCCAGGGTCAGGGCGCTGGCCACCGAATACGGCGAGAAACAGGAGTTCCCGCCCTCGGCACCAAGGGTCGCGTGGACGGCGAGGGCGAACCGGAGGTGGCTGTCCGTGGCCATGCGGGCGAGACTACCGGAACGGTTCACCCCGCCGGGCGACCACGCGGAACTCGGCCCAAGGGTGACAAATCCCCCACGCGGGAAGGTACGGCCGAATGCCGGAACCACCGCCCGACCGGATCAGCACGCCGTACCCAAACAGTCAGCTCACGTACCCCAAGGGTCGGCTCACGTGATCGGAGGGGCATCTCACGTGATTGGGAGGGCATCTCACGTGATCAGGCGGGCATCACGTGTGATTGAGCGGGCATCACTCGTGATTGGGCAGTCGACTCGCGTGATCGGAGGGTCGACACGGCGGGGACCCGGGCCGGCGCCGTGTCGGCCCCGCAATCACCCGTGATGCCCCTCCAATCACGAGTGATGCCTCTCCAATCACACGTGATGCCCCTCTGGTCACGGGTGATGCCCCTCTGATCACGGGTGATGCCTGGCCGGTCAGCGGTGGTGGCGGGTTACGTGCCACGAGTACCACGTGTGGGCCTGCGCGTCCGTGAGTGAAGCGACCTGGTCGATCACCACCCGCAGCAGCCCCGCGTCGTCGCGGGCGGTGTTCCACGCCGGGACGAACAGCGGGTCCAGGGACTCCGGCGCCCGCCGGGCCAGCGCGTGGACCAGCTCCACCAGCAGCTCGCGCTGCCCCTCCTGCATCGCCAGCCGGCGGCGGTCGCTCATCACGTACCGCAGCGCCAGTGCCTTGAGCAGCGCCACCTCCGCCGCGACCTGCTCCGGGACGCACAGCCGCGCCCGGTAGCGGCCCAGCGGCCCCTCGCCGAACTCGGCGCGGGTGCCCGTGACCGCCGCCGTCGTGAAGCGGCCGACCAGCTCGCTCGTCAACCGCTTCAACGCCACCTGCGCGCCCGGCGAGCCGTCCGGCTCCGCCGACGTCAGTGCCGCCACCACCGGCAGCGCCAGCAGCTCCGCCGCCGCATCCTCCAATGTGGACACCGACTGCGCCGAGAAGTGCTTGGCCGCGGCCTCGGCGACGGCCGCGCGCTCGTCCGGGTGGGCGAGCACGCGCAGCTTGATCCGCCCGGCCAGCACGCCGTCCTCGACGTCGTGCACCGAGTACGCGACGTCGTCCGCCCAGTCCATGATCTGGGCTTCCAGGCACGTCCGCTCTTCCGGCGCCCCCTCGCGGACCCAGGAGAACACCGGGACGTCGTCGGCGTACACGCCGTACTTCACCTGCCCCGGCTTGCGCGGCCACGGGTACTTCGTGGTCGCGTCCAGGCACGCGCGGGTCAGGTTGAGCCCCACCGGGTCGCCCTCGGCGGAGAGGAGCTTCGGCTCCAGCCGGGTGAGGATGCGCAACGTCTGCGCGTTGCCCTCGAAGCCGCCGCACGCGGTGGCCACCTCGTCGAGCGCGCGCTCGCCGTTGTGCCCGAACGGCGGGTGCCCGATGTCGTGCGCCAGCCCCGCGGTGTCGACGAGGTCCGGGTCGGCGCCCAGCTCCTCGGCGATGCCCCGGCCGATCTGCGCGACTTCCAGCGAGTGCGTCAGCCGGGTGCGCGGGACGCCAGTGACCTCGGCGCCCTCCCCCGGCCCGACCACCTGGGTCTTGCCGGCGAGCCGCCGCAGCGCCGCCGAGTGCAGCACGCGGGCCCGGTCGCGGGAGAACGCGCTACGCCCGTCCGCGCGCGTGCCGGGCAGCGCCGCGCCCTTCGCCGGTTCCGGCAGCAGGCGGGCGGTGTCGTGCTCGGTGTAATCCACCCGGCCAGCCTAAACGCGGCCACCGACAAAAAGCTCAGCCGAGGAACGTGGCGAAGAGGTCGTCGGCCGGGGTCTTCGTCAGCCGGTAGTACAGCAGCGCGCCGGTCTCGCGGACGATGTAGCGCACCTGTGTGACGCGCTCCTGCACGATCGGCCCGCTGTGCGTCGGCGCGGTCCAGGCGTCCAGGCCCAGGTCGTCGGCCATCGTCCGGGCCCGGAACGAGTGCCACGGGTCGCTGACGAGCACCGCCGTGTGCCAGCCGCGCCCCTGGACCTGGTCCGCGACCGCCCGGAGGCTGCGCAGCGTGTCGCTGCCCTCCCCGACGGCCAGCGTCGCGGACGCGGGCACGCCGTGCCGGGTCAGCCAAAGCTGGCCGGCCCGGGCTTCGGTGAAGTTGTCCTCGGCCTTCTTGCCGCCCGCGGTGACGATCGTCTTCGCGACGCCCGCGTCGTAGAGCTGCTTCGCCTTGACCAGCCGCGCCGCGTAGATGTCCGACGGCTTGCCGTTGTACTGCGCCGCGCCCAGCACCACGATGACGTCGGCAGGCGTCCGGTCGTTCTCGCGCGCGACCTGCCAGACGCGGAACGCCGTGCCGCCGACGAGCGCGAGCAGCATGAGGACCGTGCCGAAGGCGATCCGGCGTGCCCAGCTCGCGCGCGTCGGTTTGGTGCGTTCAGCGGTACCCACCCGGCCCATCTTGTCAGAAGGCCACCGGCCGCTCAGAGCCAGCCGCGCTCCTCCGAGACCCGCACCGCTTCGGCCCGCGTCCGGGCGCCGGTCTTGCCGATCGCGGCGGACAGGTGGTTGCGCACGGTGCCCTCCGACAGGTGCAGGGCCCGCGCCACGTCGGCCACCGTGCTGCCGTCCTTGGCTTCCCGCAGCACATCCCGCTCCCGCCCCGTGAGCGGGCTGGCGCCGGTGGCCAGCGACTCGGCGGCCAGCGCCGGGTCCACCACCCGGAGTCCACTGTGGACTCGCCGGACGGCTTCGACGAGCTGCTCGGGCGGGGCGTCCTTGACGACGAACCCGGCCGCGCCCGCCGCCATCGCGCGGGCCAGGTAGCCGGGCCGCCCGAACGTCGTGCAGATGATCACCCGGCACGACGGGAGCGCGGCCCGCAGGTCGGCCGCCGCCTCGAGGCCGTCCTTGCCCGGCATCTGCACGTCGAGCAGGGCGACGTCGGGCTTGGCCTCGCGCGCGGCGGCCACCACCTCGTCGCCGGAGCCGACCTGCCCGACCACCTCGATGTCGTTCTCGAGGCCGAGCACGGTCGCCAGCGCGCCGCGCACCATGGCCTGGTCGTCGGCCAGCAACACCCGGATCAAGCGAGTCCTCCCGCGGGTTCGGCGCGCACGGCCGGGGCGGCCGCGCGAGGTTCCGGCTGCGGGACCTCCGCCCGCACCAGCAATCCTCCCCCGGGCCGGGCCGACGCCCGCAGGGTGCCCCCGACCGCGTCGAGCCGCTCGGTGAGGCCGCGCAGGCCGTTGCCCGGGAGGACCTCGGTGGCCGTGCCGTCGTCCTCGACCTCCAGCCAGGTGTCCCCCAGCTTCACCTTGACCAGCTTGGCGCCGGAGTGCCGCAGCACGTTCGTCACGGCTTCGCGCAGCACGTACCCGAAGACGCTCTGGAGCTCGGGCCGCACGTTGTCGACCGCGTGCGGCAGGTCGGCGTCGATCTCCGCGGCCCGCAACGCGGCCCGGGCGCCGACGATCTCGGCCGACAGCGACACCTCGCGGTACTCCGACACCGTCGCGCGTACGTCGGAGAGCGCGCTGCGCGTCAAGCCCTCGACCTCACGGATCTCCTCGACCGCCCGCGGGATGTCCCCCGAGCTTTCCAGCACCCGCCGGGCCAGCCCCGCCTTCACGGTGATCGTGGTGAGGCTGTGCCCCAGCAGGTCGTGCAGGTCGCGGGCGACGCGCTCGCGTTCGTTCGCCACGGCGAGCGTGGCGATCTCCTCGTTGGCCAGCTGCAGCCGCCGGACCGCCCGGACCAGGCTGGACATGAAGAACATCGCCATCGTCACCGACGCGACGGTGACCAGGTCGCCCCAGCCGTCGGCGAACCGGCCGGTCACCAGCAGGATCACCGCGGCGACCAGCAGCGCCGCGCCGTCGAGGAGCACCACCCACGCCAGCGGCAGCAGGAACACCAGCGCGGCGGTGCCGTAGAGCAGGACGAACGGGTTGGCGTGCGTCGCGGCGACCACGGCCAGGCCCAGGACGAGCATCCACACGCTGTAGGCGAAGCGGAACGGGCGGCCGCGGTCGAACGCGATCGGGAAGAGTGCGTAGGACACCGCGACGCCGTAGACGAGCACCCACAGCACCACCACGCCGGGCGTCACCCGGTCCACGGCCAACAGGTTCTTCGTCACGGGGATGAGGTAGGGCAGGGTGAACACGATCGACAGAAACGGCCACCGGAGCTTGTCGGGCCCGCTCCTGCCCCGGTTGGGCGGCGGGTCCTCCCACCACGTCTCGTGGTTGCCCAGCCCGTACTTCTGCGCCTCGTCCTTGACCATCGCCGTTCCCATTCCCCTGTCCCCGGCCTTCAGACCCGGGCGCTGTCCTTACGGTAACGCCTGATCACCAGGGCTCCGAGCACGACCGTCCACGCCCCGAGCACGCCGGCGGCCGTCGGCAGCGAGACCACCATGTCGCTGGTCACGGCGGGTCGCGCGACCTGCAGCACCCAGTACGTCGGCATGATCTGCGCGACGTCGTGCATCCAGCCCGGCATCGACTCGATCGGGATCCACAGGCCGCCGAGGAAACCCATGCCGAGGGTGACGATCATGTTGACCGGCTGCATCGAATCGGGCGTGCCGAACTGGCCGAGCAGCAGCCCGAGCAGGACCAGCGGGATCGTGCCGAGCCAGACGCCGGCGAAGATCCGCACCCAGCCCGCGGCGTCGAGGTGCACGCCCTCGACCGCGACGGCCAGCAGCGGCACGAGGATCAGCGCCGGCAGCCCCACGAGCATCCCGGAGATGCCCTTGCCCGCCAGGTAGCCGGTGCCGGTCAGCGGGGTCAGGCGCAGCTGCCGCTGCCAGCCGAGCGCGCGTTCCAGGGCGAGCCGGGCCCCGCTGTTCGTCGCCGCGGCGAACGTCCCGAACGTCATCATGTTGATCATGATCACGGCGGCGACCGCGGCGTGGTCCGGTGCGTCCGACTTCGTGAAGACGTTGGCCTGCAACAGGAACATCAGCACGGGGAACGCGACGACGAAGATCAGGAACCGCGGCGCCCGGAAGTTCCGGCGGATCTCGGTGAGCAGGTAGGCGGCGTTCATCGCACGGACTCCGGGGTCTCGTCGGCGGTCAGGGAGAGGAAGGCGCCTTCGAGGCCGACGGCGCCGATCTCGACGTCGTGCACGGCGGGCACCGCGGCCTTGAGCGCCCACAGCGTCGCGTCGGAGTCGCCGGTGGAGATCGCGACGCGGTCGCCGCGCAGCTCGAACTCCTTGACGCCGGGCAGCGCCGCGACGACGGCTTCGGTGGCGCCCGGGACGGCGGCCCGCAGCGTGCGGCCACCGGCCAGCGCGCGGACCTCGGCGACGCTCCCGTCGGCGACGACGCGGCCGCGTCGCATCAGCACGACGCGGTCGGCGAACTCCTCGGCCTCTTCGAGGTAGTGCGTGGCGAACAGGACCGTGCGGCCGGACTCGGTGAACGAGTACATCGACTGCCAGAACTCGCGCCGGGTCCCGACGTCCATGGCGGCCGTGGGCTCGTCGAGGATCAGCAGGTCGGGGTTGCTGACCAGCGCGACGGCGAACCGCACGCGCTGCTTCTGGCCGCCGGACAGCTTGTTCGCACGGCGGCCGGCCAGTTCGTCGATCCCGGCGGCGCGCAGGGCCTCGGCGACCGGCATCGGCTTCCGGTGCAGCGCCGCGACCATGCCGACGGTCTCCCCGACGGTCAGGTCGTCCATCAGGGCGCCGCCCTGCAGCATCGCGCCGATCAGGCCGGCCCGGACCGCGTCGATCGGCTTGCGCCCGAACACGCGCACGTCGCCGGTGTCGGGGCTCGTGAGGCCGAGGATCATGTCGACGGTGGTGGACTTGCCGGCGCCGTTGGGGCCGAGCAGGGCGACCACTTCGCCCGGGGCGATCGTCAGGTCGACGCCGTCGACCGCGTGCACGTCCCCGTAGTGCTTGCGCAGGCCGGTGAGGTGGACCGCGGCCCCCGCCGCCACCGCCTGGGGTGCTGTTTCTCGCATGCCCCCAGGCTGCCGCTCCGGCCGCCCACGTCCCCAGATCGTGCGTCACGACCTGGCCGTGACAGGTGTCAGGGGTCCGCCGGGCCCGGAGAGCCGTGAAGGCCGCCTTACCGGCATCTTGAGCCGGTGAGGCGGCCTTCACGGACCTTCGAAGCGGGTCAGCAGCCGATCAGGCGGCCGGCCAGGTAGGACTCCAGCTTGTCGATCGCGACGCGCTCCTGGGCCATGGAGTCGCGGTCGCGGACCGTCACGGCGTCGTCCTCGAGGCTGTCGAAGTCGACCGTCACGCAGTACGGCGTGCCGATCTCCTCGTGCCGGCGGTAGCGCTTGCCGATCGAGCCGGCGTCGTCGAAGTCGACGTTCCAGTGCTTGCGCAGCAGCTCGGCGACGGCCTTCGCCTTCGGCGTGAGGTCGGCGTTGCGCGACAGCGGCAGCACCGCGGCCTTGAACGGCGCCAGCCGCGGGTCGAGCTTCAGCACCACGCGCTTGTCGGTGCCGCCCTTGGCGTTCGGCACCTCTTCCTCGTAGTACGCATCGATCAGGAACGCCATCATCGACCGGCCGACACCGGCCGCCGGCTCGATGACGAACGGGCGGTACCGCTGCTTCGACGTCGGGTCGAAGTACGACAGGTCCTGCCCCGAGTGGTTCGAGTGCGTGGTCAGGTCGAAGTCGGTGCGGTTGGCGATGCCTTCCAGCTCGCCCCACTCCTGGCCCGCGTTGAACGCGAAGCGGTACTCGATGTCGACGGTGCGCTTCGCGTAGTGCGAGAGCTTTTCCTTGGGGTGCTCGAAGTGCCGCAGGTTGCCGGCCTTGATGCCGAGGTCGGTGTACCACTTCGTGCGCTCGTCGATCCAGTACTGGTGCCAGGTCTCGTCCTCGCCCGGCTCGACGAAGAACTCCATCTCCATCTGCTCGAACTCGCGCGTCCGGAAGATGAAGTTGCCCGGCGTGATCTCGTTGCGGAACGACTTGCCGATCTGGCCGATGCCGAACGGCGGCTTCATCCGCGACGTCGTCTGGACGTTGGAGAAGTTGACGAAGATGCCCTGCGCGGTCTCCGGGCGGAGGTAGTGCAGGCCTTCTTCGGACTCCACCGGGCCGAGGTAGGTCTTCAGCATCATGTTGAAGTCCCGCGGCGCGGTGTACTCGCCGCGCGTGCCGCAGTTCGGGCACGGCACGTCGGACAGGTCGTCCTCGGTGGTCGCCTTGCCGCTACGCGCCTCGTACTCCTCGGCGAGCTGGTCGGCCCGGAACCGCTTGTGGCACGAGAGGCACTCGATCAGCGGGTCGGTGAACACGTTGACGTGCCCCGAAGCCACCCACACCTGGCGCGGCAGGATCACCGAGGAGTCGAGGCCGACGACGTCGTCACGGCCCTGGACCACGGTCTTCCACCACTGGCGCTTGATGTTGTCCTTGAGCTCGACCCCGAGCGGCCCGTAGTCCCACGCCGAGCGGGTACCGCCGTAGATCTCTCCGCTGGGGAAGACGAAACCACGGCGCTTGCACAGGCTGACTACGGTATCGATGGTGTTCGTGGGCACTCCACGCTCCGGAAGCATGCGGGGACGGTTATCGGACTAGAACGTCCAGGGTATCCGCCGGGGCCCAGGGCTTTTCGCGCAGGCTACGGCCGGGACACCAGCGACGCCGTCACGACCCGGTTGTCCTCGTAGCCCTCGCTGCCGCCGACGTACTCGCCGCCGCAGGTGACGAGGAGCAGCTTGTGCGGGCCGTCCGGGTCGAACAGCTGCTCCGAGCGCCCCGCCAGCTCGGACTTGTGGATCGTCTCGGTCGCGTCGACCCGGTAGACCCAGGCCCCGCCCGCGGCGTCGGTCAGCTTGACGTCCTGCCCCTGCTTGACCTGCCACAGCTCGGTGAAGGGACCCTTTTTGCCCTTCCAGTTCACGTGCCCGGACAGCAGGGCGACGCCGTGGTCGGCGCCCAGCTTCGCGCCCCACCACGCGGCTTCGTCGAGGCCTTCGGGGATCTTGAGGGCGCCGGTGTCGTCGAGGTCCTCCTGGACGAGCTTCGCGGCGCCACCCCCGGGCAGGGACAGCTTCGCGGGCGCCTGGCCGGTGTCCTGTTTCGCGGGCTGGTCCGCGGCCGCCACCGGCGTGGGTGCGCCGTTCGCACCGGCGGGTTCATCCTTTCCGGTGAAGATCAGCAACGTGGCGACGAGCGCCGCGACCAAGAAAGCGCCGGCCACGCCGACGATCCACCAGCGGCCGGGGCCCTGCTTCCGCTCCGCCGGGTTCTGCTCCTGCATGCGCCTGTGCTCCTTCGCTGTCGTGCCGTTGCGAAGAGACACATGCGCCGGCGGGCGCGGGAGGTTGCACCGGATCATGCCGCGACCGGCTCCGCACTTTCACGTGAAAGTGCGGCTTTGCGGCGCAAAGCGGGTGGTTCGGGCGGCGTCGCGTCAGCCCGTCGGGCGGGTCACCAGCTTGGCCGTCACCAGGCGGTTCTCGTCGTAGCCCTCGGTGCCGCCGACGTAGTCGCCCCCGCAGGTCACCAGGACCAGGCGGTGCGGGCCGTCCTGGCCGAACCACTTCGCCGCCTGCTCCGGCAGCGTCTCCTTCGGAAGCGTCACCAGGCCGTCGACGCGGTAGACCCAGCGGCCGCCCCGCGCGTCGACCACGCTCACCTCGTCGCCCTCGCGCATGCGCCAGAGCTCGTCGAACGGCCCCCGCTGCCCTTCCCAGTTCACGTGCCCGGACAGCAGCGCCGCTCCCTGGTCCGCGCCCAGCTTCGCGCCCCACCAGGCCGCGTCGCCCAGGCCGCGCGGGATCGGGAGCACGCCGCGGGCGGTGAGCTCCGTCCGGACCAGGCGGGCGGTGGCGCCGCCGGGCAGCCGGACCGTGCCCGGGCGCTGCTGCGCGGCGGACTCGCTGTCCGCGGGCAGCACGGCCGGGGCCGCGTTCTCCCCCGGCAGCGAGCCGGGCGGTGGCGCGGCGGCCTGCGTGACCGTCGGCGGCAGCCAGGTCAGCACGATGACGCCGGCCGCGAAGGCGGCCACGGCCAGCGCCGCCGAGACGGCGGCCAGCCCGGTGCGCAGCACCTAGTCCGTCCCGGACTTGCGCCGCCTGCCGAGCAGCAGTGCGACGGCCCCGAAGAACACCCCGCCGAAGAGCAGCCCGATGCCGAGCGGGATGCGCGAGCCGTCCCCGCCCGTGTCGGGCGCGGCCGCGCCGAGGTACCCGGCCGGGACCTGCGTCGGCACCGGGGCCTGCGTCGCGCCCGTGCCGCCGCCGGTGCTGCCCGCGGCCTTCGCGACGAAGCCCTTCGGCACCGAGCAGCTGACCCCGCCGAGCACGATGTTCGTCTGGACGTCCTGCAGCGCGGCGCCCGCCGCGTCCTTGACGTGGGTGGTGATTTCGACGCGCCAACCGGCGACGGCGGTGTAGTCGCCGCCCCGCCAGCCGTCCTGGCGGATCAGCTGGTCGAACGCGCCGACGCGGGTCAGCCTGAGGTCGGAGAGGGTGGTGTCCTTGCTGGCGTTCGTGATGTCGCCCGGCGGGCCGAGCCGCAGGTTCTTCAGCTCGAGACCGGCGGTGCCACCGGGCATCGGGACGATGCCGAGCCCGCCGTCCTGGCGCACCCACAACCGGGTCACCGACGACGTGCCGGTCAGCTTCGACGGCGCGGTGCAGTCCACCGCCGTCTTCGCGCCTTCGAGCACGAGCACGGTGTTGTCGGCCGGCTTCTCGCCGCCCTGCCAGTTGTCACGCAGCGCGTAGCTGGTTTCGGCGACGGCGGTCGGCACGGTGGTCGCCTGCAGCGCGGCGACGACGTTGTGGTCCCGGCTCGCGACGCCCGCCGGGTAGGGGTTGCCGTTGGTGTAGCGGCCGAGGTCGATCTGGTAGTGCCCGCCGAAGGTGGCGCGCTCGCCGTCGTCCTTGGGGACCGTGACGCGATCCGTGCCGAGCTTCGACTGGCCGGGCAGCAGCGGGGAGCGCTGGGTCTCGGTGATCAGGGCACCGCCGTGCTGGCCTTCGCCGCCGATCCGGACCGACGCGATGTTCGCGAACGAGACCGGCCCGGTCTTCTCGTCGACGGCCTGGCTCTGCGCGCCGGCCACCCCCGCGCCGACCAGCGGGAAGAGGACGGCCGTCAGCGCGGCGGCCTTGAGTGCGAAACGGGTCATGTCTCCCCACTGCTCTGTCCGGGCGGGTCGCCAGCGTACGAGAAGCGACGAAACGCTCCGCGACAACCTTGCACCGTCGGCCACTACATGCGAAGCCGAAGAGGCAATATCCCACGAACTCACCCGAATGGGCCAGTCCGACCGGCCGTAATCCGCAGAGCGCGATGACGGGGCGGGTGCTACCCGGGGGAACACTAGGATGGGTGGCGCCGTTATCGGCAATGACTACGGAATTCATGGTCGCCGGCGGCGATGACGAGCAGCGTGGAGGCGGGAATGGCGACAGTCACCGGAGGTGGCGCCCAGCCGGGCCTCGCGGAGTGCGCACCCGCGGCGGCCGGGGCACCGGCACACCCGCCGTCGTCGGTCCTGATCGACGCCGGTGACCTGCTGCGCGCGCTGGCGGCGCCGGTCCGGATCGCGATCGTGCTGCAGCTGCGCGCGGCCGACCGGTGCGTGCACGAGCTGGTCGACGCCCTCGACGTCGCCCAGCCGCTGATCAGCCAGCACCTGCGGGTGCTGAAGACCGCCGGGGTGGTCGAGGGCGAGCGCCGCGGCCGCGAGGTCGTCTACCGGCTCGCCGACGACCACCTGGCGCACATCGTCGTCGACGCCGTCGCCCACGTGCAGGAAGGAAAGTGATGAACGCCGTCGCCCCGCGCGGCCAGGCCCCGGTGCCCGGGCGCCGATCCACCCGCCAGCGGGCCGCGGTCGTCGAGCTGCTGAGCGCCGTCGACGACTTCCGGTCGGCCCAGGAACTGCACGACGAGCTGCGCAAACGCGGCGACGGCATCGGCCTGACGACGGTGTACCGCACGCTGCAGTCCCTGTCGGAGGCGGGCGAGATCGACGTGCTGCGCACCGACTCGGGCGAGGCGATCTACCGGCGCTGCTCCGCGCACCACCACCATCACCTGGTGTGCCGCCTGTGCGGCCGCACGGTGGAGGTCGAGGGGCCGGCGGTGGAGCGCTGGGCGGAGAAGATCGCGGCCGAGCACGGCTTTTCGGAGATCTCGCACACGGTGGAGATCACCGGAACCTGCGCGGAGCACTGACCCCCCGAGCGCGGCTCAGTACTCGTACGGGTCCTTCGGGGCCGGGACCGTCGTCATCGAAGCCAAGGTGAAGTCCGGCGTGTAGTTGTTGTCCTTCGTGGCCGTGCCGGGGACGACCTGGCCCGTCACCTGGATCCACGCGTCGCTCGCGAGGTGGTCGGCTTCGCCGCCGCGGAGGCGGACCGTCACCGGGAACGCGTCCGCCGCGCAGCAGCTGATCACCAGGCGGGCCAGCAGCGTGCGGCCGCCGGTGTGCACGATGAAGCCGGTCAGGGAGACCGTGCGGTTGTCGAGGGTGCCCGCCGCGTCCCAGCCCGCCCGGCTGACGAACTCGTTCACCGTCAGCGGCACGACGTTCCCCGTGGGCAACGGCGGGAACGCGGCGGCGTTGGCGGCGGCCGCGCTCGCCGGGACCCGCGCTTCGGTGCGGAGCACCGAGTCCGCGCCCAGGGCGGGCGGTGCGACGAGGAAGACCGCCAGCACGGGCACCAGCAGCAGCCACGCGGGCCGCGCCGAGTGGGAGTGGCCGTGGTCCGGCTCGACGGCGGCCTTCGCCCGCGCGGCCAGGAGATCGCGCACGATGGCGACGGCCCCGAGCAGCACCATGACCGCCCCGCCGGCGATGACCCACGGCTGCTGCGCCGGCTTGACGTAACGCAGGTAGTCGCCGTTGACCGCGATCTTGACCAGCGCGCCGCCGAGCAGGATCAGCAGGATGTTCTGGGTTTCGCGTTTCACGCCGCCTCCAAGGTCGACGAGGGGCGGCCGGCCACGCGGGCCGGTGAGAGGGGCGGCGAATCGCCCGGTTCCCGGCCGGCACCCGCCCCCGGCATCGACCGCGGACCGCCGCCGAACCCGGCAAGCCGCGCGGCGGCCGCCAAGTCGCGACCCGCCAAAGACTCCCGGTCCACGCCCGAACCCCGGCGGCCGCCAAACCCGCCGAGCCCCACGCCGACCGGCGACTCGTGGTCAGCCGAAGACTCCCGGCCGACGCCCGAACACCGGGAGCCGCCAGACCACAACCGCCGCGCGGCGGCCGACAACTCGCGGTCCGACAGAGACTCCCGGCCCACACCCGGACCCCGGAAGGAACCGGACCGCAACACCGACCCGGCAAGCACGAACCCCTTGCCCACCAACGGCTTCCGGCCCGGCCGGACACCCGTCATCATCACGCCACCCCCACCAGCAGGCCGGCCACCACGGCGCACGCCACCGCCACCACGAACGTCGCCGGGGCGAACCGGGTCGCGAACGACTTGCCGAACGTTCCCGCCTGCAGCGCGAACAGCTTCACGTCCACCGCCGGGCCCACCACCAGGAACACCAGCTTCGGCAGCATCGGCAGCGCCGTCAGCGAAGCCGCCACGAACGCGTCCGCCTCGCTGCACAGCGCCAGCACCACCGCCAGCACCGCCATCACCGCGATGCCCAGCACCAGCTGCTCGCCCAGCGCCCCGAACCAGCTGGCCGGCACCAGCACGTTCAGCGCCGACGAAATCAACGCCCCCAGCACGAGGAAGCCGCCCGCCTCGACCAGGTCCGTGCGGGCCGTCTCGGCGAACACCCGCCACCTCTGGCCGCTCGCCACCTCCGGCAGCCGCCGCAGCGCGCGGGCGGTGATCCACTCCAGCTTGCCCCAGCGGGCCCACAGCCAGCCCATCACCATCGCCGTCGCCAGCGAACCCGCGAAGCGCGCCAGCACCATCTCCGGCCGGCCCGGGAACGCCACCGCCGTCGCCACCAGCACCACCGGGTTCACCGCCGGTGCCGCCAGCAGGAACGTCAGCGCCGCCGCCGGTGCCACGCCCTGGCCCATCAGCCGGCGCGCTACCGGCACCGACGCGCACTCGCAGCCCGGCAGCGCGACCCCGGCCAGACCGGCGACTCCGACCGCCGCGCCGGCTCGCCGGGGCAGCACCTTCTCCAGCACCCGGGCCGGCACGAACGCCGCGATGGCCCCGCTGATCAGCACGCCGAGCACGAGGAACGGCAGCGCCTGCACGCAGACCGCGACGAACACGGTCGAGCCCGTGCGCAGCGCGGGCACGTCGAACGCCTGCTGCAGCCAGCCCTGGGCGAGGATCGCGACCAGCAGGATCGCGCACAGCACCTCGACGGAGCTGATGCGGAACCGGCGGGTGCGCCGAGCCGAGTCGGAAACCATGTTCACGACGGCGATGATGCCAGCACGGTCCGACAGCGAGAGCGCCGCACGGCCGCCAACGGTCGAAAAGTGCCGGATTCCGGCCGGAATTCGCCGTTCGCGGCGAGAACACACCCCAGGTGGGTTACTCGCCGGGCACGATTCCCGGCAAATCGGTCCGCAGCTGCGACGCCGTCGACACGACCAGCATCAGCAACGTCCCGAGCGCCGCCACGTCGAGGCCCGCCGCCGGGAACGCGTACCGCAGGGTCACGTCCACGCCGTTGTCCGAGTGCCCGACACCCAGCGTCCCGAACAGCCCCTGGCCCGCCCGCTCGGCGACGGCGATCGACAGCTCCGGCCCGTCCGGGAGGTCCCAGCCGACCACGCAGGTCAGCGTCAGCACGGTGAGGCCCTCGCCGAGCCGGGTCGCCTGGATGACGCACGGGACGTCGCCGTGGGCGAACGTCAGCGCGCCGTCGTCGTCGACGTGCACCTCGAGGTAGCGCTCGAGGGACTCCTTCGCCTGCGTCAGCAGCTCCGCGGTCTCGGCCGCTTCGGTCGCGCTCATGACGAAGCCTGGTCGACAGCGCCACCGAAACGGCGATCCCGCTTCGCGAACTCCAGGCACGCGCGCCACAGGTGCGTCCGGTCGAAGTCCGGGAACAACGTGTCCTGGTAGACCATCTCGGCGTAGGCCGACTGCCACAGCAGGAAGTTCGACGTCCGCTGCTCGCCCGAGGGCCGCAGGAACAGGTCCACATCCGGCATGTCCGGCTGGTACAGGTACTTGCCGATGGTCTTCTCGGTGACCTTCGCGGGGTCCAACCGGCCGTCCGCGACGTCCCGCGCGATCCGCTGCATCGCGTCACCCAGCTCGGCGCGGCCGCCGTAGTTGACGCACATCGTCATGTTCAGCGCCGTGTTGTGCTTGGTCTTCTCCTCGGCCGCCTGCAGCTCCTTGATCACCGACGCCCACAGCTTCGGCCGCCGCCCGGCCCAGCGGATGCGCACGCCGATCGAGCCGAGGTAGTCGACCTGACGGCGGATCGTGTCGCGGTTGAAGCCCATCAGGAACCGCACCTCTTCGGGGCTGCGCTTCCAGTTCTCCGTCGAGAACGCGTACACCGAGAGCCACTTGACGCCGATCTCGACCGCACCGGCGGCGACGTCGATCATCACCGCTTCCCCGCGCTTGTGGCCTTCGATCCGCGGCAGGCCGCGCTGGTTGGCCCAGCGGCCGTTGCCGTCCATGACCAGCGCGACGTGCTTCGGGACCAGCTCGCGCGGGATCTCCGGCGGGACCGCGCCGGACGGGTGCGGATCCGGGGCCCGCAGCTCGTACCGCGACGCCTTGTTCTCGCGTCCCCTGCGCAGCACTGCGAGCCTCCCTGGATGGGTGAAACCGATCAGGCCCGACCCTACTGCCCGCGCACCCCCTATCCTTCGGGGGTCCGGGTGGCGGAGCCCCCGGCCCGGGGCGAAGCCCCGGATCTCACCACGGTCTCCCGGGCGCGTCGCTCGACCAGGGGAAGGGACCGGAGCTGACGCTCCAGATGCCACTGCAGGTGCGCCGCGACCAGGCCGCTCGCGTCGCGGCGGGTGCCCGGCAGGGTCGCCTCGGCCAGCGGCCATTCGCCGTGCAGGAGGGCGGTGAGCAGGTCGAGGACCTCGGGCGCGGGGTGCACGCAGCCGGGCACGCGGCAGTCCTGGCACATCGAGCCACCGGCCGTGACGCTGAACGCGACGTGCGGGCCCGGCAGGCCGCAGCGGGCGCACTCGGTGAGCGCGGGCGCCCAGCCGGCGTAGGACATCGCGCGGAGGAAGAACGCGTCGAGCACGAGGGACGCGTCACGCTCCCCGGCGGCGAGGGACCGCAGTGCGCCGCAGACGAGGAGGTAGAGCTTGAGCACCGGTTCGCCCTCTTCGGCCGAGAGCCGGTCCGCGGTTTCGGCGATCGCGCTGGCCGCGGTGTAGCGCTGGTAGTCGGCGACCAGCGGGAGCGCGAACGCGTCCACGGTCTCGACCTGGGTGATCACGTCGAGCGTGCGGCCGGTGTAGAACTGCACGTCGACGTGGCCGAACGGCTCCAGCCGGGCCCCGAACCGCGAAGACGTCCGCCGCACGCCCTTCGCGACGGCGCGGACCTTGCCGTGCCGGCGCGTGAGCAGGGTGACGATCCGGTCGGCCTCACCCAGCTTGTGCGTGCGCAACACCACCCCGGTGTCGCGGTAGAGGTTCACCACCCCGACATCGTCCCACTTGTGGGCGACGCCGGGGTGGAGCGCCCCGCGTAATCAGCAGTAGTAGCCGTAGCAGGTGCTGACGGCCACGGCCGAGGCGATGATCGCGATGATCGCCACGACGCAGCCGATGCTGCCCAGGATGGTGGAGATCAGGCAGAGCGTCTTGGTGGTGCGCGACGCCTGCTCCGCCATCATGTAGTTGCCCTGCATCTTGTACGTGCCGACCTCGTTCGACTTCATGATCGCGAAGATGCCGAGGATGAGCCCGCCCAGGAAGAGCGAGGCGATCGCCCAGCCCTTGTAGTCCTTGATGGCGTTGATGTCGCCGCCACCGCCGGGCATGCCGTAGCCGGGGGCGCCGAAGCCGCCGGTCGGGGGCTGGCCGTACGGCGCGGGCTGGCCGTAGGGCGCGGGCATCCCGCCCGACGGCGGGCCGTAGCCGGGCTGCTGCTGCTGCGGGAATCCGCCGGACTGCGGCTGCTGGCCGTAGGGCGGCTGCTGCTGGCCGTAGGGATTGGTCATGAACTGGTACCCCAATTACTCGTGAACGTCCGCCGGGTCGTACCCGGTGGCGGTGCGGAAAGAAGTGTCAGTGGTGTGGCGGCTGGTTCGGCGGCTGGCCGAACTGCCCGGGGTCGATCTTCTGCGTCTCGCCGGCTTCGCCGTGCGCCTCGGGCCGCAGCATCTGGGTGCGCTCGGCCTGCTCGTCGAACGCGGACCCGCCCCCGGCGGGTGCGTCCGGGCGGAGCATCTCGGTGCGCTCGACCTCGTCGAAGGCCGACCCGCCCGGCGGCGGGGCGAGCGGCTGGCCCGGCTGCGGCTGGGCGAAGCCACCGGACTGGGGCTGCTGCGGGAAACCACCGGAGGACGGCTGCTGCGGGAACCCTCCCGGCTGCGGCTGGCCGAAGCCCCCGGACTGGGGCTGGTCGAAGCCCCCGGACTGGGGCTGGTCGAAGCCGCCGGACGGGGGCTGCTGGGTGAACCCGCCGGGCTGCTGGCCGAACTGGCCGGGCTGTTGCCCCGGCGGCGGGTAGCCACCGGCGAACGGCTGGGCGCCGGGCCGGCCGAACGGCGGCTGGCCGGGAGTCGCGTCGGCCAGCACCACCACGGAGGTGACGATCTTGTCCGCGAAGGTCTGGCTCTTGTCGTCCCAGAGCGGCCACAGGTAGCCGACGTAGCAAGGGAGACCGTCGACGATGTGGCAGAGGTCGCGAAGGAACGCGGTGCCGGCGCCGACCGGCTGCCCGGTCTGCTCCGATACCAGCTTGATCCCGAGGATGCGCTTGCCCAGCGACTGCCCGGTGTTGCCCTGCTGGATCCACCGGTTGTAGATGGACCAGCCGAGACCGATCAGGCCGCCCAGGCCGTACAGGGCGAAGCCGATGGGGCGTGCGCCGCTGAAGGTCAGAATCGCCGCGAGGATGTAGACGACGATGATCGGCGCCTGGTCGATGATCAGCGCGCCGGCACGCTGGCCCCAGTTCGCGTAGTTCTGAGGTGCACCGAAGGGAGCTCCCGGCGGGCCGAACGGCGCGGGCTGCCCGAAGGGCGCCTGCTGGCCATAAGGCGGCGCCTGACCGGGCGGCGGCTGTCCGAACGGCTGCTGGCCGCCGGGCTGCTGCCCGAACGGCTGCTGACCGTAGGGATCGGTCATCTGGGTATCCCCCTCGCTGGTCACTCCACCGCACGGTTCGTGCGGAACCGGTGCGAATGTACGGCACTGGTCCGCGGGAGCGTACTCGGTTCACCTGCGGCCGCGCCGCCCAGGCGTCCACTGTCCGGGTGAACGGGACGAGCCTCCGACGCGGTGCGTGGCGAAGCGGTTCCCGTCCGTCGAAATCAGACGCGCAGGCCGGTGAACGGGGCGAACGGGAGGTTGCGGATGACGAACCAGACGGCGAACACGACGCCGACGGTCAGCGGGGTCCAGCGCCAGTGCAGCCAGCTGTTCACCCAGCGGCCACGCAGCCGCCCGACCGTCCAGGCGACCGTGCTCCAGACGAAGAGCAGGATGAACACGAGCGACACGGCGTTGTAGTGCAGGGCCGCGGGGAGGTCGCCGTGCATCAGGCTGTACGCCATCCGCATGCCGCCGCAGCCGGGGCAGTCGATGCCGAACAGCGCCTTGGTCGGGCAGACGGGGAGCCAGCCGCCGGGGGTGGTCGGGTCGCCGATCAGGACGGCCGCGCAGCAGACGCCGAGCCCGCCGACGACGGCCATCGGGGCGCCGAGGGCGCGCAGCGTGGCCTTCGCACCGCGGGCCGGGTGTCCCGTGTAGACGGTCGTCATGGCACCAGCGACCAGAAGGAGACGCCGACGAGGGCGAACATGACCAGGACGAACACCAGGTAGAGGGCGATCAGGATGCCGAAGGAGATCGCCGACCACATCGCCCACTTGCGCGCTTCGTCGGCGGCCCGGTGCGCTTCGGCGTGGAAGCCCTGGAACCACAGGGAGTTGACCTGGCTCGCCTTCACGATGGCGACGATACCCAACGGCAGGCAGCACATCACCGTCGACAGGATCGCCCAGACCAGGTTGTTGTCCGGCGGCGGCCCGTAGTTCGGCACCCACCCGTGGGGCGGCGGGTACTGCTGGTAGGGGTGGGTCACCGGGATCGCCTCCTGCTGCCGACGTGCCTCAGTGGGACGCGGCGTCGTCGAGCAGCGTTCCCAGCAGCAGGACACCGCCGGCGACCAGGGCGACCCAGAACACCACTCCGACGACGGCGCCGATGATCGCCCAGCGCCGCGCGGCACCGGCCGCGCCGCGGGCGGCGTCCGGGTCGCCCTGTGCCCAGAACTTCTCCACCTTGGCCGCCTGGACGATCGAGACGATGCCGAAGGGCAGGCAGATGATCGCGGCGACGATGCCCCAGGCCAGGTTGTTCGCGGGCGGGGGGCCGGGGTTGTAGTCGGCGGGCGGCCGCGGCTGCTCGGGCACGTCAGAACCCGAGCCGGCGCAGCTGACGGGGGTCCCGCTGCCACTCCTTGGCCACCTTGACGTGCAGGTCGAGGTAGACCTTGGAGCCGAGCAGCGCCTCGATGTTCTTGCGGGCGGTGGCGCCGACCTCGCGCAGCCGCTCGCCCTTGTGCCCGAGGATGATGCCCTTCTGGCTGGGCCGCTCCACGTACAGGAACGCGTGCACGTCGATGAGGTCGTCCCGGCCTTCGCGCGGCAGCATCTCCTCGACGGTGACGGCGATCGAGTGCGGCAGCTCGTCGCGGACGCCCTCCAGCGCCGACTCGCGGATCAGCTCGGCCACCAGCGTCTGCTCGGGTTCGTCGGTGAGCTCGCCGCCCGGGTAGAGCTGCGGGCCTTCGGGGAGCTTGCCGACGAGCAGGTCCGCGAGCGCGCCGACCTGGAAGCCGTCCACCGCGGACACCGGGATCAGCTCGGCGAAGTCCATGACGTCCTGCAGCGCGAGCAGCTGCTCGGCGACCTGCTGGGGCTGGACGAGGTCGGTCTTGGTGACGATGCCGATCACCGGCGTGCGCTTCGCGATCTTCGCCAGCTCGGCGGCGATGAACTTGTCGCCGGGGCCGATCTTTTCGTTCGCCGGCACGCAGAATCCCACGACGTCCACTTCGGACCACGTGGTGTGCACGATGTCGTTGAGCCGCTCGCCGAGCAGGGTGCGGGGGCGGTGCAGGCCGGGGGTGTCGATGAGGACGAGCTGGGCGTCCTCGCGGTGCACGATGCCGCGGATGGCGTGGCGGGTGGTCTGCGGCTTGCTGGAGGTGATCGCGACCTTGGTGCCGACGAGGGCGTTGGTCAGCGTCGACTTGCCCGCGTTGGGGCGGCCGACGAAGCAGGCAAAGCCGGAGCGGTGTTCGGTCATCGCTTCAGCACCTCGAGGATTTCGCCGTCGGGGTCGGCGAGGATGATCGGCGCGTATTTCGCGATGTCGCGGACGGCGTGCACGGACGCGCCCTTGAGCAGGCCTTCGCCGGTGACGACGGCGGCGGCTTCGATGCCTTCGGCGCCGCTGGAGAGCGCGGCGGCGACCGCGGCCTGGAGCGCGGTGAGCTTGAACGACGGCTGGTCGACCGTGCCCGCGGCGTAGGTGCGGCCGTCGGTGTCGCGGACCGCGGCGCCTTCGGGGGCCTGGATGCGGGCGCGCGAGGACCGGGCGAGGGTGACCAGCTTCTGGTCCTCCGCCTCGAGGTCAGGCATGTTCGACGCTCCTGTCGCGTTCGTCGGGGTGGGGCAGGCGGGTGCGGCGCCGGCTGGTGCGGTCGGCCGGGTCGGTCATCGCCTCGGCGTCGGCCGGGTGCACGACCACCGAGGTGATGCGCATGCGGCCGCGCCGGTCCTTGCCCCCTTCGGCGAACAGCCGAAGGCCGGCGACCTCGGCTTCGGCCCCCGGTAGCGGGACCCTACCCAGTCGTTCCGCGAGCAGCCCGCCCACGGTCTCCACGTCGTGGTCTTCGAGGTCGATGCCGAAGAGCTCGCCCAGGTCGTCGACGCTCATCCGGGAGGAGACGCGGACGGCGCCGTCGGTGAGCTCCTCGACCTCGGGGCGCTCGTCGGCGTCGGACTCGTCGGTGATCTCGCCGACGATCTCCTCGAGGACGTCCTCGATGGTGAGCAGGCCGGCGGTGCCGCCGTACTCGTCGACGGCGATCGCCATGTGGTGGTGCGAGCGCTGCATTTCCTTGAGGAGCTCGTCGAGCCGTTTCGAGTCGGGGACGAAGGAGGCTTCGTTCATCAGGGTGTCGACGACCGTGCTCGACCCGTCCGGGTCCATGTACGCCGACATCAGGTCCTTGATGTTGACGACGCCGACGATGTCGTCGACGGAGTCGTCGATCACCGGGAGCCGGGTGAAGCCGGTGCGCAGGGCCAGCGCCAATGCCTGGCGGACGGTCTTGGTGCGCTCGATCCAGACGATCTCGGTGCGCGGCACCATGACCTCGCGGGCGACGGTGTCGCCGAGCTCGAACACCGAGTGGATCATCTCGCGCTCGGAGTCCTCGACGACGCCGCGTTCCTGGGCGAGGTCGACGAGCTCGCGCAGCTCGACTTCGGAGGTGAACGGGCCCTCGCGGAAGCCCTGGCCGGGGGTGATGGCGTTACCGATGAGGATGAGCAGCCGGGACAGCGGGCCGAGGACCGAGCCGAGGACGCGGACGGGCCCGGCGACGTAGCGGCCGATGCGGTAGGGGTGCTGGCGGCCGAGGGTGCGGGGGCCGACGCCGATGAGGACGTAGCTCACGACGATCATCACGACCGCTGTGACCAGCACGGCGAGGCCGAGCGGCGCCAGGCGGGTGCCGACGAAGACGGTGACGAGCACGGTGGCGGTGAGCTCGCAGCCGAGGCGCAGCAGGAGGAGCAGGTTGATGTGCCGGCGGCGTTCGGCGACGACCGCGGCGAGGTGGCGGGCGCCGGGCAGGCCCAGGCGGGCGAGGCCGTCGGCCCGGGCCTGCGACACGGTGCTGATGGCGGCGTCGGCCGCCGCGAACACGCCCGCGAGGAGCACGAGCGCGATCGCGAAGAGGAGCTGGACCATGGCCGGCGCTAGGGCGTTTCCCCGGCGGGTGGTTCGGCGGCCGGGGTGGCGGCCGCGTCGAGCCCGGCGATGCCGAGGACGCGGTCGTCGGTGTTGCGCTGGGCGTCGCGCTTCTGCAGGGCGGCGACGGCGTCCTGGTACTCGCCGAGGATCCGCTTCTGGAGGGCGAACATCTCGCGTTCTTCGGCGGGTTCGGCGTGGTCGTAGCCGAGGAGGTGGAGGCAGCCGTGCACGGTGAGCAGGTGCAGCTCGTCGATCAGGGCGTGGCCCGCGGTCTTGGCCTGGTCCTTGGCGAACGCCGGGCAGAGCACGATGTCCCCGAGCAGCGCCGGGGACGCGTCGGGCGCGTCCGGGCGGCGGGAGGAGTCGAGCTCGTCCATCGGGAAGGCCATGACGTCGGTGGGCCCGGGGAGGTCCATCCAGCGTTCGTGCAGGTCTTCCATGACTTCGAGGGTGACGAGCAGGATGGACAGCTCGGCGAGCGGGCTGACCTCCATCTTGTCGAGGGCGTAGCGGGCGGCCGAGACGATGGAGGTCTCGTCGACGTCGACGCCGGACTCGTTGGCGATTTCGATGCTCACCGCCGGTTGCCCTTCCAGCCGTTGCCCTGCTGCTGGTCTTGGGCGTCCTGCACGGCCTGCCACTTCTCGTAGGCGTCGACGATGTCGCCGACGAGCTTGTGCCGGACGACGTCCTGGCTGGTCAGTTCGGAGAAGTGGAGCCCGTCGACGCCGCCGAGGATGTCGCGGACGACGCGGAGGCCGCTGCGCTGCCCGTTGGGCAGGTCGACCTGGGTGATGTCGCCGGTGACGACGATCTTGGAGCCGAAGCCGAGGCGGGTGAGGAACATCTTCATCTGCTCGGGCGTGGTGTTCTGGGCCTCGTCGAGGATGATGAAGGCGTCGTTCAAGGTGCGGCCGCGCATGTAGGCGAGCGGCGCGATCTCGATGGTGCCGGCCTGCATGAGCCGCGGGATGGACTCGGGTTCGACCATGTCGTGCAGCGCGTCGTAGAGGGGCCGCAGGTAGGGGTCGATCTTCTCGTTGAGCGTGCCGGGCAGGTAGCCGAGGCGCTCGCCGGCTTCGACGGCGGGGCGGGTCAGCACGATGCGGGTGACCTGCTTGGCCTGGAGGGCCTGGACGGCTTTCGCCATGGCGAGGTAGGTCTTGCCGGTGCCGGCGGGGCCGATGCCGAAGACGACGGTGTGCTTGTCGATGGCGTCGACGTAGCGCTTCTGGTTGAGCGTCTTGGGCCGGATGGTCTTGCCGCGGCGGGAGACGATGTTGAGGCTGAGGACCTCGGCGGGCGAGGCGTCTCCGGTGGAGAGCATGCCGATGGTGCGGCGGACGGTGTCCGGGCCGACCTGTTGCCCGCCGGTGGCGAGGGTGACGAGGTCGGCGAAGACGCGTTCGGCGAAGGCGACGTCGGCGGGTGCGCCGGTGAGGGTGACCTCGTTGCCGCGGACGTGGACGTCGGCGGCCAGGAGTTCCTCGGCGACGCGCAGGTTCTCGTCGCGGGAGCCGAGCAGGCTGAGCGCGGCGGCGTCGGGGATGGGGAACCGGGACTGCGCGGCCTGGACGGCGGCATCCTCGGTCTTGGCGACGTCCCCGGGGACGTCGGGTCGGGCGGCTCCACCCGGTACGGTTCCGGCCACGTGGCCTCAGGCCTGCTTTCTCGGTGAGGGAGAACGGACCCCACCGATGCTACTGGCACCCACCGACAGAACGCAGACGGGTTTCGCCTAGTCCTGCTCAGGAGCCCCGAAGAGCCCCAGAGGCTCACCCCCGAGCACATGAGCATGAACATGAAAAACGGTCTGCCCGGCATCCGAGTCAGTGTTGAAGACAACCCGATACCCCGACTCGACAACGCCCTCAAGCTCGGCAACCCGCCGAGCGGTCAGAGCAACAGCGGCAAGAAGCGCCGGGTCCCCAGCAGCAAGCTCCCCCAGGTTCCGATACCGCTTCTTGGGCACAACAAGCACGTGAACCTTCGCCTGAGGCCGAATATCCCGGAAGGCAAAGGTCAGATCATCCTGATAAACAACATCAGCAGGGATCTCACCAGCAATGATCCGCTCGAAGAGAGTCTCATCCTCACTCATGAGACACACCCTAGCGACCAGCCACCGCCCCACCGACCAGCCACCGCCCACCGGCCGGCCACCGCCCCACCGGCCGGGCACCGAGCGGCAGCCGCGGGGGGTCCGGGGGGAACCCCCGGCTGGGGGTCTGGGGGTTTGACCCCCAGAGAACACAACGAACGCGAAGCGGCCCGCTGAAGGAGCGAAGCGAGAGAAGGGGCCGCGGAGCGGTAGACCCTGGGGGTCGATCTACCGCCACCGCGGCGGCCGCCGGACCGAGGGGGGAGGTGCCCGGCGGGGTCTGTGCTTTCCCAGTGGCGCGCCGGACCCGGAAACGGTGTGTGGCGCGTTAGTAAACGAGAGTAACGGGTCGGAGTGTGATCGCGCCATAACTGGGCGCAAAATCGGGGGTCTTTTTTCCGGTGATCTTCTTACCTCCACCGGGTGGTCAGGGCGCCGAGTGCGCCGAGGGCGACGGCCGCGGCGGTGGAGGTGCGGAGGACGGTCGTGCCGAGGCGGACGGCGCGGGCGCCGGCTTCGCGCAGGGTGTGGAGTTCTTCGTCGGTGATGCCGCCTTCCGGGCCCACGACCAGGAGCAAGTCTCCGGTGTCGGGCAGGGAGAGGTCGGTGAGGCGGTCGGGGACGTCGGCCTCGAGGACGATCGCGAGGGACGTCGTCGCCATCAGGCCGGCGAGCTCGCGGGTGCCGGCGGGTTCGGTGACGTCGGGGACGTGGGCGCGGCGGGCTTGCTTGGCGGCCGCGCGGGCGGTGGCGCGCCAGCGGGCGAGGGCTTTGTCGCCGCGGCCGCCGTCTTCCCACTTGGCGACGCTGCGGGCGGCGCGCCAGGGGACGATGGCGTCGACGCCGGCTTCGGTGGCGAGTTCGACCGCGAGTTCGCCGCGGTCGCCCTTGGCCAGGGCCTGGGCGAGCACGACGCGCAGGGCGGGTGGTTCCTCGGTCCAGCGCTCTTCGATCGACAGCGTCAAGGCGGCATCGCGGCCGGGCTGGACGGCTTCGACGACGCAGCGGGCCATGGTGCCCGCGCCGTCGGAGAGGACGAGCCGCTCCCCCGTGCGCAGGCGGCGGACCGTGGCCGCGTGCCGGGCTTCCTCGCCGTCGAGGACCGTGCGCCCGGAAGCGGGCACGGAGGTGGCGAGGAAGACCGGCAGGGTGGTGTCGGGCACGGTCAGCGGTGGTTCTTGGCGCGCAGCTTCGAGAACAGGCCGCCGTGCTTGGCGCCGTTGGACGCCAGCGTGGGGACTTCTTCGCCGCGCTGCTGGGCGAGCTCGACGAGGAGGTCGCGCTGGGCTTCGTCGAGCTTGGTCGGGACCACGACGTCGATGTGGACGTGGAGGTCGCCGCGGCCGTCGACGCGGCCGGAGGACCGCAGCCGGGGCATGCCCTTGCCGGTGAGGACGAGCTCGGCGTTGGGCTGGGTGCCGGGTTCGACGTCGAGGTCGTAGTCGCCGTCGATCAGCGTGGAGATGGGCACCGTGGCGCCGAGGGCGGCGGTGGTCATCGGGATGCGGAAGTTGCAGTGCAGGTCGTGGCCCTGGCGGACGAAGACCTCGTGCGGGGTCTCGTCGATCTCGACGTAGAGGTCGCCGGCCGGGCCGCCGCCGGGGCCGACCTCGCCCTGGCCGGAGAGGCGGATGCGCATGCCGTCGCCGACGCCCGGCGGGATCTTGGCGGTGACGTTGCGGCGGGCGCGGATGCGGCCGTCGCCGCCGCACTGGCGGCAGGGGTCGGGGATGACCTCGCCGAAGCCGCGGCAGACCGGGCACGGGCGGGCCGTGACGACCTGGCCGAGGAACGACCGCTGGACGGACTGGACCTCGCCGGCGCCGCCGCAGGTGTCGCAGGTCTTGACGCCGGTGCCTTCGGTGGTGCCCGCGCCGCGGCAGAGGTCGCAGACGATCGCGGTGTCGACGGCGATCTCCTTGTCGACGCCGGTGGCGCAGTCCTCGAGGCTGAGGCCGAGCCGGATCAGCGCGTCGGAGCCGGGCTGGACGCGGCTGCGGGGTCCGCGCCCGCGCCCGCCGCCGCCTCCGCCGGCCGCGCCGAAGAAGGCGTCCATGATGTCGCCGAGGCCGCCGAACCCGGCGAACGGGTCGCCGCCGCCCCCGCCGCGCGCGCCGCCGTCCATCGGGTCGCCGCCGAGGTCGACGATCTTGCGCTTCTGCGGGTCGGACAGCACCTCGTAGGCCGTCGTGACCTCGCTGAACTTGTGCTGCGCGTCTTCCGACGGGTTGACGTCGGGGTGCAGCTCCCGGGCCAGCTTCCGGTACGCGCGCTTGATGTCCTGATCGCTCGCGTTCTTGGCCACCCCGAGGATGCCGTAGTAGTCCCTCGCCACCGTCTCTGCTTCTCCTTCTGCTCTGCCCGGCTCAGCGGCCGTGCAGGATCTGCCCCACGTAGTTGGCGACCGCGCGCACCGCGGCGATCGTGCCGGGGTAGTCCATCCGGGTCGGGCCGACCACCCCCATGCCGCCGAGCACCATGTCCTGGCCGTACCCGATCGAGACGACCGAGGTGCTGCGCATCTGCTCGTCTTCATTTTCCTCACCGATGCGCACCGTGATCGCACCGGGGTTGCGCGCGGCGGCCAGCAGCTTGAGCACGACCACCTGCTCCTCGAGGGCTTCGAGGACCTGGCGCAGCGAACCCGGGAAGTCGGCGACGTTGCGTGTGAGGTTCGCGGTGCCGCCGAGGACCAGGCGTTCTTCGGGGTGCTCGGCCAGCGACTCGACCAGGACGGTGGTGACGCGGATGAGCGCGTCCCGCAGCTCGCCGGGTGCCTGGTCGGGCAGTTCGGCGACGCGCGCGGCGGCGTCGTTGAGCCGCCGTCCGGACATGGCCGTGTTCAGCACGGAACGCAGCCGCGCGACGTCTTCTTCGGTGACGACGTCGCCGAGGTCGACCGTGCGCTGGTCGACGCGGCCGTTGTCGGCGATCAGCACCAGCATCAGCCGCGCCGGGGTGAGCGGGACCACTTCGAGGTGGCGCACCTTGGCGTTGGTCAGCATCGGGTACTGGACGACGGCGACCTGCCGGGTCAGCTGCGCGAGCAGCCGGACCGAGCGCTTGAGGACGTCGTCGAGGTCGGTGCCGCTGTCGAGGAAGGTGGTGATGGCCCGGCGCTCGGCGGCGCTCAGGGGCTTGACCTCCGACAGCCGGTCGACGAAGAGGCGATAGCCCTTGTCGGTCGGCACGCGCCCGGCGCTGGTGTGCGGCTGGGTGATGTAGCCCTCTTCTTCGAGGGCGGCCATGTCGTTGCGCACCGTGGCGCTCGAGACGCCCAGGTTGTGCCGTTCGACGATCGCCTTCGAGCCGACCGGTTCCTGGTTGGACACGTAGTCGGCGACGATCGCGCGCAGCACGTCGAAGCGGCGCTCGTCCGCGTTGGCCACCGGTTCCTCACCTACCTCGCTCGCTGCTCACCTTGAGTTTACGGAAGCCTGAGCCGGTCGTGCTCAACCCCGCCCGTCCGCACCGGGCCGGGCGCCGGGTAAAGAACGCGCAAACGAATTCCCATGCATTCTTCCTGGAAAGGAATTCCGGCTTGATGGGGGAACCGAAAAGCGGTTTGCTGCCTCTGACCCGCATGCCCTCCCCCGACTCCGAGGTCGCCGTGAACCGAATTCAACCCGCTTCGGCCGGAATGCCCGATATCGCCCGGCGCGCGGCCGAGGCGAAAGCGCGGCTCGAGCGCGTCTCGGCGACCGCCTCGAGTGCCGACGGAGCCGTCACGGTCACCGTCAACACCAGCGGTGCGCTGCAAGAACTCACCTTCGGCCCGCGTGCGGACGAGCTGCCGCGGGCCCGGCTCGCCCAGGCCGTCCTCGCGGCCGCGAAACGCGCCCAGGTCGACGCCGCCCGGCAGCTGACCTCGATCATGGCGCCGGTGATCGGCACCGACAGCGACGCGATGGAATTCCTGCGGGAACAGATTCCCACGCCCGAATTGCCCCAAGAAGAACCGGCACCGTCGCACCGGGAATTCACCGGAACGCAGCGGGAAACCCCACCGCCGCCCGTGCGCCCGGCCCGGCCGCGCCCGGACGACGACGAGGACTTCGGCGGCCCGATCCTGCGCCGGGGGCTCTGATGGCCGAGCGGGCGATGAAGGTCGACTTCGACGTCCTCGGCGGCCACGAGGACGAGATCCGGGAGATCGCCGACCGGGTCCAGCAGGCGGTCGAGGCCGCCGGCACCGCCGGTGCGCTCGACTTCGACGCGTTCGGCCTGGTCGGGCAGGTGTTCGCGCTGCCGATCCAGGCATGGGTGGACACCGCCGACAGCTTCCTGAGCGCCGCCGTCGAGGCCGGCCACGAGGTCGCCGACCGGGTGAAGACCGCGCACACGGCGTTCCGCGACCACGAACACCAGACGAAGTGCCTGCTCGAGGGCATCGGCAAGGAGCTTCCGGCATGACCGAGAACGCACTGGTCGCGACGGCCGAGTCGCCGGGCGGCTTCTGGAGCGGCATGGGCGACGGCTCGAAGGGCGAGCTGGACAACCTCAACGCCCGGACCGGCGGCGCGGGCATCTTCAGCGACGCTGCGTCGACGCTCACCGACGCCCGCGGCGGCGACTGGGGCAACCTCGCCATGGACGTCGGCACCGACGCGCTCGACCTGCTCGGCGCGGCGATGGACCCGCTCGGCACGCTGGCCAGCGCCGGCGTCGGCTGGCTGATCGAGCACATCAGCTTCCTCAAGGACGGCCTCGACAAGCTCGCCGGCAAGCCCGAAGCCGTCACCGCCAAGGCCGTGACCTGGACGAACATCGCGAAGCAGCTCACCGAGACGGCCGAGAGCTACGAGCGGCAGGCCCAGAAGGTCCAGCAGTCCTTCAGCGACTGCGGCTCCGCGGAGGCCTACCAGCGGACGGCCGAAAGCTACGTCGGTGTCCTGCGCGGCGCCGCGTCGCACGCCGGGGACGCGTCGACCGCCATGAACGTCGGCGCGGCGCTGGTCGGCACGGAACGCGGGCTGATCCGCGACATGATCTCGTCGTTCGTGGGCGAGCTGATCGTCAAGGCGCTGGCCGCGCTGGCCGCGTCCTGGTGCACCTTCGGCGGCACGATCGCGGCGTTCATCGCCGACACGGTCGTCGAGGGCGGCGTGCTCGCCGAGAAGATCAGCACGCGCATCGCGAAGATCGTCGAGAAGCTCGAGAGCCTGGCGAAGGGCGCGGGCAAGTCGAAGGCGGCCCTCGAAGGCGCGGCGAACGCGCTGAAGAAGGTGGGCAAGGGCGTCGACAAGATCGTGGACAAGAGCGTCGACACGGCCGCGGGCATCGAGCGCCGGGCCAACGAGCTCAAGCAGGCGGGCAAGGAGGCGAAGTCCGCCGAGGAGACAGCCGAAGGCTGGAAGGACGCGTGGCGCGAGAAGGTCCCCGGCGGCGACAAGCTGGAGGGACCGGGCAAGGCGTGGTCCGAAGACGGCCGCAGCGTGCTCAAGCCGGGCGCGTGGCAGGAGGCCGGCGGTTATCCGGGGTGGAAGCCCGCGGACACGATCGGCGTCGTGACCGAAGGCCGCCGGCAGGAGAACGAGCAGTACGACCGCTATCACGAGGGCCAGGAGGCTTACGAAAAGGAGCACCCCGAAGGCGAGGGCGAGTGATCGAGCAGGCCGAGGTGGAGCTGGCCAACCGCAACGGCCGGCTCCACCCGTCGCAGCGCCGAAAGCTGCTCGACTTCAACTTCTGGACGGCGGCGGTCCTGGTCGTCGCCGGGCTGGTGCTGACCGCGATCGCGGTCGCCGACGGCGCGGCGGCCGCCACCGTCCCGATTTTCGCGGTGACAGCCTGGTTCGCCTTCGTCTGCGGACGGCGGCTGGCGGAGGCCGGCAGCGGGCGGCTCGTCGTGATCACCGGCTGGACCCACGACTTCGGGAAGGTGCACGGCAAGCGGCCCGGACGCGGGCAGTACCCGATCTACCTGTACACCATCATGGAGCGGATCTGGTTCACCTACCTGGTGGTCCAGGACCGGAGCTTCCGCCTCGACGATCGCGAGCTCCGCGCGCGGATCCAAGCGGAGCGGACCAATGCCGTCTACCTGACTCCGCGCACGAAGACGCTGATCAACGTCCTCCCGGCCTAGCCGGCCGCGGCGGCGGACAGGGCGTCGAACTCGGCGTCGGTCAGCTCGATGTCCGCGGCGGCGATGTTGTCCTCGAGGTGCGCGACCGACGACGTCCCCGGGATCGGCAGCACGACGGGCGATCGCTTGAGCAGCCAGGCCAGCGCGAGCTGCGACGGCGAGGCGTCGTGCTCCTTGGCGAGCGCCGTGAGCGGGCTGTCCGGCCCGGCGAGGGCGCCGGTGGCCAGCGGGAACCACGGGATGAAGGCGATGCCGTGCTCGGTGGCGTGGTCGAGCAGCGGTTCGGCGTCGCGCTTGGCGAGGTTGAACAGGTTCTGCACGGAGACGATCTCCGCGGTCTTCTGCGCTTCCTTCAGCTGATCCACGCCGACCTCGGACAGGCCGATGTGCCGGATCTTGCCCTCGTCCTGCAGCTTCTTCAGCTCGCCGACCTGCTCGGCCACGGGCACCTTCGGGTCGATCCGGTGCAGCTGCAGCAGGTCGATCCGGTCGACCCCGAGGTGCCGCAGGCTCAGCTCGACCTGCTGCCGCAGGTACTCGGGCCGCCCGACCGGGATCCACTGGTTCGGCCCCTGCCGGGTGAAGCCGGCCTTGGTCGCGATGACGAGGTCGTCGGCGTAGGGGTGCAGGGCCTCCTTGATCAGCAGGTCGGCGACGAAGGGGCCGTAGGCGTCGGCGGTGTCGATCAGGGTCACGCCGAGTTCGACGGCGCGCCGCAGCACGCGCACGGCTTCGTCCGGGTCCTTCGGGTCACCCCAGACCCCCGGCCCGGTGAGCTGCATGGCGCCGTACCCGAGCCGGGTCACCGGCAGGTCGCCGCCGATCGTGAAGGTGCCGGAGTTCTTCGCGCTCATCGTTCGTCCCATCATCGGTCGGAAAGCTCCACCGGGTGCCAACCCGGCGGAGCCCCGCCCGATTCCCGCGTGCGCTCAGGAGTTGCGCGGGAAGCCCAGGTTCACCCCGGCGTGCGACCGGTCCGGCCACCGCGACGTCACGACCTTCGTCCGGGTGAAGAAGTGGAACCCTTCCGGCCCGTAGGCGTGGCTGTCGCCGAACAGCGAGTCCTTCCAGCCGCCGAAGGAGTAGTACCCCACCGGGACCGGGATGGGGACGTTCACGCCGACCATCCCGACCTCGACCTCGTTCTGGAACCGCCGGGCCGACGAGCCGTCGCCGGTGAAGATCGCCACGCCGTTGCCGTACGGGTTCGCGTTGATCAGGTCCAGCGCGTCGTCGTAGGAAGCCGTGCGCGCCACCGACAGCACCGGGCCGAAGATCTCGTCCGTGTAGATGGACATGTCCGGGCGGACGTGGTCGAACAGCGTCGGGCCGAGCCAGAAGCCGTCCGGGGAGCCGGGCACCTCGATGCCGCGGCCGTCCACCACCAGCGACGCGCCCGCCGACACCCCGGCGTCCACATAGGACTTCACGCGCGCGTGGTGGGCCGCCGTGACCAGGGGTCCCATCTCCGATTCGGGATCGCGCCCGTCGCCGACGCGCAGCACGGACATCCGCTCGGTGATCTTGCGCACGAGCTCGTCGCCGATCGGGTCGACCGCGACGACCACCGACACCGCCATGCAGCGCTCCCCCGCCGACCCGAACCCGGCCGACACGGCGGCGTCGGCGGCCAGGTCGAGGTCCGCGTCCGGCAGCACGACCATGTGGTTCTTCGCGCCGCCGAGAGCCTGGACGCGCTTGCCGTGCCGGGTGCCGGTTTCGTAGACGTAGCGCGCGATCGGCGTCGACCCGACGAACGAGATCGCCTTGACGTCGCGGTGTTCGAGGAGCCCGTCGACCGCCGCCTTGTCGCCGTGCAGGACGTTCAGCGCGCCCGCGGGCAGCCCGGCCTCGGCGAAGAGCTCGGCGATGAACACCGCCGCCGACGGGTCCTTCTCGCTCGGCTTGAGCACGACGGTGTTGCCGCAGGCCAGCGCGTTCGGGACGAACCAGAGCGGCACCATCGCCGGGAAGTTGAACGGCGAGATCACGCCGACCACGCCGAGCGGCTGCGCGATCGAGTAGACGTCGACGCCGGTGGACGCGTTCTCGCTGAACCCGCCCTTGAGCAGCTGCGCGGCACCGCAGGCGTACTCGACGTTCTCGATCGCGCGCGCGACCTCGCCGGCCGCGTCCGACTCGACCTTGCCGTGCTCGCTCGTGACGATTTTCGCCAGCTCGTGCTTGCGCGCGGCGAGCAGCTCGCGGAAGGCGAACAGCACCCGCGTCCGGCCGGCCAGCGACGTCCCGCGCCAGCCCGGCAGCGCCGCCTTGGCCGCGGCGACGGCGGCTTCGACCTCGGCGTCGCCGGCGAAGTCGACGTGCGCCCGGACCTGCCCGGTGGCGGGGTCGACCACCTCGCCCGAACGCGCGGTGGTCCCGGTGAACGGCTTGCCGTCGATCCAGTGGCTGATGCGGTCGGTCACGGCGATGCGCTCCTTCGCTCGGGGACGTCTCCTGCGAGTCTCCGGGCGTGCGCCACGCCAACGCCATCGACAACGTGTACGGACTCGCCGTCCCGGCCGTACAGTCTGTCCCTGCCCACCACACGCGAGGAGCCATGTACCCGACCGTCGCCGAGGTGCTCGCGCTGCCGGTGCTGCGCCAGGGCCGTCCGCACGTCGTCGCGGGCATGGGCGGGCTCGACGCCCCGGTGCGCTGGGCGCACGTCGCCGAGGTCGCGGACATCGCGCACCTGCTGCGCGGCGGGGAGCTGGTGCTGACGACCGGGGTCGCGCTGCCCGACGACGGCCCGGCGCTGGCCCGCTACGTCGCGGACCTGGCCGGGGTCGGGGCCGCCGGCCTGGTGATCGAGCTGGTCCGGCACTGGAGCGACAAGCTGCCCGCGGCGCTGGTCGAGGCCGCCGAGAAGCACGGCCTGCCGCTGGTGACGCTCTCGCGCGAGACCCGGTACGTGAGCGTCACCGAGGCGGTGAACGGCCAGATCGTCGACGCCCAGGTCGCCGAGCTGCGCGCCGCCGAGCGCGTGCACGAGACGTTCACCGCGCTGACGGTCGCGGGCGCCGAACCCGGCGTCGTGCTGGGCGAGGTCGCCCGGCTGACCGAGGAGCCGGTGGTGCTGGAGACGCTGTCGCACGAGGTCCTCGCCTACGACGCGGCCGGGGTGGACCCGGCCGAGCTGCTCACCGGCTGGCCGGCCCGGTCGCGCGTCGTCCAGATCGGCGAGCGGACCGGCTACCACCCCGGCTCGGGCTGGCTGGTGACCGTCGTCGGCGCGCGCGGGCACGACTGGGCGCGGCTGGTCGTCGTCTGCGCCGACCAGCCGCCGCACCGCCACCGGGTGGTCGCCGAGCGGGCCGCGTCCGCGCTGGCCGTGCACCGGCTGGTCGCCAAGGACTCGGACGGCCTGGAGCGCCAGGCTCACCGAGCCGTCCTCCACGAGCTGCTGGCGTCGCCGGCCCCGACGGCGGAGCTGCTGGCGCGGGCCTCGGCGCTGGCCGTGCCGCTGACCGGGCGGCAGCTGGTCGGGCTGGCGGTCCGGCCCCGGTTGGCCGTCACCGGGCGGCCCGCGCTGTCCACGCCGCCGGTGCTGCGTGAGCTGGCCGAGGCGACGGTCCTGGCGGCGCGCCGCGCGAAGGTGTCGGCGCTGGTGGCGACCGACGACCTCGGCGTGCGGGCGCTGATCGCGCTGTCTCCGGAGGCGAACGCCGACACCGTGCTGCACCGGCTCGCCACCGACGTCCACGAGGCCCGGGGCAGCGCACCCGGCGTGCTCGCGGTCGGCACGACGGTCTCGACGCCCGCCGAAGCGGGCCGGACGCTCCTGGAGGCCGGCCAGGTCGCGGCGGCCGCGTTGGGGGCGGGCAGCGAGCGCGTGCTGCACCGGCTGTCGGACGTCCGGCTGCGCGGCCTGCTGCACCTGCTGGCGGGCGACGAGCGGGTGACGGCGTTCGCCGCGCGCGAGCTCGGGCCGCTGCTCCAGCGCGACGCGGCTTCCGGCAGCCGGCTGGTGCAGGCGTTGCGCCACTACTGCGAGCAGGGCGGCAACAAGTCGGCGGCCGCGGCGGCGGCGCACACCTCACGGACGGCGTACTACCAGCAGCTCGCCCGGATCGAGCAGGTCCTCGGCGTCCGGCTGGAGGACCCGGAGTCGATGCTCTCGCTCTACGTGGCCCTGCTGGCGTGGGACCTCACCCGCCCGAGCGAAGAAGACTCACCCGGACGTGGAGCACAGTGATCGGCCTCGGGCTGCCGATGACACCGATATGGCTTTGTTTTCGTTTGCCGCCTGCCTGGTGGGCTTGAGCTGCCTCGCTCCCGCCCAGCCGCCGGCGTCGACGCTCCAGCTCACCACCCACGACACGGCCGGCCGGATCGGCTCGGTCGTCCTGACGTGCGACCCGGCCGGCGGCACGCACCCCAAGCACGACAAGGCGTGCGCGGTCCTCACGAGCGCGGGCGGCGACTTTTCGCACATTCCCGCGCGCCACCAGATGTGCACGCTGATCTACGCCCCGGTGGACGTGACGGCGGTCGGAACGTGGCACGGCAAGCCGGTGTCGTTCCGGACGACGTACGCGAACCGCTGCGAAGCCGACCGCGACTCGGACGACGTCTTCGCGTTCTGACGCGCGTTCGCGACACGGAACAGCGATCGCCCGACCGGGTACAGCCTGCTCTTGAGCAGGCTGTACCCATGTCACGACAGATCGCCACACCCCGAGCCCGCGCCCTGGGTTTCGGCATGGAGCAAGCCCGGCTGGCTCGCAAGGTCGGGGTCCGAGCGCTCGGCCGGATGACCGGCCTGCCACCCCAGAACATCTCGAACTGGGAAAGCGGCAAGCGCGTACCGAAGATCGAAGAGCTCGCCACGATCCTCGGCGCGCTGCGGGTCGCCCCCGACGAACGCGCGCGGTTGCTCAACCTGGCCCGCTTCGCCGATGATCCCAACTGGCTCAACCAAGCGATTCTGGACGGTCCCACCTTGCTGTCGACCTATGTCGCCTACGAGCGGACCGCCACCAGCATGGTCGATTGGAGTGCCGGCCTGGTCCCCGGCATGCTCCAAACACCCGCATACACCAGAGCCATCTTCGCCGGCACAGCCCACCCGAAGTCCCACGTGGAGAACGTGGTGATGGTCAGGCTCGCCCGTCGCGAGATGCTGACGGGCCGGAATCCCTTGCCGTGCCGAGTGCTGCTCGGCGAAGCCGCGTTGCACCAGAACATCGGCGGGCCGGTCGTGATGAGCGAACAGCTTCGCTATCTGCGCTCTCGAATGGAGTTGCGGAACGTTTCGGTTCAGATCGTGCCGAACGGTATCGGCTACCACCCCGGCCAGTACGGGCCGTTCATCATCTTCGACTACGCCGACCTGCCTCCGATCGTCTACCTGGAGCACTACCGCGGTAGCGGGTACCTCTACGACGAGCCCAACGTGGCCGACTACCGGAAAGCCACCGAGACCTTGTCATCCCTGGCGCTGAGCGAACCGGATTCCGCGCAGTTCATCGAGGCAGTCATCGCCGAACTGGAGGCGTGAAGCACTCATCGAAGGTCGGTCGTCGCCCTGTCGCAGATCCGCGACACCAGAGCCGGCGCACAGGCCAACATTGCGTTACCACCCGAAAGCGGTAACACGCACCTTGGCGCGCGGAAGCCGTCGGGCCGCCCCCACGACGGCCCGGCGACTTCCGCGCACCGCTCTTAACTACGCACAGCTCGCACCCGTGGTTCAACAACTGCCGAGAGTCACATCGCGGGCGCTCGAACGGCTGAGGTTCCACGCCGGCCAGCCATCCGGGGTGTCGCCGGCGAGGACCTGGCGCAGGACGCACGTCCGGAGCGGTTCCGGCAGCCGGGCCGACACCACCGGGACGACGTCGGCGGAGAAGCCCGCCAGGTACCGGTGGTCCAGGGGTTTGCCGGCGGCCGCGCGGTCGAGGTTGGCGTCGGCGATAAGGCGTTCCGGGTCGAGGACGGCGAGCACCAGGAGCGCCGCGGCGGCGGCGCCGATCGCCGCGCGGGGCAGCCACGCCGAGCGGAGCTTGACCAGCGATGCCAGCACCAGCACGAACACCGCGCCGAACCACAGTTCGCAGACCTCGACCAGCAGCCGCAACACCGTGAAGCCGTAGGCCTCCTGGTACGTCCACATGCGACTCAACGCCGACCCGACGAGGACCAGGCTGAGCGCGCTCAAGGCACCCAGCAGGACGCGCTGGCGGAGCCGGTCGGCCTTCGTGACGTTCGGGGCCCAGCGCAGCGCCGCGGACACGATGGCCAGCGTCAGCACGGTGACGGCGCACAGCTGCCAGAACCCGCCGCGGGCGTACTCGGCGGCGGTCAGGTTACTGGTGCGCAGGACGTACTCGGTGCCACCGAACAGCACGACGAGCCGGACGGCGACGAACACGCTGAACAGCAGGACGAGAACGGTGAGGGGGACCGTCCATTCGAGACCGTACTTCGTCCGGTATGGACGGTTCAGGTCTGCGCGACGCGCTGGGGCGGCGAGGAAGTAGCAGGCTCCGGTGACGAGCAGTGCCGCGACGACGAACACGCAACACCAGCGGACGAGGACGTCGACGCTGAGGTCGGGGATGACAGCGTTGACCACAGCGGCGAAGGCGGCGTCGGCGCTGGCGAGCAGCGGCACGAAGACGGCGACGAGCGCGGCGGTGGCCAGCACGGCGAGGCCGATCCGCCGGGCGACCCCGTCGCGGCGGGCGGTGAAGCGTCCCAGCCCGCGGCCGGCCCACGGAACGGCACGAAGGGCTTCCAGGGGGACGGCGAGCATGTCGTAGAGGATGGAGTTGACGGTCCGCTTCCCCACGACAGCGAGCGAACCGGTGACGACGGCCCCGAGCACGCAGAGGACGAACAGCCACCCGGACGCCCGCACGGCGCCCATCCCGAGCAGGGCGAGGGTGAGGACGGCCCACCCGGCGTTGCCCCAGGTCAAGGAACTGGCGCCCGCCGCCGACCGCCGATCGGCCAGGAAGACGGCAACAGCGACGGCCAGCCCGGCCAGCAGCCACCCGACCCCGGGCCGGTCGACGGGCAAGACGAGCGCGGCAACAACCCCGGCCAGCCCGGCAGCGGGCAGCACGGCGGGCGGCAGCGCAACGACGGCGGACTTCGGCGGCGGAATCGGCCGCATGAGGACCGGAGGAGCGGCCACGGCAACCCCGCCGGCTCGAGCTTCCGCTGCTACCCCAGGTGAAGCGTCCGCGACGCCGCCGGCATACACCCCATCGCCGACCGGCCCCGAGGGCCCGGCCGCCCCGGCTCGCCGGGCACCGTCGCCGCGTGTCCCGCCGCCCGCCGCCTCCAAAGCGGCTCGGGCCGAAGACGCTCTGGTAAATCCGCCGGCTGCAGCTACAGGTGAAGCCGCCCCCGAACCACCTCCCGCCGACCGCTTGCCCCGCGGCACCCGCTTGTCCGCACCCGAATCCCCGGGCTCATCGATCCTGCTCTTCGGCATCGTCCTCAGCTCTCGTTCACGTTCGCAAATGTCCTCGCCCGCACCACCCGCCGCGCCAGTTCCCGAGCCGGCGGACCCAACACCCCGAAGCCCAAAGGTCTTGAATGAGTCATTCAAGACACCGGGACCCACCCGGAAGTCAACCCGTCGGCAGCGTCACCCGGATCCGGCTCCCGACCCCCGCCGAGGGCTCCACCACCCCGATCGTCCCGCCGTGCAGCTCCACCGCCCACCGCGCGATCGCCAGACCGAGCCCCGTTCCCCCGCCGGACGGCCGCTCCCCTCGCGTGAACCGCTCGAACACCCGCTCCCGGTCGGCCGGCGCGACCCCCGGCCCCTCGTCGCACACGTCGATGCGGATCTCGCCCGGGCGGACCTCGGCCAGCACCTGCACCGACCCGCCCGCCGGGCCGTGGCGGGCCGCGTTCTCCAGCAGGTTCGCCACCACCTGGAACAGCCGCCCGCGGTCGGCGACCACCACCGCGTCCGCCGGCGAGACCGACACCTCGAACGTCACCCCGCGCACCAGCGCCGCCTCGGAAACCGCCTCCGACAGCAGCGAAGCCAGCGGAAACGACGTCTTGTGCAGCGGAATCGCCCCCGCGTCGAGCCGCGAGAGGTCCAGCAGCTCGTCCACCAGCGTCGCCAGCCGCTCGGTCTGCTGCAGCGCCGTCTTCAACGTCGCCGGGTCCGGGTCCTCGACGCCGTCGACCAGGTTCTCCAGCACCCCGCTCAACGCCGTGATCGGCGTCCGCAGCTCGTGGGACACGTTCGCGATCAGCTCGCGACGCTGCCGGTCCGCGTCGCCGAGGTCGCCGGCCATCTGGTTGAACGCCTGCGCCAGCTCACCCACCTCGTCCCGGGTGGTGGCGCGGACGCGGCGCGTGTAGTCGCCCTTCGCCATCGCCCGCACCGCGCCCGTCATCTCGCGCAGCGGCCGCGTCATCCCGTGCGCCAGCACCTGCGACAACACCAGCGCCAGCACCATCGCCGTGATCGTCGTCTTGGGCGGCAGCCAGCCGATCTGCCAGTTGAAGAACGCGAACGCGACCCCACCGGACGCGACCATCAGGATCGCCAGCTTCAGCTTGATCGACCGAATCCCGTCCAGCGGCCGCGGCAGCAGCTCGACCACCCGGATCAGCAGAGTCTTCACGATCCCGCCTCCAGCGCGTACCCGACGCCGTGCACCGTCCGGATGAGGTCCGCGCCGAGCTTGCGCCGCAGCGCCTTGATGTGGCTGTCCACCGCCCGCGTGCCCGCGGACGTGCCGTGGACGTCCCAGTCCCACACCTCCGACAGCAGCCGTTCCCGCGGTTGCACCACCCGCGGCCGCCGCGCGAAGTGCACCAGCAGGTCGAACTCGATCGGCGTCAGCTGCGCCGCGACGCCGGCCCGCGCGACGCGCCGCTCGTCGACGTCGATCTCCAGGTCGCCGAGCACGATCCGCGCGTGCGAATCGGACCGGGACGAGCGCTCGACCCGCCTCAGCAGCGCGTGCACCCGGGCCGTGAGCACCCGCATCGAGAACGGCTTCGTGAGGTAGTCGTCGGCGCCGACCCCCAGCCCCACCAGCATGTCCGTCTCGTCGGCGCGCGCGGTCAGCATGAGGACCGGCACCGGGCGGCGCCCCTGGATCCGGCGGCAGACCTCCAGGCCGTCGAACCCCGGGAGCATGACGTCCAGCACGACCAGATCCGGCTCCGCCGAGGTGTCCGCTTCGACCGCGGCCGGCCCGTCGTGGGCGACGTCCACGCTGAACCCTTCGGCCCGCAGCCGGGCCGCGATCGACGCGGCGATCGTGACGTCGTCCTCGACGACGAGCACTCGCCGCACTCCTGGTTCCATGAGGACGACCTTAGGGATCGGCGGTGGAGAGGGTCCGCGTGAAGTGTGGAGATCCTGTGGAGACGTTTCCGCCGTTTTGCCGGTTCGTGACGGCGAGATGTGTGACGCAGGTCATGCACCCCGGCACCGTTCGCGCAATCGACAGTCTGCACTCCTGATCAGGGAAGAGTGAACAGTCTGCCGTTGCCCCGGCCGCGACCCGGCGAGCAGGATTCCGCAATGGCGCCGACACCCGCAGACCAGCGCGTGCACGACGACGGCCGGGTCGAGCTGAACCCCGCCGACGTCGGGTCTCTCGAAGGCAGCCGGTTCTTCAACGAAGAACTGGCCCCCGTCGCGATCGAAAAACGAACCTGGACCACCTACAACTACTTCGCGCTCTGGATGGGGATGGCCCACAACATCCCCAGCTACGCACTGGCCGCGTCGCTGATCGCGCTCGGCATGAACTGGGTGCAGGCGCTGCTCACCATCACGATCGGCAACCTGGTCGTGCTGGCGCCGATGCTGCTCAACAGCCACGCGGGCACGAAGTACGGCATCCCGTTCCCGGTGTTCGCCCGCGCGTTCTACGGCCTGCGCGGCGCCAACCTGGCCGCCCTGCTGCGGGCGTTCATCGCGTGCGGCTGGTTCGGCATCCAGACCTGGGTCGGCGGCGAGGCCATCTACGTCATCCTCGGGCGGCTGCTCGGCTCGTGGTGGCGCGACGCCCCGGAGATCGCCGGCCAGCACTGGACGCTCTGGCTGTCCTTCGTGGTCTTCTGGATCGGCCAGATGCTGATCATCTGGCGCGGCATGGAGGCGGTCCGCCGGTTCGAGAACTGGACGGCGCCGCTCGTGTCGGTCGGCTTCCTGATCATGCTGGGGTACGTGCTGGTCAAGGCCGGCGGGTTCGGCCCGATCCTGTCCGACGGCGGCAAGCTCGGCTGGGGCCCGGACTTCTGGAAGGTGTTCGCGCCGTCGCTGATGGCGATGATCGCGTTCTGGTCGACGCTGTCGCTCAACATGCCGGACTTCACCCGCTTCGGCGGCAGCCAGCGCAAGCAGGTCCGCGGGCAGATCCTCGGCCTGCCCACCACGATGACGTTCATCGCGATCGTCGCCATCCTGACGACGTCGGGCGGGCACGTCCTCTACGGCGAGGACATCTGGGACCCCGCTCAGCTGGCCGACCGGTTCTCGAGCCCGATCGTGGTCGTCGTCGCGCTGGTCGCGCTGGTGCTGGCCACGATCTCGGCGAACCTCGCGGCCAACGTCGTCAGCCCGTCCTACGACTTCTCGAACGCCTTCCCGAAGAAGATCACGTTCGCGGTCGGCGGCGGCATCACCGGGGTCATCGGCATCCTCATCCAGCCGTGGCGGCTCTACTCCGACCCGAACATCTACATCTTCGCCTGGCTCGGCTTCTACGGCGGCCTGCTCGGCGCGGTCGCGGGCGTGCTCGTCGCGGGCTACTGGGTGGTCGCCCGCACCAAGCTCAACCTGAAGGATCTCTACACACCCGATGGGGTGTACTGGTTCAGCGGCGGCTGGAACTGGCGCGCGCTGGTCGCGACGCTGGTGGGAGCCGTTCTTTCGGTCGGTGGCGCCTACGGCGGGCCGTTCCCCGCGGACGGGCTCATCCCGTTCCTCAAGCCGCTTTACGACTACAACTGGGTGGTCGGCTTCGTCGGCGCGTTCGTCGTCTTCGCCGCCCTCTCTCTGTCCGCAAACAAGGAGGAAGCCAGTGAGCGTGGTCCGAGCCGCATTGATCCAGCAGCGGTGGACGGGTGACAAGGAGTCCATGATCAAGGCGGCGGTCGACCACATCGCCACCGCCGCTTCGCAGGGCGCCCAGGTCGTCTGCCTGCAGGAGCTGTTCTACGGGCCGTACTTCTGCCAGGTGCAGGACACCGACTACTACTCCTACACCGAAGGCATCCCGGACGGCCCCACCACCAAGCTCATGCAGGAGGTGGCCGAGCGCCACGGCGTCGTGCTGGTCGTGCCGATGTACGAGGTCGAGCAGCCCGGCGTCTACTACAACACCGCCGCGGTGATCGACGCCGACGGCACGTACCTCGGCAAGCACCGCAAGAACCACATCCCGCAGGTCAAGGGCTTCTGGGAGAAGTTCTACTTCCGGCCCGGCAACCTGGGCTACCCGGTGTTCGACACCGCCGTGGGCCGCATCGGCGTCTACATCTGCTACGAGCGGCACTTCCCCGAGGGCTGGCGCGCACTGGGCCTCGCCGGGGCGAAGATCGTGTTCAACCCGTCGGCGACCAGCCGCGGCCTGTCGCAGTACCTGTGGCGGCTCGAGCAGCCGGCGGCCGCGGTGGCGAACGAGTACTTCGTCGGCGCGATCAACCGCGTCGGCAAGGAACCGCTGGGCGACAACGACTTCTACGGCCAGACGTACTTCGCCGACCCGCGCGGGCAGCTGATCGGCGACGCCGCGTCCGACACCGACGACGAGGTCGTCGTGCGCGACCTCGACATGGCGCAGCTCGACGAGGTCCGGGACCTGTGGGCGTTCTACCGCGACCGCCGGCCGGACACCTACGGCCCCCTCACGGAGGCCTGATGACCACCCTCATCCAGGGCGGGCAGGTCCTTTCGCCTTCGGGCGGGCTCCTGGCGGACGTCCTCGTCGACGGCGAGACCATCGCCGCCGTCGGGGCGCCCGGGACGCTGACCGGCGACGAGACGATCGACGCCACCGGCAAGTACGTGCTGCCCGGCGGCATCGACGCGCACACGCACATGGAGATGCCGTTCGGCGGCACCCATTCGGTCGACACGTTCTCGACCGGCACCACGGCCGCGGCGTGGGGTGGCACGACGACGATCATCGACTTCGCCGTGCAGGCCAAGGGCGCGTCCCTGTTGTCCACTTTGGACAAATGGCACGCGAAGGCCGACGGCAACTGCGCCATCGACTACGGCTTCCACATGATCGTCTCCGACGTCAACGACCAGTCGTTGAAGGAGATGGAAGCCTGCATCGACGGCGGGGTCGGCAGCTTCAAGATGTTCATGGCCTACCCGGGGGTGTTCTACTCCACGGACGGGGAAATCCTGCTGGCGATGCAGAAAGCGCGCGAAATCGGCGCTACGATCATGATGCACGCGGAGAACGGCATCGCGATCGACCAGCTGGCGGCGCAGGCCGTGGCCGCGGGCAACACCGACCCGGTGCAGCACGGCCTCACGCGGCCGCCGGAACTGGAAGGAGAAGCGACGTCGCGGGCGATCCAGCTCGCGAAGGTGACCGGATCGCCGTTGTACATCGTGCACCTGTCGGCGTCGCAAGCGCTGGCGGCGGTGGCGGAAGCACGCAACGACGGTCAGAACGTCTTCGCGGAGACCTGCCCGCAATACCTCTACCTGTCCATTGAGGACTTGGCGAAGCCGGACTTCGAGGGCGCGAAGTACGTCGCTTCGCCACCACTGCGGGAGAAGTCGCACCAGGCCGACCTGTGGCGCGGGCTCCGGACCAACGACCTGTCCGTGGTGTCCACCGACCACTGCCCCTTCTGTTTCAAGGACCAGAAGGAGCTGGGCCGCGGCGACTTCCGGGCCATCCCGAACGGCATGCCGGGTGTCGAGCACCGGATGGATCTGCTGCACCAGGGCGTCGTCGCGGGTCAGCTGACGCTCGGGCGCTGGGTCGAGACGTGCTCGGCGACGCCGGCGCGGATGTTCGGCCTGTACCCGCGCAAGGGCGTCATCGCGGCGGGTTCGGACGCGGACATCGTCATCTACGACCCGGCGGCCACCCAGACGCTGTCCGCCGAGACACACCACATGAACGTGGACTACTCGGCGTACGAAGGATTCGAGATCACCGGCCGCGTGCACACGGTGCTTTCACGCGGGCGCGTCGTCGTGTCGCCCGAGGGATTCACCGGGTCGACGTCACACGGCAAGTTCCTGTCCCGCTCGCTGAACCAGTACCTGAACTAGGAGCGGGCATGGACTTCGGGATCGTGCTGCAGACGGACCCGCCCGCGCGGGACGTCGTGCGGCTCATGAAGGACGCCGAGGACGCCGGGTTCCGCTACGGCTGGACGTTCGACTCCTGCGTGCTGTGGCAGGAACCGTTCGTCATCTACTCGGCGATCCTCGCCGCGACGTCGTCGCTGGTCGTGGGGCCGATGGTGACCAGCCCCGGGACGCGCGACTGGTCGGTGATGGCGTCCACGTTCGCCACGCTCAACGACATGTACGGCAACCGGACGGTCTGCGGCATCGGCCGCGGCGACTCGGCGCACCGCGTCGTCGGGAAGCCACCGTCCACTTTGGCCACCGTCCGCGACTGCATGCGCGTCGTGAAGGACCTCGCCGAAGGCCGCGCGGTGACGATGAACGAGACGACCGTGCAAATCCCGTGGATCCGCAACGGCCGGCTCGAGATGTGGATGGCCGGCTACGGGCCCAAGGCGCTGAAGACGGTCGGCGAGCACGCCGACGGCTTCATCCTGCAGTGCGCCGACCCGGCGATCGCACGCTGGACGATCGGCGCGGTCCGCGACGCGGCACGGGCGGCCGGGCGCGACCCGGGCGGCATCACGATCTGCGTCGCGGCCCCGGCGTACGTCGGCGAAGACGTGGCGCACCAGCGCGAACAGCTGCGCTGGTTCGGCGGGATGGTCGGCAACCACGTCGCGGACCTCGTGGCGCGCTACGGCTCCACGGGCGCGGTGCCGCGGGAGCTGACCGACTACATCCGCGAGCGGGAGGGCTACGACTACAGCCACCACGGCAAAGCGGGCAACCCGTCGACGGAGTTCGTCCCGGACGAGATCGTCGACCGGTTCTGCCTGCTGGGCCCGGCGTCGGCGCACGTCGAACGGTTGCAGGAGCTGGCGGAGCTGGGCGTGGACCAGTTCTCCCTGTACCTGATGCACGACGACCGCGAGGCGACGCTGGCGTCCTACGGGTCGCAGATCATCCCGAAGCTCACCGCGTAGGGCCTGCCCTACCCCGGTTCCGGGGGTGTGCACCAGCGCGCCCCCGGCTCCGGCGGCGGGACGATCACGGCCATGAATTCTCCGAAACTCCGTGCTGCGCTGGCTCTGGGGGCCGTCGCGAGCGCGGTCGCCTTGAGTGCGCCCGCGGCCGCGGCGAGCCCCGCCGGAATCGTCTGGGAAGACACCTGCCAAGCCGGCTACCAGTGCGGCCACCTCGACGTTCCGATGTCCTACCAGGACTCCTCCGCCGGCACCGTGTCCCTCGCCGTCGGCCGGTTGCCCGCTACCGACCAGGCCCACAAGCTGGGCACCGTCTTCTACAACCCCGGCGGTCCCGGCTCGTCCGGCCGGTTCGCCCCCGCGTTGACGCCGGAGCTGCACCGGCGCTTCGACATCGTCGGGTTCGACCCGCGCGGCGTCGGCGCGAGCTCGAAGATCCACTGCTTCACCGATCCCTCGCAGATCGAGGTGCTGCAACGCGCGCTCGGCACGTTCCCGCTGACCCGCGAGGCCGAACAGCGGCAGATCGCGGACACCAAGACCGTCACCGACCTGTGCGAGCAGAACGCGGGCCCGTTGGCGAACCACCTCTCGACCGGCACGGTCGCCCGTGACCTCGACCGGCTGCGGGCGGCGTTCGGCGAGCCGAAGCTGCGGTTCTACGGCAAGTCGTACGGCACCTACGTCGGTGAGACCTACGCCAACCTGTTCCCCGCCCGCGTCGGCTCGCTCGCCCTCGACGCCGTCGACGACCCGATGCGCTGGGCGACCGGTCCCGGCCCGATGAGCTACCGCCTGCGCGGCTACGAAGACGGCCCCCGCGCTCTCCAGTCCTTTTTGGACGCCTGCGCGTCGCGCTGCACCTTCGACTACGACGCGATCCTGGACCGGCTCGAAGCCGGTCCCATCACCGTGACAGACACGGCCGGGAAGCAGGTCGTCGTCACCTACCAGAACGCGATCGCCACGATCCACAACTACCTGACCGACGCCCAGGCGGCACCGCAGCTGGCGGCCTTCCTGCGGGCGCTGGCGGACCCGGCCGACCGGGCACCAGCGCAGAACGGCGGCCCGCCGGACATCGACTCGCTGCTGGGCGGCGGCGCGACCCTCTGCTCGGACGCGGCCAACCCCCGCGATCCCGCCGTGTGGTGGGACTACGCCCGCAGCGCCGACCAGGTCGGCCGGGGCTTCGGGCCGTACGACGTCTACAAGACGCTGCCGTGCGCGACGTGGGACGTCTCGGACACCGGCCGCTACACCGGGCCGTGGAACCGGCCGACGGCACCGATCCTGCTCCTCGCCAACCGACAGGGCGACCTGGAGACGCCGTACGCCGGGGCGCAGCGGACCGAGAAGCTGCTGGCCAACGCCCACCTGCTGAGCCTCGACACGTACGGCCACGGTTCCCGCGGCAAGAGCGCCTGCGTGGACGCCGCCCTCGACCGCTACTTCGTCGCCGGCTCGGTGCCCGACCGGGGCGCGCTCTGCGCTCCGGACCATGGTCCCTTCGGCTGAAGCCGCTTCGGGGAAGAGGCACCGGTTCCGCGGGAAACCCTTTACTGTCAACGTACTCGTTTTCGGTGAACTTCTCCCACGCTCGATCGGGCGGCCGCTAGGGTGGCCCGGTGACGCAGCCGCCTCCGGGATTCGACCGCACGCTCCTCCTCCGCGACGGCCGCCGGGTGTGGGTCCGCCCGCTGACCCCGCAGGACGCGCCGGAGCTGGGCGAAGCCATCCGCAACGCGGATCCGGAGACCCTGCGCAGACGCTTTTGCGGCTCGGCTCCCCGAGTGACCCCCCAGTTGCTGGAGCGGCTGACGGTGCTGGACTACGAACGCCGGTTCGCCCTGGTGGCCCGGTGTTCGGAGGGCCCGGGGGTGGCGGTCGCCCGCTACGAGGCGACGGGCAGGCGGATGGCGGAGGTGGCGATAGCGGTGGCCCCGGCATGGCGCCGCGTCGGGCTGGCCTCGGCGCTGCTGCACATGCTGGGGCTGGCGGCGCTGGAGCGCGGGTTCGAGCGTTTCACAGCGGTGTATTCGGCGGACAACCGTCCGGTGGCGGAGCTGCTGGACTACGCGCGGGGCCGCCGGGTGATCGCCGAGGGGGTCGCGGAGGCGGAGGTCCAGCTCCGCGACCACCCCGAAGCGCCACTCGACGACGCTAGACGGAGCTTTTCCTTTTTCCAGCGGAATCCGTAACAGACCGCGCGACCGCACCGATCCAGGCCGGGCACCTCGTTCCCCGCAACAGAACGGCACCGGCATGGACATCGCGGAGCGCGCGCAAGCACTCGCCCTGAAGATCCGCAAGCACAAGGACGGCATCGAGACCGAAGAGGCGACCAAGAACGCCTTCGTGATGCCGTTCATCAGCACTGTCCTCGGTTACGACGTGTTCAACCCGGCCGAGGTGATCCCCGAGTTCACCGCCGACGTGGGCACCAAGCGGGGCGAGAAGATCGACTACGCGATCGTGCACGACGGTCAGGTGCAGGTGCTCGTCGAAGCCAAGAAGATCAACGACCCGCTGCGGATCGAGCACGCTTCCCAGCTCTTCCGCTACTTCGCCGTCACGAACGCCCGGATCGCCGTCCTGACGAACGGCCAGGTGTACGAGTTCTACACCGACCTCGACGCGCCGAACCGGATGGACGCCAAGCCGTTCCTCGTGCTGGACTTCGCCGACATCGACGAGACCCTGCTGCCCGAACTGGCCAAACTCACGAAGGAGTCCTTCGACCTCGATTCGGTCATCAGCGCCGCGGGCGAGCTGAAGTACATCGGGCAGCTGAAGCGCATCCTCGCGGCGCAGTTCAAGGAACCCGAGGACGAATGGGTCAAGTTCCTGACGTCGCGGGTCTACGAAGGCGCGATCACCCAGCGGGTCCGGGACCAGTTCGGCCCGCTGGTGGTCAAGGCGACCCGCCAGTTCCTGAACGAGCAGGTCAACGACCGGTTGAAGAACGCGCTCGGGGCACCGGACTCCTACGTGAGCGTGACGCCGCAGGCCGACCCGGCGGTCACCGAAAGCCCCGGGCGCGAAGACGGCAACGGTGAGCTCGTCACCACCGAAGAGGAGATCGAAGGCTACCGGGTCGTCCGGGCGATCGTCTGCGGCGAAGTGCCGGCGGCGCGAGTGGTCCCGCGGGACACGAAGACCTACTTCGGCGTGCTGCTCGACGACAACAACCGCAAGCCCATCGCGCGGCTGTGGTTCAACCGCTCGAAGAAGTACCTCGGGGTCTTCGACGAGAACAAGGTCGAGACTCGCATCTCGATCGCGAACGTCGAGGAGATCTACGCCCACGCCGACCACCTGCGGCGGACCGTGGCGCGATACCTGACCGCGCCACCGATCGCCAACGAGGAAGCTCAGTCCACCAGCGCCTGATACACCAGCTGCCGCAGCTGCGACCGCAGCCGATAGGTGCTCGACGGCAACAGCTGCGTGTAGAACCCCACCGTCAGGTCCTCATCCGGATCCACCCAGAAAGCCGTCGAAGCTGCCCCACCCCAGGCGAACTCCCCCGCCGACGACAGCGTCCGCGCCTTCACCGGGTCCTCCAGCACCGAAAACCCCAGCCCGAACCCGTGCCCGTCGAACGGCATTTCCGCGAACAGGGGACGTCCGAACTCTTCCAGGTCCACGTGACCCGGCAGGTGGTTGCTCGCCATCAGCGACACCGTTCGCGGCGACAGCAACCGCACGCCGTCCAGCTCGCCGCCGCGGAGGAGCATCTCCGTGAAACGCCAGTAGTCCGAGGCCGACGACACCAGCCCGCCGCCGCCGGACAGGCAATCCGGAGGCGCGGCCCCCAGCCGGCCGAACGCGTCATTGCGCGTAGCACGGCCCGTAGCGGGATCAGGCACGTAAAGCGCGGCCAAGCGGGAAGGAGAAGACGCCACGAACCCCGTGTCCGCCATGCCCAGCGGCGTGAAGATCCGCGACGAGAAAAACTCGTCCAGAGCCTGACCCGAAACCACCTCGACCAGCCGCCCCAGGACGTCCGTCGCGATCGAGTAGTTCCACTCCGTGCCCGGCTGGAACAGCAGCGGCAGCGACGCCCACCGCTCCGAACACGCGGCCAGGTCGAGGCCCGGCGGCGTCCCCCACTCGAACCCGGCCGCCCGGTAGATCGCGTCCACGGGGTGGCCGTGGTGGAAGCCGTACGTCAGGCCGGCCGTGTGGGTCAGCAGGTGCCACACGCGGATCGGCTCCGTCGCCGGTTCCGTCAACGGCTTCAACGCCGACCCCTTGACGAACACCCGCGGCGACGCGAACTCCGGCAGCCACCGCGAAATCGGGTCGTCCAGCTCCAGCAGGCCGTCTTCGACGAGCATCATCGCCGCGACCGACGTGATCGGCTTGGTCATCGAGAAGATCCGCCACAGCGTGTCGGTCTCCACCGGGGTGCCCGCTTCGACGTCGCTGTAGCCGCCGCGCCCGACGTGCACGATCCGGCCGTGCCTGCTCACCACCGCGAGCCAGCCCGGTAACCGTCCATCCTCGACGTACCGGTCGAAATGGGTGTCCATCCGGGAAAGCCGGTCCGCGTCGAATCCGGCTTCGGCCGGGTCGACGTCCACCTTGAGGTTCGCCATCCCGCGAGGTTACTTCTCGCGGGCCCGTTCGGCCGCCTTCTCTTCGCGCCAGGCTTCGTCGTTCTTCCCGACGCGCCAGTACCCCGAAATCGACAGCAGGTCACGCCGCACGCCGCGCTCGTCGAGCAGGTACCGCCGCAGGTCGCGGACGAACCCCGCCTCGCCGTGCACGAACGCCTGGACGACGCCCTCGCGCCACGGCAGTTCCCGCACCGCCGCGGCGACGTCGCCACCGGACGCACGGTGCAGCCACGTGATCTGCGCGTCGGCCTTCGTCGTCAGCGGCTGCTGCTCGTCGGCGTTCTCGACCAGGATCACGACCTGCGCCGGGACGCCGGCGGGGAGCGCTTCGAGCGACGCCGCGATGGCCGGCAACGCGCTTTCGTCCCCGGCCAGCAGGTGCCAGTCCGCCTCGGAGCCCGGCGCGTACGCGCCCCCGGGGCCCGACAGCAGCAGCTCGTCCCCCGGCTGGGCGGCGGCCGCCCACGGGCCGGCGATGCCTTCGTCACCGTGGTGGACGAAGTCGAAGACGAGCTCGCCGGCCTGCGGGTCGAACGCCCGGACCGTGTAGGACCGCATGCGCGGCCAGTGCTCCCGCGGCAGCGTGGCCCGGCACCCCTGGACGTCGAACGGCTCCGGGTACTCGACGCCGGGGACCTTGAACAGCACCTTCACGTACGCGTCGGTGAACTCGTTGGGCGTGAAATCGGCGATGCCCTCGCCGCCCGCGACGATCCGGATCATGTGCGGGGTGAGGCGCTCGGTGCGCAGCACCCGCAGCCGCACCGCGGGACGCCCGGACCGACGGGGTGCTTCAGCCATTCGACAACTCCAACAGGGTTCCGGCACTAAGGCTTACCTAACTCAGCCTACGCGCCGGACCGGCCGCCGCCTACTCAGGTGTGGCCAGTTCTTCGAGCATCCGGGCGAAAGCGGCAGCCGTCCGCGCGTGGAACCCGAGGAAGAACCGGTTCGCCAGGGGAACTCCCCAGCGTCCCCAGGTCGCCGCGTTGACCACCCGGTGCTCGACGCGCGCGCCGCCCGGATCGGCCGTCACGCGGTACTCCCCGCGGTACCACCAGCCGCCCTGCACCGCGAGGAACCCGTGTTCGGCGTCGACCTCCGTCCGCATCGGGTAGCCACCCCCGGTCACCCGGCGCCGCACCGCCTCGAACACCTCGGCCGGCGGCCGCGCGACGACCCCCGACACCTCCGCAAGCGCTTTCACCCGCGCGGATCCGAGACGCGCGTGTTCTGGAACGCCGTGATCAGCCACTCGCCGTCCTCCTGCACGAGCACGAAGCTGACGGTCGACTCGCGGCCTTCGTCGGTGGTGTCGGCGCCGCTGACCGACGAGCCACCGCCGACGACGACCACGGCGACGTCGGGGCGGACGAACCGCACCTTCGCCGCCGCGCCGAGCTGCCCGGTCAGCTTGGAGCCCTTCAGCGGCCCCTCGAAGAGGGCGCGGTGCGAGCTTTCGATCCCCTCCCGGCCCGGGAAGTTCAGTCCGAAGAACGTCACGTAGTCGGCGTCCTCGGTGAAGAGCCGGCCGTAGGCGGCGGCATCGGCGGAGTTCCAGGCCTCGGTGAGGCGGTCGAGCACGGCGCGGACGTCGGCTTCGGCGGTGGTCGTGGTCATGAGATCCCCTTACGAACGCTGTTCGTGTTACGAACACCGTTCTACATACGAACGATGTTCGCGTCAAGTACAGTGTTCGCGTGACCGTTCCCCCACCGCCGTGGCGCAGCGCCCCCCGTCGTCGCGCCGCGAAGCCAGCGCTCTCTCAGGAGCTCGTCGTGAAGACGGCGCTGGAGATCCTGGCGAAGGAGGGGCTCGAGGCGGTGACCATGCGACGAGTCGCTCAGGAGCTGGAAACAGGACCCGCGTCGCTCTACGCGCACGTGGCCAACAAGGACGAACTGGCGGAGCTGATGCTCGACGCCGTGCTCGCCGAAGCGCCGATCCCAGACCCGGACCCGGCGCGCTGGGACGAGCAGGTGAAGGAACTCGTCCGCGGCCAGATCCGGGTGATGGTCGCCCACCCCGGGATCGCGCGGGTGGCGTGGGACGTCGCCGTGCCGGTCACGCCGAGCTCGCTGCGGCTGGGCGAGGCCATGCTCGCCCTGCTGCGCGCGGGTGGCCTGACCCTCAAGCAGGCGACGTTCGCGGGCGACGCGCTGGCGCTCTACGCCAAGGCGTACGCCTACGAGGCGAGCGGCTGGACCTGGGGCGACATCGACGAAGCCGAGACGGCGAACCGCGGCGAGCAGATGGTGGCGTACATGCGGTCACTGCCGCCCGAGGCGTTCCCGAACATGCTGCGGATCGGCGAGTTCTTCTCCGCCGAGACCGCCGGCGAACGCCTGGAGTTCGCCCTCGACGTCTACCTCGCCGGTCTGAAGGCCGTGGCCGCAAAGAACTAGGGCCGCAGGACGATCTTGCCGCGCGTGTGCCGCTGCTCCAGCTCGCGATAGGCCTCGCGCACCTCGTCGAGCGGGTAGACGCGCGCGATCGGCACGTCCAGGAGTCCCTTGCCCACCAGCAGGCTCAGCTCGCGCAGCACTTCGGCCGACGCTCCCGCCATGTTGCCTTCGGCCTTCACGTTGTACTTCGCGGCCGCTTCGAAGTCGATGATCGTGTCGATCCGCCCGGGATGGATGCCCAGGTGCAGCGCCAGTTCCACGTAGCCGGAGCCGAAGGTGTCGACGAACGCGTGCACGCCGCCGGGCGCGGCTTCCTTGATCCGCTCGAGAACACCGTCGCCGTAGGACACCGGGATGACGTCCAGCTCGCGCAGCCAGTCGTGGTTCGCTTCCCCGGCCAGGCCGATCACGGTGGCACCGGCCAGCTTCGCGAGCTGGACGGCCAGCGACCCGACGCCGCCGGCGGCACCCGAAACGACGACCGTGTCGCCCTCGCGCGGACACACCGCGGCGGTCGCGGCGTAGGCGGTGGTGCCGGCGACGAACAGGGCGCCCGCGGCCTCCCACGAAACGCCGTCCGGCCGCGGCGTGAGGTCCGACGCCTCCGCCACGACGTAGTCCGCGTGACTGGAGCGCGTGTGCACGAAGCCGATCACCTCGTCGCCGACCGCGATCTCCTCGACGCCCTCGCCGAGCTCCGCGACGACGCCGGCGAAGTCACTGCCCTGGCCGGACGGGAACGTCGCGGGGAAGCGTTCGTGCAGGAAGCCGCGGCGGATGGCGGCCTCGCCCGGGTTGATCCCGGCCGCGCGGACCTCGACGAGCACCTGCCCCCGTCCCGGTGCCGGCCGCTCGACGTCCTCGACCCGGAGGACGTCCACGTCGCCGTACTCGTCGAACCTGATCGCGCGCGCCATGGGGCCTCCTCGAAGTCGTTGCTCGATACAAGCAACGACCGGGTCCCCGGTTTTAATCCCGTCAGCCCGCGAGCCGCCGCCCGACGCAGGGTCGCCTCCGGTGCAGTTCGAACTGGCCGGCGACGCCCGGGTCCTCGAAGCCCGGCGTCAGCCCGCGAGCCGCCGGACCACGCCGTCGGCCAGCAGCCGCCCGCGGTCGGTGAGCACCGCGCGGCCCCGGGAGTCCAAAGCGGACGGATCGAGCAGGCCCTCGGCCGCCGCCGCCCGGGCCTCCGCGAGCCCCGGTTCGTCCAGCACGTCCAGCGGAAGTCCTTCCGCGACGCGCAGTTCGAGCATGATCCGCTCGAGGTGCTGGTCGTCGTCGGTGAGCACCTCGCGCCCACCAGCGGGCGAGTCACCCGCGGCCAGCAGCGCCGCGTAGCGCGCCGGGTGCTTCACGTTCCACCAGCGCACGCCGCCGACGTGGCTGTGCGCGCCCGGCCCGGCGCCCCACCAGTCGTCGCCGCGCCAGTAGCCGAGGTTGTGGCGGCAGCGGGCGGCGTCGGAAGCCGCCCAGTTCGACACCTCGTACCAGCGCAGGCCCGCCGCCGACAGCGTCGCGTCGATCATTTCGTAGTCCGCGGCCAGCACGTCGTCGTCCGGCGCGGGCAGCTCGCCGCGGCGCACCCGGCGGGCCAGCGCCGTGCCCTCCTCGACGATCAGCGCGTACGCCGACACGTGGTCGACGCCCGCGGCCAGCACGGCGTCGAGCGTCGCGAGCAGGTCGTCCGGGCGCTCGCCGGGCGTGCCGTAGATCACGTCGAGGTTCACGTGCTCGAACCCGGCCGCGCGTGCTTCGGCGGCGGCCTGGCCCGGCCGGCCCGGGGTGTGCACGCGATCGAGGATCTTCAGCACGTGCCGCGCGGCCGACTGCATGCCGAGCGAGACCCGCGTGTAGCCGGCTTCGCGGATCCCCGCGAAGAACTCCGGCGACGTCGACTCCGGGTTCGACTCCGTCGTGACCTCGGCGCCCGGGGCGAGCCCGAAGACGTCGCGGACGGCGTCGAGCACCGAACGGAGGCCGTCGGCGCCGAGCAGCGACGGCGTGCCGCCGCCGACGAACACCGTGTCGGCGGCGGGCGGCACGACCAGCACCTTCGCGGCGAGCTCCAGCTCGCGTCGCAGCCCTTCGAGCCAGGACTGGGGTGACGAGTCCGAGTCGAGCTCGCCCGCGGTGTAGGTGTTGAAGTCGCAGTAGCCGCAGCGCGTCGCGCAGAACGGGACGTGCACGTAGACCCCGAACGGCCGGCTGCCGACGCCCTTCAGCGCGCTTTCGGGCAGCGCGAGGTCGGTCGAGGAATCGGGCATTCCCCGATTGTCCCCTACGAAGCCGGGGTGTTCGCCGCCGCCCACTCCGGGTCGACGGGGATCATCTCGATGACGTCCAGCAGCACGCCGTTCGGCTCGGCGACGTAGAAGTGCCGCTGCCCATAGGCCTCATCGACGACCGGCGTGACCAGTTCCACACCCGCGTCGGCGAGCCGCTTCGCCTCGGCGGCCGCGTCCTCGACGACGAGCCCGAACATCAGCCCCGCCGTTTCCGCGGCCCGGTAGCCCGCGGGCACCGACTCGTGGCCGCGCTGGACGAAGCTGATCTCGTAGCCGGGCGTGCCCGCGTTGACGCTGGCGAACCAGTCCAGCTCGACCGTCACCGGCAGCCCGATCACGTCCCGGTAGAAGCGGGTGGTCGCGGCGACGTCGTCGACCAGGTACCCCGCCCCGAATCCCTTGACCTGCATCCCCAGTTCCTCTCCGTCAAATCACTATGCCTGTAGTACTCTAATCACAGTGGTTTGAATCGGGCAAGGAGGATGGGTGCGGCAGAACACCGAACGGCGGACGGCCCTGACGGACGCGGCCATCGAGGTCCTCGCCCGGGACGGCGCGCGCGGGCTCACCTACCGCGCGGTGGACACCGAGGCCGGCGTGCCGCCGGGTACGACGTCGAACTACTTCCGCGACCGCGACCAGCTGCTGGCCGAGGCCGGGGAACGCGTGCACGTCCGGCTGTCGGCGCCGGCGGAGGTGCTGGCCGATCCGCGCGCCGAAGAGCCGTCGACCGGACGGGTCGCCGCCCTGCTCGGCGACCTGATGACCCGGCTGACCACGCGTCGCAGCGCCTACCTCGCCCTGCTCGAACTGCGCCTGGAAGCGAACCGGCGGCCCGGGCTGGCGGCGGCGCTGACCGCGACCGTGCGGGAGAGCTTCGAGCTCAGCGCGGGCTTCCACGAAGCCGCCGGCCTGCCCGGCGGACGCGACGAAGTCCTGCTGCTCTATCTGGCCCTGACCGGCCTGACCGTCGAGCGGTTGACATTGCCCGAAGCGTTCGCCGGGTACTCGGACGCGCAGGTCGTGGGCCTGCTGGTCGACCGCATTCTCCCAGGCGAGTGACCCTTCTCCCACGATCCGGGCACCCCTGGACCACATTGTGGACGCGTGGCACGCTCACGCCGTGACTCATGCCGGTGTTCTCCTCGTGGCCCGCCGCCACGTCGACCTCCTGCGGGTCGCCAGCGCCCTCTGCGCACCCGTTCGCTGACTCCCCGATCGCCACCACCTGCCACGAATTTCGGACAGCCGGCGCCGGAGGAAACCCGCGAGCCGGTGGGTCCTCCGCTGCCACGAAAGCCTCTCGGAGGACGCCGCCATGGCCACGCCCCAGACCCCCGCCCGCCCCGCGCGCGTCAAGCAGAAGCGCGGGGAAGGGCAGTGGGCGCTCGGATACCGGGAGCCGCTGAACCCGAACGAGCGGTCGAAGAAGGACGACCACCCGCTGAACGTGCGGGCGCGGATCGAGAACATCTACGCCCACCGCGGGTTCGACGCGATCGACCCGGGCGACCTGCGCGGCCGCTTCCGCTGGTTCGGCCTCTACACCCAGCGCAAGCCGGGGATCGACGGCGGCCGCACCGCGACGCTGGAGCCCGAAGAGCTCGACGACCGCTACTTCATGCTGCGGGTCCGGCTCGACGGCGGCGTGCTGAGCACCGAGCAGCTCACCGTGCTCGGTGAGATTTCGCAGGCGTACGCGCGCGACACCGCCGACATCACCGACCGGCAGAACATCCAGTACCACTGGATCCGGATCGAAGACGTGCCGAAGATCTGGGCGACGCTCGAGAACGCCGGCATGACGACGATGGAGGCCTGCGGCGACAGCCCGCGCGTCATCCTCGGCTCGCCGGTCGCGGGCATCGCGGCGGACGAGATCATCGACGGCACCCCGGCGATCGACGAGATCAAGCGCCGCTACATCGGCAAGCCGGAGTTCGCGAACCTGCCGCGGAAGTTCAAGACCGCCGTTTCCGGCCAGCCCGACGTGGCGCATGAGATCCACGACGTCGCCTTCGTCGGCGTGAACCACCCGGAGCACGGCCCCGGCTTCGACGTCTGGGTCGGCGGCGGCCTGTCCACCAACCCGATGCTCGGGCAGCGGCTCGGTGCCTGGGTGCCCCTGGACGAGGTGCCGGACGTCTGGGAAGGCGTCATCTCGATCTTCCGCGACTACGGCTACCGGCGGCTGCGCTCGAGGGCGCGGATCAAGTTCCTGGTCAAGGACTGGGGCGCGGAGAAGTTCCGCCAGGTGCTGCAGGACGAGTACCTCAAGCGCGAGCTGATCGACGGCCCGCCGCCGGTCGACCCGGCCGTCCCGATCGACCACGTCGGCGTGCACCCGCAGGTCGACGGCAAGTTCTACGTCGGCGCGGCGCCGATCGCCGGCCGCGTCTCCGGCGGCACGCTGGTCGCCGTGGCCAAGGCCGCCGAGCGGGCCGGCTCGGGCCGGGTCCGCCTCACCCCGCAGCAGAAGCTCGTCGTGCTGGACGTCCCGGAGGAGCAGGTGGCCCCGCTCCAGGCGGAGCTGGCCGAGCTGGGCCTCGAGACGAAGCCGTCGCCGTGGCGGCGCAACGTGATGGCCTGCACCGGCCTGGAGTTCTGCAAGCTCGCCATCGTCGAGACGAAGGCCCGCGCGCAGCAGCTCGTCGCGGACCTGGAGAAGTCCCTCGCGGACATCCAGGACGGCCTCGACACGCCGGTGACCGTGCACCTCAACGGCTGCCCCAACTCCTGCGCGCGGATCCAGACCGCGGACATCGGCCTCAAGGGCCAGATCGTCACCGACGCCGACGGCAACCAGGTCGAAGGCTTCCAGGTGCACCTCGGCGGCGGGCTCGGCCTCGACGCCGGGTTCGGCCGGAAGCTGCGCGGCCACAAGGTGACCGCGTCGGAGCTGACGGGATACGTCGAGCGCGTCGTGCGCAACTACGTCGGCGGGCGTCAACCCGGCGAGCGGTTCGCGCAGTGGGCCGGGCGCGCCGAGGAAAGCGCCCTGCAGTGACTTCCACCGAACGCGCGGTGCCGTACTACTGCCCCTATTGCGGCGATGAGGACCTGCGGCCGGAAGAGAACGGTGGCTGGCTGTGTTCCGGTTGCCGCCGGGTTTTCTCGGTCAAGTTCCTCGGACTGTCCCTTCCGGAGGTGTCCCGATGACCGCCACTGCCGACTACAAGACCCTCGCCGAGCGCGCGTCGAAAGAGCTCGCCGACGCCAGCGCGGAAGAAGCGCTGCGCTGGACCGCCGAAACGTTCGGCGACGACTTCATCGTCGCGTCCAACATGCAGGACGCCGTCCTGATCGACCTCGCCACCAAGGTGAAGTCCGATGTGGACGTTCTCTTCCTGGAGACCGGCTACCACTTCCCGGAAACGATCGGCACGCGCGACGCGGTCGAGGCCGTCTACCCCGGCGTGAAGATCGTGAACGCCCAGGCCGAGCAGAGCGTCGCCGAGCAGGACGCGGAATATGGCGCGAAGCTGCACGACCGCGACCCGACGCTGTGCTGCAACCTGCGCAAGGTCGTGCCGCTGCGCAAGACCCTGGCGAACTACTCGGCGTGGGTCACCGGCGTCCGCCGCGTGGACGCGCCGACCCGCGCGAACACCCCCATCGTCACCTGGGACGACCGCAACGGCCTGGTGAAGGTCAACCCGATCGCGCCGTGGACCGACGACGAGTTCAAGGCCTACATCGCCGAGCACGGGATCTTGGAGAACCCGCTGGTCTCGATCGGTTACCTCTCGATCGGCTGCGCGCCCTGCACGGCTCGCGTCGAGCCGGGCCAGGACCCGCGCAGCGGCCGGTGGGCCGGGCAGAGCAAGACCGAGTGCGGACTGCACGGCTGAGGAAGGGACGCATGACGACCTTGGAGCCCGCGACCGATGCGGCACAGGACAACCTGGCCGCTCTCGAGTCCGAAGCCATCCACATCTTCCGCGAAGTGGCGGGCGAGTTCGACCGGCCGGTGATCCTCTTCTCCGGCGGCAAGGACTCGACGCTGCTGCTGCACCTGGCGATCAAGGCGTTCTGGCCCGCGCCGGTGCCGTTCCCGCTGCTGCACGTCGACACCGGGCACAACTTCGACGAGGTCATCGAGTTCCGCGACCGCGTCGTCGAGCGCCACGGCCTGCGCCTGGTCGTGGCGAAGGTCCAGGACTGGATCGACGACGGGCGCCTCGAAGAGCGCGCCGACGGGATGCGCAACCCGCTGCAGACCACGCCGTTGCTCGACACCATCGCGGAGAACAAGTTCGACGCCGTGTTCGGCGGCGGGCGCCGCGACGAGGAACGCGCCCGGGCGAAGGAGCGGATCTTCAGCCTCCGCAACTCCTTCGGCCAGTGGGAGCCGCGGCGCCAGCGGCCCGAGCTGTGGAACCTCTACAACGGCCGGCACCGCCCGGGCGAGCAGGTCCGCGTCTTCCCGCTGTCCAACTGGACCGAGGCCGACGTCTGGAACTACATCGCCCGCGAGAAGGTCGAGCTGCCGTCGATCTACTACGCGCACCAGCGCGAGGTGTACCTGCGCGACGGGATGTGGCTCGCCGAAGGCCCGTGGGGCGGCCCGCGCCCCGGTGAAGAGGTCCGCGAGCTGACCGTCCGCTACCGGACCGTCGGCGACGGCTCGTGCACCGGGGCGATCGAGTCCACGGCGACCACCGTCGAAGACGTCATCGCCGAGGTGTCGGCGTCACGGCTCACCGAACGTGGCGCCACCCGCGCCGACGACCGGATGTCCGAGGCGGCCATGGAAGACCGCAAGCGTGAGGGGTACTTCTGATGAGTTCGCTGCTTCGCCTGGCCACCGCCGGGAGCGTGGACGACGGGAAGTCCACCCTCGTCGGGCGCCTGCTCTACGACACGAAGTCGGTGCTCGCCGACCAGCTGGACGCCGTCACGCGCGCGTCCGTCGACAAAGGACTGTCCACACCGGACCTGTCGCTGCTCGTCGACGGCCTGCGCTCGGAACGCGAGCAGGGCATCACCATCGACGTCGCCTACCGGTACTTCGCGACGCCGAAGCGATCGTTCGTGCTGGCGGACACCCCGGGGCACGTGCAGTACACGCGCAACACGGTGACCGGCGCGTCCACCGCGCAGCTGGCCGTGCTGCTGGTCGACGCGCGCAAGGGCGTCATCGAGCAGACCCGGCGGCACGCGGCCGTGCTGGCCCTGCTCGGCGTGCCGCAGCTGGTGCTCGCGGTGAACAAGATCGACCTGGTCGGCTACGACGAGGCGACGTTCACGGTGATCGCCGAAGAGTTCGCCGCGCACGCGGAATCCCTCGGCTACGCGCGGGGTTCGGTGCTCGCGATCCCGGTTTCGGCGCTGGAGGGCGACAACGTCGCGACGCGCTCTTCGCGCACGCCGTGGTACAGCGGCCCGAGCCTGCTGGAACACCTCGAGGACGTGCCGGTCGCGCCCGACCCGCACGACCAGGCGCTGCGGTTCCCGGTGCAGTACGTGATCCGGCCGCGCACGCCGGAGTACCCGGACTACCGCGGTTACGCCGGCCAGATCGCCGCGGGCACGGTCCGCGCGGGTGACGAGATCGTCGTGCTGCCCCAAGGCATCCGCAGCCGCGTCGAGCGCATCGACACCGCCGACGGGCCCCTCGACGAAGCCGGCTCCGGGACTTCGGTGACACTGCTGCTCGCCGACGACATCGACATCTCCCGCGGTGACCTCATCGCCGCCGCGGACGCGCCGCCGCGGATCACGGACGAGATCACCGGCACGCTGTGCTGGCTGTCGTCGAAGCCGCTCAAGCCGGGCGCGCGCGTGCTCGTCAAGCACGGCGCCCGCACGGTGCAGGCGCTCGTCGGCGAGCTCCACGCGCGGTTCGACGAGCAGAAGCTGTCCAGTGTGGACTCGCCGCCCTCGTTGGAGCTCAACGACATCGGGCTGGTCACCTTGACCCTGGCCGAAGAGCTGGGCGTCGACGACTACGGCGTCAGCCCGCGCACCGGCGCGTTCCTGGTCATCGACCCGAAGGACGGCGACACCCTCGCCGCGGGCCTGGTGGGTGAGCGCTTCTCGTGACACCACCCCTGGTCGCCGTCGCGCACGGCAGTCGTGACCCCCGCTCGGCCGCGACCGTGCGGGCGCTCGTCGACGTCGTGCGCGCCCAGGCGCCGGGACTCTCGGTGCACGAGTCCTTTCTGGACCTCTCTTCGCCGAACGTGACCGATGTACTGCGGTCGTTGTACGAGGCCGGCCATCGGACGGCGGTCGTGGTGCCGTTGCTGCTCGGGAGCGCGTTCCACGCCCGGGTCGACCTGCCGGCGCTGGTCGGCTCGGTGACGGATTCGTGCCCGGGCTTCCGCGTGGAGGTGTCGGACGTCCTGGGCGCGGACCCGGCTCTGGAGGCGGTGGCGCTCGACCGGCTGGCGGCCGCGCCTCGCCGGGCCGGAACGGGCGTGCTGCTGAGCGCGGTCGGCTCGTCCAACGCCTCGGCGAACGCTGTCGTCGCCTCTCTCGCCGCCCGCTGGGAGGAGCGGCTGGGTGTCCCGGTGAGTGAAGCGTTCGCGTCCGCGACCCAGCCGGACATCCCCGCGGCCGCGGCCCGGTTGCGCTCGCGAGGCGCGCGGCACCTGGTCGTGGCGTCGTGGTTCCTCGCGCCGGGGTTGCTGCCGGACCGCATCGAGCGGCTGGCGCGCGAGGCCGATCCCCGCGCCTTCGTCGCGGCGCCACTGGCCGACGATCCCCGCGTCGCCGACGTCGTCATCAGCCGGTACGCCACCGCGGTGAGCGGACTGCTCCGCCAGTACGCCTGGCCCGGCGCGCTCACGACCGCCAAAAGGTGAGTCTCATTCACATTTGTCGTGACGCTGCGCGCATGGGAACGGTAAATCCTTGACGCGCTAGTTAACTTGCCGGTAACTATCTAAGCGCTGCGCGGCTCTCTTTCCTCCCCTCCAAAACCGCAGGTAGGTGGATACAGATGAAAGCGCTTCACTTTTCCCGGCTGGCTGCCCTGACCGCGGCCGCGGCCCTTCCGATCGCCCTCGCCGCCCCGGCTTCGGCGGCCACCACCATCGCCTTCGACTGTCAGGCCGACGCGCCGATCATCGGGCCGCAGCAGGTGTCGCTCAACCAGGACGCCGACGTCACCGCGCCCGCCACGGTCGCGCCCGGCGGCGCCTTCGACGTCGTCATCGACCCGGCGCCGAACGAGGTGCCGGGCGAGGTCAGCGGGAACACCGTCAAGAACATCAACACGTTCGCGCTGAAGTTCCCGATCCCGGCGAACTCCACCTACGTCGGCGCCGACCTCGCCGGCGGCTCCGGCCTCGGCGACACCGCGCCGACGATCGCCGTCGCGAACGGCGTCGCGACCCTGAGCTTCCCCGGCCCGATCGCCGGCGGCGCCACGTTCGAGCTGCCGACCATCACGGCGCACCTGACCGCCGGCCAGTCGGGCACGATCGAGACCAAGCTGTCCGGCACCAGCTACAGCGATCCCGGCCTGACCTTCAAGGCCGTGGCGGGCACCATCATCGGGGACATCACCGCCCCGACCGCCTGCTTCCCCAACCCCAGCCCGGTCTTCACCACGACGACGATCGGCTGACCGCGAGCCACCCTGCGGGCGGGGCTCCGCCCGTAGGGTGGCTGCATGGGGTACGAACTCGCGGAAGTCAACATCGCCCGGATGAAAGCACCGATCGACGACCCGTCCTTCAAGGGTTTCGTCGACGCGCTCGAGCCCGTCAACGCCCTCGCCGACGCCGCGCCCGGCTTCGTCTGGCGCTTGCAGACCGAGGACGACAACGCGCTCTCGATCCGCGCCTTCGAATGGGACGTGCACGGCACGTCCGGCCTCCTGATCAACATGTCCGTCTGGACGTCGGTGGACACCTTGGCCGCCTTCACGTTCTTCGGTGAGCACCTCGCGATCCTCAAGCGCCGCCGCGAGTGGTTCCACCGCGTGAAGGACGTGATGACCGCGCTCTGGTGGGTGCCCGCCGGATACCGGCCCACGCCCGCCGACGCCGAAGAGAAGATCAAGCACCTGCGCGTCCACGGGCCGACGCCCGAGGCGTTCACGCTGAAGCAGCACTTCCCGGCCCCGGACGCGGCCACCGTCGAAGCCCGCGAAGGCGAGCCCGACTGGCTGTGCCCGGCGTAACACCGGTGGCGCGCGGGGAGTGTGCGAAGGTGTCGGTCATGGCTGACGAACTGGTGCACTACGACGTGGTGGGCGGCACCGCCACGATCACCCTGGACTCCCCGCACAACCGCAACGCGCTGTCGGCGCAGCTGCGCCGCGAGCTGTCGTCCTCGCTCGACAAGGCCGCTTCGGACGACGCCGTCCGCGTGATCGTGCTGACCCACACGGGCCCGGTGTTCTGCGCGGGGATGGACCTCAAGGAGGCCCGCGGCGCCGGCGCGGGCGACCAGGGCGTGAACGAGTTCCCGAAGATCCTCGAGCAGCTGTGGACCAGCCCGAAGCCGGTGGTCGCCCGCCTGGCCGGCCCCGCCCGCGCCGGCGGCATCGGCATGGTGGCGGCGTGCGACATCGCGGTGGCGGTGCCGGAAGCGACGTTCGCGTTCTCGGAGGTCCGCATCGGCGTGGTCCCGGCGGTGATCTCGTTGACGGTCCTCCCGCGGCTGAACCCACGCGCGGCGCACGAACTGTTCCTGACGGGCGACACGTTCGACGCACGCCGCGCGGTGGAGATCGGCCTGCTGAACTCGGCGGTACCGGCGGCCGAGCTGGACGCGGAGGTGGCCCGCTTCGTGAAGGCGCTGGCCGCGGGCGGGCCGACGGCGCTGGCCGAGACGAAGGCCCTGCTGAGCCGTCCCCGCCCGGCGACGCCGTCGGAAGGGTTCGAGGAGATGCTCGGACTGTCGGCCAAGTTCTTCGCGAGCGAGGAAGGCCAGGAGGGCATTCTGGCCTTCGCCCAGAAGCGCAAGCCGAGCTGGGTCCCCCAGGACTGAGCGGAGCCGGGTGCCGGACGCCGCTCAGGCGTCCGGCAGCACGACCGTGAGCCGCCACGAGCCGGCGCTGCGGCCGCTCGGCCCGAGTGCGCGCTGCGCGTCCGAGAGGACGCTGCGGATCGCCAGGTACGTCTTGGGTTCAGCCTTGCGCAACGCCTCCGAGCCCGGCCAGATCAGCACGTGCTCGCCCGGCGGCAGCCACGACAGGTCGGTCAGGCAGTCGTACAGCGCGTCGAGGTTGTGGCCGAAGTAGTCCGGAAAGGACAGTGCCTCGGCGAACGCGCTGAGCGTGCCGGCCTTGTCCACGGTCGGGTGCGAGTTCACCAGGTGCGGGTACGCACCCCTCGCGAAAGCCTCTTCCGCGGCGGCCTTCACCTGCTCCGAGGCGCTCATCGGGCCGGGTCCACGACGACGAACGACCCGTAGTGGTCGCCGGTGTAGTACAGCTCGTGCGCCTGCCCCGTGATGAGCCGCCGTGCGCCGCGGTCGGCGCTGCCCGGGGTCTTCACGGTGTACTCGTGGTAGTAGCCGGACTTCTTGCCGGGCAACCGCTTTTCGCGGTTCTCGAACACGACGTCGTCGTTGCGCGGGTACGGGTACGGGCCGCCCTTTTCGATCAGCTTCCACGTGTCGCCGGCTTGCGGCGGCAAGGTCGACAGCGCCTTGACCGGCAGTCCGGAGTCCGTGCCGGGGACGGCCGCGGAGCCCTTCGGGGGCGCGCTCGCCGAGCTGCTCGAGGTGGGGGACGCGGGCGAGTCGCCGCCGACGGCGTCCTTGACCAGCCAGCCTCCCAGCACCAGGACGAGGAGGCCGATCAGGGCGGCGGTGATCCGCCTACGGTTGAACATGGTGCGCCAGCCTAGGACGGGGTGTCGGAGCGGTCGTCGTCACGCCCCGGAGCAAGCCTGCGGGCGAACAGCCCGACGAGCTTGTCGAGCACCCACGCGGCGGCCAGGCACAGCGGCACGACGACCACCATGACCAGCACGAACTGGACCGGGAACCAGGCCTGGGCGAGCCAGAGCTCAACCCCGTCCCACCAGTCGGCAAGCCCGTTGAACACGGTGTGAGCCTACGCGCGCTCCGCTGCCGCCGCGCTTCAGGGGCGGTACGTTGCGAGGCATGTTCGCCGTGTACGCGCAGGAACCCAACGCCGACAGCCCCCTGGACTCGCTCGTCGTCGGCGAGCGACCCGAACCCGACGTGCCGGACGGCTGGGTCCGCGTGCACGTCAAGGCGGCCAGCCTCAACATGCACGACCTCTGGACGCTGCGCGGGGTCGGGATCAAGCCCGACCAGTTCCCGATGATCCTCGGCTGCGACGGCGCCGGGACCCTCGACGACGGCTCCGAGGTCGTGCTCCACTCCGTGATCAACGCGCCGGGCTGGCAGGGCGACGACACCCTCGACCCGAAGCGGACGCTGCTCACCGAGAAGCACCAGGGCACCTTCGCCGACCAGGTCGTCGTGCCGGCCCGCAACGTCGTCCCGAAGCCCGCCGCGCTCAGCTTCGCCGAGGCCGCGACCATGGGTACGGCCTGGCTGACCGCCTACCGGATGCTCTTCGTGAAGTCGGGGCTGCGGCCCGGCCAGACGATGCTCGTGCAGGGCGCCTCCGGCGGCGTCTCGACGGCGCTGGTGCAGCTCGGCCGTGCGGCCGGGTTCCGGGTCTGGGTGACCGGCCGCAGCGAGGAGAAGCGCGCGCTCGCCTCGAGCCTGGGCGCGCACCAGACGTTCGAGTCGGGCGCACGGCTGCCCGAGCGCGTCGACGCCGTGTTCGAGACCGTCGGCAAGGCGACCTGGTCGCATTCGGTCAAATCGCTCAAGCCGGGCGGGATCATCGTGGTCTCCGGCTCGACCAGCGGCCCGGACGCGAACGCGGAGCTGCAGCGCGTCTTCTTCCTCCAGCTGCGTGTCGCCGGGTCGACCATGGGCACCCGCGACGAGCTCGCGGATCTGCTCGCCTACCTCGATCTGACCGGGGTGCGGCCGCAGATCGGCGCCGAACTGCCCTTCGCCGAGGCCCCTAAGGGGTTCCGGGCGATGCTCGAAGGCGACACCGCCGGCAAGATCGTCTTCACCCGCTAGAACCCCGCTGAGCTGGGCGGATCGTCTCGTTCCGCCCAGCCCGGCATCTGGTGAATCTCCAACGTACTCAGTTCGAGATCTGGTCGTTAGCACCTGAAATCGACCAAAACCCAATAGTCGCAAGGTAATCTGTAGTCATGACCGCGACGAAGCGGCCCGACTCGGCTGGACCGGGCGGCCGGTCCAGCAGCGACCCGGACCCGATCCGGGTCTCCTTCCGGCGCTACGCCGGTGTCCGCACCCGGGTCTTGGAGGTCGGCGACGTCCTCCCGGACCCGGAGCTCCCCCGTCGTTCTCTGCGCCGCCGCGCGGCCACACCGCACGTCCGGCCGAGCGCACCGCGCCTGGTGCTGCTGCACGGTTACTGCGACAGCGCCGACACGTGGCGCCCCGCCCTGGAGCAGCTCGCGGCCGCCGGGATCCCGGCCGTCGCGGTGGATCTGCCCGGGTTCGGGGACGCGCAGCCGCTGCGGCCCGGCCCGATGCTGCCGCAGCTCGATGCGTTCACCGCCGCCGTCGTCCGCGAGCAGGCCGTGCTCGGCTCGGTCGTGCTGGCCGGCAACTCCCTCGGCGGCACCATGAGCCTGCGGGCAGCCCAGAACAGCAGGTCGCCGATCTCCGGCGTCGTGTCGATCGCCGCGCCCGGGTTCGTCGACTCGTGGCTGATCCGGACCGTGGCGCGCTACCCGCTGCCACTGCGGCTGTACTCGTCCCTGCCGGTCCCGGTACCGGGCTTCCTCGTGCGCAAGGTCGCCGAGCAGCTCGTCCCCCGGCTCCTCTACGCGAACTCGGGCGCGGCGGACGCGACCCAGGTGCAGCGCTTCACCGCGCTGTTCCCGGACTACCGCGCGACCAAGAGCCGGCTCGAGCAGGCGCGGCAGCTCGTCGCCGAGCTCGCCGACGCCTACCGCCTCGACTCGGTGAAGGTGCCGCTGCTGGTCGTCGCGTGCGGCAAGGACAAGCTCGTCACGGCGGCGTCCGGGCGGCAGCTGCACACGCTCGTGCCGCACAGCCGCCTGCTCGTCCGCGAGGACTGGGGGCACTGCCCGCAGCTGGACGACCCGGTGGAGATCGCGGAGCTGCTCTCGTACTTCGCGGCGAGCGCGGTCCGGACCACCCAGGCCAAGCGCGCCGTGGCGACGGCGTCGGAGGCCGTGAGCGAAGACACCGCGGCAGGCTGAGCGGCTCACACTGTCTTCACGCGGAGTTGGCGGTAGGTTCCGGCGTTGGGTCCGTGACCCGGACCCTCCACCGACCGTTCGGGAGACGATGATGTCCGCTCCAGGAGGCCTGGGCAGCAGCTCCGGCATCTTCCGGCGCAAGCCGATCGACCAGATCCAGGACAAGGGCGAAGGCGGCCTCAACCGCACACTCGGCCTGTGGCAGCTGACCGCCATCGGTGTCGGCGGCATCATCGGCGCCGGGATCTTCGCCCTCGCCGGGAGTGTCGCGCACGGCGACGACGCGGCCGGCATCCCGGGCGTCGGCCCGGCCGTGCTGATCTCGTTCCTCATCGCCGGCGTCGCGAGCGCCGCGGCCGCGTTCTCCTACGCCGAGTTCGCCGGCCTGATCCCGAAGGCCGGTTCGGCCTACACGTACGGGTACGCGGTGCTCGGCGAGGTCGTCGGCTGGTTCATCGGCTGGGACCTGCTGCTGGAGTACACGGCGATCGTGTCGGTCGTGGCGATCGGCATCTCCGGCTACTTCAGCTTCCTGCTCGGCCAGCTCGGCCTCGACCTCCCCGCCTGGATGCTCGGCGCGCCCGGCACCGGCCCGGGCCACAAGGTCGACCTGTTCGCCATGCTGCTGTGCCTGCTGATCGCGTACCTGCTCAACCGCGGCATCCGCAGCGCCGCCCGGTTCGAGACGGCGATGGTCGGGATCAAGGTCCTGATCGTGCTGGTGGTCATCCTGGTCGGCTTCTTCTACGTCAAGACGGGCAACTACACGCCGTTCGCCCCGGCCGGCTTCGGCGGCGCGGTGACCGGCGCGGCGACGGTCTTCTTCGCCGTCTTCGGCTACGACGCCATGAGCACCGCCGCGGAGGAGTCGAAGGACGCCCAGCGGCACATGCCGAAGGCGATCCTCTACTCGCTGGCCATCTCGATGGTGCTGTACGTACTGGCCTGCCTGGTGCTGACCGGCATGCAGAAGTACACCGAGATCGACCCGAAGAGCGGCTTCTCGACGGCGTTCAAGTCGGTCGGCCTCGACGGGCTGGCCACGGTGATCGCGATCGGCGCCATCGTCGGCATCCTCACCGTGCTGTTCACGTTCCTGATGGGCGCCACCCGTGTCGGCTACTCGATGAGCCGCGACGGCCTGCTCCCGGCGTGGTTCGGCCAGACGAACCCGAAGCGCCAGGTGCCGAGCCGGATGACGTGGATCCTCGGGGCCGCGTCGGCGATCATCGCCGGCGTGCTGCCGATCGGCGAGGCCGCGGAGCTGACGAACATCGGCATCCTGCTCGCGTTCGTCGTCGTCTGCGTCGCAGTGATCGTGCTGCGCTACAAGCAGCCGGACCTGCCCCGGACGTTCAAGACGCCCGGCATGCCGGTGGTGCCCGCGATCGGCATCGTGTTCTCGATCTGGCTGATCACGTTCCTGCAGCCGGCGACGTGGCTCCGGTTCGCCGTCTGGTTCGTCATCGGCCTGGTCATCTACTTCCTCTACAGCCGGCGGCACTCGCTGCTGAACCGCACGCCCGGCACCGGCGTCGAGGCCGACAAGACGGACTAGCGGATGCGGTCGAGGCGTGCGGCCGCGTCGCGCGCCTCGACCTTCAGCCGCTCGAGGATGACGGCGGCCGACGCGTCGTAGGCGAGCGGGTAGGTCTGGCCCGCCCAGAGCGAGATCGCTTCCGGGTCGCCGGCCTTCGCCGCCGCTTTGCGCACCGGCCCGGCGAGGCTGTTCAGCTGCGGGTAGGCCGCCGGCGCGCCTTCGGACAGCGCGTCCATGAACTTGTTGACCAGCCCGCGCGCCGGGCGGCCGCTGAAGGCGCGCGTGAACGCCGTCTCGCGCTCGGCGACCGCGAGGGCCTTGCGGTGGGCTTCGGACGTCCCGGCTTCGTCGGCGCGGAGGAAGACCGTGCCCAACTGGGCGGCGACGGCTCCCGCGGCGAGCACGGCGGCGACGTCCGCGCCGTGCACCAGGCCGCCGGCCGCGATCAGCGGCAGGTCGACGCGAGCGGCGACGAGCCGCAGCAGCGCGAGGACGCCGTATTCGGCGCCACCGCCGGGCCGGTCCGCGTCGTCGGTGAACAGGGATCGGTGCCCGCCCGCTTCGAAGCCCTGCAGGACGAGCGCGTCGGCGCCGAGGTCCGCGGCCCGCTGCGCGGCTTCCGGGGTGGTCACGGTGACGACGACCGCGCTGCCGGCCTCCTTGAGGCGCAGCACGTCCGACGGCGACGGCGGCCCGAAGGTGAACGACACCACGGGAACCCGCTTCTCGAGCACGACGTCCAGCTTCGCGGGGTACGCGTCGTCGTCCCACTTCGGCTCGCCGAGCTCGACGTCGTATTCGCGGGCGAACACCTCGAGCCGCTCGCGGTGCGCTCTGATGTCGGCCCCGGTGTCGGGCTGCGGGACGAAGAGGTTGACGCCGAACTCGCGGCCGGTCAGCTCCCGCGTGCGCTCGATCTGCGCGGCGAGCGCCGCGGGCGTGAGCATGCCCGCGGAGAGGAAGCCGAAGCCGCCGGCCTCGGTGACCGCGGCGACCAGTTCGGGGGTGGTCGGCCCGCCCGCCATCGGGGCGGCGATGACCGGGAACGTCAGCTCGTCGAACATGCCACCGAGCGTAGACCGGGCGCGCCGTTCGCGCGGACCACCCGACTTGGTCTAGACCACAGCCGGGGAAAATGCGACGATCCGGGCAGGTGCGACGGCGATGTCGCGCCCATCCCGCCAGGAGGTCCCCGGTGAAGACTCCCCTCGCGCGGCGTCTCGGCCGCGCACTCGCCGTGCTGGCGCTGATCGGCGCCAGTACGACCGCCGCCCAGCTGGCGCCGGCCGCGGCGGCCACCCCGGCCCTGCAGTCGATCGTGCCGGTGCCGGCCTCGGTGACCCCGGCGGCCGGAGTCACCTTCCCGCTGGTCTCGACGACGAAGATCGTCACCGAAGCCGGTTCGGCGCCGGCCAAGCAGGTCGGCGACTACCTGGCCGGCGTGCTGCGGCCGTCGACCGGCTTCGCGCTGCCGGTCTCGGACGCGCCGGCCTCCGTGCCGGCCGACAGCATCGCGCTGCTGCTGACCGGCGCGCCCGCTTCCGTCGGGGCGCAGGGCTACCAGCTGGTCTCGACGGCGTCCTCGGTCACCGTGCGCGCCCAGACGGCCGACGGGCTCTTCGCCGGCGTCCAGACGCTGCGGCAGATGCTGCCGGGCCGGGTCGAAAGCCCGGCTCTCCAAACGGGCCCGTGGACCGTCCCGGGCGCGACGATCGTGGACTACCCGCGGTTCGGCTACCGCGGCGCGATGCTCGACGTCGCCCGGCACTTCCACCCGGTCTCGACGGTCAAGCGGTACCTCGACCAGCTCGCCCAGTACAAGATCAACGCACTGCACCTGCACCTGGCCGACGACCAGGGCTGGCGCATCCAGATCGACAGCTGGCCCCGCCTGACGACCTACGGCGGCAGCACGCAGGTCGGCGGCGGCGCGGGTGGCTACTACACGAAGGCGCAGTACGCGGACATCGTGAACTACGCGGCTTCACGGCACATCACGGTCATCCCGGAGATCGACATGCCGGGGCACGTGAACGCGGCGCTGGCGTCGTACGCGGAGCTGAACTGCAACGGGGTGGCGCCGGCACTGCGCACCGACACCGCGGTCGGCTACAGCTCGCTGTGCATCTCGAAGGACATCACGTACACGTTCATCGCCGACGTCCTGCGCGAGCTGGCGGCCTTGACCCCGGGCCCGTACCTCCACATCGGCGGCGACGAAGCCTCCTCGACGTCGGCGGCGGACTACGTGACGTTCGTGAACAAGGTGCTCCCCCTGGTGGCGGCGACGGGCAAGTCCGTGGTGGGCTGGCACGACATCGCGAAGGCCACGCTGCCGGCCTCGGCGTCGCCGCAGTTCTGGGGAACGTCCACATCGGACGCGGGCGTGTCGGCGGCGGTTTCCCGCGGCAGCAAGGTGATCCTGTCGCCGGCGAACAAGGCGTACCTGGACATGAAGTACAACAGCTCCAGCCCGATCGGCCTGTCGTGGGCGGGGTACATCGAGGTCCAGGACGCGTACGGCTGGAACCCCGGTGCGTACCTGTCGGGAGTGGGCGAGTCCGCGGTCCGCGGGGTGGAGTCGCCGCTGTGGTCGGAAACGGTGGTGACGCCCTCGGACATCGACTACCTGGCGTTCCCGCGCCTGGCGGCGCACGCCGAGCTGGGCTGGTCGCCCTGGTCGACGCACGACTGGACGACGTTCCGCACCCGGTTGGGCGCCCAGGCCCCGCGCTGGGTGGCGCAGTCGATCGGCTTCTACCGGTCTTCGCAGGTCGCGTGGGACACGGGCGGGACGACCAACCCGGGCACGTGCACGGCCCCGGCCTGGACCGCGTCGCAGGTGTACACGGGCGGGAACGTGGTGTCGCACAACGGCCACAAGTGGACGGCGGGCTGGTGGACGCAGGGCGAGGAGCCGGGAACGACGGGCCAGTGGGGAGTGTGGACCGACAACGGCGCCTGCTGACGTCGCCGGCCGGGTCTGCCTTTGCGTGGGCCCGGCTCCAGCGCGCCGTCCGCCGTGGTCACGCGGCTGCGGTGCCGTGAATGACCCATTCACCTCGGCCAACGACAGGAATGAGTCATTCAAGACGTCCGGCCTACCGGGACCACGGCGCCTCAGCCGCGCTGCCCCCGGCTCCGGCAGGCGCTTCCCTTTCCCCGGGTCTGTCTTCGCGTGGGTCCGGCCGGGCTGTGCGGACGGTCAGCACCGCACTTCACCCGGTGAAACCGGACCACGCGGTTCGTCCGGCGGGTTAGGTTGGGGTCATGACCGTTGATCTCGAGCAGGTTCGCGCGCTGTCGCTGCAGGAGAACGGCCTGGCCACCGTCGCCACCACGCGGGGTGACGGCACCGTGCACTCCTCCGTCGTGAACGCCGGGGTCTTCGACGACCCGGTGACCGGTGCGCCCGGCGTCGCGTACGTCGCCGTCGGGCGGGCGCACAAGCTCGCGCTGCTGCGGCGGGCCGGGCACGCCACCGTGACCTTCCGGCGCGGCTGGAACTGGGTCTCCGTCACCGGCGCTACCCACCTCATCGGGCCGGACGACCCCGACCCCGCCTTCGACCCCGCGGGCCTGCCGAAGCTCCTGCGTGACGTCTTCGTCGCCGCCACCGGCACCCATGACGACTGGGCCGAGTACGACCGCGTGATGGCCGAAGAGCGGCGGGTCGCGGTGTTCGTGACGGCCGACCGGATCATCGGCAACCCCTGACCAGCCCGGCCCCAGGAGTCGACCCGTTGTCCGAGTCCCCCGCCCGCGTCACCACGCCGGTCAAGGTGCTGATCGGCGTGCTCGTCGTCGCCGACGCCGGCTTCGGCGCGGCACTCGCCGCCGGTCTGGTGCGCGGCCTCTCGCCGTGGCTGATCGGCGGTGCCTACGCGGCGACCGTGCTCCTCGCCGTCGTGGCCTTCCGCCTCTCGCGAGCCCGCGCGCTCAAGCGCGGCTTCGCGGGTCTCCGCGACCTCACGGTCGGCGAAGAAGGCCTCCGCGTGCCCGCGGGCACGCTCAGCACGCGGCTGATCCCGTGGTCGCAGATCGCCGACGTCTCGACCCGCCGTTCGGCCCGGTTCGGCGACGGCTACCTGCGCGACGCGCTCTGGGTCGACCTGGTCACCGGCGAAGGCGTCGAGAGTTCGGTGCAGCGGTACGCACCCCGCGGCCGGCTCACGCCCGCACCGCCGCAGCGACGGCAGTTCGACCAGACGGCGATCCTCGACCCGGCCCTGTTCGACGCGGTGGTCGACCGGGTGCGGAAGGAACTCCGCCACCGGCAGCTGCACGCCCAGCTCCGCGGCACGCCCCGCATCCGGTGACCTACGGTCTGCGGAGCCGGCCCAGCAGCTCCCGCGGCCCGATCCGCACCGGGAACGGCCGCTCGACCTCGAGGACCTCGTCACCCGCGGCCTTGGCCCCCTGCTGACAGTGACCGTCCTCGTCCAGCTCGAACACCGTCAGCGCGGGCTCCTCCGGATCGATCACCCAGTAGCCGGCTGTGCCGAGCCGTTCGTAACCGCCTTCTTGGTGTTGAGTTCCTCGTGCTCTCCTTTCGTTGCCCTGACCAGAGCACACCAGAAGGCACCGACAAAATGGCGGCCGCGGGGAGTCCCGCGGCCGCCCTTCACTCGAAAGCGTTACTTCTTGTTCTTGCCCGAGTCCTCAGTGGACAGTGCGGCGACGAAGGCCTCCTGCGGGACCTCGACCCGGCCGACGGTCTTCATCCGCTTCTTGCCTTCCTTCTGCTTCTCCAGCAGCTTGCGCTTCCGCGAAATGTCACCGCCGTAACACTTCGCCAGCACGTCCTTGCGGATCGCGCGGATCGTTTCGCGGGCGATGATCCGGGCGCCGATGGCCGCCTGGATGGGCACCTCGAAGTTCTGCCGCGGGATCAGTTCGCGGAGCCGGTTCACCATGCGGTTGCCGTAGTTGTAAGCGTCGTCCTTGTGCACGATCGCGGAGAACGCGTCCACGCCCTCGCCCTGCAGCAGGATGTCCACCTTGACCAGGTCCGCCGCCTGCGTGCCGGCCTCTTCGTAGTCCAGCGACGCATAGCCGCGCGTACGCGACTTCAGCGTGTCGAAGAAGTCGAAGATGATCTCGCCCAGCGGCATGTTGTAGCGCAGCTCGACCCGGTCCTCGGACAGGTAGTCCATGCCGAGCAGCTGGCCGCGCTTGTTCTGGCACAGCTCCATGATCGTGCCGATGAACTCCGACGGCGCCAGGACGCTGACCTTGCTGAGCGGCTCCAGCACCTTGTCGATCTTGCTGCCGGTCGGCCAGTCCGACGGGTTGGTGACGTGGATTTCCTTGCCGTCGTCCAGGACGACGTCGTAGACCACGTTGGGCGCGGTGGAGATCAGGTCGAGGCCGAACTCGCGCTCGAGCCGGTCGCGCGTGATCTCCAGGTGCAGCAGGCCGAGGAAGCCGCAGCGGAAGCCGAAGCCCAGCGCCACCGACGTCTCCGGCTCGTAGTCGAGCGCGGCGTCGTTGAGCTGCAGCTTGTCCAGCGCCTCGCGCAGCTCCGGGTAGTCGGATCCGTCCACCGGATACAGTCCGGAGTAGACCATCGGCTTCGGTTCGCGGTAGCCGGCCAGCGCTTCCGTGGCGCCGTTGCGCTCCGACGTCACGGTGTCGCCGACCTTCGACTGCCGGACGTCCTTCACGCCGGTGATCAGGTAGCCCACCTCGCCGACGCCGAGCCCCTTGCTGGGCTTGGGCTCCGGAGAGATGATCCCGACCTCGAGGAGCTCGTGCGTGGCGCCGGTGGACATCATCTTGATGCGCTCGCGCGGCGTGATCTTGCCGTCGACGACCCGGATGTAGGTGACGACGCCGCGGTAGGTGTCGTACACCGAGTCGAAGATCATCGCGCGGGCCGGCGCGTCGGCGTCGCCCTCCGGCGCCGGGACCGACTTCACGACCTCGTCGAGCAGCGCGCCGACGCCGATGCCGGTCTTGGCCGAGACCCGCAGCACGTCGTCCGGCTCGCAGCCGATGATGTGGGCCAGCTCACCCGCGTACTTGTCGGGGTCGGCCGAGGGCAGGTCGATCTTGTTGAGCACCGGGATGATCTGGAGGTTGTTCTCGAGGGCGAGGTACAGGTTGGCCAGCGTCTGGGCCTCGATCCCCTGCGCCGCGTCGACCAGCAGGATCGCGCCTTCACACGCCTCCAGCGCCCGGGAGACCTCGTAGGTGAAGTCCACGTGGCCCGGGGTGTCGATCATGTGCAGGACGTGGTCCTTGCCTTCGACCTGCCAGGGCAGGCGGACGTTCTGCGCCTTGATCGTGATCCCGCGCTCGCGTTCGATGTCCATCCGGTCGAGGTACTGAGCGCGCATGGCCCGCTCTTCCACGACGCCGGTGAGCTGCAGCATGCGATCGGCCAGGGTGGACTTGCCGTGGTCGATGTGCGCGATGATGCAGAAGTTCCGGATGAGCTCCGGAGGCGTGAAGGTCGTGTCGGCGAACTTGTTGAGCGCTGTCACTCGAATGAGTCCTCGGAAAGTCGGGGATGGCCACCTCTATGCTCCCATGGCGCTCCGGGTGCGGGTGGGGGTCATCCCCGATGCGAGCCGATCTGATCCGTGGTGCCCTCGAAGTATGAGCACTTCGCACCAGCCGGCACCCCCTCCCCAGCCGGATCCAGGCGGCTTCGGCCGCGTCCTCGACCGTGCCTTCGGTCACCCCTCCGGACCCCTCGGCCGCCTCGGCGGCTGGGTGATGGCGCGCGGCAACGCCGCCACCGAACACCGCGTCGTCGACCTGGCGAAGATCGAGCCGGACGAGACCGTCCTGGTCGTCGGGCCCGGCCCCGGCGTCGGCCTGGACGCCGCCGCGCGGCTGGCCGGGCGCACCATCGGCGTCGACCCCTCCCCGGAGATGCTCGGGCTCTGCCAGGAGCGCTGCGGCGACCGCGTCGAGCTGCGCGAGGGGTCGGCGGCGCACACCGGCGAGCCCGACGGGTCCGTCGACGTGGTCCTGACCGTGAACAACGTCATGCTCTGGGACGACCGCGCGGCCGGGTTCGCCGAGCTGGTCCGGGTGCTGCGCCCCGGCGGGCGGCTGCTGCTGTCCGCGCACGAGAAGTGGCTGCCCGTGAGCAGGCACGTCCTGGCCGACGAAGCCGCCGAGGCGGGCTTCGCCGACCTGCAGACCTGGACCTGGGACCCGCCCGGCTTCGCCGCGCTGGCCGCGCAGCTGCGCGCCGTCAAGCCCGCCTAGCGGGTGTCCGTGCGGATCGGGTGGCCCTCGGGCACCTCGACCAGCACGATGCGCGTGCCGTCCGGGTCGGCGATCCAGGCCTCGTCGAGGCCCCAGGGCTCGCGCTGGGCGTCCCGCACCGGCTCCAGGCCCTTCGCCTTCAGCTCGGCCATGACGCCGGCCAGGTCCCGGACCTGCAGCCAGAGCACCAGGTCGGGCGACGAACCCGTCTCCCCCGCGCCGGAAACCTCCAGGGAGCCGTGCCCGAGGAAGAACACGGTGCCGCCGGGGAACTCACGCTCCACGGCCAGGCCGAGGGTGTCGCGGTAGAACGCCGTGGCGGCGTCGACGTCGCGCGGGCGGATGAGCAGCCGGCTCTTCAGGACTTCCATCCGACCATCCCTACCGGACGCGCTCAGGCGGCCGCAATCGCGGCGATTCCGGACAGCACGATCACCGAGCCGGCCAGCCGCCGGGCGGCATCGCGTTCGCCCAGCACCAGCCAGGCGGCCAGGCCGCCGAGCACGATGCTCAGCTCCCGGGCGGGCGCGACCAGGCTGACCGGCGCCATCGTGAGGGCGAACAGCACGAGGATGTAGGCCAGCGGCGACAGCAGCGCGACGATCAGCACCTCACGACGCTGTTCGCGCCAGATCCGGGCCACCTCGTCGCGGCCGGCCAGCGCGCCGGGCACGAGCAGGACGCTCTGGAGCACCGACCCGAGGCCGAAGTAGACGACCGGCGGCATGCCGATGCCGGTCACCGAGTGCGCGTCCCAAAGCGTGTAGCCGGCGATCGTGGCGCCGGTCAGGAGGCCGTAGAAGATGCCCGCGCGCCGCGCCTTCGCGGCGGCCGGGTCGTGCGCGCCGCCGGTGCGGCCGGTGCTGATCACCAGCACTCCGGTGATCACCAGGAACGCGCCGAGCAGGCCCAGCCAACCGGGCCGTTCGCCGAGCACCAGGACGGCCGCCAGCACCGACAGCAGCGGCCCGGTGCCCCGCGCGACGGGGTAGACGACGGAGAGGTCGCCGACGCGGTACCCGCGCTGCAGGACGACGCCGTAGGCGACGTGCAGCACCGACGTGCCCGCGGCGGCCAGCAGCCAGCTCCACTGTGGACGCTCCGGCTCGACGACCAGCAGCACGACCGTGACGGGCAACAGGACGACGGCGGAAACCGTGTAGTAGAGCCAGACGAACTGCGTGCCCCCGGAGGAGATGCGCTTCGCGGCGAGGTTCCACGCGGCGTGCACGACGGCGGCGACGAGGACGAAGGACAGCGCGGTGGTGTTCATGGGACCCCTTACGGGTTTTCGCACGCACGAAAACCGGGTCCTCCAGGCTTTTGTCCCGTCAGATGAACGGCAGGCCACCCGGACCCGCCGATGGTGCCGCTCGGACCAGACCCGCCGGTCCTGGTTGTGGGGAGCGAGGTGCGCGGACCGGCGACGGAACCCTAGGCACTACCGTCTTCGACCGTACTCCGGGTGATCGGTGTTCGCCGGACGCGGTCGCGGGCCGTCCGAGCTGGGCTGTTAGAGTTGTCGCTCGCTGCCCGTGCGGCATTCCGTCATGGAGGAAGCCCGCTCTTCGCGAGTGGGGCCAATTCAGCGCGGCGGCGAATCTCACCGAGTGAAACAGGAGTTGCCCTATGGCCAACATCAAGTCGCAGATCAAGCGCATCACGACGAACGAGAAGGCGCGTCAGCGCAACCAGGCGATCCGGTCCTCGGTGAAGACCGCGATCCGCAAGGTCCGCGAGGCCGCCGAGGCCGGCGACAAGGCCAAGGCCGCCGAGCTGCAGCGCGACGCCGCCCAGAAGCTGGACAAGGCCGTCTCGAAGGGCGTCATCCACGCCAACCAGGCCGCCAACAAGAAGTCGGCGCTGGCGAAGCGCGTCAACGCGCTCTGAGCTGGTTGATTTCTGGGAAAGCCCCGGCTTCGGCCGGGGCTTTCTTCATGTCCGGGTCAGCGGTCGCCCTTGGCGGCCGCCACCTGCAGGACCGCGCGCTCCAGCGCGTAACCCGGGTCTGCCGCCACGCCCTTGACCTCGGCGTTCAGCCTCGCCACCACGCGCATCGCCGTCGCCAGGCCGTCCTGGTTCCAGCCCCGGACCTGGCCCTGCGCCTTGCGGATCTTCCACGGCGGCATGCCCAGCTCGCCCGCCAGCTGGTTCGGGTTGCCCCGGCCCGCGCCCGAGACCCGGGCGATCGTGCGGACCGCGTCGGCCAGTGCGTCCGCGACCAACACGTGCGGGACGCCCAGCTGCATCGCCCAGCGCAGCGACTCCAGCGCCGCCGAGCGGTCGCCGCTGACCGCCTTCTCCGCCACCGCGAACCCGGTGACGTCGGCCCGGCCGCGGTGGTAGCGGTGGACCGCGTCCGCGTCGACGGTCCCGCCGGCGTCCGCCACCAGCTGCGTCGCCGCCGAGGAGAGTTCCCGCAGGTCGGAGCCCACGGCCTCGAGAAGCGCGGCGACCCCGGCCGCATCGATCTTGCCGCCCACCCGGCGCACCTCGTGCCGCACGAACTGCTCGCGCTCGGCCGGCTTGGTCAGCTTCGGGCACTCGGTGATTTCGGCGCCGGCCTTCTTCAGCACCGCCGGCAGCGTCTTGCCCGCCTTGCTGCGGCCACCGCCGGTGTGCACGACGACCAGGACGATCCCGTCCGCCGGGTCCTTCAGGTAGGACGTCACGGCGTCGGCCAGCTCCTGCGAGATGTCCTGTGCCGACTCCAGGACGATCACGCGGCCTTCGCTGAACAGCGACGGGCTGACGAGTTCGGCCAGCTCGGGGGCTGTGAGATCCGACACCCGGACCCGGGTCAGCTCGGCCGTGGCGTCGATCGCGCGGGACGCGGTGAGCGCCTCGCGCACGGCGCGCTCGATCAGCAGTTCTTCCTCACCCAGGACCAAGTGGAGCGGGGCCGGGGCGGTGGCTTGGGCGGTCACGGGGGAATCCTCTCACTCGCGGTGCCGTGCGCCCGCTCCGGTGATGTCGAGCGGCCGGCATGGCACGGCGCGAGCGCCATGTCGTACGGTGTCAGCGAGGCGGCGCGCTGAACGGCGCGCGCCGACAACTGAATACCGCTCATCCAGAGGGGCAGAGGGAACGGCCCGACGAAGCCCCGGCAACCGGCGTACAGCCTGTCATCCCGCGATCGCGGGGTAGCTGACGACCACGGTGCCAATTCCGGCCCGCTTCGGCGGGGCAGATGAGGAAAGGAACCTCGCGATGACCGCCACCCTCGGAACGACCTCCACCACGAAGACCCCGGATCTCGGTCCCGCCGTCGAACTGGTGTCGAAGGAAGAGGGCCACCGGCAGCCGCTCGCCCCGGAGTTCGTCTCCGCCGAGGATTTCTCGCCGCTCGAGGTCGCCTACGACTTCGGCCGCGTCCGCCGTGAAGACATCGAGGCCGGCCCCAAGAACATCTGGCGCTACAAGAAGCTCCTCCCGGTTCCGTCCAACGTCGAAGAGATCCCGAACACCGAGCCCGGCGCGACCCGGCTCATCCGCGCCGACCGCCTCGCCAAGGAGCTCGGCCTCAAGCGGGTGTGGGTCAAGGACGACACCGGCAACCCGACGCACTCGTTCAAGGACCGCGTCGTCGCCGTCGCGCTGGCCGCGGCCCGCGAGTTCGGGTTCGAGGTGCTCGCCTGTCCGTCGACCGGCAACCTGGCCAACGCGACGGCCGCCGCCGCGGCCCGCGCGGGCTGGCGGTCGGTCGTGCTGATCCCGAAGACCCTCGAGCGCGCCAAGATCCTCACCACCGCGGTCTACGACGGCGACCTCATCGCCGTCGACGGCAACTACGACGACGTCAACCGCCTCGCCACCGAACTCGCCGGTGAGCACCCGAAGTGGGCGTTCGTGAACGTGAACGTCCGGCCGTACTACTCGGAAGGCTCGAAGACGCTGGCCTTCGAGGTCGCCGAGCAGCTGGGCTGGCGCATCCCGCCGCAGATCGTCGTGCCGATCGCCTCCGGTTCGCAGCTGACCAAGGTGGACAAGGGTTTCCGCGAGCTGGGCCAGCTCGGTCTCGTGGACGCCAGCCCGTACAAGGTGTTCGGCGCCCAGGCCACCGGCTGCTCGCCGGTCTCGGCCGCGTTCCGCGCCGGCCTGGACGTCGTCCAGCCGGTGAAGCCGGACACGATCGCCAAATCGCTGGCGATCGGCAACCCGGCCGACGGCCCCTACGTGCTCGACATCGTCAACCGCACCGGCGGCGCGATCGAGGACGTCACCGACGAAGAGGTCGTCGAGGGCATCCGGCTGCTGGCCCGCACCGAAGGCATCTTCACCGAGACCGCGGGCGGGGTCACCGTCGCGACGGCGAAGAAGCTGGTCGAGACCGGCAAGCTGGACCCGGACGCCGAGACGGTGCTCCTGATCACCGGCGACGGCCTCAAGACCCTCGACGCGGTCGAGAACCACATCGGCCCCAAGGCGACCGTGCCGCCGTCGGCCAAGGCCGTGAACGAGGCGCTCGGCTACTGACGTCCGGCCGGGGCGGGTTCCGCCCGCCCCGGCTTCAGCGGCGGGGCGGGCCACGCGGCTCGCCCCGCCGTGCCACCGCCGGGCCCGCCGGGTCGCCGACCACCGCGGTGTCGCCGTCGAGGTCGGTCCGGGTGACCAGGGCACCGAGCGCCGTCAGACTGTCCATTGTGGACTTGTTCGGGTGGCCGTAGGTGTTGCCCGCGCCCACGCTGACCAACGCCACCCGCGGCGCCACCGCCGCGAGGAACGCCGGCAGCGAATAACGCGAGCCGTGGTGGGGCACCTTCAACACCTCCGCCTTCAGGTTTCCGAGGTCCGCCAAGAGATCCGCTTGCGCCGCCAGCTCGACATCACCGGTCAGGAGCACCCGGCCGGCCGAGGTCTGCGCTCGCAGGACGACCGAACTGTTGTTGATCGTCGTGCCGTCCTGCTGGCCCGCCGAGCGCTCCGGCACGTAACGCGGGCCGAGGACGTCGAGCGACAGCCCGGGCCACGCCTGCCGCTCCCCCGGGTTCAGCTCCACCAGCGGCACTCGCTGCCGGCGCGCCTCCGCGGCGACCTGCCGCCACGCCCACTCCGGCGCCCGCCCCGGGCCGACGGCGATCGCGCCGACCGCCCGGCCGTCGAAGACCGACGCCAGCCCGCCGATGTGGTCGGCGTGCAGGTGGCTCAGCACCAGCAGCGGGATCCGGTCGACCGCCAGCCGGTGCAGGCACTCGTCCACCGGCCCCGGCTCGGGTCCGGTGTCCACGACGACCGCGCGCCCCGGCTCGGCGGTCGCCAGCACCACCGCGTCGCCCTGCCCGACGTCGCACTCGACCATCGCCCAGTTCCGCGGTGGCCACGCCGGCGCGAGCACCCGGACCGGCACGAACACCAGCAGCGCGCCGACGACCAGCACCGCCATGGCCAGCCGCACGCGCCGGTGCCGCGCGGCCAGCACCAGCACGCCCAGCACGGCCGCCGCGAGCAGCCCGCCCGACCAGCCGCCGGGCCAGGCGACGACCGCGCCGGGAGCCCGCGCGCCGTGGCGCGCCACGGTGATCAGCCACCGGGCCTCCGGGTCGGCCAGGTGCACCAGGACCTTCCCGGCGCCCGGCCACCAGGGACCGAGCACCGTCGCCAGCACACCGAGCACCGTCGCCGGGGCCACGACGGGCGCGGCGAGGACGTTGGTCAGCACCGAAACCAGGCTCACCGTGCCCGCCATGCCCGCGAGGACCGGCGCCGTCACGAGGAAGGCGGCCAGCGGGATCGCCAGTCCTTCGGCGAACCCCGGCGGAACGCCGCGACGCGCCAGCGCCGCGGCCCAGCGAGGCGCGATGAGGACGAGCCCGGCCGTGGCGAACACCGACAGCGCGAACCCGAAGTCCGTCGCCATCGCCGCATCCGCCACCACCAGCACGCATACCGCGAACGCCAGCGCGGGCAACGCCGATCCTCGCCTGCCCAGCGCCAGGGCCAGCAACGCGACCGCCGCCATCACCCCCGCCCGCAGCACGCTCGGCTCCGGCCCGACCAGGACGAGGAAGCCCGCCAGGCACGCGCCGGCCGCCACCGCCGAGAACCGCGGTCCGAGCCGCAGCAAGCGCAGCAGGAGCAGGACCGCGCCACACGCCACGGCGAGGTTGCCCCCGCTGACCGCGGTCAAATGAGCGAGCCCGGCGGTGACGAACTCCTGCTCGACCCGCGGCGACAACCCGCTCGTGTCGCCCAGGACCAGCCCCGGCAGCAGACCGGCCGGTTCGTCCGGCAGGACCTGGCACAGGTTGTGGAGTCCGGCGCGCAGCCCGGCCGCGGTCCGCTGCCACCACGGCGCCGGCCCGAGGTCGCCCGGCGGGCCGCGCACGGACAGCACCGCGACGGTCAGGTCCGAGCCGCGCGGCGGCATCAGCAGGCCACTCGCCGTCACGTCCTGGCCCGGTAGCAGTGACGCCCACTGCGCGACCGGGGCCAGCAGCAGGACCCGTCCGGACGAGCTGACCGGCCGGCCGTCGACCGACGCCGCGCGGACGTCGGCGGTCAGCACCACCGACCGGGCACCGGCCTGCTGGTCGGCGTAACCCGCGCCGCGCACGGGCTTCGGGCGCTCGGTGACGACGACCCGCACCGACGCCGGGAGTCCGTCGGCCGAAGCCGCGCGGAGGTCGTCGCGCTGCGCGTCCCGGATCCGCCAGGCGACGGGCCCCGCGGCGACGAGCCCCAGCACCAGCAGGGCCGCGGCCGCGCCGAGCGCCCGGGGACGCCCCCGCGCCCGCCAGAGCACCAGCCCGGCGAGCACCGCCGAGGCGAGGCCGGCGGCGACGGCCGTCCACCAGCCCAGCAGCAGGCCGCCGAGGGCGGCGAGCCAGCACGCCAGCGCCGCCGGGACGAGCCGCATGTCCTGCCGGGTGTCGGTCGTGGGAAGGAGGCTCATCCGACCATCACCTGCTCGCGCAGTTTTCGGAATTTGCTTTCCCCGATGCCCGAGACGTCGCGCAGTTGCTCGACCTTCGTGAAACCGCCGTGCTCGGTGCGCCACTGGACGATCCGCTGGGCCGTCACCTCGCCGACGCCGGGCAGCGTGTCCAGCTGGTCCGCGCTCGCCGCGTTGAGGTCGACCTTGGCGCCCGCCGGAGCACCGGCGGCGCCGGCGGCCACGGCGGCCGGCGCCGGGATCCCGACCGCGAGCTGTTCCCCGTCGGTCACCCGGCGGGCGAGGTTGAGCGCACTCAGGTCCGCGCCGGGCTCGGCGCCGCCCGCGGCACGCAGCACGTCCGCGACACGGGCGCCCTGGACCACGGTGACGAGACCGGGCGACCGGACGCGGCCGATCACGCTGATGACCAGGCCGGCCTGCGCTGCGGCCCGGGCCGGTGCTTCGCTCGCCGGTTTCGCGCTGGGCAGCGCGGGCGGTGGCTCGGGCACCGGCGGACCGCCGAAGAGCGCGACCGAACCGAGGACGATCACCACGACCGACAGCAGGACACCGGCGAATGCCCACCGGCGGCGGCCGGCACCGGCCGGTCCGCCCGGCAGCCAGCGCCGGACCAGCCGGCCGCCGGGCCCGACCGTGCTCGCGTCGGGCGAGAGCTGGTCGGCCAGCCAGGCGAGCCGGTCGTTGACGGGTGGGCCCGGATCCCGGGCGGGCTGCTCGAACACACGATCGACGTTAGGGCTCGCGGGGCGGCGTCCGACAGGGGTGCCGCCGCGTCCTGTGGACAACCGGGGTGCTGTGGACGGATCCACCCCGCCCGGGCCGGGAACGGCCGTTTCCGTCGTACCCGGGTGGCATGCTGAAGGGTTCGGCGCACCGGCGGTCAGCGCGGCGGCCGCCGACGTCGGCCGGGTGCCGGAGCGAGCAGAAAGGACCCTTCCTCGCATCAGATGCGGCGAAGGGCCCCTTCAGCTCGTCATATGCACCGAAGGTGCCCTTCAGCCGCGGGAGGGGACCGTCCGCTGGACGACCACCCCGAGCACGCCGGGCCCGGTGTGGGCCCCGATCACCGCCCCCAGCTCGGAGACCACGCAGCCCGCCGACCGCGGCACGGCCTCTTCCAGCCGGTTCGCCAGCTCGACCGCCCGCTCCGGCGAGGCGAGGTGGTGGACGGCCAGTTCGACGTCGTCGTCCCGCGCGGCCTGGGCCGCGAGCTCGACCAGCCGCGCGAGCGCCCGGTTCATGGTGCGGACCTTCTCCAGCGGCAGGATCCGGCCCTCGCACATGTGCAGCACCGGCTTCACCGCCAGGGCCGTGCCGAGCAGCGCGGCCGCCGGGCCGATCCGGCCGCCGCGGCGCAGGTGGTCGAGGGTTTCCACGACGAACAACGTCGACGAGCACCCGGCCGCGGTCACGGCCGCGGCCTCGACTTCCGCCGCCGAAGACCCTGCTGCGGCGGCCGAAGCGGCGTGCAGCGCGGCGAACCCGAGCCCCATCGCGGTGGTGCGCGAGTCGACCACGCGGACCCGGTCCGGCCCGACCTCCTGCGCCGCCAGCACCGCCGCTTCCCAGGTGCCCGACAGCTCGCGCGAGAGGTGCACCGAAACGATCGCGTCGGCACCGCCGGCCAGCGCCGCGCGGTACTCCTTCACGAACTCCGTGGGCGTCGGCCGGGACGTCGTGACGATCTTGCGCTGGCTCATCGCTTCGGCGACCGCCGCCGGGCCGGTCTCGACGCCGTCGAGGGAGACCACGCCGTCGACCAGGACGTGCAGCGGGACCACCCGGACCGCGTGCCGTTCGGCGAAGCCCTCCGGCAGGTGGGCGGTGGAATCCGTGACTACGGCGACCGACACGCCGTCAGCCTACGTGGCCGGGGGCCGGCACCGGCGCCATCAACACGGACATCGCGTCGCCCACCGCGGCGTGCCCTTTCCAGCCCCAGTGCATGCCGTCGGGGTTGCCTTCGCCGCTTAGGACGTGCTCTCCGACAACGGCTTCGAGGTCCAGCAACGGAACTCCGGCTCGCGCGCCCCAGGCCGCCATCGCGGCCGCCGCGGCCGGCCGCGCGGTGTGCACGCCACCGTAGGCCGCCGCCCGGTGCACCGAGGGCAGCATGCCGAAGATCGGCAGTTCGGGGCGCAGGACGCGCAACGCACCCACCGCCGTGTCGAGGTACTGCACGGTCAGCTTGGCCGGCAGCACCGCGGGACGGCCGCGGAACGCGACCGAGAGCCGGGGCTGCGCGGCCAGGTAGGCCTTGCGCACCACGCGCCGCACAGGGTCGGGACGCAGGTACTTGAGCCCCGTGCGCAGGTAGGTCGGCAACGGCGAAGGCAGCGTGTCCATGCTGCCGACCGCCAGCACGACCGCGTCGACGTGGTGCAGGTCGGCCCAGACGCGCGGGTCGCCGGTCAGCGACCACCAGGCGTCCCGGGCGGTCCAGCCGATCCCGGCGACCAGGTCGGCGGTGCCGCCCAACGCGGCGGCGGCCACGTTGGGCCACAGGCGCGGCTCGTCCGCGGCGCAGGGTCCTTCGGGACCGTGAAAGCTCAGCGAGTCGCCGAACACGAGCAGGCGAGGCCCCATCGGCTAGCCGTGCATCCCCGCGTTGTAGGCGTGCAGCCGCCACTTGCCGTCGCGCGCGCCCAGCTCAACCCAGTGGCAGTTCGAGATCCCGCCCAGCGAGGGCCAGGCCTCCACCGGCAGGGTGAGCAGCCGCGCGGTGAGCGCGGTGATCAGCCCGCCGTGCGCGGCCAGCAGCACGGTGTCGCCCACCGAGGAGTTGGCCTGCTGCAGGTCGGTGACGACCTCACCCGCGCGGTCGGCGACGTCGAGGCGGTTCTCCCCGCCGGGCGGCGCCCAGGTCGCGTCCTTGCGCCAGCGGTCGCGCTCTCCGGGGTAGGCCTCGTCGACCTCCGCGCCGGTGAGCCCCTGCCATTCGCCGAGGTGCGTCTCGCGCAGGCGCTTGTCGATGCGCAGCGGGACGCCGATCGCGTCGGTGAGCACGGTGGCCGTGTCGGTGGCGCGGCGCAGGTCGGACGCGATGACGAGGTCCGGGGAGAACCGGGCCAGCGCGGGGACCGCGAACCTGGCCTGGTTCCAGCCGACCGGCGTCAGCGCCGAGTCGAGGTGACCCTGCATCCGCCCGGCGGCGTTGTAGTCCGTCTCGCCGTGGCGCCAGAGCACGAGCCGCCGGGGGCTCACGGGACGTCCGGGTCCTCGTCGGCGGGCGGCTCTTCGAGGCCGGCCACCTCGATGCGCGGGCAGTCCTTCCACAGCCGCTCGAGGCCGTAGAACGTGCGCTCCTCGACGTGCTGGACGTGCACGACGACGTCGACGTAGTCGAGCAGGACCCAGCGGCCCTCGCGGGCGCCTTCGCGGCGGACCGGCTTGTGCCCGCTCTCCCGCAGCTTCTCCTCGACGTTGTCGACGATCGCGCCGACCAGGCGCTCGTTGGACGCGGAGGCGATGACGAAGGCGTCGGTGATGACGAGCTGCTCGGACACGTCCAGCACGACTACGTCGCTGGCCTTCTTGTCCGCCGCCGCGTGTGCGGCCGCTACGGCCAGCTCTCGTGCCTCGGACGTGGCTGCCACGGTGCTCCTTCACAGATCGGGTTCGCCCGAGAAGAGTACCCGCCGGGACCAGCGGCGCTTCAGTCGCTCTTCCGGTAGAGATCCTTCTTGGCGATGTAGCGCACGACGCCGTCGGGAACGAGGTACCAGACCGGCTCCCCGCGTTCGACGCGGTCGCGGCAGCCGGTCGACGAGATCGCCATCGCGGTGACCTCGACGAGGCTCACCTTGCCGCTGGGCAGGTGGTGCGAATTGAGCCGGTAGCCGGGGCGGGTGACGCCGATGAAGTGCGCGAAGTCGAACAGCTCGTCGGCCTTGTGCCAGGTCAGGATCTGTTCGAGCGCGTCGGCGCCGGTGATGAAGAAGAGCTGGTCGTCGGGGTACTCGGCGTGGAGATCGCGCAGGGTGTCGACGGTGTAGGTCTGGCCGGCGCGGTCGATGTCGACGCGGCTGACCGAGAAGACGGGGTTGGACGCCGTCGCGATGACCGTCATCAGATAGCGGTCCTCGGCCCTGGTCACCTGGCGGCTCGTCTTCTGCCAGGGCTGCCCGGTGGGGACGAAGATCACCTCGTCGAGCCCGAACCGGGACTGGACCTCACTGGCCGCGACGAGGTGGCCGTGGTGCACGGGGTCGAACGTGCCGCCCATGACCCCGATCCGCCGTGGTGACATGAACCGGGAGCCTATACACCGCGCGCGCGGGACGTGGGGTGCTGTTCACCACCTCGCCCGGCCGGGCCGACAATGTGATTCAGGTCACATAACCACCTGTATTCGTCACGAACGGTCCGTTCGCGCCGCCGCCGATTCCCGGATCGTCGGTGTCATGGGGTAGACGTGGGGACGTGGACACGACCAGCACCACCCCAGCCCTCCGCGACCGCGCCGAGACCCTCCTCCGGGCCCTGGCCGGCGACTCGGCGAAGCTGCGCGAAGACCAGTGGACGGCCATCGAGGCCCTGGTGGCGCACCGGCGCCGCGCGCTGGTCGTGCAACGCACCGGCTGGGGCAAGTCGGCGGTGTACTTCCTCGCCACGGCGCTGCTGCGGGAACAGGGCAGCGGGCCGACGGTCATCGTCTCGCCCCTGCTCGCCCTGATGCGCAACCAGATCTCGGCGGCGGCCCGTGCCGGCATCCACGCGGCGACCATGAACTCCGCGAACCCGCAGGAGTGGGAGCAGGTCCAGGCCTCGGTCGCGGCCGGCGAGGTGGACGTCCTGCTGGTCAGCCCCGAACGGCTGAACAACCCGGACTTCCGCGACAACGTCCTGCCGAAGCTGACCGCGAGCACCGGGCTGCTGGTGGTCGACGAGGCGCACTGCATCTCCGACTGGGGCCACGACTTCCGGCCGGACTACCGGCGCCTGCGCACGCTGCTGGGCGACCTGCCCGACGGCGTCCCGGTGCTGGCGACCACGGCGACGGCGAACGACCGCGTCGTCACCGACGTCGCCGAGCAGCTGGGCCTCGGCACGGGCACCGACACGCTCGTGCTGCGCGGCAGCCTCGACCGGGAGAGCCTGCGGTTGTCGGTGTGCCGGCTGCCGACGTCCCAGGCGCGGCTGGCCTGGCTCGCCGAGCACCTGGCCGAGCTGCCCGGCTCGGGGATCATCTACACGCTGACGGTGGCGGCGGCGCACGACGTCGCGTCGCTGCTGAAGGACCGCGGGTACCCGGTGGCGGCCTACACCGGCAAGACCGACCCGGCCGACCGGCAGGCGGCCGAGGACGACCTGCTCGGCAACCGCGTCAAGGCACTGGTCGCGACATCCGCGCTGGGCATGGGGTTCGACAAGCCGGACCTCGGGTTCGTCGTGCACCTCGGGGCGCCGTCTTCCCCGATCGCGTACTACCAGCAGGTCGGCCGCGCCGGGCGTGGCGTCGAACGCGCCGAGGTCGTGCTGCTGCCCGGCGAGGAGGACAAGGCGATCTGGGCGTACTTCGGGTCGCTCGCCTTCCCCGACGAGCTGCGGGTCACCCAGGTGCTGAACACGCTTTCCTACGCCGACCGTCCCCTTTCGACGGCCGCGCTCGAGCCGTCGGTGGAGCTTTCCCGCTCACGGCTGGAAATGGTGCTCAAGGTCCTGGACGTCGACGGCGCGGTGCGGCGCGTCAAGGGCGGCTGGACCAGCACGGGCGAAAACTGGGAGTACGACAGCGGGCGTTACAAGCGCGTCGCGGAGGCACGCCACCGCGAGCAGGACGCGATGGTCGGCTACCTGGAGACCGGCGGCTGCCGGATGGAGTACCTGCGGCGCCAGCTCGACGACCCCGACGCGGCGCCGTGTGGGCGGTGCGACAACTGCACCGGGCAGCACTGGGACACGACCGTGGCCGACGACGTCGCCGAGGCGACCCGGGAACGCCTGCAGCGTCCGGGCGTCGAGGTCGCGCCGCGGAAGCAGTGGCCCACCGGGATGTCCTCTTTGGACGTTCCGGTGTCCGGCCGGATCAGCGCCGACGACCAGGCCGAGCCGGGTCAGGTGCTCGGGCGGCTCACCGACGTCGGGTGGGGCAACCGGCTGCGCGAGCTCGTCGGCACCGGCGCCCAGGACACCGACGTCCCCGACTCGGTGTTCAAGGCCTGCGTGCAGGTGCTCGCCGGGTGGCAGTGGGCGGAGCGGCCGGTCGCGGTGGTGGCGGTGCCGTCGGAAACCCGGCCGCGGCTCGTCTACAGCCTGGCGACCCGGCTGGCCGAGATCGGCAAGCTGGACTTCCTCGGGGCGCTCGACGCCGAAGGGCCGCCCCCGCGCCAGGCGAACAGCGCACAACGGCTGGCGGACCTGTGGCGGCGGCTGAGCATGCCGGCCGACCTCGCCGGGGTCCTGCCGGCCGGGCCGGTCCTGCTGGTGGACGACGTCATCGACACCGGCTGGACGATGACGCTGGCCGCGCGCCTGCTGCGGAGGGCCGGGGCACCGGCGGTCCTGCCGTTCGCGCTGGCCAGCACGGCCTGACCGGAAGGAGACCGCGTACTCAAGCGGACGGCACGTGTACCTGGAGGGTCGGCTCGCGTACCTGAACGGAAGGCTCGCGTACCTGGACGGTCGGCTTGGCGGGTCAACCGGGCAGTCGGGATCTTTCGCACCGCGAACGAATGTGGCAAAGTCCCGTTGCACCTTCCGGGGACGTGGAGGCTGCCATGACCGTGCAGGTTCAGCACCGGCTGCCGGTGCGCAAGCTGTTCGCGGCGAGCGCGGGCAATGCGCTGGAGTGGTTCGACTGGACGATCTACGCGACGTTCAGCATCTACTTCGCCGGCGCGTTCTTCCCGGCCGGGAACGACACGCTCGCGCTGATCAACACGTTCGCCACCTACGCGCTCGCGTTCTTCTTCCGCCCGCTGGGCGGGGTCCTGCTCGGGCGCTTCGCGGACACGCGCGGCCGCAAGCCCGCCATGATCCTCACCATCCTGCTGATGGCCGGCGGCTCGGTGGCGATCGGGCTGCTGCCGACGTTCGCGCAGGTCGGCTGGCTGGCGCCGATCCTGCTGCTGCTCGCCCGCATCGCACAGGGGCTGTCGCTCGGCGGTGAGGTGTCGAACGCGTCGGCGTACCTCGGCGAGATCGCGCCGCCGGAGCGTCGCGGGCGCTACTCGGCGTTCTTCTACATCTCGACCGGGACGGCCGTGCTGATCGCGACCGTCCTCGGCTTCGTGCTGGCCCGCGCGCTGGACAAGGCGCAGCTCGCGTCGTGGGGCTGGCGGCTGCCGTTCCTGCTGGGCGGCGTCTTCGGGCTGGTCGGGTTGTGGTTGCGCCGCAGCCTCGCCGAGACCGAGCTGTTCGAGCAGACGAAAGTCAAGGCGCGGAAGCTCGAGCGGCCGCTGCTGACGACGCTGACCCACCACCCGAAGGCCGTCGGCAGGCTCGTCGGCTTCACGATGCTCTCGACCCTCTGCTACTACACGTTCTTCAGCGCGCTCACGTCCTTCGCGGTGAAGAACCGGCACGCCGACGCGGACGCCGTGTTCCTCGCGCTTTCCGTCGGCACGGCCCTGTTCATCGCCCTGCAGTACCCGATGGGCGCGCTCGCGGACCGGGTCGGGCGGAAGCCACAGCTGCTCGTCTGGTCCGGGGCGACCGCGGTCGTCGTCGTGCCGCTGTCCACCTTGATCGGCCCGGACGTCGGCGGCCTGCTCGTGGTGTTCTGCGTCGGGCTCGGGCTGTACACCGCGATGACGTCGATCGCGCCGGCCATCATGAGCGAGCTGTTCCCCACCGAACTGCGCGGGCTGGGGATCGGTGCCTGGTACAACCTGACCGTCGCGATCTTCGGAGGCACCGCGCCGCTGCTCATCACCGTCTTCGGCGCGGTCTCGCCGACGCTCTACTTCTGGTACGTGGCGGCCGGCGCGGCGATCGCGTTCGCCGTCATCCTCACCTTGCCCGAGACGAAGGGCAGCGAGCTGCGGTAAACCCTTCGTCACCGGCCGGTCACGCTCGCTACGCTGCGTGTTCCGAGACCTAAGCCGAAGGAGGGACACCGTGCAGCCCGCCGACGTTACCGAGGAGCTGGCGCGCCGCGTGGTGGCCGCCGCCGGCCAGGCACTGGACGTCGAGCTGACGCCGGAGCAGGCGCTGATCCAGGCGTCGCCGCGCGAAGGCGTCGACTACCAGGCCAACCTCGCGATGAGCCTGGGCAAGCGGCTCGGCCGCCCGCCGCGCGAAGTCGCGACGCTGATCGCCGGCGCACTCGAGCCGGACGGGATCGCCGACCCACCCGAGGTCGCCGGGCCGGGATTCCTGAACTTCGTGCTGCGCAAGGAATGGCTGGAGACGCGCACCGCCGCGCTGCTCGGCGATCCGCGCCTGGGCGTGCCGGAAACCGCGTCGCCACGGCGGATCGCGCTGGACTACAGCAGCCCGAACGTCGCGAAGGAGATGCACGTCGGGCACCTGCGCACGACGGTGATCGGCGACGCGCTCGCGCGCCTGCTGCGGTTCGCCGGGCACGAAGTGCTGCCGCACAACCACCTCGGCGACTGGGGCACGCCGTTCGGCATGCTCATCGAGCACCTCCTCGACGTGCCGGCCGGGCACCGCGCCATCGCCGACCTCGACGCGTTCTACCGCGAAGCGCGGCAGAAGTTCGACAGCGACGAAGCTTTCGCGACCCGCGCACGCGACCGCGTCGTGCTGTTGCAGAGCGGCGACCAAGAAACCCTGGCCGTCTGGCGGGAGCTCGTCGCCGAATCGACGCGGCACTTCGACGAGGTCTACGCGCTGCTCGGCATCTCGTTGACCGACCAGGACATTTACGGCGAGAGCTTCTACAACCCGTACCTCGCGGCGGTGGTCGACGACCTCGAGAAGGCCGGGCTGACCGAAATCAGCGACGGCGCCGTCTGCGTGTTTCCGGAAGGATTCCGCAACCGCGAGGGTGACCGGTTGCCGCTGATCGTCCGCAAGCGCGACGGCGGCTACGGGTACGCCGCCACCGACCTGGCCACCGTCCGGTACTGGACGGCCGAACGCGGCGCGACCGACCTCCTCTACGTCGTCGGAACACCGCAGGCGCAGCACTTCGCGATGCTGTTCGCCGTCTGCCGCGCCGCCGGCTGGCTGACCGGACACGCCGAGCACATCGGCTTCGGCACCGTGCTGGGCGCGGACGGCAAGACCATGCGGACCCGCTCCGGCGACACGGTCAAGCTGGCCGACCTGCTCACCGAAGCCGTGACGCAGGCCGCCGCGGTCGTCGCCGAACGCAGTGAGCTCGACGCCGCGGGGCAGGCCGAGGTCGCCCGCGCGGTCGGCATCGGCGCGGTCAAGTACGCCGACCTGTCCGGCGACCGCGAGCGGGACTACGTCTTCGCCTGGGACCGGATGCTCGCCAAGGAGGGCAACACCTCGGTGTACCTCCAGTACGCGCACGCGCGGACGCGGTCGATCCTGCGGAAGGCGGGTGGACTGCCCGACGGCACCGCGGTGCGCTTGGAGTCGCCTGCCGAACGGGCTCTCGCGCTGAAGCTGCTCAGGTTCGGCGAAGCGCTGAAGACCGCGACAGACGGCTTCGCGCCGCACAAGCTCTGCACGTACCTGTACGAGACGGCGGTCGCGTTTTCCCGGTTCTTCGAGGAATGCCCGGTCCTGAAAGCGTCCTCGCCGTCGCTGCGCGCGTCCCGGCTGAGGTTGACTACGCTGACATCGCACACGCTTGCGCTCGGGCTTTCCCTGCTCGGCATCGAAGCGCCCGACCAGCTTTAGCGGGAGACCACCGTGGAACTGCCCGGCGACCTGCTCGCGCTGCTGCGCGAGCCCAGCCTCTGCTTCCTGTCCACCCTGATGCCCGACGGCTCGCCGCAGCTCACCCAGACCTGGGTCGACACCGACGGCACGCACATCCTCGTCAACACCGTGCTGGGTCACCAGAAGCAGCGCAACATCGAGCGTGACCCGCGGGTGGCGCTCAACGTCGCCGACCGCGAACGGCCGTCGCGCTACTACGCGATCCGCGGGCAGGTCATCGACACGACCGAAGACGGCGCGGTCGAGCACATCGAGAAGCTGGCGCAGCGCTACCTCGGCGGCCCATACCCGTGGTGGGGCGGCCGGGACCAGACCCGCCTGCTGCTCACCATCAAGCCGGACCGGATCAACCCGACGTGATCATCATCGCCGGCCGGCTCGCCGTCGCTCCCGAGGACCGTGCCGCCTACCTCGAGGGGTGCGCCGAAGCCGTCCGGCTCGCGCGGGAGGCACCCGGCTGCCTGGAGTACGCGCTGGGTGCCGACCTGCTCGATCCCGGCCGGGTGACCGTGTACGAACGCTGGGAGTCCGACGAGGACCTCGAGCGCTTCCGCGGGTCCGGGCCGTCGGACGGGCAGGTGGCGCAGATCCTCGACGCGTCGGTGGCGCGCTACCGGATTTCGGCGGTCGAGGCACCGTGATCGGAAGGGCATCTCGCGTGAGCGAAGAGGCATCACGTGTGATTGGCGGGGCATCACGGCGATGCCCGCTCAGTCACGGGTGATGCCTCTCTGATCACGCGAGATGCCTGGGGGATCACAGCGTCAGCGGCGGAGGGGAACCAGGTCGTCGGCGTGGACGACCTCGCGGCGCTGCTCCGCCGGGAGCTCGGGGGTGGACCGGCCGATCAGGTCCGGGAGCTCCGTCGCGTCGAACGCCACCACTCCGCGGGCCACCGCGCGGTCCTTCGCGTCCACCAGGTCGACCACGTCGCCGGCCTGGAACTCGCCCTCCACGCCCGTGATGCCGGCCGCCAGCAGCGATCTGCGGCGGCGGACCACCGCCGTGACCGCGCCGTCGTCCAGGCGGAGCTTGCCCGTCGTGTCCGCCGCGTAGCCCAGCCAGAAGCGGCGGGCCGACAGGCGCGTGTCCGCCGGGGCGAACGCTGTTCCCGGGGAAGCGGAAGTCAACGCGGCCGAGGCTTCCGACGCCGCCGCCAGCAGGACCGGGATGCCCGCGCCCGCCGCCGTGCGGGCCGCCGCCAGCTTCGACACCATGCCGCCCGTGCCGAGGCCGGAGCTGGACATGCCGACCGAAATTCCGTCCACATCGGACTCCGAGAGGACCTCGGTGAGCTTGCGGGTGGCGCCGTCGCGGGGGTCGCCGTCGTAGAGACCGTCCACATCGGACAGCAGGATCAGCGCGTCCGCGCCGATCAGGTGCGCCACCAAGGCAGCCAGACGATCGTTGTCGCCGAAGCGGATCTCTTCCGTGGCCACCGTGTCGTTCTCGTTGACCACCGGGACCGCGCCGAGCGCCAGCAGCCGTGAGAACGTCCGCTGCGCGTTGCGGTAGTGCGACCGGCGGACGACGTCGTCGGATGTCAGCAGGACCTGGCCGACCGTCAGCGAAAACCGCCCGAACGACTCCGCGTACGCGTGCGCCAGGGCAAGCTGGCCGACGCTCGCCGCCGCCTGCTGGGTCGCGAGGTCACGCGGTCGCTTGGCGAGCGCGAGCGGGGCCAGCCCGGCCCCGATCGCGCCCGAAGAAACGAGGACGATCTGCGCGTCCCGGGAGACGCGCTCCGCGATCGCCTCGACCAGCGCGTCCAGCCGGGCCACGTCGAGCCCGCTGCCCGCCGTGGTCAGCGCCGACGAACCGACCTTGACCACCAGGCGACGGGCGGCCGCGATGGCTTCCCGCGTGCCGCTCACGCGTCGAGGTCCAGGTCGTCGCCTTCCGGCTCGTCCGAGCCGTCGCGCCGGATCCGGCGGGCTTCCTTGCGCTCGGCGGCGCCGACCCGGTCGTGGTTCTCGAGGCGGACGTCCGTGCCGCGCCCGGACAGGTGCATCGCGACGCTCGGCGTCGACGGCTCCCACTCGAACTGGACGTCGCCGATCGTGACCGGGCTGCCCGGCCGCGCGCCGAACTTCGCCAGCTTGTCCTCGACGCCGAGGCGGTTGAGCCGGTCGGCCAGGTAGCCGACGGCCTCGTCGTTGCCGAAGTCGGTCTGGCGGATCCACCGCTCCGGGCGGACGCCGCGCACGATGAACGCGCCCTCCTCCTCGGGGTCGAGCTCGACGGTGAACCCGGAGTCGTCGACGGCGAGCGGGCGCAGGACGATCGTCTCCGGCTCCAGCACCGGCTGCATCTCGCGGTACTGCTCGACCACCTTGGCGAGCGCGAAGGTCAGCTCCCGCAGGCCCTTGCGCGACGCCGTGGAGACCTCGAACACCTGCAGGCCACGGGCTTCGAACTCGGGCCGGACGAACTCGGCGAGCTCGGCGGCCTCCGGGACGTCGATCTTGTTGAGCACGACCACGCGCGGGCGCTCCTCGAGCTTCCCGCCGAGACCCGGGGTGTACTTGGCGAGTTCCGCTTCCAGCGCGTCCACATCGGACACCGGGTCGCGGCCGGGCTCGAGGGTGGCGCAGTCGACGACGTGCACCAGCACCGCGCAGCGCTCGATGTGGCGCAGGAAGTCGAGCCCCAGGCCCTTGCCCTCGGACGCGCCGGGGATCAGGCCGGGCACGTCGGCCATCGTGAACACCGTGTCGCCGCCGGTGATGACGCCGAGGTTCGGCACCAGCGTGGTGAACGGGTAGTCGGCGATCTTCGGCTTGGCCGCGGACAGCACCGAGATCAGCGACGACTTGCCGGCGGACGGGAAGCCGAGCAGGCCGACGTCGGCGACCGAGCGCAGTTCCAGGACCAGGTTGCGGGTCTCGCCCGGCTCGCCCAGCAGCGCGAACCCGGGAGCCTTGCGGGCCTTCGACGACAGCGCCGCGTTGCCGAGGCCACCGCGGCCGCCCTGCGCCGCGACGAACGTGGTGCCCGGGCCGATGAGGTCGGCGACCAGCTCGCCGTCCTCGGTGAACACGACGGTGCCCGACGGCACCTTCATCACCAGGGTCTCCCCCGCCGCGCCCGCGCGGTTGCCGCCCTGGCCCATCTTGCCGCTGCCCGCCTTGGCGTGCGGGCGGAAGTGGAAGTCGAGCAGGGTGTGCACGTTCGGGTCGACGACCAGCAGGACGTCGCCGCCGTTGCCGCCGTTGCCGCCGTCCGGGCCACCTAGGGGCTTGAACTTTTCGCGGTGCACCGAGGCGCAGCCGTTGCCCCCGTCACCGGCGGTCAGGTGGATGACCGCTCGGTCCACGAACCGGGACGCCATGACTTTGCCTCACTTCACTCAAGAAAAGGGTACGAACAAAACAAACGAGGGGCGGCACCGGATATTCCGGTCCCACCCCTCGTTCGAGGTCTAACGTCGAGAACCGAAGACTCAGGCCTCGACGGGCACGACGATGTTGACCGTCTTGCGGCCACGCTTCTCGCCGAACTGAACGGCGCCGGTGGCCAGCGCGAACAGCGTGTCGTCGCCGCCACGGCCGACGTTCACGCCCGGGTGGAACTTGGTGCCACGCTGGCGGATCAGGATCTCGCCGGCGTTGACCTGCTGGCCGCCGAAGCGCTTGACGCCGAGGCGCTGCGCGTTCGAGTCACGACCGTTGCGGGAGCTGGACGCACCCTTCTTGTGAGCCATAGCTCAATCCTCTTTCAGTCTTACCAAGATCCGGAAAGTTCTTACAGGGAGATGGCGGTGACCTCGACGCGGGTCAGCTTCTGCCGGTGACCCTGACGCTTGTGGTAGCCCGTCTTGTTCTTGAACTTGTGGATCCGGATCTTCGGACCCTTGGTCTGCTCGACGACCTTGCCGGTGACCGAGACCTTCGCCAGCGCGTCGGCGTCCGTGGTGACCTCGCCACCGTCGACGTACAAAACGGCGGGGAGGATGTGCTCGGTGCCCGGCTCGCCCTCGAGCTTCTCGACCTCGACGACGTCGCCGACGGCCACCTTGTACTGCTTGCCGCCGGTCTTGACGATCGCGTACGCCGACACGGAAGTCTCCTGCATTACTCGACAATGGGTGGGGGCCTGCACGATCGGCCCACCTCGGGGAGGTGGTCCTGCACTCGCGCAGCGACCTACTCTGGTGGCAGGCCGTACTACAGGTTACGTGGGGTGCCCCGGTGCGTTACCACCGGGGTCCCCTAGTCGTTCACTGGCTCTGGTCGGACGCGTGCACCGGCGGACCCGCCGGGCGCGACGCGGCCCGGCGCGACCGGCGCCGGGTGGGGCGCGTGGCCGGTTCGGGCACGCTGACCTCGGGATCGGCGACCGGTTCCGCCGGCTCGGCAGACACCACGGACTCCGTGACCGGCTCTTCGGCCGGTTCCGGCGCCGAGGTCCGCTCGACCGCCGGCTCGCCCAGCGGCACCGGGAGCTCGTCCGCCTCGGTGGTCACCGGGACGTCCGCGACCTCGGTGGCCGGCTCGGTGACGGCCTGCTGACGCGTCTCTTCGGCGGCCTCCGAAGACGCCACAGCCTCGGCCGTGTCGGTCACCTCCGGGACGTGCCCGTTGCCGTTCGGCACGCCGTGGTCGTGGTCCTTGGCCACCTTGGAGGCGTTGGCCATCGCCGCCACCGCCGAGGCGACCGACGCGCGCTGCTCCGGCGGCGGGACCGCGTGGACCTCGGCCTTGGCGGCCTCGGCCTGCTCCTTGGCGGCCTCTTCGCCCTTGCCGCGGCCCCGCGACCGGCGGGAGCTCTTCTCCCCGCCGCCGCCGTTGCCGCCACCATTGCCGCTGCCGCCGCCGTTGCCGCCGTGGGAGTGCGAGCCGCCACTGGTGCGCTGCACCTCGGTCGAGACGAGCACGCCCCGGCCCTTGCAGTGCTCGCACGGCGTCGAGAACGCCTCCAGCAGGCCGGTGCCGATCTTCTTGCGGGTCATCTGGACCAGGCCGAGCGAGGTGACCTCGGCGACCTGGTGGCGCGTGCGGTCACGGCCGAGGCACTCGGTCAGGCGGCGCAGCACCAGCTCGCGGTTGGACTCGAGCACCATGTCGATGAAGTCGATCACGATGATGCCGCCGATGTCCCGCAGCCGGAGCTGGCGGACGATCTCCTCCGCCGACTCCAGGTTGTTGCGGGTCACGGTCTCTTCGAGGTTGCCACCCGAACCGGTGAACTTGCCGGTGTTGACGTCGATGACCGTCATCGCTTCGGTGCGGTCGATGACCAGGTAACCGCCGGACGGCAGCCAGACCTTGCGGTCGAGCGCCTTGGTGATCTGCTCGTCGATCCGGTGGTCGGCGAACACGTCACCGGTGCCGGTGTAGCGCTTGACCCGCTCGGTCAGCTCCGGCGCGACGTGCCGGACGTAGTCGTTGATGGTCTCCCACGACCGGTTGCCCTGGATCTCCAGCTTGGCGAAGTCCTCGGTGAAGAGGTCCCGCACGACCTTGACCAGCAGGTCGGGCTCTTCGTAGAGCATGGTCGGAGCGCCGCCCTTCTTGCCGGAACCGGCGGCGGCCTTCTCCTTGATGACGTCCCACTGGGCCTTGAGGCGGTCGACGTCGCGGCCCAGCTCCTCCTCGCCGATGCCCTCGGAGGCGGTGCGGATGATGACACCCGCGTCCTCCGGGACGATCCGCTTGAGGATGTCCTTGAGCCGGCGGCGCTCGTTCTCCGGCAGCTTGCGGGAGATGCCGGTGGCGCCGCCCGCGGGCACGTACACCAGGAAGCGGCCGGGCAGCGAGATCTGCGTGGTCAGCCGGGCGCCCTTGTGCCCGACCGGGTCCTTGGTGACCTGGACCAGCACGGAGTCGCCGGTGGACAGCGCCTGCTCGATCTTGCGGGCCTTGCCCTCGAGGCCGGCGGCGTCCCAGTCGACCTCGCCGGCGTAGAGCACGGCGTTGCGGCCGCGGCCGATGTCGATGAACGCGGCTTCCATGCTCGGCAGCACGTTCTGGACGCGGCCGAGGTAGACGTTGCCGACGATCGAGCCGGAGCCCGACTGCGTCACGAAGTGCTCGACCAGCACGCCGTCCTCGAGGACGGCGATCTGCGTCGCATCCCCCTTTTCGAGGACGACCATCGCGCGCTCGACCGCCTCGCGCCGGGCCAGGAACTCGGCCTCGGACAGGATCGGGGCGCGGCGGCGGCCGGCCTCGCGCCCGTCGCGGCGGCGCTGGCGCTTGGCCTCCAGCCGCGTCGAGCCGCGGACGCTGCGCACCTCGTCGCGCGCCGGGCGTTCGCGTTCGGGCTGCTCGGCCTTGGCCTGGCGGACGTGGGTGACGGTGTTGGGCGGGTCGTCGACGGTTTCGGCGTCGTCGCCGTCCGAGCCCTTGCGGCGACGGCGGCGGCGACGGCGCTTGCTGCCGCCTTCGCCCTCGTCGCTGTCGTTGTCGGACTCGTCGGTGACGCCTTCGGGCTCTTCGGCGGCCTCGGACTCGTCCTTGGCCGGCTTCTCGTCGCCGTTGCGGGAGCGGCGGCGCGCGGGCGGCTGCTCCTCGGCCTGGGCGTCGTCGCCCTCGTTGTCGTTCTCGTCACTGCCGTCGGCGCCCTTGCCCCGGCCACGGCCGCGGCGCCCGCGGCGGCGGCGACGGCGGCTGTTGGCGTCGTCACCGTCGTCGTCACCGGAGTCGGTGGCCGGCGTGGTGTCCTCGGCCTCCTCGTCTTCGACGAGCTCCGGCTCGGGCCGCTTCGCCGGGGCGACCGGCTCCGCGAACGGGTCGGCCGGCTTGCGGGCCGGCTTGGTGGCCGCGGGCTCCGGCGGCAGGAAGACCGGCGACGGGGCGGCGAACACCGGCAGGTGCGCGCGGGTCTTCTGCCGCGGGCGCGGCTTCTCGGCTTCGGCGGCCGGCACCTCGGGCACGGCGGGCACTGCAGGCACCTCGGGGCGGGCCGTTGGGGCCTGCTCCGCCGGCGCCGGGGCCTGCTCGGCGGGCGCTTCACCGGCGTCGGCCGGGGCGAAGGTCTCGGCCACCTTGAGCGCGATGTCCCTGGTCACGCTCGACTGCGCGCTCCGCACGCTCTCGCCCAGCTCGACGAGCTTGGCGAGGACGTCCCGGCTGTTCTTCTCGAGCAGCTTGGCCAGCGCGTGCACCCGGATCCGGGCAGGCAATTCGGCCAGCGGACCGCTCGTGGGTGTGGCGGGATTCCCGCCGGTCTGCTCGGCGGGTGTTTCCGCGTTCGACATGTGTCTCCTCCGCCCCCGGGCGCGTCTGCCGGTGCTCACCGGCAGGGACGCGGCCGCGCAGGGGCCCCTTTCTGTTCGTTCCGCCGTGGTGGTCACCAGCGACGGGAATCCTGGCCCGACGACCGGGCGGCGCACCCCCGCATCCGGCGGCGCGACCCGGCCAAAGGTCTGCTCGGCGGCGTGCGTGGCCAGGCTCTCGCGACCCCCGGGCCGCCCGCCACGTCGTCCAGCCGCCCGCTCCCGGGCGGCGACGCGCGTCGTGCTGTACATGCACATCACCGGGCCACAACGCCGCAGGCAGCACCTCTCACGTGCGCCCCGCGGCCCAGCGGCCACCCCGAGTATCCCACACCGGGTGACTGCTCCGTCGTACTCGGTACCTCCGCCCACGCCGCCGGGCGCGCCGGGGCCCCCACCGGCCGGGGGAACTTGGCCGTAGCGCTTGTCCGCCGGGCACGGGGTGGCTACCGTGCGGCTCGGGGTGACCGGGATCTCGCGCGCCGGCACCCGCGGTTCCTGCATCCGGTGGGAGGTCCGGTGTCCCTGCTGGCGCGGCCGCTGCGGGCGGCCGTGTGCACCGTCCTGGTGCTTTCGGGATGCGTCCCCGCCGGTCCGGCGGCGGCCGACGAACTCGCCTGCGGCCACGGCCGGAACCTGCGTTACGTCGTCACCTTCGACCGCGGCACGCCCGAGTCCACCGCCCGCGCGCGGGTCACCGGCGCGTGCGGCGCCACCACCGTGTACTACCCGCAGATCGCCGTCGCCGTCGCCACCTCGGGCGACTCCGCGTTCGGCGCGCGGATCGGGCTCGACCGGGCGTTCAGCGCCCAGGCCGAACGGCTGGCCGCGCAGCGCGCCACCGAGGTCCGGCCGCAGCCCGCGCGGGCGACGCTGCCCGCCACCGACCCGGCTCGCGTCCCCACCGCGGACCTGAGCGACCGGCAGTGGGACATGCGGATGATCAACGCGGGCCGGGCGCCGGGCGAGTCCGGCGGCAGCCGCGGCGTCGTCGTCGGCGTCCTCGACTCCGGGATCGACCCCGATCACCCGGACCTCAGCGGCGCCCTCGACCGCGACGACTCCGCCGGCTGCCTGACCGGCGCCCCCGACCGGTCGCCGTCGGCCTGGGCGCCGACGACGTCGGTGCACGGGACGCACGTGGCGGGGACCATCGCGGCGGCCGACGACGGACGCGGCGTGACGGGTGTGGCGCCCGGGGTCAGGGTGGCGTCGGTGAAGGTCATCGACGACCGCGGCTACGCCGACCCGGAGGCCGCGGTGTGCGGGCTGATGTGGGCGGCGTCACGGCACATGCGGCTGACGAACAGCAGTTTCTTCGTGAACCCGTGGACGCTGTCGTGCATCCGCGGCGACGACCGCGGGGTGGTGCACGAGGTGCTGGCGCGCGCGGTCGAATACAGCACGGCGGCGGGCACGCTGAACGTCGCGGCGGCGACCAACGAGGCCGTCGACCTGACGCCGTCGGCGCGGTCCGGCTCGGCCGGGGCGGGTTCCGGGTGCGAAGCGCTGCCGGCCGCGCTGCGGGACGTCGTCGCGGTGTCCGCCGTCGGGCCGGACCGGGTGAAGGCGGGCTACAGCTCGTACGGGCTGGGCGTGATCGACGTCACGGCGCCCGGCGGGGAGACGGGCGAGTGCGTGCTTTCGACGGTGCCGGGCGGGTACGCGCCGCTGTGCGGGACGTCCATGGCCGCACCGCACGTCACCGGGGTGCTGGCGCTGCTGGCGTCCGCGCACCGGGACGCGGGGCCCCGGCAGCTGCGGCGGACCCTCGACGCCCAGGCGATGCCGATGCCGTGCCCGGCCGACTACGACCTCACCGGGGACGGCACCCAGGACGCCTACTGCGCCGGGTACGAGGGGTTCAACGGCTTCTACGGGCACGGGATGGTGGACGCGCTGGCCGCCGTCGCGCCGCGGGGACGGCCCGACCCGGCCCGGTGAGCCGCTCCCGCTCGTGCGGGAAACCGGGACTCGCGTGATCAGGGACGGAACTGGCGTGATCGGGCGGGTCACTCGCGTGTCTGGAGGGGCATTTCGCGTGATTGGAGGGGCATCACGCGTGATTGGAGGGTCGGGTTGTCAGGTCAGGAGGAGTTTGGCTATTCGGCGGGTCGAGGCCCAGAGACCCACGGCGCCCAGGAGCAGCAGGTAGGCCAGGTTGATCAGCATGCTGCCGGACAGCAGGCCCGTCGCGAGGCCGCGCATCAGCTCGATCGCGTGGTAGAGCGGGAGGCAGCGGACCACCCACTGCAGCGGCTCCGGGTACACCGACAGCGGGAAGAACGTCGTCGCGAAGAGGAACATCGGCATCAGGGCGAGCGCGATGTAGTCGAACTGGGCCGTCGACCGCACGAACGTCACCAGGGCCATGCCGATCGCCGAGAACGCGAGCCCCACCAGCAGCGCCGCCGGGACCATCAGCAACGCCCACCACGACGCCAGCAGCCCCATCGCCGCCGCGATCGCGAGGAACGCCACCGCGTAGACGCCGCCGCGGGTCATCGCCCAGCCGATCTCGCCGAGCGCCACGTCCAGGGGGCCGATCGGCGTCGCCAGCATCGCGTCGTACAGCTTCGCGTAGCGCAGCTTGAAGAACAGGTTGTACGTCGACTCGAAGACCGCGCCGTTCATCGCCGACGTCGCCAGCAGCGCCGGCGCCACGAACGCGACGTAGCCCATCGGCCGGCCGTCCGGGCCCGCGACCTCGGTGACCAGCTTGCCGAACCCCACCTGGAAGGCCAGCAGGTAGAGGAACGGCTCGGCCGCGCCGGAGACGAAGATGGCCCAGCCGGTGCGGCTCGCGCGCATCGATCGCTCGACGAGCATGCGGGCGCGGCCCGCGTACAGCCCGGGCGGCAGGATCCGCAGCAGCAGACCGGCCCGCGCCGGGGGAGCTTGGACGCTCACCATCACTCCATCAGCCTCCGGTAGAAGGCCCGGTGCGCGACCGCCCACCCGGCCGCGAACAACGCCGCGAGCACCGCGAAGTGGCCGAGCATCGCCCAGCCGCCGACTCCCCCGACGCTCACGCCGCGGGCCAGCTGCGAGCCGTGCCACAGCGGGGAAAGCCAGGCCAGCCAGCGGATCGCGCCGGGCAGCTGGGAAATCGGGAAGAACGTGCCGCTGAACAACGTCATCGGCATGACGACGAAGCGGAAGACCAGGCCGAAGCGCTGGCCTTCGTCGAACGTCCGCGCCGCCAGCGCGGTGACCGGCGTGGCGCAGGCGAGCCCGGTGACCGTGCCCACGAGGATCACCAGCAGCACGCTCGGCCCGGTCCAGGCGCCGAAGAACAGCGCGACGAACGCGTAGATCGCGCCGGCGAGCGTCAGCCGCAGCGCCGACCAGATCAGGTGGCCGCCGAGCACCTGGCCCGGCGACACCGGCGTCGCCGTGACCGCCAGGTAGTCCTTCTGCCACTTGAACCCCGACAGCACGGGGTAGCTCGATTCGCCGACGGCCTGCTGCGCGGCACCGGCGGCGAGCAGCGCCGGGGCGATGTACTGCAGGTAGGACAGGCCGCCGGTGACCGCGCCGGGCCGCACCTGCGACCCGAAGCCGAGGCCCATCGCGGCGAGGAACAGCACCGGCTGGAGGCCGGTGGAGTACAAAGTGGACAGCCAGTGGCGCCGGTACCAGGTCCAGTGCCCTTCGACGCGCAGCCAGGCGCCCTGCCAGCTGCCGACGACGCGGCCGGTGGATTCGACGGTGGTCATGGCCGCCTCCCCGGACACGACCGGCCGAGCCGCGGGAGCCGGGGGCTCGCCCCCGGGCGGGGTGTGGGGGCCGCGCCCCCACGGAACACCCTGACGAGGGTCATCGGCGAGCGCCTTCCGCGAGCATGATCCTGTCCCCTCCCGAGTCAGTCGACCAAGGTCCGGCCGGTCAGGCGGAGGAACACGTCCTCCAGCGAGCTCCGGCGCACCAGGCTCGACAAGGGCCGCAGCCCGCGGGAATGCGCGTGCTCCAGGGCGTCCTCGCCGTCGTTGCTGTAGAGCAGGACCCGGTCCGGCAGGACCTCCACCCGCTCGGCGAGCCCCTCGACCTGCTGCGCCGCCGCGACCTGCTGCCCCACCGGGAACCGCAGCTCGACGACCTCCCGCGTCGAATACCGGCTGATCAGCTCCGAAGGCGAACCCTCCGCGGCGATCCGGCCGTGGTCCATCACGACGAGGCGATCGCACAGCTGCTCCGCCTCGTCCATGTAGTGCGTCGTGACGATCAGCGTCGTGCCCTGCTCCTTGAGCCGGAACAGGCGGTCCCACAGCAGGTGACGGGCCTGCGGGTCGAGGCCCGTCGTCGGCTCGTCGAGCAGCAGCAGTTCCGGGTCGTTGACCAGGGAACGCGCGATCGTCAGGCGGCGTTTCATGCCGCCCGACAGCGGTTCGACCTTGTCCGCGGCCCGGTCGCCCAGCTGCGCGAACTCCAGCAGCTCGTCCGCTTTGCTGCGGGCGGCCGCCCGCGAGAGCCCGAAGTACCGGCCGTAGATCAGCAGGTTCTCCCGGACCGACAGCTCGACGTCCAGGTTGTCCTGCTGCGGCACCACGCCGAGGCGTGCGCGGATCCGCGGGCCGGCCACCTCCGGATCCAGCCCCAGCACGCGGAGGTCGCCGTCGGTGCGCGGCGACACGCACGCGATCATCCGCATCGTCGACGACTTGCCGGCGCCGTTCGGGCCGAGGAAGCCGAACGCCTCCCCGCGCCGCACCTCGACGTCGATCCCGCGCACGGCCTCGAACTCGCCGAAGCGCTTCACCAGTGCCTTGGCCTGCACCAGTGCCGGTTCCCGGTCCTCCGATTCGTCCACCCCCCGACCATACGAGCGGGCACCGACAAAAACCGAACGGTTTAGCCCCGCACGGTCACGACCAGCGTCCGCGTCACCCCGTTGACCGTCACCGACAGCCGCGCGACACCCGGCCGCAACGCCGTCAGGACACCGGAGGCCGGGTCGAACGCGACGACACCCCGGCCGACCGTCCAGTCCGCGCTCACCGGGTACGCCACCGGCACGTCCCGGGTGCCCTGCCGCAGCGTCGCACGCACGTCCGCGCGGTCACCCGGGGCCAGCGACGCGGGCCCCGACAGCGTCAGCGAGTCGACGTTCGGCCGCGTCTCGAAGCGCACCGGCTGGGCGCGGTCGGCCGGGTCGACGCTCAGCAGCGTCCAGCCGACGAACCCCCCGTCGCCGGGCGCGGCCGCGGGCGCCTTGCCCGAGTTGCCGTTGACCAGGTACGGCACGCCGTCCACGCGCGACAGCGAGAACACGCCCGCGTGCGAAGCCACCGCAGCCGCCGGTTTGCCGGACACCTGCTCGAACCCCGTCAGCCACTGGGTCAGCAGCGTGGCTTCCTTCCGGTCGCCGAGCTGGGAGTTCCCGGTCGGGCTCGGGTCCTTCACCGGGTGGTGCATCGCGACGACGACCCCGCGGATCGACCGGTCGGCAGCGGCGGAGTCGAGCGCCGAGCGCAGCATCCGGACCTGGTCGAACCCGCCTGCTCGCAGCGAGCCGCGCGAAGAGTCCATCAGCACCAGCCGGATGCCGTGCACGTCGACGACCCGGTGGGTGACGCCGAACGCGGCCTGGAAGTTGGCGAGGCCGTTGCCGCCTTCGGCTTCGTGGTTGCCCGGCACGTAGTACCAGGGCACCTTGCCGTCGAGCTCCTCGGTGATCACCTGCCGGGCCAGCACGAAGTCGGGCGCCGTGCCGCGGTCGACGAAGTCGCCGTTGATCAGCACCAGGTCCGGCTTCGCCGCGACGGCTTCCCGCAGCGCCCGCCGGGCCTGCGCGACCAGCGGCCCGGTGGGGTCGTCCGCGGTGAACTGCGCGTCGCTGACGACCGCGACGCGCAGGCCGCCGGCCAGGGTGCCGTCGGTGACCAGCGCCGGGTCGTGCGCCGCCGGATCGGCCGGCACCGCCGTCGTCGGCGCCACCTCGAAGGTCAGGTCGTCGAACACCAGGTGACCTTCGTACTGCTGGTCCGGCACGTTCTCGACGGCGTAGAAGCGCGTCAGCCGCTGGCCCTCGGGCAGCCCGGCCGGGACCGCGGCGGTGACGTACCGCCAGCCCGTCCAGCCGACGCTCAACGACAAGTCCACAATGGACGCGACGTTCGCCGCGTCGCGCAGCTCCGCCCGCAGCCACGCGCCCTGGCCGTCGCCGTTCACCCACAGCCCGATCTTCTGCGTGCCCGCCGGAACCGCGAGCGGGGAAGACGGCGTCACGTACGCGGCGCGGGTCGCGGTCGTGCCGGTGAGCCGGTAGTCCAGCGCGAGCCCGGCACCGCCGTCACGCCCGGGCGCCGCGGACAGCGCCGCGCCGACGACCGCCGGGAACACCGTCGCCGTCCAGCCCGCCGGCCCGTCCAGCGGCGCCGCGACCTGCGGCACGGTCCCCACCGAAGCGGCCAGGTGCGTGGTGAGGCCCGCCGCGGCCGCGGTGATCGCGGTGGCGCCGGACGCGGTCAGCGCGGTCACCGCGTACCCGTCGCCCGACGGCTCGACCCGCACGACGGAGTGGTCGTAGTCGAGCTTGACGTCGTCGGCTTCCAGCCAGGTGCCGTAGCCGTCGTCGTCGTAGCCGTAGACCTTGAACGTGCTCTTCGCGCCGGCGCCGGACAACGCGACCTGCTCGGTGCTCGTGCCCAGCCGGACCGGCTTGCCCAGCACGGAAAGCGCCGTCTTCCCGGACGCGCGGCCGGAGCGCGCGACGACGTCGACGCCGCCCGCGCCGTGGCCGGTGACGACCCCGCGGGTCACGGTGGCCCGCCGGGGGTCGGACGTGCTCCAGCGCGGGTCGGCGGCCACCGCGGCGCCGGTCTCGTCGTGACCGTCGGCGACCAGGTGGCGGGTCAGGCCGGTCAGCACGCGGTTCGCGTCCGCCGTGGCCACGGCGGGCGCCGGCGCGAAGCCGGTGAGCTTGCCGCTGCCGGGCACGGTCGCGAAGCCGATCCCGTTGGGCACCAGGCGTTCCGCACCGTCGGACGGCGCGTTGCGGACGCTCGGCGCGGCTTCGCCCTCGGTGCGTGCCAGGAGCGTCGACGAGCCACCGCCGTCGAGGTTGATCGCGTCGTCGGCGCCGAGGCTCTTCAGGTGCCTCGCCAGCTCCAGCTCGGTCATCCCGCGGCTGTCGGCCTGGCGTCCGTCCACAGTGGCCAGCCACAGCCGCTTGCCGTCGGCGGAGAAGCCGACCGCCGTCCGCGGGTGCATGGCCACGTCGTCGACCGGCTGCACGACGCCGTCGCGGAGCAGGACTTCGTTGCCGCCCACGGCGACCGCGATCTTCCCCGCGTCCGAGCGCGGCGCGTACGTGACGCCGACCGGGTCGCCCGGCTCGAGCGCCGCGAGGACGTCCGCCCCGGCTTCGCGGGCCAGCAGCAGCGTGGTGCCCGCCGCGATGGGACCGTCGGCGGGCTGCTCGCGCACGGCGGTGACGACGCCGTCGCGCAGCTCGACCTCGCGCACCCGGGACGCCCCGGCGACCGAGGTCGCGCGGCCCGAGGCGCCCCACAACGGCGTGTAGACACCGATCGCGTCCTTCTCGAGGACCGGGCTGTTGAAGTTCGTGGCCCGCACCGCGCCGCCGGGCAGCGTCACCGTGGCTTCGAGGAAGACCGAGGCCAGCCGGGCCTTGCCTTCGTCGGTGATCGCGGCGGTGTAGTTGTGGCCGGCGGCGGGCGCGGTCTGCAGCTGCCCGTGGTCGATGCCGACGCCGATCGGCGCGCCGGTGGCGTTGATGTCGAAGAAGTCGCCGTTCACGCCGGCGACCGCGCCGGTGCGCGCGACCTGCTGCGAAAGCGGCGTGCGCGCGGACACCGTGCCAGGGCTCAGGTACGTCGGCTTCACGACCTTGCTGCCCAGGTCGACGGCGAGGGTGTCGCCGCGGATCCAGCCCGCCGGGTCGAACCGGTCGAACTGGGTGAGGTTCAGGCCGGGCGCGACCTCGGTGGTCGCGCTGCCGGTGACGAGCCCGTCGTCGGGGTCCGCGGCGGCGAAGGCGGCCGGGCCCTGGTGGTCCGACGACGCGGCGGGCGCGGCCTCGACCGGCGGCGTGCCGAGCGGCGCCCGGAGCGGGTCGGCGTGGGCGGGAACAGCGAACGCCGTCGCGACCAGGGCGACGAACGGCAGCAGAACGCTGCGGCAACCGGGGCTTCGCCCCGAGCCGGGGGCTCCGCCACCCGGACCCCCGAACAGCATGTGGGACTTCTTCACCAGGTACCCCAGTATCGAGTGGAAGTGAGCCGGACCAGCTCAGCGCAGTGGCACGGCCGGGGGAAGGCTTCCCGGTGAACGCCGCCTGAATGGTCTAGAACAGCTCTCGGGTCAGGCGGTGAAAGGAGCTTTGAGGAGCTGGTCGGCGACCGCGGGGTCACCGCTGACGCTCGGTGGGGGTGCGGTTCGCTTCCACAGGTGCAGCAGGAGGTCCCGGGCCGTCGCCTCGGCGGTCGCGGCGGGTTCGGTCGCCGGGCCGAGCGCGGGCGGTTCCCCCGGGTGCAGCGTCCAGACGTCGCCGGTGTCGGTGGCGCGCAGCGCGAGGGGCGCGGTCAGCGACGGCGCGGCGTGCCAGCGCGTGACGCGCGGGAGCCAGGCGGTCAGGACCTCGTCGACGCCGTCCGCGGCCACGGCCGGGTCGAGCACGTGGTCGCTGCCCGAGTCGGCGAGGTGAACCGCGGTTTCGTGCACCTGGCGGCGGAACCAGAACGCCTTGGTCTTCTCGGTGCCGCCGAAGTGCCAGCAGCGGTCTTCGGGCGTGGCGGCTTCGAGCGCGTCGAGCAGGAGTCCGGCGCTTTCGGCGTACCAGGACGCCGGCTCGGCGTCCGCGCCGGTTTCGAAGTTCTGCGGCTGCACTTCCCCGGTGGTGACGACGGTGCCGGCCCAGCGGTGCACGTTCCCGAGGTGGGTGCCGAGGTCGGCCAGCGTCCAGCCGGCGCAGTCGGGCACCGCGGCGGCCGGGTCGCCGGTGCGCAGCCGCTCGGCGAACGCGCTGGTCAGCTCGCGCAGCACCGGCAGGTACTCGCGGGCGGGGAACGGCATCGTCGTCACGGGTGCTCCTGGGGAGAACCGGGACCACGCGCGGGCGTGGCCCCGGTGCCGATCACAGGTCGGGGAACCAGAGCTTCAGCTCGCGCTCGGCCGACTCCGGCGAGTCCGAGCCGTGGACCAGGTTGTACTGGGTCTCCAGCGCGAAGTCGCCGCGGATGGTGCCCGGGGTGGCCTTCTCGACCGGGTCGGTGCCGCCGGCCAGCTGGCGGAACGCGGCGATGGCGCGCGGGCCTTCGACGGCGAGCGCGACCAGCGGGCCCGAGGTGATGAACTCCAGCAGGTCGCCGAAGAACGCACGCTCCTTGTGCTCGGCGTAGTGCTCCTCGGCCAGTGCCTGCGGAACGGTCCGCAGCTCGAGGGCGGCGAGCTTCAGGCCCTTGCGCTCGATCCGCGAGACGACCTCGCCGACGAGGCCGCGCGCGACGCCATCGGGCTTGACGAGGACCAGCGTGCGTTCAGTCACGACGGTGTTTCTCCTTGCTGCTGCTCTTCGGGGGTCCGGGTGGCGGAGCCCCCGGCTCGGGACGGAGCCCCGGATGTCATTGGTGCGTATCGGTGCGCGTGAGCGTAGCCGACCCTCCTCAGCGGCCCTGCGGGTGCAGCTTCTTCGACCACAGCGACGCCCCGGTGGCATCCCTCAGGTCCACCGTGAGATCTCCGCCGGCGCCGTCGATGTTCAGCTCGCCGAAGTGCTGGAAGCCGTCGATCGGGGCCGTGTTCGCGACCGGTGGGGCGTGGACGAACACCGCCTCCGGGCCGAACGTCGGGTCGAGCGCGTTCGGGCCGAACGCCCCCGCGTTCAGCGGCCCGGACACGAACTCCCAGAACGGGTCGAAGTCCGGGAAGGCCGCGCGGTCCGGCGAATAGTGGTGCGCCGCCGTGTAGTGGACGTCCGCCGTCAGCCAGACCACGTTGCGGACGCGACGGCGCTGGATCTCCCGCAGCACCCACGCCAGTTCCGTCTCGCGCCCGCCCGGCGCGCCCGGCAGGTTGTTCGCCACCGCTTCGATCGCGGTGCCGTCCGGGACGACCAGGCCGAGCGGCATGTCCGCCTGGACGATCTTCCACGTCGCCGTGCTGCGGCCGAGCGCGTCGGCCAGCCAGCGCGCCTGCCGGTCGCCGAGGATGTAGCCCGGCTTCGTCTGGTCCGCGGTGTTCGCGTCGCGGTAGGTTCGCATGTCCAGCACGAAGATCTCGGCCCGTGAGCCGTACCGGAAACTGCGGTAGACACGGCCGTCGACGGCCTGGCGAGCGTCGATCGGGTGCCACTCGTGGAACGCCTGGTACGCCCGCGGCGCGAGCACGTCGACGCGCTTTTCGGTGTAGGCCGGGAGGTCGAGGATCTCGCCCGGGTACCAGTTGTTCAAGACCTCGTGGTCGTCCCACTGGGCGTAGACCGGCACCTGCGCGGCGAAGCGCTTGAAGTGGGTGTCGAGGCGGTTGTACGCGTGCTGGCCGCGGTACTCGTCGAGGGTCTCGGCGACCTTGGACTTCTCCGCCGTGACGACGTTGCGCCACGTGCGGCCGCCGGGCAGGGTGACCGTCTCCGTCAGCGGGCCGTCCGCGTACACCGTGTCGCCGCTGTGCAGGAAGAGGTCGGGCCGGCGGGCGGCCATCGCGGAGAAGATCGTCATGCCGCCCAGGTCCGGGTTGATCCCCCAGCTCTGGCCGACGACGTCGCCCGACCACAGGATCCGGGTGTCGCGGCGGCCCACCGGGGCGGTGGCGAACCGGCCGGTCAGCGGCTCGCTCGTCGCGCGCCCGTCGAGGGACTCCGCCGTGACGCGGTAGTGGTACTCGGTGCCGGGCGCGAGACCGGCGACGCGGACCTGCCCGGTCCCGCCGGTGGCCGGCCCGGCGAGCGGGCCGGGCACGCGGCGGGCGTGCCGGAACGAGGGGTCGCGCGCGATCTCGACGACCAGCCGCGACGGCCGGTCGGCCCGCGACCAGACGATCGCCGAGCCGGGCGTGACGTCGCCGGACTGGACGCCGTGGGTGAGCACCGGCCGGCCGCCGCGCAGCAGCGGGGTCGCGGCGAAGGCCGTCGAAGGCAGCACGAGACCGGCGGCGGCGCCGGTGAGCCCGGCCTTGAGCAGGGTGCGGCGGGAGTGGTGGGTCGGTTCGGTCATGCGCGGTTTCTATCCCGCCCCGGCCAACGCCGGATGGCGTGCGGGTGAACGGATCCCCGGGTTTTCCCCCATGTCCGCGCGCCGTCTCCCTCGGTAGCGTGGCGATCACGACAAGGGGGTCAGATGAGACCATTCAGGAAAACCCTGGCGGTTCTGACAGCGGCACTCACCGTCTCCACACTGGCGACCGGCATCGCGGAAGCCGGCGAACAAGGCAACGCCCGAGCCGTGCTCCGCTACACCGAACACGGCATCCCGCACATCGTCGCGAAGGACTACGCCGGACTCGGTTACGGGTACGGCTTCGCGGCGGCGACCGACAACGTCTGCGAGCTCGCGAGCATCTACCTCACGGTGAGCGGGCAGCGGTCGCGGTACTTCGGCCCGGAGGGTGGCGGTTACCCGTCGCTGTCCGAGGCGGAGAGCAACCTGCACAGTGACCTGTTCTTCCAGCAGATCAACGACTCCCATGTCGTCGACCGGCTGGTCGCGCAACCCGCGCCGCTGGGGCCGCGCCGGGAAGTCCGCGAAGTCGTTTCCGGCTACGTCCAGGGGTTCAACGCCTACCTCGCGCGCACCGGCCGCGCCGGCATCTCCGATCCGGCCTGCCGCGGCGCCGGCTGGGTGCGGCCGATCACCGAGCAGGACTTCTACCGGCACTTCTACGCCATCGCGGTCACCGGTGGCCAGGGCGTCGTCACCGAAGGCCTGTTCACGGCGCCGCCGTCCGGCGCGACGCCCGCCCCGGGCACCGGCGCGCAACTGTCGGCGAAGGTGGCCCAAGCGCTGAACGGCAGCGGGCTCGGCAGCAACGGCATCGCCGTCGGCGCGGACTCGACCGCGGCCGGCCAGGGCAGCGTGCTGCTCGGCAACCCGCACTACCCGTGGCACGCCGGACGCCGGTTCTGGCAGAGCCAGCTGACCATTCCCGGCCGGCTCGACGTCGCCGGCGCGAGCCTGCTCGGCATGCCGTTCGTCCAGATCGGGCACACCGCGGACGCGGCCTGGACGCACACGGTGTCCACGCCGGTCACGTTCGGGTTGTTCGAGGTGCCGCTGAAGGCGGGTGACCCGACGACCTACCTCGTCGACGGCAAGCCCGAGAAGATGACGTCCCGCGAGGTCACCGTCCAGGTGCGCCAGGCCGACGGCGCGCTGAAGCCGGTGCGCCAGACCTTCTGGTCGACGCGCTACGGGCCGGTGCTGAGCGACTTCCAGGGCATTCCGCTGCCGTGGACCACGAAGTCGGCGTACACCGTGCGGGACGCCAACGCGACGAACATGCGCGGGCTCAACACGTGGTTCGAGCTCGACCAGGCCCGCAGCACGGCCGACATCGTCGGCGCGCTGAGCCGCACGCAGGGCGTCCCGTGGGTCAACACCATCGCCACCGACCGGGCGGGCAACGCGCTCTACGCCGACATCCAGGTCGTCCCGCACGTCACCGACGAGCAGGCCGAAGTCTGCAGCACTCCCCTGGGAAGGCAGACTTTCCCGGACGTCGGACTGGCCATTTTGGACGGTTCGAAGTCGTCGTGCCGGTGGGGTTCCGACCCCGGCGCGCTCGAGCCGGGCATCTTCGCGCCGTCGCGGCTGCCGCGGCAGCAAAGCCGGGACTACGAGCTGAACGCGAACGACAGCGCCTGGCTGGCCAACGCGAAGGCGCCGATCACGGGCTACCCGCACATCGTCGGGGACATCGGCACCGAACGCTCGCCGCGCACGCGGGAGGCGCTGCTCACCGCCGAGAAGGGCGGGTTCACGACGGACTCGATGAAGAAGATGCTCTTCGCCGGCCACAGCCTGTTCGCCGACCTGACGGCGGCGGACCTGGCGAAGCTGTGCGCGTCGTTCCCGGGCGGGCAGGCGCCGTCGTCGTCCGGTCCGGTGCCGGTCGGGCCGGCGTGCTCGGCGATCGCGAACTGGGACCACACGTACACGCTCGACACGCGGGGTTCGCTGCTGTTCCAGCGGTTCGCGGCGCGGCTCGGCAACGTCGACCGGTTCTCGGTGCCCTTCGATCCGAAGGCGCCGCTGACCACGCCGAACACGCTCAACACCGGCAACGCGGACGTGCGGAAAGCGTTCGGCGACGCGCTGGTGGAGCTGCGCACGGCCGGGCTGGCCCCGGACGCGAAGCTGCGTGACGGCCAGGCGGTCACCCGCAACGGCGAGCGCATCCCGATCCACGGCGGGCCGGGCTTCCTGGGCGTGCTCAACGTGATCACGCCGGTGTGGGATCCCGCGCGCGGCAACGTGGAGGTCCAGCACGGGTCCAGCTACATCCAGGTGGTCGGTTTCCGCGGGCGCGCGTGCCCGGACTCCTCAACGGTGCTGACGTACTCGCAGTCGGCGAACCCGAACTCGCCGTACTTCAGCGACCAGACGAAGCTCTACAGCCGGGGTGAATGGGTGAAGGAACGCTTCTGCGAAGCCGACATCCTGCGCTCTCCCGCGCTGCGGGTCGTCGTGCTGCGCTGAACTGGACGACACTATATCCGGATATGCGGATATACTGCTCGGCATGCGTGTTCTCGTGGTGGGAAAGGGCCCGGTGGCCCAGGTCCTGGCGACGTCCATGGCCGGCGGTCACCGGGTCGGGTTCGCGGTGCGCGAGCGGACCGGCGACACCCTGCTCGCCGGGAGCCGCCGGCTCCGCACCGTGGGCCCCGCCCGGCGGGTCGGCCGGCGAAGCGTCGACCTGACGACGGTCGAGGACCGGGGAGCGGGATGGGACGTGGTGATCAGCACGGCCTCGCCCGCCTCGCCAGGGGTGGCCGAGCTGCTCGGCCGGTCGTCGGCGGCAGTCGTCGCCGCGGTCACGCAGGTGCCTTCCGAGGTGGAGCTGCTGCGCGAGCTGGCGGGCGACCGGCCATGGGGCCTGGTGGTTCCCGAGTTCTTCGCCGGTGGCGCCGATCCGGCGTGGTGGTGGCCGCCGGCCCGGGCCCGGTTCACCGTCGCCGGTCCCGCGTCGGCCTCGCTGCGGTCCTTGTTCCCCCGGCCGCGGTGGGCGCGGACCGCACCGCTCGCAGCTCCGCTGGTGGCCGCGGCGGGCACGATGCCCGTCGTGGCCGGGCTGCACGCCGTGGGCTTCGACCTCGCGGCCGCGCGACGGTCTTCACGGCTGCTCGCGGCCGCCGCGACCCAGGCGCGCGCCGCCGTCGCCGCCGGGTTCGGCGGCCCGCGCCCGCGTCCGGTGCGCCCGCTCGCCGTGCGCGCGGCACTGTCCGTGCTCCCCCAGCTGGCGCCCTTCGACGTGCAGCACTACCTCCGCGGGCACTTCGGCGGACACGGCGGGCAGACTGTCCGGATGCTGCGTGACTGGGCGGACCTGGCCGGCCGCCACGGCCTCCCGGCCGGCGAGCTCGACGAGCTGCTGTACTCGGCCGAGGAGGTCGCCGGATGATCGAGGACGCGCTCACCACGGCGCTGCCGGTGTTGCGGGCGCTCGGCGAAGCGACCCGGGTGCGGGTCATCGGCGTGTTCCTCGAGCGCGGTGGCTCCGCCACGGTCGGCGAGGTGCAGGCGGAGCTCGGGCTACCGCAGTCGACGGTGTCGCGGCACCTGCGGATCCTGCTCGACGCCCGCCTGCTGACGGTGAGCCGGGCGGGCCCGCACCGGATCTACCGCCTCGACGTCCCCGCCGACGCCCTCGACGCGCTCGACGCCGTCACCGCCCGGGTGCGGGAGTGCCAGCACCCGTGACGGTCAGGGCTGGGGCTGCTGCTGGCTCGCGAGGGTGCCGGCCGCCATGCGGCGGGCGACGTCCTTGCGCAGCCACAGCAGCCACAGCCAGATCGCCAGGAACACCACGCCCAGCACGGAGATCGCCGGCAGCCAGAACACCAGCGCGATCAGCACCACCTGCAGGGCGAGGATGAGCGGCACCGCCCACGGCTTCTTCACGAACCCGCACGTCACGACCAGCACCAGCGCGACGGCCAGCACCGTCCAGCCGGTGCCGGTGCTGATCCCGCCGCCGAGCTTGTTCACCACCGGCAGGGCCAGGGCGACCGTGATCGCCTCCATGATCAGCGTCCCCGACATCACGCCGCGGAAGCCCTTCATCGGGTCCTTCGGCTTGGGCGCTTCCGGAGCCTGGGGAGTTTCCGGGGTCTCGCTCACGCCGGCTCCTTCCCGAACAGCGTGCGCGTCTCGCCGACGGTGACCACCGAGCCGGTGACGAGCACGCCGCCGCCCGCGAGGGGCTCTTCGGGGTCGTCGCTGGTCTCCACGAGCGCGACCGCCGTCTCGATCGCCGTCTCCAGGTCGGTCTCGGCGACCACCCGATCTTCGCCGAACACCGAGATGGCCAGCTGGTTCAGCTCTTCCAGCGGCATCGCGCGCGGCGAGGAGTTGCGCGTCACGACGATGTCGGACACCACCGGCTCCAGCGCGTCGAGGATGCCGTGGGCGTCCTTCTCGGCCATCACGCCGACCACCGCGACGAGGCGGCGGAAGGCGAACTCCTCGGCCACGGTCGCCGCGAGCGCGCGGGCGCCGTGCGGGTTGTGGGCCGCGTCGATCATCACCGCGGGGGCCGCGCGGACCCGCTCCAGCCGGCCCGGCGTCTCGACCTCGGCGAACGCCTCGCGGACGGCCTCGACGACCAGCTGCTTGTCCTTGCCCGCGCCGAAGAACGCCTCGACCGCCGCCAGCGCGAGCGCGGCGTTCGCGGCCTGGTGGGCGCCGTGCAGCGGCAGGAAGATGTCGTCGTAGACGCCGCCGAGGCCCTGCAGCTTGAGCAGCTGCCCGCCGACGGCGACTTCGCGCTCCAGCACGCCGAACTCGCTGCCCGCGCGGGCGACCGCCGCGTCGACCTCGACGGCGCGCTCCAGCAGTACCTTCTGCACTTCGGGGTCCTGCTCGGCGATCACCGCGACCGAACCGGCCTTGATGATGCCCGCCTTTTCCCGGGCCGCGCCGAGGATGTCCGGGCCGAGGTATTCGACGTGGTCGATGCCGATCGGCGTGATGACCGCGACGGCGCCGTCCGCGACGTTCGTCGCGTCCCAGGCGCCGCCCAGGCCCGCTTCGAGCACGGCGGCCTCCACCGGCGCGTCGGCGAACGCGGCGAACGCCATCCCGGTGAGGATCTCGAACTTGCTCATCGCGACGCCGTCCGCGGCGGCACCGTCCACCATGGCCACGTACGGCGCGATGTCGTGCCACAGCTCGGCGTAGCGCGCGGCCGAGATCGGCGCGCCGTCGAGCGCGATCCGCTCGGTGACCAGCTGCAGGTGCGGGCTCGTGTAGCGGCCGACGCGCAGGCCCATCCGGGTCAGCAGCGCGTCGATCATGCGGGCCGTGGAGCCCTTGCCGTTCGTGCCCGCGATGTGCAGCACCGGGTAGCCGCGGTGCGGCTCGCCCAGCAGCTGCGTCAGCGCGGAGATGCGGGTCAGCGAAGGCTCGATCTTCGTCTCCGGCCAACGCTGGTTCAGCTCGGCCTCGACGGCCATCAGCTCGCGGCGGGCCTCGGGCCCGTCCGGGCTGCCGTACGCCTCGGGTTCGCCCTGGTCGTCGAGCTCGTGCAGCTCGGTGTCCTCGGGCACGGTCAGGTCGGGCACCGGGCCGGTGGCGAGGTTGTCGCCGAGCTGGCCGACCCCGCCGATCCCGCCGCGCGAGCCGCCGCCGACGTCGAACGCGGTGTCCCGCGCGTCCAGCTCCGGGTCGTGGTCGTCCGAGTCCTCGTACCCTTCGGCACCGAGCTCGTCGACACCCGCGAAGCTGTCCAGATCCGACAGGTCCGGCCTGCGACCTGTCTCATCCTGCGGCACTGAATCTCCTCCGGCCTGGGGTTTTCGCACTGGCTTCCGAGTCTACGTGCGTGACAGGTGGCACTCTCGACCCATGCCGTTCAACCACAACGACCACTACCACCCGCTGCTGCTGGACCTGCTGCCGCCCGGACCGGGGATCGCGCTGGACGTCGGCTGCGGCACCGGCCGGTTCGCGCGTCGGCTGGCTGCCACCGGCATGGCGGTGGAGGCGGTCGACGTCTCGGCCGCGATGGTCGAAGCGGCGGCGGGCCTCGGTTCGCCGGGGCCGGGGAAGATCGTCTACCGGCAGGCGGACGTCACCACCGATCCCCTGCCCGAAGCGCACTACGACTTCATCTCGTGCCTCGCGTCCCTGCACCACATGCCGTTCGAAACGGTCGCGAAGCTGCGCCGCGCCCTGGTGCCCGGCGGCGTGCTCGTGGTGCTCGGCCCGGCGAAACCGAGCACGCCCGTGGACTGGGCGCGGGCGATCGCGGCGGTCCCGCTCAACGCGCTCGCGCGGCTGGTCGTCTACGCCGGCGAGCGGCTGAACGGCGGCGGCGAGGACGGCCCGAAGGCCCCGGTCGTCGACGACTTCCCGACCATGGCCGAGATGCGCCGCGAGGCGGCCCGGCTGCTGCCCGGGAGCACCGTCCGGTCGTTGCTCTTCTGGCGGACGCTGATCACTTACCGTGAGCACGGCGAAGGTGACCCGACAGGCGGGTGAAGTCCGCACCCTCGCCGTCCGGGGCTCGCTAGATGTGGAAGCAGCGTTTCCACCAGCGAGAACGGGGTCTTCATGCGCATCACCCGGCTGCTCATCGCCGTCGCCTCGGCAGCCATCCTGCTGCCGGCGTCGGCCACCGCCGCCTCCGCGGCGAGCATCGGCAGCTACGTCGCCCTCGGCGACTCCTACACCTCCGGGCCCTTCATCCCGGTCCAGCGGCTCGACCCCCTGGGCTGCGGGCGGTCCACCGCGAACTACCCGTCGGTGCTGGCCGCGGCGCTGCACGCCGGGCGGTTCACCGACGTCAGCTGCGCCGGCGCCGACACCGGCTCGATGACCAAGTCCCAGGGTGTGCCGTTCAACGGCACCAACCCGCCCCAGCTGGGCGCGCTGCGGATCGACACCGACCTGGTCACGCTCGGCATCGGCGGCAACGACTACGGCGTGTTCGGCAGCTTGATCTCGACGTGCCCGGGCCTGCGGGCGGGCGACCCGACGGGCAACCCCTGCGAGAAGCACTTCGCCGGCTCGGTCACCTCGTCGATCGACAACATCGGGCCGCGGGTCGAGGCGGTGCTCGCCGCGATCCACGAGCGGTCGCCGCGGGCGCGGGTGCTGGTGGTCGGCTACCCGCGGATCGCGCCGGAGAAGGGCTACTGCCCGGACGTGCTGCCGTTCGCCGACGGTGACTACGCGTGGCTGAGCAGCGTCGAGGAAGCGCTGAACCGGATGCTGGCCGACGCCGTGGACGGGGACGGGAACGCGGAGTTCGTGGACACCTTCGGCCCGTCGCGCGGCCACGACGCCTGCGCGCGCGGTTCGGCGTGGATCAACGGCAAGGACCAGAACATCTTCGTCGCCGCGGCCTACCACCCGCTCAAGGCCGGGATGGCCGGGGTGGCGGCGGTGATCCTCAAGTCCCTGCGCTGACGCCTCTGAAGGTGGCCTTCAGAGCATCTGGTCGGGGTCGGTCACGAAGTCCAGCACGATCCGGGCGAACTCGTCCGGCAGCTCGGCCGGGGCACCGTGCCCGGCGTCGATCGCGGCGGCGCGCGCGTGCGGGATCGCGGCGACCAGCTGCCGCTGCTGCTCCGCCGTGATCAGCCGGTCGTGCGCGCTGCCGAGCACCAGCACCGGTGCGGTGATCTTCGGGAGCACGGCCCGCAGGTCGACGGCCCGGTCGGCTTCGATCTGCCGGTCCGTGCCCGGCTCGATCATCGTGCCCAGGGTCTTGACCAGCTGTTCGTTGCTCTCGGCGGTGGCCTGCTCCCAGTAACGCGGGCCGAACGCCATCAGCGGCAGCATCCGGGCGAACGTCCCGGTTTCGAGCAGGTCGAGCCAGTACCGGAACTCGGCGTCCTGCCTCGTGTCGGTGACGGGCCAAGCGGCGTGCAGGACCGCTTTCCGGACGCGACTCGGGCGCGTACCGGCCAGGTGAGCCGCCACGACGGCGCCCAGCGAATGGCCGACGACGTGGGCGGCGCCGGCTCCCGCGTGGTCCAGGACGGCTTCGGCCTGCGCGGCGAGGTCCTCGACGGTGATCGGGCCGCCGCGGTCGGTGGTCCGGCCGGAGCCGGGGAAGTCCGGGGCCAGGACGGTGAAGCGGGTCGCTTTCGCCGTCAGCGGCGCCCACTGCTCGCGGGAGGCGGCGGTGCCGTGCAGCAGGAGCAGCGCGGGGCCGTCGCCGGTCCGGTCGTAGTGGACGACGGTGTCTTCACAGGTCACTTCGGGCACGGTCGTCTCCTTCAGGCCGTGATCGCGCGGAGGGCGGCCGTGAACGCCCGCGGGTCCTCCTGGTGCGGGATGTGGCCGCAGCCGGCGAGGACGTGCACCCGGGCGCCGGGTGTCTCGGCAGCGCAGTTCCGCGGGACTTCGAGGGGGATCTGGGCGTCGACCTCGCCGTGCAGGTAGGTGATCGGGACCTTGAGGTCCTTCAGCCGGGGCCGCGGGTCGTAGGCGGTGATCTCGGTGAACAGCGCGTCGATGTAGACGCCCGAGTCGAGCAGCTGGCGGACGGTCCAGTCGACGAGGCCGGGCGAGGCTTTCGGGCCGAACCAGCCCGGCACCCAGCCGGCGACGGTGCCGAAGCGGTCGTCGACGAGCTTCTTCCGCAGCTCGTGCACGGTTTCGCGCATGCCGGTGCTCGGCCAGTAGCCGGGGCTGTCGACCGCGACGACGTGCTCGACCAGCTCGGGGCGTTCGAGCGCCAGTTCGGTGGCGAAGACACCGGCGATGCTGGAGCCGACGACGACGGGCTTGATCGCCAGTTCTTCGATGACCGTGGCGAGGTCTCCGACGGCACCCTCGATGGTGTTGCCCTCGAGCGGCCGGTCCGAGCGGCCGCACCCGCGCCAGTCGAGGGTGACGACGCGGTGGTCGCGCACGAGGTCCGGCAGGCACGACTGCCAGACGCGGCCGCTGGCGCCCCAGCCGTGCAGCAACAGCAGGGCGGGACCTTCGCCGGCGTCTTCGTAGTAGAGGCGGGTGGTGTTGACGTTTGCGTAAGGCATGTCCCGAGCGTCGCCTCCGGACGTTCCCGTATCGAGGGCCAGCCGGCTCCTACACTCATCACGATCGCTGATGAATGGGGTCTTCCGTGGAGCTTCGCCAGCTGAGGTACTTCGTGACGGTGGCCGAGGAGCTGCACTTCGGCCGGGCGGCGGAGCGCCTGCACATCGTCCAGCCGGCGGTGAGCCAGCAGGTCCGGCGGCTGGAACGTGCACTGGGCGTGACGCTGTTCGCCCGTTCGACGCGTTCGGTGGCGCTCACCGAGGCGGGACAGCGGTTCCTGCCGCACGCGCTCGCGGTGCTGGCGGCGGCCGACCGGGCGGCGGATTCGGTGTCCGAGTTCCGCTCTTCCGGGTCTTCGGTCCGCTTGGGGACGAGCGAGGGCTTGGGTGACCGGCTGGACGTACTGCTGGGCGCGTTCGCCCGGCTGGCGCCTTCGGCTTCGCTGGAGCTGGTCCACGCACCGACGGCGCAGCGCCTCCAGCGGGTCCGGGAGGGTTCGCTTTCCGCGACCATCGTGCGGGGCTCGTGGCCCGCTTCCGGCCTCGACTTCACTCCCTTGTGGATGGACGAGGTGCTGGTGGCGTTGCCCGCGTCTCATCCATTGGCTTCTTCTTCGGAAGTTTCCTTTGCTTCGCTGGCTTCACTTCCCGCGCGGCTCAGTTCGCCTTCGCGGAATCAGCCGTTGCACGACCTGGTCGTGTCGTGCTGCCGGGAGGCCGGGTTCGAGCCGGTACTGGGCAAGGAGTTCACGACGGCGCAGGACACGTTGGGGACGCTGGGTTTCGGCCGTCCACACTGGACGGTGTTCTACCGGGCGCACGCGAATCTGCTGCCGATCCCGGGCGTGGCCTTCCGGCCGCTGGTGGAGCCTTCGCCGCGAATGCAGACGTACTTGGCGACACCGTCGGAACGGCGGTTGACCCCGGAGCTGGTGGCGTTGATCGAAGCGGCGCGGACCATCGAGGCGGGCTGAGCAGCCCCCGATTTCCAGGCTACCGAAGGGGTACGACAAAGCCCGGCACTCCGCGAGGGAGTGCCGGGCTTCGGTCAAGCGCCTCAGGAAGCGGGCAGCGCCGCCAACCTCGCCGTGATGCGGTCGATGTCCGCCACCGCCGTCTCCTGGCGCGTCTTGATCTTGCCGACCACGTGCTCCGGGGCCTTCGCGATGAACGCCTCGTTGCCCAGCTTCGCCTCCGTCTGGGTCAGCTCCTTCCGGGCCGCCGCGAGGTCCTTCTCCAGCCTCTTGCGCTCCGCCGCCACGTCGACCGTGCCCGACAGGTCCAGCTCCACCGTCACCACGCCGTCCGCCAGGGCCACCTCGAGGGACGCGCTCGCCGCGAAGTCCTCCGCGGGCTCGGTCAGCCGGACGAGCGAGCGGATCGCCGACTCGTGACCACCCGTGTAACCCGCAAGCCGGGATGCCACCTTCTGGCCCGGCTTCAACCCCTGGTCCGCGCGGAACCGGCGGATCTCCGTCACCAGCTTCTGGACGTCCGCGATCCGGGCGTCGGCCACCGCGTCCGCGTAGCCGGCCGCGGGTGAAGGCCACGCGGCGATCACCAGCGACTCGCCGCCGGTCAGGGCCGTCCAGAGCTTCTCCGTGATGAACGGGATGAACGGGTGCAGCAGCCTGAGCACCGTGTCCAGCACGTGCCCCAGGACCGAGCGGGTCGCGGTGACCCGGGAGGAATCCCCTTGGTACAGCTGGACCTTCGCCAGCTCCAGGTACCAGTCGCACAGCTCGTTCCAGGTGAACTGGTAGAGCGCGCCCGCCACCTTCGCGAACTGGAAGTCCTCGAACAGGCCGTCCACTTCGGACACCAGCGCGCCGAGACGGCCCAGGATCCAGCGGTCCGCCTCGGTCAGATCCGCGGCAGCAGGCAGCGGAGCAGTGACCGAAGCCCCGTTCATCATCGCGAACTTCGTCGCGTTCCACAGCTTCGTGCAGAAGTTGCGGGAGCCCGCCGCCCACTCGTCGGCCAGGGCCATGTCCGCACCTGGGTTCGCGCCGCGGGCCAGGGTGAACCGGGTGGCGTCCGCGCCGTAGGCGTCCATCCACTCCAGCGGGTCGATCACGTTGCCGCGCGACTTCGACATCTTCTTGCCGTTCGCGTCGCGGATGAGCCCGTGCAGGTACACGTGGTCGAACGGCTGCTTGCCGTCCATCTGGTGCACGCCGAACATCATCATCCGGACGACCCAGAAGAACAGGATGTCGTAGCCCGTCGACAGGACGCTGGTCGGATAGAACTTGGCCAGATCCTCCGAAGAGGCGGGCCAGCCCAGCGTCGACATCGGCCACAGGCCCGAGGAGAACCAGGTATCGAGCACGTCCGGGTCCTGCGTCCAGCCTTCACCGGACGGCGGTTGCTCGTCCGGTCCGACGCACACCACTTCACCGTCCGGGCCGTAGTACACCGGGATCCGGTGGCCCCACCACAGCTGGCGCGAGATCGTCCAGTCGTGCATGTTGTCGACCCAGTCGAAGTACCGCTTGCCCAGCTCCGGCGGGTGGATCTTCGTGCGGCCGTCGCGGACCGCGTCGCCGGCCAGCTTGGCCAGCTCCTCGACCTTGACCCACCACTGCAGCGACAGCCGCGGCTCGACGACCGTGTCGCAGCGCGAGCAGTGCCCGACCGCGTGGACGTACGGGCGCTTCTCGGCCACGATCCGGCCGGCCTCGCGCAGCGCGGCGACGACCGCCGGGCGCGCCTCGAACCGGTCGAGCCCCTCGAACGGCCCGGGCGCGGTGATCTCCGCGCGCTCGTTCATGATCGTCAGCATCGGCAGGTCGTGGCGGCGGCCGATTTCGAAGTCGTTCGGGTCGTGCGCCGGGGTCACCTTGACCGCGCCGGTACCGAACTCGGGGTCGACGTGCTTGTCGGCCACGATCGGGATGCGGCGGCCGGTCAGCGGCAGCTCGACCTCGGTGCCGACCAGGTGCGCGTACCGCTCGTCGTCCGGGTGGACGGCGACCGCGGTGTCACCCAGCATCGTCTCCGCGCGGGTCGTCGCGACCACGATCGCGGTGTCGCCGTCGCCGTAGCGGATCGACACGAGCTCGCCGTCGTCGTCGTTGTGGTCGACCTCGATGTCCGAGAGCGCGGTCTGGCAGCGCGGGCACCAGTTGATGATCCGCTCGGCGCGGTAGATCAGGCCCTCGTCGAAGAAGTTCTTGAACACCGTCTGGACGGCCTTGGACAGGTTCTCGTCCATGGTGAAGCGCTCGCGCGACCAGTCGACGCCGTCGCCGAGGCGCTTCATCTGGCCGAGGATCCTGCCGCCGTACTCGGCCTTCCACTCCCAGACGCGCTCGACGAACTTCTCGCGGCCCAGGTCGTGGCGCGAAAGGCCCTCGCCGGCCAGCTGGCGCTCGACGACGTTCTGCGTCGCGATGCCCGCGTGGTCCATGCCCGGCAGCCACAGCACCTCGTAGCCCTGCATGCGACGGCGGCGGCTCATCGCGTCCATCAGGGTGTGGTTGAGCGCGTGGCCCATGTGCAGGGAACCGGTGACGTTCGGGGGCGGCAGTACGATCGAGAACGGCGGCTTCTCCGACGAGGCGTCGGCCGTGAAGTACCCGGCCGCTACCCAGCGGTCGTACATCGGTGCTTCCTCGGCGGCCGGGTCCCAGGCACCCGGAAGGTCGGTGGTCTGCTGCGGAGCGTTCTCGGTCACAATGGACAAGTCTACGAACCCGTCACGGCGGGTCACCCAGGGGGAAGGCACTCGGGATGGCACAGCCTCAGCAGCCGCAGGATCCGGACGATCGGCGCTTGGAGACGCACCCCGACCTGATGAACCCCGACTGGCAGCAGCACGCCGAGCGGGACGCCTGGCTGGGCGCGAAGAAGGAGCTCAAGAAGCGCCGCAAGCACGAGCGCCGCACCGGCGGTCACCAGCCGGGACACAGCCGGTGGCCCGGCGTGCTCGCGCTGGCGCTGGTCGTCGTCCTGGTCGTGGCGGCGATCGTCGTGCACCAGATCCAGGGCGTCGGCGTCAACGAGGACCCGTTCCTGTTCTTCGGGTCGTAACGATCTTCCCCCGCTGTCGATGATCAGGCATCGACTGGGGGGGAAAGCACGTGGACGACGACGACCTGCTCGACTCGCACCCGGACCTGATGGACCCGGAGTGGCGCAAGCACGCGCGGACCGATGCCTGGCTGGGGGCCAAGAAGGACCGCAAGCAGCTCCGCAAGCAGCGCAAGCGCGGTGCCCGGAAACCGCACCGCCGCTGGTGGATACTCGGCGTGCTGGTGGCGATCCTCGCCGTGACGACGACGGCGATCGTGCTCGTCGGCCGCCGGGCCCCGGCGCGAGAGGCCGCCCCGGAGACGCCGAACCCGACGCAGGTGGCGCAGTACGCCCATGTCGACCTGGCCGAGCCGTACGTGAACACGCCCGCCCAGAACTGGACCAAGGGCGTCGGCGGCATCACTTCGCCCGCCGCGGCAGCGGTCGGCCCGTTCAAGGCCGAGGCGGTCGCCGACGCGTACGCGCAGGCCCGCCGGGCCATCACCGCCGCCCACCTCGAGCCCGCGGTGCTGTTCTCGCACGATCCGAAGGCCTACCTCGCACTCTTCGCCCCGGACCAGCGCGAGCAGATGACGCCCTGGCTGACCGAGAAACCGGCGAAGGACAAAGCCGGCTTCGACTCCTACCTGACCGAGATCGCCGACGGCTACCACCTGCTCGACGCGGGGCCCCGCACCTTCGGCACGCTCACCGCGCACGCCGGCGAAAAGCCCGGCGAACTGGCCGTGGACGCGAAGTACGTCGTCGCCTACGCCTTCGACAACGTCCACCCCGAATCGCTGACCAGTCCGAACGAGATCGTCAGCTTCCTGCGGGTCGATGAGACGTATGTGGTGGTCACCGGCTCCGGCGTCGCGAAGTCCAGCCGGGGGCTGTGGCTCGACGGCGGCCAAAGCGCGACTTCGTCGGTCGGCTGCGCCGCCGCCCGGGAAGGCTTCCTGGCTCCCGGCTACGCCAATCCGCCGTCCGGCCCGTCGACGGGCGACGACCAGGACGCGCCCGGCTACTACGACCCGAAGTACCCGGTGCCGACCCTCGACGGCTGCCACTGACCCACCCGCGCTCCCGGCAGGGAGTGCGTCACATCCAGATGCACAGTCTGGACTGTACAGTTAACCTGTGTGTATGGGCGAAGTACCCGCACACGTAGCCGAGAGCGCCGGCTGGATCCGCGCGGTCGTCGGGCAGCTGCACCGCCGGCTGCGCCAGGTCGACAACGCCGGGATCCTCACGCCGTCGCAGTCCGCCGTGCTCAACCGGCTCCACCGCGACGGCCCCGCCACCCAAGGTGAGCTCGCGGCCGCCGAACACGTCCGGCAGCAGTCGATGGCCGCGACCCTCGGCGTCCTCGACGAGCTCGGGTACCTCGCCCGCACGCCCGATCCGGCCGACCGGCGACGCGTGGTGATCAGCCTTTCCGAGGCCGGCGCCGACACCGTGCGCGGCATCCTGCAGCACCGCGACGAGTGGCTGGCCCTGGCGCTGGTGGACGCGCTGTCCCCCGCCGAGCTCGACGCCGTCACCCACGCGCTGCCGCTGCTGCAGCGCGTCGCCCAGCACTGAAGGGACTTCTCACGAGCACCGTCACCGCCCCCGCGAAGTTCGGCACCCGCCTGGTCACCCCGCTGGTGGCCGGCGCGGTGCTCAACCCGATCAACTCCACCCTCATCGCCGTCGCGCTCGTGCCGATCGGGCAGAGCTTCGGCGCCGGCCCCGGCCGGACGGCCTGGCTGATCTCGGCGCTCTACCTGGCCACCGCGGTCGGGCAGCCGGTGGTCGGGCTGCTGGTGGACCGCTACGGCGCGCGGCGAGTCCTGCTCGGCGGGGCGGTGCTGGTGATCATCGCGGGGATCGCGGGGATGATCCCGCTTTCGGTCGGCTGGCTGACCGGCGTGCGGGTCGTCCTGGGTCTCGGCACGTGCGCCGGTTTCCCCGCCGCGATGGCCGTGCTGCGCCACCACGCGGAAGCGAGCGGCCAGGGCGTGCCCGCGCGCGTGCTCGCCGTGCTGTCGATGTCCGCGCAGACGGTGATGGTGATCGGCCCGACGCTCGGCGGGCTGCTGATCGGCCTCTTCGGCTGGCCGGCGATCTTCGCCGTGAACATCCCGCTCGCCGGGCTGTCGCTGGTGCTGGCGCTGCTATGGGTGCCGAAGGACGACCGCGGCGAGCGCACGGCGAAGCCGATCGACGTCCTGGGCATCGCGCTGTTCTCCGCGACCCTGCTCGCGCTCCTGTTCTTCCTGATGGACCCGGGTACCGAACCCTGGCTGCTCGCCGTCGTCGCGGCTTTCGGCGTCGCGTTCGCGCTGGTCGAACTGCGTCGCGACGACCCGTTCCTCGACCTGCGGACGCTGGCGGCCAACCGCGCGATCCTGCGGACCTACCTGCGGCAGGCCCTGAGCTTCATGGCCATCTACGCGATCATGTTCGGCTACGTGCAGTGGCTGGAGACCGCGCGGCAGCTGTCCGAGGAGGCGGCCGGGCTGATGCTGCTGCCGATGTCGGGCACGGCCGTCTGCGCGGCGGCGTTCTCGGGGCGCGGCTCCGGGATCCGCGCGCGGCTCGTCACGGTCGCGGTCGCGCTGGCCGGCGGTTCGGCGCTGCTGCTGCTCGTCCACGACGGCACGTGGACCGGCGCACTGCTGGCGCTGGCCGCGTTGTTCGGCCTGGCCCAGGGTCTGACGAGCGTCGCGAACCAGACGACGTTGTACCGCGAGGCGCCGGCCGAGCAGATGGGCACGGCGAGCGGGTTGTTCCGCACGGCCCAGTACCTCGGCGCGATCGTGGCGTCGACGCTGATCGCGCTCTGCTACGGATCGCACGCCGACTCGGCGGGGCTGCACCGGCTGGCGATCGCGCTGGTCGTGATCAGCGTCGCCCTGCTCGCCATCACCATCGCCGACCGGGGCCTACACTCGGCAAGTGTGAAGTCCGCGTGAGGCGATGCATCTTTCCTAGGGAAAGTGACGCGCCGGCGGGGTGAGGGACGCATCTTTCCCGGAGAAAGTGGCGCGCCGGCGATGTGACCCACCCCCTGTTCGCGGATGTGGTCATCGAGGCGCACGATGAACACATGACCCGTGAAGCGCCGGCGCAGGACGTGGACGAGACCCGCCTCGAGGTGGGGAAGCCGAAGGGCTGGGCGGCGGGGATACCCGGCGTCGCCGTGTCGCTCGCGCGCAGCGTCGAGCAGATGGGCACCGGCCGGACGATCAAGGCACTGCGGCTGCTGAACCAGCGCGAGGGCTTCGACTGCCCCGGCTGCGCGTGGCCGGAGCCCCGCGAGGTCGACGGCGAGAAGCGCAAGCTGGCCGAGTTCTGCGAGAACGGCGCCAAGGCCGTCGCCGAGGAGGCCACGAAACGCCGCGTGGACCGCGCGTTCTTCGCCGCCCACCCGATCGGCGAGCTCCGGGGCAAGACCGACTACTGGCTCGGCCAGCAGGGCCGCGTCACCGAGCCGTTCGTGCTGCGCGAAGGCGCGACGCACTACGAACCGATCTCCTGGGACGACGCGTTCGAGCTCGTCGCCGGTGAGCTGAAGGCGCTGACCGATCCCAACGAGGCGATCTTCTACACCTCGGGCCGCACCAGCAACGAGGCCGCGTTCCTCTACCAGCTGCTGGTGCGCTCGTTCGGCACCAACAACCTGCCGGACTGCTCCAACATGTGCCACGAGTCCTCCGGCGCGGCACTGGCGGCCACCACCGGCATCGGCAAGGGTTCGGTGAGCCTGGCGGACATCCACCAGGCCGATCTGATCGTCGTCGTCGGGCAGAACCCCGGCACCAACCACCCGCGGATGCTCTCGGCGCTCGAGGAGGCCAAGGGGAACGGCGCGCGGATCATCGCCGTGAACCCGCTGCCCGAGGCCGGGCTGATGCGGTTCAAGAACCCGCAGAACGTCCGCGGCGTCGTCGGCAAGGGCACGCCGCTGGCCGACGAGTTCGCCCAGATCCGCCTCGGCGGCGACCTCGCGCTGTTCCAGGCCGTCGGGCACCTGCTGCTGGCCTGGGACGAGGAAGCGCCGGGCGCGATCGTCGACCGCGACTTCGTGAACCGCTCGACCGACGGCTTCGACGACTACGCGAAGCACCTGCGCGAGATCGACTGGCCCGAGGTCGAACGCGCCACCGGGCTGCCGCGCGAGCAGATCGAGCGCGTCGCGCGGATGATCGCCTCCTCCGAGCGCACGATCTACTGCTGGGCGATGGGCCTGACCCAGCACAAGCACGCCGTGCCGACGATCTCGGAGATCGCGAACCTGGCGCTGATGCGCGGGATGATCGGCAAGCCGGGCGCGGGCCTGTGCCCGGTGCGCGGGCACTCGAACGTCCAAGGCGACCGGACGATGGGCATCTGGGAGAAGATGCCGCAGTCCTTCATGGACGCCCTGGCCGGCGAGTTCGGCATCGAGGTGCCGCGCGAGCACGGCTTCGACACGGTCGATGCGATCCGGGCGATGCGCGACGGCCGCGGCAAGGTCTTCTTCGCCGTCGGCGGCAACTTCGCCTCCGCCACCCCGGACACCGAGGCGACCGAGAAGGCGCTCGAGTCGTGCTCGCTCACCGTGCACGTCTCGACGAAGCTGAACCGCTCGCACGTCGTCCACGGCCGCACCGCCCTGATCCTGCCGACGCTCGGGCGCACCGAACGCGACGTCCAGGCGAGCGGGGAGCAGTTCGTCACGGTCGAGGACTCGATGTCGCAGGTGCACGCCTCGCGCGGGCGGCTCAAGCCGGCGAGCGAGCACCTGCTCTCGGAGGTCGCCATCGTCTGCCGGCTGGCCGGGACGCTGTTCGGTGCCGGGCACGCCGTGCCGTGGCGGACGTTCGAGACCGACTACGACCTGGTCCGCGACCGCATCGCCCGGGTCGTGCCGGGCTGCCAGGACTACAACCGCCGCGTCCGCGAGCCGGACGGGTTCGTGCTGCCGCACGCGCCGCGCGACTCCCGCGAGTTCACCGGCACCGCCAACGGCAAGGGCAACTTCACCGTGTCGGAGCTGGAGTACCCGCAGGTGCCCGACGGCCGGCTGCTGCTGCAGACCATGCGCAGCCACGACCAGTACAACACCACGATCTACGGGCTGTCCGACCGCTACCGCGGCATCGAGAACGCCCGCCGGGTCGTCCTGGTGAACCCGGACGACCTCGCGGCGCTCGGCCTGACCGACGGCTCGATGGTCGACCTGGTCTCGGAATGGCGGGACGGCGACCGCCGCGCGCCGTCCTTCCGCGTGGTCTCCTACCCGACGGCCCGCGGGTGCGCGGCGGCGTACTTCCCGGAGGCCAACGCCCTGGTACCGCTGGACTCGGTGGCGGAGAAGTCGAACACGCCGGTGTCGAAGGCGATCGTGGTGCGGCTCGAGCCCTGCCCCTGATTCAGCCCTGGTACTCGCGCTCCAGGGTGGTGGTCATGTCGGTGACCACGGCCTGGACGTTGTCGAGGGTCGCCGGCGGGATCAGCGCGGCCTCCGTGCCGCCGTCGGCGATGGCCAGGCTGAGCACGACGTTCCCGGAGCGCACGGCGGCCCACTGCTCGGAGAACCCGGACTCGTCGCCGACGCCGGTCGCGAGCCGGACACCCGAGTGGTCACCGAGCGCGTCGGTCATCAGCTGGGTGGCCTTGGCGGCGGCGTCTTCGTGGTCGGCGGTGGTGAACCGCACGACGGCGATCGTGACGAGCCGGTAGTCCTGCAGGTTGGGCTTCCCGCCGCCGAGGTCGCGGGCGAACAGGCGCTTGCAGCCGGTGAGGTCGTTGTCCTCTGTGGAGCGGTCCTGGGGAACGACCTTGGCGTCGGCGGTCTTCACCGAATCGGCCGGGATCTCGACGGTGCCGGGGGCGAGCCGGTCGCGCGCGTTCGCGGCGGGCAGCTTGCACGCGTCGATCTTGTCGGGGTAGTGCGCCGAAGCGGACGCCGACTGGCACCCGGCGCACAGAACAGCGGAAGCGAGCACCGAAAGGAGCCACCCCCCGCGGGCAACGCGGTAGCGCATAGGGTCCGGACTTTCCTTATTTCCTGAAATTGACTTTCCGGAACGCCACCGGTCCGGTGATCTTTTCCGGTCGCCGTGCGGTACTGCCGCCGACGGTCCCCGCACACTGCCTCACCAGGGAGGCAGCGTCAAGACCAGTCACCCGCGTGGTCCGCCGTGGTCCGGTCGGCGGAAAACGACCTTGCGGTGCTTCGCGGAAATTCTTCGCGCAATTTCACGAAACCCGGCGGAAAGCCGGACATTCGACAGCCGGGCGCGGTCAATTCACGCAGACGACCCCGTCCGAGGTGATCGGCTCGTCGCCGGCGGCCGGGGCGCTCCCGCCCCCGGTCGCCCCGGGACCGGAGTAGACCGACCCGAGCACCACCTCGATGTGCCCCGCCGGCACCGCCGCCGACTCCTGCGTCGCCAGCCCGCCCAGCAGCTTCGCGACCTCCGCGCCGCGCTGCGCGAGGCCGACGCCGAAGCGGACCAGCGACGTCCGCCGCGAGGCGGTGTTCCCGGTGTCGCCCTTGGCGAACCCGTGCTCCCCCAGGAATCCGGCCACGCGGGTCGCGAGGCCTTCCTTCGGGCCGGCGTTGGTGACGTCGACGGTGACCGGGGCGGCGGACGGCGTCTTCGGCGCGGCGGCCCCGATCAGGGCCGCGGCGAAGGCCTTCACCTCGGCCGGGTCGACCTGCACGGCCGTGGCCCGCGGGTTCTGCGGGTCGTAGCGGTAGTCGCGGTTGCCGACCGGGATCGTCTCGAACCGGATCCCGCCACCGTTGATCCCGCGCAGCTGCGCGACGAAGTCGAGCAGGTTCCAGCCGTCGTCGAGCACGACCGAGCGCTTGACGGCGTCGATGAGGTCCGACAGCTTCCCCGGGTCGCCCAGCGTCCCCGCCGAGAGCACCTGCCGGGCCAGCCCGGCGAGGAACACCTGCTGGCGCCGGACGCGGTCGAAGTCGGTGTTCTTGAGGCCGTCGCGCTGCCGGACGAAGGCGAGCGCGTCCGCGCCCGAGATCCGCTGCGGCCCAGCGGGGAAGTTCGCGCCGGAGTTCTTGTCCTTGGTGGCTTCGTTGAGGCAGACGTCGACGCCGCCGACGGCCTTGCTGATCTCGTAGAAGCTGAGCAGGTTGACCTCGGCGAAGTGGTCGATCTTCACGCCGGTGAGGTCCTCGACGGCCTGCCGCGTCCCGCGCCGCCCGGCGGTGAGGGCGGCCTTGGTGATCTTGGCCTTGTCGGTTTCCCCCGCGTCGCGCAGCCGCTTCCCCTCGGCCGCCTTCGCCCGGCCGAACGCGGCGTTGATCTTGCCCTTCCCGCCGGGCATGGACACGTAGCTGTCACGCGGGATGGAGAACGCTTTCACGTCCTTCGTGCCGTTCGGGATCCGCAGGACGATGAGGGTGTCGGTGAGGTCGTCGCCGTTGGCGCCGGCTCGCAGCTCACGCAGGATGTCCGGCGGAAGCGGTTTGTCCTGCTGGTCGGTCCGCGAGTCCCGCCCGACGAACAGGATGTCGAGCGAACCGTCGGCGGGCTGCTCACCCGGCGCGGTGCCGCCGTCGGCGTCGATGACGCTGTCGCGCGTGACGTCGTCGAGGGCGCGGAGGTTCTCGTAGCCGTAAGCCGTCCCGCACAGGACGGCCAAGGACAGCCCGGCGACGGCGATCTTCCCCAGTAGGTGCACGCCCTACCGACGCCGCCGGGCCGCCTTCTGCTGCACGGGTGACTCAGCTCACAAGCCGTGAATGTCGCATTGAGAGATTTGAAGTCCCTCAATGCGACATTCACGGACTTCGGGCTAGCCGAAGAGCTGGACCAGCTTCAGGAACAGCTGGTACACGCCGTAGGCGAAGGGCAGCACGACCCACGCCCAGGCCAGCACGATCAGCGGGACCCGGTTCGGCTTCGTCGACGGCTCGCTCATCACGCCTCACTCTTCGCGGTCGCGCCCGAGGTGACGGGCTCGTGGAACTTCTCCTTCACCGGCCGCACCAGCTCGTTGGCCACGAAGCCGACCACGAGCAGGCCGATCATGATGTAGAACGATGTCGCGTAGAGGTCCGGGCCGGACTTGCCGGCCGACTTCTCGCTGTCGGCGATCCGGTTGACGATCAGCGGGCCGAGCACCCCGGCGACCGACCACGCGGTGAGCAGCCGGCCGTGGATCGCGCCGACCTGGTAGGTGCCGAAGAGGTCCTTCAGGTACGCCGGGACGGTCGCGAACCCGCCCCCGTAGAAGGACAGGATCACCATCGCGCACAGGATGAACACGAGCTTCGACGAGTTCTCCGTCAGCGCGATCACCAGGTACAGCACCGCGCCCACGCCGAGGTAGGTGCGGTAGATGTTCTTGCGGCCGACCAGGTCCGAAGTGGACGACCAGACGAACCGGCCCAGCATGTTGCACAGCGACAGCAGCGCGACGAACCCCGCCGCCGCGGCCGCGCCGACCGGGGTCGACGTGTTCTTGAAGAAGTCCTGGATCATCGGCGACGCCTTCTCCAGGATGCCGATGCCCGCGGTGACGTTGAAGCACAGCACGACCCACAGGCACCAGAACTGCGGCGTCTTGATCGCGTTCGCGGCCGAGACGTTCGCGGTGCTGATCATCGCCTTGCCGTGGTCGGTCTTCGGTTGCCAGCCGGCCGGCTTCCAGTCGTCGGCCGGCACGCGCACGAGCAGCCAGCCCATCGACATGAACGCCGCGTAGACGAGGCCGTGCACGAGGAACGCCGTCGCGATCGTGCCGGTGGTCGGCGAGGTGCCGAGCATCGACGACGACCACGGCGAGGCGATCAGCGCGCCACCGCCGAAGCCCATGATCGCGATGCCGGTCGCCATGCCCGGCCGGTCCGGGAACCACTTGATGAGCGTGGACACCGGCGAGATGTAGCCGATGCCGAGCCCGACGCCGCCGATCCCGCCGTAGCCGAGGACGACCAGCCAGAACTGGCCGGTCGCCACGCCGAGGGCGGAGATGAGGAACCCGCTGGCGAAGCAGCACATCGAGACGAACATCGCCCAGCGCGGGCCGTTCTTCTCGACGAGCGTGCCGCCGAACGCCGCGGACAGGCCGAGCATGACGATGCCGAGCTGGAACGGCAGCGAGCTCTGCGTGCCGTTCAGGTCCATCGTCTTCTCGAGCGGGGTCTTGAAGACGCTCCACGCGTAGGCCTGCCCGATGGACAGGTGTACCGAAAGGGCCGCCGGCGGCACCAGCCAGCGCGTCCAGCCTGGGGGTGCCACGATCCGGGAACGGTCCAGGAAGCCGAGAGCCATCGGATCCCTCTCCTAGAGTGGGGATGATGGAGGGAATGTATTACTAAATAGCCGGTGTTGCACCATCCGGGTGTCGAACTTTCCGGCGAAGAAGGGTGTGGGCCATGGGCAGGGTGACCGTGCGCAGGCCGGTGCGGAAGATCTCCGCGGCCGGCGACCGCCGCCGCCTCGACGCGCTCGCCGCCGAAGAACCCCTGGAACTGCGGGTCGGCGGCAAGGCACTGGCCGTCACGATGCGCACGCCGGGGCACGACGTCGAGCTGGCCCACGGCTTCCTGCTGTCCGAAGGGGTGATCGGCGGCCGCGAGGACATCTCGGTCGCCCGCTACTGCGACGGCGTCGACGACCAGGGCCGCAACACCTACAACGTGCTGGACATCGCGCTGGCGCCCGGGGTGCCGCCGCCGGACACCGGGGTCGAGCGCAACTTCTACACCACCTCTTCGTGTGGCGTCTGCGGCAAGGCCGCACTCGACGCGGTCAAGCTCAAGACCCGCTTCTCCCCGGCCGAAGCGGCCTTCGCGGTGAAGAGCGAGACGCTGGCCGGCCTGCCGGACGCGCTGCGCGCCCGGCAGAAGGTCTTCGCCAGCACCGGCGGCCTGCACGCGGCGGGACTGTTCACCCCGGACGGTGAGCTCGCCGTCGTCCGCGAGGACGTCGGCCGGCACAACGCGGTCGACAAGGTCCTCGGCTGGGCCGTCCTCGACGGCCGGATCCCCGCCCCCGGGCATGGCCTGCTCGTGTCCGGGCGCGCCTCGTTCGAACTGGTGCAGAAGGCCGCGATGGCCGGAATCGGCCTGCTGGCCGCGGTGTCGGCGCCGTCATCGCTGGCGGTCGAGCTGGCCGAGGAGAACGGCATGACGCTGATCGGCTTCCTGCGCGGCGACTCGATGAACCTCTACACCGGCGACCACCGCATCCTGACCTGAACGCCCCAATGTGGCCTTCGGTGCGTCAGACGCAACCAAGGCCGCCTTCGGTGCGTCAGACGCAACCAAGGCCGCCTTCGGGCGCTTGAGCCGCGCCCTGCGTTCTGGCCTAGGCGGTCTCGACCCAGTTGCCGTGGAAGCCGTTGGGCACGCGGTCGGGCAGGTGGATCGCCGCGACCGTCTCCAGCGTGCCCGCGTCGAGCAGCGTGAGGTCGCTGCGCTGCGTCGCCGGGTCGAAGACGAAGCCCATCAGGACGCCGTCGTCCTCCGCCGCGTCCTCGTGGGACGGGACGAAGACGAACTCGCCCGGCTGCCGTCCGGCACCGAACGCGCGCTCCTGCTTCGAGCCGGTCTGGAAGTCGTGCTTGAACAGCGAGCCGGCGGGGTCCGCGCCGCCGTCGGCCGCCATCGAGTAGCCGTAGCGGTGGCGACGGCCGACCAGGCGCTCGTCCACGCGCGGGAACTCCTGGCCGCGGTCGTCGAGCCGCTCCTCCAGGACCTTGCCCGCGGTGAGGTCGACGGTCCAGCGGTCCAGCGTCGGGCCGCCCTCGTCCGGGCCGTGCAGCTCGGTGTCGAACATCTTCGGGTGGCGGACGACGTCGAGCACGATGCTGTCGCCGTCGTCGTAGGCGTTGAGCGGGTGGAAGACGTAGCACGGCTCGACCTCGAACCAGCGGACGTCGCCGTTGCCGCCTTCGCGCGGCATGACACCGATCCGCGCGGGGTACTTCGGGTCCCAGCGGTACGGCAGGCCGCCGTTCGCGCCGATCTTGCGCGCCATCATCGCCGTCACCGGGTCCGGCACGCGGACCTTGCCGACCATGGCCGAGAGCACGAGCTTCGCCGGCGTCCGCAGCGCGCCCGGCACGTTCGCGGCGACCGCCATCTCCGCGTTGAACGTCACCGGCAGGTCGTAGAACACGACGTGCTTTTCGGTCAGCGAGAAGTCGTGCATCATCGGCGACCCGGTGACCTCGACGTCGACTGTCCGGCGCGCGCGGCCGTGCACGTCGATCACCGAGTACTGGACCTTGTGGCCCATGCCGAAGAAGTACGACACGGCGTGCAGCTCGCCGGTGCGCGGGTCGCGCTTGGGGTGGGCGGTGTAGCCGCCGGGGAGCGTGCCGTCGAAGTCGCAGCGGCCGACGGTGTCGAGCTCGTCGGTCAGCTCGTAGACCGGCGCGCCCGCCTCGATCAGCGCGAGGGTCTTGCCGGCGTGGCCGAGCACGTTGGTGTTGGCGCCCAGCGCGTCCAGCCCGCAGAAGCGGCTCGCGTCCTCGCCGTTCAAGGTCGCGGCCACGGCCGGGTTGCGCACCCACCGGTTGCGGTACCACTCGGCCTTCCCGTCGCGCAGGCGCACGCCGTGGACCATGCCGTCGCCCATGAACCAGTGGTAGGCCGCCGGGTCCACTTCGGACAGCGGGTTGGGCCCGTTGCGCAGGTAGCGGCCGTCGAGGAACCCGGGGATCCGCCCGGTGACGGCCAGTTCGGTGATCGTGTGCTCCCGGCTCACCGGGGCGAAGTTTCCTTCGAGGAACTTGGTGCCCATGACTGACCCCTCCGAGGCTGCTATAACGCGGTTATGACTCCATTTATAACAGGGTTATGAGATACTGGCAAGCATGAGCCCGAAACCGCGCGCGAACGACGTCAAGGAGCGGCTCGTCGAGGCCGCCATCCGGCTGCTCGCCGAGGGCGGCCCCGAAGCCCTGCAGGCCCGCAAGCTGGCGGCGGAGGTCGGCGTCTCGACGATGGCCGTGTACACGCACTTCGGGGGCATGGCCGCGCTGGTCGACGAGGTCGCGCGCACGGGGTTCCGGAAGCTCAGCGCGTGGCTGGCCGAGGTCGCCGAGACCGACGACCCGGTGGCGGACATCTTCGGCCTGGCCCGGACCTACCGGCAGGCGGTCGCCGAGCAGCCGCAGCTGTTCGCGGTGACGTTCGGCCAGTCCGCGCCGGGCGGCAAGCGGGCGACGCTGTCCGACCTGACCACCGAAGAGGGCCGCGAAGCCGCCCAGGAGGGCCTGGAGGCGTTCGAGCACATCGTCCGGGCGACCGAGCGGGCCATCGAGGCGGGCCGGTTCCGGCCCGCCGACAAGTACCAGGCGGCCGCCCAGCTGTGGAGCGCGCTGCACGGCTTCGTCACGCTCGAGGCGTCCGGCCACTTCGGCGCCGGTGAGCAGGGCATCGACCACATTTTGATACCCCTGGGGATCACCCTGGCGGTGGGTCTCGGGGACACTGTGGAGCGGGCGGAACACTCGACCGAGGCCGCGAAGGCGGTTTGGCGGGCGAGAACCGGAAACGCCGGGCAGGGTGGGAACGACTAACCCGGCGAACGACGGACGCGGGGGAACGCGGAGCGGGTGCGCGGCGTCCTAGGAGCAGCAGGCGGGGGACGGAGACAGGTGAACGAGGAAAACGGGGATCCCGGGGAGCACGGCGAGGCCGAGCCCCGGATCCCGGCGGGGGCGGCGGCCGTCCGCGACGCGCGGCGGTGGCTCAGCCGCCGCTCGATGCTGATCGCGGGGGCGTCCGGGCTGGCCGTGGGCGGCCTGGCCCTCGGCACGGCGACCGGCAAGCTGCCGTTCAGCCAGGCCCTGCAGCGGACGCTGGGCGTGACGTCGTCGAACCCGACGACCCAGCTGGGCAGCACCCGCGTCGAGCGCGTCTACTCCCAGGCCCGCGGCCGGATGGTCGACCTGGTGTTCATCCTGCCGTCGAAGACCCCGCCGAAGGGGCTGCCGATGTCGCTGATGCTGCACGGCCTGCACGGCAACGCCCGCAGCGCGGCCCCGACCGGCACGCTCAAGCAGCTCTCCAGCGACGTCGCGCGCAAGGCCGTCCCGGCGTTCGGCTTCGTCGCCGTCGACGGCGGCGACAACTACTGGCACCAGGTCCACCCGGGCGACGACCCGATGGCGATGCTGCTGGAGGAGGTCCCGCAGTGGCTCCGGGCCCGCGGCTTCGCCGGCGAGACCGGGCAGCCGTTCGCCTGCACCGGCGTCTCGATGGGCGGCTTCGGCGCGCTGGTGTACACGCGCCGCCGGGTCGAGCGGCGCCAGCCACCGGCCGCGGTCGCGACGCTGGCCCCCGCGCTCATCCTGTCGTGGCAGGAGATGGCCAAGCGGCACATCTTCACGGGCCTGAACGACTGGACCGCGCTGGACCCGCTCAAGCACATCGACGAGACGAAGAGCGTCGCCAACGGCATCTGGTGCGGCACCGAGGACTCGTTCATCACGGGCGTCCGCCGCTACATCGAGGCGGCCCACCCGGCGGTCGCCCACACGGCCCACGGCAAGCACGGCGACCCGTTCAACCGGACGGTGGTCCCGAGCGTGATCAGCTTCCTCGGCAAGCACGTCCCCCGCAAGGACTGACCCGGAGGGTCAGCAGGTGAAGTGGACGCGGGTCGTCGTGCGGCCCGGGACCCAGTACGTGCGGACGAGATCCGCCAGCCGGTTCACCAGCAGCAGGCCACGGCCGCCCAGCGCCGCCGCGGCCGGCGGGATCCGGCCGGCCAGGGGTTCGGTGATCGTGCCCGTGTCGGTGACCTCGCCGACCACCTGACGCTCGTCCGCCCAGAGCCGGAGCACGCCCGCACCGCCGCCGTAGAGCACGCTGTTCGTCGTCAGCTCCGCGATCGCCAGGGTGAAGTCGTCGCGTCTCGGCCGGCGCAGGCCGTGGCGCGCGGCCCAGATCTCCGCGAACCCGCGCAGCGAGGCCAGCTGCCCGATGTCGAACTTCCGCTCGACCGCGGCCGCCGGCTGGTCCAGCGGCCGCATGAAGTCCGCGCGCGCTCCGTCCGGGTCGAACCGGGGGCTGACGAACGGCCCGGCCGGCCCCCACACCTCCGGGTGGGTGCGCTCGGCGTCGGCGAGCGCGTCCGGCGGCAGCGCCGCGGTGTCGTACGGGCAGAGCACCGCCAGGTCCCGCCCGGCGAGCGCGTGGTTGAGGAGCGCCTCGTGCAGGACGCACGCCGGGTACTCGGCACCTGAGCGATCGCTCCACATCTGCTCCGCCACGACCCGCACCGGGCCGCTGTGCTCGCCGGCGAAGGCGAGCAGGACCGTCGGCAGGATGGCACCGGGATTGCGGCCGGCCCGGCACATGTCGGTCAGCCGCACTTCGCGGGCCCGCTCTTCCAGGGCCTTCTCGATGAGCAGGAGATTCGGGGCGGGGACGGCGACGGCCACGGGTTCACCCCGGTCGAGAGCGTCGAGCACGAACGGAACGACGCCGGTCAGGTACTCACTGTCACCGCGGTAGAACAGTGCCGGATGCCGAAACGGTCTGAGGGCACCTACCACGAGACCTTGCTACCCGGAGACGGCCGGGCGCAAACGCCACGAACGGAGGAAGTTCACTCCACCCAACGGCCGACGACCGAGATCAGCCAGAAGCCGACCATCGTCGCGACGCCGAACAACAGCACCCAGTTGACCAGCGGACGCCGTTCGGTGACCCCACGGGCGCGCCAGAGGGCGTAACCGGCGATGACGAAGAGCGGTACGGGGATCAGCGGCAACGGCGACAGCCGGGACACCACGGCCACGACGCACGTGCCGGCGCAGACGGCCAGCACACCCATCAGCACCCGGTTCAGCCACGGGTACCGGTCGAACACGGACGCGATGACGCGTTCGCTCAGCTCGCGGAACCCGAGGACCGGGCCGCCGGACACCGGCGCCGGTTCGGGTGGCGGCGGTGCCTGCACACCACCGGCGGGGGCGGGGCCCCCGCCGGTGACCGGCATAGAGTCAGCAGTCATTCAGCTTTCCTGTCGGGTCTCCGGGCCGGGTGGCCCGGAGACGCCCGGCCTCAGGCCGACTTCTCGCCGCGCTCGCTGCGCGTGCGCCGCGTCGGCTGCCGGGCGACGATCGTCGGGTTCACGTTCTCCCGGACGGTCTGCTCGGTGATCACGACCTTCGCCACGTCGTCGCGGCTCGGGATGTCGTACATGACCGGCTGCAGCACCTCTTCCATGATGGCGCGCAGCCCGCGGGCACCGGTCCCGCGCAGGACCGCCTGGTCGGCGATGGCCTCGAGCGCGGTCTTGGTGAACTCGAGCTCGACGTTGTCCATCTCGAAGAGCTTCTTGTACTGCTTCACCAGGGCGTTGCGCGGCTGGGTGAGGATGCTGACCAGCGATTCCTTGTCCAGGTGGTTGACCGTCGCCACGACCGGGAGCCGGCCGATGAACTCCGGGATCAGCCCGAACTTGATCAGGTCCTCGGGCATGGTGTCCGAGAAGACGTCACTCTCCTCGATCTCGGACTTCGTGCGGATCTCCGCACCGAAGCCGAGGCCACGCTTGCCGACCCGCTCGTTGATGATCTTCTCCAGCCCGGCGAACGCGCCGGCCACGATGAACAGGACGTTCGTCGTGTCGATCTGGATGAACTCCTGGTGCGGGTGCTTGCGGCCGCCCTGCGGCGGCACCGAGGCCGTGGTGCCCTCGAGGATCTTCAGCAGCGCCTGCTGGACACCCTCGCCCGAGACGTCCCGCGTGATCGACGGGTTCTCGCTCTTGCGGGCGATCTTGTCGACCTCGTCGATGTAGATGATCCCGGTCTCGGCCCGCTTGACGTCGTAGTCCGCCGCCTGGATGAGCTTGAGCAGGATGTTCTCGACGTCTTCGCCGACGTACCCGGCCTCGGTCAGCGCCGTGGCGTCCGCGATCGCGAACGGGACGTTCAGCAGCTTCGCCAGCGTCTGCGCCAGGTAGGTCTTGCCGCACCCGGTGGGGCCGAGCATCAGGATGTTCGACTTGGCGAGCTCGACCGACTCCTCCTTGGAGTCCTTCGGCCCGGCCTTGTCGTCCGCCTGGATCCGCTTGTAGTGGTTGTAGACCGCTACCGCGAGGGTCCGCTTGGCATCGTTCTGCCCGATGATGTACTGCTCGAGGAACTCGTGGATGTCGGCGGGCTTGGGCAGCTCGTCGAGCTTGACGTCGCCGGCCTCGGCCAGCTCCTCCTCGATGATCTCGTTGCAGAGGTCGATGCACTCATCGCAGATGTAGACCCCGGGGCCGGCAATGAGCTTCTTCACCTGCTTTTGGCTCTTCCCACAGAAAGAACACTTCAGCAGGTCTCCGCCGTCACCGATCCGTGCCATGGCCGTTGACCTCGTCCCCTCCGGCGCGGGTTTCCGCGCCTGACGTGTGTTGCGACGGTGCGACCCCCGGTCTCGAACGACCGAGCGGAGTCTCACGCATTGCCACTGACGGTACCCGTCCGATGCCGTGGGCGGGAACACCCACAGGCGCCGGGAGCACGTCAGAGGACGACCCTAAACCAGAGTGCCGGTGTATGTCGTCTCCTCGACACACACCGGCCCGGCGGATCTACAGAGCCGACGCCTTCCGGTACGGCAGCACCTCGTCGATGATGCCGTACGCCTTGGCCTCCTCGGCCGTCAGGATCTTGTCGCGCTCGATGTCCTTGCGGATCTGGTCGGCGTCCTTGCCGGTGTGGTGGGCCAGGATGACCTCCATCTGGCGCCGCACCCGCTGGATCTCGTTCGCCTGGATCTCCAGGTCGGAGACCTGGCCGTACGTGCCCTCGGTGGCCGGCTGGTGGATCAGCACGCGCGAGTTGGGCAGCGCGTAGCGCTTGCCCGGCGTGCCGGCCGACAGCAGCACCGCGGCCGCGGACGCGGCCTGGCCGAGGCAGTACGTCTGGATGTCCGGGCGGACGAACTGCATGGTGTCGTAGATCGCCATCAGCGAGGTGAACGAGCCACCCGGCGAGTTGATGTAGATCAGGATGTCGCGGTCCGGGTCCTCGTGCTCGAGGTGCAGCAGCTGGGCCATCACGTCGTTGGCCGACGCGTCGTCCACCTGCACGCCGAGGAAGATGACGCGCTCCTCGTACAGCTTGTTGTACGGGTTCGACTCCTTGACGCCGTAGCTGGTGCGCTCGACGTACGACGGGAGGATGTACCGCGACTGGGGTGTGGTCGGAGCCCGGAAGTCACCCGGGAGCCTGAAGTTGCTCATGATCGAGTCTCCTGTGTGCTTCGCGCTCAGTTCGAGCCGGGACGGGCGATGTCGCGGGTGAGGACGTGGTCCACGAACCCGTAGTCCTTCGCCTCCTGCGCGGTGAACCAGCGGTCGCGGTCGCCGTCGGCGATGATCTGCTCGACCGTCTGCCCGGTCTGCTCGGCCGTGATCTGGGCCAGTTCCCGCTTCCACTTGTTGAAGAGGTCGGCCTGGATCGCGATGTCCGACGCCGTGCCGCCGACACCGGCGGACGGCTGGTGCATCAGGATCCGCGCGTGCGGCAGCGAGTAGCGCTTGCCGGGCGTGCCCGAGGAGAGCAGGAACTGCCCCATCGAGGCCGCCATGCCCATCGCGTAGGTCGCGACGTCCGGGCGGATCAGCTGCATGGTGTCGTAGATCGCGAACCCGGCGGTGACCGAACCGCCCGGCGAGTTGATGTAGAAGCGGATGTCGGACTCGGCGTCGTCGGCGTCGAGCAGCAACAGCTGCGCGGTGATCCGGTTGGCGATCTCGTCGTTCACCTCGGAACCGAGGACGACGATGCGTTCCTGGAGCAACCGCTCGAACACCGAGTCGGTGAGGGTGAGCCCTGCGGTGCCGGTCCGCGCCTCGGGCATGTGCTGCGTCACGTCTGCCTGCCTTTTCGCCGGCGGCGGCCCGGTGGTGACGGCCGCCGCTGTCGTTTCAGATGCTTGAGATCTTGTATCCGACCCTAACGAACTTGGGCGGTGCAGAATGCCTGACACCGCCCAAGTTCGCTCACAGCTTCACTCCGCCGGAGTCTTCGCCGCCTCGTCGGTGACCTGCGTCTCCTGGGTTGCCTCGTCGACGACCGGCTCGTCGCTGCCGAACAGCTCCGAAAGGTCGACCTCGGCACCCGAACCGTCGGTGACGGTCGCCTTCCGGACCACGGAGGCGAGCGCCTTGCCGCGGCGGACGTCGGCGTAGATCGCGGTCAGCTGGCCGGACTGCTGGGCGCGCTGGACGTACTCGTCCGGGCTGATCCCGAAGCGCTGGGCCTGGTAGATGATCCGCTCGGTCAGCTCGCCGTCGTTGACCGAGACCTCTTCCTTGTCGGCGATGGTGTCCAGCAGCAGCTGCGTGCGGACGGCCTTCTCCGACTCGGTGCGGGTCTCCGCGTCGAACTCCTCCAGCGTGCGGCCTTCGGCCTCGAGGGCCTGCGCGAACTGGGCCTCGTCGTGGTCGAACGGGTGGATCGCATCGTGCTTGCGGTTCTCGATCTCGGAGTCGAGGACCTTCTCCGGGATCGGCACCTCGGTGCGCTCCAGGAGCTCGTCGAGCACCTTGTCGCGAGCCTGGACGCCCTGCTGCATCTTCTTGACGCGGGCGAGGCGCTCGCGCAGGTCGCTCTTGAGCTCGTCGATCGTGTCGAACTCGCTCGCCATCTGCGCGAACTCGTCGTCGGCCTCCGGCAGCTCGCGCTGCTTGACCGACTGGACGGTCACGGTCACCTCGGCGTCCTTGCCGGCGTGGTCGCCGGCGACGAGCTGGGTGGTGAACGTCTTGGTCTCACCGGCGTTCGCGCCGACGATGGCCTCGTCGATGCCGTCCACGAGCTGGCCGGAGCCGATCTCGTAGGACAGCCCGGTGGTGGCGGCCTCTTCGACGGCCTCGCCGTCGACGGTCGCGGCCAGGTCGATCGAGACGAAGTCGCCGGTCTCGGCCGGGCGCTCGACGCCGGTCAGCGTGCCGAAGCGGGCGCGCAGCTCGTCCAGCTGCTCGTCGACCTCCGCGTCGGTCAGCTCGACGTCGTCGACGGTGACCGCGAAGCCTTCGAGGTCGGGCAGCTCGATCTCCGGGCGCACGTCGACCTCGGCGGTGAACTCGAGGACGTCGCGGTCTTCGAGCTTGGTCACGTCGAACTCGGGGTTCCCGAGCGTGCGGACCTCGTTCTCGCGAACGGCCTCGATGTACTTGGCCGGGATGGCCTCGTTGACGACCTCGTCGAGCACCGGGCCGCGCCCGATCCGGCTTTCCAGGACGCGAGCGGGCGCCTTGCCGGGCCGGAAGCCCGGGATGCGCACCTGCTGGGCGATCTTGCGGTAGGCGCGGTCGAAGTTCGGCTTCAGCTCGTCGAACGGCACCTCGACATTGATCTTGACTCGCGTCGGGCTCAGCTGCTCGACGGTGCTCTTCAAGGTCTTCTCCTCGAGCGGTAACGATTGTGTAGGACAATCCTGCGGAAATGGCCCCGGCCACCTGCGGACCGGGACGTCCGAGTCTAGGCCAGTGGCCCGCGCCGCCGGGGCGGGGGCCACCTGCGGCGTCAGGACCCGAGCATCCGGCCGATCACCCAGCGCATCTGGCCGCTCGCGTGCTCGGCCGAGCCGCTGGGCTGCACCAGGTGGGAAAGCAGCAGCCGCACGAACGCCTCGACCGCCACCGCCCACTCCGACGCCGTCAGCGGAACCGCCGGGTAGCTGCGCGCGAACACCGCCGCGACGGCCTCGACCGCCCGCCCGAGCACCGCCTCGGGCTGCGAGGTCAGCAGCGGGAGGAAGTCGTCGCGGCCGCCCTGCTGGCCGCCGAGCGCGATCTCCAGCAGCGGGTTGGCGTGGGCGGCTTCGAGGCTGTGCCGGAACGCGGCCGTGACGCCCTCGACCGGGTCGTCCGGGTGCGCGGCGACGTCGTCGTTCACGCGCTCGACGAAGCGGTCGGTTTCGTTCAGCATCAAGGCCTTGGCGAGCTCGGCCTTGGAGCCCAGTTCGTTGTAGACGGTTTGCCTGCTGACGCCGACCTGCGCGGCCAGCTTGCCCATCGTCACGGCGGCCCAGCCGTCGGCGCGGATGACGTCGGCCGCCGCGGCCAGCAGCTTCTCCCGGGTGCGCGCCGGAACGGGGTGGGTGACCGCCTTCACACCGTCAGCTTACCCGCGGGTTGCGTTCCGCTGGCCGGCACCTTTTTTCGAAGCCTGCCGCAACGTTTACAAACCCGACTGAGTTGTCTACGGTGACTCCCGCCTGACCAGGAGCTTCTCGACCGGGGAGACCGCTCGATGTCCGTCGCCGTCACCGAGCCGCACGGTTCCGTCACAGTGGCGGCGCCGGCGACGGGGGTGGCCGCCGCCCACGCGGTGCCCTCGCCCCGGATCGCGCTGCCCGCCGTCTCGGTGCCGGCGTTGCTGCTGTTCGCCGGCGGTGCCGCGGTGTGGGGCACCGCGACCTGGCTGCTGCTCGCCGGGCTCGTGCCGGCGGTCGTGACCGTGCTGCTGAACACGGTCGTCACCTTCGCGATGTACACGGTGGTGCACGAGTCGGCGCACCACTGCGCCGGGAAGCTGACCTGGGTCAACGAAGTGCTCGGCCGGCTGGCCGTCCCGTTCGTCGCGGCGTACGCGTCGTTCCCCTCGCTGCGCTACGTCCACGGTGAACACCACCGCCACACCAACGCGTCGGTCCGCGCGGACCCGGACGCCTGGACCGCCCGCGGCCCGCGCTGGCAGCTCCCGCTGCGCTGGCTGACGCTCGACTTCTCCTACGCGCGCTGCTACTTCGCCCGGCTGCGGTCCCGGCCCCCGCACGAGCTCGCCGAGACGGTGGTGGTGCTGGCGGCGGCGGTGGCGGCCGCCGTGGCGCTCGTCTCGGCCGGGTACGGCCTCGAGCTGCTGTTCGTGTACCTGCTGCCGCAGCGGCTGGGGCTGGGCCTGCTCGCCTGGTCGTTCGGCTGGCTGCCGCACCACGGCCTGCCCGCCGCCGGGCCGCGCGGCCGGTTCGGCACCACCCGCGTGCGCGTCGGCCTCGAGCGGCTGCTGACCCCGGTGCTGCTGGCCCAGAACCTGCACCTGGTGCACCACCTGCACCCGGCCGTCCCGTTCCACAAGTACCGGCGGGTCTGGCTGGAGAACCGCGAGGCCTACCTGGCCCGCGACGTCCCGATCAGCACCGCCTGGGGCCGGGACCTGACCGCGGAGGAGTACCGGATGACCGCGGGACTGGACACCGAACCCGACGTCGTCGTGCCCGCGCCGGCCCCGCCGCCGCTCGGGCCGAGCCGCTTCCACCGGCTGCGGGTGCGCGAGATCAGCCCGCTGACCGCGGACGCCGTCGCGATCACCTTCTACGTCCCGCCCCAGCTCACGAGCGAGTTCCGGTTCCTGCCGGGCCAGCACGTGGCGGTCCGCGCGGTGCTCGACGGGCAGCCGGTGCGCCGGACGTACTCGATCTGCGCGCCCGCGGCGTCGGGGGAGCTGCGGATCGCGGTGAAGCGGCGGCCGGGCGGCGCGTTCTCCGGGTTCGCGACCACGACGCTGGCCGTGGGCGACTTCCTCGACGTGCTGCCGCCGTCGGGAGGGTTCACGCTCACACCCGATCCTTCGCGGACCGCGCACTACGTCGCGCTGGCCGCGGGCAGCGGCATCACGCCGGTGCTGTCCATCGTGGTCAGCGCGCTGTCCGCCGAGCCGCACAGCCGCGCGACCCTGTTGTACGTCAACACTTCGGGCTCGACGACGCTCTTCGCGCGGGAACTGAGCTCGCTCGCCGACGGGTTCGGCGGACGGCTGCACGTCGTCCACTACCGGACCGACGAACGCGACCCGGACCTGCACGCGCACCGGCCCCGGCAGTTCGACACGGTCGGCGAGGCGCTGGCGATCTCGCACGAGCGGTACCAGCGCGGCCGGCTCGACGGGACGCGGCTGCGCGCGCTGCTGCAGAACCGCCTGCACCCGGCCAAGGTCGACGAATGGTTCCTGTGCGGGCCGCGCGGCCTGATGGACCTGGCCCGCCGGACGCTGGCCGACGCGGACGTCCCGGCCGAGAACGTCCACTTCGAGCTCTTCCACGGCGCGGCACCCCTGCGCGACCCGGCTGGCACGCCGGCCACGGTGGCGGTGACGCTGGGCGGGACGACGACGTGCGTCCCGGCGGAAGCCGGCGAGACGGTGCTGGACGCGGCGCTGCGGGCCGGGTTCGAGGTGCCGTACTCGTGCACGGGCGGCGCGTGCGGCACGTGCCTGGCGACGCTGCGGCAGGGTCAGGTCGACATGGACGTCCGCTACGCGCTGACGGTCGACGACGTGGCGGCGGGCCGCATCCTGACGTGCCGTTCCCACGCGACGACCCCGGAGGTCGCGGTCGACTACGACCGCCGCTGACCCTGGACTGCAAGCGCCCCAATGTGGCCTTGGTTGCGTCTGACGCACCGAAGGCCGCCTTGAGTGCGTCTGACGCACCGAAGGCCACATTGGGGCGCTGGGGAACCCGGGTCAGCCGGTCCGCGTCGGGGCTCCCGAGGGTGGTGTTCCCTGGCCGCCGCCCGGCAGCTGGCCCTGACCCGCGCCGGCCGCGCCGTCGGTCACCGACGTCGCCGTCGCCGCGTCGCCCGACTCCGTCGCCACCACCGTCACCGTGTCCCCGGTCGCCAGGCCCGTCGCCTGCGCCGACGTGATCGTGTACGTCTTCGAGAACCCGTCGTCGCTCTTCGCGGTCAGCGACGTCGCGCTCAGCTCCGTGACTTCGCCGGTCTGCATGATCTTCGTGACGTAACCACCGTTTCCGTCCGAAGACACGTACTCGCCGTGCAGCGCCGAACCCGAAGCTCCCGGACCGCCTTGCATCCCGCCGGGCCCGGCGGCGCTGCCGGTCGACGCCGAAGACGAGGAGGCGGCCCAGATCGCCGCTCCCCCGCCGGCCACGATCGCCACCGCGACGGCGCCCGCCGCGATCTTCTTGCCCGGCGTCCAGGCCGGCCGCGGCGGCGTGCCCGGTGCGGGCGGCGCGCCCCACGTCCGGTCCGGAGTGGACGGTGCCTGCGGTGTGGTCATGGTGTGCTCCTCGAGAGGTTCCTTCGGTGCGGTCCACGGTGGAGCGGCCGGCTGTGTGCGCACTGTGCCTGCCGTCAGCCGTTCCTGTGACCGGAGGAAGCGGACATCCGCGACCGGCCGGTCGCCCCACAGCCGCCTCACAGGCAGCACACAACCCGCACACACGGCCCGGCCGGACGCTGTCCCCATGGCCGCGCGAACCGTTGCACCGCACCCCCGCCGGGGGCGCCTTTCGCTGCGCGCGAAGCTGACCGGCTCGATGGTCGTGCTGCTCACCGTGGTGTGCCTGATCGTCGGGGTGGTCAGCGAGCTCGCGCTCGACCTGTTCCTCACCCGGCAGATCGACCAGCAGCTGTCCGCCGCGGCGGAGCGCTCGCTCGTCTTCGCGAGCAACGCCCGTCCCCCGGACACGGGCCCGCTGCCCGGCGGCCAGGCGGGCGAACACCCGCTGGGGCAGAACGTCGGCACGGTGAGCGGCACCTTCGACGGGCAGCGGCTCGTCCACGACGACAGCATTTCCGAACACGGCTCGCGCCTGCGGCTGACCGCCGCGCAGCAGGCCGTCATGCTTTCCGTGCCCACCGACGGCCAGCCGCACACCCTGTCCTTCGACGACCTCGGCGAGTACCGCCTGATGGCGCTGCCGGTCGCCGGGACGGCCGCCGTCGTGGTCACCGGCCTGCCGATGAAGCCGGTCACCGACACGCTGCTCACCGTCGGGCTGATCCTGTTCGGCGTGGCCGCCGCGGGGGTGCTCGGCGCGGCCTTCCTCGGCGCGTTCGCGGTCCGCCGGACGCTGCGGCCGCTCGAGCGCGTCGCGGCCACCGCCGGGCGCGTCACCGAGCTCCCCCTCGACCGCGGCCAGGTGGCGCTGTCCATCCGCGTGCCGGAGGCCGACACCGACCCGCGGACCGAGGTCGGCCAGGTGGGCTCGGCGCTGAACCTGATGCTCGGTCACGTCGCGCAGGCCCTGGCAGCCCGCCACGACAGCGAACTGCGCGCCCGCCAGTTCGTCGCGGACGCCAGCCACGAGCTGCGGACGCCGCTGGCCGCCATCCGCGGGTACGCCGAGCTGGCCGCCCGCGGCAGCGCGCTCGTGCCGCCGGACGTCGCGCGTTCGATGAGCCGGATCCAGTCCGAGTCCGTCCGGATGAGCGCGCTCGTCGAGGACCTCCTGCTGCTGGCGCGGCTCGACGCCGGCCGCCCGCTGGACGTGCACGACCTCGACCTCACCCGGCTGGTCGCCGACGCCGTCGGCGACGCCCGGGTCGCCGGGCGCGAGCACCGGTGGCTGCTGGAACTGCCCCCGGACCCGGTGCTGGTGTTCGGCGACGTCCAGCGGCTGCACCAGGTCCTGGCGAACCTGCTGGCCAACGCACGCACGCACACCCCGCCCGGCACCACGGTGACGACCTCGCTCGGCCGTTCGAAGGACACCCACAGCGCCGTGCTCACGGTGACCGACGACGGGCCCGGCATCGCACCGGACCTGCTGCCGGACGTCTTCGAACGGTTCGCCCGCGGCGACTCGTCGCGCTCCCGGACCGCCGGCAGCACCGGGCTCGGGCTGGCGATCGCGTGCGCCGTCGTCGTCGCCCACCACGGCACCATCGAGGTGCACAGCCGGCCCGGCCGGACGGAGTTCGCCGTGCGCCTGCCCGTGGCCGTGCCCACACAGCGGGTGCACAGCGTCGGCACAACGTTGCCCCAGCTGGAAACCGGAAGCTGAGCCCATGACCGCTCTCGCGTCGCGCGAAACCGTTGTGACCCCCTCGCCGCCCGTTCGCCGGACTTGGCACCGGCCCGCGCTCGGCGTACTGCTGCTCGGGACCGCCGTGCTCTACCTGTGGGGGCTGGGCGCTTCCGGCTGGGCCAACGCCTTCTACTCCGCGGCCGCGCAGGCCGGTTCGGAGAGCTGGAAGGCGCTGTTCTTCGGCTCCAGCGACGCCGCGAACGCGATCACGGTGGACAAGACCCCGGCGGCGCTCTGGGTGATGGGCCTGTCGGCGCGGGTGTTCGGCGTCAACGCGTGGAGCGTCCTGGTGCCGCAGGCGCTGATGGGCGTCGGCTCGGTCTGGCTGCTGCACGCGACGGTCAAGCGGACCTCCGGCCCGGCCGCCGGGCTCGTCGCCGGTCTGGTGCTGGCCCTGACACCCGCCGCGGCACTGATGTTCCGGTTCGACAACCCGGACGCGCTGCTCGTGCTGCTGCTGGTCGCGGGGGCCTACTGCGTGGTCCGCGCGCTCGAGAAGGCGAGCCCGCGCTGGCTCGCGCTGGCCGGCGTCGCGGTCGGGTTCGGTTTCCTGGCCAAGATGCTGCAGGCGTTCCTGGTGCTGCCGGCGTTCGCGGTGGCGTACCTGGTCGCCGCGCCGGTGCCACTTGGCAAGCGCTTGCTGCACCTGCTGGGCGCGCTGGCGGCGACGCTGGCCGCGGCGGGCTGGTACCTCGTGGTCGTCGCGCTCTGGCCGGTGGCCGACCGGCCCTTCATCGGCGGGTCGCAGACGAACTCGTTGTGGGAGCTGGTCTTCGGCTACAACGGCTTCGGCCGGATCACCGGTGACGAGGTCGGCAGCGTCGGCGGCGGTGGTGGCCGCGGGTGGGGTTCGACCGGCCTGACCCGGCTGTTCGGCAGCGAAATGGCGGGCGGGATCGCGTGGCTGGTCCCGGCGGCGCTGCTCGCGCTGGGCGCCGGCCTGTGGTTCACCCGCCGCGGCCCGCGCACCGACCGATCGCGGGCGGCGCTGCTGCTGTGGGGCGGCTGGCTAATGGTGACAGCGCTGGTGTTCAGCTACATGGGCGGGATCATCCACCCGTACTACACGGTCGCGCTGGCGCCGGCGATCGCGGCGCTGGTGGGCACGGCGGCGGTCCAGCTGTGGCGGCTGCGGGCGCGCCCTTCGGCGTCCGGACTGCTCAGCGGCGGAGTGGCGCTGACGGCCCTGACCGCGTACCTGCTGCTGTCGGACTCGACGTGGCAGCCGTGGCTGGCCCCGACGGTGCTGATCGGCGGGCTGCTGGCGGCGGTGGCGCTGTTCTTCGCGTCCCACCTGACGCGATGGGCGGCTTCGTCGGTCGCGGTCCTCGGGCTGGTCGTGCTGCTGTCGGGCACGGGCGCTTACACGCTGGCGACCGCGGCGACGGCGCACGAAGGCGCGATCCCGTCGGCGGGCCCGGCTTCGGGCTTCGGCGGTCGCCCCGGCGGGTTCGGCGGTCCGGGCGGCGGCTTCGGCGGCGGTCGTGGCGGCGGCCCGGGGTCCCTGCTGTCGACGACGCTGCCCGGCGCGTCCCTCACGGCGTTGCTGCGGCAGGACGCGTCCCGCTACACCTGGACGGCGGCGACGGTGCTGTCGAACGCGGCCGCGGGCTACCAGCTGGCGAGCGGTGCTCCGGTGCTGGCGGTCGGCGGTTTCAACGGCACCGACCCGTATCCGACGCTGGAGCAGTTCCAGCAGTACGTGGCCGGCGGACGGATCCACTACTTCCTCGGCGACGGCCTGACGATGCAGGGTTCCAGTGGTTCGGACGCGGCCCGGCGGATCGCCGAGTGGGTGGCGTCGACGTACCGGTCGACGACGGTGGACGGCGTGACCGTCTACGACCTCACCGCGGTCGCCTGAGCACCGACGAAAGCAGGGTCAGGGCCGGATGACCTGGTCAACTCCGGGCCGCCTCCGGCACTATGGAAGCAGCCGGAGAACGGAGTCGCTGCAGATGACCGAGCCCCACGTATGGCGGGCCCGATCCGCAGACCTGATCCCGTTCGCCGCAGCCCTCGGCGACGGCGGATTCCTCATCGATCGCTGGCTGCGCCAGCGGAATGATCAGGGAGTTCTCTTCTTCGCGTGGCTAGGCACCCGTCCTGCCGGGGCGGTGTACCTGTGGCTGGAGGAGGCCGAGGAGCCCCCGATCCGCCGGCACCTCCCGGGGGTCGCCCTGCTCACCCACCTGCAGGTTCACCAGGAGCTGCGCAACCGCGGAGTCGGCGCGGCCCTGGCCGGCGCGGTGGAGCAGCACCTCGCCGAGCTCGGCCACGACCGCGTCGCGCTGGCGGTCCGCACGGACAACCCGGCCGCGGCGCGCCTGTACGACCGGCTCGGCTACCGGGACTGGGGCCACGGCACGGTGACCTGCTACGCCCAGGTGACCTTGCGCAACGGCGGCGTCCTCGAGGTGCCGGAACGCTGCTACGTGCTGGTCAAGGACCTGGCGGTGGTCACGCCGGCTCCACGGGGCGAGCCGCGGGCGATCGGCGCGTCAAGCCGGTATTGACCGGCGAGTGGTGGCCAATTCGAGGGTCGCCAGCGCACCGTCGATCCCCAGACCGCCGCGGTGGTCGCGGCGGAGTTCGCGGATGTGCTCGCGCCAGCGCACGCAGTCGTCCTGCCAGGCCCGCAGGTAGCGGACGCACATCTCCGGGGTGATCAGGTGGCTGCGCCCGATCGACGCCTTGAGCGCCGAGACCATCCTGGCTTGCTGTCCCCGTTCGATGTCCGAGGCGAGCACCTGCTCGATCGTCGTGCTGATGATCCGGCGCCGCGCGGGCAGGAACTCGCCCCAGTACCGCTCGTCGGCGTGGGCCAGGCCCAGCCCGTTGTCGAGCAGGCCGAACACGCCCTCCGCGAGGGTGTCGCCCAGTTCCTCACCGCGAGCCCGCCGGGGATCGTTGTACGGGTCGTAGTCGTACTGCCACGCGGTCCCGACGACGGCCGACGGCCGCAGCCGCAGCCCGTCCAGGAGGAAGAACCAGTCCTCGTTGTAGATGTTCGGGAAGAACGACGAGAACGCCGCCTCGCCGACGACGAGTGCGCCCCCGCCGATGAACACGTCTTGAGTGGCGCCGACATCACGCAGCGCGTGGCAGACCACCGAGTTGTCCTTCATCCCGGCGTTCGCGAGCCCGACGACGGCGTGGTGGGTGAGCAGGCCCGCCGCCGCCGCGAGATCACCCGGCTGGGGCAGGACGATGTCGTCGTCGAGGAAGACGATCCGCTCCCACCCCGTGAGAATCGCGAGGAGCAGGCCGAGGTTCCGTTTCAGGCTCGTGTCGACCTTCCGGTGGAACTTCCCGAGCTTGAGCAGATTGTCGGTGGAGAACTCGGGGACGACCCCGCTGGGCAGGAGGTCGACATCGACGGCCGTCACCCGGACGCCCGCCCGCTTCGCCGCCAGCGCCGCGTTCGAGGCGTTGGCCCGCATGCTGCACAGGAGCACCAAGTGGGCATCGAGGAGTTTCGCCGCGTTGATGGCCTGCTTCAGGTAGGGCGCCGGACGTCCGTTGGGCACGATGATCGCGTCGACGGCCGCGCGCGGTGTGCCATCCGTGTCGAAGTGGTCCAGCAAATCCTGGTGCGACTTGTGCTGCTGCGGTTTCACTTCGCTACCTCGGGCCACTCGTGCAGGCGGTTCTCCTCGAGTGTCCAGTCGGGAGTCAAGCCCTGCCCTCCCACGACAGGCACCCGGCTGATGATGCTGAAGGAATCTTCGCCGGCGAACCGGTTCTGTACGTAAGCGGTGTTCCGGTCCAAGAACCGGTTGTCCGTCAGCGCTCTCACTGCGCCCAGCGTTCCTCGACCGTACATACCATTGCATACGGTCACGGTGCGCTTTCGGTTGAACGGAGATACTCCGCGATAGAAGTGCGCCACGTCTTCCACCAGGTGCCCCTGGGTGTCGAGCCGCGGCTCGATGAGCCGCGGCTGGCCGTTCTCCTGAACCCGGAACCCGCCGTGCTCGGCATCGATCGCCCGGCCGACCTGCTCCACGGGGAGATCCGCTCGATTGATCACGACCTTCGTCACGGTATTCCAGTCGACGCCTCCGAGAAGAACGAGGTGGCCGGTGTAGTCGTCCGCCGTGAGCTCGTTGCTGGTGCGGAACGTGACCGGGTTGTCGGGGTTGCGCGCCCGGATGTGCCCGAACAGCTCGATCAGGGCGTCGGGATCCGCATACGTGTACAGCGACACGAAGTCCGCGCTCTCGGGATCGGCGTAGACGAGATTCCGGCGGTACTCCTCCGGCAACGGCGCGCAGACGATGGTGATCCGCTGGTCGACTTCTTCGAAGGTCCAGAGGTCGGCCACTGCCGGCTCCGGCTCCCTGCCGTCCCGCAGCCACAGCAGTTCGTCCAGCAGTTTCTTGCGCTGGTCGCGCTCGTCGTCCGTCAGTTCTTCGACTGGGAGGACCCGCAGGTACCCGCCGTCCCAGGAACGACGCGTCGCGAAGACCGTCGCGTACGCCTCCAGCCGCCTGACCGGCGGCCGGGTCGGCTTTTCGGCGTTCTCCCACGACGAGATGAGCGAGACGCTCACGCCGCCGAACGCCTCGGCGAGGTGCGCTTGAGTCAGCCCGGCGTCGGGCCACTGCTCCTCGCGCAGCCCCTTGAGGCGACGGGCGAGCGCCCGCGGCGCGACTGGGGACACAGTCTCCGCCACCCTTCAGTAAATTTCAGTAGTGCCGAGAGTGGTGTGATAGTACTCCCTGTAGCTAAAGTCACGGTCGGCGACCTGATGAAGCCGGGACTGAACCGTTACGCGTACCCAAACTTCCTCGCACCAAACGGGTAACGCCGATTCAACCTGGTTGTTCCAGGGTACTCCAGGCTCTACAGTGAAGTTGACTGAACTTCAGTTCATACCTGAAGGCAGGAGCGGGCCTATGAGTACTCCAGCGGACATACCCCGGCACCGGGCCATCGTGGCGGTCGACATCGAGGGATCGACCCAGCACACAAACTCGGTGCGCGCCCTGCTCCGGAACGTCCTCTTCCAGCTGCTCGACGAGGCCTTCACCATCGGCGGGATCGGCCGCAAGCACCGTGAACCGTTCGTCGACCGCGGCGACGGCGCGCTGTGTCTCGTGCGGCCCTTCGACCAGGTGCCCAAGACGCTGCTGCTCGCCACCTTCGTCCCCGCGCTCGCCGATCTTCTCGAGAAGCACGCCCGCCACCTGCCCGACCTCGCCTTCCGGCTTCGCGTCGCCGTGCACGCGGGTGAAGTGCACCGGGACAACCGCGGGCCGTACGGCGAGGACGTCGACATCGCCTGCCGGCTGGTCGACGCCCCCGAGCTGAAGCGACGGATGCGCGAGACCACCGGACGGCTGGCGCTCGCGGTGTCGCAAGAGATCCACCGCGCGGTCGTGCGCCACGGCTACCCCGGCATCGACCACACGGCCTTCACCCAGGCCGTCCACATCAAGATCGGCGGAGAGCGGCTTCGCGGCTGGCTCTACACCGCCGAAACCCGTGCACCGCAGGAGGACATGACCGCGTAGGACCGGAAACGAGGTGGGGACGTGGAACCGACGGGATTCTGGGCCGACCTGGCCCCGGCCGATCGCCGGGTGCTGGCGGAGTCCGCCACGCGGCGCAGTCATCCGCGCGGCGGGACCCTCTGCCGGGAAGGCGACCGCTCCAGCGTCGTGCTGGTGCTGCTCGCCGGGCACGTGCGGATCGTGCACGGGACGCCGGACGGGCGCGAGGTCGTCGTCGGGGTGCGCGGCCCGGGTGACGTCATCGGCGAACTGGCCGCGATCGACGCGCAGCCGCGGTCGGCGACCGTCGAAGCGCTCGATGACGTCGAGGTCCTGGAGGTCCCCGGCGACCGCTTCGCCACGCTGTGCCGGACGCGGTCCCGGATCTCCTGGGCGCTGCTGCTCGTGCTGTCGACGCGGCTGCGATCGGTCGGCCGGCAGTGGCTGGAGCTCGGGGGCGGCGCCGCGGCGCGGCGGGTGGCCGCGCAGCTGATGCAGCTGGCCGTCCAGCACGGGACTCCCCACGGAGGGGACATCCGGATCGCCGTCCCCGCCACGCAGGCCGAGCTGGCGATGACGGCGGCGATCTCCCGCGAGTCCTGGGCCCGCGCGACGCGCGAACTGCGGCGCCAGGGCGTGATCAGCACCGGCAGAAGACAGGTGACGATCCACCGCCTGGCCGAACTTCGACGATTGGCGAGCTGAATCCCGCCTTCTGTGTCAGCTGACACAGACCGCGCGGCGAGCCGGAGGTTTCCTGGATCCACGGGCAGAGGAGGGCATTCATGGACCCCTACACCACCGCACCGCGCCAGAGCCGCTGGCGCCGGGGCGTCTACGCGGCCGGGCTGGTCATTCCGTTCACCGCCACGCAGGTCTGGGCGCTGCTGGTGCTGCTTCGGCTCGCGCCCCTCGACGGTCTCGTCGGCCAGGCCTTCGTGCTGGTCCTGCTGGGCTCGGTCGTCGCGATCTGGGCGGGGTGGCGCTGGACCTGGCAACTCGGCCGGGACCGCGACCTCCGGCCCGAGCCCGCCCCGAAGACCCGGATCCCGACATGACCCCCGGGCTGGCGGTCGTCGCGGCCCTCGTGCTCGGCATCGCCGCCGGGCGTCTCTCGCTCCACCTCGGCGGCCTTCTGCGCCGCCGGCTGACCGGAAGGAACACGGAAATGACCAGCAGGCAAGCGTCGTTCCCGGCACGGCTCTACCACTGGCGGTGGGAGATCCTGGCGGTGACGCTGCTCCCCTACCTCGTGGTGACGTTCGCCCTGTGGGCCGGCCCGCTGTGGACGTCGGCGGCTCTCGTCGCGGCGCTGGGGTGGGCCCTGCTGCGGCGCCGCCAGGTGCGGACCCGGATCCAGGCGGTCCGGCTGCAGCACCGCCTGCGCGCGGCGTTCCCCCTGCTGCGCCTGCCCGGCGGCCGCCTCCCGGCGATCCTGTGGTCCCGCCCCCGCGGCGGCGACGTCGTGGTGTCGCTGTTCGGCCGCGAGGCGTTCGAGCACCTGCACCGCAACCGCGCGGTCCTCGCGGCGGCGTGCGCGGTCCCGGAGGTGTACGTCGACCGCCACCCGAGGTACGCGAGCCTCGTGACGCTGACGATCAGCCCGACCGAGGCCCCGCGGGAGCGGGCGGTCCTGCCCAGCAACGTGGTGCCGCTGCGGGCGCACAGCTGAGTCCCGCGCGTCGCAAGTTGTTCGTCACACGGCGCGGCTGATCACCGGACGAGTGGTTACGCGAGCGGAAGGGCACCTTCCTCGCATCACCTGCAAGGAAGGGCACCTTCCGCACTGCGCGACCACTTCGGCCACGGGCCCGTCGAGCGCGAACTCCCCGGTGACCACCGCGCCGAGACTGTTCGCTTCGCACAGCGTGCGGACCGTGGCGAACAGGCCGTCGGAGACGTCCATCGCCGCCCGCGGCGCTGATCACGCTGACCATCTGCACCAGGGCGGCCCGGCGTGAGCCCGGTCGTGCCGTGTCGCCCGGTGAGGTCGTGCCGCTGCGGGCGCACAGCAACCGCACAGGGCGATCACACCGTCACCAAAGCGGGACCCGCGACCGTATGAGGCATGACAGCCACCGCCTCCGCGTCGCGGCCCGGGACCGTCCCGGTCGATCTGGCCGGCCCGCAGCCCGTCCTCGACGTCGTCATCCCGGTCTACAACGAAGAGGCCGACCTCGAACCGTGCATCCGCCGGCTGCACGCGCACCTGGCCGAACACGTCTCCTACGCCTACCGGATCACGATCGCCGACAACGCGAGCACCGATGCGACCCTGCGGGTGGCCGAAAGACTCGCCCGCGAGTTCCCCGAGGTGGCCGTCCACCACCTCGACGAGAAGGGCCGCGGCCGCGCGCTCAACGCCGTCTGGCGGGCCTCCGACGCCGCCGTCCTCGCCTACATGGACGTCGACCTCTCCACCGATCTCGCCGCGCTCGGGCCGCTCGTCGCTCCGCTTCTCTCCGGGCACTCCGATCTCGCCATCGGCAGCAGGCTCGCCCGGGGGGCGCGAGTCGTGCGGGGGCCGAAGCGCGAGTTCATCTCCCGCGCCTACAACCTGATCCTGCGCTCGACGCTCGCCGCGAAGTTCAGCGACGCGCAGTGCGGCTTCAAGGCCATCCGCGCCGACGTCGCGCGTGAGCTGCTGCCGCACGTCGAGGACACCGGATGGTTCTTCGACACCGAACTGCTCGTGCTCGCGCAACGTGCCGGGCTGCGGATCCACGAGGTACCCGTCGACTGGGTCGACGACCCGAACTCGTCGGTCAACATCGTCAAGACCGCCACCGCGGACCTCAAGGGCATCGCGCGCGTCACGAAGGCCACCTTCACCGGCGAGATCCCGATCAGCCGCCTGCGCGAGCAGCTCGGCCGGCAGCCGATCGGCGTCGAAGCGCCCGGTGTGCCGCCGCGGCTGGTGACGCAGCTCGTGCGGTTCGCCGCCATCGGCGTCAGCAGCACCCTCGCCTACCTCGTGCTGTTCCTGCTGCTGCGGACGGCGGTCGGCGCGCAGCCGGCGAACTTCGCCGCCCTCCTGGTGACGGCGATCGGGAACACCGCGCTGAACCGGCGGCTCACCTTCGGCATCCGCGGGCGCACCGGCGCCGGGCGCCACCAGTTCGAAGGGCTGATCGTGTTCGGCCTCGGGCTCGCGCTGACGAGCGGATCGCTCGCCCTGCTCAACGGATCCACCACCCCCGGCCTGGTCCTGGAGATCACCGTGCTCGTGCTGGCGAACCTCGCCGCGACGGTGCTCCGGTTCCTGCTCCTGCGCGGCTGGGTGTTCAACCCACGCCGCCAGGCTACCCAGAAGGAGTACTGATGACCGCCGTCCTGTCCGGCGCCGTGACGCAGGAACCGCGTCACCGCAAGGGATCCGTGGCACACGCGCCACCGCGCTGGGTCCGCCCGTCGGTGTTCGGGCTGCTGGCCGCGACCGCCGTGCTGTACTTCTGGAACCTCACCGCGTCCGGCTACGGCAACTCGTTCTACGCCGCCGCCGTGCAGTCCGGGACGCAGGATTGGAAGGCGTGGCTGTTCGGGTCGCTCGACTCGGGCAACGTGCTGACGGTCGACAAGCCGCCCGCGGCGTTGTGGGCCGGCACGCTCTTCGCGCGGATCTTCGGGTTCTCCAGCTTCACCGTGCTGGCCCCGCAGGCGCTGATGGGCGTGGCGTCCGTCGGCATCCTTTACCTGACGGTGAAACGGACTTCGGGCCCGATCGCCGGGCTCCTGGCCGGCGCGGTGCTGGCGGTCACGCCGGTCGCGGCGCTGATGTTCCGGTTCAACAACCCGGACGCGCTGCTCGTGCTGCTCATGGTCGCGGGCGCCTACTTCGTCGTGCGCGCCACGGAAAAGGCGAGCCCCGGCTGGCTCGCGCTGGCCGGCGCCGCGATCGGGTTCGGCTTCCTGACGAAGATGATGCAGGCGTTCCTGGTGCTGCCGGCGTTCGGGCTGGTGTACCTGATCGCGGCGCCGACGTCGCCGGGCAAGCGGCTGCTGCACCTCGGCGGCGCGGTGGTGGCGCTGGTCGTCTCGGCGGGCTGGTACATCGCACTGGTCGACCTCTGGCCGACGGCGTCACGGCCGTACATCGGCGGGTCCGAAGGGGACAGTCTGCTCGAACTCGCCTTGGGCTACAACGGGTTGTCGCGGATCTTCGGCGGCGGCGAAGGTGGCGGCCCCGGCGGCGGCATGGGCGGCGGGAACACCGGCTTCGGTGGCGCCGCGGGTCTCTTCCGGATGTTCGGGTCGAGCTTCGGCACGGAGATCTCGTGGCTGCTGCCCGCCGCGCTGATCGGCCTGGTCGCCGGGCTGTGGTTCACCCGCCGCGCGCCGCGGACCGACCGGACGCGCCTGGCGCTGGTCCTGTGGGGCGGCTGGCTGATCGTGACGGCGGTGGTGTTCAGCTACATGAGCGGCATCGTGCACCCGTACTACTCGGTCGCGCTCGCCCCGGCGATCGCCGCGCTGGTCGCGGTCTCGGGCCGCGCGCTGTGGCAGGGCCGGGCCAACCTCGGGCCGCGCGTGACGCTGGCCGGGATGGTCGTGGCGACGGCGGTGTGGTCGTTCATCCTGCTCGACCGGACGCCGGACTGGTTCCCGGCGCTGCGCTGGACCGTGGCGGTGCTCGGCGTCCTCGCCGGAACCGTGCTGGTGATGGGCGTGCCCACCGTCCGCAAGGCGGCCACGATCGTGGCCGCGGCCGTGGTCCTGACCCTGGGTGTCTCCACCGCCGCTTACGGCGTCGAGACGGCGTCGGTCGCGCACAGCGGCTCGATCCCGACCTCGGGACCGACGTCGAGCGCGATGGGCGGCGGCATGGGCGGCGGTCCGGGCGGCGACCAGTCGACCTCGAGCGCGGTCGGCGAGCTGCTGGCGAAGACGACGACGAAGTGGGCCGCGGCGACGACGGGCTCGCAGAACGCGGCGTCCTTGGAACTGGCCGGCGGCAAGGCGGTGATCGGCATCGGCGGCTGGAGCGGCTCCGACCCGGCCCCGACGCTGGACGAGTTCAAGGCGTACGTCGCGGCGGGCGAGATCAAGTACTACCTCGACGGCGGCCGCGGCGGCGGCCCGGGCGGCGGCTCTTCGGAGATCACCGCGTGGGTGACGGCGAACTACACCGCCACCACGGTCGACGGCCAGACGGTCTACGACCTGCAGAGCTGAACCGGAAGGCCCGGGCTTCTCAGGAGAGCCCGGGCCTTCCGGTTCAGCGGATCGTACAGAGAAAGTATGGAAACCTTCCGTACCGTGGCGGCGATGGCGGCAGGGGGCCGCCGACGGGGGTGGATCCATGACGCTCGATCGCAGGAACCTGCTCAAACTCGGTGCGGGAGTGGCCGTCGCGGTCGCGAGCACCGGGCTCGTGACCGGCACGGCCGAAGCCGGGACGACGACCGCCTTGCCGCCCGTGCCGGGCATGCTGGGTGACCGGAAAGCCAACGAACTCTGGTACCAGCTCGACGAAATCGCGCTGTACCACCCCGCCCAGGAGGTCCTGGACGCCTACGCGGTGCTCTTCCCCTTCATCCAGCAGAACGCCCCGGAAGGCCTGCCCGCGAAGTGGCGGGAGCTCAGCCTCGAACCGGGCTACCCGCACAACTACGCCGAGTTCGTCAGGCCGATCGAGCAGCCGCTGAGAACACTGTCGGCCTTGCAGCTCGGCAACTTCGACCGCTTCTACGGCGGCGACGAAGAGGGCCTCACGAGAGCCTTCGCGGCCTTCGGGCAAGGGATCCTGTTCGACCCGCGGCGGGCCGACGTCGAGTCCGAAGTGCACACCATGGACGGCGATCCGCCGTCGGGTTACCACTTCTGGCACGCCATTCAGCGCGCGCAGATGGTGCTGGACATCGACCGCCGGCGCTGGGCACGGATCACCCCGATGCTCGGCCTCGCCTGGGCGCTGCAGTCGATCGCGCGGCCCGACCACCGGCACGTCAACCCGGGCCTGCCGCGCGAGCAGGTCCGCGCGCAGGCCCGGTACTGGCTGCCGCGCTCGACGGCCGAGCTCGACCGTGACTTCCGTTCGTCGCCCTACCCGGACAGCACCCGCTGATACGCCGCCCGCAGCACCGGGCCCGGCGCGATCCCGAGCCGTTCGTCGAGGATCCGCCGGCCCCGGTGGTACACCGCCACCGCGTCCGCCGGCCGCCCGCTCGCGCAGAGCGCGGCCATGAGCAGCGCCCGTGCGCGTTCCCGCAGTGGGTGTTCGAGCACGAGGCCGGTGGCGTCCGGCACCGCCCGCAGGTGGTCGCCGGCCGCCACCTCCGCTTCGATCCGGCTCTCCAGGACGGCCAGCCGGAGCTCCTCGAACCGCGCCGACTCTCCCGCGCGGAGCGGTTCGGCGATGCCCGCGAGCACCGGACCGCGCCACAGGTCCAACGCGGCACCGAACAACGCGGCCGCCCGCCCGGCCGACCCCGCCCGCAGCTCGTCGTGGCCGGAAGCGGCCAATCGCTCGAACTCCTCCGCGTCGACCGTGCCGCCGTCGGGCGCCAGCAGGTACCCTCCCCCCGACCGGACGAGCCGCGCGGGCCGCCCGAGTCCCTTGCGCAGCCGGGAAACGTACGTGCACAGCTGCGCGTCGACCGTCGACGGCCGGATGCCTTCCCACAGCAGCGAAATGAGCCGCTCATCGGGAACCACCCGCCCGCGGGCCAGCAGCAGCGCCGCCAGCAGCGTGCGCGGCTTCCGCCCGCCGAGCACCGCCGAGTGACCGTCCGCGCGGATCACCGCCAACGGACCGAGAATCCGGAACTCCATGCCCCACCCCGTTCCCAAGGTACCCGGACCGACACCGCCGGCACAGGAAAGTCTCAGACGGCCCACAGGTTGAGCGCGGATCATGGAGGTCAGAGGAGTCGAGGAGGCCGCGATGATCACGACACGACCGGGTTACCCGCGCTGGCACACCGCGAGCGCCCAGGGGCCGCGCTCGCTCAACGCCGACGCCGTCGGCGCGTACGCCGCGGCCGGTGGCCCCGGCATCGTGTTCGCCCTCGCGGACGGCGTCGGAGATGACCCGGCCGCCGCGCGGGCCGCCCGCATCGCGTCCGCGGCCGCCGCCCGCACGCCGGTCCACAAAGGACCGGTCGAGGCCGTGCTCGCCGCGCAGCGCGCGGTTCGCGAGCAGACGGCCGGGGACGCCGTCCTCGTCGTCGCCATGCCGGCCGAGCACGGCGGGTACCGCGTCGCCTGGGTCGGCGACGCCCGCGCGTACGACTGGGACGGCACCACGCTCGGCCGCCTGACCACCGACCACACGCTCGCCGAGTACTTCCGCGCCCGCCACCAGCCGGTGACCCCGCGGATGGAGCACGTGGTCACCACCAGCGTCCGCACGGCCGGCCCGGAGGAGATCGGCACGGCGGAGACGTCGAGCGCGGGGCTGTTGCTGACCAGCGACGGCGTCCACAAGCCGTTGACCGGCAGCGGGATCCGCGCGGTCCTGGCCCGGCCGGGCACGGGCGCGGCCGAGCTCGTCGAGGCGGCGCTCGCCCGCGGCGGCTCGGACAACGCGACCGCCGTCTACGTCGAACCCCTGGAGGCCGACAGCACGACGGTGCGATTTCCCGTCGCCGCGTAGGCCGAAGGGCAGCGACCGGACTAGGCCGAACGGGGAAGACTCGTAGCCGATTCGTCACGGAGTGTTTATCCTGGTGACCGGTCGTGGTCGTGGTTTACCTGGGGGAGTACACACCGATGATCGAAACGGATCATTCCGGTTCCGTCCTGCTGACCCGCCGCCTGCTCTGGAACGGCGTCACCGGCAAGCCGCCGCGCCCCCAGCCGGTGGTGCTCCTGCTGGGCCCGGTCGGCTCCGGCAAGTCGCACGCGCTGTCGGAGATCGCCGACCACCTCGGCTGGGGCGTCGTGCACGCGCGGTTCGACTTCGCCGAGGACGACCCCGCTCCCGTCGACGTCCTGATCCGGCTCGCCTACAACCTTTCCCGCAAGTGGCGCCACCGCGCGCAGCCGCGGTTCCTGCGCTTCACCGTCGCGCTGATCGCCGTCGGCGCGGAACTCACCACCACCGACCGCGTGCGGGACAAGGAAACGCTGCGCCGGCTGCTCGTGGAGTTCAAGCGCAGCCGCCGGCCGGGCCGGCTCGACCCCCTGGTGCGGGTGCTCGTGAAAACCGCGGCCACCGCCGTGCCGACGCCGTTCGGTGACGCGTTCGCCGCCGAGGTCCCGGCGCTGATCCAGACCGTCCGCCCGCGGCTGCGCCACATCCTGCGTTCGCTGACCGACTTCGACCGGTTCAAGACCGGTGACGCCCTCGACGCGCTGGTCGACCTCAACTGGCTGGCGCGCGGGCACGAACCCGATCCCGACGGCGTCACCGCGTGGCTCACCGAGGCGTTCCTCGCCGACGTCCGGGAGAACCACCGCCGGATGTCCGCCCCGGAGCGGCGCAGCCCGTGCGACTGCGACAACCCCGGCAAGCAGTCCCACGTGCACAACTGGGTCGTGCTGCTCGACAACGTCGACCACCCCGGCGGGCTCGCGTTCCTCAAGGCCTTGACCGCGGCGCGCGAGGCCTACCGCCGCAAGCACGGCGACCGCGGCACCGGCGATCCGCTGCTGGTCGTGGCCACCAGCGGCAGGTGGGACGGCGAGTGGGAGCGGGAGCTCGCCCGCGCCTGGCGGCCGCCGTGGCAGCCGGACGGGACGGCGGCCCGGGTCGTGCCGAGCTGCCGCGACGCCTCCTACGACGACTGGGCCGACCATCCGGAGACCGCCCGGCCGTCGGGCTACTACCCCGTGCTGCTCGAACCCCTGGACGTCCACGAAGTCGCGGACATCCTGGGTGAAGACGTCCCCCGCGCGACGGCCGCGTTCGTCCACCGGGCCGGTGGCGGCCTGCCGAAGGCGGTGAAACAGCTGGCGGAGACACTGCGCGACACCCCGGTCCGCGCCGGCGCCCGCGACGTGCTCGGCACCTCCGGCCCCGACCCGTGGCGCAGCTGGCTGACCGATCTCCGCTTGTCCACCGTGGACACGGACGCGCTGGTCACGGCGGCGCCGTTCGCCACCGCGCCGTGGCTGGTCCCGCTGCCCGAACACGGCCTGGTCGGCCAGCCGCACGTCGGCCCGATCCTCACCGAGCTCCGCGCGTCGCTGTGGGTGAACGCGCCGGGCCACGGTGGCGGCACCCCCGACCACGTCACCCTGCACCCGTGGCTCGCCGGCAACCTGATCTCGGCGCTGGCGCGGCGCAACGGCGGCGCGGGCCCGTCCTACGCGGCCCAGTTCTCCGCGCTGCGCGGCGCCCCGGGCGCCGACGACGTCCGGCTCGCGTACTGCCTGCTCGCCCTCGGCGACTTCCCGGCCGTCGTGGACCTGTTCGAACGGGACTTCCCGGAGCTCCCGCACCGCGAGTGGGTCGACCGGCTCACCGTCGTCGTGCACGCGCCGGACGCCCAACCGCTCGACGAGGACTACGAGCGCCTCTACGGCAAGCTCGTCGACGCCGATGTCGAGCGGAAACCGGACGGCCGCACCGAAATCCGCAACAACCTCGCCCGCCTGCTCGCCGCGAGCTGGCTGAGCGCGAACCCGTTCGCGGTACGCGGCCCGGACCAGAACCACGACATCGCCACCGCGCTGACCGCCTTGTCCTCGAAGTCGCAGCGCTCGGACACCAAAGCGCTCGACGACACCGCCAAGCTCGCTTCCCGCGGCCTCTGGCCCTGATGCGACGGAACGGAACGCCGATGCCCCGCACCGCGCTGCTCGACCGCCTCACCCCGGGGAACCGGCCCGCCGGGCCGCCCGTCCGGCCGCGAAGCCTGCTTCACCGGCACTGGACCGCCGCCACCGTCGTCGTGGTGCTCGTCGTGGCCGCCTACCTGTGGTGGAACCCGCCGTGGCAACAGTGCGGCGCCGGGCTGACCGAGGAGAACGACGTCTGCGTCGGCCTCTCCCTCGACTCCGGGCCGCTGCGCGACGACGACCCGCTCGCCGATCTCGAAGCCCTGATCGCCGACCGCAACGCCCAGGCGGGCGAGAACGCCAAGACCGTCGTGGTGCTCGAAAACCTGACACCGGACCCGGACGTCGACAGCACGCCGATCGAGTTCATCCGGCACGAGGTCCAGGGCGCGATCGCCGCGGCGTGGCCGCTTCCGGACACCACCGGCGTCAAGCTGCTGCTGGCGAACTTCGGCAGCAACGCCGAGCACTGGCGCGAAGCGGTCGGCCAGATCGTCGCGAACGCCGAAAGCCGGCACATCGCCGCCGTCACCGGTATCGGCATCAGCCTGCAGAACACCCGCGACGCGATCGCCGAGCTGTCCCGCCAGGGCATCGTCACGATCGGCGCGACGGTGACCGCCGACGACCTGAACTTCGACGCGAACGGCAAGCGGATCAAGAACTTCTTCCGCGTCGGGCCGACCAACAGCGACGAGGCGCACGCCGCGCTGAACTACATCGCGAAGCTCCCGAAGCGGCGCACGATGCTCGTGACGGACGTCAACGAAGCCGACACCTACGCGGGCACCCTGGCCAAGGCGTTCACCGAGCAGGAGCTGGTGCCGATCCAGTTCTCGAAGAAGTACGACTCCCTGGAAGGACAGCTCACCGGCACGAGCCGCGACGAGTACCTCCAGAAGCTGTTCCGCGGCATGCACTCCGACATCTGCAACGCCCAGCCCGACGTCATCTACTTCGCCGGGCGCGGGGTCGACCTGAGGTCGTTCGTCTACGCGCTCTCGAACGACGGCGCATGCCAGCAGCTCCGCTCGGTCACGGTGATCTCGGGGGACGACACCGCGACGCTCGTCGGGACGAAGCTCCCGCTGGCCGGCGACATCGCCGTCACGCCGCTGTACACCGCGCTGGCCTACCCGGACCAGTGGAAGATGTTCACCGGCAACGACGCCGCGCTGACCTACCAGCAGAACTACACGGACTTCATCAACGCGTTCACCGGCACGCACGAGTTCGAGGCGGACGCCCTGTCCGACGGCGCGGCGATGATCGAGCACGACGCCGTCGCGACGGCGGTCAAGGCGGCCGAAGACGACCCGTCGGGCAGTCCGCGGTCGGTGACGAACTTCGTCGCGAACATCGACTGCAACTCGGCCGTGGCCGGCGCCACCGGGTTCATCGCGTTCCGGCAGGACAGCGGCAACCAGATCGACAAGGTGCTGCCGATCCTGCGCATCGAGGCGGACGGCTCGGCCCGTCCGGTCGACCTCGTGTGGTCGCAGGGCCGGCCGCTGGACACGTCGCCGTCATGCACCTCGTGACCGCTTGAGCTGCCGGTATTCGCGCAGCACGAACACGATGATCACGGCATCGAGCGCGGCGAAGAACGGCAGCGCGACCGAGTGGGTGTGGATGGCCCGGAAGACCTCGTAGACGACGAACGCGGCGAGGATCACCGCCGCGACCGGGTACGCCCGGACGATCTTGCGCGCCAGCGCCCAGACCAGGCCGAGCTTGATCAGGCCGTGGGCGAGCAGGTACGCGACCGCGAACGTCTTCGTGTCGCCGTGGAGGAAGTTCTCCGTCGCCGACTCCAGGTGCCGCGCGAGGGTGCCGGAGGGGTCGCCCAGCAGGTCACGCGTGATGACCGCGTGGGTGAACCCGCTGACGGTCGAAGCGGGGATGAACGCGAGGATCAGCGCCCCGACGACCTGCAGCGCGCCGTCGAGCCCCTTGATCGCGATCGCGATCCGGAAGAACCGCTCGGTCGCGTTCGTCTTCGCCTCAGCCATGCTCCCAGCTCAGCACGAACGGCAGGTCAGCGCACCTGGAGGCACCTTTCGCACCGTTCGTGCCGGGCTGTCCGGCCGGTCGGGTCCGTGCCGTAGAACGGGAAGCACGCCGCGCCGCAGACGGCCAGGAAGATCGGCCCGCACCGGAGGGGGTGCGGGCCGACCTGGTGGGCGACGGCCAGTGCGCGCCGCCGTGCGCCCGCTTCGGGGAGCCAGCCGTGGTCCGGGAGGGTGGCGCGGACCCGGGCGTCCAGCTCATCCGCCCGGGCGACGAGGTCCGCGCCCAGCTCGGCGAGCCGTTCGCCCAGGTCGCGGACGATGTCGGGCCGGGGCATCTCGTCGTCGAGGGTGCGCGCCAGCCAGGCGGCGTCGAGGCCGAGCGAGCCGTGCAGGTCGTGGACGCGCTCGACCAGCCGCCGGTCCCGGTCGGTGCCGGTCAGCACCGGGCCAGCCACGCCGCCCGGCATCCGGTGCACGTCGGATCGAACCAATGCCCACCGAGCTGCGGAACGTCGCACACCGCGACGGTCACCTCTTCCCCGCACAAGCTCACGAACGTTTCCTCCGGACGCGGCGGGAATGAGCCGTCGAGCGCGTGCCGCTTTCCCTCCGCCTGCTGCCACCTCAACATGATGTCCATTCAATCTGTCCGATCCGGTTGACACCAACACACTGAGAGGGTGATGGACGGAGTTCGTATCATCGGCTCATGAAAGCGACTTCTTCCACGCCGCGCGCTCGCGCGTTGGCCGCCGGGCTGCGCGAAGTACGCGAAGCGCACGGAGTGGGGTTGCGCCAGCTGGCGCGCATACTCGGCTTCGCGCCGCAAGTGCTGTCGTTGTGGGAGAAGGGGTTGAGGTTGCCGGCCGTCGCGGACGTGGCGCTCATCCTCGGCTTCTTCCACGTGCGAGGAGAAAAGCAGGAATATCTGCTGGAATTGGCGCGGACAGCCCGCGATCCCGACTGGGTCAGCGCCGGATCGCTCGAAATTCCCGAGCCTTTGAGCGGGCTGCTCGAATGCGAGCGGTCCGCCACCTCGGCGACCAACTGGGCGCTCGGAATCATTCCCGGACTGCTCCAGACCGCGGATTACGCCCGCGCGCTGCTGAGCAATTCGAACCTCACCCTGGCGCAGGCCGATGCGCGGCTCGAGGTCCGGCTCGGCCGGCAGAAGATCCTCACCCGGCCCGACCCGATCCGGCTGAACGCGGTGCTCTACGAGGCCGCGCTCCGCGAGCCGGTCGGCGACGAGGACATCATGTCCGACCAGTGCGACCACCTGCTGGCGATGTCCCGGCTGCCGAACGTTTCGCTGCGGATCCTGCGCGCGGGCCAGGGCTACCATCCCGGGCTGCTCGGCAGCTTCCTGATCTACGAATACGAGGACCTGCCGCCCATCGCCTTCCTCGAAAACTACAGCGGAAGCGTCTTCCTCTCGGAGCGCGAACACATCGCTGCCTACCGCAAACTCGCTAAGATGGTGTCCGGCAATGCCCTCAGCGAAGAAGCCTCCCGCGAACTGATCGCGGAGGCGACCCGATAGCCGGAGGCCCCATGACGTGGCGCAAGTCCTCGCACAGTGGCAATGAAGGCGATTGCGTCGAGGTGGCGATCGAGCGCACCGTCGGCGTGCGGGACAGCAAGGCGCCGGCCGCCGGTCAGCTCACCCTCTCGCGTCAGGCCTGGTCAGCAGCCCTCCGTCGGCTGCGCTGAGGTTTCGGACCGCACCACGTCCTCCGCGAAGGCGACGGCCGCCTTGACCGCGTCGTCGCCGAAGATCGGGCCGTGGGCGTACAGGCCGTCGATGATCAGCAGCACCCGGTCCGCCAGCCGCTCCGGGTCGGGCGCCGACGTCTCCGCCGTCAGTTCTCGCAGCTGCGTCCGCGCCCGCAGCAAATACTCCACCGCCACGCGGTGGGCCGGGTGCCCCGGCTCCGGGAACTCCGCCAGAGTGGCGCGCAACGGGCAGCCGCGCGAGCCGGTCGCCCGCGTCCCGGCCGCGCGCACCAGCTCCACCAGCCGCCGCTCCGGGGTGTCCGCGGCCGCCTTCGCCCCGGCCAGGAGGACGTCCCAGCCGGCGGCGCAGCGCCTCAGGTAGGCCACCACCAGGTCGTCCTTGCTCGCGAAGTGCGTGTAGAGCAGGTTCTTGCCACACTCGCACTCGTCGATGATCCGCTGCAGCCCGACGGCGTGCACGCCGTGCCGGTCGAACAGCCGGGTGGCGGTTCCGAGGATGCGCTCACGGGCGTCCGGCGTCGGCATGCGGGGATGGTAATGGCCTCCCCGGGTTCCCGGGGAGACCATTACGCGACTACATCGCCGGCGGTGGCGACTTCGTCCCCCAGTTCGTCGGGGTGTCACTCAAGCGGAACTGGATCTTGCCCGCGCGGAGCAGGTCCGCGTGGGAGATCCAGCTGCGGTCGTAACCACGGTGTCCGACCTGGACGTCCTTTGTGTACTGCAGCTTCGCCGCGCTCGCGCCGGGGGCCTCGATCTCGATCTTGCGGCCGCCGGCCGGGTGGATCTCGACCTTCTCGAACATCGGCGTGCTGAGCAGGTACGTCCCGGAGCCGGGCTGGGCTTCGAAGACGCCGGTCATGCCGAAGACGAGCCACGACGAGATGGTGCCGAGGTCGTCGTTGCCGGGCATGCCGTAGGGTGTGTCGGTGAAGAGCGTCCGCGCCGCGCGCAGCACGGCCGACGTCTTCCACGGCGCGCCGGTCCAGCTGTACATCCAGGGCGCGTGCAGGTCGGGCTCGTTGTTCGGGTTGAAGGCGAAGTTGTTGTGGTAGTCGTACGCGCCGTGGACCCAGGAGTCCTTGGCGGCCTTCGCCGGGTCGGTGAGCAGCAGCGGCGTGTCGAAGAAGGTGTCGAGCCGCTGCTCCGCCTGCGCCGGGCCACCCATCAGGCCGAACAGCTTCGCGGGGTCCTGCTGGGCGAGCCACTGGTACTGCCACGGCGTGCCCTCGTGGAAGCCGGTGGACTGCGCCGGGTCGGGGTCGCCGACGCCGGTGCCGTCCGCGGCCTTCGTGCGCGGGAAGCCGGTGAAGCCGTGGGATTCGACGCTGGTGTCCCACAGTTTGGCGAAGTTGCCGCAGCGGTCCCTGAGCGTCTGGGCTTTGTCCTGGTACCCGAGCCCTTGGGCCATGGTCGAGAGCGCGCAGTCGGCGAGGGCGTACTCGAGGGTCGCCGAACCGGCCTGGCGGGTGTCGCCGTAGGTGTAGCCCGGCAGGTCCTGGTAGCCGATCCAGCCGTTCTTGACGTACGTCGGATTGCCGTCACGGCCGCGGAAGATCGACTGGTCCTCCGGGACTTCGTTGGCGTTGCGCCACAGCGCGTCGAACAGCTGGCGCGCGGTCCGGTCGTCGAGGATGCCGCGGCGGTAGTTGTCGACCACCCACGGCGTGACGGGGTCGCCGCTCATCACGTTCGTCTCGCCGCCGGCCAGCGCCCAGCGCGGTACCCAGCCGCCGTCCTGGTAGATCTTGAGGACGGACTTGGTCATGTCGGCGGCTTTGTCGGGGTGCAGCAGCGCGACGAGCTGGTTCTGCGAGCGGTAGGTGTCCCACAGGGAGAACATCTGGTAGTACGTGTCACGGCTTCGGTGGACTTCGTCGTCGAAGCCGCGGTAAGAACCGTCCACATCGGACCCGACGGACGGGTGCAGCAGCGACCGGTACAGCGCGCTGTAGTAGGTCCGCTGGTCGGCGGTGGTCCCGCCGGCGACGCGCATGCGGTTCAGCTCGTCTTCCCAGGTGTCGTGCGCTTGTCGCTTCGCCTTGTCGAACGACTTGGGCTGCTCGGCGGTGCGGTTGAGCCGGGCGCCGTCGACGGAGGTGTAGGAGAGGCCGACCGAGGCGCCGACCTGGCTCTTGTCGGAGCCGAAGGTGAGCCAGGCGCCGGCGCGCTGGGTGCCGAGCTTCGCGTCACGCTGGTTCGGGGTGAGCTTGCCGTCGGTCCAGGTGCCGAAGCTGGTGAACTTGCGGTCGAACTTGGCCGAGAAGAAGACCTTGTAGCGCTCTTTCTGCGTCTCCCAGCAGAAGTTGCCGCCCTGCAGCCAGCCTTCGACGGTGTCGTCCCCGACGACGTGGACGTCGCCGGCGTAGGTGTAGCCGTTGCTCTCGCCGACCTCGATGAGCACGTTCTCGCTCGTTCCCCCAGGAAACGTGTAGCGGTGCTGGCCGGTGCGCTGGGTGGCGGTCAGCTCGGCTTCGATGCCGTTGCCGAGCTTGACCCCGTAGTACCCGGGTTGCCGGGTTTCGTCGGCGTGGCTGAACTTCGCGCCGTACTGCGCGGGGTCACTGCTGGTGACGGCGCCGGTGGTGGGCATGAACCGGAAGTTGCCCATGGTCTGGCAGCCGACGCCGGAGAGGTGGGTGTGGCTGAAGCCGAGGGTGGTGTCCTGCGCGTAGTCGTAGGACGCGTACTTCTTGAGCTGGGTGTCCGGGCTGAGCTGCACCATCCCGAAGGGCGTGGTGGCGCCCGGGAAGGTGGTGCCGTCCCCGTTGTTGCCGATCGAGGTGTCGACGAGGGTGGTGGGATCGTCGGCGAACCTGGGTTGGGCATCGGCCGGGGTGGCTCCGGCCAGCGCGGCGGCCGTGGCTCCGGCGAGCAGGGTGGCAAGGACGCGCGTCCCCCTCTTCGGGATGCACCGTCTCATCCGTCTCCTCCTGACAACGTTGTCACTTATCCGGTGAGATCTTTCCGTTGTCCGGTGGACAAATCAAGCCCCAAGGTCTCGAGCGCCCCAAAGTGGCGTTGGTTGCGTGGGACGCACCGAACGCCACATTGGGTGCGTCCCACGCACCGAACGCCACATTGGGGCGCTCGGGGTGGAGCTCCACGAGTGGCTGATTCCTGCCGGAAAACGGCGCCAACGGACCGTTCGCGACGCCGTGAGCTGGCGTTTTGCCCAGAGATGTGATGAAGCTGGGCAAGTGACGAGGGGAACCTGGGCACGGCATCCACTGGTAGCCGGCCACAAAGACAATCCGGACGTCGTGCGGACGGCCGAACTCGAGGAAATCGGCATGCCCCGCAGCAGCGTCTATCGACGCTGCCTGCCCGGCGGCCCTTGGCGGCGGCTTCTGCCCGGAGTCATCCTGTTACATCCCACCGAGCCCACCAGCGAGCAAAGGCTGCGAGCGGCACTCATCCGGGGTGGCGGATCCGCCATGCTCACCGGGCTTTGGGCGCTCCGAAGACACGGGCTCCGGCACGGCCCGGAGCCCGACGACGTGCACATACTCGTGCCGGACGAACGGGAGATCACCAGCACCGGCTTCGTCCTGGTCGAACGAACGACGAGGCTGCCCGTTCCGAGCCCGCGAAACGGCATCCCGGTCGCACCTGCCTATCGTGCGGCACTCGACGCGACGCGCCGGATCCGGGACTTCGATACCGTGCAGGCGATCCTGGCGGAAGTGGTCCAGCGCAAGCGCTGCACCGCCGAGCAACTCGACCGGGAACTCCGGCTCGGCAGCCAGCGAGGGTCGGCGATGCCGCGCCGTGCTCTGCAGGCGATCCTCTGCGGCGCGGAGTCGGTCGCAGAAGCCGACGCGTGGGAAATCTGGAAACTCGCGGGGCTGCCTCCCGCGGAGTGGAACGTCCGGGTTTTCGATGAGCAGGGGAAGTTCGTCGCCAAGCCGGACGCCTGGTGCGATGACGTCGCGTTCGCCTGGGAGATCGACTCGCGCAGGTGGCACAGCGAGTGGGAGGACTACTCCAGCACTCTCGACCGGAACGCTCGCTACACGGCGGCCGGGATCGCTTTCCTGCAAACTTTGCCGATCCGGCTCCGGACCCACCCTGACGACGTGATCGCCGAACTTCGTGCCGCGTACGCGGCGGCCAAGCAACGCCCACGTCCACCGGTCAGTCGCCGCCCGTAACCCCCGGCGAGCGCCCCAATGTGGCGTTCGGTGCGTCTGACGCACCCAATGTGGCGTTGGGGGCGTGGCACGCACCCAACGCCACATTGGGGCGCTGGGGGCCAGCCGAGGGCGGACGTGGCCGGTCAGATCTGGTGGGTCACGTGCCCACCGAGGATCGTGGCCGTTACCGGAAGCGCACGCAGGTCTGGCGCGGACAGCGTGGACGGGTCCGCCGCCGTCACCGTCAAGTCCGCCACGTCCCCCACCGACACTCCGCGGCGCCCGCCCGAAGCCGCCGCCAGGGCGTCCGGCAAGGACAATGCCTGCTCCGGGTGCCACGGCGGGCGGTCGTCGTCCGTGCGGAACACCGCCGAGGCGATTCCGTCCCACGGATCCAACGGTGCCACCGGCGCGTCCGAGCCGAACTCCAAGCGGGCGCCCGATTCCAGCAACGAGCGGTACGGGAACGCCCGCGAAGTCCGTCCGTGCCAATGCCGGTCGGCGACGTCGCGGTCGTCCGGCTGATGCGCCGGCTGGACCGCCGCGATCACACCCAAGGAAGCGAACCGCGACACGTCAGCAAGAGAAAGCAACTGCGCGTGCTCGATCCGCCCGGGGCAACCGACCTGCGCGAACGCGTCCAGCGCGATCGTGTTGGCCTGGTCGCCGATCGCGTGGACCGCGGGGATCAGCCCGTGCGAGAAAGCCCGCTCCATCAACGGAACCAGCTCGGACGGCGGCAGCTCGAGCAGCCCCGAGGAGTCCGAACCCGGGTAGGGATCGTGGCAATAAGCCGTGCGGGTGTTCAGGGAGCCGTCCACGAAGAGCTTGAACGGCCCCACCGTCAGCAGCCCGCCCGAATCCGGGAGGACGTCGCCGGTGCGGTGGCCACGCTCGATCGTCTGGTCCAGCAAGTGGCGGGCGATCACGCACGAGATCCGGGCCGCCGGGGCGCCGCGGCGGCTCCAGTCCGTCACCGTGTCCGCGTATTCGTAGTCGACGATCTGGGTCACGCCCCGCGCCGCCGCCGCGGACACCGCTTCCCTCACCCACTCGTCCTGGACGTCGATCGCGGCCGTCGGGAGCTGGGCCGTCGCGGTCATGCAGTCGCTCTCCAGCAGCACGCCCGTCGGGTGGTCGCGGCCGATCAGCTTCAGCGCCGCCGGGCTCAGCCACAGCGTGTGCAGATCCGCGCTGAACAACGCCACCGCCCGCCCGGGCAGCGCCCGCTGCAGCAGGTCCTTGTGCGGCTTGTCCGGCCACAGCCCGTCGCGGAAACCCGCGCCCACCACCAGCTCCGACTGCGGCGCCGGCGTCGCCAGCAGGTGCGCCAGCAACAGCTCGATCGCTTCCCCCGCCGACCGCGCCGCTTCCAGGGGGATCCGGCGGCGGGACGTCGCCCACTGCACGAGGTGGACGTGCGCGTCGACCAGACCCGGCAGCAGCGTGCCACCGTGCCCGTCGACGACCCGCGCCGCGAACCCGGCCGAACCCGGCTCGGTGATCGCCGTGACGCGGCCGTCGTTGACCCGGACGTCCGCGAGCTCCCCGCCGAGGCCCGGCCGCACGCGGCGCAGGAGTAGATCATCCATGCGGACCACCCTGCCAGCCGGGCCCGTCCGGGTGAAGCACGGAGTGAGATGGGAATGAGATGGGTATCAGCTACCGTTGTAAGACTTGGCAGCCGTCGCCCGCCGAAGGGTCAGGGCCGGTCCATGGGCGCCGCCTTCACAAGCCGCGCAGGGTTCGACTCCCTCGGTTGCCGCGAGCGAGTGGGCGAGGTGGGTGCGCAGAAAGCGCGCACCCACCTCGCTCGCCGTGTCCCCTGGGGGTCGAACCCCCGGACCCCCGCCAGGGGGCAAGCCCCCTGGACCCCCGTCCGTGGTCGCGTTTCGTTGTCAGGCCGCCGGTATGTCACGGTGTCGCAACGCCGCCAGGCCACCGATGCCCGCCACCAGCGCGATCGCCACCAGCCACACCACCGGCGCCACCGAGAACGTCCCGCCCGGCAGCCGCGCCAGGTGCTGGAACGGCGAAATCCCCAGCACCACGTCGTTCCAGCGCAAGGCCGTGCCCACCAGCGACAGCAGCAGGAACGCGCCCAGCAGCCCCCACGCCGCCGCCGCGAACCGCGGGAAGAGGCCGATCAGCAAGGCCGCCAGTCCCGCCAGTACCCACACCGCCGGCAGCTGGGCCAGCGCCGCCGGAACCAGCGACGCGCCAACCGCCGCGCCGGTCGCGAGACCGGTCACCGCCAGCAAGAACGCCGACCCCAGCACCGCGAACGTCAGGTGCGCGAGCGCCCAGCCGATCCGGCCGACCGCCGTCGCCAGCAGCGGTTCCGCCCGGCCCGCCGCCTCTTCGGCACGCAGCTTCAGCGTCGCCTGCACCGCGTAACCCGCCGCGGCCAAGCCGAACAACGTCATCGTCCCGGCCAGGTACGCGTCCGTCATCGCGCCGCCCCCGCCGAGGCGCGAGAACACGTCCGCGACGGCCTGGTTGTCCCGCATCATCTCCGCGACGTTCTTCCCGACCCCACCCATCAGCAGCCCGACCAGCGCCAGGCAAACGGTCCAGACCAGCAACGTCCCCCGCTGCAGCCGCCACGCCAGTGCCAGCGGCGACCGCAGCGACGCCTTCGCCGTCGCCCGCCCCAGCCGGGCCGGGAGCAGTGCCGCCCCGAGGTCGCGCCGCGCGGACAACGCGACGGCCAGGACCACCAGCAAGCCCGCCGCGAAGATGCCCAACGCGAGCACCCACCACTGCTCCCCCGCGAACGGCCGCATCCGGTGCGCCCAGCCGATCGGCGACAGCCACGCGACCCAGCCCGCCGAAGTGCTGCTGTCACCCGCCGCGCGCAGCAGGAACGCCAGGACCAGCACGCCGATCCCGATGCCCCGCGCGCCGCCTGCACCCCATGTGAGCTGCGCGGCGACCGCGCCGACACCCGCGAAAACCCAGCCTGCCAACGAAAACCCGAGACCCAGCGCCAGCGCACCGGGGAAGGAGACGCCCTGCGCGGAGAGGCCTAGCCCGACCAGGACGCCGTAGACCAGGCACGCGCCGCAGGTGGCGAGCACGGCCGCCGCCAACCCCGCGTGCCGCCCGACGACGGTCGCGCCGGTCAGTTCCCGGCGGCCCGCCTCCTCCTCGGTCCGGGTGTGCCGGACGACCGTGAGCAGCGCGATCAGCCCGACGACGACCGGGACGAACCCGCACTGCCACGCGAGGAGGTTGCCGACCGACGGGCCGTACAGCGGACCGTTGCGAACGACGAAGGTCGCGCTGGAAGCGTTGAGGTCGTAGAAGTGCTGCCGCGACGCCGCATCCGGGTAGGCCGCCTCGATCGACGACAGGTAGCCCATCGGCGCGACCGCCAGGCAGACGATCCACAGCGGCATCAGCAGCCGGTCGCGGCGCAGCACCAGCCGCAGCAGCGACCAGGTCCCGGTCATCGCGCCGCTCCGACCGGCTCGTCGTGGCGGTAGTGGCGCAGGAACAGCTCCTCGAGCGTCGGCGGCCGGCTCACCAGGCTCCGCAGCCCGGCTTCGGCGAGGTGCCGCATCAGGTCGTCCAGCGAAGACTGGTCGACGGACAGGTGGACGTGCGAGCCGTACGTGCTCAGGTCGTGCACCCCCGGCAGCGCCGCCAGGCCGTCCGGCACCCGCGCGAGCGACGCGTCGATGGTGATCCGGCCCAGGTGCCGCAGCTCGTCCAGGGTGCCCGACTCGACGGTGCGCCCGGCCCGGATGATCGTGACGCGGTCGCAGAGCGCCTCGACCTCGGACAGGATGTGCGAGGACAGCAGCACGGTCCGGTCGCCGCGCTGCCGCTCTTCCTCGACGACCTGGCGGAAGACCTCTTCCATCAGCGGGTCGAGCCCGGACGTCGGCTCGTCGAGCACCAGCAGCTCCACATCGGACGCCAGCGCGGCGACGAGGGCGACCTTCTGCCGGTTGCCCTTCGAGTACGTCCGGCCCTTCTTGCGCGGGTCGAGGTCGAAGCGTTCGACGAGTTCCGCGCGCCGCGTCTGGTCGAGCCCGCCGCGCAGCCGGCCGAGCAGGTCGATGACCTCGCCGCCGGTGAGGTTGGGCCAGAGCGTGACGTCGCCCGGGACGTACGCGAGCCGCCGGTGCAGCTCGGTGGCGTCGGTCCAGGGGTTGCCGCCGAGCAGGGTGGCGCGGCCGCCGTCGGCCCGCATCAGCCCCAGCAGGATGCGGATCGTGGTGGTCTTGCCGGCGCCGTTGGGCCCGAGGAACCCGTGCACCTCGCCGGTGTGGACGGTCAGGTCGAGCCCGTCGAGGGCTCGCGTCCGGCCGAACGCCTTGGTGAGGCCGTCGGCGGTGATCGCTTCGGCCATCGTCATTCCTTCCGTTCGTAGGCGGCCAGCGCTTCGCGGGCCCGTTCGAGGATTCCGGCGTCGCCGAGCGGGTTCAGGAACAGGTGCCCGGCGGCGAGCGACATGCGCAGCATCGCCTCGTTCGTGCCCGGCTCCTCGCCGAGCGCCCGCGCGACGTGGTCCTGCAGGATCATCAGCCCGCCGGTCATCGCGGCGAGCGCGGCGGCGACGCCCCGCGGGTCGGGCATGTCCATGCCCTGCTCGCGGAAGTAGCGTTCGGTGCCGTCGACGATCTCGACGAACTGCGCCGCGGCGGCTTCGGAGCCGTCGATCATCGCGCGGCCCATGTACCGGCGGAAGAGGAGCTGGCGGGTGTCGAACGTCGGGACGAAGGCCGGGTCCGCCTGCCCCTTCGCCAGCGCCTCCTCCTTGAATTTCAGCAGCTCGTCGAAGACGTAGGTGTCGCAGGCCTCCCGCAGGCCGTCCTTGGACCCGAAGTGGTGGCGGATCAGGCCACCCGAGACCCCGGCCTCCTTCGCGATGTCGAGGATCGACGTCTTCTCCATGCCGCGGTCGGTGAACAGCCGGATGGCGGCGTCGCGGATCCGGGCCCGCGCGGTCAGGTCTTCGAGGCTCATGGACGTCCTATACGTACGTGTAGCTGACTACACGTGAATATAGCCACTTACACGTGCGTACAGCAAGGCCACACTTTCACGTGAAAGCGCGGCTTCGCGTGACCGCCCAACCGCTCATCCCGTTAGGCCATTTGGCTCGCAACCAATTGCGGTCTATGGGCTAACTGTCTTATTGCTGCCGAAGATCCCACGGGGTGTACTTCACGGACGCATCACTTCACGAAGGGTCCACTCAGTGACTGACCACAGATCTCGCTGGAGACGGCGGGCCGGGATCACCGTCCTCGCCACCGCACTCGGCGCTTCCGTCCTCGGCGTCGCCGTTCCGGTGGCCTCCGCCCAGCAGGCCCCGCCGACCGCGGGCGCGGCCGACGGCAAGACCCTCGACGAGCACGACCGCGCCCTCGTCGCCGAAGCCGAGAAGGCCGGCAAGCCCGACGTCACGCTGCTGATCGCGGCGGAGAAGGGCCAGACCGGCGCCGCCGTCGACGAGCTCAAGGCGCTCGGGGGTGTCGTCCAGTCCACCGACGCCAAGCTCGACTACGTCAAGGTCAGCGTCCCGACGGACAAGGCCGAGAAGGCCGCGAAGCTCAAGTCGGTCAACGCCGTCGACGTCGACGGCCTCGTCTACCGCGACGACCCGAAGCTCGACGGCGCGCAGGACCCGGCGCCGCAGCCCGCGCCGGGCAAGAACACCCCGCGCGTGAACCCCTACCTCCCCACCGGCGACACCTACGCCGCGCAGTTCGGCCAGGTCCTGCCCAACTGGGACGGCAAGGACACCACCGTCGCGGTGCTCGACTCCGGCGTCGACCTCGACTCCCCCGCGCTGGCCACCACCAGCCACGGCGAACGCAAGATCGTCGACTGGTACAACGCCAACGCCACCAACTCCGGCGACGGCACCTGGGTCAAGCAGTCGACCCAGACCTACACCGGCACCTTCACCTCGAACGCCAAGACCTGGACGGCCCCGGCCACCGGCGGCCCGTACACCTTCGGCCTGTTCACCGAGACCGCCGGCGACCTGGGCGCCGCGGACAGCGAGACCGACGGTGACGTCAACCGCGACGGCGACCGCGCCGACTCCTGGGGCGTGCTGCAGGACAGCGTGACCAAGGAGGTCCGCGTCGACCTCAACGGCAACGGCGACTTCACCGACGAGAAGCCGATGATCGACTACGCCAAGAAGTACGACGTCGGCTTCTTCGGCACCGACAACCCGGCGACCGACATCGCCGAGCGGATGGCCTTCGTGGTCCAGACCGACAAGCCGGGCTTCGTCGGCATCGGCATCGCCGGCGCCGAGCACGGCTCGCACGTCGCGGGCATCGCCACCGGCAACGACCTGTTCGGCGGCAAGATGGACGGCGCGGCCCCGGGCGCGAAGGTCCTGGCGGTCAAGGTCTGCCTCACCGGCAGCGCCTGCACGTCCAGCGGCCTGGTCGACGGCGTCGTCTACGCCGCCAGCCACGGCGCCGACGTCATCAACATCTCGATCGGCGGCCTGCCGGCGCTCAACGACGGCAACAACGCCCGCGCGGAGCTCTACAACCGCACGATCGCCGAGTACAACGTCCAGATCTTCATCTCGGCCGGCAACAGCGGCGCGGGCGCGAACACCGTCGGCGACCCGTCGGTGGCCACGGACGCGATCTCGGTCGGCTCCTACATCACCAAGGAAACCTGGCTCTCGAACTACGGCTCGAAGACCCAGAACGCCGAGTCGCTGCACCCGTTCTCCTCGCGCGGCCCGCGCGAGGACGGCGGCTTCAAGCCGGACATCATCGCGCCCGGCGCGGCGATCTCGACCACCCCGCGCTGGGAGGCGCCGGGGCCGGTGGCCGGCACGTACGCCCTGCCCGCGGGGTACGCGATGCTGCAGGGCACGTCGATGGCGGCGCCGCAGGCGACCGGCGCGGCGGCACTGCTGGTGAGCGCGTACAAGGCCACGCACCAGGGCAAGCGCCCGCCGGTCGCGCAGCTGCGCGCGGCCATCAAGTCGACCGCGCGGTTCGTGCCGGGCATCGGCGCGTACGCCCAGGGCGCGGGCCTGTTCAACGTCCCGGCCGCGTTCGTCGCGCTGTCGCTCAACCCGAAGCCGGACGCCGTCGCGACGTCCGTCGAGGTGCACACCGCGCTCTCGGGCCTGCTGACCACGCCGAACACCGGCGTGGGCATCCACGACCGCGAGGGCGTGACCACGGGCAAGGCCTACACCCGCACGTACACGATCACCCGCACGACGGGCTCGGCGAAGCCGGTGCCGTACTTCGCGCGGTGGACCGGCAACGACGGGACGTTCTCCTCGGCGTCGACGGTGGTGCTGCCGCTGAACACGCCGGTGAAGTTCGACGTCAAGGTGAACCCGAAGAACGCGGGCGTCCACTCGGCGCTGCTGTACCTGGACAACCCGCTGACCATCGGCATCGACGTGCAGACCCTCAACACGGTCTTCGCGCCGCAGGAGTTCACCGCCGCCAAGGGCTTCCAGGTCGACGTCTCCGGCAAGATCGCCCGCAACCAGGCGACCAGCTACTTCGTGCGGGTGCCGCAGGGCGCCAGCGCGCTGAAGGTGGACCTGGACGCGGGGGCCGGCGCCCCGGGCAAGGGTCAGGTGCGGTTCCTGCGCTACGACCCGACCGGTGTCCCGGCCGAGGCGAGCACCTCGACGACGTACTGCTACCTCCCCGACGCGGGCGCGGGCTGTCCCGGCGGCACGCCGACCAGCCGGACCATCGCCAACCCGCTGCCGGGCGTGTGGGAGATCGTCGTGGAAGCGCGCCGGACGTCCGATGTGGACAACGCGACGTACAAGCTGTCGGCTTCGGTGCTGGGCACGACCATCGCGCCCAACCCGGACACGATCGCTTCGGCGACGCTGGGCCAGCCGATCGCGCGTTCGTACACCGTGACGAACACGCTCGGCGCGTTCACCGGCAAGCTGACCGGCGCCACGCTGGGCAGCGCGAAGATCTCGCGGCCGTCGATCGCAGAAGGCACGCAGCAGCAGTACCAGATCGCGGTGACGCCGGGTTCGACGTCGCTGACGGCCACGATCGGCAAGACGTCCGACGTCGGCGCCGACCTGGACCTGGTGCTGTACAACTGCACGACCGGGTCGTGCGTGGTGGCGGGCCAGAGTGCGGACGGTGACTCGGAAGAGTCGGTGACCGTGGCCAACCCGGCCGCGGGCGTCTGGATCGCCCTGGTCGACGGGTACGCGGTGCCCGCGGGCACCACCGAGTTCGACTACCTCGACGTGTTCACCAACCCCGCCTTCGGTTCGGTCGCGGTGACCGACGCGAACGCGGCGCGCGCGTCGGGCAGCTCGTGGACGGTGCCGGCGACGGTGACGGCCGGCGCCGTTCCCGCGGCGGGCCGGGTCCTGCGCGGTCAGCTGACCGTGCAGACCGACACGGGTGTCACGGTCGGCTCCTCGCTGGTGCTGGTCAACTCCGTGAGCTAGTCCCGTTCAGCGGAAACCGCCCCGGGTCTCACCCGGGGCGGTTTTCGTTTTCCCGGCCGCCTTCCCGGTGGGTTCCTGGTGGGTCCTGGTGGGTTTCCGACGCAAGTTTGCGTATGTCCGGTGAAGTGTTGCCCTCGTCCGGGACGCGTCCGTATGGTCTGGATCACTCCGCACCCACCGAGGGGGTCCGCATGCGACGGATTTCGGCGTGGCTCGCCGCGCTTCTCTTACTGGCCACGGCCTTGCCGGGCACCGCGCACGCCGCGGCGGCGCTTTCGAGCCGGACCCACCTGTTCTACTACCCGTGGTACGGCAACAGCGCCGGTGAATACCGCCACTGGCAGCAAGGCGGGCACACGCCGCCGGACGACATCGGCGCGAACTTCTACCCGGTGCTGGGCCCGTACGACTCCGGCGACTTCTCCGGCGCCGTCGAGCAGCACATGCGGTGGATCGAGCAGTCCGGCGCCGGGGTGCTCGTCTACAGCTGGTGGGGTCAAGGGTCCTATGAGGACGGTCTGGCGGCCGGCGTGCTGGAAGCCGCGGCTCGGCACGGGATCCGCGTCGCGTGGCACCTCGAGCCGTACAGCGGGCGGACGGCGTCGTCGACGGCCTCGGACATCGAGTACCTCCTCGGGCGCTACGGCTCCAGTCCGGCGTTCTACCGCGAGGGCGGCCGCGGCGCGTTCTACGTCTTCGAAAGCCTGCGCATCACGGACTGGACGCCGCTGGACCAGGTGCGGTCGTCGGCGATCGTGCTGGCGCAGACGACGGACACGAGCAAGGTCGCGCACTTCGGCGGGATGTACACCTACGACGCGATCGCCGGGGCCACGGCGCCGGGCTGGCGCGAAGCGGGCGCGTACTGCGAGGCGAACGGCCTGGTGTGGGCGCCTTCGGTGGGCCCGGGGTACAACGACGATCGCGCGGTGCCGGGCAACACGACCCCGACCCTGGGCCGCGACAACGGGGCGACCTACGACCGGGAGTGGCAGAACGCGCTTTCCGCGGGTGCCGACTGGGTTTCGGTGACGTCGTTCAACGAATGGCACGAAGGCTCGGTCATCGAGCCGGCCCGCTCGTCGCCACCTTCGGGCGGTTACGAGACGTTCTCCGGCGCCTACGGGACTTCCGGCGCGGCGTCGGAGACGGCTTACCTGGACCGGACGCGCTACTGGGCCTCGCAGCTCGGCGGTCCGCCACCGGCTTCGGCCGACCTGGCGCGTGGACGACCGGTCTCGGCGAGCGGGTCCCAAGGCGGGTACCCGGCGGGCAACGCGGTCGATGGCAATGCTTCGAGCTATTGGGAAAGCACGAACAACGCTTTCCCGCAGACGCTGACGGTGGATCTGGATGCACCGGCCACGGTGGGGCGGGTGGTGCTGAAGCTGCCCCCGTCGTGGGGCACCCGGACGCAAACGATCTCGGTGAACGGCGGCAGTCCCGCCGGGTACGTCTTCGACCCGGCGAACGGGAACACGGTGACCATCACGGTTCCGGCGGTGCCGGGGCAGTTCGTCCGGCTGACCTTCACCGGCAACACCGGCTGGCCCGCCGGCCAGCTGTCCGAAGTGGAGGCTTACGCCTCCTGAACCCGGGCCGGACACCCACCTCGGCGAGCGCAGGTCGGCCCCACGCAGTGAATGACTCATTCACTGCGTCCGACGACAGGAATGGGTCATTCACTGCATCGGGACCGCCGGCCTACGCCTCCTGAGCCCGGGCCAGGAACGGTGCCGGCTCCGCGAGCACCCGGTGCACCACCCGGCCCGCCGCCCCCAGCGTCGCCGCGTCGCCGCCGAGGCGTGATGCCGACAGCACCGGTGGCGCGCCCCGGAGGCCGCTGAGCCGGGTCGACAGCACCTCCGATGCCGGGCCGGACAGCCACGGGTACAGCTGCGTGAACACTCCGCCCAGGACGATGCGGTCGAGGTCCAGGAGGTTCACCGCCGAGGTCAGCGCGACGCCGAGCGCCCGGCCGGCCGCCGCGCACGCCTCCGCGGCCGCCGTGTCGCCCCGGGACAGGGCCGCCAGCAGCGCGGGCACGGACGAAGCCCGCCCCGCCGTCAGCAACGCCTCCTGCCCGGCGAACGTCTCCAGGCAGCCGCTGCCGCCGCACCGGCACGGTGGCCCGCCCGGCGCCACGACGACGTGGCCCAGCTCGCCCGCCAGCCCGCGAGCGCCGGAAAACAGCGTGCCGTCCACCACCAGCCCCGCGCCGATGCCGACTTCGCCGGAGACGTAGAGGAAGTCGCGCTCGCCGTCGCCGAACCAGAGCTCGCCCAGTGCCGCGAGGTTCGCCTCGTTGTCCAGCTCGACGGGGATCGGCAACCGCAGCAGGTCGGCCGCGCGGACGTCCTGCCAGCCGAGGTTGGGGGCGCTGAACAGCACGCCGTCGCCGACCGGGCCGGACACCGCCAGCACCGCGCCCGCCACCTCCAGCCCGAGCCGGTGCGTCTCGGTCAACGCCTCCGACGCCAGCGCCTGCAGCTCCGCCAGGACCTTCTTCGGCCGCGAACCCCGGTTGTCCCGCTCGCGGCGGGCGGCGAACCGGACCCCGCCGGTGAGGTCGAGCACCCGGACCGCGAGGTAGTCGACGTTGATCTCCAGCCCCAGCGACGCCACGCGCGCGCCGCTGAGCACGACCTCCACGCCCGGCCGGCCGCGTTCGCCCGCCCGCGCGGGGCCGGTCTCGGCCAGCAGGCCCCCGTCCAGCAGGTCGCCGACGAGCTTGCTCACCGTCGACTTGGTCAACCCGGTGAGCTCGGCGAGCGCGGCACGGGTCAGCGGGCCGCCGCGGCTGACCGCGCCCAGCACGACCTCGAGGTTGCGGGCGCGCATCGAATCGTGCCGCACGGCCTGGGTCATCGCGCCCCCTCCTGCGAACCACTCTAACCGGCCTCTTGACGCCCGGGACCGCCGCGGCGCATATTTAGTCTACAACGTGAACTAAATGAAGGGACAGTCATGAGCGACTACGCTCCCCAGCCGGCCGACAAGTTCACCTTCGGTCTCTGGACCGTGGGGTGGCCGGCCAACGACCCGTTCGGGGTCGCGACGCGGCCGGCGCTGGACCCGGTGGAGAGCGTGCACCGGCTCGCGGAGCTGGGCGCCTACGGCGTGACGTTCCACGACGACGACCTCCTGGCCACCGAGCCCGACCGCGACAAGGCGATCGAGCGGTTCCGCAAGGCGCTGGCCGAGACCGGCCTCAAGGTGCCGATGGCGACGACGAACCTGTTCACCCACCCGGTGTTCAAGGACGGCGGCCTGACCAGCAACGACCGTGACGTCCGGCGCTACGCCCTGCGGAAGGTGCGCCGCAACATCGACCTCGCGGCCGAGCTGGGCGCGGAGACCTACGTCGTCTGGGGCGGCCGCGAGGGCGCCGAGTCCGACGCCGCGAAGGACGTCCGGGCGGCGCTGGCCCGCTACAAGGAGGGCCTGGACCTGCTCGCCGACTACGTCGTCGAGAAGGGCTACTCGCTGCGGTTCGCCCTCGAGCCCAAGCCGAACGAGCCGCGCGGCGACATCCTGCTGCCGACGATCGGGCACGCGCTGGGCTTCATCTCGCAGCTCGCGCGGCCCGAGATGTTCGGGCTCAACCCCGAGGTCGGGCACGAGCAGATGGCCGGGCTCAACTTCGTGCACGGCATTTCGCAGGCGCTGTGGCAGGGCAAGCTGTTCCACATCGACCTCAACGGCCAGCACGGCCCGAAGTACGACCAGGACCTGATCTTCGGCCACGGCGACCTGAAGAGCGCCTTCTTCCTGGTCGACCTGCTGGAGAACGGCGGCTACGAGGGTCCGCGCCACTTCGACTACAAGCCGCTGCGGACCGAGGACCCGTCGGACGTGTGGGTGTCCGCCGCGGCGAACATGCGGACGTACCTGATCCTCAAGGAGAAGGCGGCCAAGTTCCGTTCGGACCCGGAGGTGGCGGAGGCGCTGGCGGCGTCCCGGGTGCCGGAGCTGGCGACGCCGACGCTGGCGCCGGGCGAGTCGTTCGACGACCTCCTCAAGGACGACTTCGACCTCGACGCGGCCGCGGCCCGCGGCTACCACTTCACGCGGCTGAACCAGCTGGCCCTGGAGCACCTCCTCGGCGTCCGCTGAAAAGCCGTGAATGTCGCATTGAGGGACTCTGAGTCCCTCAATGCGACATTCACGGACTTGCTAGGACACCGTCAGCGTGTCGATGTCGAACAGCGAGCCCGCGCCGCCCCGGAAGACCAGGTGGAGCGGGCCGGAGCCGCCGGTGACCGTGGCGGAGACGGTCTGGAACGTCTCCCAGCCGCCGGTGTTCGGCACCGCGACCGTGCCCAGGAGGGCGCCGGTCGCCGAGCCGTCGCGGATCTCGATCGTGCCACCCGCGCCAGCGGAAGACACGACCGCGTTGAACCGCGTGATGCCCGCCGTGCTCACCGACGCGTACCCGGCCCAGTCACCGTTCTCGATGTAGCCCAGCGTCCGGCCGCCGCTCGCCGGAGCGTGCGACGCGATCTGCACACCCGAACCCGACGTGAACGCCTCGCCCTCCACAGTGGATCCTGAGGAGACACCGCAGTCCGCGGGGACCACACCTGCGGCGTAACGGATGCCGCCGAGCAGTTCAGCGCGGAAGGCGCTATCCGAATACGACTCGATCGTGTGGCCGAGACCGGTGTAGAACGCCCGGCCGCCGCCCTGCGGGTGGCACCACGTGATCGGGTGGTCGGCGCCCATCTCGCCGCCGGTGTAGCTGGACTCGTCCAGCGTCTGCAGCACGTGCACCTGGCCACGCGGGTTCGTCCGGTAGTTGTACAGCTCGTCCGTGCGGGTCCAGACCGCCGGCAGGTGCGCCGTCGCCGGGTGGGTGCCGTCCTCCGTCACGAACCGGGCCTGCTGGATCGCCGGGTGGCTCTTGAACCACGCGCCGACGAGCTGCCCGTACCACGGCCAGTCGTACTCGGTGTCCGCCGCGGCGTGGACGCCGAAGTAGCCGCCGCCACCCTCCACATAGGACTCGAACGCCGCCTGCTGGTTCGCGTCCAGGACGTCACCGGTGGTCGAGAGGAACACCACCGCCTGGTACTTCGCCAGTTCGGTGGCTGTGAACACCGAAGCGTCCTCGGTCGCCGTGACGCCGAAGCCGTTCGCGGCGCCCAGCTCCCGGATCGCCTGGATCCCGGCCGGGATCGCGTCGTGCCGGAAACCGGCGGTCTTGGAGAACACCAGCACGTCGTACGCGGGATCGACCTGGGTCGGCATACCGCTCAGCGTAAAGGAATCCACGTCGAAGAGGGAACCGGAACCGCCGTGGAACACCAGGAACAGCGGCCCGGCCCCGCTCGACACCGGCGTCGTGACGGTTTGGAAGACCTCCCAGTCGCCGGTCGGCGGCACCGAGACCGTGCCCAGCAGCGTCCCGGTCGCCGAGCCCGCGCGCACCTCGATCGTGCCGCCGGCGCCGGCCGACGACACCCGTGCGGTGAAGGTCCGCGCGCCCGCCGTGCTCACCGACGCGTACCCGGCCCAGTCACCGTTTTCGATGTAGCCCAGGGTGTTCCCGCCGCTCGCCGCGGCGTGCGGGGCGATCTGGACGCCCGATCCCGACGTGAACGACTCGGCTTCGACCGCTCCCGCCTGGGTCGCGGTGGCGAAGGTGAACGCGTCGAGGTCGAACAGGTTGCCCTGCCCGGTGACCCCCTTGAACACGAGGTACAGCGTCGTCGTGCCGGCCGGCCGGTTCGCCAGGTTCGCCGTCACGTTCTGGAACGTGTCCCAGTCCCCGGTGTTGGCGACGGCCGCCGACCCGAGCAGGGTGCCGGTCGGCGAGCCCGCGCGGACCTCCAGCGTTCCGCCGGGGCCGCCCGACGACACCCGGGCGCTGATCGAGGAAGCGTTGCCCAGCGCGTACGGCGTGAACGAGATCCAGTCGCCGTCGTCGGTGTACCCGACCGTCCGGCCGCCCTCCGCGGAACCGTGGTCGGCGAGCTGGATCCCCGACTGCGCCCCGAAGTGCTCGGCCTGCCGGTGCCGCGGCTGCAGCTTCCGGACGCTGTGCGACGTCAGCCCGCCCTTGTCGGTGTACTGCGCGTCGAAGACGCCGTAGATGTTCGCCGCGGCGTCGTGCTCACCGTCGACCGGGACCGCGATCGAGCCGGCACACCCGGTCTGCTGGGTGATCTGGTGTTCGTGGCTGTCGTGGCCGAGGAGGTAGGTGACCTTGACCTTCGAGCAGTCCAGCGGCCCGTCCTCGGGGTCGCTGCCGGTCACCTGGAACGGAACCGTGTCCCCGAAGGAGAACAGCTGCCCGTCGGCCGGGCTGCCGAGCGAGATCGACGGCGCGGTGTTCCCGACCGTGACGACCAGGCTCGCGGTGCCGGTCAGGCCCTCCGGATCGGACACCGTGAGCGTCGGCGAGTAGGTGCCGTTCGTGGTGTAGGTGTGCGCGGGGTTCGCCGCGGTCGACGTCTGGCCGTCGCCGAAGTCCCAGCGGTAGCCCAGCGCCCCGCCCTCGGGGTCGCTGCTGCCCGCGGAGGAGAAGTTCACGGTCAGCGGGTTGGGCCCGGACGTCTTGTCGGACGCGGCCTTCGCGACCGGGCTGCGGTTGGACCCGGCCAGGTACTCGACGCGGTAGAGCGCCTGGTTGTCGCTGCCGGTGCCGTAGTCGAGGACGTACAGGGCGCCGTCGGGGCCGAACGCCATGTCCATGACCTGCGTGCCGGTCCACGGGAAGTCTTCGATCGTGCCGCGGCTGCCGTCGGCGTTGACGGTCACCGCCTTGATCCACTTGCGCCCGTACTCCCCCGCGAAGTACTTGCCGTCCAAGGACTGCGGGAACTTGACCGGGGACGTCGAAGCGGCGTCGTAGCGGTAGACGGGTCCGCCCATCGGCGACTCCGAGCCGCTGCCGAACTCCGGCGGCGAACCCTCGTCACCGGCGTACTTGATCCACGCGGGCTTCGGCACCGGCAGCTTGGCGAGGCCGGTGTTGCGGAACGAGGAGTTCGTCGGGCCGCCGGCGCAGTCGTACTTGGCGCCGGACGGGCCGCTCGGGAACGTGTAGTGGTTGTACGTCTCGGTCGTCGTGTTGGAGCCGGTGCAGTACGGCCAGCCGAAGTTGCCGGCGGAGGTGATCCGGTCGAACTCGACCTGCCCCTGCGGCCCGCGGTCGGCGTCGGTGACGCCGGCGTCCGGGCCGTAGTCGCCGAGGTAGACGACGCCGGTCGGCTTGTCGACACTCATCCGGAACGGGTTCCGGAAGCCCATCGCGTAGATCTCCGGCCGGGTGCTCGCGGTGCCCGGCGCGAACAGGTTGCCGGACGGGATCGTGTATGTCCCGTCGGCCTGCGGGTGGATCCGCAGGAGCTTGCCGCGCAGGTCGTTCGTGTTGCCGGACGAGCGTTGCGCGTCGAACTGCGGGTTGCGGTTGGTCCGTTCGTCGATCGGCGAGTAGCTGTCGGAGGAGAACGGGTTGGTGTCGTCGCCGGTGGTGAGGTAGAGGTTGCCGGCGGCGTCGAAGTCGATGTCGCCGCCGACGTGGCAGCACTGGCCGCGGTCGTTGGCGACCTTCAGGACGACCTTTTCGCTGGCCAGGTCGAGGGTGTTGTCGGTCTTGAGGACGAACCTCGACAGGTGCAGCTCGCCCTTGAACGGCGCGAATTCGGCTTCGGTGCCTTCGGTCGGCGCGTCACCGTCCGGTGTGGACAGGCGCGGCGAGTAGTACAGCCAGACGTAGCGGTTGGTGGCGAAGCCGGGGTCGGCGGCGACGCCCTGGAGGCCTTCCTCGTCGTGGGTGTAGACGTTCAGCTTGGCCGCGACGGAGGTCGCGCCGGCCGCGGTGGTGACGCGGACGGTGCCGTCGCGGGAGGTGTGCACGACCGAGCGGTCCGGCAGCACGGCGAGCGACATCGCCTCGCCACCCAGCTCGGCCGCGCCGGTGGCGAGGGCGACCTGCTGGTAGTCCGCGGGCGGGATGTCCGCGCGGGCCGGGGTGTCGACGGTGAGCAGGAGGCCGGCGCCCAGGAGCGCGGTGCCGAACAGCCTCGCCCACTTCGGTGGGGACGGAGACATGCGGGGTCCTTCCTGATTTTGAGCGTGCTTCGCCCCGGAGTGGGCCGAAGCCGTTTCGTTCACCTTCCGACGGGGCTGGCGGTCACCCGTACAACAGAAGCGATGAGGCGGAGGCGCGACCTTCGAACGCGCCTCCGCTCGCGGTTACTTCGAAGAGAAAGCGGCGTCGAAGGCCGCGGTGGGTGGGGTGAAGTTGAGCTTGCGGACGAACTCCAGTGCCTCCGGCGCGCCGGTCAGCCGGTCCATGCCGGCGTCCTCCCATTCGATCGAAATGGGGCCGTCGTAGCCGATGGCGTTGAGCATCCGGAAGACGTCCTCCCACGGGACGTCGCCGTGGCCGGTGGACACGAAGTCCCAGCCGCGGCGGGGATCCGCCCAGGGCAGGTGGGAGCCGAGCCGGCCGTTGCGGCCGTTGAGCTGCTTGCGGGCCTCCTTGCAGTCGACGTGGTAGATGCGGTCCTTGAAGTCCCACAGGAACCCGACCGGGTCGAGGTCCTGCCAGACGAAGTGCGACGGGTCGAAGTTCAGCCCGAACGCCTCGCGGTGCCCGATCGCCTCCAGCGTCCGGACGGTGCTCCAGTAGTCGTAGGCGATCTCGCTCGGGTGCACCTCGTGGGCGAAATGCACGCCGACCTCGTCGAACACGTCCAGGATCGGGTTCCAGCGTGTCGCGAAGTCGGCGTACCCGCGCTCGATCATCGACGGCGGCACCGGCGGGAACATCGCCACCGTGTGCCAGATCGACGAGCCGGTGAAACCGACCACAGTGGACACGCCGAGCTTCGCCGCGGCGCGGGCGGTGGTCTTCATCTCCTCCGCCGCCCGCTGCCGGACGCCCTCGGGCTCGCCGTCGCCCCAGATCCGCGCCGGCAGGATGGCCTCGTGCCGCTCGTCGATCGGGTGGTCGCAGACGGCCTGGCCGAGCAGGTGGTTCGAGATCGCCCACACCTTGAGGTCGTACTTGGCCAGCGTCTCCAGCTTCGCCTGGACGTAGCCGTCTTCCGCCACCGCGCGGTCCACCTCGAAGTGGTCACCCCAGCAGGCGATCTCGAGGCCTTCGTAGCCCCAGCCGCTCGCCAGCTCGCACACCTCCTCGAACGGCAGATCGGCCCACTGCCCGGTGAACAGGGTCAACGGTCGTGCCATGTCTGACCTCCTGGTGAGTCCTGGTCGGTGCGGATAGCCGCGAGCAACAGGTCCTTGACTTCGGTGGCGTGGATCTTTTCGCGCGCGAGCGCCGGGTCCGAGCACAGCAGCACCGGCCCGTCCTCGGGCGCGTCGGGCAGCCGCCCGTGACTGCCCCGCACCGGCGCGGGGTCGAGCGGGACGACCTGCATCGAGTACCGCAGGCCGAGCTTCTTGCGGGCCAGCGCGGACGCCGCCTTGAGCTTCACCGCCGGGTCGTTCGGGTCGAAGAACAGCTCGGCCGGGTCGTACCCGGGCTTGCGGTGGATCTCGACGGTCTTCGCGAAGTCCGGCGCGCGGTCGTCGCTCAGCCAGTAGTAGTAGGTGAACCACGCGTCCGGCTCGGCGATCGCGACCAGCTCGCCCGCGCGTTCGTGATTGATCCCGACGCTCGCTTGCTCCGGACGATCGAGCACGACGTCCACTCCGGACAGTCCGGCGACGATGTCCCGCACCCGCGGGATGTCGGCCGGGTCGGCGACGTAGACGTGCGCGACCTGGTGGTCGGCGACCGCGAACGCTCGCGACGTCCACGGGTCGAGGTACTCCATGCCCGCCTGGACGTAGACGTTGAGCAGGCCTTCGCGGCGCAGTGCCCGGTTGATGTCGACCGGCCGGCTCGCGTTCGTGATGCCGTACTCCGACAGCGCGACGACGGTGTGCCCGCCCGCGGCCGCGAAGTCCAGCAGGGGCTTCAACGCGGTGTCGATCTCGCGCGCGGCCGCCGCGGCCTGGGGCGCGTCCGGGCCGAACCGCTGGAGGTCGTAGTCCAGGTGCGGGATGTAGACGAGCGTGGTGTCGGGCTTGTCTTCCGCCATGATCTTCCGCGCCGCGGCGATGATCCACTTCGACGACGTGATCGCGGCCGTCGGGCCCCAGTACGTGAACAGCGGGAACTCGCCGAGGTCGCCGACGAGACGGTCGTGCAGCTGCGGCGGGTGGGTGTAGGCGTCCGGGGACTTCTTGCCGTCGGCGTGGTAGATCGGCCGCGGGGTCACCGTCAGGTCGACGTCCATGCCCATCGCGTACCACCAGCAGACGTTCGCCACGCGATGTCCGGCCTGCGCGCGGCGGGCGGCGTCCCAGAACTTGTCGCCCTGCACCAGCTTGTTGTGCTGGCGCCACAGGAAGATCTCACCGAGGTCCCGGAAGTACCAGCCGTTGCCGACGATCCCGTGCTCGGCCGGCTGCAGCCCGGTGAGGAACGTCGACTGCACCGAGCACGTGACCGCCGGGAACACCGTGTCGAGCTGCGCGGTGAAGCCGGGCTCGGCCATCTTGCGCAGGTTCGGCATGTGCGGGAGCAGCCGCGGCGTCAGCCCCACGACGTCGATGACCAGCAAACTCATTCCGAAACCTCTTCCAAGCCTAGGTCAACAAGGGAACGCCGGGTCCAGTCCAGCTCGGCCGCGATGCCCGCGGCGAGCCCGGCGTCGTCGGCGGGTGCGTCCGGGAGCACCTGCCAGGTGTAGGTCTCGACCTCGACGTGGTCGGTGCGCGCGGTGGCGCCGCCGAACAGCTCGGCCAGGGTGCCGGCCAGCACCGGCCGGGTCGACGTCAGCGGCGGCGCCGGGTCGGCGTGCAGCGGCACGTGGAAGTGCACGCGCCACGGCGCCTCGCCCGGAAGCTCGCCTGCCAGAGCGAGATCGAGGTCGTCGGCGCCCGGCGGGGCGCCTTCGTTGCTCTGGTGCAGGAACCGCGGTTCCACGAAGGACCCGAGGGCCTTCCGCGTCGCCGGGTCGTTCGGCGCAGCCGCCTCCAGCGCGGCGGACGCCTGGAGCTTGACGACGTCGAGCCCGGCGGCGGCGAGTCGGCCGAGCGCGGCCGCCGGGTCCTCGAACCCGACCGCGAGGTGGCACGTGTCGAGACAGACGCCCAGCCACTCCTTGTCCACTTCGGACAGCAGCGACGCCGCCTGCGCGGTCGTCTCGATGACGCAGCCGGGCTCGGGCTCGAACGCCACGCGCACCGGACGCTCCTGCTTCGCCAGCCCCTTGGCCAGCAGTTCGAGCTGGCCGCCGTCGTCCTGCCATTCGGTGCGCCACCCGAGCGGCAGCGTCGAGACGCTGCCGCGGACCGCGTCTTCGGGCATCAGCTCGGCGAGCAGCCGCGCGAGGTCGAGGGTGTACCGCGTCCGCTCGGGGGTCGACCAGTCCGGCCGGTACACCTTGTGCTTGACGACCGGGTCGTGGAACCCCTGGTACGGGAACCCGTTGAAGGTGACGACCTCGAGGCCGCGAGCCGCCAGTTCACTCCGGAGCCGGGAAACCGCGGCCGGGTCGGCCACCAGCTCCGAAGCCACCGGCCGGGCCAGCCACAGGCCCAGCCCGAGCCGGTCGACGCCCAGGCGCTCCCGCACGGGCTCGCCGAAGCGGGCCAGCTGGGCGAGCACGCCGTCGAGGTCCTCGGCCTGGTGCACGTTGGTGCAGTAGGCCAGGTGGACGAGCGTGCCGTCGCGGTGCCGGAACCTCACTTGCGCGCACCCCGCAGGATCGAGTTGCCCGCGAACTCGGCTTCCGTCGCTTCGCCTTCGAGGTCGAGCCGGCCGCTCTGGCCGTAGAACTCGACGGGGTTGCGCCACAGCACCCGGTCGACGTCGTCCTCGGTGAACCCGGCGGCCAGCATCGCGTCGCCGGTCTTGCGGGTCTTGAGCGGGTCGCTCTTCCCCCAGTCGGCCGCGGAGTTGACCAGCACCTTTTCGGTCCCGTACTCGCGCAGGATGGCGACCATCCGCTCTTCGTCCATCTTCGTGTCCGGGTAGATCGAGAATCCCATCCAGGAGCCGGACTCCTTGACCATCGCGACGGTCACCTCGTTGAGGTGGTCCAGCACCACGCGCTCGGGCGCGATGCCGGACTCGCGGACGACGGCGATGCTGCGTTCGGTCCCGGCCGCCTTGTCGCGGTGCGGCGTGTGCACCATCGCGGGCAGTTCGTGGTCGATCGCCAGCGCGAGCTGCGCGGCGAACGCCTTGTCCTCCTCGGCGGTCATCGAGTCGTAGCCGATCTCGCCGACCGCGACCACGCCGTCCTTCTCCAGGTAGCGCGGCAGCAGGTCGAGCACCGGCGCGCACCGCGGGTCGTTGGCTTCCTTGGGGTTCAGCGCGATCGTGCAGTGGTGCGCGATGCCGAACTGGCTCGCGCGGAACGGTTCCCACCCGACGAGCGCGTCGAAGTAGTCGGTGAAGCTGCCGACGTTCGTGCGCGGCTGGCCCAGCCAGAACGCCGGTTCGACGAGCGCGCGGACGCCGGCGGCGTGCATCGCCGCGTAGTCGTCGGTGGTGCGTGAGCTCATGTGGATGTGCGGGTCGAAGATGCGCATCAGGCGTCCTGTTCGTTCAGCAGCGGGAGGAGGTCGGCGGGCACGGCGCGGCCCGCGGCGGTGCGCTCGGCGGCGAACGACCGCATCATGCGCAGCAGCTCCTCGTCGATCCGGCGGCCCAGCCCGGCGACCTCGGCCAGCGGGATGCCCATGAAGACGCACTTGAGCACGCCGTGGCGGTAGGCGGAGTCGTCCAGGTGCTCGGCGGCGTACTCGCCCATCGCGGCGGTGACGAGCCGGGTGTCGTTGGTGCGCAGGGCATCGGCGACCAGGTCGAGCCCGGCGTCTCCGATGTCCATAACGGACAGTCCACGGAGGACGGCCCGCTTCTCGGCGGCGTCGCCGTAGCGGTAGAGGTCCGGCATCTCGGCGGCCGCCCCGGGCGCGGCTTTCAGCAGCCGGACCCGCGCGACGTCGTCGACCGTCCAGCCCGGGGTGTCCGACGGACCGCGGCCGACCCGGCGGCCGACGCCCGGGAACAGCGTCCGCAACGCCGTCGCGTCGGCGGCGACCTTGGTCAGTGCTTCATCCAGCCAGGCGTTCACGCGGCCACCGCCTTGCGCAGGAACTCGAGGGACTCGCGGGCGATCCGCGGTGCCGCGTGGCTGTCGCGCGGCAGTTCCACCGCGACCAGCCCGGAGTACGGCGCCAGCGCTGCCAGCACCGGCGGGAAGTCGATCTCGCCCCGGCCGAACTCGAGATGCTCGTGGGTGCCGCGGCGCATGTCGTCGATCTGGACGTTCACCAGCCGCGGCAGCGCCCGCCGCACACAGTCGGGCACGGACGCCGTCTCGTTGCACCGGCAGTGCCCGATGTCCAGCGTCAGCCCGAACCGCGCCGGGTCACCGAGCCGCCGCGAGAGTTCGAAGTACCCGGTGAGGTCCTCGACGAGCATGCCCGGCTCGGGCTCGAAGCCGATCTTGACGTCGTGGTCGTCCGCGGCCTTCAGCACGTCCGCACAGCCGGCGACGAGGTGTTCCCAGGCGTCCGAAGTGGACAGGTCGGCCGGCTTGTTCCCGCTCCAGAACGACAGGGCCTCGGCCCCGAGGTCCGCGGCGATCTCGACGGCCCGGGTCAGGAAGTCGATGCGGAGAGCCCGATCCGGGTCGAGGAACGTCGGCGAGTGCTTGCGCCACGGGTCCAGCAGGAACCGGGCGCCGGTCTCGATCACGACGGCCAGCCCGAGCCGGTCCAGCTCCGCGGCCAGCGACGCGACGCGGCGGGCGAGGTCCGGGCCGAACGGGTCGAGGTGCTGGTGGTCGAGCGTCAGCGCGACGCCGTCGTAGCCCAGGTCCGCCAGGACGCGCAGGGCGTCGCCGAGGCGGTGGTTGGCGAAACCGTTGGTGCCGTACCCGAACCTCATGTCGGCGACACCTTCCGGCTCAGCGCCCGCGCGATCGGGAACGCGGCGGCGACGGCCAGCGCCGAGCGCCACGCCCCGGTCCGCGCGATCAGCCCGGCCTGCAGCGGGATCATGCCGTGGATGCCCGCGCCGACCGCCCGGCGGATCTTCGGCGCGACCGGGTCGCGGACGGCGTCGTACTGCGCCCGCCCGGTCGTCACGGCGTAGGTCCCGAGCAGCGCCGAGGCGAGCGGGCCGACCCGGCCGGCGGCGACCCGCACCCCGGCCGTCGCGGCGAGCGTGGCCGCCGGGAGGGCGGGCCGGGCGCCGTGGACTTCGGACCTCGACAACGCCGTCACCGCCAGGGTGTGCGCCCCGACGGTCAGCGCCGCGGGCAGGGCCGCGCGGGCACCACCCGCCCCGAGCAGGACGTCGAGGACGCGCGTGGCGGCCATCGCGGCGGGGCCGAACACGGTCTCCTTGAGCACGAAGTCGTACGCCCACACGGTCGCGGCCAGCGGCAGCGCGACCCGCAGGGCGTTCTTGCCCCCGGCGGCCGCGGCGATGCCCAGCCCGCCCGCGGTCAGGCCGGTCGCGACGCCGAGCGCGGTGCCGGGCTTGATCCGGCCCGACGGGATCGGCCGCTCGGGCCGTTCCATGGCGTCGAGGTGGCGGTCGGCGTAGTCGTTGAGCGCCATGCCCGCCCAGTAGAGGCAGACGGACGCGCCGGTCAGGCCCAGCGTGCGGCGGCCGAACGGCCAGCCCGCGGCGGCCGCCCCGGCGACGGCGTCCCCGGGCACGGTCAGCGCGGCGGGCGCGCGGACGAGTTCGAGGTACGCCTTCACCGGTTCGCCCACTCGCGCAGGCCCGCGTACTGCGACGCGAGGTCGTGCGGGCCGTCCCCGGCCGGGTCCTTGAAGAAGAACCCGAACTCGGCGACCGGGCCGGCGACGCCGTCGCGGCACGCCTTGCCGGTCAGCCGGGCGAGGTCGAGCACCAGTGGTGCGGCGAGCGCGGAGTCGCAGCCCTGCCAGGTGAGCTGCAGGGTCATGCGCGCGCCGAGGAAGCCTTCGAACAGCACGTGGTCCCAGGCGGTCTTCCAGTCGCCGAGGGCGGGAACGTAGTCGATGTGCACCTCGCCGTCGACCTCCCGGCCGAGGTTCTGCGAGAGCACCTGCTGCTTCGACGCGTTCTTGCTCGACGCCGCGCCGGGGTCGGCGAGCGTGGCGCCGTCGCCGCCGCCGAGCAGGTTCGTGCCCGACCACGAGAGGACGTTCAGCGCGCGCTGGGCGAACATCGGCGCGAGCGCCGACCGCAGCAGCGTCTCACCCGTCTTGCCGTCGCGGCCGGCGTAGGGCTGCCCGGTCGTGCGGGCGAGTTCGTCGAGCGCGGGCAGCCGGGCGCCGGTGGACGGGGTGAAGTCGACAAAGCCACAGCCCGCGCGGAACGCGGCGTAGGCGTACAACGCGCTCGCCGGGAGCACGTCCTCTCCCGCGTCCAGCGCGGCTTCCAGTGCGGCGAGGGACGCGTGTGCCGGGTGCGGCGGGCACGGCGGCTCGGTGGAGGAGACGTTGACCACGACGACGTGGTCCAGACCCTCGCCGAACTCCGTCAGGTCCGCGACGATCCGGTCGGTCGCCGCGCGGCCGCCGCCGTCCGGCGCCGGACGCAGCCGGGCTTCGGCGGCTTCGAGGTCGGCGGCGATCGGGCCGGGCAGGGTCGAAGGCAGCACCCCCGCCGCCGCCAGCTGCTCCGCCCGCTTGACCAGCGGCGTGTCGACGACGTCGTGGCCCCCGAAGACCAGGTCTCCCAGGCCGGGAAGGTCCGCGCCGGCGAAGTCCGGCAGCTCGGTCACGCAGCCGGTGCGCGCGGTGAGTCCCGCCCGCATGGCGGCGGCGCCGGCGACGGCCGTCGTGGCCACCGATCCTCGGGCGCCGATCAGCCAGACACCGATCTTCCCCATGTTCATCCTCCAAGTTCGGCGAGTTCAGCCCGCGCCGGTCGCCCCCGACGGGACGCGGGCCAGGACACTGCCCGGCTCGGCGGGCGCGGTGCCCCCGGGCACGCAGATGTCCCCCGGACTACATCGCCGGAGTCGATCAAGTGTTTCCGCACGCCTTCGCGACGAAGGCCCACCGGGTCTTCGAGCGTGCTCCTGGCCGCTACCGGTCACTTCCCCGGAGGTCATCCGCTGTCCCTTTCCGGCCGCACCGGCACCAGCGCCGGATCGTCGAACACCGCCTGCAGCGCGACGTGCGCGCCGCCGCGCGAAGCCGCGGAGAAGCCGAGCCAGGACAGCTCGACGCGGCAGCCCCCGATGCGCGGGGCGATCACCCGGGTCTCCAGCTCGGTCAGCATCGGGCCGAGCAGGTACGGGCCCAGCTGCGCGAAGTAGCCGCCGAGCAGCACCACGCGCGGGTTGAACACGTTGATCAGCACGGCCGCGCCGACCCCGAGGCCGGTGCCGACCCGCGCGAGCGCGTCGAGCGTCCGCTTGTCCTTCAGTTCGGCGCGACGGCGGATCATGTCGAGCCGTTGTTCGAGGTCGAGCGACGGGTCGTGCACCGGGTCGGCCGGTGAGGCGGCGAGCCGCAGCATCCCGGCCAGCCCGACGAGCGTCTCCCAGCAGCCGCGGCGCCCGCACCCGCAGATCCGGCCGGTGGGGTCGACCTGGATGTGCCCGACCTCGCCGGCGAATCCCTCCGCGCCACCGAGCAGCCGTCCGCCGGAGATCACTCCGCCGCCCACGCCGATCTCGCCGGTCAGGTACACGAGGTCGGCGGTGCCGGCCATGCTGCCCATGGCGTACTCGCCGAGCGCGCCGAGGTTCGCGTCGTTGGCCGTGCGGATCGGGAACGACGGCGGGCCCAGCCGCCGGGTCAGCCGCTCGGTGATGCCGCGGACCACCTGGACGTCGGTCCAGTGCAGGTTCGGCGCGAAGGCGACGGTGCCGCTCTCGTCGACCAGCGCCGGGACCCCGACGGTCACGCCGGCCGGCACGACCCCGAGCCGCCGGCATTCCCGCAGCGCCCGCGCGGCCAGCTCCGCGCCGGCGTCGAGCACCTTCGCCACCGGAAGCGCTTGGACGTCGAGCGCCACGCGTTGTTCGAAGAGCACGGTGCCGGTGAGGTCGAGGGCGAGCGCGGTCAGGTAGTCGACGTTGATCTCGACGCCGATGCCGCCGACGCTTCGGCCGTCCAGCTCGACGATCGTGCCCGGCCGCCCGACCGCGCCGGCGCGTTCCCGCTCGCCTTCGCGAGCCAGCCCGCGCTCGACGAGCTCGGCGACGAGGCTCGAGACGGTTCCCTTGTTCAGCCCGGTGTCCGCGGCGATCGCCGCGCGCGAGCGGGGTCCCGCGTCCCGCAGGTGCCGCAGCACCAGCGCCAGGTTGCTCCGGCGGACGGCGGCCTGGTCGGCCGGGCGCACCGGTTTGAGGGAGAAGGAGGAGTCCACGCCGACACCACCCCGGTTCGTCTGGTGGTTCAACAAATTAGGTGCGGCGAAACGATCGGGTCAACGAGGGCAGCCGGCGCCTTTCGGGCACAAAAGCCACAGAAATCGTTCTGACCAGCGAAACTATCGAACGCAGGCAGCAAAAGGGTCCCACGGATGGAGCAGGGGTTAGGGCGCGTGTCCGCCCCAATCCCACCGCCGAACGGGACCGACTTCCGTCGTGTCCCGCTGACCGGGACACCGCGGGCTTTGCCGCGCGCTCTGCCGCGGACGTCGCGAAAGTGTCGTGACCGCCCTGAAAATTTCAGCAAGTCCGGCTCGGCCCGGCCGGCTCCGAGCGCCCCAATGTGGCGTTGGGTGCGCCAGACGCACCGAACGCCACGTTGGGTGCGCTAGACGCACCGAACGCCACATTGGGTGCGCCAGACGCAACCAACGCCACATTGGGGCGCTGGGTCAGCGGGTGAAGGTGAGGGTGCCGAGCGCGGCGACCAGCGGTGCGAGTTCCGGGAGCGTCGCCGCTTCGGCGAGGGCTTCCGCCAACGCCGTGTCGTGCGTGGGGCGGGCCGCCGTCAGGAGGGCCTGGCCCGCCGGCGTCACCTCCGTGTAGATGCCGCGGCGGTCGTCGGCGCAGAGGTAGCGGGCCAGCAGCCCGCGGCCCTCCAGCCGCGTGACCAGCCGGGTGGTCGCCGACTGGCTGAGCACCACCGCGTTGGCCAGCTGGTTCATCCGCAGGTGGAAGCCGTCCTGGCGGGCCAGCGCGTCGAGCACGCTGTACTCGCTCACCGACAGCTCGTGGTCGCGTTCGAGCGCGCGCTGCAGCCTGTCCTCGATCCTCGCGTGCAACGCGGCCAGCGTGCGCCAGCCCTGCGCGCGGGCTTCGACGGCGTCGTCGTCCAGTGACACGGTTCACCTCTCCCGGGCTTGCGCGTACTCCCTTGCACGCCGCAGTATCAAGCTTGTGCAATATACGGCGTATGCAACTATCTCGGACGCTCGTAGTTGCTCACGCTCATCAGTCTACTCCGGAAGAAGGAAGTCCATGCCCGCCGCTCTGCTCGCGCTCGCGATCAGCGCTTTCGGGATCGGCACCACCGAGTTCGTGATCATGGGCCTGCTGCCCGAGGTCGCGGCCGACTTCGGTGTCTCGATCCCGTCCGCAGGCCTGCTCATCTCGGGCTACGCGCTCGGCGTCGTCGTCGGCGCGCCCGTGCTCACCGCGCTCGCTTCACGGGTCCCGCGCAAGACCGTGCTGGTCGCGTTGATGGGCCTGTTCATCGCGGGCAACGCGCTCTCGGCGCTGGCCCCGAGCTACGGCCTGCTGATGACCGGCCGCGTGGTCGCCGCCCTGAGCCATGGCGCGTTCTTCGGCGTCGGCTCGGTCGTCGCCGCGTCGCTGGTCGCCCCGGCCAAGCGGGCCAGCGCGATCGCGCTGATGTTCACCGGGCTGACCGTGGCGAACGTGCTCGGCGTACCCGCCGGCACCGCGCTCGGCCAGGCCTTCGGCTGGCGCTCGACGTTCTGGGTGGTCAGCGCCCTGGGCGTGGTCGGCGCGATCGGCATCCTCGCCCTCGTGCCGCACCAGCCGAAGAGTGACAACGTCGGCCTGCGCGGCGAACTCGCCGTGTTCCGCCGCCCGCAGGTGTGGCTCGCCCTCGCCATGACGGCGCTCGGTTTCGCCGGCGTCTTCGCGTCCTTCACCTACATCGCGCCGATGATGACCGAGGTCGCGGGCTTCTCGAGTGGTGCCGTCACCTGGCTGCTCGTGCTCTTCGGCGCCGGGCTGTTCGCCGGCAACCTGCTCGGCGGCAAGGCCGCGGACCGCAAGCTGATGCCCAGCCTGTACGTCATCCTCGCCGCGCTGGCGCTCGTGCTCGTCGCGTTCGTCTTCACCGCGCACGCGAAGGTGCCGGCCGCGATCACGATCGCGTTGTTCGGCGCGGCGGGGTTCGCGACCGTCCCACCGCTGCAGGCCCGCGTGATGGCCAAGGCCGAGGGCGCCCCGGCGCTGGCCTCGGCGGCGAACATCGCCGCGTTCAACCTGGGCAACGCCGGCGGCGCGTGGCTCGGCGGCCAGGCCATCGGCGCCGGCCTCGGCTACACCGCCCCCAACTGGATCGGCGCCGTGCTCGCCGCGGCGGGCCTCGCCGTGGCGCTCGTCTCCGGCCTGCTCGACCGCCAGGCCCCGGCTAGTTTCGCAGCCGGGGAACGGGTACCCGCCCGATGAACCACCCACCGAAAGGAACCTCAGTGACCAGCGTGCCCGTGATCGAACTCAACAACGGCGTGCGGATGCCCCAGCTGGGCTACGGCGTGTTCCAGGTCCCGGACGACGAGACCGCCACCGCCGTGAAGGCCGCGCTCGAAGCGGGCTACCGCAGCATCGACACCGCCGCCGTCTACGGCAACGAGAAGGGCGTCGGCCAGGCCATCGCCGAGTCCGGCATCGCCCGCGACGAGCTCTTCGTCACCACCAAGCTGTGGAACTCCGCCCAGGGCTACGACTCGACGCTCAAGGCGTTCGACAAGAGCATGGAAAAGCTCGGCCTGGAGCAGCTCGACCTCTACCTGATCCACTGGCCGACGCCGGAGCGCGACAAGTACCTCGACACGTGGAAGGCGTTCGAGAAGCTGCACGCCGACGGCCGGGTCCGCGCGATCGGCGTGTCCAACTTCCAGCCCGCGCACCTCACGCGGCTGCTCGACGCGGCCGACGTCGCGCCGGCGGTGAACCAGATCGAGCTCCACCCCTACCTGCAGCAGCAGGAGGTCCGCGAGTTCGACGCGAAGCACGGGATCGCGACCGAGGCGTGGAGCCCGCTGGCCAAGGGCGGCTCGCTGCTGGGCGACCCGGTGATCGCGGACCTGGCGGTGAAGCACAGCCGCACGCCGGCGCAGATCGTGCTGCGCTGGCACCTGCAGCTCGGCAACGTGGTGATCCCGAAGTCCGTGACGCCGTCGCGGATCGAGGAGAACTTCGACCTGTTCGGGTTCACCCTCGCGGAGGATGAGCTGGAGTCGCTGACCCCGCTGGACCGCGGCGAGCGCACCGGCCCGGACCCGGACACGTTCAACGCCGCCTGAGCGCGTCCACCGGAAAGCCGTGAATGTCGCATCGAGGGACTTCAAGTCCCTCGATGCGACATTCACGGACTTGTGTCACCGCTTGCGGCCGACCCCGCCCAGGGTCAGGAAGTTCAGCTCGCTCAGCGCGTGGATCCGGGGCCCGTCCGGCCACCATTCGTGCGGGTAGACCAGCCCCGGCCGGAGCAGTTCCGTGCCCTCGAAGAACGCCGTGATCTGCTCGCGCGTGCGGTACACGCTGCCCAGCCCGGTGCCCTGGAAGCTCGTCTCCAGCAGCCGCGCCAGCTCCTGGCGGGGCGAGTCCTCTTCCGGGTCGAAGTGGTGCGTGAGCAGCAGGTACGAGCCGGGCGCGAGCGCCGCCACGTACTCCGCGACGATCGACTTCGCGCGCTCGTAGTCGTCGATGTGGTGGATGATCGAGGTCAGGATCAAAGCCACCGGCCGGGTGAAGTCGAGGTACTCCTTGACGACCTCGTCGGCCAGCGTCTCGGCCGGACGGGTCAGGTCGGCGCCCGTCACGTGGGTCAGGTAGTTCTCCTCGAGCAGCGCCCGGCCGTGCACCTGCACGACCGGGTCGTTGTCGACGTACACGACCTGCGCGTCCGGGTTGTACCGCTGGGCCACCTGGTGGGTGTTCTCCGCCGTCGGCATCCCGGAGCCCAGGTCGAGGAACTGGTCGATGCCGCGTTTCCCGGCGAGGAACCGCACCGCGCGCACCAGCCAGTCGCGGTGCTCCTTCGCCATCGCCCGCGCGCCGGGCGCGATCGCCAGCAGGCGGCGCATCGCTTCGCGGTCGACCTCGTAGTGGTCGTGACCGCCCAGCAACGCGTCCGACAGCCGGGCCAGGCTCGCCTTGGTGAAATCGAGGGACGCCGAGCCTCCCTCGGTCCCGGACCGCAGGTCGCCAGGCGTCATCGGCTGTTCTCCCTCGTCTGCGGCGCCGGCCCCCTGCCCGGGCCCGGCCCCCTGTGTCCGGCAACGGACAGTGCACAGACTACGACATGGCGTTCATCAAGTGAACCGGGCCGAAGGGCCTTGACTACCAGGGACAACTACCCCATCGGGACCTCGCGCCACAGGTGTCCGCCGTCCGTTGTCCGATACAGGGCGGAGCCGCCGTCGGCGTCCGGCTGGCCGTCGACGACCACGCCGGTGCCGCCGCCGGGGAAGTCCAGATCGGACAGGCTGAGCCCGCGGTCGGACAGCACGCTCGTCGTCCAGGTGCGGCCGCCGTCGGCCGTGCTGTGCAGGAACCCGGTGCCACCACCCTCCGCCGCGACCGTCGCGGACGCCGGCGACGCCGCGGCGAAGCCCTGCGTGATCCCGGCGAAGGGGGCCGCGTCCCCACCGCTGAACGTCCCGCCGAGCTTCGCCGCGTGCCGCAGCCGCCGCTCGGTCGAGCCGGGCTGCGGCGAGCCGGGGCTGCTGCCGCACAACGCCACGACCTGCCGGTCGCGGACCCCGGCCAGCGAGGCGACCGACCCGGCCGGGCACGGCGGTTCGGCCGGGGTGAAGCGGACGCCGTCGCGCGAGGTCCAGTACTTCTCGGTGCCGTAGTCCGCGCCGAGCGCGACCTGCAGGCCACCGCCGGCGGCCAGGTCGCCGTAGGTGATCCCGCCGGTGGCCACGAAGCCGGGTACCGGGACCAGCACCGGCGAGCCGGCGACGCCGGAGTACAGCCGCGTCGAACCGCGTCCCGCGCCGAAGGTGGTGAGGACGGCGAAGACCCGGCCGGCGGTTTCGGTGATCTTCGAGAGGTAGTAGGGCTCCCGCGCGCCGAGGAGGTCGACGGGGTGCCAGTTCGCACCGCCGTCGCGCGTCGTGCGCACGTGGACGCCGTCGCTGACGTACGCGACGCGATCGCCGGCGAAGGTCAGCGCGACGTGGTTGTGGTTGTCCGGCAACGGCATCGGCGGTGCGCCGAACCGGCGCCAGTGTGCCCCGCCGTCGGTGGTGCCCAGCAGCGCCGGGCACCACGACCCCGCGCACGGCGAGTACCCCAGGACGTAGCCGGTGTCCGGGCCGGTCCAGCTCGTCGAAGCGGGCCGGAACCCTCTCGGGACAACGGTTTCCGCGGTCGCGGGCGAGACGGACACGGCCAGGAGGGTGAGGACGGACGCGAGCAGCGCCGGGAGTCTCATGATCACACGGACGTGCCGCGCGGGCCGGGGTTGCGCGTCGAAGGTGAGGTTCTCCTCGCGCGGCTCAGCGGGCCGCGGCCGGCCGGGCGCCGAGCTCGGCGCCCGCGGGTGAGCGGTGGCCGGTGGTCACGTCAGGCCCTCGGTGAACGAGGCCACGAAGCGCAGCAGGTCCGCACCGGCGGCGAGGTCGCCGTGCACGATGATCTTCATGGTGGCGCGCTCCTGGTCGTAGAGGGTTTCGACGCGCAGGGGCCGTTCACCCCCGTCCCGCGGGCCGTTCACCGAGGCCCCGACGACGGTGGCGATCCGGTCGGCCGTCGCCCGGTCGACGCCGGCGACCTCGGCGACGCCCGAAAGCTCGGCGACGGGCCGGTCCGGCCGCGGTTCGGTGACCGGCAGCCCGGTGAACGCCTCCAGGTCGTCGGCGGCGATCCGGTACTGCTTGCCGATCCGGACCGCCTTGAGCCGCCCGTCCCGCACGTAGTTCCGGACCGTCCGGACGTGCAGCCCGAGCTTCGCGGCGACCTGTTCGACGGAGAAGACCTCCTGCGCCATGACCCTCCTCGTTCCGCAAACGACCCTAACACGGCCAGAGGAGGGACAGTTTGGGGAATAGACGGTTCGCTCACCCGGGTGACGGGTATTCCCCGGTGTTGCTCCCGCTCGCCCAGGTACGTCCACATCGGACAGTCGAAAGGACGGCGACGTCGATGCCGTATCCCCCGCCCCCCGAACCGTACGAACAGCCGTACGAACCGGCTCCGGCCGAAGAAGTCGTGGAGCGCACCCACCCGCGCATCCGGATCGTGCGCACGGTCAACGCCCTCATCCACCTCGTGTGCGGGGTGTTCGCGCTGGTGCTCGCCGTGCACATCCTGCTGGTGTTCGGCGAGGCCAACGCGGCGAACGGCTTCGCGCACCTCATCTCCGAGTGGTCGTCCGGCGTCTCCCTCGGCCTGCGCAACCTCTTCACCCCGGACAACGAGAAGTTCCGGGTCTTCTGCAACGACGGCCTGGCCGCGGTCATCTGGCTGGTCATCGGGGCCGTGCTGACCGACGTCATCACGCGCATCGGCGTGCCCGGCCCGAAGCGGGTCTGGTACCGGCGCCGCAGCTACTACGGATGACGCGCAAGAAGCCTCCCCGGTCACGACCGGGGAGGCTTCTTCACGCGGTGGGTCAGCTCTGCCGAGGCTGTTCGGCGACCGTCTCGACGGGCTGCGGTTGCGGCTGCGGCCGGGCCTCGGCGGCGTCGGCCGGCCGGGGAGCGGGAACGCCCTGGGCGGCGACCACGTCGAAGTGCTCCCGGCACCAGCGGCCGTAGCGGCGTGCCTGCACTGTCATTGCGTCCACCTCCTCTCCACGGGCGATCCTGGTCACTCCCTCAGCGTCCTCCGCCCCGGGTCCGAAAGCCAACAGATTTAAGCGGGACTTAAGGACACGGCCGGGTGAACGTCCACAAAGGACGTCAGCCCGCGAACTCCCGCACGACCGTCCGGCAGAACGCCGGCAGGTCGTCCGGATTGCGGCTCGAGACCAAGCCGTTGTCGACTACTACTTCTTCGTCGACGACGGTGGCCCCGGCGTTACGCAGGTCGGTCCGGATGCTCGGGTACGACGTCAGCGTGCGGCCACGCACGACATCCGCTTCGACGAGCGTCCACGGACCGTGGCAGATGACGCCGACCGGCTTGCCCGAGCGCACGAAGTCGCCCGCGAACTTGACCGCGTCGGGGTTCGTCCGCAGGTTGTCGGGGTTCATCGTGCCGCCCGGCAGCAGCAGCGCGTCGAAGTCCCCGGGGTCCACGTCGGCCACCTTGCGGTCGACCGGGAACCGGTCGCCCTTGTCGATGTCGCCGTTCATCGCCTGGATCTCACCGGTGTCCAGCGAGACCAGCTCGACCGTCGCGCCCTCGTCGAGGACGGCCTGGCGCGGCTTCTCCAGCTCGACCTGTTCGACGCCGTCCGCGGCCAGGATCGCGACGCGGCGTCCTTGCAGTGCGTTCGCCATGGAATTCCTCCGTCGGGGTCAGTGCACGAAGGAACTACCCGCTCGAAACGCGGCCAAACCAGGTCCACAGTGGACACAATGGACCCAGTCGACTCAGTGGACTCAGTCGGAGCACTCGATCGCCAGGACGGCGATGTCGTCGTGGGCGGAGCTGCCCAGCCAGTCGCGCACGGCCTGCCGCAGCCGCCGCACGACCTCGCGGGCGGGCTCGCCCGCCGCGGTCGCCAGCACCGCGCGCAGCCGGTCGTCGCCGAAGAGCTCCGTCGGGTCGTGCCGGTTGCGGGCCTCGGTGATGCCGTCGGTGTAGAGCAGGCAGACGTCGCCGTGCTCCAGCCGCACCTCCGCCTCGGCGAACCGGGCCTGCGGCGAGATCCCGACCAGCGTCCCGGGGACGGTGACCTCCTCGACCACGCCGCCCCGGCGGACGATCAGCGGCGCCGGGTGGCCGCCGGAGGCCAGCGTCAGGCCGACGCCGCCGTCGGACGGCCGGGCCGTGCCGAGCACCAGCGTGGCGAACCGGCTGCTGCCGCCGGCGATGAGCAGCTCGTTGAGCAGCCGGAGCAGCGTCCGGCCGTCGCGCTCGACCATCGCGAGCGCCGTCAGCGCGTGCCGGACCCGCCCGGTCAGCGCCGCGGCCTCGGCGCCCTTGCCGCAGATGTCGCCGAGCACCAGGAACGCGCTGCCGTCGTCGTGCGCGAGGACGTCGTAGAAGTCGCCGCCGACCGCGAGCACCCCGGCCGCCGGCTCGTACCAGGTCTCGAACCGGGCGCCGTCCAGCTCGGGCGGGTCGACCGGGCGCAGCGTGGTCTCCAGGCCGCGCGTGGCCTCTTCCTGGCGGGCGTAGCGCTGCGCGTTGGCCAGCGCCGTCCCGGCCGCCTTCGCGAACTCGACCACCGCGCGGCCCTGCTCGGCGCCGAACTCGGGGTCCGCCTTGCGGCCCAGCAGCAGGGCGCCGGTGACGCCGGCACTGGCGTTCGGGCCCAGCGACACCACCGCCACCTCGGCGTGCCCGGCGAACCGGTCGGCCACCACCGAGGGCAGGGTGGCGATCTCGGGCTCGGGCACGGCGGCCGGCTGCGGCTTCCCGGTGGCCGCGAACGTCGCCGCCAGCACCGGCGCGACCTGCGCCGGGACGCGCCGGATCCGGCCGTGGCCGTGCGCCGACGGGCGCTCGCAGCTCCACCACTCCCACCGGCCGCGGGTGGTCGGCAGCAGCACGAAGACGGTCTCGGCCAGCGCGGAGGCGGCCAGCTCGGCGATCACCCGCGCGGTGCCGTGGCGCCCGCGCGCGGCGGCCAGCCGGGGCCCGGCCTCGGCGAGGAAGTCGCCGACGTGCCGCTGCGGGACGTCTTCCGCGGGGACGGTCCAGGCGTGCCAGCCGCCCGGCAGGGCACGGATCCGGGCCGGACGACGACTACCCGCCACGTCGACATGCCCGACCACCTGGCTTACGGGGGTCCGGGTGGCGGAGCCCCCGGCCAGGGGCGAAGCCCCTGATGTCGGGGTCTCGGCGACCGGGTGCAGCCGCGGCTCGGCGCCGCCGGTCAGCGTCTGCCCGGCCGGGTTCGCCCAGCGCAGCACCCCGTCGGCGTCCTGGAGGAACACCGCGTCGCGCACGTCTTCGAGGACGGCCCGCCCGAAGGCGTCGAAGCCGGGCGGCGCGTCCTCACCGGTCATCGGCGGCAGGGGCGCCGAGGCCGAGGCCGGACGTGACACCATGCACGGACCTCCTGCCTCCGGACTGCTATCGCACGGCTACCGCGTGAGCGGGCGGACTGGCTCGAAGTGTAGGGCGAATCATGACACGCTGGGTCATGGACCATGGCTGGCGCATGCGTGGTGGAGAGGGTCGGCACACATGACAACGGAATCCCAGAGCGAGGCGGCGGCGCTGGAGCGGCTGCTCGTGGCGGTGCGGGATCTCGGGGACGGCAACTTCCGCCGGCGGCTCGTGCCGCACGGCGACGGCATCTCGGCGCAGCTCGCGGTCGCGTTCAACGACATCGCCGAACGCAACCAGCGGCTGGTGAGCGAACTGCTGCGGGTGCGCGCGGCCGTCGGCCAGGACGGCAGGCTGAGCGAGCGGGTGGAGGCCGAGGTCGGCCCCGGCGGCTGGAGCACGGCCGTCGAGAGCGTCAACGGCCTGGTCGAGGACCTCACGCGGCCCACGATCGAGCTGGACCGCGTGCTCGGCGCGGTCGCCGAGGGTGACCTCTCCCAGCCGATGACCCTCACGCTGGACGGCCGTCCGCTGCAGGGCGCGTACGCGACGCTGGCGAAGACGGTCAACGGCCTCATCGCGCAGCTGTCGAGGTTCGCCGCGGAGGTGACGAGGCTCTCCCGCGAGATCGCGGGTGAGGGACGTCTCGGCGGCCAGGCGGTCGTCCCGGGCGTGTCCGGGACCTGGCGCGACCTGACCGATTCCGTCAACTTCATGGCCGACAACCTCACCGAGCAGGTCCGCAACATCGCCCAGGTCACCACCGCCGTCGCGCGCGGGGACCTGACCCAGAAGATCAACGTCGACGCCCGGGGCGAGATCCTCGAGCTCAAGAACACCATCAACACGATGGTGGACCAGCTGTCGTCGTTCGCCGACGAGGTCACCCGCGTCTCCCGCGAGGTCGGCTCCGACGGCAAGCTCGGCGGCCAGGCCCAGGTCCCGGGCGTCGCGGGGACCTGGCGCGACCTCACCGACTCGGTCAACCTGATGGCCGACAACCTGACCGACCAGGTCCGCGGGATCTCCCAGGTGGCGACCGCGGTGGCCAACGGCGACCTGACGAAGAAGATCGACGTCGACGCCCGCGGCGAGATCCTGCAGCTGAAGAACACGCTGAACACGATGGTCGACCAGCTCTCGGCGTTCGCCGGTGAGGTCACCCGCGTGGCGCGCGAGGTCGGCAGCGAGGGCAAGCTGGGCGGGCAGGCCGAGGTGGCCGGCGCGGCCGGGACGTGGCGCAGCCTGACCGACTCGGTCAACCAGATGGCCGACAACCTCACCGACCAGGTCCGCAACATCTCGCACGTGACCACGGCCGTGGCGAAGGGCGACCTGACCCAGAAGATCACCGTCGACGCCCGCGGCGAGATCCTCGAGCTCAAGACGACCATGAACACGATGGTGGACCAGCTGTCCGCCTTCGCCGACGAAGTCACCCGCGTCGCCCGCGAAGTCGGCACCGAGGGGCAGCTGGGCGGGCAGGCGCAGGTCCCGGGCGTCGCCGGCACCTGGCGCGACCTCACGGGGTCGGTGAACTTCATGGCGAACAACCTGACCACCCAGGTCCGCAACATCGCCCAGGTCGCCACGGCCGTCGCGCGCGGCGACCTGACGCAGAAGATCGCGGTGGACGCCCGGGGCGAGATCCTCGAGCTCAAGACCACGCTCAACACGATGGTCGACCAGCTCTCCGCCTTCGCCGACGAAGTCACCCGCGTCGCCCGCGAAGTCGGCACCGAAGGCAAGCTCGGCGGCCAGGCCACCGTGCCCGGCGTCGCCGGGACCTGGAAGGACCTGACCGACAACGTCAACTTCATGGCGAACAACCTGACCGACCAGGTCCGGAACATCGCCACGGTGACGTCGGCGGTCGCGAAGGGCGACCTGACCCAGAAGATCTCGGTCGACGCCCGCGGCGAGATCCTCGAGCTCAAGACCACGCTCAACACGATGGTCGACCAGCTCTCCGCCTTCGCCGACGAAGTCACCCGCGTCGCCCGCGAAGTCGGC
>NZ_JBVHUL010000003.1:913225-1057708 GCF_055565395.1 Amycolatopsis sp. NPDC028719
CACCGAAGGCAAGCTCGGCGGCCAGGCCACCGTCCGCGGCGTCGCGGGCACCTGGAAGGACCTCACCGACAACGTCAACGTCATGGCCACCAACCTGACCGACCAGGTGCGCAGCATCGCCACGGTGGCGGCCGGCGTGGCCAACGGCGACCTGTCGAAGAAGATTTCGATCGTCGCCCAGGGCGAGGTCGCGGCGCTCGCCGAGACGCTCAACGGCATGGTCGAGACGCTGCGCGCGTTCGCCGACGAGGTCACCCGCGTGTCGCGCGAAGTCGGCACCGAAGGCATCCTCGGCGGCCAGGCGCGGGTCCCCGGCGTGGCCGGGACCTGGAAGGACCTGACCGAGAACGTCAACTTCATGGCGCACAACCTGACCAGCCAGGTGCGCAACATCTCGCAGGTGACCACCGCGGTCGCGAAGGGCGACCTGACGAAGAAGATCGACGTCGACGCCCGCGGCGAGATCCTCGAGCTCAAGACCACGATGAACACGATGGTCGACCAGCTCTCGGCGTTCGCCTCCGAGGTCACGCGCGTGGCGCGCGAGGTCGGCACCGAGGGCAAGCTCGGCGGCCAGGCCGAGGTCGACGGCGTGTCCGGCACCTGGCAGCGGCTCACCGAGAGCGTGAACCAGCTGGCCGGGAACCTGACCACCCAGGTCCGCGCGATCGCGCAGGTGGCGACCGCGGTGACGGCGGGCGACCTGACCCGGCACATCACGGTCGACGCGTCCGGTGAGGTCGCCGACCTCAAGGACAACATCAACCAGATGATCGCGAACCTCAAGGAGACGACGAGGACCAACCGCGAGCAGGACTGGCTGAAGACGAACCTCGCGCAGCTGTCCGGCCGGATGCAGGGACACCGCGACCTGGCTTCGGTCGCGGCGCTGATCCTGTCCGAGCTGGCCCCGCTGGTCCGGGCCCAGCAGGGCGCGTTCTTCCTGGCCCGCGACGACGACCGCGACGGCACGGTGCTCGAGTGCATCGCCGCCTACGGCCTCGCGCAGTCCCGCGCCGGCCTGCGGTTCGCGATCGGCGAGTCGCTGATCGGGCAGGCCGCCGTGGACCACCGCACGATCCTGGTCCAGGACGCACCGCCGGAGTACGCGCTGGTGTCGTCCGGGCTCGGCTCGGCGTCGCCGGTGAACCTGATCGTGCTGCCGGTGCTGTTCCAGGGCGAGGTGCTCGGGGTGCTGGAGCTGGCTTCGGTCAACGAGTTCAGCACGGTCCACCAGGACCTGCTGGAGCAGCTGCGGCACACGATCGGCGTCAACGTCAACACGATCCTGTCCAACTCGCGGACCGAAGCGCTGCTCACCGAGTCGCAGCGGCTGGCCCAGGAGCTGCGGGCGCGCTCGGAGCAGCTGCAGGCCCAGCAGGGCGAGCTGCGGCGGTCCAACACCGAGCTGGCCGAGAAGGCCGCGCTGCTGGCCCAGCAGAACCGCGACATCGAGGTCAAGAACAGCGAGATCGAGCAGGCGCGTCAGGAGCTGGAGGAGCGCGCCGGGCAGCTGACGGTGGCGTCGCAGTACAAGACCGAGTTCATGGCCAACATGTCGCACGAGCTGCGGACGCCGTTGAACAGCGCGTTGATCCTGGCGAAGCTGCTCTCGGAGAACCCCGAGGGCAACCTGACGGAGAAGCAGATCCAGTTCGCGAAGACGATCTACGCGGCCGGGTCCGACCTGCAGCAGCTGATCAACGACATCCTGGACCTGGCCAAGGTCGAAGCGGGCCGGCTGGACATGCAGATGTCCGACATCACGCTGCCGGAGCTGGTGGACTACGTCGAGTCCCTGTGCCGCCCGCTGACGGCGGACAAGGGCCTGGAGTTCGCGGTCCACATCGACCCGCCGGTGCCGGGCAGCGTCCACACCGACGAGCACCGCCTCCAGCAGATCCTGCGCAACCTGCTGTCGAACGCGGCGAAGTTCACCGACGAGGGCGGCGTCCGCCTCCACATCCGGGCGGCGGACCCGGCGGAGGTGGAGCAGGAAAGCTTGAAGAACGCGCCCGGCATCATCGCGTTCGCCGTCGAGGACACCGGGATCGGGATCCCGGAGGAGAAGCTGGCGGTGATCTTCGAGGCGTTCCGCCAGGCGGACGGCACGACGAGCCGCAAGTACGGCGGCACGGGCCTGGGGCTCAACATCAGCCAGCAGCTGACCGAGCTCCTGGGCGGCGAGCTGCGGGTGGTGAGCGAGCCGGGCGTCGGATCGACGTTCACGCTGTACCTCCCCGTGGCGGCGGCCAACCTGGTGGACCCGGCAGTGACGGCGTTGTCCGCACCTCGCCTGCCGGCGGTCCCCAGCACGGTCCTGGTGGCGGCCCCGGACGTCACCCCCAAGCGCTTCCACGGCGAGAAGGTCCTCATCGTCGATGACGACTTGAGGAATGTGTTCGCGCTGGCAGCGGTCCTGGAGCAGGCAGGCCTGGAGGTGGTCTACGCGGAGACGGGCGTGGACGGAATCCGGGCACTGGAGCGCCACGACGACACGGCACTGGTCCTGATGGACGTGATGATGCCGGAGCTGGACGGCAACGCGACGATCGCGGCAATCCGGGCAGAAGCGGCCAACGCGGACCTGCCGGTGATCGCGGTGACGGCCAAGGCCACACCCGAGGACCGTGCCCGCACCCTGGCCAGCGGAGCCGACGACTACATCACCAAACCGGTGGACACGGACAAACTGCTCGACGTGATCGCGGCATCCCTGGAAGCGGACGCCGCATCGTTTGGAGCGGGTGACGGGAATCGAACCCGCGTAGCTAGTTTGGAAGACTAGGGCTCTACCATTGAGCTACACCCGCGTGCCCCCGGAGGTACCCGGGTGCGAGGTCAGCTTAGCGTGACCCGCTAGGCTGACCGCACACCCCCCTGGGGGTGTCACGGGATGTGGCGCAGCTTGGTAGCGCATTCGCTTTGGGAGCGAAGGGTCGCAGGTTCAAATCCTGTCATCCCGACCCGGGTTCGAGGCTTCGCTTCGCGGGCGCCTCTTACCCTCCTTCATTTCTCCCGGGGGCCGAGCCCCCGGACCCCCACGGTGCCTCTGCCTCCGTCTGGGCGGTCTGCCGCGGCTCGCACCCCTGGCCGCAGCTAACTGGTCTGCCGCTGCTTAACCGGCTTCCGCCTCCGCCTGGGCAGTCCGCCGCGGCTCGCACCCCTGGCCGCAGCTAACTGGTCTGCCGCCGCTTAACCGGCTTCCGCCTCCGCCTCGGCAGTCCGCCGCTGCTGAACTGACCCTGGCTGCAGCTGGGTGGTCTGCCGCTGCTGAACTGCCTCGGGCAGGTGGCCGCAGGTGGGTGGCCGCCGGCGGCGGCCACCCCTCCCTGGTCAGTGACCGTATGCCACCAGCGTGTTCGTTGCCGGGACCACCACCAGACCGCCGCCCGCCGCCAAGCCCGTCAGAGGCTGGGACACGTTGTGCTCGTCCGGGGCGGCGATCGGGGAACCCACGTTCGTGGACCACACCGGCTCACCCGTCGCGCCGTTCAGCGCCCACAGCTGGCCCGTGCGGGACCCCACGTACACGTACCCGTTCACGACGATCGGGGCCGACGACAGCTGGTTGTCGCCCGCGAACGTCCAGCGGGACTCCAACGTCCGGCTGTGCCGCTCCGTCAGCACGCCGTTGTCGACGAAGTAGCCCTGGTGGCCGTCGATCGCCGGAGCCGGGGTCCAGCCGTCCGCCGCCTCGTACGTGCCGCGGACCGCGCCGTTCGCCAACGTGAGGACCGCGGGCTCCATGCCCGCGTCGTCGCGGATCCACAGGCCGCCGTCGGCCACCACCGGGGTGCGGCCGCCGCCACCCGAGCAGCTGGTCGAGTGGTGCCAGATCGGCGTGCCCGACTTCGGGTCGAAGGCGTAAGCCTGTTCACACGCATAAGCAACGTAGACGCCGCTCGCCGTGACGGCCGGCGAGCTGTCGTCGCCGTTCGCGACCCCCTGGGTCCACAGCACCGCGCCAGTCGCCGCGTCCACCGCGTACAGGGTGCCGCCCGAGCCGGCCCCACCCGTGTACACCACACCGGCCGCGAAGGTGGGCGGTGAGCTGAAGGCGGACTGACCGGGCATCTTGGCGGACCACAACTCCGCCCCCGTCGCCGGGTTGAACGCGCTCAGCACGCCGTCGTAGTTCTGCGCGTAGAGCCGGCCGCCCCCGTACGCGAGGGCGGACCACCAGTACGTGCCGCCGAGTCCGACGGGAGCCCAGGCATCCTGGCCGGTCGCCGCGTCCAAGCCGTGGAGAATGGTGCCGTACCCGTTCGGCGACGACGACGTGACGAACACGCGCCCGCCGGCGACGATCGGGTACGACACGTTCCCACCCAGATCACGCGCCCACTTGCGGTCGAGCGGCGGCGCGGCCACACCGGCGTCGACCAGGGTGCCGTCGTGCCGGGCGTCGACCTGGTAGGTGACCGAGACACCGGTTTGCGCCGCCTGCGCGGCCGGCGCCGCGAACCCGGCGATCGGCAGGACAGCACCCACCACAACGGCAATGGCTCTTCGGAAGTTCACTCGTGTTCCCCTCGGTCCGGCCCCGCCGCGGCGGGACGTGCGGGAGCGGGCCGGCCCCCGGATCCGGCGGCCCGCAACCCATCCCCACAGAACCCGGACGATATCCGCTGGGTCCGACATTTTCGGACCATCGCGCGACGGCATGAGCGTCCCACCGCCAGCGCGACCGGCCCGCGGGTACGTGATCCGCGACGACAGTCCCGCCCGGCACGGTATTCGCAGCGGGCGCACCGAAAAACGACGTAAAGCGGTGAGTCCCGACGAGCGGGAATCCCGGCTCCGAGCTACGACGAAGCCACCCGGCCCGCCGGTAGGTGAACCAGCCACTCGGTCAGCGTCGAGGCGATCAGCTCCGGTTGGTCCTCCGGCGTGTGGTGGCCCGCCACCACCGGGTGGTGGACCACCTCCAGCGACGCGAACGTCCGCGTGAACCAGTCGATCATCGGTGGGGTCAGCATCGTGTCGAACGCCGGCTCGAACGTCATCAGCAGCTTCGGGACCGCAGGTGACGAAGCCAGCCAGTCGTCGAACTTCCCGATCCGCGCCACCACCTCGGGCGGTGAGCCACCCAAGGGCAGGGACTGGGCCCAGCGCAGCAACGGGATCCGCGACGACGGCGTCGGATACATACTCGCGTACTCAGGCGGGAGACTCCCGAGGAAGTCCGGGAGGTCGGTGACTCCCGGCGCCTTGATCGCGCGGAACACCTCCGCCCCCGCCGGCGGGAACTCCTCCCAACTCATCGGCTTCAGGATCGCCTCCGTGAACGCCAGAGCCCGGACGCGACCGGGGTGGCGGGACGCCCAGTCCGCCGCCAGCGCTCCTCCCCAGTCGTGGCCGACCAGGACCACGTCCTCCAAGGAAAGGGCGTCGAACCACGCGTCCAAGTAGCGGGCGTGGTCGTCGAAGGAGTACTCGATGGACGGACGCTCCGAGGCGCCCATGCCGATCAGGTCCGGGGCCAGCCTGCGGCCCGGCACCGACGGCAGCACCTTGCGCCACAAGTACGACGACGTCGGGTTGCCGTGCAGGAACACCACCGGTGCGCCCTCGCCCTCTTCGCGGTGGGCCAGCACGCTCACTTGAACGCCGCCGCGGTGCGCGCCGCCCAGTCGCCGAACGGGCGCGCCGGGCGGCCCAGTACCTCCGCGACGTCCGGGCTCACCCGCTGCTCCCCGGGCAACGGCGTGCCCAGGATGTCCAGCGTCGCCTCGGCGACCTCAGCGGGCATGAAGCCCGACATCGCCGAAAGCGCTTCCTCGCGAGTCTGCGAGATGAAGCGCACCGGCTCGCCCAATGCCGTGCCGATGGCCGCCGCCTGCTCCCGCGGAGAAATCGGAGCCGGACCCGTCAGCTCGTACGTTCGGCCCGCGTGCGAGGGATCCAGGAGACAAGCTGCCGCCACCGAAGCGATGTCTGCCGGGTCGATCACCGGTAGCCCGACATCGCCGAACGGCGCTGCCAGCGTCCGTGACGAACGCACGCTTTCCGCCCACTGCAACGCGTTCGACGCGAAGCCTCCCGGGCGCAGCACCGTCCATTCCAGACCCGACCCGCGCACCGCGTCCTCGAAGAACGCGGGGTGCCGGCCCGTTCCGACACCCTGCGAGGACAGCAGCACGACCCGCGCACCGCCCATCTGGTCCAGTACCGGCGAAAGCGGGCCCCGGAAACCCGGTGGCAGCAACAGGAACACCGCCGACGCGCCCTCGAAAGCCGGACGCAGCGACGCCGCGTCCGACAAGTCACCCGGAAATTGCCCACGGCGGGACACGGCCCGCACTTCTTCACCCGCGGCCGTCAAAGCTTCCGCCAACGGCCGTCCGACGTTTCCCGTCGCTCCAGTCACCACGATCATGCGGACGACGCTACATTCGGACGTATAGTAGGTACCTAGAGGAAAGTATTGGATGGAGGCCGTGAAAGTGACCGAGACCACACCCGAGCTCGCCTGCCCGATCGCCCCCATCGTCGACATCGTCTTCAGCCGGTGGACGACGCCGATCCTGTGGGCACTCAACGAATACGGGCGTCAGCGGTTCGTCGAACTCGAGCGCCGCATCGCGACCATCACCCCGAAGGTGCTCACCCAGCGGCTGCGGCAACTGGAACGCGACGGCCTGATCACCAGGACCTACCACGCCGAAGTCCCGCCGCGGGTCGAGTACGAGATCAGCGACCTCGGCCGCAGCCTCGGCCCGATGTTCGCCACCCTCGCCGACTGGTCGCCCAACCTCGGCAAGGTCGAAGCGGCGCGGCAGGCCTACGACTCCCGCGGTTCCACCAGGTAGCCGTCGTGCCGTTCGCGTAGCCGGCCGGCGACTTGATGCCGCGTGGGAAGACATGAATTTCCGCCGGCCGGGACCCTACTCGCTCACCTGCCGGGCCGTCGCCATCGCGCGTTCGGTCTCCCAGAACGCCCGCATCGACGTGATCAGCCCGTCCTCGCCGACTCGGTAGACGAACACCCCGTCGGTGTCGACGCGGTAGCCGCCCGGCAGGTACGTCGTGATCGTGCCGACGTTGGCGCACTCGTCCCCCGCCGCGTGGGAGTCGCGGATCGTGAACTCGAAGCGCTCGACGTTGCCGATCGTCTTGTCCCAGAACGCGCTGATCCCGTCGCGGCCGTGGTGCCCCTTGCCCTCTTCGTCGAAGAACGACGGCCCGACCGGGTCCTCGACGACCGCGTCGGGGGCGAACAGGTCCAGCCACGCCTCCTTCTCCCCCGCCGTCACCGCGGTCATCGACGCGAACGCCGCACGCCGCGCGGGCGGCTGCTCCGCCGACGTGTCCCAGCTGACCTGCACGCCCATGGAAGTCACTCCTCGAACTTGGCGATGATCTCGGCGCCGAACTTGTGGATGGATTCGAGCTTCGGCTCGACCGGCGCGTCGAACCCGACGCCGTCGAACACCCACGGCATGGTGATGATGTCCGTGACGCCGGCCTCGGCCTGCTCGCGGTAGCCGTCGAGACCGAACTTGTCGATGCAGACGGCCTGGTACTCGAACGGGTCGTCGGCGCGGCCGCGCTCGGCCAGCAGCTCCTTCAGCCGGGCGATCGTGTCACGCAGCTCGTCGAGCTTCATCATCGCCGACGACCAGCCGTCGGCGACGCGGGCCGCGCGCCGCAGCGCGACGTCGGTGTGGCCGCCGATGTAGAACGGCACCCGCTTCGGCGGCGCCGGGCTCATCTGGATCTTGTCGAAGTCGTAGAACTCGCCGTGGTACTCGACCATGCCGCCGTCGAGGAGCAGCCGGAGGACATCGATGGCCTCGTCGACGCGCTTGCCGCGCCGCTCGAACGGGACGCCGCAGTACTCGAACTCCTGCGGCAGCCAACCGACGCCGAGCCCGAGGCCGAAGCGGCCGCCGGTGAGCACCGACGCCGAGCCGACCTGACGCGCGAGCAGCACCGGGTTGCGCGAGCCGAGCTTCAGCACGGACGTGTAGAACTCGATGCGGCTCGTGACCGCGCCCATGGCCGCCGTCGCGACCAGCGGGTCGACCCAGGGCGTGTCGGCGGTCCAGAACCGGCTGCCGTCGGGCGTGTACGGATAGTCTGTGGACACCGTCTCGGCGTAGAAGAGCGAGTCCGGCAGGGCGATGGACGCGAAGCCCGCCTCCTCGGCGGCCTGGGCGAGTTCGCCCAGCTGATCAAGCGGGTTCATCGCGATCGACAGGGTGAACTTCATAGCGTCGAACTATAACGTGTTCTAGTTTCTTCGGCCAGCTCTGACGGTGTGCCGGATCACGTCACGGGAACCCTCCGCGTAGCGTCCGCGTTGTCCGAATCAAAGGTGACTTCCGGTCACCGGGGCACCGAGCTTCTGGGAGTGGTCCATGGGCACCGCGATCTTCCTGATCGTGCTCGTCGTCGTGATCGTCGGTGGCGGCCTCTATTTCTCGCGGCAGCGCGCCGCGGCCCGGCAGCGGGAACTCGACGACGCGAAGGCCGACGCCCGGCGCCTCGTCGAGCGGCTCGGCGGCCAGGTCCTCAACCTCAACGGCAACGACACCGCGTCGATGCAGGCGATGGCGGACGCCGCCGAGCGGTACAACGCGGCCGGCTCCCAGATGGAGCAGGCGCGCACGATCGAACAAGCCCGGCTGGTCAAGGACACCGCCGTCGAAGGCCTTTACTACGTCCGCGCCGCGCGCGTCGCGATGGGCATGGACCCCGGCCCGCAGCTGCCGGAGGAGGCCGAGCGCGAGCGCGCCGGCAAGGTCACCGAGCGCCGCGACGTCGACGTCGAGGGCCAGCACTACGCCGCCTCGCCCGACGCGGGCCAGGACACGCCGTACTACTACCCCGGTGGCCGCGTGGCCGGGCGGCCGGTGCCGCAGGGCTGGTACAGCGAGCCGTGGTGGAAGCCCGCGCTCGTCGCCGGCGCCTGGGGTCTCGGGTCGATGTTCCTGTTCAGCGCGATGTTCTCCGGCATGGGCGGCATCGCCAGCGCCTCGGCGTGGGAGTCGGGCTACGACGCGGGCCAGCAGGACGCGCTCGAGTCCGGTGACGGCGGCGACATGGGCGCTGACGGCGGAGGCGACATGGGCGCTGACGGCGGAGGCGACATGGGCGGCGACGCCGGCGGCGACTGGGGCGGTGGCGGTTTCGACGGCGGCGGCTTCGATGGCGGAGGCTTCGACGGCGGCGGTGGCTTCGACTTCTGAGGCCCCGGGTTTCAAGCGCCCCAATGTGGCGTTCGGTGCGTCCCACGCACCCAACGCCACATTGGGGCGCTCGGGGCGCTCGGGATCAGGCGGGCTGGCAGGTGGGGCACCAGTAGAGGTTGCGGCCCATCAGCTCCGAGTTCGCCACCGGTGTCCCGCACACCAGGCACGGTTGTCCGGCCCGGCGGTAGACGTACACCTCGCCACCGTGGCGGTCCACCCGGGCCGCGCGGCCCATCGCCTCCGGCAGGTGCTCCGGGCGGACCGTGTCGATCCGGCCGACGCGGACGCCGTCGCGCATCAGCGTGACCAGATCGGCCCACACGTCGTCCCACAACGCCCGGTCCAGCGCACGTCCCGGCGTCAGCGGCGCGACGCCGTGGCGGAACAGGACCTCGGCGCGGTAGACGTTCCCGACGCCCGCCAGCACCGCCTGGTCCATCAGCAGCGCCGCGATCGACGTCTTCGAGCGCGAGATGCGCGCCCAGGCCTGTTCGGGTTTCGCGTCGCGGCGCAGCGGGTCCGGGCCGAGGCGCGCCTTGATCGCGTCGACCTGGTCGGGGGACAGCAGCTCGCACCGGGTCGGCCCGCGCAGGTCCGTCCAGTGCGTCCGCCCGGCCAGCCGCAGCCGGACCTGCCCCACCGGCTCCGGCGGGGGCAGCGGGGACTCGCCGAACGTGCCGTAGAGCCCCAGGTGGATGTGCACGGTCCCGTGTGGACCGTAGTCGTGGAAGAGGTGCTTGCCGTACGCCTGGGCGCCGACGAACACCTGACCGTCCAAACGGGACGCTTCGGCGGCGAACCGGCCCTGCGGGCTGCTCACCTCGACCGGGGCGCCGGCGTACCGCCGCTTGTGCAGCCGCGCGAGCCGGTGGAGCGTGTGCCCCTCGGGCATCAGGCCTCCGGCAGCGCCGGCGGGGTGCCGGTGCGCTCGTAGTCCAGCAGCTGCCGGACGCGGCGCGCGTGCCGTTCCTCCGGCGAGACCTCGGTCGCCAGGAAGGCTTCGACGATCTCGGTGGCCTGCTCGGCGGTGTGCATCCGGGCGCCGACGCCGATCAGCTGGGCGTGGTTGTGCTCCCGGCACAGCTCGGCCGTCTCGACGCTCCACGCGAGGCCGCACCGCGCGCCGGGGACCTTGTTGGCGGCGATCTGCTCGCCGTTGCCGGAGCCGCCGACGACGATGCCGCGGCTGCCCTCGTCGGCCACCACGCGCAGCGCCGTCTCGACGCAGAACGCCGGGTAGTCGTCGGCCGCGTCGTAGACGTGCGGACCGATGTCGGTGACCTCGTGGCCCTGCTTCTCCAGGTGAGCCACCAGGTGGTTCTTCAGCTCGAAGCCGGCATGGTCGGATCCCAAGTAGACACGCACGGCTGGGAGTCTGCCATCACGGCCGGTTTCGGGCATGCTCCGGGGGTGGGCATCTGGGAGCAGACGGGGTACGACGTCCGGCTCGACTGGGGCGCCGAAGGCGTGGCCGCCCTCGGCCGGGAATGCGCCGTGCTGATCGTCGTCGACGTGCTCTCCTTCAGCACCACCACGGATCTCGTGGTCGGCCGGGGCGGCCGCGTGCTGCCGGTCCGCTGGCGCGACGAGCGCGGGGTGGCGCGGGCTCGGGCGGCCGGCGCCGTCATCGCGGGCGAGGGCGCGTTCACCCTCAGGCCGTCTTCTGTGACGGAAATCCCGCCGGGAACGCTGCTCGCGCTCCCGTCGCCCAACGGCGCGACGCTGTGCGACGCCGCCGCGGCGACCGGTGCGCGGGTCCTCGCCGGCTGCCTGCGCAACGCTTCCGCCGTCGCCGCGAAGGCGCGTGACGTGGGCAGCCCGATCGGGCTCGTCGCCGCCGGGGAACGCTGGGGCGTGAACATCTTCGGTGCAGGCGAAACGTCCGGCCCGCTGAGGCCGTGCGTCGAAGACCAGCTGGGCGCCGGCGCGATCGCCGCCGCGCTGGCCGGGCTCGGCCTGTCGTTGTCCCCCGAAGCCGCGCTCGCCGCCCGATCGGTCGACGTCGCGGCGCTGGCGAGCTGCGTGTCCGGCCGCGAGCTGACCGAGGCCGGGCACGGCGGCGACGTCACGCTGGCCTCGCAGCTCGACGTGAGCGATGCTGCTCCCGTACTGAGCGAAGGAGTACTGGCATGAACGGGCGCTGGATCGAGGTCGCCGACGGCGTGCACGCGCGCCGCTACGAAGAGCTGGACCTGACCGTCGGCCTGGTGGTGGGCGCCGACCGCTGCCTGGTCGTCGACACGCGCGGCGACCTCGAGCAGGGTGCCGAGCTGGCGGCCGCGGTCCGCGAGCTGACCCCGCTGCCCTGGTCGGTCGTGTACACGCACGCCCACTTCGACCACACCTGGGGCACCGAACGCTTCGCGCCCTGCCCGGTGTGGGCGCACGAAGGCTGCCGCGCCGAGCTGACCGAGGACCCGGAGGGCGCGCGCGCCACCTGGATCGCCCACTACCGCAAGCAGGGCAAGACGGAGACCGCCGACGCCATCGCGCGCACCACGTTCGTCGTGCCCGACCACCTGTTCACCGACCGGACCGAGCTCGACCTCGGCGGCCGGACGGCCGTCCTGCTGCACCCCGGCCGGGCTCACACCGACCACGACGTGATCGTGCACGTACCCGACGCGGGGGTGGTCTTCGCGGGGGACATCGTCGAGAACGCCGAGCACGGCTTCAGCGAGTTCTCGTTCAGCTCCGAGTCGGATCTGACCGCCTGGCCGGACACGTTCGACACGATCCTGGCCCTCGAGCCCCGGGTGATCGTGCCCGGCCACGGCGAGCCGGTCGACGCCGACTTCGTCCGCTACCACCGCCACGGCCTGCACGAGCTGATCGCGCTCAAGGCGGCGATGGGCCGCGGTGAGACGACCGAGGCCGCCGCCGTGGCGGCTTCGCGCTACCCCGGCGACGTCACCTTGGCCGCCCTCGCGACACCTTGAAGGAGACTCAGTCGAAGTTGAGTTCGCCCGACCGGGTGCGCTTGAGCTCGAAGAAGTCCGGGTAGCTCGACAGCGCGACGGCGCCGTCGAACACCTTCAGGGCGTCTTCGCCGCGCGGGATCGAGGTCAGGACCGGGCCGAAGAACGCGACGCCGTCGATGTGGATCGTCGGGGTGCCGACGTCCATGCCGACCGGGTCCATGCCCTCGTGGTGGCTCTTCTTCAGCGCCTCGTCGTACTCGGTCGAGTGCGCGGCCTCGGCCAGCTCGGCCGGCGCGCCGATCGCGGCGAGCGCCTCCTTGATCACCGTGTCGTAGTCCTTGACGCCCTGGTTGTGGTAGCGCGTGCCGAACTCGGTGTAGTAGTCGCGCAGCACCTCTTCGCCCTTGAGCTGTGACAGCGCGACCGCGACGCGCACCGGGCCCCAGCCCTTCGCCAGCAGCTCCTTGTACTGCTCGGGCAGCTCGTCGCGGCCCTCGTTCAGCACCGACAGGCTCATGATCCGGAAGTGCAGATCGAGGTTGCGGTGCTTCTCCACCTCGAGGATCCAGCGCGAGGTGATCCAGGCGAACGGGCAGATCGGGTCGAAGTAGAAGTCGACCTTCGTGGGCTGCTCGGCAGCGGTCATCAGGTTCTCCTGTGCGAAGTCAGGTCCGGTCCGGGGGCGGGCACACCCCCACACAGCGGCCCAACACCTCCGGACCCGGGCTTGTTCCCCATCGCCCGCCACCCCGTCCCCATGATTGGATGCGAGGAGTTGAAAACCGATACCAACGACCAGAGGTGCCTGTGCCCGCCCCCAACCTGACCCGCGACCAAGCCAAGCTGCGCGCGGACCTGCTCGACGTCACCGCGTACGACATCGAGCTGGACCTCACCGACGGCCACGGCGGCCCCGGTGAGAAGACCTTCGCGTCGAAGACGACCGTCCGGTTCTCCAGCGCCCGGGCCGGCGAGCGGACGTGGGTCGACCTCGTCGCCGACCGCGTGCACTCGGCCACCCTGAACGGCACGGACGTCGACATCAGCGCGTACGTCGAGGACAAGGGCATCGCGCTGGCCGGCCTGGCCGAGGCGAACGAGCTCACCGTGACCGCCGACTGCCGGTACATGAACACCGGCGAAGGCCTGCACCGGTTCGTCGACCCGGTCGACGACGGCGTCTACCTGTACACGCAGTTCGAGACGGCGGACGCGAAGCGGATGTTCGCCTGCTTCGACCAGCCCGACCTCAAGTCGGTCTACCGGCTCACCGTGATCGCGCCGGACGGCTGGAAGGTCGTCTCGAACACGATGGCGGAGTCCGCGGAGAAGACGCCCGAGGGCGCCGTCCGCACGGTGTTCAAGGAGTCCGAGCGGCTCTCGACCTACCTGGTCGCGCTGGTCGCCGGCCCGTACGCCGAGTGGACCGACGAGTACACCGACGAGCACAAGACCATCCCGCTCGGCATCTACTGCCGCGCGTCGCTGGCCGAGCACATGGACGCCGACCGCCTCTTCACCGAGACCAAGCAGGGCTTCGGCTTCTACCACGAGAAGTTCGGCACGCCCTACCCGTTCTCCAAGTACGACCAGCTGTTCGTGCCCGAGTTCAACGCGGGCGCGATGGAGAACGCCGGCGCCGTGACGTTCCTCGAGGACTACGTCTTCCGCAGCCGCGTCACCCGCTACGCCTACGAGCGGCGCGCCGAGACGCTGCTGCACGAGATGGCGCACATGTGGTTCGGCGACCTGGTCACCATGCGCTGGTGGGACGACCTGTGGCTGAACGAGTCGTTCGCGACGTTCGCGAGCGTCCTGGCCCAGGCCGAGGCGACCGAGTACAAGAACGCGTGGACCAGCTTCGCGAACATCGAGAAGTCGTGGGCCTACCGGCAGGACCAGCTGCCCTCGACGCACCCGATCGCGGCCGACATCGTCGACCTGCACGCGGTCGAGGTGAACTTCGACGGCATCACCTACGCCAAGGGCGCGAGCGTGCTCAAGCAGCTCGTCGCCTACGTCGGGCTGAACCACTTCCTCGACGGCCTGAAGGTGTACTTCGGCAAGCACGCCTGGGGCAACGCCACGCTGGCCGACCTGCTGGGCGCGCTGGAGGAGGCGTCCGGGCGCGACCTGTCGTGGTGGAGCGCGCAGTGGCTGGAGACCACCGGGCTGAACTCGCTGAGCCCGCGCTACGAGATCGGCGCGGACGGGACGTTCACGTCGTTCGCCGTCGTGCAGTCGGGTGCGAAGCCGGGGGCCGGTGAGCTGCGCACGCACCGCGTCGCCGTCGGGATCTACGACGAGGACGGCTCGGGCAAGATCGTCCGGACCCAGCGCGTGGAGCTGGACGTCGACGGCGAGCGCACCGAGGTGCCGGACCTCGTCGGGCGGCCGGCGGGCAAGCTCGTGCTGGTCAACGACGACGACCTGACGTACTGCACGATGCGGCTCGACCCGGCGTCGCTGACGACGCTGATCGACCGCGTCGCCGACATCACCGAGCCGCTGCCGCGGACGCTGTGCTGGTCGGCGGCGTGGGAGATGACCCGCGAGGCCGAGCTGAAGGCCCGCGACTTCGTCACGCTGGTGCAGCGCGGCATCCACACCGAGACCGAGGTCGGCGTCGTCCAGCGGCTGCTGCTGCAGGCCCAGACGGCGCTCAACTCGTATGCGGAGCAGGAGTGGGCGGCCTCGACCGGCTGGCCGGCGTTCACGACGCGGCTGCTGGAGCTGGTCCACGCGACCGAAGCGGGCTCGGACCACCAGCTGGCGTTCGTCAACTCCCTCTGCGGGTCGGTGCTGGACGCGGGTTCCCTGGACGTGGTGGCCGGCTGGCTGGACGGATCGGCGCCGCTTCCCGGCCTCACGGTGGACACGGACCTGCGCTGGCGCCTGCTGCACGCGCTGGTGGCGCACGGCAGGGCGGACACGGCCGAGATCGACGCCGAGCTGGCCCGCGACAACACGGCGACGGGCCGCCGCCAGGCCGAGCGCGCGCGTGCCTTGCGCCCGACGGCGGAGGCCAAGGCGGACGCGTGGCAGCGAGCGGTGTACGACGACGAGCTGCCGAACGCGGTCAGCGACTCGCTCATCTCGGGCTTCTCCCACCCGGGCCAGAGGGCACTGCTGGGTGCGTACGTGGCGCGGTACTTCGAGGTGATCGACGAGGTGTGGCAGCGCCGGTCGAGCGAGCGCGCGCAGCCGATCGCGATCGGGCTGTACCCGTCGTGGGCGGTGGCCCCGGAGACGGTGACGGCGTCGGACGAGTGGCTGGCTGGCGAGCACTCGCAGGCCCTGCGGCGGCTGGTTTCGGAGGGCCGTGCGGGGATCGTGCGGGCTTTGGCCGCTCGGGACTTCGACGCTCAGGCTTGAGTTCGGGCGCCCCAAGGCGGCCTTGGTTGCGTCTGACGCACCGAAGGCCGCCTTGGGTGCGTCTGACGCACCGAAGGCCACATTGGGGCGCGCGAGACCCGCGCCGGACGTGGTGAACGACGCAGCAGCACCGCCCCCAGAGCCCGGGCCCGTCGCAGGGCCCGAACTCTCGCAGTGAATGACTCATTCCTGGCGTCCGGCGCCAGGAATGAGTCATTCACTGCGCACGACTTCGACGCCCGGACCTGAGGTCCACCACTTGAAAGCAGCCCTCGCCAAGGCGGGATTCCGGCGAAGGCGCTCGGCCAGGCCGCCCCGGCACAGGTCGACGTGGTGCCTCGGCAAACGTCTTGAATGGGTCATGCAAGACCTTCCAAGACCTGAATGACTCATTCAAGACATTTGAATCCGGCTGCGGCGGTCGAGGCGGCCCTCTGCCCAGGTGGAGGCGCTACTGAACCCGGCTTCGCCGGATTCGGTGCCGCGAATGAGTCATTCGCGACGCTCGGATCGCGGAAGCAGGCGAGCCTGCTGGGATTCATTACCCGCCGGCGGCGGAAGCCAGGCGGCTGATCCGCGACTTTGCCGGGTCCCAGCCCCGCCCAGAGCGGCCCCCGCCCTCCCAAGGCAGGGTTCCGGCAAAGTCACCCAGCCTGGCTGCCCCCGGCGCAGGCCACGGGCGCGGTGCCCTGGGCAAACATCTTGAACGGGTCATTCAGGACCTCCCAAGACCTGAATGACCCATTCAAGACCCCTGGATCCGGCTGCGGCGGTCGAGGCGGGCCCTGCCGAGGCGGAGGCGAATGAGTCATTGGGGGCGTCTGAAGTCCCGAATGAGTCATTCGCGACGTCCGAACCGCGGGCGCGGACGAGTGGGCTGGATTCCGTTGCGCTGTAGCGGCGGAGGCCAGGTGGCTGAACCCGCGACTTTGCCGGGTCCCAGCCCCGCCCAGAGCGGCCCCCGCCCTCCCAAGGGGGGCGTGCCCTTGTCCAGCGTATCGGGGGCGCCCGACGAAAGCCGCGGATCGGCCGCCGCGAGGGTCTGGTTGTCCACATCACGGCGGTGGTGTGGACAACCGGGTCAAGCCGGCGCCGGACGTGAAAGAGCCCCGCACCTCGTCGAGGTGCGGGGCTCTTTTCGTGCCAGAAGGTCAGCGGGGCGCGGGGCCCGCCTGGTCGGACAGCATGCGCAGCGCGTTCACCAGGCCGTTCACCAACCCGCGCACCAGGTCGCCCTCCTTGAAGGACGCCACCATGCTCGCCACCGCCAGCTTGGCGCCGCGGTCGGGGAGGCGGACGTACGCCGCCTTGCCGGTCACGATCTCGATCAAGCGCTCGCCCGGGGAAACCGCGATCAGGACCGAGTTCGCCGGGTTCGCCGTCGTCGCGTGGAGCTTCTCCGCCGCCGATCGGCTGTCCGCTCCCAGCTCGCCGAGGTACAGGCTGAAGTCCAGACCGGTCTCGCGGCTCGCGAACGTCAGCGCCTCGTCGAGGCGGGCCAGCTGGCGCGTGTTGAACGGGCTCGTCGGCGCTTCCGGCTCGTACATCTTGGCGGCCGACACGCGGCCGCTGGACGTGAGAGCTTCGCCGTAGCCCAGTTCGGACTCGTCGACGCGCTTCGTCAGCTCACCAGTTGCCACGAGCGCCTCCTGCCGCGGTCGGGGCGCCCTCGGGCGCGCTGTTCTCGGTGGCGGCGTGGTGCCCGGCACCGACCCCTTCGGGGTTGGCGCTCCACCACATGGCCGGGTAGTCCCAGGCCTGGCCGGACCGGTGCCGCGGGGCACCGCCGGACCTGCGCCGGAGCGTCAGCAGCCCGGCGAGGCCGTAGATGGCCAGCGGGATCACGGCGAAGACCACGATCGTCTCGACAACGTTCACGGCGCTGAGCGTATCGGATGACCTCCGCGCCCACCGCGCGCGCCGCACTCGACCGTTCGTCGTAAGCCGACTGCCGTCCGCCGCTTGGCTCGCGGCCACTGGAACGTTGGGGCGAAGAGCGTCGGGCCGAAAGGTTGCAACTCAACGTACAGGCGGCCGCACCCGCCGCTGTCGTCTTGTCGCAGCCTTGAAATCCTCGTAGCTTTTTCACCTGTACGGGCCTTGCGCCCCGCTCCCCAGCCCCAGCAGGTAACGCACCGGTCCCAGGAGGCCTTGCCATGAACAGCGTCCACACCCCCGCACAGGCGATCACCGAGGCCACCTCGTCACCCAGCGAAATCGAATTCGTGCCCGGAACGCGTGTGACGGCGGGCACAAGGGTTACGCGGGGTACACGCGTCACTCGCGGTACACGCGTCACGGCGGGAACGCGCGTCACCATGGGCACCCGGGTGACGGCGGGGACGCGGGTCACGCGAGGTACCCGGGGCACCCGCGTCACGATGGGCACGCGCGTGACGGCCGGGACCCGCGTCACCTGCGGCACCCGGGTCACGCGAGGCACGCGCGTCACCCGCGGCACGCGCGTCACCATGGGGACCCGCGTCACCTGCCAGAGCGACTACGCGCTCGCTGCCTGACCCTTCGCTCCAGGTCCGTACGCCTTACCTGAACACGCGCAAGCACCCGGCTCGCCCCGGTCCGCCGCAAGGCAGCCGGGGCGCCGGCATGTCCAGGCTCCGCCGTGAGAGCCCTGTACTGTCCGAGGCTTCGCACCGGGCCGGGGGCTCCGCCACCCGGAGCCCCCGAAAACAGTCAGGCGGCGGAGCCCAGATACGGACGCCAGAGCGGATCGGCCTCCTTGGAGTGCGCGAGCAGCCGCCAGTGCGGGCCATGGGGAGCCCGCGGGACGACGCGCAGCCGCCAGCCGATCTCCGAGAGCAGCCGGTCCGCCTTGCGGTGGTTGCACTTGGCGCAGCAGGCGACGCAGTTCGTCCAGGCGTGGGGCCCGCCCCGGCTGCGCGGGATGACGTGGTCGATCGTTTCGGCCCGCCCCCCGCAGTAGGCGCAGCGGTACCGGTCGCGGTGCATCAGCCCGGCGCGGGTGAGCGGCACTTTCGCCCGGTAGGGCACGCGCACGTAGGTGCTGAGCCGGATCACCGAGGGCACCGGCAGCGACACCTTCGCCGAATGCAGCTCGATGCCGCCGGGATCACCGTGCACCACTTCGGCCTTGCCGCACATCACCAGCACGACGGCTCGGCGCAACGGCAACGCGGTCAGCGGCTCGAAAGTGGCGTTGAGCAGGAGCACCCGGCGCCTGCCCCACGAGGGGGCGGCCGGATCCCGGCCTCTACGCTGTCCGGGCGGGCGGGTAATTCCCCCTGGGCGGTTCCCCGGCCCGGCCGGGACGGCTCCGCCGGATGCGGAACCCCCCGGATAGGCGCGCAGAACCACCTCTGGCGTCTCGGCGGCCATGGCTTGGCCGGAGACGCCGCGGGGGCTGGGTTGTCGGTCTGGCACTCGACCACCTCCAGGGGCGTAGGCATAGTCGACCACAAAACAGCCCCCCAGCGCACGTGTGTTACAAGACGTGTCACATCCGCGCGACCCAACATCCACTTACAGTTGGGCTCACCGACCTGATCGGAAGGATGATCGAACTCCCGTGTCCCCCCTGCTCCCCTCCGCCAAGCCGCCCTGCGTCGACGACGTGAGCACCTTCTGTCACCAGGTGTATCTGGCGACGAACAACGAGTGGCTGGCAGGTTCGGCGAACTGGCTGCTGACCAAGCCGCTGAAGATCCTGATGATCATCGTGATCGCGTTCGTCGTGCGGCTCCTCGTGCGGCGGCTGGTCAACCGCGTCACCACGCTCCCCCGCAGCAGCGGGAAGCTCCCCGCGCTGCTGCGTCCCCTGCGTGAGCGCGCCCCCGAGGTGCTGGGCTCCGCCGTGATCGAACGGCGCCGCCAGCGCGCGCAGACCATCGGCTCCGTGCTGAAGTCGATGGCGACGTTCCTGATCTACGGGCTCGCGTTCATCCTCGTGCTGGGCGAACTGGGCATCAACCTGGGCCCGATCATCGCTTCGGCCGGCATCATCGGCGTCGCGATCGGGTTCGGCGCGCAGAACCTCGTCAAGGACTTCCTGTCCGGCATCTTCATGATGGTCGAGGACCAGTACGGCGTGGGCGACGTCGTGGACGTCGGCGAAGCTTCCGGCACCGTCGAATCGGTCGGCCTGCGCATCACCACGCTGCGCGACCTCAAGGGGACGGTCTGGTACGTCCGCAACGGCGAGATCCTGCGCGTCGGCAACTCGAGCCAGGGCTTCGCGGTCGCGGTCGTCGACGTCCCGCTCGGTTACTCCGCCGACGTCGAGCGCGCGACCACCGTGCTCGGCGAGGCGGCTTCGGCCGCGACCGAGAGCGACCTGCTGAAGGACAACATCCTCGAGCCCCCGGAGATGCTCGGCGTGGAAAGCGTCACCCCGGAAGGGCTGCAGCTGCGCTTGACCGTGAAGGTGCGGCCGGGCAAGCAGTGGGCGGTCCAGCGAGCCCTGCGGGCCCAGCTGCTGGGGGCCCTGGAAGAGGCCGGCTTCGAGCCCCCGCTCGGCCGGCTGTTCCCCAACGCCGCCTCGGTGGCCGCGAAGAAGTAGCGTCCCGTGGCCGGGTCGTGAGATGGCTCACGACCCGGCCCGCGTGGTTACGCTGGGAAACGGGTTCGCGACCTTCCGGCGAGGGGCGGGACCGGGCGTCGGGAACCCGCACCCGGAGGGCAAAATGGAAGGCGTGTCTGCAGTGAGCGAACCGGCGAACCTCTACGAAGCGGTGGGCGGCGAACCCACGTTCCGCCGGATCGTCGCGCGGTTCTACGAAGAAGTCGCGCGAGACGAGATCCTGCGCCCCCTCTACCCCGAGGAGGACCTCGGGCCGGCCGAGGAACGCTTCCGGCTGTTCCTCATGCAGTACTGGGGCGGCCCGCACACCTACTCCGACCAGCGCGGGCACCCGCGGCTGCGGATGCGGCACGCGCCGTTCAAGATCGGGCCGATCGAGCGCGACGCCTGGCTGCGCTGCATCCGGATCGCCGTCGACGAGGAGAACCTCGAGGAGCCCTACCGCGGGCAGCTCTGGGCCTACCTGGAGATGGCCGCCCACAGCATGATGAACAGCTTCGTCTGATGAGACCGGAGCCGGGAGAACCCGCCTGGTGGCGTGATGCGGTGTTTTACCAGGTCTACGTCCGTTCGTTCGCCGACTCGGACGGCGACGGCGTCGGAGACCTGGAAGGCATCCACTCCCGGCTCGGCTACCTGGAGCTGCTGGGCGTCGACGCGCTGTGGCTGACGCCCTTCTACCGCTCCCCGATGGCCGACCACGGCTACGACATCGCCGACCCGCGCGACGTCGACCCGATGTTCGGCACCCTCGGCGACTTCGACGTGCTGCTGACCGAGGCGCACAAGCGCAACATCAAGGTCACCGTCGACGTCGTGCCCAACCACACCAGCAACCAGCACGCCTGGTTCAAGTCCGCGATGGCGGCCAAGCCGGGCAGCCCGGAGCGCGACCGCTACATCTTCCGCGACGGCGTCGGCCCGAAGGGCGAGGACCCGCCGAACAACTGGGTCAGCGCGTTCGGCGGCCCGGCGTGGACCCGGGTGCCGGACGGCCAGTGGTACCTGCACCTGTTCGCGCCGCAGCAGCCGGACCTCAACTGGACCAACCCCGAGGTCGCCGCCGATCTCGAACGGACCCTGCGCTTCTGGCTCGAACGCGGCGTCGACGGCTTCCGCATCGACGTCGCGCACGGCATGGCCAAGCCGCCCGGCCTGCCGGACATGGACCCGCGCGCCGACGCGCACGGGCCGAGCCACTACTACGACCCGCGGTGGGACCACGACGGCGTCCACGAGATCCACCAGATGATCCGCAAGGTGCTCGACGAGTTCCCGGAAGCGATGGCCGTCGGCGAGATCTGGGTGACCGACGAAGAACGCCTCTCTCGCTACCTGCGGCCCGACGAGCTGCACCTGGCGTTCAACTTCCGGCTGGTGCTCACCCACTTCGACGCGGACGCGATGCGCACGGCCATCCAGCGCTCCCTCACCGTGCCGGCGAAGGTCGGCGCGCCCGCGACGTGGACGCTGGGCAACCACGACGTCTGGCGCCAGGTCAGCCGCTACGGCGGGGGCGCCGCCGGCGTGCGCCGCGCGCGGGCGATGGCGCTGGTCGAGCTGGCGCTGCCCGGCGCGGTCTACCTGTACAACGGCGAAGAGCTGGGCCTGGCCAACGTGGACATCCCGCTCGAGGAGATGGCCGACCCGCGCGCGAAGACCAGCGGGGCCGAGTTCGGGCGGGACGTCTCGCGGGTGCCGTTGCCGTGGGAAGGCGACCTGCCGCCGTTCGGGTTCTCCCGCAACCCGCGAACGTGGCTGCCGATGCCGGGCGAGTGGGCCGGGCTGACGGTCGAGAAGCAGATCGAAGACGCCGATTCGACGCTTTCGCTGTACCGGCAGGCGATCGAGCTGCGGAAGACGCATCCGGCGTTCAGCGGCGACGAGCTGGAGTGGTACGGCGCCCCGGCCGGCTGCTTCGCGTTCCGCCGCAAGAGCGGCGGGCTGGTGTGCGCGCTGAACACGTCCGCGAGCCCGATCGCGCTGCCGCCGGGCGAGGTGCTGCTGAGCAGCAGCCCGCTGGTGGACGGGAAGCTGCCGGCGGACTCGGCCGCCTGGCTCGTCTAGAGCGGCACCCACCGGCCGGGCTTGGCCACGGTGGCCGCCTCGGGCGCGGGGCCGCGCGCGATCTGGTTCACGCGCTGGTGCGACAAGCCCACCAGGTCGGCGATCGCCCGCTGCGGGATCTGCCCGTTCAGCGTGGCGACCAGGCGGGCGCGGACCCCTTCCCGCCACTGCGCCACCTCTTCGGCGAGCCTCTCCGCCTCCTGGTACTGCAGGACGAGGTCGGTCGCGTCCGCGTCGTCGAACTCGTAGCGCCACCGGAGGTGGAACCGCTCGGCCGGGAGGCCGGTCAGGTTCGCGACGATCTTCCGCATGCCGGGGTCGACGTCGCCGAACTGCTTGAACCCACCCTCGGCGCCGTCGAGACCGTCGGTCACCTTCGCCGTCCACAGACCGGCTTCGCGGGTCACGGCCACGGTGAACGCCGGGAACCTCATCAACTGGCTCACCTCCGGGAAGGCGCGGACTGTAACCAATCGGTCACGAGCCTGTCAACCGCTCTGGTCGCCCGAGCCGTCGTCGAAGGCGCCGCTCGCCAGCCACGCCGCCAGCGCCGCGGCCTGGAGGTAGGGCGCCGCTTGGGCGGCCGCCCGGCCCGCCGCTCGCGTGCGGCCCCACCTCTCAGGACGCTCGGCGCGTTCCGGCGCCTGCTCCCCCGGCGGACGCTCGAGACGCCAGGGCGTCTCCTCCGCACGGACTTCGTCGAGGAAGTCCGCCGTCGGATCGTCTTCCGGGGGCATGGCTCCAGCGTGCCACCGAAACCCGGCGCACGCCCGGGACGCAAGAACTCCGTAATCAGAACAGCAGCGGCAGCAGCGCGTGCCGGCGCCGGACGATCGCGCCGTACCGCGCGTCCAGGCGCAGCCACGAATCCGTCGCCGACACGCGGACGACGTCCTCGGCCAGGTCCGCATCCACGAAACCCATGCCGGACATCGCGAACAGGCAGCGCATCTGGACCTTGACCTCGACCGCATCGCCGGACACGGTCAGCACCGCCTGGTCCATCAGGGACGACGGCGGGTTGCCGTGCGGGCCGGCGTTGTCCCTGGCCAGCGTCACGCCCCGGTCGGCCAGCTCCGCGACGACCCGCGCCGGCAGCTCGTCGACCAGCGGCCAGCGGCCGGACGGGGGCAGTTCGCCGTGCCACAGCAGGTCGCGGGCCGGGCCCGGGTCCATCCGCGGCCCACCCGCCACCGTCAGCGCCGCCAGCAGCTCGTTGCCGGACACCGTCACGTCGCCGGGGGTGACGTCCCCGGCCACCGCGCGGGTCGCGAAGCATTCGAACGGCGTCGCCGTCCAGGCCTCGACGACGCCGTCGCCGCGCTGCCGCAGCCGGACGGCCGTCTGGCCGTCCAGCCGGACCGCGCGGGCGACGAACGCACCGAGGGTCTCCCGGTCCGCCGCGTCCGGCACGAACAACTCAGGCATCCGCGAACCCCTGCTTCAGAAACTCCGACTCGGGCGGGCTGAGCCTACGCGGCCGCAACGCGACCGTGTCGTACGGCGCCAGCACCGTCTCCGCCGTCACCGCGACCGGGTCGGACTCCGCCGGCCCGGTGTGGACGCGGTAGGCGAGCGTGAAGCTCGCCGCGCGCAGCTCCGTCAGGTCGATGCCGACGCGCAGCTCCTGCCCGGACACCACGATCGGCGCCTTGTAGGCCACTTCCAGCTTGACCACGACGATGCCCTTCGGCAGCTGGTCGAGCCCCGCCTCGACGGCGCCCTTGAACAGCAGCGGGATGCGGGCCTCTTCGAGCAGCGTCACCATCTTCGCGTGGTTGATGTGGCCGTAGACGTCCATGTCCGTCCAGCGCGGACGGACGTGCGCAACGTAGGTCACCGCACCGTGCTCCGGATCTGCCGGGCCGCCACCGAGAGCGTCGCGAGGTCGAGCCGGCCGGACTTGTGGATCTCGTCCAGCGCGGCGCGCGCCCGCTGCAGCCGCGAGGCGTTCGTCTTCTCCCACTGCGCGATCTTCGCGTCCCCGGACGAACCGGGGTCGCTGTGCCGCAACGCGTCCAGCGTGATCGCCCGCAGCGAGCCGTAGACGTCGTCGCGCAGCGAAAGCCGGGCGAGCGCGTGCCAGCGGTTGCCGCGTTCGAGCGCGCTGATCTCGGTCAGCATCTTGTCGACGTCCAGGTGGTCCGAGAGCGCGTAGTACAGCTCCGCCGTCTCCGCCGGGCTGTGCGGGGCGTCCACGCCGACCTGCTGCTCGGCGAGCTCGGCGACCTCGGTGACGTCGAGCAGGCCGTAGGTGTGCAGCAGCAGCGCGACCCGGCGGGCCAGCCCCTCGGGGACGTTCGCGGCCATCAGCTCGTCCGCCTTCGCCTGCACGGACTCCGCCTCACGGCCGCGGAGCAGGTCGCCGATCTTCGGGACGAGCTTGCTCAGCACCCGGCCGAAGCGCTTGATCTCCGACAGCGGCGCCAGCGGCTGCGGCCGGTTGGTGAGGAACCAGCGCGCGGCCCGGTCCAGCAGCCGCCGCGTCTCCAGCACCATCGAGTCGGCGACGTCGGTGGGCACGACGTTGTCGAGCGCGTCGATCTCCTTCCACAGGGCCGGCAGGTCGAACACCCGGGTCACGACGGCGTACGCGCGCACCGCGTCGGTCGCCGTGGCGCTCATCTCCTCCATCAGCCGGTAGACGAAGGAGATGCCACCGCCGTCGACCACCTCGTTGGCGATCATCGTGGTGATGATCTGGCGGCGCAGCGGGTGCTCGCCGATCGCGTCGGCGAACCGCTCGCGCAGCGGCTTCGGGAAGTACTCGGACAGCCGGCCGGCGAACACCTTCGAGTCGGGCAGGTCGCTGGCCAGCAGCTCGTCCTTCAGCTCCAGCTTGACGTGCGCGAGCAGGGTCGCGAGCTCCGGCGAGGTGAGGCCCTTGCCCGCCTTCTCCAGCTCGCGGAACTCGGAGTTGCTCGGCAGCGCCTCGAGCTTCCGGGCGAAGGCACCCGCGGCCACCAGCGCCTGGACCTGGCGCGCGTGCACCGACAGCATCGGCGCGGCGTGCGCCCGGCTGACGCCGAGGACGGCGTTCTGCCGGTAGTTGTCGTCGAGCACCAGCGCGCCGACCTCGTCGGTCATCTCCGCCAGCAGCTCGTTGCGCTGCGCCTCCTCGAGCTTCCCGGTCTGCACCAGGTGGTCGAGCAGGATCTTGATGTTGACCTCGTGGTCGGAGCAGTCGACACCGGCCGAGTTGTCCAGCGCGTCGGTGTTGATCTTGCCGCCGTTGCGGGCGAACTCGATCCGGCCCAGCTGGGTCAGGCCGAGGTTGCCGCCCTCGCCGAACACCTTGACGCGCAGCTGCTTGCCGTCGACGCGGATGGCGTCGTTGGCCTTGTCGCCGGCGGCGGCGTGGGTTTCGGACTCCGCCTTGACGTACGTGCCGATGCCGCCGTTCCACAGCAGCTCGACCGGCGCCAGCAGGATGGCCTGGATCAGGTCCATCGGTGCCAGCGCGGTGACCCCTTCGTCGAGCCCGAGGGCTTCGCGGACCTGCGGGCTGATCGGGATCGACTTCGCCGAGCGCGGGTAGATCCCGCCGCCTTCGCTGATCAGCGACCGGTCGTAGTCGTCCCACGAGCTGCGCGGGAGGTCGAACAGCCGGCGGCGCTCGGCGAACGTCGACGCCGCGTCGGGGTTCGGGTCGAGGAACACGTGCATGTGGTTGAACGCGGCCACGAGCCGGATGTGCTCCGAGAGCAGCATGCCGTTGCCGAAGACGTCGCCCATCATGTCGCCGATGCCGACGACGGTGAAGTCCTCGGCCTGGGTGTCCTTGCCCAGCTCGCGGAAGTGCCGCTTGACGCTCTCCCAGGCACCCTTCGCCGTGATGCCCATGGCCTTGTGGTCGTAGCCGACCGAGCCGCCGGACGCGAAGGCGTCCCCGAGCCAGAAGCCGTACCGCGCGGACACCTCGTTGGCGATGTCGGAGAACTTCGCGGTGCCCTTGTCCGCCGCGACGACCAGGTACGAGTCGTCGGCGTCGTGCCGGACGACGCCCGGCGCGGGCACGGTCTTGCCCTCGACGCGGTTGTCGGTCAGGTCGAGCAGGCCGGAGATGAACATGCGGTAGCAGGCGATGCCTTCGTTCAGCTGGGCGTCGCGGTCGATGCTCGAGTCGCCGGTCGTGGCCGGCGGGCGCTTCACGACGAAGCCGCCCTTCGCGCCGACCGGCACGATCACGGCGTTCTTGACCGCCTGCGCCTTGACCAGGCCGAGGATCTCGGTGCGGAAGTCCTCCCGGCGGTCCGACCAGCGCAGGCCACCGCGCGCGACCTCGCCGAAGCGCAGGTGCACGCCTTCGACGCGCGGCGAGTACACGAAGATCTCGAAGCGCGGCCGTGGCTCGGGCAGGTCGGGCACGCCGGCCGGGTCGAGCTTGATCGCCAGGTACGGCCGCGTCTTCCCGTCGGCGTCGGTGACGTGGTAGTTCGTCCGCAGCGTGGCCCGGATGACGGCCATCAGCCGGCGCAGGATGCGGTCCTCGTCGAGGCTGGTGACCTCGTCGATCATCGCGCTCAGCTCGCTCATCAGCGCTTCGGTGGCGGCCTCGCGGTCGGCGTCACCCAGGTGCGGGTCGAAGCGGGCCTCGAACAGCCGCAGCAGCTTCGTCGCGACCTGGGTGTGGTTGAGCAGCGTGTTCTGGATGTAGTCCTGCGAGAACGCGCTGCCGGCCTGACGCAGGTACCGCGAGTAGGCGCGCAGCACGGCGGCTTGGCGCCAGGTGAGCCCGGCGCGCAGCACCAGGCCGTTGAGCCCGTCGACCTCGGCGTCTCCGCGCCAGGCGGCCTCGAAGGCGTCCTGGAAGCGGCCGCGCAGCTGGTCGACCGCGTGGTCGTCGCCCTCGTCGAGCATCTTCTGGGAGACGCGCAGGCCGAAGTCGTAGATCCAGCAGGCGCCGCCGTCTTCGCGGTGCAGCTCGTACGGCCGTTCGTCGACCACCTCGACGCCCATGGCCTGCAGCACCGGGAGCACCTTCGAGAGGGTGACGCCTTCGCCGCGCAGGTAGAGCTTGAAGCGCCGTTCGCCCGGCTCGGCGTCGGCCGGCCGGTAGAACGACAGCGCGAGGTCGCCCTCGTCGGTCAGCGAGTCGAGCGCGCGAAGGTCGGCCAGTGCCTCGCCGGCCGAGAAGTCCTCCTTGTAGCCCTCGGGGAAGACGCTCGCGAAGCGCTGGCCCTGCTCGGTCGCCGACTCCTCGCCGAGGACACCGACGGCGACGCCGCCGTCCGAGCGCTCACGGCGTTCGTCGAGGACCGCCTCGACCATCCGGTCGTCCCAGCTGCGGACCGCGTCGTTGAGGCGGTCCTGGATCTTCGCCGTGTCCGGCTCGAGCCGGCGCGCGGGGTCGGTGTGGACCATGAAGTGCACCTGGGCGAGGACGGTCTCGCCGATGCGCGCGCTGTATTCGAGCTGGGTGCCTTCGAGCTCTTCCAGCAGGACTTCCTGCATCGCCAGCCGCGACCGCGTCGTGTAGCGGTCCTGCGGGAGGTAGACGAGGCAGGAGTAGAAGCGGCCGTACGGGTCGCGGCGCAGGAACAGCCGCAGCCGGCGGCGGTCCGACAGCGTGATCGCGCCGGTGGTCGTCGAGTACAGCGAATCGGTGTCGGCGGAGAACAGGTCGGCGCGGGGCCAGTTCTGCAGCACCTCGAGCATCCGCTGGCCGGAGAACGACTCCATGGGGAACCCGGCGCGGTGGATGACCTCGCGGACCCGCTTGCACACCACCGGGATGTCGAGCACGTTCTCGTGCAGCGCGGTGGTGGTGAACATGCCGAGAAAGCGGTGTTCGCCGGTGACGGTGCCTTCGGCGTCGAAGGTCTTCACGCCGACGTAGTACGGGTAGACCGGCCGGTGCACGGTCGAGGGCGCGCTCGCCTGGGTCAGCACCAGCAACGTCGGCGAGAGGGCGGACGCGGCGGTGTCCGGGCCGGCGGTCAGGCCGCGGGCGGCCAGGCTGTCCTGGCGCAGCACGCCGAGCCCGGAGGCCAGCACCGCGCGCAGGGCCGGCTCGTCCGAGTCCGGGTGCGGGTTGTCGACGAGCTCGTAGCGGCGGTAGCCGAGGAAGGTGAAGTGGCCGTCGGCCAGCCAGCGCAGCAGGCGGGCGCCCTCGGCGACCTCGGCCTGCGGCAGCTGCGGCGGCTCGGTTTCCAGTTCGCTCGCGAGCTGGCAGGCCGTCTGGGCCATCTTCTCGGCGTCCTCGACGACCTCGCGGACGTCCCCGAGAACGCTGGAGAGGCGGTTGTCGAGCTCGCGCGCGCGGTTCGGGTCGGTGACGAAGTCGATCTCGATGTACATCCACGACTCGGCGGCCGAGTTCGCGGGCGGCTCGGCCGGGTCGGCGTCGGGGTGGACTTCCAGGAGCTCGCCGGTCAGGTCCCGGCTGACGACGACGATCGGGTGGACGATCCGCTGCACCTGCACGCCGTCCCGGGCGAACTCCGCGGCGATCGAGTCGACCAGGTAGGGCATGTCGTCGGTGACGACCTGCACGACGGTGGCTTCGCGCGCCCAGCCGTCTTCGGCGACGGTGGGGTTGAGCAGCCGCACGGCCGGGCGGCCGGGCATCCGCGACCGGGCGAGCTGCAGGTGCGAGCGCACCGCGCCGACCAGGTTGACGGGCTCGTCGCCGACGATCTCCTCGGCCGGGATGTGCCGGTAGTAGAGCCGGATGAGCTCCCCGATCTCCGGCGCCAGGCCGGCGGCGACGTCGATCAGGTCGTCCCTGATCTGCTCCGGGCTGACCGGGGAGCGCTGACCGAATTCGGGTTCGGTTTCGGCTCCGGTTCCGGGTAGGGACGAGACTCCGGTCGAGCTCATTTGAGGCAACTCTCCAGTATTCGTGAGGTGGCACCGCGCCGGTTCGACGGTGAACCGGACGACCCCACACTAATGCGCGGCGGTCGGGGATCACATGAAGACCCGGGGGTTCCCCAGTCTCGGAAAACCCTTCCGGGCCAGCGGATTCGCGTGATCGGTCAAGCTACTGACGGGTTGCGTCCGGAGCGTCCGCGCGGCCCTGACCAGCCGGGCCCGTCGGGCATCACCTGAGGTGGGGCCGACATGATCGGTTCAGCTGAGGCCCGGCGAAGCCGTTCGGCGAACGTTGTCGGCCGGTCGGCGACGCCGGGGTGCGACGGACACCACTGTCCGGCGGCCCCGGGCAGGTCGGCGACGAATAGGGGGGTCTGGCCGACCCGGGGCGCGATCGGCCGCCGGCTCGTTCATGGGGTCCGGCGCGCTGAACGGCTCGCTCATGACGTCGCCGGCGATGAAGGCGGGTCCGGTCAGTCGCCCGTGCCGTGGCGGCGGGAGTCCCCGACCTCGGCGCCGTGACCGTTGCGGCCGTGGCCGTTGCGGCGGCCCGTGTCGTTCGGCCCCAGCTGCTTGACCAGCGCCGCCGCGCTCGCCGTGCCCGCCTGGTGCTCGGCCAGCGCGCGGGCCAGCAGGTCGGCGAGGCCCGCATCCGGTGGGGGCTCGTCCTCCGCGATCGCGCGCGCGTAGCTCTCCGGGAACGGGGCCGTCGCCGGGGTCCAGTGGCCGAAGTCCTCCATCGGCTCCAGCGCGGGCGGCATCCGCAGCCGCGGCAGCCAGGGTTCGGCTTCGTCGCGGTAGTCCGGCACCGACGGCGGCTGGTCCTCCGGCCGCGGCGGTGGCGCCAGCTCGGGCTCGGCGCGTTCGCGGCGCGGGCTGTCCTCGCTGCCGGTTTCGTGCGTGCTTTCCGCGTCTTCCGCCCGGCGGCGGCCCCGGCCCGCACCACCACCCGACGACGAGATCCCCAGGCGGTCCAGCACCGACCGGGCGGCTTCCGAGCCGTGTTCGGCGTCGTGCCGGGTCGACGGCTGCGGTTCGCGCCGCGCCTCCGGCTCCCACGGTTCCCGCTCGGCGGCGGGCTCGGGCGCGAGCGGCAACGCCGGCGTGACGCGCGTGGGCGCCGACTCGCGTTCGGCGGCCGTCTCCCGCAGCCGCGCTTCGGCGAGCGCCGCCCAGGAGAACTTGGTCTTCCCGCTTTCGGCGGCCTCGCGCTCCGGCTCGCTCCGGCGCTCCGGCTCCTGCCGGACTTCCACCGGCTCCGGACGGACCTCCGGCGTGGCCGGCCGCGCCGGCTCGGCCCGGAACTCCGGCTCACGAGGACGTTCGGCCCGGACCTCGGGTGCCGGCCGCACGTCGACCGGCTCCGGCTCGCGGCGGCGCCCGGGCGGCTGAACCTCGGACTCCGAGCGCACCTCGACCGGCTCCGGCGCCCGGCGGCGGCCCCCCGGCTGGACCTCGGATCCCGACCGCACCTCGATCGGCTCCGGCACCCGGCGGCGTCCGGCGGGCTGAACCTCGGACTCGGCCGGATCTTCGATCGGCTCCGGCTTGTGGCGGCGCCCAGCCGGCTGCGCATCGGACTCCGGCCGAACCACGGCCGGTTCACGACGACGGCCCCCCGGCGGAACTTCGGACCCCGACCGCACCTCGATCGGCTCCGGCTCCCGACGGCGTCCTCCCGGCTGGGCCTCGGTCCCGGATCGCACCTCGACCGGCTCCGGCCGCCGCCGCTCGACGACCACCGGCTCCGGGCGCACGCGCGGCTCCGCGGGCTCGTCCCGCACCGCCGGCATCACCGACGTCTCGGCCGCGTCGGCGGTCACGCGCAGCCGTTCGAACGACCACGCGGGCGCCGGTTGCCGCGGCTCGGGCTCCGGTGCGGACGTCTCCTCGCGGTCGAACGACCAGGCCGGTGTCCGCGGCGAAGGCTCCGGGGCGACCGGCTCGGCGGCGGGGGCCGCCGCCACGACCGGGACCGGCCGCGACGGCACTGCCTTCAGCACCTCGTCGAGGTCGACCGACGCCGGCTCACCCGTGCCGAACTCGCCGGCCAGCACACCGCACGCCTGCCGCCGGGCTCGCGCGTGGAGCTGCTCGGCCGCCCGCGAGCGGTACAGGCACGCGATGGCCTCTTCGGCCTGCCCGAACCGCTCCTCCAGCTGCGCCAGCTCCAGCCACAACCTCGCGGTGACCGCGGACAGCCCGTGCCGGTCGGTGCTCGCCACGGCTTCGCGGACCTGCTCGATCGCGGCTTCGCCCGAGCCCGAGGGCAGGTGGATGCGGGTCGCGACGGCCAGCCGCAGCCAGCCCATGGGCGCGACCCCGGCCGCCCGCACCGGCTCGGCCAGGACCGGCTCGGCGATCTCGTACGCCATCTCGGCGTCGCCGCGGTCGAGCAGCGTGCTCACCAGCAGCAGCACGAGCCGGATCCGGACGAGACCGCCGTCGTCGGCCGGGTTGTCCAGCTTCTCCAGGAAGCCCAGGCCGGTCCGGGCCGCGTCGGCGGCCGCGGTGAGGTCGCCGTGCCGGCGCCGATGTGCGGCCGTGCCGACGCGCAGCAGCGCCCGCACCAGCAGCTGGGTGTCGCCGCCGAGGGACTCGTCGCCGAGGACGAGCTTGTCCGCCTCGACGAGCGCCCGGTCCAGCTCGGCCTTCCGGCCCAGCAGACCGAGGCAGCCGACGAGGTGGGTCAGCGCGGCGGCGCGGTGCACCGGCGAGACGACCGGATCGGTGAGCACCGGCCGCAGCGCGGCGAGGCCGGTCAGCGGCACGCCCAGGCTGCGGGCGCAGACGGCGAGGTCGATGCGCAGCCGGGCGGCGATGTCGCCGTAGCCGGCGTGTTCGGCCGCGCGCAGGGCAGCGACCGCCCGGCCGACCGTGCCCGGCCGCTCGCCGAGCCGGACGCGCGCGGACACGACCAGGCTCTCGGACCGGATCCACTGCTCGTCGGCGCCGGCGGCTTCGGACAACGCGGCCGCGCGCTCACCCAGGACCAGCGCGAGCTCGGGCGCGCGCAGGTGCAGGGCGTCCGCCCGCTCGATCAGCCGTCCGACCGCGGAGAGGGTTCCCCCGGCAGTGGCGGAGCGCCCGCCCTCCAATCGGGAGGACGGGCCCGTCCGGTGCTGCTTGCTGGCTTCCACGGGGAAACCCGCCCCCTCAGTCGCGGGTCAGCTTGCGGTGGGTGACACGGTGCGGGCGGGCGGCCTCGGCGCCCATCCGCTCCACCTTGTTCTTCTCGTACCCTTCGAAGTTGCCCTCGAACCAGAACCACTGCGACGGGTTCTCGTCGGTGCCTTCCCAGGCCAGGATGTGCGTCGCGACCCGGTCGAGAAACCACCGGTCGTGGGAGATCACGACGGCGCAGCCGGGGAACTGCTCCAGCGCGTTCTCCAGCGAGCCCAGCGTCTCGACGTCCAGGTCGTTCGTCGGCTCGTCGAGCAGGATCAGGTTCCCGCCCTGCTTGAGCGTCAGCGCCAGGTTGAGCCGGTTGCGCTCACCACCGGAGAGCACGCCCGCCGGCTTCTGCTGGTCCGGGCCCTTGAAGCCGAACGCGCTGACGTACGCGCGCGACGGCATCTCGGTCTGCCCGACGTGGATGTAGTCCAGCTCGTCGGAGACGACCTGCCACACGGTCTTCTTCGGGTCGATCCCGCCGCGGTTCTGGTCCACATAGGACAGTTTGACCGTCTCGCCGATCTTGACGATGCCGTCGTCCGGCTCCTCGAGCCCGACGATGGTCTTGAACAGCGTGGTCTTGCCGACGCCGTTCGGGCCGATCACGCCGACGATGCCGTTGCGCGGCAGGTCGAACGACAGGCCGTCGATGAGGACGCGGTCGTCGAAGCCCTTGCGGAGCTTCTCGACCTCGACCACGACGTTGCCCAGCCGGGGGCCCGGCGGGATCTGGATCTCTTCGAAGTCGAGCTTGCGGTGCTTGTCCGCCTCCGCCGCCATCTCCTCGTAGCGGTCGAGCCGGGACCGGGACTTCGTCTGGCGGGCCTTGGCGTTGGACCGCACCCACTCGAGCTCGGTCTTCAGGCGCTTGGCGAGCTTCTGGTCCTTCTTGCCCTGGACCTCGAGGCGCTCACGCTTCTTCTCCAGGTACGTCGAGTAGTTGCCCTCGTACCCGACGACGCGGCCGCGGTCGATCTCCATGATCCACTCGGCCACGTTGTCCAGGAAGTACCGGTCGTGGGTGACGGCGAGGACGGCGCCGGCGTAGCGGGAGAGGAACTGCTCCAGCCACAGGACACTCTCGGCGTCCAGGTGGTTGGTGGGCTCGTCGAGCAGCAGCAGGTCGGGCGCCGACAGCAGCAGCTTGCACAGCGCGACGCGGCGGCGCTCACCACCGGACAGGTGCGTGACGCCCTCTTCGGGCGGCGGGCAGCGCAGCGCGTCCATCGCCTGCTCGACGGTCGAGTCGAGCTCCCAGGCGTCGGCGTGGTCCAGCTCCTCCTGGAGCTGGCCCATCTCCTCCATCAGGGCGTCGCTGTAGTCGGTCGCCATCAGCTCGGCGATCTCGTTGTAGCGGTCCAGCTTGGTCTTGATGTCGCCGAGCCCCTCCTCGACGTTCTGCCGGACCGTCTTCTCCTCGTTGAGCTCCGGCTCCTGCATGAGGATGCCCACGCTCGCACCGGGCTGGAGGAACGCCTCGCCGTTGCTGGCCTGCTCGATCCCCGCCATGATCTTGAGAACGGTGGACTTACCGGCACCGTTCGGCCCCACCACGCCGATCTTGGCGCCGGGGTAGAACGCGGTGCTGACGTCGTCGAGGATGACCTTGTCCCCGACGGTCTTGCGCACCTTCTTCATGGTGTAGATGAACTCGGCCATACCCACGATCGTAGAGCGCACCTGATCGCGACCCGACGCCGGTCACCGTCGGACTACCGAAAGTCAGCCCGGCGTCACCGAAACCGTCGTTTTGCCGGGCTCCGGACGGGTCTCACCCTCAACCGGAAGTCGAGACTCAGTCGGCCCGCTTGCCGTCCGCGAGATTCTTCAGCATCGCGTTGTAGGCGTTCAGCTCTTCGTCGCCCGTCGCCGCTTCGCGCCTGTCTCGCCGCTTCGCCTCGCGCTCGTCCTGGCGCGACCACTGCACCAGCAGCGCGATCAGCACCAGCAGCACCGGGAGCTCGCCCGACGCCCAGGCGATACCGCCGCCGAGCCGCTGGTCGGTGAGCAGGTCCGGCACCCACGGCAGGTGCAGCGAGCCGTAGAACGCCTGCCCGATCACGGTCTGCTTGCTCATCAGGATCACGCCGAAGAAGGCGTGGAACGGCATCGCGGCGAACATCATGCCGAGCCGGCCGAGGTACGGGATCCGCCGCGGCGACGGGTCGACGCCGATCACCGGCCAGTAGAAGACGTACCCGGCGAGCAGGAAGTGCGCGTTCATCGCCAGGTGCGCCCAGTGGTAGTTCAGCGCGTTGTCGAACAGGCCGGAGAAGTACAGCGCGTAGAACGAGCCGACGAACAGCAGCAGCGCGACCACCGGGTGGGTCAGGAACCGCGACACCGGCGAGTGCACCGCCGCGACGAGCCACTCGCGCGGCCCCGGCGGGGTGTCCTTGCCCGCGGCCGGCAGGGCGCGCAAGGCGAGTGTCACCGGCCCGCCGAGCACGAACAGCACCGGCGCCACCATCGACAGCAGCATGTGGTTGCCCATGTGCACGCTGAACATCGCGGGCGCGTAGCGGCCGATGCCCGACGACGTCGCGATCAGCAGCACGACGCAGCCGGCGATCCACGCGACGGTGCGGCCGACCGGCCAGGAGTCGCCGCGGCGCAGCAGCCGCTGCACCCCGGCGAGGTACAGCCCGCCGAGGACGAGCGCGAGGGTGCCGTAGACCAGGTCGAAACGGGTGTCGAAGAGCAACCGCCACACCGTCGGCGGGCCGTCGAGGTCGTAGCCGATCAGCAGTTCGGTGGTGGACGGCTGGGTGACGGCGTCCGCCGGGGGTGGCGTCCTGGCCAGCCCGGCCGCGATGCCGAGCGTGACGAACATGATCAGGATCTCGACCGCGGCCAGCCGCGTCAGCTGGCCGCCGCCCTTGCCGTCGACGAGGTCCGCGACGCCCTTCCGGCGTTGCTGGTGGCCGAAGACGCCGAGCAGCAGCAGCGCGACCGTCTTGGCGACGACCAGGAGGCCGTAGTCGGTGGTGAACAGGTCGTTGAAGCCGATCCGCACCAGCGCGTTGACCACGCCGGAGATCGCCATCACGATCCAGCAGACCAGCGCCAGCCGCGAGAACCGCTGCGCGGCCAGGCTCAGGTGGTTCCCGCGCCGGTAGCCCAGCGCCAGCAGCGCGACCAGCCCGCCCACCCAGAGGGACGCCGCGACGAGGTGGAACAGCAGGCTGTTGGTGGCGACGTCGTGCGAGCCGCCGCTGGCAGAGTGGCCGGTGACCGCGACCGGGACCAGGCCGCCGACGGCCAGGAAGAACAGCACCGCCGTCCAGCCCCACGAGAGCGCGAGCCGGCAGCCGAGCGCGACGAGGACCGCGATCAGCGCGGTCCACAGCCAGGCCTTCGGCTGCTCGATGGCGCCGACCAGGTCGAGCAGCGTCTGCGGGTCCAAGACCTCGCCGAACGGCTTCCCGGCGGTGTCGGCGGCGGTGAAGGCGACCGAGAGCAGGGCCGCGCCGAACCAGACCCAGGCGGCGATGCCGGCCGCGCGGAGAGCGCCGTAGCCCTCCGGGCCGAGCGTGCCGGACTTCTGCGGCGGCACCAGGAACGCGGCGAGCAGCAGCGCCCCGACGCAGATCACCGACGCGGCCTCGGAGAGCACGCGCATGACCGTGATGCCGTACTTGGTGACCAGCCCCGGATCCGGCAGGCCGGCGATGGCGTAGCCGGCCCCGCCGGTGAGCGCGATCAGCCCGATCGCGACGACGGCGGCCAGCAGCACGCCGACCGAAATCAGGGGCAGCACGCTGGCCCGGCGCTGCGCGGGAACGTCGGATTTCGTCACGGGCTCGCTGGACACGCCCCAGAGGGTATGCCCAGCCCCGGTCAGGCCGGTGTGACGGGCAGGATGGGAGCGTGAGAATGATCCTGCTGCGGCACGCCGAGTCGCTCGGCAACGTCGACGAACTCGCCTACACGCGGATCCCGGACCACGCCCTGCCGCTGACGGACAAGGGCGAGCGGGAAGCGCTTGCCGCCGGACCGGAGATCGCCCGGCTGCTCGACGGCGAGCGGCCCGCCGTCTACGTCAGCCCGTACCTGCGGACGCGGGAAACGTTGCGGCTGCTGGACATCCGGGCGTCGTGCGAGCGGCTGCTGCAGGAGCCGCGGCTGCGCGAGCAGGACTGGGGCAACCTCCAGGACCCGGCCGAGCAGGAGATCCAGCGGGCGCGGCGCAACGAGTTCGGGCACTTCTTCTACCGGCTGCCGTTCGGCGAGTCGGGCGCGGACGTCGACGACCGCGTCGCGGCGTTCCTCTCGGACCTGCGCCTGCGCGACGAAAGTCACCCGGAGACGGTGCTGATCGTGTCGCACGGGCTCACGATGCGGCTGCTGTGCCGCCGGCTCTTCGGCTGGAGCATCGAGCTGTTCGAGTCGCTGTCCAACCCGGGGACCTGCGAGTACCGCGTCCTCGAAGAGCAGGACGGCAAGTGGGCGCTGGACCACCCGTTCGCGCAGTGGCGGGACTCACCCGACGGGGAAACGCAGCTCTGACGGCTCCAGTGACGCGGTCAGCACGACACGGGTGCCCTGGCCGGGCGCCGAATCGATGCGCGCGGTGCCGCCGATCTCGGCCAGCCGGGCGTGGATCGAGTTCTCGATGCCGAACCCGGCACGGTGCGCGCCGACGTCGAAGCCGGTCCCGTGGTCGCGCACGGACACCGTGACGATGCCGTCGTGCTCTTCGAGGCACATGACGGCTTTGGCCGTTTTCGCGTGCTTCAACGTGTTTCGCAGCGCTTCGCGAGCCGCGTCGTGCAGGGAGTTGACAACGCTCTCCGGGACTTCGGCGGGCTTCGCGAGCGAGACGAGGTCGACTCGCAGGCCCTCCGCCGTCATCTCGACGGCCAGCGCGCCGAGGCGGTGCTCGAGGCCGCCCGGCTCCGCGGGCGCGTCGCCGTCGAGACTCAGCCGCAGGCGCAGGGCGTGCGCGCGGGCGATGCGGCGGACCTGGTCGAGGCTGCCGACCGGGTCGAGGCCGTCGCGGGGCGCCGGCAGCGCGAGCGACTCCATCACCTGCAGGACCGTGTCGTGCAGGTCGCGCCGGTAGCGCTCCCGTTCGGCGGCGCGGCCGCGCTGCTCCCCGAGCCGGTGCGCGAACCGCATCGCCCCGGCGACGAGCATGACGATCGCCAGCGCCGTCGCGGCGGCCGCGACCAGGGCGAGCACGATCCACGTCGCGGGCGCCGACGTGCCGGACACCACGGCCATGCCGTAGCGCAGGAGCACGGCGCCGGTGATCGCGATCGCGCCGGCCGGGGCGCCGCGCAGCAGCGTCCAGACCATGACCGTGCCCATGATGTTCGGCCAGGTCAGAGCGAGGAGACCGGGCGCGAACGCCGCCGCCGCGAGGCTCGTGACGAGCGTGTACGCGGTGTCGGCGGCGAGCACCCGCCGGATGCCGGTGCTGCGGTGGAAGACCCAGGCCACCTCGGCCAGGTTCGGCACGAGGTAGAGCACGATGGCGAGCGCGAGCACCGGAGCGCCCAGCGGGCCGCCGGCCCAGATCGCTTGCAGGAACAAGGCGAGCCGGAACGCGACCGGCACGAGCACGAGCCTCGGCACCGCCCCCTGCACGAGCGGGAGCCCGGCCCCGCCGGCGAGCGCCCCCGCGCCGCCGAGCAGCACAACCCTCACGACGTCCTCCCCGGGTCAAGGCCCCTACCCTGACCAGCCCACCTGAACTCGTAACGTCGGTGCATTCATCTCAGTTTACGACGAGCTCAGCTTGCCCCGCCTGGTTCCACACTGTCAACGGGGGCTTCGGCGATAGGGGCCGTTCGCGAAGAGAGACGCGACCCGGGAGGCCTCGGCTCCCGGCTTTTTGTCACGATTCGGCCATCAGCGCGGCGTCTTCGCGCTTCCGCGCCCGCCGGGCGCCGAGGGCGGCGGGCAAGATCAGCGCGGCGACCAGCCCGACGAACCCGAACGCCACGCTGTAGTCCGTCACCTGCGCGATGCCGCCGACGATCGGCGGCCCGCCGAGGAAGCCGGTGTAGGCGATGGCCGTGACGAAGCCGATCTCGCGTTCGCCGCCGGTGCCGTCGCCGCGTTTCCCGGCGTCGCCGGCCAGGCTGAGGGCGAGCGGGAACGACGCGGCCAGGCCCGCACCGGCGAGCGCGAAGCCGGCGTATCCGACGGCGGCGACCGGGATCGCGGCCGCGGCGAGCAGTCCGGCGGCGGCCAGAACCGCACCCGCGGCGAGGCAGCGGGTGGGGCCGAACCGGCGTTGCGCCCACGATCCCGCGAGCCGGGTCAGCGCCATGACCAGCTGGAAGCCGGCGAACGCGAGGGGCGCGGCGCCTTGGCCGACGCCGCGTTCGGCGGCCATCAGCAAGGCGGACCAGTCCGAGGACGCACCCTCCGCGATGGCCGAGGAGAGCGCGACCGCGGCGAGCAGCCACAGCACCGGACGGCGGACCGGCGCGCGGCTCGGCGCGGCTTTCTCGCTGTGCTCGGGACGGCTCCCGGGAACCGCGCGGATGATGACCAGCAGCATCGTGACGGCGACGACGGCGGCCACGCTCAGGTGGCGGCCGGGAGACCAGTCGTGGCCGGCGGCGAGGCCGGCGGCCAGCGAACCGGCGAGCGCGCCGAAGCTGAAGCCCGCGTGGAACTCCGGCATGATCGGGCGGCGGATCCGGCGTTCGACAGCCACCGCGGCGACGTTCATCGCGACGTCGAGCATCCCGACGCTCGCGCCGATCAGGAGCAGGGCGCCGGCCAGCAGCGGCACGGTCGGCGCGAACCCGACCAGCACCATCGAGCCGGCCGCGCTCACGGTGCTGCCGGCCACGACGACGCGGGCACCGGCCCGTTCGATGATCCGGCCGGACACCGACGCGGCGGCGAGCATCCCGACACTCGCGCCGAGCAACGCCAGTCCGAAAACGCCTGGTGAGGCGTGCACCTGCGCCGCCAGTGCCGGGGTGCGCGACGCCCAGGAGCCCAGCGCGAGGCCGTTGAGCGCGAAGACGGCGAACACCGCGATCCGGTCCCGCATCCATCCCCCTTTTCCGTGGTGCCGGGTGGCCTCAGCGTGGTCTCCAGCGTGGCCGAGGCGGGCGGCCGGGCCACGCTTAGCACCGTTTTCTTTCGTCCGCAAGACCGTTCGCGGATCTGTGGACAACCGGCTCCCGCCCGGCGACCTGTCCACAGATCCGAAATCGCGGGCTGACAAATCTTCCGTCGCCCGTCAATCTGGAATCACCAGTTCACCGCGGCCCCGAAGCCGCGATTCCAGAGGGGAAATCCACGATGTCTTCACGCCGTCTCCGTGCCCGGCTGCCGCACCTGCTGGTCTTGGCCGCACTGGGCCTGCTGACCAGCGTCGGAACCGCCCAAGCCGCGTCGGCGCAGGAAGATCCGGGGTGCCAGAAGGGCGAATTCTGCCTGTGGCCCACCGGCGACTACGGCGGCGACGCCCAGCGTTTCGACCTGCGCACCGCGAATCCGGGGGAATGCATTTCCCTACCGGAGGGATTCGCCGGATCGTCGTTCGCGAATCTGCTGACGCGGGACGTCACGGTGTACCAGAGCGAGGAATGCTCGACCGAGGGAGATTTCGTCACCTACCCGGGTGGCGGCACGTTCGTCCCGGACGCGCCGTTCCTGGTCCGCGGGATCCAGATCTGGGAGTGACGGCCTGATCCGGGCCCGCACCGCCGTCCGCTCCAGAGGGAGAGCCGGCTCGCGGCGGCGGCCGGACCCGACCGGGGCCGCTCCCCCGACAGCGGCCCCACCCCGTGGGCGCGCCCCAGCGGCGGGGCGCGCCCACGGGCTTCCCACGGCTCGCGGGGCTCGCGGAGGTTTGGCGGTCGGGCGGGGGCACTCTCGACCGGTTCGACGACCGCTGTGCGTCCCCTCGGTCATTGAGGGGCACGCAACGCGTCAGCGAGGCTTGCGGACGGCCCGGCGGCCCACGCCGGGTTCAGCCGGCCCTCTACCGGCTGAGTGATCCAAGCCGGCCGCCGGCGCCCACTCGCGCCAGGCTGGGGCCGACAGAGCCCGCAGAGTGGCGACGACACGTTTACGGAGGTGAGGTGACGACCGCGCCGCCCGCCGCGGCTGGGAGGCAGCGGCGTGCGGACGCTCGCGGCGCTGCCTGCCCGGCCGCTGGTCGTGCGGGCGAGCGTGGTCGGGCTGGACACAGCAAGAGCCTTCTGATCGCCAGATTACAGGTTCGCGGCGTGCCGGGAAGCCCGTTCGGTCACCCTCAGCACCGCACCCGACACTCAAGGAGGTCCACACCACGTTCTCGACGACGCTTGGCCCGAACTTCCGAATTCCGTCGAACGAGACCTGAAACGATTCGCCGGTGTCGAACGATCGAGAGGATGGCGACGACTAAGCTGCCAGTGCCGGGTTACCGGCAGCAGCCGTCGGCGCGGGCCCTCGTAGCTCAGCTGGATAGAGCAAGAGCCTTCTAATCTCTAGGTCGCAGGTTCGAGTCCTGCCGGGGGCGCCACCAGGGAAGACGTCGTGCGCGGCTGCGCACGACGCACCCTGGTCACGTGATCGGTCCCACGCCGGGACCCTGCTCGCGCGCCGTCGGCGTGCCCCACTGTGGACGGTCACCGTGCGCGTTCCCGCGCCCGAGGAGTCCGGAAGTCGCACCGCGTGAGCGGCCAGGTGGCTCAACGGGGCCCTACCGAGTTCATCCCGAGACAACCTTGTGACCTCCGGCGGCGAAGCCGCTGTTGCGCAGCCGAACCGTCACGCCCAGCAAGGGCATCCCCGGTACGACCGGCATCACCAAGACCACCCGATCGAGCGAATCCGACCGCGACCCGAACGAAGGAGGCCGACCCCACCGTGGACGCCGAACAACCCGCCGGACGCCACCGGCGCCGCCGCGCCAACCGCGCCACGCGCACGGCCCTGGACGAAGCCCGCCGCGCCGGCCTGGTCCGGCGCCACCTGACCAAGCTGCGCTACCTGGCCGACCGAGCCGGACGGGAACCGGAGCCCGGAGAGCCACCCACCGAGGCACCGACTTCCACGTCGGACGCCGCCTGACCGCCCTCACGACCGCTCCCGACACGCGGCAGGCGCCGGCGACTGCCCAGCCGTGCGCACACCAGACCCGGCGACGCGGCCGGGCATCCCGGCACTGGACCGGGCGTTCACCGCCCTCTGCGACCCAGTCCGCCGGGCGGCGCAGCCCGGTGAGCAGCGATGCGCCACCCGCCCCGCGGCCGAACGCACACCAGACGCCGGCGCGGTGCCCAGCACGCAGCTGAGCACGCCCGGCGTTTGGGCGGCACGGCCTGGCAAGCCGGCGATGCGCCACCGCGCGCCAGGCGCGAAAAGGCGGCCCCCTGCCCAGCACCTGCCGGACAGAGGCCGCCTTCACGAGCGGGCAGAGAACTACACGCCCGTCGCGGGCTCCACGCCCTTCAAGTGCACCGGAAGGGCACGGTGGCCGTTCATGATGAACGTCGACAACGGCTGGAGGTCGGCCGGATCGACCGCCAACGCCAGGTTGGGGTAGCGCTCGAACAGGCTGGACAAGCCGACCGTGGCCACCAGGCGGGCGATGCCCGCGCCGAGGCAGAAGTGCGGGCCGTGGCCGAAGGACAGGTGCTCCTTGTCCGCTCGGGTGATGTCGAACTCGCACGCCGACTCGCCGTGCAGCGACGGGTCGCGGCCGATGGCCGCGTAGTTGACCAGGATCGGGTCGCCCTTGGGGATCGTGACGCCTTCGCCGAGGTCGATGTCCTCCATCGCGTAGCGCAGCGGGAGCGAAGCGAGCGGGGACTCGACGCGCAGGGTCTCGTCGATGACCTCGCTCCAGGCGACCTCTCCCGATTTCACCAGCGCCAGCTGGTCGGGGTGGGTGAGCAGCGCCGTGATCGCGTTGTCGAAGAAGTTGATCGTGGTCTCCGAGCCGGCGCCGAGGATCGCGAAGATCGTGTCGGCGAGCTCCTGCTCGGACAGGCGCGAGCCGTCCTCGTCGCGGGCGGCGATCAGGTCGCTGGTGATGTCTTCGCCCGGGTTGGCGCGCTTGGTCGCGATCAGCTCGTCCATCGCGCCGCGCCAGCCGGCGAGGACCGACTGGGCCTGCTCGGGGGTGACGGTCGTGTCCACCATCATGTCGATCACCTTGGCGGTGGCCGCGCGAGCCTGCTCGTCCATTCCGATCAGCTCGGCGACCAGCATCGCCGGCAGCGGGTAGGCGAACCGCTCGCGCAGGTCGACCACCTCGTCCGGCCCCGCTGCGGCGAGCGCGTCGAGCAGCATTTCGGTCAGGGCCACGATCCGGGGGCGGATGGCCTCGGTTCGCTTCGGGGTGAAGGCTTTTCCGACCAGGCGGCGCAGGCGGACCTGGTCCTTGCCGGTGGCGGTGACCATGTTGTCCATCGCGACCCAGCTGATCATCTCCCAGTCGGGCGGGATCTCGCCGTTGATGAACTTCGGCCAGTAGTTGCGCGCGTTCTTGGTGACCCTCGAATCGGCGAGCAGCTTCTTGATCACCTCGGCCCGGGTGACCGACCAGGCGAGCACCCCACCGGGCAGCTCGACCCGGGTCGCCGGGCCCAGCGCCCGCAGGCGAGCGGCCTCTCCGTGGATGTCACGTCCCGTCGTGTCCAGGACTGGGCAACGGCTTTCCATCGGGTTCACCTTTCGAGCGGCTGGAGAGAACGAGCGAAGGAGCGAATGTCGCCGACGAGCAACTCGGGCTGCTCGAGCGCGGCGAAGTGACCGCCGCGGTCGAACTCCGTCCAGTGCGCGAGCGTCGGCAGGTCGCGTTCGGCGAAGCTGCGGACCGGCAGGAAGATGTCGTGCGGGAACACCGCGACCCCGACCGGGACGGCGGGCGGTGGCGGCTTCTGGCCGGCGGCGATGGCGCGCAACGCGGCGGCGCCCTCGTAGTAGAAGTTCGCGGACGTGGCCGCGGTCGCGGTCAGCCAGTAGATCGAGACCGCGTCGAGGATCTTGTCGCGGCTGATCGCGTCCTCGGGCACCTTGTCGGAATCGGTCCACTCCTTGTACTTCTCGACGATCCAGGCCAGCTGGCCGACCGGCGAATCGGTGAGCGCGTAACTCACCGTCTGCGGGCGCGTCTGCTGGAGCTTCATGTAGCCGGACAGCTCCTCGTCGAACTTGGCCAGCAAACCGAGGCGCGCCAGGTCTTCCTCGCCGAGCGCGGCGAGCTCGGCGGGGTCGCCGCTCGGGAACGTCATGAGCATGTTGACGTGCACGCCCGCGCAGTTCTCGGGGTCCAAAGTGCCCAGTGCCAACGAAATCACCGCGCCGGCGTCGCCGCCCTGGGCGATGTACTCGCGATAACCGAGCCTGCGCATCAGTTCGGCCCAGGCCTGCGCCATGCGCGGCACGTCCCAGCCGGTCTCGCGCAGCGGGCTGGAGAAACCGTAGCCGGGCAGCGCGGGGATCACCACGTGGAAGGCGTCGGCCGGGTCGCCGCCGTGCGCCCGCGGGTCGGTCAGCGGGCCGATCAGGTCGAGGAACTCGGCGACGGAACCGGGCCAGGCGTGGGTGAGCAGCAACGGGCGGGCATCGGGTTCCGGCGAACGCACGTGCAGGAAGTAAACGGGCGCGCCGTCGATTTCGGTGACGAACTGCGGGTGGCTGTTCAGCGCCGCTTCGGTGGCACGCCAGTCGTAGGAGGTGCGCCAGTATTCGGCCAGCTCCCGCAAATACGCGAGCGGCACGCCGCGGTCCCACCCCGTGCCGGGCAGTTCCTCCGGCCAGCGCGTGGCGGCCAGCCGCTCGCGCAGATCGTCGATGGCTGCCTGCGGGATCTCGACTCGGTACGGCTGCATGCTCGCCTCAAATCAGTACGATCGCGGCTGTCGGGGAAATCGGCCGGAATGTGTGCCCGAGGTCCGGCGAACCCATCCTCGCGCTACGCCGAATGGCGGCGCACCTCCTACGTTGCCGGGTCTTTCGGCCATTCGTCCCGCGACCCGGCGCGCACCGCCGCAATTGCGCAGTTCGAGCATTACCGTGCCGCTCCCGTTACCGGGAACACAACTCCTGAATTGCCGGGCCGGCACCGGAATCTGAGCAATGCGGGAGGTTGCCGGCCCGCCCGGGCCTGCGAAGGTTGTCCGGGAGACTCTCGAAGCCCGAATGGAAGGTGAGCGGCTGATGGCTGTTACTGCGATCCAGGACGTGCGAGACGTGCTGGCCGCCTACCCCGGACTCGCGGACGTCGCGGTCGTGCCGCACGTCCAGGAACCCGTCGGTGAGGTCCTGGTGGCCTACGTCGTGCCCACCAGCCCGGGCCTCGACCTGGTGGCGCTGCACAAGTACGTCCGGGAGCTGCTGCCGGGCAGCGCGGTGCCGGCCACCATCGTGGTCGTCGACGCCATCCCGGTGGACTCCGACGGAACGCCCGAGCGGCAAGCGCTCCCCGCACCCGACCTGCGTGGCCTCCTGCCCTACCGGTCACCCGGCACCCCTCGCCAGGAAGCGCTGTGCACGATCTTCGCCGAGGTGCTCTCCCGGACCCGGTGCGGGGTCGACGACGACTTCTTCATCATGGGCGGCGAATCGATCGACGCCATGCTGATCGCGAGCCGGGTGGGCCCGGCGTTCGGCCTGGAGATCTCGATGAACGAACTGTTCGACGCGCCCACCGTCGCGGAACTCGACCAGCTCCTGGACCGGATGAGCACCGGAGGCTGACGATGGTCAAGATCGCCGACCGGATGCGGGGCCTGCAGGCGTCCGTCATCGGGGCCATGACGGTGCGCTGCCAGGAAATCGGCGCCGTCAACCTCGCGCAGGGACTCAGCCGGGTTCCGCCGCCCGCCTCGCTGCTGACGGAGGCCGCGCGGAACTTCGAACACGCCGGGCATTCGTACAGCCAGCCCGAAGGACTCGCCGTCTTCCGCGAAGCCGTCGCCGACAAGGTGAAGAGGTCCAGCGGGCTCGGCGTCGAGCCCGCCACCCAGGTCGTCGCCACGGTGGGCGCGACGGGCGCGCTCATGGCGACGCTCACGGCGCTGCTCGACGCGGGAGACGGCGTCATCGTCTTCGAACCCTTCTACGGCTATTACCTTTCCGCGGCCAGGATGCTGAACCTGCGCCCGGAGCCGGTCCGGCTGACCGGACCGGGTTTCGAAATCACCGAGGAGTCGCTGCGGGCGGCCGTCACCGAGCGGACGCGCGCGATGATCATCTGCACGCCGAACAACCCGAGCGGGCGCCGGCTGACCGCGGCGGAGCTCAAGATCGTCGCGGCCGTCGCGGCCGACCACGATCTGCTCGTCATCACCGACGAGGTGTACGAAGACATCTACTTCGGCCCGGAGCCGCACCTCGCCGCGGCGACGGTCGGGAACCTCGCCGAACGCACGGTGACGCTGGGATCGCTGGGGAAGTCGTTCAGCGTGCCCGGCTGGCGGCTGGGGTACGCCTGCGGCCCGGAACAGCTGATGGGCGCGATCCGGGTCGCGGCCGACGCGTTCGTGGTCTGCGCGCCGGCTCCGCTGCAGGAGCTCGGCGCGCGTGCGCTGAACCTGGGCGAGGACTACTACCGCGACTTCCGCGCGATGTACGACCGGAAACGCCGCGCCCTGGCGGCGGGCTTCGCCGCCGCCGGGTTGTCGCCCAACGAACCGGAAGGCGCTTACTACCTGTTCGTCGACTGCTCGCGGATGGGCGTGGCGACCGGGGTGGAAGCGGCCGAGATCCTGCTGGAGAACGCCCTCGTCGGCACAGTGCCCGGCGAAGCGTTCTACCTGGACCCGCCGGACCGTCCGTACGTGCGCGCCTGTTTCTCCCTGCCGGACGAGGTAATTGCCGAAGCTGTCGACCGATTGGCGAACGGGGTACTGACCCATGGGTGAGAACGTGAGGGGCCGCGCGGTGCTCGTGACCGGCGCGGCCCGGGGTATCGGGCAGGCCATCGCGCGGCGGTTCGCGGCGGCCGGTGACCGGGTGGCGGTCCTGGACAAGGTGCCGGCCGCCCTCGCCGGGGACCTGGTGGCCGGGCTCGACGGCGAGGGGCACGTCGTCGTCGAGGCCGATCTGCTGGACGGCGACGCCGTGTCGGCGGCGGTGGACTCCGCCGCCGGGCAGCTCGGCGGGCTGGACGTCGTGGTGAACAACGCCGGCATCTTCGTCGCGCACCCGATCACGGAGGTCGACTACGCGACCTGGCAGAAGCACTGGGAGCTGACGCTGGGGGTCAACCTCATCGGCGCGGCCAACGTGACCTGGTGCGCGGTCAAGCACATGAAGGAGCAGGGACGCGGGGGGCGGATCGTCAACGTCTCGTCCCGGGGTGCGTTCCGCGGCGAGCCGGAGGTGCCGGCCTACGGGGCCAGCAAGGCGGCCCTGAACTCCCTGACCCAGTCACTGGCGATCGCGCTCGCGCCGCACCGGATCGCGGTCTCCGCCGTGGCGCCGGGCTTCGTGGCCACGGACATGACCACGGACTGGCTCAAGCCGCCGGGCGGCGACGAGATCCGGGCGCAGAGCCCGTTCGGCCGGGTCGCCGAGCCGGCCGAGATCGCCGCCGGCGTGTTCTACCTGGCCTCCGCCGAGGCCGAGTGGGCCAGCGGCACCATCCTCGACCTGAACGGCGCCTCGTACCTGCGGACCTGACCGGGCGGTGGAGCCGGCGACTTCAGGCCGCGGCACTCCGGCTCCGCTGCTCCATGAGCGCGACGATCTCCGCCACCGTGTCGAGCTCGAGCAGCTCGTCGTCGCTGATCTCGATGCCGTGGCGCTCGCCGAGCACCATGGACAGCTCGACGACGGCGAGGGAGTCCAGGCCCGCGTCTTCGCGGCTCGCGTCCGGGCTCACCGCGTCGGCGTCCAGCAGCAGCACCTCGGTCATGACCGACTTCAGCAGCTCGTACATTGCGTCCTCCCGTGTCCGTTGCCGGATGCCTATGCGTCGTGGATGTCGAGCTCGGGCCAGGTCAGCGTGGTGGCGCCCCAGGTGAGGCCGCCGCCGAACGCGGCGAGCAGCACCCGGTGGCCGGGCTCGAGGGTCCCGTTCGCGGCCGCCTGGGCGAGCAGGACCGGGATCGAGGCGGCGGCGGTGTTGCCGACTTCGGCGATGTTCGTCGTCGCCGCGTCCCGGTGCAGGCCGAGCCGGGTGGCCAGGGCGGCGCTGACGCGCGCGTTCGCCTGGTGGGTGATCACGCGGTCGACGTCGCCCAGCTGCCAGCCCGCCGCCGCCAGCGCCTCGGTCGCCGCAGCGCTCATCCGCTCGACCGACTGCCGGAACACCTCGCGTCCGCGCATCCGGAAGTACTGCGACCCGTCGTCGGGTGCCGGCTCCCGGAGGGGCAGCCGCGAGCCGCCGGCCCGCACCGTGATCAGCTCGCTGCGGTCGCCGTCGCTGCCCAGGACGAGCGGGCCGATGGCGCCCGGCTCGCCGGCCCGCCCGCGCCGCAGCACCACGGCGCCCGCCCCGTCACCGAAGATCGGCCTGGTCGTCGGGTCATCCGGGTCGAGCAGGGTGGAGAACGCTTCGGCGGCGATCAGCAGGACGCGCTCGGCCAGCCCGGCCGCGATGAAGCCCGCCGCCGTCGCCAAGCCGTAGACGAACCCCGTGCACACGGCGGAGACGTCGAACGCGGCGACGCCGCTCAGGCCGAGGCGCGCGGCCACGTCGGGCGCGGTCGCCGGGCAGCGGTAGTCCGGGGTCGTGGTCGCCAGCACGACGGCGTCGACCGGCCCGCCACCCGCCGACTTGAGCGCGGCCCGGCCCGCCTCGACCGCGAGGTCGGACGTCGCCTCCCCCGGCTCGACCCAGCGGCGCCGGGAGATCCCGGTCCGGCCTTCGATCCAGTCTTCCGACACGTCGAGCCGCTCGCACAGCTGCGTGTTGGTGACCGTCCGCTCCGGCAGCCAATAGCCGATGCCGCAGACGACCGCGCGATCCACCGGATCCGTCACGACTCGTCCCCGGCGCCCCGCAGGGCCAGCGCGACGTCCACGATGAGGTCCTCCTGGCCCGCGACCGCCTGCCGGCGGCCGAGCTCGAAGAAGACGTCACGCGGGTCGACGCCCTCGCGGGCCGAGATGTCGAGCACCCGGGGCTTGAACCCGGAGAACACCCCGGCCAGGCCGCTGACGATGGAGAGGGAGTCGACCTTGGGCGGCGCGGGCATCAGCTCGCGTTCGGCGACGTCCGCCGCGTCCAGGAGCCGGTACAGGTCGATGCCCGTGCGGTAACCGACGCGTTCGAGCACCGGCACCAGGACCTCGAGCTGGGTGTTGCCCGCCCCGGCGCCGAAACCCCGGGCACAAGCGTCCAAAATGGACGCGCCCGCGTCGGCCGCCGCGATGGAGTTCGCCACGGCCATGCCCAGGTTGTTGTGCCCGTGGAACATCACCGGCACGTCGACGGCGCCGCACATGGCCGTGATGCGCTCGGTGACGTCGGCCGGCAGGTAGTGGCCCGCGGAGTCCATGATGCCGACGCCGGTGGCACCGAACCCGACCAGGCGCGCGCAGTGGCCGGCGAGCTGCTCCACGGTCGCCATGTGGCTCATCAAGAGCACGGCGTGCGCCTCGACCCCCCGCTCGCGCAGGTAACCGAGGTGCCGCTCGGCCAGGCTGGACTCGGTGCAGTGGGTGCCGATGCGCACCAGGTCGACGTCGTGCGCGATGGCGTTCTCGAGGTCCTTGATCGTGCCCCAGCCGGGCAGCATGAAGACGCCGAGCTTGCTGTTCGTCAGTGCGTCCCGGGTGACCGACAGCATCTCGTCGTCGCTGAGCCTGGCCCGGCCGACCTGGAGCGAGGAGGCGCCCAAGCCGTTGCCGTGGCCGACCTCGACCACCGGGACGCCCGCGGCGTCCGCGGCCAGCGCGTAGGCGCGCAGCTGCTCGGCGCTCAGGCTGTGCCGGACGGCGTGGTGGCCGTCCCGGAGGCTCGGGTCGTGGATCTGGATCGGCTTGCCGGGGACGGCGTCCGGGGTCGTTGCCTCGCTCATGAGTTCACCACGCCTGCCATCGGGAGCCGGTCCGCCGCGTAGCTCTCCGCGACCAGGAGCGCGGCGGAATTGATGATGTCGAGGTTCCCGGCGTAGCGCGGGATGCGGTCCCCGGACGACGTGACCTCCACGGCGACGAAGCCCTTGCCGTCGTCCGCGCTGCACGCCTTCACTTCGAAGCCCCGGGCGAAGGACCGGACTTCGGCCGCGGCGCCCTGCACGGCCGAGCGCAACGATTCGGTGGTGAGGTCCTCGCCCAGCAGGGACATGGCCACGCGGAAGGTCGCCGGCGGCCGCGCGGGGCTGATGTTGAGGATCGACTTGACGTCCGCGACGCCGGTGAAGCTGCGGACCGCTTCCTGCGTGGTGTCGACGTATTCGTCGAGGTTCATGCGCGTCCCGCGGCCGATGCTCAGGGTGGCGGCGGTCGTCACCACCTCGATGTAGTCGATCGCGTGGGACCGCGTGATCGCGTGCAGGATCGGCACGGCCGCCTGCCCGCCGCAGCTCACCATGCTGAAGTCGCGGTGCGTGGCGATGTCCGCCCGGTTGACGGTCGGGAAGATCATCTGCCCGTGGCGGCTGGGCGTCAGGTCGATGAGCATCGTGCCGAAGGGCGCGAGCTTCGCCACGTGCTCGGCGTGGGCGGCGGCGCTGGTGGCGTCGAACACCACGTCGAACGGACGCTCGTTGTCCACCAGGGACTGAATGCCGCCCGCCGCGACCGGCACGCCGAGCTTGGCCGCCTGCCGCAGTCCCGACGTGGCTTCGTCCCGGCCCGCGACGAGCCCGAGCTCCAGCCGGTCGGAACGGAGGACCTTGGTCATGAGGTCGATGCCGATGAGGCCCGCGCCGAGCACAGCCACGGACAGCCGGCCGGGCGCCGTCCGGTTGTCGTTGTGGATCATTCGTCACTCCTGACGTGAGAGAACGGCTCGAGTGATCTGTCGCGGGAAATCGTCGAGGGGCGGAGAGCCCATGGGCATCCATGATTGCCGGAAAGAGCGCCGGCCAACGTCTTCCAGGTTGCGTGGCCACCGGCCGGCCGGGGCGAGCAAGCATGAAGATGACCGGATCCGAGACCGGAGCATACTTACCGAGAACGCGAAGACGATCCCGCGAGAAATGCCGCGCGTGTTCTTTTCCCGACCTCCAGCCGAATGTGCCGAGCCAAACCGGAGAATGCCATGACACGGCCGTTGACCGGCGCCGAGTACCTCGAGAGCATCCGCGACGGACGCGAGATCTACCACCACGGCAAGCGGGTCGACGACGTCACCGAGCACCCGGCGTTCCGCAACCCGGCCCGGATGATCGCCCGGCTCTACGACGCGCTGCACGACCCGGAGCACCGCGACGTGCTCACCACCGCCACCGACGCCGAAGGTTCCGACGGCTACACGCACCGCTTCTTCACCACGCCGCACAGCGCCGAGGACCTGGTCGCCGACCAGCGGGCCATCGCCACGTGGTCCCGGCTGACCTACGGCTGGATGGGGCGCAGCCCGGATTACAAGGCCTCGCTGCTCGGCACGCTCGGCGCGAACGCGGAGTTCTACAACCCCTTCGCCGCCAACGCGCGGCGCTGGTACCGGGAGTCGCAGGAGAAGGTCCTCTACTGGAACCACGCCATCGTGAACCCGCCGGTGGACCGGCATCTCCCTCCGGACCAGGTCGGCGACGTGTTCGTGCACGTCGAGCGGGAGACCGACAGCGGGGTGATCGTGACCGGCGCGAAGGTCGTCGCGACGAACTCCGCGCTCACGCACTACAACTTCATCGCCCACACCGGCCTGCCGATCAAGGACCGCAAGTTCGCCATCGTGGCCACCGTGCCGATGGACGCTCCCGGCCTGAAGCTGATCTGCCGCCAGTCGTACTCGGCCGCGGCGGAGGCGACGGGCAGCCCGTTCGACTACCCGCTGTCGTCCCGGATGGACGAGAACGACGCCATCCTGGTGATGGACAAGGTGCTGATCCCGTGGGAGAACGTGTTCATCTACGGTGACGCCGTCAAGGTCGGCATGTTCAGCGGGCATTCCGGGTTCTTCGAGCGGGCCATGTTCCACGGCTGCACCCGGCTCGCGGTGAAGCTGGAGTTCATCGCCGGGCTGCTGGCCAAGGCCCTGGACATCACCGGGGCCGCCGGCTTCCACGGCGTGCAGGCCCGGCTGGGCGAGGTGCTCGCCTGGCGGAACCTGTTCTGGGGCCTGTCCGACGCGGCGGCGCGGAACCCGGTGATGTGGCGGGACAACGCCGTCCTGCCCAACCCGGACTACATCATGGCCTACCGGTGGTTCTCCCAGGTCGGCTACGCCCGGGTCAAGGAGATCGTGCTGCAGGACATCGCGAGCGGGCTGATCTACCTGCCCTCGGGCGCGGACGACTTCCACAACGCCGAGATCCGGCCGTACCTGGACGCCTACCTGCGCGGCTCGCACGGTGTCGACGCGGTCGAGCGGGTGAAGGTGATGAAGCTGCTGTGGGACGCGGTCGGCACCGAATTCGGCGGCCGGCACGAGCTCTACGAGCTCAACTACACCGGAAACCACGAAAACACCAGGATCGAGCTGCTGCGGGGCCAGATCGGCGACGGGAAGCTGGACAGCTACCGCGCGTTCGTCGACCGCTGCCTCGCCGAGTACGACCTGGACGGCTGGCAGGTACCCGACCTCACCCGATAGAGTATGGAGCTCCACTGTGGACGTGTATCCGCTGAGTTCGCGGCAGCTGGACCCGGACGGCCTGGGCCGCTCACCCCGGCACATCGTCGCCCTCGCCCTGCGCATCAAGGGCGAACTGCGCGTCGACGCGCTCGAGGGCGCGCTCGACGAGGTGGTGCGGCGGCAGGAGGCCCTGCGCACCCGGCTCGACTACGACGAGACGGACGGGACCCGCGGGGTCCAGGTGGTGCTGCCGCCGCTGCCGGTTCCGCTCGCCGTGCACGACGTCGCGCCGGCGGCCGGCAAGTCCCGCGACGAGATCGCCATCGAGCTGCTCACCGCGGTGAACGAAGAGCCGGTGTCCTTCGCGGTCACGCCGTCGTTGCACGCCACCCTGCACCGGTTCGACGACCGTGACGCCGTGCTCACCGTCGTCTCCCACCACCTCTTCAGCGACGGCTGGTCGATCGGTGTGCTCCGCCGCGAGATCGCGGCCTGCTACCGCGCCCGGGTGACCGGGGTGCCGCACACGCTGCCGAAGCCGGTTCCGTACCGCGAGTTCGCGTCCTGGGAACAGGAGTTCCTGCGCAGCGAACGGGCGACGGCGGCCCGGCGCTTCTGGCAGGGCAAGCTGGCCGGCGCCGAGATGTGCACGATGCCCACCGATCGGCCCTTCAGCCCCGAAACCCAGGCGCCGCGGGCCGCGGTGCGGAACTTCACCATCGACCCGGACACCCTGGCGAAGGTCACCGCCGGCGCCGCCCGGCACCGGTGCAGCGTCTGGCACGTCTTCCTCGCCGCCTACATGGCGCTCGTGGAAAAGATCTCCGGCCGGGCCGACCTCACCCTGCTGACCGTGAACAGCGGCCGGCCGGCGCGGGAGTTCTACGACACCATCGGGTTCTTCGCCAACCTCGTGCCCGTCCGCCTGGAGTTCGACGACTGCGTGAGCTACGCCGACCTCATGCTCCGGGCCCGGAAGGCGAGCGCGGAAGCCCAGCAGCACCAGCTTCCCCTGGGGTCGATCCTCGAGCTGTACCCCGACCTGATGAAGGGCCCGGGCGATCCGCTGGCCCTGCCGGCCGGGTTCAACTACATCAGCTCGCCGGCGGACCACGAGGACACCGGGTTCACCACCAGCGTCGAACCGGTGACCCTGGCCGAAGAACAGCCCTCGTCGTTCCGCCGCGGCGCGTTCATCTGGACCTTCCTCGTCGTGCCCTCGGGGGAATTCCGCTGTGTCGTCGAGTACGAGCCCAGCGCGGTGGACGCGAGCACGGTCGATCGCTGGGGTGCCGAGTACATCGACCTGATCCTGGCGATGGCCGACCGGCCGGACCAGGTCTGGGCCCGCGGGCAGGCGTCGGGAAAGTCGGACAACGGCGGAGGACTCTCGTGACGACAGTCATCGATCTCTGGATCACGGAAAGCCCCGGCAGCACCCTTCCCGGCTTCGGCGACCCGCTGGTGCTCGCGGCCGAGTCGTTCAACCGGGCGCACCCGGAGTTCGAGGTGCGCATCCGCCGGGTCGAGGTCCACTTGATGCCCGAAGCGGTCGTCGAGGCGATCGCCCAGGGGAATCCCCCGGACGTCGTGGAGTACACGTACTCGTCCACCCAGACGGCACTGGACACGCGCGCGGCCGACGGCGCACCGATGTTCGTCCCGATCCAGCGGGCGATCGCCGGCCGGACCGAGATCCTCGGCGAGCCGGTGGTCGTCGACGACCTCGTGCCCGCCGTCCGCCGGTACTACAGCGTCGGCGGTGAACTGGTCTCCGTGCCGAGCATGGTGACGACGAACCTTCTGTACGGCAACAAAACCGTGCTGGACCGCGCCGGGATCGAGCGGATGCCCGTGACGTGGAAGGACCTCACGGCGGCGTGCGCGATCCTCGCCGCGCTGCCGGACGGACCGGGGCACGGCGTCAGCTGGCCCAACTACGGCTGGGTGTTCCACCAGGAGCTCGCCGGCCAGGACGCGCTGCTCACCAACGGCGGCAACGGCCGGACCGGCCGCGCGACCCGCGTCTTCCTGGACTCGCCGGAGCTGCTCGGTTACGCGAGCTGGTGGAAGGAGATGCTCGAGAGCGGGTACTACCTCCCGACCGAGGAACTCCACTACTTCACCTGCATGCAGGCCTTCGCGCGGCAGGAAATCGCGTTCGTGGTCACGTCTTCGGCCGTCGGCCAGATGATGGTCGGCATGGCCGCCGAAGCCGGCTTCGAACTCACGGCGGGCCAGCTGCCGCGCCCGGACGAGCAGCGCTCCCCCGGCGGCCCCCTCGGCGGCCATTCCCTCTTCCTGACCGCGGGGCTGCCGAAGGAGAAGGAGGACGGCGCTCTCGCTTTCCTCCAGCACCAGCTGAACGCGGAGCACGCGGTGACCCGGATCAGCGTTCCCGGGAACCCGATGACCTCGCTGCCGATCACCCAGGCCGCTCACGAGCGCACGAAGGCGGACGACTGGGCCGATCCGTTCCCCGGTTTCCAGTGCGCCACAGCGCAAGTGACGTCAGCCGAACAGACCCCGGCGGCGGCCGGCCCGATGGTCGGCAACCTCAACGGCATCAACGTCGTCCTCACCGAGGCGATGGCGGACGTGCTGCTCCGGGACGCGGAGCCGGCGGCCCGCTTCCGCGCGGCGACCGAGGAAGCGCAGCACCTGCTCGACCGCTACAACGCGGCGGCCCTCGCCTACCCGCCCGTGACCCCGGACGACCTCCTGGCCGGCTGACGCACTCCACGAACGGTCCTTTCTTCGCGCATTCCGCGGGGAAAGGACCTTTCGCTGTCAAGGAACTCCGCACTTTCGGAGATGCCCGCGGCCACGGAATGCACGATCGGCGGGAATCGCGCCGGCCGGTCTGGTCAACGCAACGTGACCGCGTGCATGATGTCCGTCATGACTTGCCTTGCCCGTCGCATGTTCGAGCTCCTGGAGCCGATCTGCCTGGTCACCTTCTTCGCCGACGAATGCAACGAGGAACTGGCCGCGCTCGGCCACCGCACCTATTGGGACGGCTATTTCGCCAGCCGCGCCGCGCCACTCGGGCGGGTGCCGGCCTCCGTCGTGCACGCGGCCTTCTACAGCTTCGCCGACGGCGAGGCCGCGCGGCACATCCCCAGCGCGTGGGAGACGATCCCGCCCGAGGCCTCCCTCGCCGCGCGCGAGCGGGGCAGCGCGGCCTCCCTCCGGCGGATCCTCGGCGACGAGCAGGCCGGCTCCCCCGGCCTGCTATGCGCCGCCGAACTGACCACCAAGGCCGCGACGAGCGCACCCACGGAAGGCCGGATGATGTACGCCGCGATGCGCGCCCTCCCGGTGCCGGGCGACCCGGTCGCCCGGCTGTGGCATTCCGCGACCATGCTGCGCGAGCACCGTTGTGACGGGCACATCGCCGCGCTCGTCGGCGCGTCCATCGGCGGCACGGAGGCCCACGTGCTGTCCGCGCTGGAGATGGGGATCCATCCGCCGGAGTCGTTCGGGCGCGTCCACCACCTGCCGAAGGAGCGGCTGGCCGCGGTCATGGCCGGCTTGCGCGAACGCGGGTTCGTCGACGAGGACGGCTGGTTCACCGACGCCGGCCGCAAGACCAAGCAGCACGTCGAAGCCCTCACCGACGACCTCGCCACCCCGCCGTACGACGCTCTCTCGCCCGCCGAGCTCGACGAGCTGGTGGCCGCGCTGACCCCCATCACCGCGGCGCTGGTGGCCGCGGGGATCCCGGCGCCGGTCCGGAACTGACGACGAGAAGGGCGCCCGGATCACTCCGGGCGCCCTTCTTCGTGCGGCGGCGCGTCAGGCGGCGCGGTCGACCTGGGTGCCGGTCGGGACGGACGTGATCACGGCCGTGCCGCGTCCGCGGCGGGACGTGGCGAACCGTTTCATGATGGGCTGTTCGACGAACTTGAACGTCAACCAGGACAGCAGCAGGGTCACCGCGAACAGCAGCGCCAGCACGGCGGCCGAGGTCAGCGTGCTCCAGTTCTCGCCCTGGCCCAGCAGGTTGTGGCCGGTGACGAGCACCAGGTGGTGCCACATGTAGAAGGCGAACGAAATGTCGCCCAGCCACACCATCAGCCGGCTGCCGAGGAACGTCGGCAACCGGTCGAGGTCGGCCCGCGCGCCGGCGGCGATGAGCAGGCCGAGCGGGATCAGCATGACCGCGCTGAACTGGTAGAGCGGTCCGAACAGCGGGGTGACGAAGTAGGCGCCGACGGTCAGGGCGACCGCTCCGCCGAGCTTCAGCGGGAGCTTGCGCCCGGCGAGCACGACCTTCGCCATGAAGATGCCGAAGACGAACGTCAGCAGCTGGCCCGCCGGGCAGTGGAAGACGAACCACAGCTCGAGGTCGCTGAAGCCCTGCGGGAACTGCTGGCCGGCCGGCAGCAGCTTGGCGAAGCTCGGGAGCGACAGCACCGAGGCGGCCGAGATGAGCGTCCAGAGCCACAGCCGCTCCGGCCGGACCTTGTTGATCAGCTTGATGATGAACGGGAACGCGGCGTACATCAGCAGCTCGCACGACAGCGACCAGGCGACCGGGTTGAAGCTGGTGCGGACGTCGAGGCTGGGGCTCCAGCTCTGCAGCAGCAGCGCGTTCAGCACGCCGCCCTGGAGCACCGTGCCGGTGATCGCCGTCACCGGGATGAGCGCGACCGCGAAGGTGATCAGGTGGTTGGGGTAGATCTTGAAGAACCTTCTGCGCCAGAACTTCGGGGCGGTGTCCCGCGGCCGCAGGGCGCAGGTGAGGACGAACCCGCTCAGGATGAAGAAGAAGGTCACGCCGGTGAAGCCGCCGCCGCCGAACACCGTGTTCGTGACGGTCTGGGCGCCTTTCGAGGCGAAGGGAGCCAATACGATCGCGTGGAAGGCGAACACCATCAAGGCCGCGATGAAACGGAGTCCGGTCAGCGACGGCAAACGCGTGGTCAGATTTCGCGCCGGGGCCGGCCCCGAACGGGATTGGGTTGCTTCCTGCGACATGGATCTACTCCCTGCTCCTGCTTTCGTGATTGGCAGCACGAGGAGTTTCGCACGGGGGAACACGTGCCGACGCCTTCTGGAATTGCACGCGTGGGGTGCCCGGACGAGCGCCGAACGTGACGTACCGCGCGGACGCGAAAACGGGGAAAGCCCTGGGGTGCGGGCACTCGCACGAGCGAGAAGCGGGCTCACCCCAGGGCTTTCCCCGTCGGGATCAGGAAAGGCTGCCGGTGTCGATGACGAAGCGGTACCGGACGTCGGAAGCCAGGACGCGGTCGTAGGCGGCGTTGACGGCGTCGGGCGTGATGACCTCGACGTCCGCGGTGATGCCGTGCGCCGCGCAGAAGTCGAGCATTTCCTGGGTCTCGGCGATGCCGCCGAACAGGGAGCCGGCGAGGGTCTTGCGGCCCATGACGAGGGAGAAGGCAGGCAGGACAAGGGGTTCGCCGGGGAGACCGACGTTCACCAGGGTGCCACCGGGAGCCAGCAGGGACAGCAGGGTGGCGACGTCGGGGGCCGCGGTGACGGTGCTGATCAGGAGGTCGAACCGGCCGGCGAGCCCGGCGACGGCGTCGGCGTCGCTGGTCGCGTGGTAGTGGGTCGCGCCGAGCCGCTGACCGTCCTCGAGCTTCTTCAGCGTCTGGGAAAGCACGGTGACTTCGGCGCCCATGGCGACGGCGAGCTTGACGCCGACGTGGCCGAGGCCGCCCAGCCCGAGCACGGCGACCTTCTTGCCGGGGCCGGCCCCGTAGCGGCGCAGCGGGGAGAACATGGTGACGCCGGCGCACAACAGCGGCGCCGCGCCGGCCGGGTCGAGGCTTTCCGGGACGCGGAGGACGAAGTTCTGGCCGACCACGATCTTCCCGGAGTAACCGCCCTGGGTGACCGTGCCGTCGGCGTCGGTGCCGCCGTAGGTGCCGACCATGCCCGCGCAGTCCTGTTCCTGCCCGGCCTGGCAGCTCGCGCACTCGCCGCAGGAGCGGACCATGCAGCCGACCCCGACGCGGTCCCCGGGCGAGAACCGCGTGACCTCCGCGCCGACCGCGGAGACGGTCCCGACGATCTCGTGGCCGGGCACCAGCGGGTAGGGCTGCGGCCCCCACTCCCCGCGCACGTGGTGGATGTCGGTGTGGCAGATCCCGCAGTACGCCACGTCGATCAGCACGTCCTGCGGCCCGACCTCGCGACGGTCGATCGTCGCGGCCCCGAGCGGGGCACCTTCTGCCGGCGCGGCAATCGCCTCAGTGGTGAACAAGGCTCAGCACTCTCCTCACGGGACTCGGGAAAACCAACGGTTCCACCGAGTCAACCAGCCGCGAACCGCACCCGCGTATCCCAAGTTGCCGAACCGGTTGCGCGAACGGAGTTCCCGCGAACCCGCGCAAGGGGGAGGTAACGGGCAGAAGCGGTCCGGCTCGTTTCCGTGTCCCGCTCCTGCCGGCAACCTCCGGGTTGCGCCGATCCGGAGCAGCCTGCGAGACGCCGTCGGCGCGGAACGTGCGGATGATTCAAGGGATTCCTGTCCCGGCCGGGATCAGCACCCACAGATTTCTTCACCTTTCCGGTGTCGCCGGCAGTATGGAGTAAGCAATGGACAAGTGCCCGTACGTACTGGACCGGAGCGGCAGTGATCTCCACCAGGAGAACAAGAACCTGCGCGCCCGCGGTCCGGTCACCCGCGTCGAACTGCACGGCGGGTACACCGCGTGGTCGGTGACCGGCTACGAAGAGGCGAGGCAGCTGCTCGTCGACCCGCGGATCGCGAAGAACACCAAGGACAACTGGCCCGAGTTCCAGGCGGGCCGGGTGCCGCAGGACTGGGAGCTGTTCACCTGGGTCGCCATGGACAACATGCAGACCCGGGACGGCGCGGAGCACGACCGCCTCCGCAAGCTCGTCGCGCGGGCGTTCACCAGCCGCCAGGTGGCGAAGTCCCGGCCGATCATCGAAGGCATCGTGCACCGCCTCCTCGACGACCTCGCGACGGTGCCCGCCGACGAGGTGGTGGACATCAAGGGCCGGTTCTTCTACCCGCTGTCGACCATCCTCGTCTGCGACCTGCTGGGAATCCGCGAAGAGGACCAGAAGGCCATGTTGCAGGGCGCCCAGGTGAACGCGAAGACGGACAACACCGCCGAGGAGGCCGAGGCCAACCTCCACCAGTGGCACGAGGCACTCGGCCGGCTGGTCGAGACCAAGCGGCGCGAGCCGGGCGACGACCTCACCACCATCATCATCAAGGCGACCGAAGACGACGAGGCGCCCCTGACTGACGAAGAGGTCGTCGGCTCGGTGCACCTGCTCATCGGCGGTGGCACGGAAACCACGGCCAACGTCCTGTGCCACACGCTGGTCGACCTGCTCACGCACCCGGACCAGCTCGCCGCGATCCTCGCCGGGGAAGCCAGCTGGGAAGCGGCGTGGGACGAGGAAGTCCGCAAGGACGGCGCCGTCGGCTCGATGCCGTTCCGCTGCGCGCTCGAGGACATCGAGATCGGCGGGGTGACGATCGCCAAGGGCGACCTGGTGCTCATCAACTACCTCGCGGCCGGTCGCGACCCCGTGAAGTACGGCGACACCGCCGACGAGTTCGACATCACCCGCGAGGACAAGAGCAGCCTCGGCTTCGGCTACGGCCGGCACCGCTGCCTCGGCCCCGCGCTGGCCACCATGGAGGCGATGGTCGCGCTGCCGGCGTTGTTCGAGCGGTTCCCCGAGCTCAAGCTGGCCGTCCCGGCCACCGAGCTGAAGCCCGCGGCGACGTTCATCTTCAACGGGCCCGCCGAAGTCCCGCTGCTGCTGAAGGGCTGAAGCGCCCGAGGAAAGGACACTTCGATGCAGGCCGTCGTGGGTACCAGACCACTGTGCAGCCGGCTCAGCTCCGGGGACGGGGCGGCCATCCTGGTTGCCGACTTCCAGCCGCTCACCGCGGCACCGCGGCTCAGCAAGCTGGTGAGCGACGCGGCCGCCGGTCACCCGGTCCACCAGGTGGATCCCCGCGGTGCGCTCTCCGGCGACCGGCTCTACGCCGCCGTGCCGGAACTGGCGGACGAGACCGCGGCGCTCTTCCGCGCCGCCGAAACCTCCGGGGCACCCGACCGGCGGGTGTTCGTCGTGGGCCACTGCAGCGCGGCCGCGCTGTCCCTGCAGATCGCCGACCGGCTGGCCGGCGACCGGGAGGTCACGGCCATCCTGGTGCAGCCGACCTGGCCCGGCACGGACCACGTCACCGAGCGGTTCGCCGAGTTCCAGGGAAAACTGGGCGTGGCCGACCTGCCCTGCCCCGACCTGGACGGCGATCCGTGGTCCTGCATCGCGGGGATGGAACAGCTCATGACCGAGGGGCTGGCGGGGCTGGCGAAGCGGCTCGGCCTGAGCAAGGCGCCCCTGGCGTTCTCCGAGCTGCTGGTGTCGTACCGGACCTGGCTCGCTTTCCTGCTGGCCTGCCGCAACGACCAGCCCGTGAAGGTGCCTTCCGACGCGGTCGCGATCTCGGTGCTCACCGACGAACCCGGCTTCGTAGTGCCCGGGACCGGTCCGGAGCGGTGCCGGATCACGCCGCCACCGCCCGCGGACCGGCCCGACGCCGTGACGCCGGAGGTGGCGAAGGTGGTGCTCGACCTGATCGAGCGCCACTGAGCCGAGAACCACCGAAGAGGCGCTTCCGTCCGAACAGGACGGGAGCGCCTCTTCGGTTTCGCCGGAACGGAAACGACGAGAGCCCCGGCCCTTCCCCGGGCCGGGGCTCTCGTCGTGCTCGCGCGATTCCTACCGCGCCAACGCCGAAGCCGGTGACCTCAGCGACGCGAGCATCAGCTCCCGGTACTCGTCGACCATCGCGACGATGGTCGCCCGGTCGAAGTCGCGGCTGTTGAACCGCACGTGCCCGACCACGTCGCCGGCCGGGTCCAGGTAGAAGTCCCAGAGGTTGCCGTCCGGGATTTCCGAGATGTCGTCGGACGAGTTCAGGCGCCGGCGAAGCCCGGAGTACCTGATGTCGCCGACGTCCTCGGTCTCCAGCTCCGGCGGGAACTGGGAGATCTGGAACGCGGTGATGACGCTGTTCACGTTCGACGTCGGACCGCGCATGAGCTCCGGGTCGGACTGGGCGATGACGTCGTTGAACGGCAGCTCGTAGGAGTACGCCTCGAGCAACGCCGCCCGGGTGCGGTGCACCAGGCCGGCGAAGTTCGCGCAACCGGACAGGTCGGTGCGGATCGGCAGGAAGTTGAACAACGCCCCCACCGTCTGCTCGAACCGGGGCTCCCGGCGGCCGGAGGTGATGATCGGCGAGACGATGTCGCGCACGCCGGTCCGGCGGTGCAGGAACAGGTTGAAGCAGGCGTAGAGCACCATGAACGGCGAGCTGTGCAGCGACTTCGCCAGCGCGGTGACGGCCCGGGTCAGCTCCTGGTCGAACAGGAACCGGTACACCGAGTAGACCGGCGGGACGTCCAGCTGCCGCGGCCGGTCGGTGGGCAGGGTGAGGAACGTCCCGCCCGCCAGCTTGGTCTTCCAGTACTCGTGCGCGTGGGCGGTGGACTCGCTGAGGCGGGCCTGCTGCTGCCAGGCGGCGAACTCGCCGTACTGGCACATCTCCGGCAGCTCGGGCGCGCTCAGCCCGCGACGCCTCGCGTAGCAGTTGACGAAGTCGCGCATGAGCACGTTCATGGACCAGCCGTCGCTGACCGTGTGGTGCGTGACGAGCACGAGCACCGCGTCTTCGTCGTCGAACCGGCCCAGCCTGGCCTGCAGCAACGGCATGCGCGTGGCCGAGAGCCTGCCGACCTGGTCGACCTCGTCGAGGAACTCGTGCGCCCGGCGCTCGCGGCCGGCCTCCCCCACCGCCGCCGAAAGGTCGACGACGGTCAGCTCCACCGGACCCGGCGGGTGGACGCGGGCACGGGGTGCTTCCGCGTCCCTGACGATGGCGGTGCGCAGCGCCTCGTGCCGCGCGACGACGTCGTCCAGCGCGAGCTGCACGGCCGCCGTGTCCAGGCGCCCGTGCAGGCGCCAGCCGCCCAGGACGAGCCCCCGCGGGCCGAACACGCCGAGGTCGTCGCCGCGGTCGAAGGCGTACAGGAATTCCTCGTTGGCCGAAAGCGGGCGGCCGGCCGGCGCTTCGCCGGTGCTCGGGCGCTGCTGTTCGATGGTCATTTGCTGTCGTCCATTCCGGCTGTCGCCATGATTTCCTGCCCCGCACCGGACCCGGCCACCGCCTGGTCCGGGGTCACCGCCTCGTCCGGGGTCACCGCCGGCGGGCGCGTCCGGAGTCCCCAGGCCGCGATGGCCGGGCACAGGAGCCCGAGCAGCAGGAAGGCCACGCCGAGACCCATCCACCCGGCGAAGCCGTGGTTGGCCACGACCCCGAGCAGCACCAGCGGCGCCACCGTCATGCTCAACGTGGTGATCATGTTCAGGAATCCGTCGTACTGCCCCTGGGCGTGCGCCGGCGGCAGGTTGAACTCGAACACGAACCGGCCGGAGATCAGCCAGATCTGCGCGATGGCGGACACCGCGACCCCGCCGAGGAGCAGGACCGTCGCCAGGACCGGGGTCTGCCCCGGCATCAGGGCCATCATCAGGTAGCCGATGATCAGCGTCACGCCGCAGCGGAGCAGGGCCGAGCCGCCCTGGCGCAGGGTCTTGACGTTCCGGCTGAGCCGCATCTGCAGCAGGATGGCCATCGCGGTGTTGAGCACGTAGACGACGGCCACCGTCCAGGGCGGCGCGGACGTGTACACCACGATCCACACCGGCAGCAGCATGTTGTCCACGAGCATCGACATCGACAGCGCCCCGGAGACCAGCGCGAAGGCGATGAACGGCTTGTCCCGGAACACGATGAACCGGCGGCCCTTCGCCTCCCCGGTGCTTTCCGGCTTCGGCAGCGGCTTGTAGTCGGGGATCCTGAGCGTGATGAAGACGTCCACCACGTAGGCGGCCGCGCAGAACAGGAACATCGCGCGGTAGGCCCACGGGGTGCCGATCGAAATGCCGATCCCGGCGACGAGCGCACCGATGGTGAGGCCGATGTTCCCGATCGACTGGACCTGGCTGCGGAAGGTGATCGTTTCCGCGCCACCGATCCGGCGCATCAGCGCGCCTTCGGAAGCCATGTAGGTGAACGCGAAGATGTTCATGCACACGATGAGGATCAGCAGCGACCAGAATCCCTGGATGAACACGTAGCTGCCCATCCCGGTCAGCTGCCCGGCCAGCCCGAACAACACCACGCGGCGCGGGCCCAGCCGGTCGGCCAGGTCTCCCGCGTAGGTGGTGAGCGGCAGGCCGACGAGCCCGCCGACCGCGATCGCCAGCGCGGTCCCCGAATTCGAGATCCCCACGATCTGCGTGCAGTAGAGCACGTAGATCGGCAGGAAGACGCCGTTGGCCAGCATGCCCATGGCGAAGCCCAGGACGTACGCCCGCTGGGGCCCCGGCGGCGGGACGTGCTCCTTGGCATACGCGACAGGACTGAAAGTCATCATGAACCCGCTCTCTGAAACGCGCGAAGCGCGGCCTGAGTGTTGGTGTCCGCAAGGTCCGCTCCCGGAATGCTCTCGGGTCTCCCCCGCGGAGCACGTCTTCTGGAGCGCGCTGTCCCCCGCACCGGCGCGGCTCGCCGGGCTCGACAATCCGGGAGATGCGAGCAGGCCGCGCTTTCCGCCACCGTGGACGGAAGTCCAGTACGAAGCGGTCGAGATCCAGCGGCATCGCCCTGGGAAACCGGAAGCACGTGACGTGACGGAGGAAGCACGGTAATGGCTGACAAGGAACATTTCGACGTCGTCGTCATCGGCGGGGGTCCCGGTGGGTCAGCGACCGCCGGGTTGCTGGCGCAGCAGGGGCACAAGGTGCTCGTGCTGGAGAAGGAGAAGTTCCCGCGCTACCACATCGGCGAGTCGCTCATCACCGGGTCCATGCCGACGATCGAGGCGCTCGGCCTGCGGGACCGGCTGGACAAGATGGGCTACGTCCGCAAGTACGGCGGCACGCTGATGTGGGGCCGCAACCAGGGCGCGTGGGACTTCCGGTTCACCGAGGCCTCGGAGTACGAGTACACCTTCCAGGTCCGCCGGGCCGACTTCGACTCGGTCCTGCTGGGGCGGGCCCGCGAGCTCGGCGCGCTGGTGATCGAAGAGGCCACCGTCCAGGACGTGCTCTTCGAGGGTGAGCGCGCCGTCGGCGTGCGGTTCCAGCGCAAGGGCGACGCCGAACCGACCACCGTCGGGTCGACGCTGGTGATCGACGCGTCCGGCCAGCAGCACCTGCTCCCGCGCAAGCTCGACCTCATCGAGTACCACAACGACCTGCGCAACATCGCGGTCTGGGCGTACTTCCAGAACTGCAACCGCTACAGCGGGACGCGGTGGGGCGACACGCTCACCGAGAACCGCCCGCACGGCTGGTTCTGGTTCATCCCGCTGTCGGACTCGACGGTGAGCGTCGGTTACGTGACGCCCATCGACGAGTACAAGAAGGCGGGCAAGTCGCTGGAGGAGCTGCACGCCAGCGAGCTGGCCGCGGCCGACGAGATCACCTCGCTCACCGCGCCGGCCACCCGCGTCAGCGGTTACCGCACGATCAAGGACTGGTCCTACACCTGCAAGAAGTTCTACGGTCCGGGCTGGGCCCTGGTCGGCGACTCGGCGGCGTTCATCGACCCGCTGCTGTCCACCGGTGTCGGCCTGACCCTGCGCGGCTCCCTCGGCCTGTTCGAGACGGCCAACCTCGCGCTGCGCAACCCGGACCAGGAAGAAGTGCTCTACGAGCGCTACGAGCGCAACTACCGCGAATTCCTCACCTCGCTGCTGGAGTTCGTCCGGTTCTTCTACGACCGCACGAAGTCCAAAGAGGACTACTTCGAGGCGGCGCAGCAGAGCATCGACCCGAAGCGCCTGCGCCCGCGCAAGATCGACTTCGCCCGGATGCTGTCCGGCGTCTCCGGCATGCGGGACATCTTCGACGGGCCGCTGGCGCTGCGGGCGTTCCGCGACAGCGACGCGCCGGACGTGCCGGACACGCTGGCGGGCTAGGGACAGGGATGGGGACCACGCAGATGGAATCATTTGTCATCTCCGAGCGGTTCGCCGGGCAGGTCGCGCGGACGCCGGACGCCGTCGCCGTGTCCGCGGGCCCGGCCGCGCTGACCTACCGGGAGCTCGACGAGCGGGCCAACCGCCTCGCGCACCGGCTCATCGGGCTCGGCGTCCGCCAGGACGACCGGGTGGCGGTGCTGCTGGAGCGGTCGATCGACCTGGTGGTGGCGATCCTCGCGACCGTCAAGGCCGGCGGCGTCTACGTGCCGGTGCACGAGGACTACCCGGCCGAGCGCCGGCAGTGGGTCGTGGACCACGCGGAAGTGTCGGTGCTGCTGGCCGACACCACCACGCGGGACGCGGGCCTGCCGTCCGGGGTGCCGGTCGTGGTCGTCGACGACGACCCGGCCACCGCCGGGCAGCCGGCCACCGACCCGTCGGTGCCGATCCACCCGGACCAGCTGGCCTACGTGATCCACACGTCCGGCTCCACCGGCCACCCCAAGGGGGTCGCGGTGACCCAGCGGGACGTGGTGCGGCTGATCTTCAACACCCAGTGGACGGTCGAGCGGCACGCGCGGGTGCTGATGGTGGCGCCGTACGCGTTCAACGTGTCCACGTACGAGATCTGGATGCCGCTGCTGCACGGCGGCCGGATCGTCGTCGCGCCGCCGGGGCAGCTGACGCCGGCGACGCTGCGCGAGCTGATCGCGGGCGAGCGGATCACCGGGATCCACCTGACGGCCGGGCTGTTCCGGGTGCTCGCGGAGGAGTCGCTCGAGACGTTCACCGGCCTGACCGAGATCCTCACCGGCGGCGACGTGATCGCCCCGAACGCGGTGCGCCGGGTGCTGGACGCCTGCCCGGACCTCGTGATCCGGGCGATGTACGGGGTCACGGAGTGCTCGCTGTTCTCGGCGCACCACCCGCTGACCTCGTCGTACCGGCCCGGCACGCTGGTGCCGGTCGGGGACGCGTTCGACGACGTCACGATCCACATCCTCGACGAGCGCCTCACCCCGGTGCCGAGAGGCATCGAGGGCGAGATCTACATCGCCGGTCGCGGGGTCTCGCGGGGCTACTTCGGCCGCACGGACCTGACCGCGGAGGTGTTCGTCGCGGACCCGTTCGGCGAGCCGGGCGCCCGCATGTACCGCACCGGGGACCTGGCGCGCCGCAACGACGACGGCCTGATCGAGTACGTCGGCCGGGCGAGCAGCCAGGTGAAGATCCTCGGCTTCCGGGTCGAGCTGGCCGAGGTCGAGGCAGCGCTGAGCAGCTACCCCGGGCTCGCGCAGGTCGTCGTCGTGGTGCGCGTGCTCGAGTCGGGCGAGAAGCGGCTGGTCGGGTACGTCGTGCCGGAGTCCGGTGACATCGACCTGGGGGCGCTGCGCGCGCACGCCAGGGAGACGCTGCCCGACTACATGATTCCGGCCGCGCTCATCCAGCTGGAGTCGCTCCCGCTGACGTCGAACGGCAAGCTCGACCGCAAGGCGATGCCGGAGCCCGACTTCGAGGCCGCGTCGGCCTACCGGGCCCCGGAGACGCCGCTGCAGGAGAAGCTGTGCGCGATCTTCAGCTCGGTGCTCGAGGTGTCCCAGGTCGGCATCGACGACAGCTTCTTCGACCTCGGCGGCCAGTCGCTGGCGGCGATGCGGCTGCTCAGCCGGATCCGCTCCGAGGCCGGGGTCGACCTGCTGATCAACGTGCTGTTCGACATCCCCACCGTGGCCGGGCTGGCCGACCACATCGACACCGCCGCCGCGGCGGCCTGAGCCGGAGGGAGCAACCGATGGCGAACCCGTTCGAAGAGCCGGACTCCAACTACACCGTCCTGCGCAACGACGAGAACCAGCACTCGCTGTGGCCGGCGTTCGCGCCGGCACCGGGCGGCTGGACCGTCGTGCACGGGCCGGGCCGGCGCGAGGAGTGCCTGGACTACGTCCGGGAGAACTGGGTGGACCTGCGCCCGCGCTCGGTCGCCGAGTTCATCACGGCCCACGCCGGGAGCTGATCCGGCCGGACCCGCCCCACCCGATTCCGCCCGGCGAATTCCGGTTCGCCGGGCGGAATCGTGTCTCCACCTCGACGGGGCACCGCGGGAGATGCGGCGCGCCCGAGCCCGAGGACACCATGGAGCGCGCTGCCGGCCTCCCCGCGGCTGCCCTCGTACCCACCGACGGCCACGCGGCCTGACGATCCAGCAAGGAGAACACGGATGACCGAAGCGGCAAGATGGGAACTGCTGATCGAGCGCGACGACCTCGCGGCCGGCGAGGTGCGCGACGTCGCCGCGGCCGGGCTCGAGGCGGGCGAGGTCGAGCTCGCGGTCGAGCGGCTGGCGCTGACCATGAACAACGTGACCTACGCGCGGTGGGGCGCCATCCCGCCGCTGAACTTCTGGGACGCGTTCCCCGCGCCGGACCCGGTCCTGGGCCGGCTTCCGCTCTGGGGCTTCGCCCGGGTGGCCCGGTCGAACCACCCCGGTTACGCGACCGGCGACCGGTTCTTCGGGTTCCTGCCGTCGTCGAGCCACCACGTGGTCCGGCCGGAGCCGGCCTCGCGCGGGTTCGTGGACACCACGCCGGGCCGGTACTTCGCCCACCCCTGGTACCAGACGTTCCAGCCGGCGGGCCCGGCCGACGACCGCGACGACCGCCGGACCCTGCTGCGGCCGATCTACCCCGCGGCCTTCCACGTCGCGGACTTCGCCGCCGGCCAGGCGGGTGACGACGGGCTCACCGTGCTCATCACCTCCGCGTCGAGCAAGGTCGGCATCGGGATCGCGCACCGCCTGCGCGGCGCCGCGAACGTGCGCACCATCGGGCTCACCGGCGGCGGCCACGCGGAGTTCCTCACCGGTCTCGGGCTGTTCGACGAGGTGACCACCTACGACGCGCTGCCGGCGGTGCCCGCCGGTCCGGTCCTGTGCGTCGACCTCGCCGGGGACGCCGCCGTGCTCACCGCCATCCACGGCAAGTTCCGCTCCGGCCTGGTGCACGTCGCGCTGCTGGGCTGGACGCACGGCGCGCAGCCGCCGCCGGAGCTCGCCGACCCCGCGCCGGAACTGTTCTTCACGCCCGCGGTCGAGGGCGCGACGATCGAGGCCGAGGGGGAAGACGCGTTCTTCGCCCGCTACCACGCCGCCGAGGACGAGTTCATCGACGCCACCGAGTCCTGGCTGAGTGTCACCGCCGCCAACGGTCCCGAGGCGATCGCGAAGGTGTTCCGGAGCCTGGCCGACGGCACCCACCCGGCGAACGGCTTCACGATCCTCACGCCCTGAGCGGAGGCAGCGGAAAGGGCGCCGGGATCTTTCCCGGCGCCCTTTCTCTTTGCGTAAAGGGAAACCGGCGACGCCTGGTGGGCGTCGCCGGTTTCCGTCAGGCCGCCTTGGATGAAGGCGGAGACCCGGTCAGGCGGCGGCGTGCGGTGCCGCCCCGGTTCCACCCACGGCCGTGACGGCGCGCTCGATCGCGATCCGCGCGTTCCACAGGTCTTCCGGTTCCCGCGGGATGTCGAGGACGAAGGTGCGGATGCCGCCCCTGAGGTACGTCTCCACCGCCCGTGCCACCTCGTCGTGACTGCCCACCAGGTAGGGGCAGAACGTGTGGTGGTACCGGAAGGGCACCAGCCAGTACGCCTGTCCCGGCGATTCGTCGGGGATGGGCACGGAAGCGAGCTGGGGCTGCCAGGACGACGTCCCGGCGGCGAGCAGCAGCTTCATCCTCGCGGCCCCTTCGGGGTCGGCGGGGAACCGCTCGTGCGCGATCCGCCAGGCCTCGGCGGAGTCGTCCCGCGCGATGATGCCCACGCTGATGCCCGAGCCGAACTGGTTCTTGCGCAGGTCCGGGCGGACGAAGTCCTCCGGCACCAACGGGAACGAGAGCTGGCTCAGGCCCAGTGCCTCGCCCGCGTTCAGGCTGGCCGTCGACGAGCCGGACACGTACGCCTTGGGGAGCAGCTCGTGGGGCACCGGCGTGGTGAGCCGGGCGCGGCGGAAGTTGTAGTACTCGCCGGCGAAGTTGACCATGCCGCCGCCGAGCAGCTTGCGGACGATCGTCGCGTACTCGGTGAGCCGGTCGTACCGGTCGTCGTGCGACACGGTGTCGCCCTGGACGGCGAGATCGCGGCTGAACCCGCCGCTGACGAAGTTGATGTCGATCCGCCTGCCGTACAGGTGCGCCAGGGACGACACCGAGCGCGCCAGCGCGAACGGGCTCAGGTCGATCGGCTGGATCGCGACGAGCGGCACGAAGCTCTCGGTGTTCGCGATGGCCGCCTGCGCCGCCATCAGGGAGTCGACCGACGTGTTGTCGCTGTAGATCAAGGCTCCGCGGTAGCCGGCTTCGTCGGCCCACCCGGCGATGTCCAGCAGCTTGCGCAGGTGGTGCTGCTCGTGGTAACCGATGCTGGACCGGCAGGTCGAGTAGACGGTGACGCCGTTGGCGGCCAGGTCCATCATCGTTCGTTCCTCCCTTGGGTGATGCCGCGGACGGACGGGTCGGCCAGGAAGTCCCGCAGGCTGAGCGCGATGCCGAACTCCTCTTCCAGCCGGGCGACGAGCACGGCGGCGAGCAGCGAATGCCCGCCCAGGTCGAAGAAGCTGTCCTCGACCCCGGCCCGCTCCACCCCGAGCACCTCGGCGAACAGCGCGCACAGGCGCTCTTCGAGGGGCGTGGCCGGCGCTCGGCCGGCCCCGGTGGTGAACGTCGGTTCGGGCAGGGCCTTCCGGTCCAGCTTCCCGTTGAGCGACAACGGAAGCGCGGCCAGCACCACCACCGCGTTGGGCACCATGTGGCCGGGCAGGAGCCGCGCGGCCGCGGCCCGCAGCTCCGCCGGATCCGGTGCGCGGCCGGCCTCGGGCTGCACGTAGCCCACGAGACGCCGGTCTCCCGGCCGGTCTTCCCGGACCACGACCACGGCCTGGTCCACGCCCGGCTGCCCGGCCAGCACGGCTTCGATCTCCCCCGGCTCGATGCGGAACCCGCGGACCTTGACCTGCTGGTCCACCCGGCCGAGGTAGTCCAGCTCGCCGTCCTCGCGCCAGCGCACCAGGTCCCCGGTCCGGTACATCCGTTCCCCTGAGCCGAAGGGGCAGGCCACGAACCGCTGCGCGGTCAGCCCGGCCTGGTTCAGATACCCGCGGGCGACGCCCGGGCCGGCCAGGTAGAGCTCGCCGGCCACGCCCGGCGGCACCGGTGCCAGCCGGCCGTCCAGCACGTAAGCCCGCACGTTCCAGTTCGGCCCGCCGATCGGCGGGGCCCCGGCACCCGACAGCGGTCCGCTGATCGTCGTGCACACCGACGTCTCGGTCGGGCCGTAGGCGTTGAACAGCCGCCGGCCCGCCGACCACTCGGCGACGACCTCGCCCGGCAGGGCCTCCCCGCCGACGACCAGGCACTCCAGCTCGGGCAGGCTCTCCGGGGCCGCCCCGGCCAGGGCGGCCGGCGCCACCACGGCGTGGCTGACCCGGAGCTCGCGCAGCGTGGTGGCCAGCTCGTCGCCGGACAGCTGCCCCGGCGGGGGAAGGATCAGCGCCGCCCCGGAGGACAACGCCGACAGCAGTTCGAGCAGCGACATGTCGAAGCTCAGCGAAAGGAGCTGGGCCACCCGGGATTCCGGCGTGACGGCCAGGGTCTCGACCATGAACGCGGCCAGGTTGGCCACGCCCCGGTGGCTGACCACCACGCCCTTGGGGCGCCCGGTGGACCCGGACGTGTAGATCACCCAGGCCGGGTGCGCGGCCCGCAGCGGCGCGAGCCGGTCCTGGTCGGCGACCGTGCCGCCGGGCAGGTCCGCGACCACCGCGGCCACCCTCGGGTCGTCCAGGACGACCAGCCGGTCCCGGCCGGGCAGCTCCGCCCCGGCCTGCCGGGTCGTGAGCACCACGACCGGGTCGGCGTCGCCGAGCATGTACGCGATCCGGTCGGCCGGGTACCCCGGGTCGATCGGCAGGTAGGCCGCGCCGGCCTTGGCCACCGCGAGCACCGCGGCCACCATCTCCGCCGACCGCGGCACCGCGACCGCCACCACCCGCTCCGGCCCGACCCCCAGCCCGACCAGGTAGCGCGCCAGCCGGGTCGAGCGGGCGTCGAGCTCCGCGTACGACCACGCCACGCCGCCGGACTCGAGCGCGACGGCGTCCGGTGTCCGCGCGGCCTGCGCCGCGAACAGCTCCGGCAGCACCGTCACCGGAACGTCCCGCGCCGTGTCGTTCCACCGCGAGACGACCAGGTCCCGCTCGGCCGCCGTCAGCAGGTCCGCGTCGCCGACCCGCAGCCCCGGCTCGGCGGTGAACTGGCCCAGCAGCGCGATCAGCCGCCCGGCCAGCGCCCGCACGGTGCCGTGGTCGAACAGGTCCGCCGCGTACTCCAGCGCGAGGCCGATCCCGCCCGGGGCGCCGTCCGGTTCGTGCCGCGACCGGAAGGTCAGCGTCAGGTCGAACTTGGCCGAGCTCCCGGCCAGCTCCAGGTCCTGGGCCCGCAGGCCCGGGACGGCCCACTCCCGGCGGGTTTCCTCGTCGGAAGCCAGCATCACCTGGAACAGCGGGTGGTGCGCGGCCGACCGGACCGGGTTCAGGACTTCCACCAGCCGTTCGAAGGGCACGTCCTGGTGCGCGTACGCCGCCAGGTCCCGGTCGCGGACCCGGCGGAGCAGCTCCGCGAAGCTCGGGTCGCCCGACAGGTCCGTCCGCAGCACCAACGTGTTGACGAAGAACCCGACGAGCTGGTGCAGCGCCTCGTCCCCGCCGCGGCCGGCCACCGGCACGCCGATCGGGATGTCGGTGCCGGCCCCGGACCGGGACAGCAGCACCGCGAGCCCGGCCTGGAGCACCATGAACACCGTCACCTGGTGCTCGCGCGCGAGCTCCACGAGCCGGCCGTGCAGCCCGGCGTCCACGTCGACGTCGACGTGCCCGCCGCGGTGGGAGGGATGTGCCGGGCGGGACCGGTCGAACGGCAGGTCCAGCTGCTCGGGCAGGTCGGCCAGCGTCGACTCCCAGTACGCCACCTGCCGGGCGAGCACGCTGCCGTCGCCGGAGTCCTCACCCAGCAGCCCCTGCTGCCAGAGCGTGTAGTCCGCGTACTGCACCGGCAGGTCCGTCCACTCGGGACGGTGGCCGGCCAGCCGCGCCTCGTACGCCTGTCCCAGGTCCCGCAGCAGCACCCCGAGCGACCAGCCGTCGCTGGCGATGTGGTGCGTGAGCAGCACCAGCACGGACTCGTCGGCCCCCAGCTCGAACAGCCACGCCCGCACCGGCAGCTCTTCGGCCAGGTCGAACACGTACCGCGCCGCCTGCCCGGTCAGCTCGGCCAGGTCGGCTTCGGCGGCCGGCACCACGGTGAGGTCGGGCACCGCCCGCGCGGGCGGGAGAACCTGTTGGTACGGCTGCCCGTTCGCGGCCGGGAAGACCGTCCGCAACGCCTCGTGCCGCCCGGCCACGTCGCCCAGTGCCGCGCGCAGCGCACCCGCGTCCACCGGACCGTGCAGCCGCCACGCGAACGGCACGTTGTAGGTGGCGCTCGGCCCCTCGAGCTGCGCCTGGAACCACAGCCGGCGCTGCGCGAACGACAACGGCAGGCGCTCGGGCCGCTCGGCCCGCTCCAGCGCCGGCCACGCCCGCGCGGCGCCGTCCAGCGACTTGGCCAGCAGCTGGACCGTCGGGTGGTCGAACACCGTCCGGATCTCCAGCTCCACCCCCAGCACCGACCGCACCCGGCTGATCAGCCGGGCGACCAGCAGCGAGTGGCCGCCCAGGTCGAAGAAGCTGTCGTCCACGCCGACCCGGTCCACGCCGAGGATTTCGGCGAACAGCTCGCACAGGATCTCTTCGGCCGGGGTGGACGGCTCGCGGCCGGTTCCGGCGGCGTACTTCGGCGGGGGCAGGGCCTTCCGGTCCAGCTTCCCGTTGACCGTCAGCGGCAGCGCGTCCAGCACCACCACCGCGGCGGGCACCATGTAGCCGGGCAGCACCGCGGCCGCGGCGGCCCGGATCCCGGCCGGGTCCACCCGGCTCCCCGGCGTGGGCACGACGTAGCCCGCCAGGCGCTGGTCGCCCGGCCGGTCCTCGCGGGCCACCACGACGGCCTGGGCCACTCCGGGCTGCCCGGCCAGCACGGCCTCGATCTCACCCGGCTCGATGCGGAACCCGCGGACCTGGACCTGCTGGTCCACCCGGCCCAGGTACTCCAGCTGGCCGTCTTCCCGCCACTGCGCCAGGTCCCCGGTCCGGTACATCCGTTCCCCGGAACCGAAGGGGCAGGCCACGAACCGCTGCGCGGTCAGCCCGGCCTGGTTGAGGTAGCCTCGCGCCAAACCCGGGCCGGCGATGTACAGCTCGCCGGGCACGCCCGGCGGCACCGCTTCCAGCCGCTCGTCCAGCACGTACACCCGGGCGTTCCAGATCGGCTTCCCGATCGGCGGAGCGTCCGCTCCGGACAGCGGCCCGCTCAGGGTCACCGCCACCGTCGCCTCGGTCGGGCCGTAGGCGTTGAACATCCGCCGCCCCGGCGACCACTCGGCGCAGACCTCACCGGAGCACGCCTCGCCGCCGACCATCATGCACTCGAGCAGGGGCAGCTGGTCCGGCGCCGCCCCGGCCAGGGACGCCGGCCCGACCAGGGCGTGGCTGACGCGCAGCTCGTGCAGCGCCTCGGCCAGCACCTCGCCGGCCAGCTGCCGCGGCGGCGGGAGCACCAGCGCCGCGCCGGCCGGCAGCGACATCACCAGTTCCATGACGGCCGCGTCGAAGCTCAGCGAGGCCACCTGCCCCACCCGTGACTCCGGCCCGATGGCGAAGGTCGAGATGAGGTACGCGGACAGGCTCGCCAGCCCCTGGTGGGTGACCACCACGCCCTTGGGCCGCCCGGTGGAGCCGGACGTGTAGATCAGGTACGCCGGGTGCGCGGCCCGCAACGGCGCGATCCGGTCCGCATCGGTGACCGGGCCGTCGGGCTGCTGCGCCACGGCCGCGGTCACCGCGGCGTCGCCGACGTCGAGCACGGCCACGCCCGCCGCTTCCGGCAGCCGTGCCGAAGTGGCCCGGTCGGTGATCAGCAGGCTCGGGGCGGCGTCGTCGAGCATGTAGCCGATCCGCTCCACGGGATACCCGGGATCGATCGGCAAATAAGCCGCGCCGGCCTTGGCCACGCCCAGCACCGCCGCCACCATCTCCAGCGACCGCGGCAACGCCACCGCCACCAAGCGCTCCGGCCCCACGCCCAGCCCCACCAGGTGGCGCGCCAGCCGGCTCGACCGCGCGTCCAGCTCCGCGTACGACCACGCCACGCCCCCGGACTCCACCGCGACGGCGTCCGGCGTCCGCGCGGCCTGCGCCGCGAACAGCTCCGGCAACACCGTCACGGGAACGTCCCGCGCCGTGTCGTTCCACCCCGAACCCACCAGGTCCCGTCGGAGATCCATCCCGGTCACGCCCGTTCGGCCCGGACGAGGCTCTTCGGCCGCATGTCCGTCCACTGCGCTTCGATGTATTCGAGGCAGTTCGCGCGGGAGTCCGCGCCGCGCGCCGTGCTCCAGCCGGCCGGGACGGCGATGCCGGCGGGCCACAGGCTGTACTGGCCTTCGTCGTTGACCAGGACCAGGTACCGGGCGTCGGCGTCCTCGAACGGATTGGACACGATAACCTCACTCCACTTAGGACGGTCTGACGGTGTCGGGCGCGGCCGCGCGCCGCGGTGAGCGGATTCCAGTCTGCCCGGGACGGTTCACCGGGCACGTCTTCGCGATTGTGCTGCGCTTCCGGGCCGGTCAGTCCCCGGCCGGCCCCGGCACCTGGTCCGCTTCGACGCTGTCGTACAGGTGCTTGATGTTCGAGCTGCCGAAGGACGTCGCGCCCGCCCGCTCGATGATCTCCAGGAAGAGCGTGTTCCGCGGGTGCACGGACTTGGCGAAGATCTGGTAGAGCTGGCCGTCGTGGTCCTCGTCGACCAGGACGTGCAGGTCGCGCAGCTCGTCGACGGAGTACTTCTCCGGGTGCACGCGGTTCGCGAGCGCGGTGTAGTAGGCGGCGGGCGTCGTCAGCAGCTCGATGCCGTCGGCGGTCAGCTGCCGCACCGTGGACAGGATGTCGGTGGTGCTGAAGGCCAGGTGCTGCACGCCCGAGCCGTCGTTGTCCTTGAGGAACCGGTCGACCTGGCCGACCGCCAGGCTGGTGTCCGACTCGACGAGCGTGAACGTGACCGCGCGCGACTTGCTCTGGATGACCTTGATGAACATCCCCTGGTCGCCGGTGACGATCCGCTCGGTGAGGATGAGCTCGAAGTCCAGTGTCCGCTGGTAGTACTCGACGGTCTCGTCCATCCGGCCCGCCTCGACGGGGATCGCGAAGTGGTCCACCTTGTGCAGCCCGGTCCCCGCGGCGGCACCGCTCTCGGGCACCGCGACGAGGCCGCGCACGTCGGCCACCCCCGCGTCGTCCGGTCGCTGCACGAACGTGTGCGTCACGTCGCCGAAGCCGGCGATCGTCGCTAGGGTCACCGCTCCCCGGGTGACGGGCGCCATGACCGGGCGCACCCCGCGCCGCACGGCCTCGGCGAACGCCGCGGCGGCGTCCGGCACCCGGATGCCGATGTCGCCGATCCCGTCCCCGTGCCGCTCCACGTAGGCGTGCGCGGGGTGGTCCTCGCCCGACTGCGTCAGCACCAGGTCGATCTCGCCCTGCCCGACGGTGACCGACCGCGTCGTCCCGCCCGACGGGGCCGACTCCGCGCGCACGACGAAACCGCACCCGTCGACGAGCCAGGCGAGATTCCGTTCGATATCGTCCACGTACAGCTCGACGTAATCGATGGTCATGTCCCGGAGTGCGTTCTGCACGGTCTCCAACCTCCACTGACGGGTATTCGGTGCCTGGCGTCTCGCGTCCCACCGTCGAGAATCGCAAAACGGGCCGGCACTGTCCTCTCTTCCGTTGCCCGCGCCGGCCGCCGGACAACGCATGGCCGGAGAAGCCGTGGCAGCGCACCGGGTCGCATACTGATCACCCGGTGATCGGCCGCAGGAGAGGCGATACGGTTGTCAACCCAACTGAGCGTGGAAACGTTGCACGGATCGCTCGCCGATCCGGCCATCTCGTCGATGAACCTGCTCAACGAGTTGATCGACGAATATCCGCAGGCCATTTCCATGGCGGCCGGCCGGCCGTACGAAGAATTCTTCGACGTCGGCCAGATCCACCGGTACCTCGACGCTTATTGCGACCACCTCCGGCGTGACCGGAAACTGAGCGAGGCCGAAGTCACCCGTACGCTTTTCCAGTACGGTGCCACGAAAGGCGTGATCGCCGACCTCATCGCCCGCAACCTCGCCGAGGACGAGCACATCGTCGCCGCCCCCGAGTCCGTGGTCGTCACCGTCGGCTGCCAGGAGGCGATGTTCCTGGTGCTCCGGGCGCTGCGCACGGACGAGCGGGACGTGCTGCTCGCCCCCGCCCCCACCTACGTCGGCCTCACCGGGGCGGCGCTGCTCACCGACACCCCCGTGCGGCCGGTGCGGTCCACCGGGAACGGCATCGACCTCGACGACTTGGCGCACCAGCTGAAACTGGCGCGCGAGGCGGGCGAGCGGGTCCGGGCCTGTTACGTGACCCCCGACTTCGCCAACCCCACCGGCACCAGCATGGACCTGCCCGCGCGCCGCCGGCTTCTGGAGATCGCCGAGGAGCACGGGATCCTGCTGCTCGAGGACAACGCCTACGGGCTCTTCGGAGCGGACCGGCTGCCCTCGCTGAAGGCGCTCGACGAGGCGGGGACCGTGGTGTACCTCGGTTCCTTCGCCAAGACCGGCATGCCCGGCGCCCGCGTCGGCTACGTGGTGGCGGATCAGCCCGTGGCCGGCGGAGGCCTGCTCGCCGATCAGCTGTCGAAGCTCAAAGGCATGCTCACGGTGAACACCTCCCCCATCGCCCAGGCCGTGATCGCGGGGAAGCTCCTGCTCAACGACCTGAGCCTGACCAGGGCCAACGCGCGCGAGACGGCGATCTACCAGCGCAACCTGCGGCTGACGCTGGCCGGGCTCACCCGCACGCTCGGCGGCTGCCCCGGGGTCAGCTGGAACACGCCGACGGGCGGGTTCTTCATCACGGTGACCGTACCGTTCCCCGTCGACGACGACCTGCTGGCCGTCGCCGCCCGCGACCACGGCGTCCTTTTCACCCCGATGCACCACTTCTACGGCGGCAAGGGCGGGTTCACGCAGCTGCGGCTGTCGATCAGCCTGCTCACCCCGGACCTGATCGACGAGGGCGTGACCCGGCTCGCCGCCCTCATCACCGGCCGCCTCCCCTGACTCCGCCGGGGACGGGCGGGGCTCCGGCGAATCGCCCGGCCTGGCTGCCCCGGCTGCGGCGGATCCGGTGTCGCGCATGAGTCGTTCGCGACGTCCGGATCGCGAGCGAGTGGCTGGATCCGTCGCACGGCAGCGGCACCAGCCGGGCGACTGAACCGCGACCGTGCCGGGCTCCGGGGTGGACGCCGGAGGGCCGAGGCCGGGCCGGTCCGAACCGCGCGAGCCGGCCCGACCTCAGCCCGGCCGGCGGAACGGACACACCGGTCGCCTCCCCTGGCCCCCGGACGATTGCGCAGCCGCGGAGACGCGGTGCTTCGCCGCCCCGCTGGATGCTCGATCCACCGGGACACCGCCGGCGCCCGCCGGTGGCCGAGTCCGTAGCGCTGGAGGGTGCAGAAATCATGGTCATCGTCATGGCTACCGATGCGGGGACCGCAGATGTCGAGGCCGTCGTCGACCGGGTGACGGAAGCGGGTGGCGAAGCCTTCGTCAGCCGCGGCGTGAGCCGGGTGATCGTCGGGCTCATCGGTGACGTCGACCGGTTCGAGACGCTCAACCTCGGCGGGATGCGCGGGGTGCAGAGCGTCACCCGCATCTCCGCCCCGTACAAGCTGGTGAGCCTGCAGCACCACCCGCAACGGTCCACTGTGTACGTCCGCGGGGTGCCGATCGGCCCGGACACGGTCACCCTGATCGCCGGGCCGTGCGCGGTCGAGACGCCGGAGCAGACCCTGGCCGCGGCCCGGATGGCTCAGGCGGCCGGGGCGACGTTGCTGCGCGGCGGCGCGTTCAAGCCGCGCACGTCGCCCTACGCCTTCCAGGGCCTCGGCGAGCGCGGCCTGCAGATCCTCGCCGACATCCGCGCGCAGACCGGCCTGCCGATCGTCACCGAGGTGGTCGCGGCCCACGACGTCGAGATGGTCGCCGGGTACGCGGACATGCTGCAGATCGGCACCCGGAACATGCAGAACTTCTCGTTGCTGCAGGCCGCCGGCGAGGCGGGCAAGCCGGTGCTGCTCAAGCGCGGCATGAACTCCACCATCGAGGAATGGCTGATGGCCGCCGAGTACATCGCGCAGCGCGGCAACCTCGACATCGTCCTGTGCGAGCGCGGGATCCGGACCTTCGAGACCGCCACCCGCAACACGCTCGACATCTCGGCGATCCCGGTCGTCCAGGGGCTCTCGCACCTGCCCGTGATGATCGACCCCTCGCACTCCGGCGGACGGCGGGACCTCGTCCTCCCCCTGTCCCGGGCGGCGATCGCCGTCGGCGCGGACGGGATCCTCGTCGACGTCCACCCGCATCCCGAGGAAGCCATGTGCGACGGCCCGCAGGCGCTCGTGGCCGAAGACCTTCGTGTCCTGTCGAAGGAGATCGACGCGCTGACCGGGGTGGTCGGCCGCCGGACCTCGACCTGGTGGAACCGGCGGCTGTTCGCCGGCTGACGCTCCCGGCCCGGAGAGAACCCGTGCGGACCGCACGGGTTCTCTTCGTTCAGGCGGCGAGTGTCCGGGCCGCGACCGCCCGGCCGGTCAGTTCGACGAGCCTGGTGCCGACGTCGATGACGGGCAGCGCACAGGTTTCGGTCACGAACGGCAGCACGGCCGTGAAGTGCGTGCACGCCAGGACGACGGCGTCCAGGCCGAGGCGCTCGGCGAGGCGCAGGGTGGTCGGCAGGTGCGAAGCCTCGAACGCCGCCGCCGGGTCGCCGGCCTCGATCCCGCGCACCAGCGCGGGATCCGACACCCCGAGCAGCCGGTGGCCGGGGCTGACCTGCCACGCGGCCCGCTCGACGCCGACGACGGCGTGCGCGTTCCCGGTCACCACCAGGGAAGAACGCAGCTTCGGGAACGCTTCCCGGTAGACCGTCCCGGGCGAGACCACCGGCAGCGCCGCGCTGTCGTGGTCCACCACGGCGGACAGCGAGTTGCAGAAGAGCATCGCCTGCTCGGTCCCCCGGGCGCGCAGCTCACGGAGGCGGGCGTGGAACGCCGCCGCCAGCGCGCCGGGATCCTCGTACTGCAACGAGTCCTGCTCGTCCGGCGAAGCCGCCATGGCGTACGGATCGGCCGCCAGCCCGCGGGCCCGCAGCAGCCCGGCGCCGAGACCGGAGTCGTAGGGGGTGCCGGCGATGACCGCCACCGCGGGCGCTTTTCCTTCCCCCGCAAGTATCTTCATCCTGCCGATGGTTCCAGCCGGGACGGCGGCTGCCTTCCTCCGGGATGCCGTCAGCGGGGCGCGATCACCTTGCCGGGGTTGAAGATCCCGTCCGGGTCGAGCGCGAGTTTCAGTGCCCGGTGGACCCGCACGCCGACGGGTCCGATCTCCCGCGCAAGCCAGTCCCGCTTGAGCAGGCCGACGCCGTGCTCGCCGGTGCAGGTGCCGCCCAGCGAGAGCCCCAGCCGCATGATCTCGTCGAACACCTGCCGCCCACGGTCCATACTGGACTGATCCGCCCGGTCCACCACGATGACCGGATGCAGGTTCCCGTCGCCGGCGTGGCCGACCACGCCGACCAGGACGTCGTGCCGCGCCGCGATCTCCTCGACACCGGCGACGAGGTCGGCGACCCGTGACCTCGGCACGGCCACGTCGTCCACGACGAGACCGCCCCGGCCGCCGGGGAACGCCTGCGCGGCCAGCTGTTCCATCGCCGGGTGTGCCAGCCGGCGTGCGCTGGTCAGCGCCTCGGCTTCGACCGCGTCCCCGGCGGCGTACAGCTCGCTCGCGCCGGCCGCCCGGCAGCACTCGGCGATCGCGGCGAGGTCGGTGCCGTCGCCGGTGTCCGTCGCGACCAGCAGCATGGCCGCGGCTTCGGTGTCCAGGCCCATCGGGCGATAGGCCTCGATGGCCCGCAGGTGCGTGCGGTCGAGCAGCTCGAGCATGCTCGGAACGTGACCGGCGGCGGTGATCGAGGCCACCGCCCGCCCGGCCGCCGCCACCGTCGGGTACACCGCCACCATGGTCCGGGCCTCCCGGGCCGCGGGCCGGAGCCGGACGGTGATTTCGGTGATGATCCCGAGGGTGCCCTCCGAGCCGACGAACAACGCGGTCAGGTCGTAGCCGGCGACGCCCTTCACGGTCCGGCGGCCGCAGCGCAGCACCTCGCCGTCGGCGAGCACGACTTCCAGGCCCAGCACGTACTCGCCGGTGACGCCGTACTTGACGCAGCACATGCCGCCCGCGTCGGTCGAGACGTTGCCGCCGATCGTCGAGGACTCCCAGGAACCGGGGTCCGGCGGGTAGGCGAGCCCTTCCTTGGCGGCGGCCCGGCTCAGCTCGGCGTTGACCACCCCCGGCTGCACGACCGCGATCCGCTCGCCCTGGTCGATCTCCAGGATCCGGTTCAACCCGGTCAGCGACACGACGAGGGCGCCGTCGACCGCGTTGGCCGCGCCGGTCAGCCCGGTGCGCGCGCCCTGCGGGACGACCGGCACCCGGTGCGCGGCGGCGACCCGCACGGTGGCGGCGACCTCGGCGGTGCTCCGCGGCCGCACGACGGCGAGCGGCGTGCCCGCGTCGCACAGGTCGGCTTCGTCGCGGCAGTAGGCGGCCAGCAGGTCAGGATCGGTGAGCACGCGATCGGCGGGCAACGTCGCCAGCAGGTCGTCGATCGGGAATCCCATGGAAGCCAACGTAACTCCCCGCCCGGCCGCACTCCAGCCCGCGCGCGAAGTCGGCATTCGCGAGGAGGTCCGGCCTGCTCGGCAACCGCAAAGACGTGTGACGCGGAACTTCCCGCCTAGCCTCGGCGCATCTGTTCGGTTCAACCGGAGGTGGACTAGGTGAAACGTCTGATTGTCACCGCGGTCGCCGGCGTTGCCGTGGCGTTTTCGGCGGTGAGTGCCCCGGCCGCCGCCGCAGCGCCGGCCACCATCACCTGGGGTCCGTGCCAGGACCCGAGCCTGGTGGCGGCGGGCGCCCAGTGCGGGATGCTCCAGGTGCCGATGGACTACCGCAGGCCGACCGGGAAGCAGCTCCGGATCGCGGTGTCCCGGATCCGGCACAAGACCCCGGAGAGCGCTTTCAAGGGCGTCATGCTGACCGTCTCGGGCGGTCCCGGCCTGCCGGGGCTGGCACTGGCCACGCTGGGCACGCTGGTCCCCGGCCACGTCGGGGACGCCTACGACTGGATCGGTTTCGACCCGCGCGGGGTCGCCACGAGCGAGCCCGCACTGTCCTGCGATCCCGGCTACATGGACTTCGACCGGCCTGGCTACGTGCCGGTCACGCCGCAGCTCGAGCGGACCTGGCTCGACCGCGTCCGGGGTTACGCCCGCGCCTGCGGCGCGCACAACGACCCGGACCTGCTGGCGAACATGAAGACCACGGACGCCGTGGCGGACCTGGAGCGCATCCGGGCCGCGCTCGGCGTGACCGAGATGAGCTTCTACGGCTACTCGTACGGCACGTACGTCGAAGAGGTCTACGCGACGCTGCACCCGGATCGGGTACGCCGGATGGTCCTGGACAGCAGCGTGCACCCCCGGGACGTCTACTACCGGCTCAACCTGTCCCAGGACTCCGGGTACGACCGGAGCCTGAACGCGTTCTTCGGCTGGGTCGCGGCGCACGACGACGTCTACCACCTCGGCAGGACCCAGGCCGCCGTGAAGAACGTGTACGACCGGCAGCTGGTGGAGCTGGCGCGCGAACCGGCCGCGGGCGCGGTCGGCCCGGACGAGTGGACCGACGTCTTCCAGCTGGCCGCCTACCGCCAGCTCCACTGGACGCTCGTCGCCGACGCGTTCGCCGGCTGGGTCAACCACCACGACGGCGCGACGCTGAAGACGTTGTTCGTGCAGATCGGCGGACGCGGCAACGACAACGCCTACGCCGCGTACCTGGCCGTGGAGTGCACGGACACGCAGTCGCCCACGAACTGGCACAAGTGGCGGGCGGACACCTGGCGGGCGTTCGCCGAGGCGCCGTACTTCGCCTGGCAGAACACCTGGATCAACGCGCCGTGCGCGTTCTGGCCCGCCCCGGCCGGCCGGCCGGTGAACGTCGGCAGCCACCGCCTGGACAGCATGCTGCTGGTCGACGAGACGCTCGACCCGGCCACGCCGTTCGAGGGCAGCCTCGAGACCCGCACCCGGTTCCCGGCCGCCACGTTGCTCGCCGTGCCCGGCGGCCTGAACCACGCGAACACGCTGATGGGCGGCAACGCCTGCGTGGACGGCAAGATCGCGGAGTACCTGTCGGGCGGCACGCTGCCCGCGCGCAAATCCGGCAACCGGTCCGATCTGGAGTGTCCGCCGCTGCCGCTGCCCGTTCCCACGGTCACTCCTTGAGTGGATCTCGATCCGCGATTGTTAGCTTCGGTCGGGTAATCGGCGGCACCGGTGGGCACTCCCCGGACCCGCCTGGTTCCGCGCGCCTCGGTGTCCGGGACGAGCTCGCCGCCGCCGATCGCGAACGTCACCGAACCCTGATCGGAGTCACATGGCCGACGTGAAAACGCGGACCGGGATCCGCCGCGCCCTGGGTGTCTACATCGGACTGGTCGTGGTGCCCGTCGTGGTCGCGATCGTCCTGCTGGGCAGCGGGGAAGACGGCGACAACGTCGCCAAGGCGAAGGCCGCGGCCGGGCCGTCACTGGTCCAGCTGCTGCTGGCGATCACCGTCATCGTGGGTGCCTGCAAGATCGTCGGCTGGCTCGGGCAGCGCGTCTGGCAACCCGCGGTGATGGGCGAGATCGTCGCCGGCATCGTGCTCGGGCCGTCCGTGCTCGGTGCCCTCTGGCCGCAGGGCGCGGCGGTCCTGCTCCCCAAGGCCGCGATCCCCCAGCTGAACGTCGTGGCCCAGCTCGGCGTGATCTTCTTCGTGTTCCTCGCCGGGCTGGAGCTGAACACGCGGCTGCTGCGCGGACGCGGGCGGCTCGCCGTGGTCGTCAGCCACGTCAGCATCGCGTTCCCGTTCCTGCTCGGGGTCGGGCTGGCGGTGTTCGCCTACAGCCGGTTCGCGCCCGAGGGCGTCGGCTTCCTCGCGTTCGCCCTGTTCTTCGGCGTTTCGCTGAGCATCACGGCGCTGCCGGTGCTGGTCCGGATCCTGCACGAGATCGGCTTGTTCCGCACCGAGGCCGGCGTGGTCGCGCTGACCTGCGCGGTGGTCGACGACGTCACGGCGTGGAGCCTGCTGGCGCTGGTGGTCGCGCTGACGACAGCGTCCTCGTTGTTCGGCGTGGTGCTGACGGTCGCGCTGACCGTGGCGTTCGTCGCGTTCCTCGGCCTGGTCGTGCGGCCGCTGCTGCGCAAGCTCGTGACCCGGGTTCCGGTGGCCCGGCTGCAGAAGGCGGCGCCGCTGTCGGTGGTCGGCGTGCTGCTGTGCGCGCTGGCCACCGAGTGGATCGGCGTGCACGCGATGTTCGGCGCGTTCGTGTTCGGGCTGGTCTTCCCGCGCGACAACGTGGTCGCGACCTGGCTGATGGACAAGGTCGGCGGGCTGACCACGGCGTTGATGCTGCCGCTGTTCTTCGCCTACAGCGGGCTGCGGACCAACATCACGCTGATCTCCGCCGAAGGCTGGCTGTGGTGCGCGCTGATCCTCGTCGCGGCGGTCGTGGGCAAGCTCGGCGGCTCGGCGCTGTCCGCGCGGGCGGTCGGCGAGAACTGGAACCGGGCCCTGCAGGTCGGGGTGCTGATGAACTGCCGCGGCCTGACCGAGCTGGTGGTGCTCAACATCGGGCTCGACCTCGGCGTGCTGTCGCCGATGCTGTTCACGATGCTGGTGATCATGGCGCTGGTCTCGACCGCGATGGCCGGGCCGATGGCGACCTGGTTCGCGCGCCGGGACGGCCAGAACGTCGTGGGGCTCCCGCCGCGCACCTCCGAGCGTGCCGCCGCGTGACGCCACCGGCAAGCAGGAAGACGCGGTTGCCCCGGGCCCGCTGCGAAGCTGGGACGGTCGACAATCTAGGAGGTCAAGGTGTCGAGCACCGATGTTCCGACGCGGGAGGAACTGGTTCGCCGCGTGGCCGAACTGGCTCCCGCACTGAAGAAGCACGCGAACTGGTCCGAGCAGAACCGGCGGGTGCACGAGGAGTCCATCGAGGCGCTCGCCGAGGCCGGCGTGTTCAAGCTGCGCCGCCCGAAGCGCTACGGCGGGTTCGAAGCCGACACCCGGACGCTCGTCGACGTCGCCACCGAGATCGGCCGCGCCGACGGCTCGACCTCCTGGGTGGCTTCGGTGTACTGGATCCCCACCTGGATGGCCTGCCACTTCCCGGAAGCGGTGCAGGACGAGGTGTTCTCGACCCCGGACGTGCGCGTGTGCGGCACGCTCAGCCCGTCCGCGATGGCCGCGCCGGTCGACGGCGGCGTCGTGGTGAACGGCAAGTGGGGCTTCATCAGCGGGGCGCTGCACGCGCAGTGGCAGGAGATCATCGCGATCCTCGTCCCGGCCGAGGGTGAGCCGTACCCGATCATGGCGCTGGTTCCGCTGTCGGACCTGCTGATCGTGGACGACTGGGACACCGCGGGCCTGCGCGGGACCGGCAGCGTGTCGACGGTGGCGCAGGACGTTTTCATCCCGGCCGAGCGCGTGCTCCCGCTGCCCGCGGTGCTGGAGGGGCAGGGCGGCGCGGCCGGCTCGATCTACCGCTCGCCGCTGCTGCCGGTCGCCTCGGTGTCGTCGGTCGGCACGCTGGTGGGCATGGCGAAGTCGGCCCAGGACAGCTTCCTCAAGCGGCTGCCGGACCGCAAGATCACCTACACCGCCTACGAATCGCAGCGCGAGGCCCCGATCACGCACCACCAGGTGGCCGACTCGGCGATGAAGATCGACGAGGCCCAGTTCCACGCGCACCGGCTGGCCACGCTGGTCGACACGAAGGTCGCCGACGGCAGCCCGTGGAAGCTCGAGGAGCGCGCGATCGCGCGGGCCGACCTCGGCGCGGTGGTCCGGCTGGCCAAGGAGTCCATCGACATCCTGGCTTCGGCCTCCGGTGGTTCCTCGATCTACCACGGCATCCCGATCCAGCGCATCGCCCGCGACGTCACCGCGGTCAACCTCCACGCGCTGATGCACCCGAACACCAACACCGAACTGTACGGCCGCGTCCTCTGCGGGCTCGAGCCCAACACGCTCTACATCTAGGGAGAACTCCATGACCACGACCGAAGCCGGCACCGCGGCCGACCAGGCCGCGATCGCGGCGCTGACCCAGAAGGTCATCGCCGCGTGGGCCTACGGCGACGCCGACGGGTTCGCCAACGTCTTCACCGAAGACGGCACGATGATCCTGCCCGGCATCTTCAAGAAGGGCCGCGAGGAGATCCGCGCGTTCCTGGTGGAGTCGTTCGCGGGCAACTACAAGGGCACCCAGGTCACCGGGCGCCCGATCGAGATCCGCTTCTTCACCGCGGATTCCGGCGTCCTCATCACCCAGGGCGGCGTCCTCGCCGCGGGCGAGACCGAGGTCGCGGACTCCCAGTCGATCCGGGCCTCCTGGACCGTCGTGAAGCGCGACGGCTCCTGGCACCTGGCGTCCTACCAGAACACCCCGGCCAAGCAGCAGCTGCCGAAGCCGGGCACCGTCTGACCCGCGCCCCACCCCAGGAACCCGGGCCTCCCCTCGAGGCCCGGGTTCCTTTTCGCTCCGGCCGACGGGTGCGGTGCCCCGGGCAAACGTCTTGAATGAGTCATTCAAGACCTCCCCAGACCCGAATGACTCATTCAAGACGTTCGAATCCGGTCTCGGGGTCGAGGCGGGTGCTAATCGAGCGTGAACACCTCCACCGGGTGCGGGACGCGGATCACGTCCGCCTCGGCCGTCCCCAGCTCGGCCACGGCGTCGAGCAGCGCGGCCCGGCCGGGTGGGCCGCGCCACGGCTGGTGCCGGGCGAACACCAGGAACTCGAGAAGCCGTTGGCGCGTCTCGGAAAGCGGCACCACGATCTCGGCGTCCACCGAGACCGAGCGGAACCCGAGCCCGAGCCGCCGCAGCTCGTCGGCGAGGGTGTCCGCGAACAGCGGCCGCACGACCCCCTGGCGGGCCAGGGAATCCGCGAACGCCGCGTTCAGCGCGTTCAACGGCGTGACCGCCACGATCACCCGCCGATGACGGTTGCGGGCCTCCTTGAGCACCGCCATCCCCTCGGCCGCGCCGAGGTAGCACAGCGACTGGACGAACAGGCCGCACTCGGTCGGCGCGATCCGGCGGTCGGCGGCTTCGGCCATGCTGATCGTGAACAGCCGGTAGCCGCGCACCTTCGGCAGCGCGGCGAGCTCCGCGCGCAGGCGCGCCACCGCTTCGCCGTTGGTGTCCAGGCCCTGGAACCACACCGTTTCCCGCGGCGTCCGCGCGATCAACTCCAGCTCGAACATGCCGAAGCCGCAGCCGTAGGACGTCAGTTCGAGGTCGGCGCCACCGCCGAGCTGCGAGGCGACCTCGCCGGCCATCAGCGCCTGCTGGTTCGTCAGGCTGCGGAAGGTGGCGTTGCCGGTGTTGTAGTCCACTTCGTCCATCGCCGCTCCCCCTTTCCCACGCCCGGAAAGCGTCGAAGGGCAGGGATCGCGGCTTCATTCCCGGCGTGCACCGCCGGCGGAAATCGGCGTCGTGCACCGAATTCTACTGCCGGGCGCGGTACGCCCGGGTTTCGCAAAGTGCGCGATCAACCCCGTCAGGGCGCCAAATCCAGCGCGCATTCCCCGACGCAGACCTCGGCGGGCCAGTCCAGCCGCAACGCGCGGCCGACGCGGTCGCCGGCGTCCACCGAGACCGCGTGCGCGGCCAGCCCCATCGCCTTCGCGGTGAGGTGGAGCGTCTCCTGCAACGCGCCGAGGTGCAGCAGGGCCGCCGCGTACGCGCGGCTGCGGAGCACCGGCGCGGTGCGCGCCATCCGCGTGGTGACGCTGAGCAGCGCGGCCGGGTGGCGGTGGTCGGCCGCGGCGACCATGGCCATGTCGAGCAGGATCTTGTGGTCCGCGGTGTCCGAAGAGACCAGGAAGAGGCGGTGGCCGGCCGGGTCGTAGTGGTAGATCCCCTGCGGCAGCCCGGAACAGCGGTTGACCGTCAGGTAGAGCTCCAGCTCGTACAGCCGCGCCGTGCTGACGTACGGCCGCTGCGACACCTCGCCCACGGTGCCGTCGGGCAGGCTCGCCGGGCCGCTGGAACGGATCCTCGCGGCCCGGTACAGGAATTCGCCGATCTGGTCCACCGAAAGCTCGCGAGTGGTGAACGCCGGCGCGGCGTGGTCGGTCTCCAGCAGTTCGGTCAGCGTCGGGCCGAGCGCGGCGCGGTCGGTCAGGTCGGGCCGGTGGAGGACGAACTCCCGGCCGGGCGCCAGCGGCTTGGCCACCGGCGAGCGAGGCGGCTCCGCCGTCTCCGGCAGGCCGTACGCCTGCCAGGTGCGGCTGCGGTCGTGGAAGAGCAGCTCCTCGTAGGACCACAGGCTCAGCCCGGGGTCGGTGTCCTCGGCGAACCGGCCGCCGTCCTCACCCGCCACCACGCAGCCCGACGCCACCAGGTAGCCGACGAGCTGCGTGACGACGTCGACCGGGATCCCCTCCTGCGCGGCGATTTCCGCCGCCGACGCCGCCTTGCCCAGCGACGCGGCGACGTGCACCGCCCACGGCTGGGCCAGCAGCACCCGGAACCGCGCGGACGGGGACTCCAGGCAGAGCCCGCAGGCATCGGGGCGCAGCGCGCCGAAGCGCGAGAGCCGGACCGGCCGGGTCGCCGCGATCTCCTCCGGCGCGAACACCGGGTCCGGGACCACCGGCACGACCGACAGCAGCGGACCCTTGCCGTCGTTGAGGCCCAGCGACCGGACGACCGACCCGCTGAGCTCGGTCAGCACGCGGTCGAGCGCCGCGCCGGGCACCGTCCGGCCGAGACCGCCGTCCTCTTCCCACGACGCGGCCACGTTCGCCGGCGAAACCGGGCCGAGCGCCATCCGGCGAAGCGCCTCCCCGACCAGCGGCCCGGCGTCCGGGAAGTCGAACTCGCCCCAGCGGGTGAGCACGACCAGCGAGGTACCTTCACCGAACTCGAGCAGGCTGTCCTCGGCGAGCGACCACAACGGAACCGTCTCCGCCGCTTCGTCCGGCGCGTCGAAAGTCACCCCGATGCTCCCCACTGCGCACGGCGGCCGGCTCGCGGACGCATTCCCCCGGCCAGGGCCCGGGCAATGCGCTCTTCACGACGAAAATACGGTTTTCACAGCAATTCGGCCAGTCCCGCGTAGCCGCCTTCCTTCAACCGCAACCCGGACGTCGTCGCATACGCCTCGTCCGCGCGGATCCCCAGCCCCTCCACCATGCGGTTCATGAAGTTGAACAGCGCGCACACCAGCACCGCGTCGTGCAACGCCCGTTCGTCCCAGCCGGCGGCGAACACGGCTTCGGCGTCCTCCTCGGTCATCCGCGACGGCGTGCGGGTCAGCTTGCCGACGTAGGCCAGCACGGGCCGGAGCTTGTCGTCGACCGGTGCCGAGTCCAAGTCGGCGACCGCGGCCGCCAGCAGCCCCTCCGGCACGCCGAACGCCTCCGCGGTGACCGTGTGGATCCCGTGGCAGTAGCCGCAGCTGTTCACCCCGGACACGTAGGCCGCGATCAGCTCGCGCTCCCCCGGGGTGAACGGCGACGACTCGCCGCGCATCAGCACCTCGTGGAGGTCGAGCAGGTGCCGCGCCGGGTCCCGGTTCGCCTTGAACACCTGCAGCAGCGTGGTTTCAGCCGGCAGGGACCTCAGGTACGACATCCGGGTGTTCCTTTCCGTCCGCCAGCCCGGAGGCGAGCTGGTCGACCTCGGTGCCGCGCAGCGCGCACGCGGTCAGGTAGGCGATCGTGCCCGCGCCGGCACCGGGCACCGCCGCCGCGACGACGGCCAGGCGGCTCTCCCACTCCCGCCGCAGCGAGCCCGGCGACGACGTCGACGGCGGGTCGCCGAGCCGGTCGCGCAGGGCCAGCCAGTGCTCGCGGCCGGACTCCAGGAGCCCGCCGAGGCCGAACTCCGCCGTGCCGTGCCGCGCCTGGTCGACCACCTGGGTCACCAGGGCCGGGTCGTCGGCGAGCCGGGCGAGCGCGAGGCCGGCGAGCAGCCGGTCGGCGTCGAGGCCCAGCAGGATGATCCCGGCTTCGGTCTCGCCGGGCGCGTCGACGTCGGGCAGGGCGAACCGGGAGTCAGACACCGACGACCGCCTCGGCCGGGGCGGCGGGGGTGGCGACACCGCGCAGCTGCGCGGCGATCGCCGCGGCGACCCGGGTGGTGGCGACGCGGTGGCCGTCGATGTTGCGGGCGGCCGGGCCGAGCACCATCCCGGCCGCGGCCCCGACCACCGACACGCGTGGTTCGCGGTGGTAGGACAGCGTCCGCTCGTCCAGGGACGGCCAGCCGTCGCGGGCGTCGACGATCTCGTCGGGCAGCAGGCCGGTGCCGATCGACGGCGTCGTGCCGAGCGCGAGCACGACGTGGTCGCCCGCGACCCGCCGCCCGCTTTCCAGCCGCAGCACCACGCTCCCGCCGACCGCGGGCGCGATCTCCTTGACCGCTTCACCGCGGTGGACGACCAGCCTGCCCTCGGCTTCGGCGCGTTCGAGCAGTGGCCGGAACTCGAACATGATCGACGCGCGCCGGAACCGGCCCATCAGGTCGAGCCGCTCGGCCCAGCCGACGCCGTCGAAGCGCTTGCGGCCCTCCGGCCGGAAGAAGGTGGAGTTCACGTCCGCGCACTGGTAGCGCTCGCCGGTCTCCCGCACCACCCAGTGCACCTCGCGCCCGGCCGCGAGCGCGCCGGTGATCAGGTGGGCCGCGGTGAGCCCGGCCCCGACGACCACCTGGCAGCGCGCGCCCGACGGCACCGATTCGTCCCAGAAGGACACGCCGCGCGGCGGATGCCCGCCGCCCCACCAGGTTTCCGGCGCCGGCCGGCGTTCCTCGCCCGGGCACAGCACGACGTGGCGGGCGGCGACGGAGAAGCGGTCGGTGCGCACGGTGACCGCGTCCGGCCCCGGGACGACTTCGCGGACCGTCGCCTGCCAGGTCTTCTCCCCGACGTGGTGGGTGGTGACCAGGTGCGCGCAGTAGGCGTCGAAGACGTCCACCGGGACGACCGACCGGTGCCCGGACTGCGCCATCCGGATTTCGCGTCGTTCGATGGGAGTCAGCCGGCCCCAATGCAGCCTCGCGAAGTCGAGCAGCTCACAGTCGCGGAAGCCTTCGACGCCGGGGTGGTGTTCGTAGGGCGAGCGCAGCACGCGCTGGCCCAGCAGGTCGATCCGGCCGAAGAACCGCCCGCACGGCCGCCCGGTGCGGTCCACCACGACGACGTCGTGGACGCCGTGGTGCCACAGGGCGGAGGCGACGGCGAGACCGGCCGGCCCGGCACCCACGATCACGACGTCGGCCGCGGGCCGCGGCGACGCCCCCCGCGCCGGGGAAGGTGGCGCGGGAGGACGCGGCCACGGCCGGCCACGCGGCGAGTCGAGCAGGTGCGGCTCCGGAACGAACTTGATCACTGCTCGCCCGCCGCCGGCTCAGAGCACCGTGACCGGGACGATCAGCTCCACCACCGGCCGCTGGCCCATCCCGTTGGTGACGAGCTCGTCCAGCGTCTGCTGGGACTGTTCGGCGCTGTCGGTGGCGATCGGGCTGTAGCGCGAGTAGAAGTACGTCGGCTTGCGGCCGCCGGTCTCCATCGAATACGTCTTCAGGACGGTTTCGCCCGGGCGGACCTCGCCGTCGTAGAAGGTGAGGCGGCGCTGGTCCGGCGTCATGAAGCTCTTCGAGAACTGCGGCGACATCAGCATCTCGTCGTCGAGGAACGTCGAGTCCTCGTCCATCACGGCCTGCATCGCGACCCACGTCTGGTCGGTCAGGTTGGTCTCGGCCTTGATGACCTGCCAGCGGCCGGGCTCGGGGAGGCTGACGCTCACCGAAACGTCGTGATCGGTGGTGTCGATGGCACCGGTGATCATCAGGACCCGGCGGCCGAGATCGGCGGTCCCGGTCATCTGGACGTCCCGGGCGCGCACCCGGCTGGAAACATCGAGTCCTGGCAATTCGGGTGAAGACATGGTGCAGCCTCCTACGTTTACCCACCCCAGAAATAGCGGCTTGACCAGCGAACGCTTAAAGGCTTTCACACGGCAAGATACGCTGTCAAGATGAGGAATACACGTCCGGAAGCGGAAATCCGGCGGCCGGTCGGCGGAAACGACGGCAGCCGGGTGCGGGCCGGGCACTAGCCCGTTCGGCCCAGCACTCCGGCCGCACTCACTCGGGACTCGACGTCTCCTGAGCTGCGGCGGCGGTATCCGCTTCGTCGACCGCGCCGACGTGCCGGATTTCGAATGCCGATTCCGCGCGCTGCACCATTACTTTCAGGACCAGTCCCGGTTTCACCATGATGAGGAAATTACCGGGGTCACGCGGGTCGCCGAAAATGTCGTAAACGAGAAATGCGGAACCGTCACCGACGGCGAACAAAGCTTCGTAGACGACGTTCCGCTCCGCCTGCGACGCCGTCTCGGCCCAGCTTTCGAGGACCTCGTGGCCCGCCGTGAGCTGGAGGCGCATTGCCATCCGCCGGCCTCCCAACCGAACGTCGCAGGTCGCCGGCACGCATGGGCCACCGTGCTGCGGTGACACTCCGGCCCGAACACCCTCGATTCTCCCGGGCGGGGGACGCGGTGCTCATCTCCGAGCGTGCGCTCCGGCACCGTCCGTGTCCGGCGCCGGAGCTCCCGCCGCTCAGTTGTAGCCGAGCACGATGTGCTCGCCGAGCTCCTCGTCGGCCGGCTCGGACGGCGCGACCAGCCGGAGCTTGCCGGGTTCTTCGGTGGCTGCCGGCGTCCAGTCGTCGGCCGGGACCGCTGCTGCTGTCATGGCGTTCCTCGCTTTCGGTGTGTGGGACCACCATGCGCGCCCGGGGTCGAGGATCGGATGGGAACCGCTGACGTGCGCAGCTTTCGAGTGGCCGCGACCGGGGCGCGCGAGGTGCACTGGAGGGACGAATCGACGGCGAGGTGCGCGCATGACGGACCAACGGAAGCCCCCGGGCGGAGCGGCGAACCGCCAGCGCACGTGCGCGATGTGCGGCGCGGAGTTCCGCCCGGGCGAGCGCACGGACCTGGAGGCGTTCTCGGACGGCGAGGTCCGGTACGTGGCGGTCCACCCGGGCCACACGACGCACTCCCCCACCCGCGAACGCGCGGCGGCGCGGAGGTTGAAGGGAATCCCGGGCCAGGCAGCCTGACAACCGGCTCTTGTCTCTCCACCAGCCCTCCCGCGGCCGTCCTGCGGCACTCCTGCTGCGCGCGTGGCTGCGCCACGACTTCGCGGGCTCTCACGAACTCTCACGGGCTCTCGCAGGCTGTCGCCTGCTCTCGCGGGCTCTCGCCTGCTCTCGCGGCCAGACGCCGGAAGTCCACGGGAGCGCCCCAAGGCGGCCTTGGGTGCGTCCAACGCACCGAAGGGCCCCTTGGTTGCGTCCAACGCACCGAAGGCCACATTGGGGCGCTCCCCACGGCACGCACCGAAAGCCACCTCGGGCGCGCTCAACGCACCCAACGCCACATTGGGTGCGCCCCACGCACCCAACGCCACATTGGGGCGCTCCCCACGGCACGCACCGAAGGCCACCTTGGGCGCGTCTCACGCACCGAAGGCCACATTGGGGCGCGCACTGAAGGGCCCCTTGGTTGCGTGAGACGCACCCAAGGGCTCCTTGGGGCGCTCGGCGAGCCGGGCCGGGCCGGGCCGGGCGGGGCCGGGCCCAGCGGGCGGGCGGGCGGAGTCAGTGCGGCAGACCCGACATCCGCCAAGCTCCCTCGGCGGCCCGCGGCTCCCGGGCCCGCCAAGCCGGGTCTCCCCACGCCGACCGCTCCGGCGCGCGACGCGGCGGCCGGGCGCGGGCCACCGACGCCGACGCCGCCGACAGGACCGCCACCAGGGCTGCCAGCTCGCTGTCGTCCGGGGCGCCGTGCAGCACGCGGATCGCGGACATCGCGCACCCCTCCGTCAGATCGGCAGGTTGCCGTGCTTGCGGCCCGGCGCCGGCTTGCGCTTGTCGCGCAGCATCGCCAGGCCGCGGGCCACCGCCGCGCGGGTCTCGGCCGGGTCGATGATGTCGTCGACCAAGCCCCTTTCCGCCGCGTACTGCGGGTTCAAGTACTCCTCCGTGTACTCGGCCACCAGCTTCGCGCGCAACGCCGCCGGGTCCGCGGCGGCCGCCAGGTCCCGGCGGTACAGCACGTTCACCGCGCCCTCCGCGCCCATCACCGCGATCTGGTTCGTCGGCCACGCCAGCGACAGGTCGCACCCGATCGAGCGCGAGTCCATCACGATGTACGCGCCGCCGTACGCCTTGCGCAGGATCACCTGGATGCGCGGGACCGTCGCCTCGCAGTACGCGTGCAGCAGCTGCGCGCCCTGGCGGATGATCCCGCCGCGCTCCTGCTCCACCCCCGGCAGGAACCCCGGCACGTCCACGAGAGTCACCAGCGGGATGCCGAACGCGTCGCAGAACCGCACGAACCGCGCGGCCTTCTGGGACGCCGGCCCGTCGAGCACCCCGGCGAACACCATCGGCTGGTTGCCGACCAGGCCGACGACTCGGCCGTCGATCCTCGCCAACGCGCACAGGACGTTGCGCGCCCAGCCCTCGTGCAGCTCGAAGAACTCGCCGTCGTCGGCGACTTCGGCGAAGACGTCCCGCATGTCGTACGGCTGGTTCGGCTCCACCGGCACCAGCTCCGCCAGCCGGGGCCGGTAGTCGTCCGCCGCGTTCGTCGGCGCGGTCGCGGGCGGGAGGTCGAGGTAGTTCGAAGGCAGCAGCGACACCAGGTACCGGACGTCGGCCAGGCAGCTCTCCTCGTCGTCGTGCACCACCGTCGCGACGCCGGACGCGCTCCCGTGGACGTCCGCGCCGCCGAGCTCCTCGTGCGTGACGCGCTGTCCGCTCACCGCCTCGACGACGTCGGGCCCGGTCAGGTACATCCGCGCGGTGTCGCGCACCATGAACGTGAAGTCCGCGAGCGCCGGCGAGTACGCCGCGCCGCCCGCGCACGGGCCGAGGATGACGCTGATCTGCGGGATCACCCCGGACGCCTCGACCTGACGGCGGAAGATGCCGCCGTAGCCGTTGAGCGCCAGCACGCCCTCCTGGATCCGGGCGCCGCCGCTGTCGTTGAGCCCGATCACCGGGGCGCCGTTGGCCACCGCGAGGTCGAGCACCTTGTGGATCTTCGCCGCGTGCGCCTCGCCCAGCGATCCCCCGAAGAGCGTGAAGTCCTGGGCGTAGACGAACACCCGGCGCCCGTCGATCGTGCCGGAGCCGGCGACGACGCCGTCGGTGTGCGGGCGGTTGCCCGCCAGGCCCGGGCCGGTCGCGTGGTGGCGCCGGTAGGGCTCGATCTCGGTGAAGGAGTCGTCGTCGAGCAGCAGGGCGAGCCGTTCGCGCGCGGTCAGCTTGCCCAGCGAGTGCTGCCGCCGGACGGCGTCGAGCTTGCCCTCGTTGATGTGCGAGCGCAGCTCTTCACGGCGCCGGCGCAGCAACCGCATGTCGGGCGGCCGCGCCGGGTCGGCGGCGCGGGCCAGCTCGATGACCTGGGCCTCCCCGGTCGGCGCCGGGCGGCCCAGCCGGCGGCGCCGGACCCCCTCGGGGACCGGCACCACCTCCGCGTCTTCGGCCCGCACGGCGCCGGAGTCCTGGGGTCCGCTCACGCGGCATCCCTCATCCGGGCCTGGTGGTCCCGCTCGATCTCGGCGACGATGGCGGACCACACGATGCCGCGGCCCAGCCGGGGCATCGGGCGGACCAGCGCCTCGACGGGAGCCGGGGTGAGGATCGCCGGCGCGGGCCGCCGGTCACCGGTGTCCGCGTGCCCGGCATCGCTGGTGGTCATGACAGGACCTCCTCGGTCTGCGCGGTCCCGGGTCCGGGACCGGTGAGAGCTGACGGCCCGCTGTCCGGAGTGGACAGTCCGGGCCGGGTCGCCGCACCCGCCTGGCGGCCGGTGACGCGCCCGGTGGCGTGCAGCCAGGCCACCGTGTCGCGCACGGTCTCGAGCACCGGCCGGGCCGGCACGTCCCCGGTGGGCGCGTCCGCGGCGACCGGCACCGCGGTCGCGCAGACGTGGATCGCGCCGTACTGCACCGGCAACGCCCACGGCCAGACGCGCTGCAGCCGGTCGGCGAACCGCCCCACCGGGTACAGGGCGCGCGGCGGCAGGAACACCGCCGGCAGCGCCCGCCCGGTCGCCGCCCGGACGGTGGCCAGGTACTCCCGGGTGGTCAGGAACCGGCCCGGCCCGAAGAACGCGGCACCGCGCGCCTCCCCGCCGAGGAGCCGGGCGTGCAGCTCCGCCGAGTCGCGGACGTCCCCGATCGGGAGCCCGCCGCCCGGCCAGATCGGCGTCCGCCCGCGCAGGAGGTCCCGCAGCCGGGCGTTCTGGTCGCCCAGGCGCGGGTCGTGCGGGCCGAGCAGCGCCGGCGGGTAGGTGAGGACGACCGGCGCCCCGGTCGCCCGGTGCTGCCGCGCGATCCGCTCGGCCGCGGCCTTCGACGCCAGGTAGGGCTCCCGCGACTCGCCGACCGGGGCGGCGGCCCCGATCGACGGCGCGGTCGTGGGGTAGAGCGCCCCGACGGTGGAGACGTGCACGATCCGGCCGGTGCCCGCCTGGCGCGCGGCCCCGAGCACGACCTCGGTGCCGCGCACGTTCGCCCGCCACAGCTCGTCGCGACGCCGGCTGTCGAACGTGTAGACGCCGGCCGCGTGCAGCAGCGCGTCCGCCCCGGCCACCAGCCGGCGGGCCGCGGCGGGATCCGTGACGTCACCCGCCACGACGTCCACTGTGGACTCGTCGACGCCGCTCGCGTCCCGGGCGAGCAGCCGGACCCGGTGCCCCCGCCGCAGCAGCGCCGCGACGGTGTGAGCACCGAGGAAGCCGGTGCCGCCCGTGACCGCGATCAGCATGCCCTCTCCCCCTTCAGGCCGCGCGGGCCTTCCCGTCGATCTGGTGGTAGCTGCCGCTGTAGAAGACCAGCGCGTCCTCGCCGGTCCCGCGGCTGGTCGCGACCACGCGGCCCAGGAAGATCGAGTGGTCACCGCCCGCCACGACCTGCTCCAGCTCGCATTCCAGCCAGGCCAGCGCCCCGGCCAGCAGCGGGGCCCCGGTCTTGGTGCCCGGCGTGTAGCCGACCGCCTCGAACTGGGCCATCCCGTCGGGGCGCCGCCAGTCGGCGAAGTACTTCGACGTGTCCTGCTGGTCCGCCGCGAGGATGTTCACGCCGAACGAGCCGGCGGTGACGATCGCGGTGTGCATCCGGGCCGCCCGGGACACGCAGCACAGCACCATCGGCGGCTCCAGCGAGACCGACGAGAAGGCGTTCGCGGTCATGCCGTGCGCGTCTTCACCGCCCGCTGTCAGCACCGTCACGCCGGTGGCGAACTGCGCCATCACCTGCCGCAGCCCCGGCTGGGCCGAGAGGCCCCGACGCGACGATGGCGTCGGGAGCCGCTTCAGCACGTGAGGCTCGGATTCGTGGGCCACTTCATGCTCCCTTGCCGTTGACCGCGGCCGTCCAGTAGGGCACCAGCGCCTCGCGCAGCTGCTCGGGGACGCGCGACGGCACGGTCGCCGTGTTGGGCCCGCGCATGCAGGCGATCCGCTGCCGCCCCCGGGCCACCAGCCGCTCCTCGCCGCCCTCGGTGAGGTGGACGTAGTCGAACGCGAACTGGATCTGCGTCGAGGTGAGCTCTTCCAGCCGCAGCCGGATGGACAGCTCGTCGAACGCGGTGATCTCGGCGAAGAACTCGCATTCCACCTTGAGGGTGAACAGCTTCAGGTCGTGGCGGACCTCCTCGAGGACCGCCGGGGCCTTCTCCTTCAGGAACATCTCGCGGCACCGGCCCTGCCAGCGCACGTAGTTCACGTAGTAGACGTTGCCCACCAGATTGGTCTCTTCGAAGCCGACCGTGTGGCGGATCTCGTAGTAGTCGGCCATCTTCAGTTCCCCTCTGTGTGGAGCACCGCGAACACGATCGGGTCGGTCCGGTCGTTGACGGTCGTCGACCAGGTGGCGATCCGGGCGGCGCCGGAGGCGAGCAGCGCCCACCCGTCGGCGTCGACCTGGCGCACCGTCAGCGCCTGCGTCATCGAACCGGTCTTGCGGACGCACTCCAGCGCGCTCCAGACCCGCGTGTTGGCCACGCTGATCGGTTCGCCGGTGTCCGCGGCCAGCAGCCGGCCGAGGGCGAGCAGCTCTTCGCCCAGCAACCCGGCCCAGTCCTCTTCGGTGCGCTCGATCGCCGTCTCGATGTCGCAGGCGACCTGGTCGGCGCCGACGACCGCGAGGGTCAGCTCCGAGGTGTGCGACGCGGTGACGTTCACGTCGTCGCACTCGGGCTTCCCGTCCGGGCGGTACCGGATCTCGATCGGCTTGTCGAGCGCACGGCCCGCGGCGAGCGCGGTCTGCGCCCTCCGCTCGGCGATGCCCTCGGCCGGGCGCCCGACCGGGTCCGGCTCGAGGACCACCGACCGCGTCCCGCCGAGCAGCCGCTCGCAGGCACGCTCCACGTAGGACCCGAGCATCGACGGGACCCACGGCCCGGCGCCGTCGCGCTTGCGGACCGCGCGCAGCTTCAGGCCTTCCCAGCGCTCGACCAGCGTCCCGTCCGGGTTGCGCACGTCGAGGTCGTAGACGTAGCTGTCGCCGTCCTGGCTGCGTTCCTTCGCGTCCAGCAGCACGTACTCGTCGTGCTGGGCGCCCGGCTCGGCCAGGTACAGCTTCTCGATGCCCTGCGGCAGCAGCGTCGCGTCCGGGACGCAGCACTGGATCGCGTGCATCATCGCGTCCCGGGTGCCGGGGTCGGCCAGCAGCCGCTCCTGGGGGAGGAACGGAGCGAACCAGTAGTGGTCCGAGCTGGTCGAGATCTCGGCGACGGCGTGCCGGGCGCTCGCCCGGCGGTAGCCGAGGACCCGCTGGAACCGCTTGCCCTGGAACAGGACCGAGCCGTACAGCTCGCTGATCGGCTCGACCGGGACCGGCGGCAGCGCGACGTCACGGGGGACGCACTCGCCGATCTCGGCCGGCCGGGCGAAGCTCAGCCGCGCCTTGAAGTGGTCGGCGCTGAAGCCGGTCTCGTCGCTGCGGATCACGACGTCGACGGTGTCGGCGTCGCGGGCCAGCGTGGCCAGCCGGACCGTGGTCGACCCGCCCGGCGAGACGATGATCGGCCGGAGGAACTCGACGTCGGAGAGCACCGGGGTGCCGGTGCGGTCCAGCGTCGCCGCCGCGGCCTGCGTCATGGCCTCCATGCCGAGCACCGCCGGGAACAGCAGCTGCCCGTCGAGCAGGTGGTCGGTCAGGTACGGGTCGGCACCGTCGGAGAGGTCGGCTTCGGTGATCAGCTCGACGCCCGGGTAGTGCACGACCGCGCGGTCGACGAACCGGGACAGCGGCAGCTCGCGCTTCTGGATCGGCAAGGTGGCCAGGCCCGACGTGCGGCCGCAGACCACCAGCACCGGCGGCGCGGCCGGGTCGGCCAGCACCTGGCGGAGGATGGTGATGCCCTCCTCGGTGGGGATCGGCGTGATGCCGTCCCGCATCAGGGCGGACACGACACCGAGCTTTTCGCCCATGCCGGTGCCCGACCAGACCGACCACTCCAGCGCGATCGCCCGCGCCTGCGGGTGTTCCTGGCCGAAGCGCAGGGTCAGCTCGGTCATCCAGTCGTTCGCCGTGGCGTAGTGCGCCTCACCGCGCAGGCCCGCCCGGCCGATGATGCTGCCGAAGGTGACCAGGAGCTTGATCTTGTCCTGGTCCACCGCGGCGAGCACCGCGTTGAGCCCGCCGATCTTCGGGGCGAGGGTCTTGCGGAAGCTGTCCTCGGTCAGGCTGAAGAGGGCGGCCGGCTCGTTGCGGCCCGCGCCGTGCAGGACCGCCGTGACCGGGCCGAGCTCGGCCTGGACCCGGGCGACCGCCTCGGCGATCTGCGGTGCGCTGGTGACGTCGGCGCGCTCGTAGCGGTAGCGGATGCCCGCCGCCTCCATGCGGTCGAGGTTCTCCGCCAGCTCGGTGTCGGTCTCCGGGTCACTGCGCCCGAGCAGGGCCAGCTTGGCCCCGGAGTCCTTGGCCAGCGCCAGCGCGCTCTCCGCGGTGATGCCCTTGCCGCCACCGGTGACGAGCAGGACGTCGGAGGAGTCCAGCGAGTCGCGGATCGGGCCGGGCTTCGGCGCCGGCAGCGCGGACAGCCGCGGCACCGTGCGCCCGCCGTCGGCGCCGTAGCGGGCTTCGGTGAAGTCCGTGGTCGCGGCGACCTCGGCCACCACGGTGTGCACGGCTTCGGCGATCGCGTCCACATCGGACGGTGCCGGGTCCGCGAAGTCGATGATCGTCGTCTTCGCCGACGGGTCCTCGAGCCGCAGGGTCCTGGCCAGGCCGGCGGCGCCGTAGCCGTGGTGCACCACCACGAAGCGCGTGCCGTTGGGGGCGGCCATGACGGCGCGGCCGGCGTCGAGGAACAGGCCGACGTGGCTGGAGTCGCAGTCCGCCGGCAGGCAGAGCACGACGCCGTCGCCGGCGCCGGACGCCGCGAGCGCGGCCCGCAGCGGTTCGGCCAGCGGGTGCCGCGGCGTCGAGAAGACCTGCCAGTCGGCGTGGCCGGTGCCCGGCGTGAGGTCGGCGTTGGGCCGCGGCGCGGGCACGTACTCGACCGCGAACGGCCGGACCCACGGTCCGACGCCCGGGGCCTCGCCCTTGCCCGTGTCGCTCGGCTTCGCCGTCTGCGCCAGCTCGTCGATCATCTCGGCGAGCTCACCGAGGCACACCGTCGCGAAGTTCGGCATGCCTTCGAGCGCGGGCCGGCCCAGCGCCCGGGTGACGTCGTTGACCAGCTGCCCGACCGTGATCGACGACAGGTGCAGGTCGTCGAGCGGGTGGGTGTCGGCCGTGACGGCCTCCAGCGGCAGCTCGACGCGCTCGGCGGCGAGCTTGCGCAGCAGGTCCAGGGTCGAGCCGTCGCCATCGGCGGTTCCGGCGTCGGCCTCGGTGGCCTGGGCCTTCTCCGCGGCGAGCTCGGCGGCCAGCTCGCTGTCGATCGACGGCGCCGCCTCGCACGGGCTGGCGAGGAAGTTGAACTCGCCGTCGGCGGGCAGGGCACGCACGACACGGCCTTCGAACAGCGCGTCGGTCGTGATCGGGGCGCCGAGCGCGAACGCCGCGCCGACGACCCGCAGCAGGGCCTGCAGCGACGCGTTGTCCGTGTCGATGGCGAGAACCGGGGTTTCCGGCGCGATCTCCTCGAAGAGCCCGGTCAGCACCCGGCCGGGGCCGACCTCGACCACCAGGTCGCTGCGCTCGGCCACCTTGGCGGCGGCCTCGCGGAAGCGGACCGGCAGCACGATCTGGTCGCGCAGCAGCTCGGGCAGGTTCTCGGCGGTGTGCAGCACGTCGCCGCTGACCGTCGAGACGACGGGCCGCTCGAGCCGGGCGAAGGTGAACTGGCCCAGCCGCTCGGTCATCGCGTTCGCGGCCGGTTCGACGGCCGGCGAGTGGAAGGCGTGCGAGACCTTGATGCGGGTCGCGCCGACGCCCTGGGCCTTGGCCCGGGCGACGATCTTGTCGATCGCCCCGGCGGGGCCGGAGATCACGGTCTGCTCGGGCGCGTTGTACCCGGCGATGACGACGTCGGTGCCCAGGCCCAGTTCCTCGACGCGGCCCGGCGAAGCGGCGATCCCGGCCATCGCGCCGGTGCCGTCGCCGGTCGTCGTGGCCATCACCTTGCCGCGGACCTTCGCCAGCTCCAGCAACCCGCGTTCGTCGAGTGCGCCGCCCCAGTGCAGGGCGGTCAGCTCGCCGAGGCTGTGCCCGGTCGCGGTGGCGGCCTCGATGCCGAAGGAGCGCAGCACCCGCAGCGCGGCCAGCGAACCGGTGACGATCCGCGGCTGGGCCACCTCGGTGGCGACCTGGTCGCCGGCGACCGGCAGGGCCGCGGCGCGGTAGACCTCCTCGGCCACGGTGAACCGGCGGCGCAGGGCGCTGTCGCCGCCGCGCCCGGACCCCTGGCCGGGGAACAGGTAGCCGATCTTCGGCGCGGTGCCGCGGCTGCTCGCGAAGATGCCGTCGGCCGAGTCGAAGACCGAGTCACCGGACTCCAGCTGTTCCAGCAGCTTCGTCAGCTTCCGCTCGGCGTGCTCCGGGTTGGCCGCGACGACCGCGGCGCGCACCGCCCGGCCGGCCAGCTTCCCGGCCAGCTCGCCGGCGAGGTCGGTCAGCTCGGCGAACGACAGCTTGGGCACGACCTCCAGCGTCGCGGCGATGTTCCCGCGCAGGGTCGCGACGTCGTCGGCGTCGAACAGCAGCAGCTCGGCGTCCTGCCGGCCGGCCACCAGGGCGCGGGCCCGCTCGTCGAGCTCGCGGCGGCGCGCGGCGGTCGGCGCCTCGGTGACGGTGACGTGGGAGTTGATGCCGCCGAAGCCCATCGCGGAGACACCGGCGCGCACCGGCTGGTCCTCCGGCCAAAGGGACGCGTCGCGCGGGACGTACATCCGCGCCGACGACCCGGTCAGCGACTCGTGCGGCTCGTAGTGCCCGGTGGCCGGCGGGATGACCTGGTGGTACACCGCCAGCGTCGCCTTGATCAGGCCGGCGACCCCGGCCGCGGCCTTGGTGTGCCCGATGTTGCCCTTGATGGTCGACAGCGCGGCCTGCTTGGCCAGCGGGTCGGCGTCGCGGCGGGCGGTGGACAGCGCCTCGATCTCGGTGGCGTCGCCCAGCGCGGTGCCGGTGCCGTGGCCCTCGAAGTAGGAGACGCTCTCGACGCCGTACCCGGCGCGGTCGTAGGCGCGCTTGAGGGCCAGCCGGTGCCCGGCGGCTTCGGGCCGCGTGATGCCGCCCTTGCCGTCGGAGGAGACGCCCCAGCCGCCGATCGACGCGTAGATCCGCTTGCCCTGCTCCAGCGCGTCGCTCTCGCGCATCAGGACGAGCATGCCCGAGCCTTCGCCGGGCCAGAAGCCGTTGGAGTCGGCGTCGTAGACCTTCATCTCGCGCTTGGCCAGCGCGCCGGTCTTCGCGAAGCCGATCACCTCGAACGGGTCGATCGAGAGGTCGACGCCGCCGGCGATGGCGAGGTCGAGGTCGCCCTGCACCAGCGCGTTGGCCGCCGTCACCACGGACAGCAGCGAGGACGAGCAGGCGCCGTCGACGGTGTACCCGCCGCCGGCGAAGTCGAAGTGGTTGCACACGCGACCGGCGATGGTGTTCGCCAGGCCACCGGCGAGGCTGTCCTCGTTGATCTCGGGGAACGGTTCCTTGTACTGGACCTCGAGTTCGCGCAGGAAGCTCGCGGTGTCCTCGTCCTCCCAGCCGCGGGCGGTCAGCGCCGCCGCGACCGTGCGGCGGACGTACGGCCAGCGCAGCCGCATGATGTTCGCCCGGGAGAACTCGCCCGTGAGGCTGTTGCCGATGACCACACCGGTGCTCTGCCGCGGGGCTCCGTCGCCTTCACCGAACCCGGCGTCCGCCAGCGCCGCGGCGGCGACGTCGAGCGCCAGCCAGTGCGTCGTGTCGGTCGCCCGGAAGGTGCTGCCGGCGACCTTGTGCGCCACCCGGTCGAATTCGTAGTCCCGCAGCACGGCCGCCTTCGACGCGTAGAAGCGGTCCGGCGCCTTCGGGTCGGGCGAGTAGTAGTCCGCCCGGTTCATCCGTTCGTCCGGCAGCCTGCGGAACGCCCGGCGCCCGGCCAGCACGTTTTCCCAGAGCTCCTCCGGAGAACTCGCGTCGGGGTACCGGAGACCGATACCGACGATCGAAATCCGCTCTACGCTCATGCCACCGCACTCCCACTGGCTCTCGAGCCCCGTATCACCGGAACCATCAGGTCCCCGCTGTCCTCCCGGTGCGGGATGGGGATCCCGCACCGGTCACTTCCTTCGGGCCGCGGCGGCGCCGCTGCCCGGTACGCCCGGTGTTCCCGGCCGTGCGGTCCAGCATCTCCCGGGCCGTCCGGACCGTCTTCTTTCTCCCTGCCCCGGCCCGCACGTCAGCACGCTGGGACAAGGACACAGACTGTCTACTTAGGACTTACCGGTGTCGAACTGGCCGGGACGGCGGCCCTGGCCCGCCGGCCCGCGGTAGGCCTGGGCGATGTCGAGCCACTGGTCCGCCAGCGTGCCCTTCGCCCGGATGTCGAGGTCGTAGCGGTGCCGCCGCCGGGTGACGAGCAGGCAGAAGTCCTCGGCGCTGCCGCTGACCACCTGCGTCGCGCCGGCGGGCCCGAACGTCCAGAGCGCGCCCGAAGGCGCGGTGAGCTCGAAGCGGAACTCCTCCGCGGGCGGCGTCAGGTTCCGCGCCTCGTAGCCGAAGTCCCGGACCCGGACGGCGAACCCCACCAGGTGCTTGATCCGGTCGGTGCGCACCGGGCGCACGCCGAGCGCGTCGGCGACGTCCTGGCCGTGGCCGAACAGCTCCATCATCCCGGCGCAGGCGAGCACGTACGGCGGCAGCGGGTTCACCAGCCACGGCACCAGCTGGTCGCCGGGCACGGCGGCCAGCGCCTTGATCCCCGCGTCGCGCTCGGCGCGCCAGCGGGTCAGCAGCACCTCGGCCGGGTCGTGGATGAACTCCTGCAGCGCGCCTTCGACCGCGTTCTCGAAACCGACGGACGCGACGGCTTTGGTCATCTGGACGAACGCTTCCGGCTGCGCGGCCGAGAGGCCCGCGATCCGGAAGATGAACGCGAGGTGCGCGATCTGGTGCCGGACCGCCCAGCCCGGCGCCGGGGTCGGGGTGTCCCACCCCGCCTCGGGGAGGCCGGCGACGAGGGCGTCCACCTCGACGGCATCCGCGGTCAGGTCGGCGATCACGCCCGTGGTGTCAGTCACCTGTTTGTCCTCTCACCGGTGCGACGTCTTCTCGTGGGCCGGGGCCGCCGCGAGGAGGGGCGGGTAAGGGGAGCCCTTCCTCGCGGCGGCCACCGGCTGGGCGGATCGGGTCGCCGGGGCGGCGTCACGGACCGGGTCAGGTTCGGTGTGTCCCGGTGCTGCGCGCCCCGGCGGGCGATCCGACCTCTCGATCATCACCCGCGCCGACCTGGGGAGTCTTCTCTTCGCGGGCGGAGGGAAAGCCGCTCACCGGCCGCCACGGCCGCGGTGAGAGCCGCCCACGACACGAGCTCCACCAGCCCGCGATCGTCCGTCCTTTCCGGACGGACGTCGGCGGGCCCCACCTGGTAGGGCGCCTTGGCCGTGAGCAGCGCCAGCCGGCCCTCCGCGCGTTCGCCGGCGGGCAGCTCGGCGAGCACCGCCTCGGCCCACGCGCGGCTCAGCCCGGGCGGCTTCCCGTCCCAGGCCTTGACTTCCCGGCGGACGAGGTCCCGCACGCGGGGCGGCACCGAGCGTTCGCCGGCGGCCTCGATCGCCGCCGTGGCGCGCGCGAAGGCGTCGGCCACGGTGCCGCCCGGAGGCGCCCAGCCGGGGCCGTCGGTGGCGGTGACGGGCAGCAGGGCAAGGCTCGTCCCGGCCGGTGGCGGCGCCCCCGGCTTCAGGAAGTACCCCAGGACCGCCTTGGCCTTCTCCCGCGCCGCCGGCGGGACGGCTTCGGGCAGCGGTGACCGGTCGAGGAACACGCTCACCACCCGGTTCAGGTAGTGGAACGCCACGGCCACGGCGGTGAACTCGGCGGCGGTGTCCGCGGGGACGTCCGCGGGCAGCCGGCCCTCGCCCCGCGCCCACGCCGCCAGTGCCCGCGTGTCGCCGTCCGGGATGGCCCCGGCGTCGCCGGCCTCGATGGCCGCGGCGGCCGCCGGCTCCCCCAGCGAGGCGAGCGCCATGCCGTGCACCTCGACGCAGTACGGGCACGAGTTCGCCGCCGACACCGCGGCCGCGACGACCTCCTTGTCGGCCCGGCTCGCCGTCCCGCCCGCGACCAGCGACTCCCGCAGCATCAGCCACGCCGCGGCGAGCACCTCCGGCGCGGGCGAGTGCAGCGCGACGGGCGGGGCGAGCATCCCGAAGTCCCGCTCCACCTGCCGGTAGACGTCCCGGACGAGCCCCCGTGCCCGCCGCGGCCGCACGGCCTCGACGTACTTCACGTCCCGCAGCGTCCGCCGCAGGGCGAACCGCACCAGTCCGGGCGCCATCGTTCCTCCTCGAGAACCGGCGGACTCGCGCTCCCAGGCCCCCAGGAGCGCGAGTTCCATGTACCCGTGCATCAGTTGCCGGCGACCAGGTCCAGCTTGGACACCGCCCGGCGGCCGGTGATCGAGCCGTCCGGCGCCGGGGCGCCGTACTTGACGTCGACGTCACGGGCCTGCAGCGCCCGGACGATGCCGGGGATCGACCGCTCGGCGAGCGCGGCGATGGTCATCGCCGGGTTCACCGTCAGCGCGCCCGGCACCGACGCGCTGTCGGTGACGAAGATGCCCGGGTGGTTGCGCAGCTCGTGGTTCGGGTGCAGCGCGGACGTCGCCGCGTCGTCCCCGATCCGGCACGACGCCAGCGGGTGCACCGTGTACGCCCCGACGACGTCGTTGGTCCACGGCGAGACCTTCGCCAGGCCGTCCTTCTCGATGATGGACTTGCAGTCCGCGTCCGCGAGCGCCCAGCCGTGCTTGGTGTTCTCGGTCGGGTCGTAGCGCAGCGGGCCGCGCCCGAGCATCTGCTGCGAGATCCGGTACGCGTTGCCGGTGGGCGGCGGGGTGCCGAAGACGCCTTCGTTGTCGTCCTCGGTCATCAGGAAGATCGTCAGCCAGTTGGCCCACTGGTTGAGGATCTCCTTCTTCTGCGCCCCGTACCAGCGCGGTTCCTCCCCGCCCGGCACCTGGGCGAGGATGGTGCCCAGCCCCGGCGGGAAGTACAGCTGCTCCAGCGAGTACCGCTCGTACTCCGGCAGCGAGCCGTCGAGCTTGTCCCAGTTCGCGACGGTCGGGCCCTTGCCGATGTGGTTGGCCGAGTACACCGGACCGTCCTCACGGGACAGTCCGAGCACCTCGCGGACGCGGTCCTCGTCGATGATGGCGGTGTTGAGCCGTTCGCCGTTGCCGGAGAAGTACCGGCCGACGCCGTGCGGCATGGTGCCGAGCGTGGCCTCCGAGCGCTGCAGGATCACCGGCGTCGCGCCGGCGCCCGCGGCGATGATGACGACCTTCGCCTCGATCACGCCGGTGCCGGTGTGGACCCGGTAGTCCTCTTCGTCGATCAGGTCGAAGTGGACCCGGTAGCCGCCGTCCTCGGTCCGCTCGAGGCGCTGGACCTCGTGCAGCGGCCGGATCTCGGCGCCGTGCGCGAGCGCGGCCGGCAGGTAGTTCGTCAGCATCGACCGCTTGGCGTCGAACTTGCAGCCGGCCATCATGAAGTTGCAGTTGACGCACGTGTCGTTGTCGACGGCCACCGGCGCCGGGTTCGCGGTGCGCCCGGAGTGGTTGCAGGCCGCGGCCCACAGGCCACCGGCGTAGGAGACGTCACTCCAGTCCTGTTTGGACACGGGAATCGACTCGTCGATCCGGTCGTACCACGGCTCCAGCGAGTCGCGCGTGATGGCGTGCGGCCACATCCGGCGGCCGATGCTGCCGTGGCGGTCGAACACGAAGCGCGGCGCCCGCGGCATCGCGGCGAAGTAAACGACGCTGCCGCCGCCGACGCAGTTGCCGCCCAGCACGCTCATCCCGTCGCCGACGACGAAGTCGAACGCCCGCGTGTAGGACGAGCCGAGCAGGTAGTCGTGCTCGAAGTCGGCCGCGGCGAGCCAGGGACCGCGCTCGAGGACCGTCACCTTGGCCCCGCCCGCGGCGAGGTGGTAGGCGGGAATGGACCCGCCGAATCCGCTGCCGACGATGACGACGTCGGTCTGGTCGATGGCAGTCATGCGGGGCTCCCCGAGGGCGTCGTGTCCGGGTGGAGTTCGGCCAGCTTGCGGCCGTAGCCGTACTTCGGGAACCGCCAGAACCCGTCGGCGTCCGGGGCCTTGTACCCCAGGGCCAGCAGGCCGGGGTGCCCGTCGCGGATCGCGTCGGCGGTGTGCAGGTGCGGGGCGCTGTCGTAGGCCATGTTGCAGAACAGCGCCAGGCTGACCCAGCCGTCCTTCTCCGGGTGCCCGGGCGTGGTGAGCCGGTGCACCAGCTCGCGGCGATGCTCGTACGGCAGCGCCACGAACGGCGGGACGTCGTCGTCGAGCACCAGCTCGACCTCGCCCGCGTAGGTCTTCGCGTGGTCGTTGAGCGACTGCGCGAGGTAGGGCAGGCCGGCCGTGACGCCGGTCGCGTCGAAGTTCAGCAGCTCGAGCGCGCCGGCGACCACCGACCCCGGGCCGGGCGCGGCCCCGGCGATCGCGCGGTCTTCGGGGTAACGCTTCTCCCCCGGCACGATCGTGTCCGCGTAGGCCTCGAGGGTCATGTTCATCACGCGTTCTTCTTCGGTAGCTCCCTGACTGACCTCGGGTTGCACCGGCCTACCTCCTCGTCGAATGTCCACAACAGACTTCAAGCTGCTTCGGCACTCCGCCGCCGCTCGCGGCGGTGCACGGTCATCGGCAGCCCGCCGCGCACCCGCAGCGACAGCATCGCCTCGGGCTCGACGACCTTGCCCGGTACCTTGCGCAGCTCCAGGTCCCGCGCGGCCATCGCGAGCACGAACACCGCCTCCATCACCCCGAGGCTGTTGCCGATGCAGAACCTCGGCCCGGCGCCGAACGGGATGTAGGCGTAGCGCGCCGGCCGGCCGGCCGGGTTGGCGGCGTCGAACCGGCCCGGGTCGAAGCGCTCCGGGTCGGTCCAGAACTCCGGGTGCCGGTGCAGCGTGTAGGGCACGACGACGACGTCGGACCCGGCGGGCACGTGGTACCCGCCGATCTCGTCGTCGGCCTGCGCGATCCGCGGCAGCAGCCACACCGGCGGGTACAGCCGCATGACCTCTTCGACCACCGCGACCGTGTAGGTCAGCTTCCGCAGGTCCTCGTGTTCGGGCAGCCGGTCGCCGAGCACGTCGACGGCTTCGGCGTGCAGCCGCTCGGCGACCTCCGGGTGCTCGTCGATCAGGTGGAACGCCCAGCCGAGCGTGCTCGCCGTGGTCTCGTGCCCGGCCAGCAGCAGGGTGATCAGCTCGTCGCGCATCCGCTCGCGCGACGCGCCCTCCGCCGATCCGGACGCGATCAGCCGCGACAGCACGTCTTCGCCGTTTTCGACCGGGTTCGCCAGCCGCTGCTCGACGAGCTCGTCGGCGATCCGGCGCAGGTCCTCGCGCGCGGCCCGGAACTCCACCTGCTTCTTCAGCGGGACCCACTGCGGGACCATGCTCAGCGTGACCGCCTCGAACATGGCCTGGTCCTGCACGGCCTCGAACGAGTGGCCCAGCGTCTCGTAGCCGCCGAGCTCCGCGTCGAGCAGCGTCTTGCCGAGCACGCCGAGCGTCAGGCCGGTCATCTCGTGCAGGATCTCGACCGGCCCGTCGTGCCCGGCCAGCCGCTTGATCACAGCGTCCACTTCGGACGCGACGACCGCGGCCTGGCGCGAGATGCGCTTGGGCTGGAAGACCGGCTGGATGGTCCGGCGCTGCGTCTTCCAGGTGTCGCCGTCGCTGGTCAGCAGGCCGTCGCCGAGAGCGCGGCGGGCCTCCTGCAGGCCGATGCCCTTGTGGTAGTTCGCCGCGTTGTCCGCGAGGACGTGCTTGGCCAGGTCGGGGTGGTTCACCAGGTACATCGCCTTGGGGCCGATGGCGATGCGGACGACGTCGCCGTAGGTCCCGGCGTTGTCGCCCATGAGCGCGAGGCGGTCGGTGAAGAGCTGCTTCATCAACCGGAACGTCGCCCGGCGCGGCGGCCCGGGCGGCGCGGTGCGCGCCGCCCGGGCCTCGTGCTGCGGACCGGTCATGCCGCGACGGCTCCCGGCTTCTCGCCGTCGCCGGCCGATTCGACCGGCGGGGCGAGCTCGAGCTTCGCCTTCTGGGCGGCCTGGTCGGCCTCGAACTTGATCCGCGCCTTGTTCGAGAAGTGCAGGCCCCACAGGAAGGCCCCCCGGATCAGGCAGACGGTCGCGGTGGCCAGGAACAGCCCGTACGCGACGTGCACGGCGGTGAAGAAGCCGTACGCGAGTGCGACTCCCGCCCCGAAGGCGAACTGCGAACCCCGCTTCGACGGCGACGTGCCCGGGTCGGTCACCATGTAGTTCGTGTAGAGCACGAACGCGATCCCGGTGCCCATCGCCAGCGCGCCGGGGATCGACGTGCCGAAGAGCCAGCCTCGGACGAAGGCCTGGATCACGAAGAAGCTCAGCCAGCCCGCGATCAGCCACATCCGGTTGGTCAGCAGCGCGTTGAGCACCGTGCCCGACACCAGGATGATCGCGACGATCAGCCAGCCGCCCCAGGTCGCGATCTGCTCGCTGAAGTGGTACGGCGGGGCGATGCTGGCCCACGGGAACACCAGCAGGATGATCGTGATCCCGAAGTTCGACGGGTTCATGTAGTGCCGCATGCGGCCGTACACCGGCGCCTGCAGGACCCACTTCGCCCCGACGGCCACGACGACCCCGAAGATCATCACGAGGACCCGGTCATTGACGTAGGTCAGCATGTTCAGCGCCAGGCCGGTGATGTGCGCCGGCAGCAGGAACTCCACGAGCCCCTTGAAGCCGTTGCCCTTGAACCGGACGTCGCGCTTGGTCACCCGCGCGTTGATGACCTCGAGCAGGATCTCCGTCGTGTACGCGGTCGCCAGCGCGATGAACGGGTACAGCCACGGCTGCTCGAAGCCGAGGATGGTGTAGCCGAGGATGTTGAAGACCGTGATCGAGATCGCGAACCGGCGCAGCGCGGTGATGACCTTGTTGGTCCGTTTCGGCGGCGCGGTGTCCACTTTGGTCAGAGTCGGGGTGGCCATGCCGTCACATCTCTTCCTTAGCCGTGGAGCCGAGCTGGTACATGTGGCAACCGGGCTGCAGCTTCAGGTCCTGCGTCCGCAGGTGCCCGGTCCGGTCCCGCCACTGCAGGTGCACGTCGAGCGGGCCACTGACGTTCTGACCGAGGCCGATCTGGATGTCGAAGCTGCGCCGGCCGCCCTCCCCGCTGCTGCCGTCGACCCGGCCGAGGTACTTCTTGCCGTCCGACGTCGTCACGGTGGCCTGGGCGCCGATCGCGGGCGAGCCGGCCGCGGGCAGCGTGCCGGGCGCCACCTGGGCGTCGGTGGTCAGCTTCAGCTGCAGGTACTTGCCGGGGTTCGGGCTGTCGTTGTGGTAGAAGATCGGCGCTTCCCACTGCCGCGCCACCGCGAACTCGGGCAGGCCGTCGCCGTCGGTGTCGCCGACGCCGATGCCGCGGGTGGGCACCGGCACCGCCAGCCCGAGCTGCGGCGCGAGGTCGGTGTAGCGGCCGTCCGCGCTCTTCACGAAGAAGTGCAGGGTCTGGTCGCCACCGATGTCGTCCCCGGCCCGCGCGTTCGGCCACCAGAACGGGTTGGACAGCAGGCCGTCGTTGGCCGTGGCCAGCTCCTGCAGGTTCGGCCAGCGGTTGACCTGGCCCTTGACGAACCCGGTCGCCTGGGCGATCTGGTTCTCGCCGCTGTTGTTGAAGTCCTGGATCTTGACGTCCCAGCCCCAGCCGGACCACGCCGTCCCGGTCCGGCCGCTCTCGTCGTGGAACGGGGCGACCCCGTCCTTCAGCTGGTCGCGCAGGTCCTCGGTGCTGCGCGCGGTGTTCATGAACTGGTAGTTCGACTCTTCGATGCCCCACGACGTCGTGATGTTGCTGACGAACAGGTCGTAGAGGCCGTCGTGGTTCAGGTCGCCGAAGTCGACGCCCATCCCCTTGAAGGAGTCGTGCCCCAGCACCTTCGACTTCGGGTCGGCGATCCCGCGGACGCCGGTGACCTCGGCGAGCTCGATGTGTCCCGGCGTGGACTTGTTGTACAGCATGTGGTCGTGGCCGAAGTCGTTGGCGATGTAGAGCTCCGGCAGGTTGTCCCCGTCTATGTCGGTCGCGCTCGAGGCCAGCGTCCAGCCCAGGCGCGCGCTCTCCGGGATGCCCTGGGAGGCGTCGATGAACTGCGCGCTCGGGTTCGCCCCGGACGTGGCGCCGGTCCAGCGGTAGATGAACTTGCCGCCCGAGTTCGTCGCGTGCGACATCGACTGGTTCAGCGTGATGCCGCCGTCGGCGTTCGGGTCCAGGACCCGGCTGTCCGGGAAGTAGTTGCCGACGAAGACGTCGACGTGCCCGTCGCCGTCGAAGTCGCCGATGGTGACGGAGTCGGTGTTCCACAGTGGACCGTTGTACTTGCCGTCCGCGCCACGGTGGTTGCCGCCCACCAGCTCGGTCGGCTGGAACGCGGACGCGTCGAACTTCGCCGCGGTCGCCTTCTGCAGGAACACCACCGGGGTCCGGCCCCAGTAGTAGGCCAGGATGTCCGTGCGCCCGTCTTCGTTGAAGTCACCGGGGACACAGCCCATCGGCGCCATGTAGTCCCACGTCGGCAGCGCCGGCGCGGGATCCAGCGCGAAGGGCGCGTACCGCGGGCCCGAGTCCGGCGTCGGCGTCACGACGACCTGGTCGCTGCGCGGGTCGACCAGGCAGATGTCGTTGGCCTTGCCGCTGCCGCTGATGTCGTTGATCGCGATCCCGGCACCGACCGAGGAGATCCACGCCGCGATGTGCTCGTACTCCTTGTTCACCGTCCGGATCGACTGCGACTTCGCGGCCGCCGGCAGTGCGATCGTCATCGGCGTGAAGTGGAACCTGCTCGCCATCGAGTCCTGTTCGGCGGCGTCGACACTGGGCAGCCGGGCGACCAGGAACAGGCCGAGGATCAGCACCAGCGCCACGATGCCCGCCAGCTGCTTGCGCAGCCAGCCGAAGGTCGCGGTCATTTCTTCTTCCCTCCGTGGGTCAGCACTTCTTCGGCGATCCGCTGCCGCCAGATTTCGAACGCCGGCACGTCGGCACCGTCGACGACGACGGCCGGGCGGACCTCCTGGGTGATCGCGGCCGCGCGCTCGGCGGACAGGCCGCAGATCGCCCGGGCCGCCATCTCGGTCTCCGGGATCAGCAGGCCCGAGCGCACCCGGCACTCGGCGGCGAAGGCGCTGCCCTGTGCCAGCTGGCCGTGGTGGATCCCGGCCCGGTCGACCAGCTCCGCCAGCTCGTCGGCCGTGACGCCGCACGCGTAGGTCGAGGCCAGCCCGACCCCGGCGTAGAGGTCGCCGTGGCGCGACTCGGGGAACTCCTCGATCGTCTTGGTCACCAGCGACACGTCGGTGCCGCAGATGAACCACAGCGCCCGGCCGATGCCCTGGTCGATGGCGCGTAGCGCGTAGCCGTCGTACCGCCGGTCCGGCCAGGAGAAGCCCGGGTCCTGGAACTGCCCCCCGATGTACTTCTCGGTCTTGAAGTAGGCCTGGTGGAAGCCGTAGCCGTCGAGCACGAGCCAGCGCAGCAGCGGGTCGAACGCCGGCGCCTTCGGCCACGCGAACCGCGGGAGCCGCGCCATCGCCCAGCCGACGCCGACGTAGATGATGTAGTCGTGCTTCTCGCCCGGGCCCGCCAGGAACTCGGCGATGTTCGTGCTCTTGCCGAACGGCAGGCCGTCCAGCACGCCGTACCCCATGCCCGCGCCTTCGTAGGCGAATCCACGGAACTGCGGGGGGATGCGATCGAGCCACTCTTCGGCCTGCTCGACCGACTTCGCTTCGACGGCGTGGGCGTACCCGAGGAGGAACATCTCCCCGACCGTCTCGAGTCGTTCTTGAGCGGCTGGGCTCTTCCGGTGGAAGCCCCGCGTTTCCAGCAAGGTCTCCGAGACGTTCGGTGTCAGGATGCGACGTCTGAGCGCGCGCCAACCAGTGCCCAACGCACTCTCCCCCTTAGGGTCGACTAGGTTCAGGATCTTTCTTCGCTTCTACAGTCACAGATTCGCTGGTCAGCGCTCTACTCCACGCTTGCCTGTGGATCGACGCGCGCGTGCGGAACCGGCGCGTCAGCCCGCTTGCCGGCGGGCGGCCGGGGCGAACTCCGCCCGGATCCGCTGCCGCCACAGCTCGTAGGGCGGCTGCGCGCCGTCGTCGCCGTCGGCCTGCTCGGTGCGGTCCGCGAGGTTCTGCGCGCCCTGCACGGAAAGGTCGGTGAGCACCCCGGCCGCGAGGTGGGTGTGGGCGGGCACGTACGCGGAGTACGTCCGCGCCTTCACCGCGAACACCACGCCGAGCGCCAGCTCGTCGTAGTACTCGCCGGCCGCCCGGCGCAGCCGGCCCAGCCCGCGCTGGTCGCTGCCGCCCGCGAACGTCGCGGCCAGCCCGACCCCGCTCCACAGGTCCGCCCGGCGGTGCTCGGCGAAGCGCACGACCGCCTTCGCGACGGTGTCCGGGTTCCCGCCGTTGATGAACCACAGCGCGCGGCCGACACCCTGGTCGAACGCCCGGCCGAAGTACTCCGGGCGGCCCGCCCACGGGTAGGGCACCGGGTCGGCCTGCTCGTCGACCCACTTCTTCGTGTCGAAGTAGGCCCGGTCGAAGCCGTAGCCGTCGACGGCGAGCCAGCTCATCACCGGGTGGTAGGCCACGCCGGTCAGCTCGGGCAGGATGTTCTTCCACAGTGGACGCGGCAGGCGCGCCATCGCGAAGCCGATCCCGATGTAGGTCAGGAAGATGTGCGGACGCCCCGGGCCTTCCAGCAGCGCGCGGGTGCGGTCGCGGCCGCCGCCCGGCATGGCGTCGAGGATCGTGTAGCCCATCGTGGCGCCTTCGTAGGCGAACCCGCGCTGCTCGGGCTCGATCAGCGCCAGCCGGCGCTCGATCTCCCACAGCGACGCGCCTTCGATGGCCCATTCGAACCCGCACACGACCGCCTGCGGCACCGCCTCCAGCCGGGCCGTCGCGTCGGTGTGGGTGACCGGGAAGCCGCGCTCGGCGAACCCGACCGAAGCCAGTGACGGAGCGAGCGCCCGCTTGCGCAGCACTCCGATTAACGTGGACATTCCGGTGTCGTCCTTTGCTGGTCGGGGAATCAGGCGACGGCGCGCAGGTGCGGCCGCTGGGCGGCGAGCATGCGCTGGGTGAACGGCGACTGCTTCGACGCCAGCGTGATCGCGATCGGCGCGTCGGTCGTGGCCGGCGCGCGCAGGCCCACCCGGGCGGTGGACTGGCCGAAGGGCGCCACGTTCACGGCCGAATAGCCGATCGAGAACCGCGGCCCGGGCGCGCCCGGCTGGTGCTGCGCGACCGCGATCGCCGTCCACCGCCCGGCGGGCACGCCGTGGATGGTCAGCTCGCCCGAGCTCATGTTGGCCATGCCGCCGAAGGCGACCGGGCCGCACTGGGGCACCGCGTCGGCGAAGAGCCCGACGAGGGTGTCGGCGGGCGCGGAGCCGCGGGGCATGTCCAGCCGCATCGACAGCACACCCGTGCCGCTCTGCAGCGAAGCGCAGCTGCGGCCGGCCGCGCGCAGCACGCGCAGCGGCGGGAGCCGTTGGAACGTCGGCGAAATCGCCACCAGCAGCTCGGCGACCTGCGGCTCGCGGTACTGCGTCGGCGTCATCCCGACCGCCCGCGAGAACCGGCTGGTGAACGTGCCGACGCTGCTGTAGCCGACGCTGCACACGATGTCGGAGACGTTCAGCGACGTCGTCAGCAGCAGCCGCTTCGCCTCGAACAGGCGCACGGCGGTGAGGAACCGGCCGGGCGTCACGCCGGTGGCGTCGGCGAAGATCCGGGAGAAGTGGAACCGGCTGACGAACACCTCGGACGCCAGCTCCGCGAGCGTGATCGGCTCGAAGTACCGCTCCTGGATCGACGAGATGGCCTGCAGCACCGCGGGCCGGACCGACTTCTCGACCCGCTCCAGGGCCGGTACCCGGGGCGGATCGTCGAACTCGCTGTCGTGTCCGACAGCCGCAATAGACCGCAACATCATCCGTCCAACCTCTGATTTCCCCTGATGGCAGTTCTCCTGGTGTCAGGGAAGACGCCGTGCCTTAGAGGTCGATCGACGAGCGATGGAGGAGAACCGGGCGAAACGCACCCGGCCGGGTACCGGCCACGCACCCGCGGGAAATCCACGCTGGACGGTTCGTGCGGAACGCACGGTCCCGGTGTGCGGGACGTCCGCCCGCGGGGTCCGCGGCGGTCCCGCCGCGGCCGCCGCTGGTCCGTTCCGGCGACGCCGCCGAGCGCTCAGGCCCTGGTTGGGCCGGATGGCGGACCGTGCGGAACGCACGAGCCGAACCTGCACAACGCACGGGGCCACGGGGTAAACGCACGTTGACTCTGATGGGTGGCTCACTGGTCGCCGGGGCGACGCTCTGTCACATTCGGTGAGAAGCCCGGAGTCGGCCGTCCCCCGACCCGCGCAGCAGCACTGGGGAGTGCGAGGACGCATTGATGACGCTGGAGGCCTGCCATGTACTCCGAACTGCCGCGACCGGACGCGCCGGACGACGGTGATGTGACGTTCACCGTCCTGGGGCCGCTGGAAGTGCTGCGGGGCGGGGTCGACTACGCGCCGACCACGCCCAAGGTGCTCCAGCTGCTCGCGGTGCTCGTGATGCGCCCGGGCCGGATGGTACACATCGACACCCTCATCCGGGAGCTGTGGTCGGACAACCCGCCCCGGACGGTGCGCACGACGCTGCACACCTACGTCTACCACCTGCGCCGGTGCATCGACCAGAACGGCCTGGCCGCCGACGGGGAGAAGATGCTGGCCACCAAGCAGTCCGGCTACGCCTTCTACATCGACCCGACCCGGGTGGACACCCACCGGTTCGTCCGGCTGCGGCAGCTCGGTCACGAGCACCAGGACGCCGGCGACCACGCCGCGGCGGCCGACGCCTACCGCGCGGCGCTCGACCTGTGGTCCGGCCCGCCGCTCGCGAACGTCCACTGTGGACCGATCTTGTCGGCCTACCGCACCGAGCTGCTCGAACAGCGGCGCAGTGTGCTGCACCTGCGGATCGAAGCGGAGATCGTCAGCGGCAAGCACCGCGAGCTGATCGGCGAGCTGCGTTCGCTGGCCACCGGCAGCCCGCTGGACGAAGCGCTGCACGGCCAGCTGATGCGCGTGCTCGGCCGCAGCGGACGGCGCTCCGACGCGATGGCCGTCTACCGCAGGCTCCGGTCGCGGCTGGCCGGCGAGCTGGGCGTCGAGCCGTGTGACGACCTCCAGGTCCTGCACCGCGAGCTGATCTCCGAAGGGGATCACCGCTGATCCACCGCTTTCCCGGCTCCGGCCGGTGTTCCACCGCATCGCCCGAGAAAGAAGTGAGGAAGCCCGATGCCCGCTCCCAACACCCGCGCCTACGGCCAGTTCTGCGGCCTCGCCCGCGCTCTCGAGATCATCGGCGAGCGCTGGTCGCTGCTGATCGTCCGCGACCTGGTGCTCGGCCCGAAGCGCTACGACGAGCTGCAGGCCGGTCTGCCGAAGATCCCGCCGTCCATCCTGTCGTCCCGCCTGAACGAGCTCGAGGCGACCGGCGTGCTCCGCCGCCGCGTCCGCGCCGAGCTCGACGCGGGCCTGGTCTACGAACTGACCCAGTACGGCAGCGAGCTCGACCAGGTCCTGCTCGACCTCGGCCTGTGGGGCGCGCGTTCCCTGCACCAGCCGGGCCCGGACGACGTGTTCACGCTGGACTCGGCGATCCTGTCGCTGTACACGACGTTCCGCGCCGACGTGGCCGAAAGCGTCCAGATCAACTACGAGATCCGCTACGACGACCGGATGATCATCCACGCGCTGGTCGAGGACGGCGCGGTCAAGGTCGGCGAGGGCCGCTTCGCCGGCGCGGACCTGATCGTCAAGGTCACGAACGGCGCGGTGATGCTGGACCTGATGAGCGGCCACGTGTCCGCGGCGGAAGCGGTCCGCAGCGGCAAGCTGGCGATCGAGGGCGACCTGGCCGACCTCGAGCTGCTGTCCCGGCTGTTCCACATCCCGGCGGCGCCGGAACCCCCGTCGGGCATCGTGGTCCGCTGAGTACCCGGCCCGCCCGGCTAGGCCCCGGGCGGGCCCCATACCGGCCGCGGAGACTCGCTACGGCGAGCCTCCGCTCAGCCGTGCCCGGCCACGGATCCCTTCCGCCGCAACGACGTGAACGACCTCGCGGCACCGCCCCTCCCCAGCCGTGCCCGGCTCCGCAGGCCCGAACCAACCGCAGTGAATGACTCATTCCCTGCGTCCAACGCCAGGAATGAGTCATTCACTGCACCGGAAGCGACCCGGGCCCGGCGGGTTCAGTTCCGCGCGGCGTCCGCCTCCGGCGCGATCCGCCCGGCCCGCTGCAGCAGGTACCGCCGCTCCGGCAGGCTCGCCGTCCGCTCGGCCGCGCGCAGGTAGTGCTTCCGCGCACCCGCCAAGTCCCCGGCCAGCTCGAGCAGGTGCGCGCGGACCGCGTCCATCCGCTGGCCCACATCGAGTTTCGCGTCCACGGTGTCCAGCAGCTCCAGCCCGCGCGCCGGGCCGGCTGCCTGGGCCACCGCCACCGCCTGGTTGATCGTCACGACCGGGCTCGGCATCAGCGTCTGCAGCACGTGGTACAGCTCGGCGATCTGCGCCCAGTCCGTCTCCTCCGTGCTGGGCGCGGTGGCGTGCAGGGCCGCGATCGCCGCCTGGACCTGGTACGGCCCGAGCGCCGCGTGGCCGATCGTCGCGTCCACCAGCGCCTCGCCCTCGGCGATCATCGCCGCGTCCCAGCGGGCGCGGTCCTGGTCCTGGAGCGGCACCAGCTCGCCGTCCGGGCCGGTGCGGGCCTCGCGCCGCGCGTCCGTCAGGAGCATCAGCGCGAGCAGCGCCGCCACCTCGCCCTCATCCGGGATCAGCGCGTGCACTGCGCGGGTCAGCCGGATGGCCTCGGCCGCGAGCTCGGCGCGGATCAGGTTCTCCCCCGACGTCGCCGTGTACCCCTCGTTGAAGATCAGGTACAGCACCTGCAGGACGACCCGCAGCCGGTCGCCGAAGTCGGCCGGGGACGGTTCGCTGAACGTCGACCCGGCGGCGGCGATGCTGTCCTTGGCGCGGGTGATGCGCCGGGCCATCGTCGCCTCGGGCACCAGGAACGCGCTCGCGATTTCCGCCGTGGTCAGGCCGCCGACCGCGCGCAGGGTCAGCGCGACCTGCGAAGACGGCGACACCGCGGGGTGGCAGCACAGGAAGAGCAGCTTCAGCGTGTCGTCGTCGCCGGCGGGCTGCTCCTCGCCGGGCCCGGGGACGACCGCCGCGCTCGCCGGCTCCCGCACGGCGACCGACTCTTCACGCCGCCGCCGCGCGCTTTCGCTGCGCCAGTGGTCGGTGAGCCGGCGGGTCGCGACCGTGACCAGCCAGCCGCGCGGATGGGCCGGGAAGCCTTCGGCCGGCCACTGTTCGCTGGCCGCCAGCAGGGCTTCCTGGACGGCGTCCTCGCACGCGTCGAACTGGCCGTACCGGCGCACCAGCACGCCGAGCACCTGCGGCACCAGCGGGCGCAGGACTTCGGCGACCGGAGCGGAAGCGGTCACCTCACGAACCGGGGAGCTCGGTTTCGGCGTCGGCGAAGAAGACGATCTCGCGCACCTCGATACCCATGCCGTCGTAGGCCGCGTCCGGGATCATCGCGGCGAGCTCGACCGCGCGCTGCTTGCTCGCGCAGTCCACGATGTAGTAGCCGGCGAGGAACTCCTTCGACTCCAGGAAGGGGCCGTCGGTGACGGCCGGCAGGCCCCCGCGCACCCGCACCACGCTGGTGTCGGCGACCGGCGCGAGCGCCTGCGTGCCGACCATCTCGCCGGACTCCCGGATCGTGCGGATGAAGTCCTGGTGCCCGGCCATGATCGCGTCCATGTCCTGCTGGGACAGGCCGGCCATCACGTCGGGGTTGAGGTACATCGCCAGCAGGTACTTCACACCCGGGCTCCTTTCGTCCGTGGCATGAACATAGCCGACCCCGCCGCCGGCACGGCGCAAGCGCGGAGTGGAGCCGCCGCCGGGCCGCCTGCAAGCCTGGATCCGGGCAGTCCCGGCCCCAGGAGGGTGGCACCGATGGCCGACGTGTTCACGGACCTGCAGACCGAAACCGACGCGCTGGCCGAGCTGGCCGAGCGGCACGGGTACGGTTCCGGCCCCGACCTCACCGGGCACTTCGCCCGCCTGACGTCGACCGCGCGGCTGGTCCGGCTCAGTGCCGAGAACCCGGGTGCCTTCGGCGTCACCCCGCAGATCTCCTACGACTCGCTCGACGAGGCGATCCTGACCTGGCTGATCGAGCAGCGGAAGGCGAACGCCCTGCTCGCGTCGGCGCCCGCGAAGCCGGAGCTGCCGTGGAGCGACGGCCCGCTGCGCCCGTCGGTGCTCGCCGCGGCCGCGCTGACCGAGCTGTTCGCCTGCGGCCAGGACATCGCCGACGCGCTCGGCATCCGCCCGCGGCGCGACGACGCCATCGGGCACGTCGCGTACTACGGCGTCCGGACCCGGGACCACGCCTACCGCCGGTACCGCCGGACGCCGCCCGGGCCGTTCCGCTTCGAGCTGCGGGCGCCGTCCGGGACGCGGTGGGACTTCGGGCCGGAAGAGGCCGCCGACCGCGTCACCGGCCCCGCCGAGGACTTCTGCCTCCTGGTGACCCGCCGCCGCGACGTCGAGGACCTCGCCCTGACGTTCAGCGGCGAGCACACCGCCGAATGGCTGGACCTGCTGGAGAACCCGGCGGTCTGACCGGCTCTTCCCGGTCAGACCGGCGCCGGCTAGCGGACCGGGTAGCGGGCCGCGGCGAGCCGGTTCTCTCGCGCGCCCGGCGGGTCCGCTGTCTTGAATGACTCATTCAGGACCTCCCAAGACCTGGATGAGTCAGCCAGGACAACCGAAGCCGGCCGCCGTGGTCGAGCGGGGCCCGCCGGGCCGGAGGCTGTCGCGCGACACGACTTCGCCGGGTCCGCTGTCGCGAATGAGTCGTCGGGGACCTCTGGCGTCCCGGACCAGTCATTCGCGACGGTGGGATCGCGGGCGCCGGCTAGCGGACCGGGGAGCCGGCCGCGGCCCGCGTCACTCGAATGGCGTGGGATCGCCCGCGCCGACGCGCAGGATCTCCGGTTCCCCGGAAGAGAAGTCGACGACCGTCGTCGGCTCGACCCCGCAGTCGCCGGAGTCCAGCACCGCGTCGAGCTGGTGGTCCAGCTCCTCCTTGATTTCCCAGCCCTGCGTCATCGGCTCGCCCTCGCCGGGCAGCAGCAGCGTGCTCGACAGCAGCGGCTCGCCGAGCTCGGCCAGCAGCGCCTGGGTGACGCGGTGGTCGGGGATGCGCACGCCGACCGTCTTCTTCTTCTCGTGCATCAGCCGCCGCGGCACCTCCTTGGTGGCGGGCAGGATGAACGTGTAGCTGCCGGGGGTCGCCGCCTTGATCGCGCGGAACACCGCGTTGTCGATGTGGACGAACTGGCCCAGCTGGGCGAAGTCCTGGCAGACCAGCGTGAAGTGGTGCCGGTGGTCCAGCTTGCGGATGGTGCGGATGCGGTCGAGCCCGTCGCGGTTGCCCGGCCGGCACCCCAGCGCGAAGCACGAGTCGGTCGGGTAGGCGATCAGCCCGTCGCCGCGGAGGATCTCGACGATCTGGCCCAGCGACCGGCGCTGCGGGTTCTCCGGGTGCAGGTCGAAATAGCGTGCCATGACCGCAGAGCCTAGGGTCCGGGCCGCCGGGCGGCGCGGCGGCCCGGGGACGAAGGCCCTGCTCCCGCGGCCCGCGCGTCTCCCAGCTTGCGGTTCCCGGCGCGAACGCTGGGCCCGCCCGGGCCCGCGCGCCACACTCCGTTCGGGGGAACACACCCAGGGAGGGCGAGCCATGACGAAGCTGATCGGGCCGGAGCTGGACCGGCCCCGGGCCGTCACCGCGGCGAAGTACCCGTTCGAGGGCCCGCAGGGGCGCATTTCGCTGGCCGACCTCTTCGACGGGCACCGGCGGCTCGCGGTGCACCACACGATGCCCGGCCACGACGGCCCGTTCGACGACGTGCCCGCCGCCGAAATCGCCGCCGCGCTGCACGACCCGGACCTGCGCCTGGTGCTGGTTTCGCGCGCGCCCTACGCCAAGCTCGAGCGGTACCGCCGCCACTTCGGCCGCGACCTGCCCACGTACTCCGCGGGCCGCGCGTTCACCGCGGACTTCCCGGTGTCCCGGCGTCTTCCGGAGACCGGCAGCGGCGAGTTCTGGGACGACCTCGAGTCGGCGCTCAGCTTCTTCCGGCTCGAGCACGGTTCCGTGCTGCACACCGGGTCGGTCGCCCTCTCCCGGCTCGATTTCCTGAGCCTGCTCGGCGTCCCGGACCGCGCCGGGTCCGCGACCGGCCGGCGCTGAACCCGCGCCCCGCCGCCGTCGTGCCGTCCTCCCGCGCCCCGGCGCCACGTCTCTTCGGCGCAAGGAAACGCAGCTGGGGTGGGTTACGATCGGTCGGCAGCACAACGCACACCGCGGCCTGGCCGGGCCACCTGGGGCGCTCCGGCCACCGCCGAAATCCTGGGGGGTCCGCACCGATGACTCCGGTCGCCGCGCTCGATCCGGCCGCGGAGCTGTCCGTCACCGCCGAGCCGCGCGGCACCACCGCGGCGGACCGGCGCCCGCGGCTGGCCGCGTACCTCGCCGCGGCCATCATCGTCGTGGTCATCACCGGGTTCGGCGTGATCGGCGTCGTCAGCGTGCTGCCCGAGTCGGTCGACTTCCTGCAGGCCGGGTACGCCGTCGTGGCCGCGGCCGCGCTGCTGGCGATCCAGCTGCTGTGGTTCAGCCGCCCGTCCGTCCGGCTCGGCTCCACGACCAGCCGGGTGCTGTTCGCGGTCATGGTCGTGCTCGCCTACGTGCCGATGCTGACCTTCGGCCTGCTGTGGGCCACCATGCTCGTGTACGTCGGCAGCGCCGCGCTCCTGGTCCTGCCCCGGTGGTACGGCTGGGCGGCGGTCGCCGCGGTCCTGGTCAGCACCGTCGGGGTCTACCTGGTGTTCGACGTGAAGCCGGCGACGACGATCTACAACACGTTCGGGACGCTCTTCTACATCCTGGTCTTCTACCTGCTGTCCCGGCTCGCGCGGATGGTCCACGAGCTCCACGCGGCCCGCTCCGAACTGGCCCAGCGCGCGGTCGCCGAACAGCGGCTGGCCTTCGCCCGTGACCTGCACGACCTGCTCGGGCTGAGCCTGTCCGCGATCGCGCTCAAGGGCGAGCTGGTGTCCCGCCTGATGCGCAAGTCCGCCGAGCGGGCCAAGGCCGAGCTCGGCGAGATCACCGCCACCGCCCAGCGCACCCTCTCCGACGTCCGCGCGGTGTCCCACGGCTACCGCGAGCTCTCGCTCGAGAAGGAGTCCCGGACGGCCGAATCGCTGCTTTCGGCGTCCGAGATCGCCGTCCGGATCCACCTCGACCAGGGCGACCTGCCGGTGCAGGTCCGCACGCTGCTGGCCAAGGTGCTCCGCGAAGGCGTCACGAACGTCCTGCGCTACAGCGACGTCGAACACTGCGAGATCGACGTCCGGCACCAGGACGGCAAGGTCGTCCTCGAAATCGTCAACGACGGCGTGACGGCGGGCGACCCGGCGCTCGCCCCGGGCAGCGCGCTGACGGTCCTGCCGGACGAGGTCTCGGCACTCGGCGGCACGGCGACCGCGAAGGCCGGCGCGGACGGCCGGTTCCGGCTGCGCGTCGAGCTCCCCCTGCCCGACGGGCCGGGGGCCTCCGCCGCGCACGACACCGAAGAGCGTTCGGAGAGCGCGTCGAAGGAGATCCGCGGCCTGCTGCCGGTGATCATGGTGCTGATGGGCATCGGCGCGGCGGCGCACCTGCTGCAGCTGAAGCCCCGGCCGTGGGAGATCGCGCTGGTCATCGGCTCGATCGTCGCGTTGCTGGCCCTGCAGTTCTCGTACTTCAACCGGCCCTCGACCCAGCTGCGCTCCGCCCAGAGCTACGGGATGCTCCTGGTCCAGGCCTGCCTGATCTACCTCCCGCTGCTGCCGCTCGGCCCCCGGTGGGTCAGCCTGCCCGGGCTGCTGGTCGGCAGCGCGCTGCTGGTCCTGCCGCCCGTCGCGGGCTGGGTGTTCTTCGCCCTCAACATCGCCGCCTTCGCCGAAATCGAGCGGCTCTCCGGCGCGAACATCACGTCCACGATCTTTTACACCGCCGCGACCGTGATGACGAGCCTGGCCGTGTTCGGGCTGCTGTGGCTGGTCCGGCTGGTCACCGAGCTCGCCGCCACCCGGCGGCGGCTGGCCGAGATGGCGCTGGCCGAGGAGCGGCTGCGGTTCGCCCGCGACCTGCACGACCTGCTCGGCATGAGCCTGTCCGCGATCGCGCTGAAGAGCGAGCTGACCGCCCGGGTGCTGCCGCTGGACCGCGACCGCGCCGCCGAGGAGCTGACCGAGGTCCTCGGCCTGACCCGGCAGGCCCTGTCCGACGTCCGGTCCGTGGCCAGCGGTTACCGCGAGCTGTCCCTCGACAGCGAGTCCCGCACCGCGAGGTCCGTGCTGGCGGCCGCCGACGTGCGGGTGCGCATGGAGATGCTCGGCGACGACCTGCCGACCCAGGTGCGCACGGTACTGGCCGTCGTCCTGCGCGAAGGCGTCACGAACGTGCTGCGGCACAGCAAGGTGGAGAGCTGCGAGATCGCGCTGCGGCGCACCGACGGCGGGATCTGCCTCGACATCATCAACGACGGCGTCGAACGCAACGGCGACCGGCCGGCCACGCGGGTCCCGGTGGTGGTGCCCGCCCCGGCCGCCGACGGCCGCGACACCTCACCCGGCAGCGGGATCGGCAACCTCTCGTACCGGGTCGCGGACCTCGGCGGCCGGTTGACCGCGGGCGTGGAGCCGGACGGCCGGTTCCGGCTGCGCGCGGTCGTCCCGGCCTGAACCCCGGCCGCTCCGGGCCCTGGGCGGCGAATCCCCGCCACCAGCCGTGAACCCACCGCCATCCGGCCACCCCACCGGCGCACGAGCAACCGAGCCGACTCCCGGCGGAGAGCCCACACCTGCACCGCGAACGCGGATCCGGCCACTGTCCCGGCCGGACGCGACGATGGTCCGGACCTCGTGGTCCGGACCATTTCCGGCAGTCACAGCCAGCCCGACTCCTCGGCGATGCGGATGGCGTCGACCCGGTTGCGGGCGTTGAGCTTCGCGACCACAGTCGTGAGATAATTCCGTACTGTCCCGGCGGAAAGGTACAGCCGGGCCGCGACTTCCACCGTCCCGTAGCCCTGCGCGGTCATCCGCAGCACGTCCAGCTCGCGGGCGGTCAGCGGGCAGTCGACGGTGTCCCAGGCGGCCAGCGCCAGGTCGCCGTCGACCATGCGACGGCCGGCCAGCACGCCGCGCACGGCGTTGGCGAGCTTGTCGGGCGGCGCGTCCTTGAGCAGGAAGCCCCCCACCTTGGCGTCCAGCGCGCGCCTGAGCGTGCCGGGACGGCCCAGGCTGGTGAGGATGAGGGTCCGGCAGCCCGGCAGCTGTGCGTGCAGCTCACCGGCCGCGGTGAGCCCGTCCTTGCCGGGCAGGTCGATGTCGATGACGGCCACCTGCGCCTGCTTGGCCCGCGCGGCCGGCAGGATGTCGAGCCCGGAAGCGACCTCGGCGACGACGTCGATGTCGGGTTCCAGCCGAAGCAGTGCCACCAGTGCGCCCCGCACGATGTGCATGTCCTCGGCCACCAGCACTCTGATCACGGGTGCCTCCGCACTCACGATTCCCCAGAAGCTCAGTTAAACATTCTGCTTGACGAATCGGTTGCACCATTCGGGCACCACTTATGCGGGGATGCCGCGAAATGCACATGCACGCGTTGGGACCAGGTTAAAAATACCTACTCGCACTTGGCCGGCTACCAGCCGTCACGGACACGTTCCGAGTTCCCGTCATCCGTGTCGGAAATTTTCCGGCCGGGGTCGCTTGTGGACTTCCCGGCCCGCCACGTGCGGCGAGCCGCCCCCCGCGGGCGCGCTGGGCGCCCGCCGGGACCGGCTCGCGACGTCGAGAACTGCGCAAACGCGCATCAAGCCGCTTCGAGGGCGTCGACCTGGCAGAAGCAGGTACCCCGGCGCGGCTGCACGGTGCCCGCGGAAGCGTCGACGCCCCAGTGCTCGAAACGGTCGATCACGAGGTCCGTCCCAGCCTTCTCGAACTCGATTTCGAAATCGGCGAAAAGCGCGCGGACGTCAGCGGAGATCTGTGCGGACATGTTCTGCTCCCAGTGGCGAAGATGAATGCTTCACGTGCCATAAATCGTCGCCAATGGACGCAGCATCAGCCAGTGTCCGCATCACCGGCGCACTGTGGTTTACACATGCTCCGTGCGGTTACGGCCAAGACTCCGAACGGGCTAACAAGGGCACCGGATACCCGCGAAACAGGTCATTTCCGTCACCCTGCGCTGTCGTGCACATTCCACCCGTCACCACGGGTATGAAAAACGCACATGCGCTCCGGGCGGGAGTTCCCGGTTCGGGCCCTGTTCACACCCCATGTGCAAAACGCATGTGCGGGACCGGTGAAATCCATCCGGACCGGTGCACAGAGCACTTAAGAAGTAGACGCCCGCCGATCTACAGTTTTGGACGAAATCACATCCCCCGCACCGAAGGCGCCTTCACCGGGAAGCCTCGGGTGCGCATTGTCGACCGGGAGGGACGGCCACCATGGATGAGATCGTCCGGCAAGCCGTGGCACGCGCCATCGTGACCATGCGAGACAACCTGGGCGAGCGGCTCACGATCGACGACCTGGCCCGCGCCGCCATGTTCAGCAAGTTCCACTTCACCCGGGTGTTCCTGCGGGCCACCGGGCTGTCGCCGGGCCGGTTCCTCTCGGCCCTGCGGCTCGCGGAGGCCAAGCGCCTGCTCGCGACCACCACCATCTCCGTCGCCGACATCAGCCACCAGGTCGGCTACAACAGCGTCGGCACGTTCAGCGCCCGCTTCAGCGGCAGTGTCGGCGTCTCGCCGTCGGGCTACCGCCAGCTGCGCGGCATGGCCCCGCGGGTCGCCGACCGCCAGTCCCGGCCGGGGTCGGGAACGACCGTGCGCGGCCAGCTGCGCGTCGCGCCATCGGCCCAGGTCGGGCCGGTGTTCGTCGGGCTGTTCGCGGCCCGGATCGCCGAGGGCGCGCCCGCCCGGTTCGCCGTCCTGCCCGGCCCGGGGCCGTACGCGCTGGCCGACGTTCCGCTCGGCTCGTGGTACGTCCTCACCTACGCCTACGGCTGCGGCGAGGTCGACAACCACACCCTGCGGCCCTACACCGGCCTGGCCGGCCCGGTGACCGTGCACCAGGGCGTCACGGCGAGCCTCGCCGACGTCCGGCTGCGGCCGCGGCACGGCTTCGACCCGCCGGTCCTGCTGGCCCTGCCGGACCTGCGCCAGCCCGCGGTGGCCCGCCCCGTGGCGGTCTGAGCGTGCAATTCCGGCGCGCCGAATCCGCCGTCCGTTAATCCACGGACGGCGGGCGCACCAGGTCCGTGTTCCCGGCAGCCATTCGGCCCAGCGGGTGAGGTGACCGGCCCGCCGCGAGCCGCCGGGGAATTCCCGGCCATTCCCGGGTGCGCTTCTTCGAAACACCGGTGGGGCGGGGCAATGGCGTACAATTGGGGCGGGAGTCAACGAACTGGGGCGAGGTACCGTCGTGATCAAGGTGTTGCTGGCCGAGGACATGCACATGGTCCGCGGCGCCCTGGTCGCCCTGCTCAACCTGGAGTCCGACATCGAGGTGGTCGCCGAGGTGTCCTCCGGCGACCAGATCCTGCCGGCCGCGAAGGCGGCCCAGCCGGACGTCGCCGTCATCGACATCGACCTGCCGGGCAAGGACGGGCTGTCGGCGGCGATGGAGATCCACGAGAGCCTCCCCGGCGTCCACACGCTGATCCTGACCAGCCTCGGCCGCCCGGGCACGGTCCGCCGGGCGCTGGACGCGAAGGTGAACGGCTTCCTGCTCAAGGACTCGCCGTCGGACAAGCTGGCGAACGCGGTCCGCTCGGTCGCGATCGGCCGCCGGGTGATCGACAGCGAGCTGGCGCTGGCCGCCTGGGAGACCGACGACTGCCCGCTGACCCCGCGCGAGATCGAGATCCTGTCGCTGGCGGCGCGCGGGCGCAACGTGGCCGACATCGCGGCGGAACTGTTCCTGTCGGCCGGCACGGTCCGCAACTACCTGGCCGCGGTGGTCACGAAGCTCAACGCCCGCAACCGGGTCCACGCGATCCGCATCGCGACCGAAGCGGAGTGGCTCTAGCCACCCGAGCCGACCCTCCAGGTACGCGACCCGACCGCCCAGGTACGCGTGTCGTCCGTCCAATCACGCGTGTCGACCCTCCAGACACACGAGTCGACCCTCCCATCACGCGAGCCGGCCCTCCACACACCCGTCCCGCGCCTCGAACACCCCGCACCGCCCGGAAACCCGCCGGAAAGCGCTTACGCCGTCAGTTCGTCCCGCTCCCGGTGCCGGCGCACGCCATCGCACCCGACCGGGACCGCCGCCAGCAGCCGGTGGGTGCCGTCCGGTCCGGTCTCCGTCGCCAGCGTCCCGCCCAGCGACTCCACCCGGTCGGCCAGGTTGCGCAGCCCCGAGCCCGACCCCGCGCCACCGCCCGCCGCGTGGCCCGCGCCGTCGTTGACGATCTCCAGCCAGACCGTCCCGTCGTCCTTGCTCACCGAGAGCGCGCACCAGCTCGCCGTGCTGTGCCGCACCACGTTCGTCACCCCTTCGCGCAGGACGGCCGCCAGCGCGGTCGCCACCGCCGGGGGCAGGTTCTCGGTACCCGAACGGGCGACCGTCACCCGGCTCCCGGCCGCGCTCAGCACCGCCGCCGCGGCACGGCACTCGTCCTCCAGCGACAGCTCGCGGTAGCCCGCCGCGACCGTGCGGACGTCGGCCAGCGCGCGCCGCGACATCGTCAGCAGCTCGGCCAGCTCCTCCTTGGCGCGCCCCGGCTGGCCGATCACCAACCGGTCGACGAGTTCACCTTTGAGGGTGATGGCCGAAAGGCTCAACCCGAGCAGATCGTGGACGTCGCGGGAGAACCGCTTGCGTTCCTCGGCGATCGCCCGCCGCTTCAGCTCGCGGCGCTCCTCTTCACGCTCGGCGATCAGCCGCGCCGCCGCGCCCGTCGCGAACAGCACCAGCGCGGCGACCCCGGCGGACGCCACGGCCGCGAACCCGGCATCGGCCGAAGCGGTCCCCCGGGCGGAGGCGAGCCCCGCCGCGACGCACACGAGAACGGCCGCGGGCAGGGCCCTGGCCGGCCGGACCGCGAGCAGCAGCCCGCCGGCGAAGAACCCGCTCGCGGTGCTCCACAGGGCGCCCAGCTGCAGCATCGGCACGTACGCCAGCAGGGCCTGGACCCCCAGCGCCAGGCCAGGACGGCGGAACCGGCCGGGCTTGAACGCGGCCAGGTGTACTCCGGCCAGCGCCGCGGCACCGGAGAGCGCGAGCAGCCACGACACCCAGGACTGCCGTTCGGCCAGGACGGGAAGGGACGCCATGAGCGCCACCGCGGCCGCGGCCGCCGGCGGCGCGCCCACGACGAGCGCGCGGAAGTCCGGCCGCCCGGCTTCCTCGCCCGCCGTCGCGGCGGCCCGTACCCGGATCCGTCCGAGGAGCCGAACCGGATGTGCCACGGCGCCTCCCCACCTCACCCGAACCCCGGTGTCACAACGGTAACAGGGAGAACGGTCACGGCAGAGGCGTCGTCCGGCCGGCCGGTGGCGTTACCGGCCGGCCGGAAGCGGGCCACCTCCGAGCGGCGGGCGAGGCTATTCGGCAGGCACCGGGCCGGCGACGAACGGCGCGGCACCGCCGGGGAAGTCGAGCACGCACTCGCCGACGCTGACCTCGGCGGGCCACTCCAGCTTCAGCGAGCGGTCCACCCGGTCGCCGGCGTCGACCGGCACCGCGTGCGCGGCGAGCCCCATCGCCTTCGCCGCGAGGTAGAGCACCTGCTGCAGCGCGCCGACGTGCACCAGCGTCGTCGCGTACGCGGCACTGCCGAGCACCCACGCGATGCGCGACATCCGCGCGGTCATCGTCAGCAGCACCGACGGCCGGCGGTGGCTGCCCGCCCCGATCATCGCCAGGTCCAGCATGCCGTCCAGGACGCCGAGGTCGTCGTTGATCAGCGTCAGCGTGTGCCACAGCGGGTCGTAGTGGTAGATCCCCCGCGCGAGGTCCGCGCAGCGGTTGATCCCGACGTAGATCTCGAGCTCGTACAGGCACGCGACGCTGAAGTACGGCCGCTGCGACGCCTCGTGGCCGGGCCCGCCGGGCAGGTACGCCGGCCCGATCGACCGCACCCGCGCGGCGCGGTAGAGGAACTCCCCGACCTGCTCGGCGGACAACGCGCGTTCGGTGACCTCGGGGCACGTGTGGTCGTGTTCGAGCAGCGTGGCCAGCGTCGGGTCGGTCGCCTTGAGCATCACCGGGTCGGGGCGGTGCAGCGGGAAGGTCGGGCCGGCGGTGATCTGCTTGACGACCGGCGGCTCGACGCCCGCGCGGTGCGCCTCCGGGTCCGCCGGGCCGCCCTTCAGCCACGTCCGGCTGCGGGCGTGGAACATCAGGTCGTCGGGCGACCACACGGCCAGGTCGGTGTCGGTGTCCTCGGCGAACTCGGCCCAGTCGTCGGCCACCAGCACCACCCCCGCGGCCACCAGGAACGCCACGACGTCGGCCACGACCGGCTCCGCCAGCCCGGAGTCCTCGGCGACCTGGGCGACGGTCACCGGCCCGGCCAGCGACGACGCCACGGCCACCGCCGGCGGCCGCAGCAGCGCGACGCGGTACCGGGCGCGGGGCGACTCCAGCAGCAGCCCGCCGCCGTCCGGGCGCATCGCCGAGTACCGCGACAGCTTGATCAGCCTGCCGGGCGGCACCGCGTCGGCCGGGAAGACCGGCGCCTGGGTCACCGGGATGGCCGACAGCAGCGGCCCGCGGCCGTCGTTGAGCGCCAGCGAGTGCACGACCGAGCCGGACAGCTGGTTGAGGACCTTCCGCAGCGTTCCCGCCCCGGCCTCGGCGGCCCCGCCCGCCGACGTCGCGAGGTTGCCCATCGAGATCGGGCCGAGCGCCATCCGGCCCAGCGACTCGCGCACCGGCCCGGGGACGTCCGCCAGCTCGTACTCGCCCCACCAGGTGATCGCGACGAGCGTGTCGTCGTCGCCCGCCTCCAGCAAGGTGTCTTCGGTGAGAGACCAGAGCCGGACGGTCTCCGGGCGGTATGCAGGCACAGCCAACTCCTCAAGCAACAGCGGAACACCGAGCCCCAGGGGCTCTCACAGGAACATCGGGAAGGGGTTGAGCCGCTCGTACGGGGTCGGCGCGTCGAGCCGGCCCAGCCGGACCGGGACGTCGAAGAGCCGGCCCGGCGCGAACCGGGCCCAGAACGGGCGGATCCCCGGCGCGAGCACCTTGACCACCGGGATCCCGACGTCGGGGCGGGTCTGGTCGAGCACCAGCAGCTCCAGGCCGGCGCGGCCGAACACCCGGGCCAGCGCCTCGACGTCGTCGCGGACGTCGGCCCGGTGGACGAAGGGGAAGTCCGCGGCGGTCCGCATCCGCTCGCCCGCCTCGGGCCGCAGGTACGGCTGGTTCGCGACGGTGGCGTACGCGAGCCACCGCCGCGCGTCCGGGTCGTCGACGTCGTGGCCCGCGCCCTCCACGACGGGCAGCATCTGGTTCAGCTCGGTCACCGCGCGGCGCACCGCGATCCGCGGGTCGAGGTGCGCGCCGAAGCCCATCATGATGTCCTCGTGCGGGGCGCCGATCCGCCGCGAAAGCGCGACGGTCACCGGGATCCCGAGGTCGGAAGTCACGTCGAGGACCCACAGTTCGCGGCCGATCCCCGCGTAGGCCGCCGTCATCTCGTGCAGCCACGGGTCGGCGAAGGACGCGAGGTCGACGCCCGGCACCGGCGTGCGGTTGTACCACCACAGCGCCACGGCGTCGCGTTCGACGAGCTCCAGCGCGCCCTGCAGGATCGCGTCCTCCAGGCTGCTGCCCGCCGCGGTGCCGTTCGAGTCGGCGCGCACCCCGCGCGCGGCGCTCTCGGGCGGAGTCCCGTAGTACAGGTAGGACGTCGGCAGCAGGCGGCGCTGCCCGGACAGGGACCACACCGGCGTCCAGTCGGTGCGGGCGGCGGGGTCGAACGGCTCGCCGACCCGCTGGAAGCTCGCGTGCTCGGCGTTCCACTCCGCGCGGCCGGTGTACTGGCGGTCGCCGAAGAGCATGCACGCGTTGGGGTGCACCGCTTCCTCGCCCAGTTCCTCGTAGGAGCCGCGGATGCGCAGCTCGTCGCCCTGGAAGTTGCCGGAGAAGCGCTCCGCGGCCTCGCACAGCGCGCCGATTTCGGCGTCGAGCGGGCTGACGCCCTTGCCGCCGTTCTCGCAGCGCAGCCCCGCGCGCAGGGCGGCCATCCCGGTGATGCCGCGGGCGATGTTGGGCCCGGAGCGGTAGGCGTTGGCGAACGGCGGTGCGTCCGGGTCCGGCCGGATCTCCTTGACGATCCCGGTGACCGGGCTGACCAGGTGCCGGTGCCGTTCGAGCATCTGCGCCGGCGTCGCCGTCCGGTGCCCGCCGCCCCCGGTGGTCGCCTTCTTGGCCGGCTGCAGCACGACCGGCCGCGTCGAGCGCCACACCACCTGCCACGGGTCGCCGCAGCACGGGCACTGCGGGCGGCGGCGCAGCTCGTGCAGCCGGCCCTGCAGGTCGAGCGAGTCGAGCGTCCACACGCACTGCTGGCCGTGGTGGCGGTACCCGGCCACCCACTTGGCCGCCTCCAGCGCGACGAGGTGCGCCGCGGCCGAGGTCAGCGGCGGCAGCGCCGGCATCGGGCGCCGCGCCGGCCCGGCGTGCCCCAGTTCCTCCTGCACGCACGCCTCGGCGTGCCGGTGGCCCCACAGGCGGTGGGTCAGGCAGTGCCAGCACGCGCCGTCGGGCCGCAGGACCGGGCCGATCCACACCTGGGCCCCGGACGGGCGGGCCAGCAGCCACGGCCGCCCCGCGCGCCGGTGCTCGGCGTCGATGTCGGCCAGGCGCGGGTCGAGGTAGTCGGCGCACAGCACGACCGACAGGTCGGCGGTGCCGGTGTCCGTGCGGACCACCTCGAGCCCGGCCTCGCCCAGTGCCCGCTCGACGGCGCCGGGGTCGACGCCGTCGGCGCTGTCGCCCACCGCGGTCAGCCGCACGGTGCCCCGCCGCGCGGCGACGACGTCGGCGTCCACCCCGCACGCGTCCCAGTACGCCAGCGCGCGCTCGTCGCCGAGCCGGTCGCCGGAGCCGGGGCTGCGCAGCGTCACGAGCCCGGCGTCGACCAGCTGGGCCAGCAGCGCGGCGACCTCCTCCGGCGCCATCCCGCCCGGCCGCCCGCGCAGCAGGCGGTCGAGGTCGTGGGTGCCGTCGAGCAACGCCGCCAGCGACTCGATCTTCGGGCCGCGCATCGCGATCACGCCCTGTTCGGAGAACAGGTACGCGCCCTTGCCCTCCCGGACCTCCGCGCGCAGGTGCCGCCGGAACGCCGGGGCGCGCACCGGCACCGGGACGTCCGTGGCGCCGCTCCCGGGCGCGTCCACCGCTGTCGTGCGCATGGGCCCTCCTGCCGTTCGTCGGGCTGGGCGGGACGAGAGAAGGGAATCGTGCTCCACCGGAGGTCTACTCAGCCAGTGCTCAGAGCACGGGGAAGTCATGCGAAACGCATGGTCCGAAGTGGGAAACGCACGGGACACCGGTGCGCCGTTCACTGGCCGCGCGCGGCGGGGAACCGTCACCGTAGACAGCGACGCCCGTGGCAGCACGGTGCGTCAGGGGCACCGTAACGGAGCTCGCGGCCCCGCGCGAGCCCGGGCGGCGCCCGGTCTGGCACCCGAGACAAGTGAGGACCCGAGTATGCCTGCATCTGCTCGCACATACGGACAGTTCTGTGGCCTGGCCCGGGCACTCGAGATCGTCGGGGAGCGGTGGTCGCTGCTGGTCATCCGTGACCTCATGCTCGGCCCGAAGCGGTTCAACGACCTGCAGCACACCCTGCCGCGGATCCCCGTCAGCATCCTGACCTCGCGCCTCAACGAGCTCGAGGAGACCGGCGTGATCCGCCGCCGGGTCCTCTCCCAGCTGGACGCCGGCGTCGTCTACGAGCTCACCGAGTACGGCTGCGAACTCGACCACATCGTCCTGGACCTCTCCCTGTGGGGCGCGCGGTCGCTGAACTACCCGAAGCCGGACGACGTCTTCACCCTCGACGCCGCCATCCTCTCGCTCTACACGACCTTCCAGGAGGAGGCCGCCACGGGCGTGCACGTCAACTACGAGCTGCACCACTTCGGCGGCGAGATGATCGTGCACGCCATGGTCGACGACGGCGCGCTCAAGGCGTCGGCCGGCTCGCTGCCCGCCGCCGACCTGGTGATCGAGCCGCAGGGCCCGGCGATGCTCGACCTGCTCAACGGCAAGCTGTCCGCCCAGGACGCGATCTCCGGCGGCAAGGTCCGCCTCGAAGGCGACCCGGCGCACCTCGAGCTGTTCACCCGGCTCTTCCACATCCCGCCGGCGCCCGAGCGCGAGGCCGGGCTGTCGGTGCGCTGACGGCTCATCGCTGCACCACGCCCGGCGGTACGCAATCCGCCGGGCGTCGCATTTTCCCTTGCGCAATCGGCAATCCGGAGTAACGGGAACCGCTCCGGAAGCGGTTATCGTCTACGCACGCCGTCTTCTTCGTGAACTGGGGTCCGCATGTCGACGTCCGAACTCGCCCGTCCGTCCGGGTTCCTGCGCCCGCTCAACAGCCGGTGGCACCACCGCGCGCTCGCGCTGTTCATGCTCGTCGTGCTCGCGCACTGGGCCGAGCACATCGTGCAGGCCGTCCAGATCTACGGCTTCGGCTGGCCGGCCCCGAAGGCGCGCGGCGTGCTCGGGATGCCGTTCCCGTGGCTGATCTCGCAGGAATGGCTGCACTACGGCTACGCGCTCGTGATGCTGGTGTTCCTGTGGGTCCTGCGGCACGGGTTCGCCGGCCGGTCGCGGCAGTGGTGGAACCTCGCGCTCGGCATCCAGTTCTGGCACCACATCGAGCACCTGCTGCTGTTCATCCAGGCGCAGTCCGGCTGGCGGCTGGCCGGGCAGAAGGTGCCCACCAGCATCATCCAGCTGCTCGTGCCGCGGGTGGAGCTGCACCTGTTCTACAACACGATCGTCACCATCCCGATGATCGTGGCGGTCGTCCTGCACCGGCGCGCCTCGGCCGCCGAGCGCGAGCTGACCGGCTGCCTCTGCGGGCAGAAGACGCCGGCACTCGCCGCTTCGTGAGCGGCCGCGGCGCGCGCCGGGCACTGGTCCTGCTGGCCTTCCTGGCCGGCTGGCTCGTGCTCGCCGCCACGCCGGCTTCGGCCCACGTCGAGATCGTCTCCTCGACGCCGGGCGACGGCGCCCGCCTGAGCGCGGCGCCGTCCCTGGTGTCGGTCACCCTGTCGGAGAACGTCGGCATCCAGCCCGGGTCGATCAAGGTCGTCGACCTCGCGGGCACGCAGGTCGACTCGGGGCCGGTGTTCCAGCCCGGCGACGTCGCCGAGCAGGTCGCCGTGCGGCTGAAGCCGAACCTGCCGGACGCGAGCTACCTCGTCGAATACGCCTTCGTCTCGGCCGACTCCCACCCGGTCCGCGGGACGTTCGCGTTCGTCGTCGGCACCGGTCCGCTGGTGACCTCGGCCGGCGCGGTGTCCGCGGCCACCGGCACCGACGCGGGCGTCGACTTCGCTTCGACGGCGGTCCGCTGGCTCGCCTACCTCGGCGTCGTCCTGCTGGGCGGGCTGGCGTTCGCCGTCCTGTGCCGGCCGGCGGCCCGCACCGACCGCCGGGCCCGGCGGCTGCTGAGCTGGGGCCTCGGTCTCCTGGCCGCGACCACCGCCGCGGCGTTCGTGCTGCAGGGCCCGTACGCGGCCGGCCGGAACCTCGAGGCGGTCTTCGACACCGGCCTGCTGGCGGACACGCTGCGCGTCGCCTACGGGAAGCTGCTGCTGCTCCGGCTGGCCGCCGTCGTCGCGCTGGCGGTGCTGGTGCCCCGGTTGCTGCGGCCCGGGCTGCCGGACCGGCTGCGGTCGCGCTACGAGAACCTGGCCATGGTGACCGGCTTCCTGGTGCTGCTGACGTTCTCGGCCACCGGCCACCCGGTCACCGACCCGATCATGTTCGTCTCGGTCTCGGCGGACCTCGTGCACTTCGGGGCGATCGCCGTCTGGGCCGGCGGGCTGGTGCAGCTGGCGCTGTGCCTGTACCGCCCGGCCCCCGGCGAGGACCTGGCCCCCGTCGCGGCGCGCTTCTCCGGCCTCGCGGCGGGGTCGGTGACCGCGATCGCGATCAGCGGCGCGGTGCTCGCTCTGCGGATCATGCCGTCGCTGTCCACGCTCTGGACGACCCGGTTCGGCCTGCTGCTCCTGCTCAAGATCGCCGGTTTCGCGCTGCTGCTGGCGGTGGCGAGCCGGTCGCGCCGCGCGGTGCGCCGGGGCCTGACCGGCCCGGCGGAGGGCACGACGAAGACGGTGACGGCGAACCTGCGCCGCCTGCGGCAGGCCGTGGCGGCGGAGGTGCTGCTCAGCGTCGTGGTGCTGGCGCTGGCGGCGATGCTGACGGTGACCCCGCCGGGCGGCTGAACCACGGCCGCAAGTCCGTGAATGTCGCATCGAGGAACTTGCCGTCCGTGAATGCGACATTCACGGATTTGCGCAGGTCAGACGCCCGGCGACCGCGGCGGGCTGAACGGCCCCCAGCTGAACGCGGGCAGCCACGGTCCCGGCGCCGCGCTCCACGCCAGCGCCGTCAGCTGGCCCGGCGACCGCCGCCCGGCGAGCGCCCGGTACAGCTCGTGGGCCGGGGCGGTCAGCGTCGCCACCGGGCGGCCCGTGCCCACGGTCCACTCCGAGCCGCCCGTCGTGCGCAGGCGCAGGGCCGGCAGCCCGCGGCCGGCGACCGAGCCCGAAAACCCGCGGACCAGCACTTCGAAGCTCGGCGCCCACGCCGCGTGCTCGACCGGCGGGGGCATCCCGAGCGCGGCGCGCAGGTCCAGCTCGTGGGTGTACGCGTCCATCACCATGATCTCGCCGCTGCGCCCGCCCGCCTCCGCGAGGCGCCGGTCGAGGTCCTCGCCGACGTCGTCCCAGCGGTCGAGCAGCTCCGGGATCGTCGAAGCCGCCGAGACCGGCGGCGTGCCGCCATGACGCTCGAGCACGCGCTCGGCGATCACGATCAGGTGCCCCAGCAGGTCGGCGACGGTCCACTCCGGACACGCCGGCACCGGGCGCCGGCCCGCGCCGGCGCGGGCGCCCAGCAGCGCGCGGACACCGCGCCGCACCTCCGGGTAGCCCACGAAGTCCGGGGCGAGCCGACTGGCTGTCACGCGTCCCACCTCACCTGGCACGATCGGGGCTTCGGCCCAGTATGCCCAGGTGACGGCCCCGGCGGTTCTCCCCGCGTGCCGACACCGACGACCTCGGAGGTAGTGACCTTGCCCACTCTGTGGTCCACCTCGGCGCAGTGGGACCTGCTGCCGCCGGTCCTGCTCGCGCTGGTGCTCAGCGTCGCGATCGGGCTCGAGCGCGAGGCCGGCATGAAGCCCGCGGGGCTGCGGACGCACAGCCTGGTCGGCGTCGGCTCGGCCGTGTTCATGCTGGTGTCGAAGTACGGCTTCGCCGACCTGCTGACCAGCGACCACGTCTCACTGGACCCGTCGCGGATCGCCGCGCAGATCGTGTCCGGCATCGGCTTCATCGGCGGCGGCCTGATCTTCGTCCGCCGGGACGCCGTGCGCGGCCTGACGACGGCGGCGACGATCTGGCTCACCGCCGCGGTCGGCACGGCGTGCGGCGCCGGGCTCCCGGTGCTCGCCGTGGGCACGACGATCGCGCACTTCGTGGTGACCCGCGGCTTCCCGCCGCTGCAGCGGTTCGTCGCGCGCCACCGCCGCGAGCCACCGGTCGTGCAGCTGAGCTACCTCGACGGCCACGGCGTGCTGCGCGCGGCACTGGCGGCGTGCACCGGACGCGGCTGGGCCGTGCACCACGTCGACGTCGACCACGAGTCGGTTTCCGAAGAGGGGCAACGGATCGCGGTCGTGCGGCTGCGCCTCGACGGCCGCGGTGATCTCTACGACCTCGCCGCCGAACTCGCGGAACTGCCGGGCGTCCGGAGCACGTCCACCGGCCCCGGGGAACCGCTCGACGAATGATCGGCCGCCCGGGCAGCGCGCGGAGGCGGGTTTGCGGCACACTGGGGTGCACCCGGAATTCCCCGGTACCGCAAGGAAAACGTGCGGCCGAGGAGAAACCATCCAATTCGGAGGTGAGGCATGGCCCCCGGCGGTGGCGAGGACGTGGCGCGGACGCAGCCCGGATTCGACCTTGCGTGGCGCGGATTTCACCGCGCGCAGGTCGAGGAATACGTCGCGTGGGCCGAGGCCGAGATACACCGGCTCGCCGCCGAACGCGACTCCGCGCGGCAGCGCGTGGCCGCGCTCGCCGAGGACAACCGTGAGCTGCGCGTGAAGATCGACCGGATCTGCCGCACCCCGATCGAACCGGACGCGCTGCAGGAGCGCTCACGCCGGATGATCGAGCTGACCCGTGAAGAAGCGACCGAAATCACCGCGCGGGCAACCGAAGCGGCCGAACGCACCCGGCGCGAAGCCGAACGCGAGGCGATCCGCCTCACGGAGAAGGAACGCCGGCTGGCCGCCGAAGCGGAGGCCGAAGCCGAGCGGCGCCGCACCGAGCACGAGGAGTTCCTGCGCGCGGCCGAGCAGCGGCGCCGTGAGCTCGACGAAGCCGCCGCGCACCGCCGGGCCCAGCAGGAAGAAGACCACACCCGCGCGATGACGATCCGCCGCGCCACGGCGATGCGCGAGCTGGCCGAGCAGGAAGCGGCCGCCCGGGCCAAGGCGGATCAGCTGGTCACCGACGCGACCCGGCGCAACGAAGACCTGGTGACGAGCGGGCAGCGCAAGCTCGCGGCCGCCGAAGCCGAAGCCGAGAAGGTGCTCTCCGAGGCCACGAAACGCAGCGAAACGCTGGTCACGATGGCGGAGGCCAAGGCGGACGAGCTGGTCACCACCGCCGAGAACGAAGCCGAGAGGCAGGTCTCGACGGCTTCGGCCCAAGCCGAAAAGCTGGTCGCCACCGCCGAGCGCAAAGCCGAACGGGAGGTCGCGGCCGCCGGCACCAAGGCGAAAAAGCTGGTCAGCACCGCGGAAGCCAAGGCCAAGAAGCTCGTCACGGCCGCCGAAGCCGAGTCCGCACGCCTCGTCGCCGAAGCGACCCGGCAAGGCGAATCCCTGGTCGAAGCCGCCCAGCGGGAGGTCACGGCCCTCACCGAGGTGCGCGACAAGCTCCACGCGAGCCTCACCGGCTGCCGCTCCCTCCTGACCGAAGCGGCCGTCGCCCTCGACGACCGGCCCGCGCCCTTCGATCCCGAGGCCACCCTGCCGATGTCCAAGAGAGTGCCCGTCCAGCGGCGGTCCCCCGCGGACCTCACCGACGCCGTGGGCTGATCCCTTGCCCCGCGGCCGGGCAGCCCCCATGATCGGACCGTGAGGCGAACGAAGATCGCGCTGGTCGCAGCGCTGACCGCGGGCGCCCTCAGCGCGTGCGGCGACGGCTCCGGCGTCACGATCAACCTGTACGTCTCGCCGGAGAACAACCTCCAGCACGTCGTCGACGCCTGCACCGCGGCCGCGGGCGGGCGCTACCGGATCGTCTACCACAAGCTCCCGCGCAGCGCGGACGGCCAGCGCGAGCAGATGGTGCGGCGGCTGGCCGCGGAAGACCCTTCGCTGGACGTCCTCGGCCTCGACGTCACGTGGGTGCCGGAGTTCGCCGAGGCCGGCTGGGTGGTGCCGTGGACCGGCGCCGCCGAGGCGGAGGCGACGCGCGACGTGCTGCCCGGCCCGCTCTCGACCGCGCGCTGGAACGGGAAGCTGTACGCGGCGACGAAGCACACGAACGTCCAGCTGCTCTGGTACGACGACCGCCTCACGCCGTCCCCGCCGAAGACGTTCGACGAGATGATCGCGCAGGCCAGGGCCCTCAAGGCGGCGGGCAAGCCGGGCGATGTCCTGTTCACCGGCGCCCAGTACGAGGGCCTGGTGGTCTTCTACAACACGCTGGTCGCGTCGGCGGGCGGGCACATCCTGTCCGACGACGGCAAGTCCGTGCTGATGGACGACGGCGCCGTGCGCGCGCTCGAGGTGCTGAAGACCCTGACCACGGCCGGCGTCACCGACCCCTCGCTGGGCAACGCCAAGGAGGACGAGGTCCGGCAGGCGTTCCAGCGCGGGCAAGGCGCGCTGGAGCTGAACTGGCCGTACGTCTACGCGTCCTACGCCAAGGAGAAGCCGCGAGACCTCGCGCACGTGCACTGGGCGCGGTACCCGTCGGTGGTGCCGGGACGCCCGAGCCGCGTCACGATCGGCGGGTTCAACCTCGCGGTCAGCACGTACTCGCCGCACCAGGCGGAGGCGTTCGAGGCGGCGTTGTGCCTGCGTAGCCCGGCGAGCCAGAAGTACCAGGCGATCGAGGACGGCCTGGCGCCGACGACGCGCTCGGTCTACGACGACCCGGCGCCGCTCGACCCGGCCGACCCCGGTTCGACGATGGCGGCGAAGTTCCCGATGAAGCCGGACATCCTCGCCGCGCTGACCGACGCCGCCGTCCGGCCGCTGACCCCGGCGTACCAGAACCTGTCGACGGTGATCTCGAAGGTGCTGTCCCCACCGTCCGCGATCGACCCGGCGGCCACCGCGGCCGAGCTGCGCGAACGGCTGACCGACGCCCTGAACTCGCGGGACATCATCCCTTGACCCGGGTGTTCGCCCTGGTCGCGGCGGTGGTGACGCTCGCCGCGTCGACGACGCTGGCCAACCGCGTGCTGCCGGGCTGGGCGTATCCGGTGTGCGGCGTGGTGGTGGCGGCGGTGCTGGTGGCCCTGGCCCGCGCGGCCGGGTTGTCGTGGTCCGACCTGGGGCTCCGGTCCCTCCGGCGGCCCGCCTTGGCCGGTCTCGCCGGAGCCGGGCTGGTCGCGGTGGTGTTCGGGATCGCGCTGGCGGTGCCCTCGCTGCGCACGGTGTACCAGGACGGCCGCGTCGGCGACCCGGACCTCGGGCAGCTGCTGTGGCTGACGTGCGGGCGGATCCTGTTCGGCACGGTGCTGATCGAGGAGGTGGCGTTCCGCGGGGTGCTGCCGGCCCTGCTGGGCGCCCGCGACGACCGCTGGCGCTGGCCCCCGATCCTGGGCGCGGCGGCGCTGTTCGGGCTGTGGCACTTCTGGCCGGCGCTGGCGATCGGCCGCAACGCGGCGGTGCACGCGGTGTTCGGCTCGACACCGGTGGTGGTGCTGCAGGTGCTGGCGATGGCCGCGGCGGGCGTGGCCGGGATCTTCCTGCACTGGTGGCGCCACGCGGGTCGCGGCGTGCTCGCGTCGGTGATCGTGCACTTCACGACGAACGCCGGCGGCCTGACGTTGGCCGTGCTGGTGCGCTAGGAACGCACCAAGCGCGCGATCGCGTCCGACGCTTCCCGCACCTTCAAATCGGCTTCCTCGCCGCCGTTCGCCGCCGCCTGGACCACGCACGTCGCCAGGTGCTCGTCGAGCAGCTCGAGCGAGAACGACTGCAGGGCCTTCGTCGCCGCGGAGACCTGCGTCAGGATGTCGATGCAGTACTTGTCCTGCTCGACCATGCGCTGCAGCCCGCGGATCTGCCCCTCGATCCGGCGCAGGCGCTTGAGATAGGCCTCTCGCTCAGTGCCGTAACCCGTCATCGCGCACCTGTCCCCGTCGTCGGCGTCCCTCTGCCCCGAGTATACCCACCGGGCGTATGGGCCCGGGGCTTCAGCGGAACCGGCGCAGCCGGAGGCTGTTGCTCACCACGAAGGCCGACGAGCACGCCATCGCCCCGCCCGCGATCATCGGGTTGAGCAAGCCGAGCGCCGCCAGCGGCAGGGCCGCGACGTTGTAGGCGAACGCCCAGAACAGGTTGCCCTTGATGGTGGCGAGGGTGCGGCGGGCCAGCCGGATCGCGTCGGCCGCGACCCGCAGGTCACCCCGCACGAGCGTCAGGTCGCTCGCCTCGATGGCCGCGTCGGTGCCGGTGCCCATGGCCAGGCCCAGGTCGGCCTGGGCGAGCGCGGCCGCGTCGTTGACGCCGTCGCCGACCATCGCGACCACGTGCCCTTCGGCCTGCAGCCGCTTCACGACGTCGACCTTGCCCTCCGGCAGCACCTCGGCGACGACCTCGTCGATCCCCGCTTCGGCGGCGACCGCCCGGGCCGCGCCCTCGTTGTCGCCCGTCAGCAGAACCGGCTTCAGCCCGAGTTCCCGCAGCTCGGCGACGGCCCGTGCGGACGTCGGCTTGATCGTGTCGGCGAGCACCAGCCGCCCGCGGACCTCGCCGTCCCACGTCACGCCGACCGTGGTCCCGTCGCCTTCGGCCCGCCCGACGGCGATGGCGCGTCCTTCGACCACTCCGGTCACGCCCACGCCCGCGGTGCTCCGGAACTCCGTGACGGCGGGCAGCACGCCGAACCGCTCCCGCGCCGCCTTCGCGATGGCGCGGCCGATCGGGTGCTCCGACGCGGCTTCGACGGCCCCAGCGAGCCGGAGCACCTCGCCGTCGCCCTCGACCAGCGTCATCCGGCCGGTGGTGACGGTGCCGGTCTTGTCCAGCACCACCGTGTCGGCGCGGCGGGTGGACTCGAGCACCTCGGGACCCTTGATGAGGATGCCGAGCTGCGCGCCGCGGCCGGTGCCGACCAGCAACGCCGTCGGCGTCGCGAGCCCGAGCGCGCACGGGCAGGCGATGATCAGCACGGCGACGGCCGCGGTGAACGCCTGCTCGGCGCTCTCGCCGGTCGCGAGCCAGACGACGAGCGTCGCCAGCGCGAGGAAGACGACCACGGGAACGAACACGGCCGAGACCCGGTCGGCGAGCCGCTGGACCTCCGCCTTGCCGGTCTGCGCGGCCTCGACTAGCCGCGCCATCTGCGCCAGCCGGGTGTCGGCGCCGACGCGGGTGGCGCGCACGAGCAGCCGCCCGCCGACGTTCACGGTGGCGCCGGTGACCGCGTCGCCCGGGCCGGCCTCGACCGGGACGGACTCGCCGGTGAGCATGCTGGTGTCGATCGCGGAGCGGCCTTCGGTGACCACGCCGTCGGTGGCGATCTTCTCGCCGGGCCGGGCGACGAAGACGTCATCCACCTGCAGGTTTTCGACCGGGATCAGGCGCTCCTCGCCGTCGCGGAGCACCGTGACGTCCTTCGCGCCGAGGTCCATGAGTGCACGCAGGGCGGCGCCCGCGCGGCGCTTGGAGCGGGCTTCGAAGAACCGGCCGGCCAGGATGAACGTGGTGACCGCGGCCGCGACCTCGAAGTACAGCGTGTCGCCGGCCGTGCCCGGGCCGATCAGCTCGAAGCCATGGCGCATGCCGATCTCGCCGGCCATGCCGAAGAAGAGCGCGTACAGGGACCAGGCGACCGAAGCGAGGACACCGAGCGAGATCAGCGTGTCCATCGTGGCGGCGATGTGGCGCAGGTTGACCGCGGCGGCGCGGTGGAACGGCCAAGCGCCCCACGTCACGACCGGGGCGGCGAGGATGAGCGACACCCACTGCCAGTAGTCGAACTGCCAGGCCGGGACCATCGCGAGGGCGACCAGCGGGATCGTCAGCGCCGCCGAAAGGAGCAAACGCTTGCGTAGCGTGGGCGTCGCGTCCGGTTCCGCGGGCTCGGGGAGCCGCGCGGAGTACCCGGCGGCTTCGACGACGGCCCGGAGGTCGTCGACGGAAAGTTCGCTCGGGTAGCTGACCTGGGCTTTTTCGGTGGCGTAGTTGACCGTCGCGGTCACGCCGCCGACCTTGTTGAGCTTGCGCTCGACGCGGGCGGCGCAGGACGCGCACGTCATGCCGCCGATGGCGAGCTCGACGCTTGCTGCGGACTGCGCGGTGGTCATGGGACTCAGGCGACCAGGCGGTAGCCGGCCTCGGTGACGGCCGCGGCGACGGCGTCGGCGGCCAGCGGGGAGTCGCTGGTCACAGTGACGCGCCCGCTCTCGACGTCGACGTCCACGCTCTGGACGCCGGCGAGCTCGGAGACCTCTTCGCGGACCGACGTGGCGCAGTGTCCGCAGGTCATGCCCTCGACGGTGTAGCTCGCTTCGGTCATCAGCAGCTCCTCTCGTTCCCCTTCCTTTATACCCATCGGGGGTAGGGGTTCACTCGTGGCCCCCGCCAGACTCGCGGGATGCGCAAGCTCTACGCGATCGGCATCGGCGCCGGGGACCCGGAGCACCTGACGGTGCAGGCGATCGACCGCCTCAACCGCGTCGACGTCTTCTTCGTGCTCGACAAGGGTGCGGAGAAGGGCGACCTGGTCCGGTTGCGGCAGGAGATCCTCGACCGGTTCGTCACCCGTCCTCACCGCGTGGTGCTGGCGGAGGACCCACCCCGCGACCGCACGCCCGACGACTACCGCGCGGCGGTCGCGGACTGGCACGCGGCGCGGGCGGCGGTGTACGAGCAGCTCCTGCTGTCGGAGCTTCCGGACGGCTCGACAGGCGCGTTCCTGGTGTGGGGCGACCCGTCGCTGTACGACAGCACGATCGCGCTGATCGAGGCGGTGCTGGCGCGCGGGAACGTGGAGTTCGAGTACGAGGTGATCCCGGGGATCAGCAGCATCTCGGCGCTGGTGGCCCGCCACCGGACGACGATGAACCAGATCGGCCGGTCGGTCCAGCTGACGACGGGCCGCCGGCTGGCGTCCGGCTGGCCCGAAGACGTCGACGACGTGTTCGTCCTCCTGGACGCCCACACGACGTTCGACCGCTTCGCTTCCGAGGGTCTCCACATCTACTGGGGCGCGTACGTGGGCACGCCCGACGAAATTTTGCTGTCCGGCCCGCTCACGCCGGCTCTCGCGTCCCAGATCCGCTCGGCGCGGGCCGCGGCGCGCGAACGTCACGGCTGGATCATGGACACATACCTCCTGCGCCGCCCGGCGAACTAACGTGTCGACCCCGCAATCACGAGTAATGCCCCTCCAATCACACGTGATGCCCCCTCAATCACACGAGATGCCCCCTCAATCACACGAGATGCCCGGCCAAGCACAGGCTGGGCCGGGCAACGGCGGTGAGTTCCGGCTTCAATCACGCGAGATCCGGTGCCAGTCACGCGAGATCCGGTTCTGACCACGCTGGTTTCGGCCCGGGCCACGCCTGTACCGGTGCCGACGGCGCCAGCCGACGTGATTCGGCCCGTACTCCGCGTGATTGAGCGCGTATCTCGCGTGATTGGAGGGGCATCTCGCGTGATTGGGCGGGCATCACGTGTGACTGGCGGGGCATCACCGCCGGCTGCGGGCATGAGAAAAGGCCCCGGGAGAACCATAAGGTTCTCAACCGGGGCCTTCCCCAACGTAAGTTCGGCGGTGTCCTACTCTCCCACAACCCTTCGGTTGCAGTACCATCGGCGCTATCAGGCTTAGCTTCCGGGTTCGGAATGGGACCGGGC
>NZ_JBVHUL010000004.1:0-189317 GCF_055565395.1 Amycolatopsis sp. NPDC028719
GGCAATGCAACTTATCGTCTTCGCAATATTGCATCTCGTGCAAATTTGCGCGACGGTGGTCGCAGCATCGACTTCGGGCGCTCAGGACGCCCGCCCAGGACAGGCGGCGGAGATGCGAGGGCCTTCCCCGACAGGCAGCCCGCATTTCCGCCGCCGCACCAAAGCCTCGGGAGGAACCATGAACACCCCGGACGAGTGGGGTCAAGTGCCGCTGGCCTGGGAGCGCGTCAGCGGGGCGATCGCCGTCTCTCGTGAGCGCGGCTGGGAGTGGGCAGGCCGTCCCGAAGGCTCGACCGCGCCCGAGGAGCTGGTCGGCCGCCGCACTGCCGACGCTCACGAGGACGTCGTGGTCATCGAGGCTGCCAAGAATCCGATGCAGGCGATCGGCGCGCGGTTCGCGCCGGGCGACTGGGGCAAGCACGGCAGTGTCCCGGTGCAAGGCCCGATCGCGGGAGCGCCCGACAAGGTCTTGTACGAGGTGCTGGCCTGGACCGACGAGGACGCACGATGACTCCGACCGTGCGCCCCGAGTTGTCCAGCCAGCAGCGGTATGCCCTTGCCGCTGCCGCACGAGACGCCGACGGAGGAAGGCGCCTCCGTGCCGAAGCCATTCAACGCTGGTACGACGGCGAATCCCGGGCGGGCGCGGCAGCACGCGCGAACGTCTCGCCGACGACGATCCGGCGCTGGATAAGCGAATTCGCGGAAACCGGCTCGGTTCCAGCTGGACGGACAAGCCCGGCCGAGTCCCCGACGCTCCACTCGCCGCGCGGGAACGTCGTTGCGGCATCCACGCGTCAGTTTCTGGCCGTCCTCGCGGCGGAACTGCTGGCCGCACGAAGGCTGCGTGACTGGTCCAGGCCTCAGCTCATCGCGGCGAGCGGTGTCGACTTCAGCCCGGCCGTCCTGGGTCATTGGGAGCGCGGCAGCCGTGCGATGCCCATCGTCGCGTTCGCGATCCTCTGCCGCGGTGTGGAGATGGATCCCGGGGAGGTGATCCGGCGGTGCTACGACGAGTCGTTCGCTCATGTTCGCGGGCTTCCGCGGTGAACGGCTTCCTCCCCGGCGCTGTGGAGACTGGAGGGAAACCACGCGCGAGGAGGAAGCCGCCGGTGCCGGGCGATGCTGGGCCCGACACCCCGACCGTAGCGAACAAGCACGGCGTTCCCCCTGGATGTCACCGACCCGGAGCAACCCGCAGAGTTATGTCGGCTCTCGGCGATCCACGCTCCGGGCGGTGAACGGCGATGCCGTCGACCGAGATCACCTGGCCATCCGAAAGGGACCTCACGATCGCCGAGTCCCCTGAAGTCATTCACCTTTGCCGAGTACTGGCAGGACTGCGTCGACTGTCTAACTCGGACGAACCACCATCCCGATCCGGAGTTTCCATGACCCGAGCCACGCGCAAGCTCGTCGATGTCCTCTTGGCTGTCGAAGCCCGAGTCGCCGTACTCAGGACGCAACTGGGAGACGGCACGGCAACTCCGGGCGCACAGCGCGACTTCGCGGATCAGGTCGAAGAAGCGGTCGATCTGCTTCGTTCCCACGCTGACGACATCGACGCCGGAATCGTCGCGGCACCGCGTCATTTCCTTCACACGGAATGAGAACTCCTATGTCCGAACCCAAGTTGCATCCGGCATTGCTGCTCCTCGGTCACACTCTGCGAGAGCTGCGCACCAAGCACGACGTGAGCCTGCGTACCTTTGCCCGAAGGCTGGGATTCGCGCCCTCGCACCTTTCAGCATGGGAACTGGGATTTCGCCGGCCTCCGGCAGAGGCACTGGGCTTCATCCTGGGCCATCTCCAGGTGCGACCACCGATCTACCGACAGCTCGTTCGGATTCATCAGCAAGGTGACCGGCTGAGCTGCGTCGAAGAACTCGCTCCGGACACGGCCAGCCTGGAACGCGCCTACGAAGACCTCGCGGTGCGCAAGTTCGAATGGGCGCCGTACCAGGTTCCGGAAGTTCTGCGAACGCCCGAGTACATCCAGACCGAGCTGCTGGGTCGCGACGTTCTGCCCGACGAGATAGACCAAGCGATCTTCGCGCAGCAGGTGCGGGAACTCGACCGGCCGAAGCACTGCGCGAACGTTGTCCTCGTGAGCGAAGCCGCCTGGGCTCCCGCGACGGGTCTGCCGCAGCTGAACAATGTCACAGCGGGGATCGTCGCGACGAGTGCCTTTGCGCCTGGAACGGTTGACGGATTCACGCTCTACGAGACCGATTCCGGGCTCTTCACCGTTGTTTTGCGGCACGAGCACGCGCGGATCTACCTGGGCGATCCCGAGACGGTGAAGCGCTACCGGGCGACGTTCGCTCGACTGCAAGACCAAGCGGTCGACAACGTCGGCGCGTCACGATGAGCGCGGTGATCTATGTGGACCCGCAGGCCGTCCACCCGGTGATCAACGGCGAATGGCACCGTCTCATCGAAGTACTCACGCCAGGACAAGAGTTCACCACGCTCTGCGGTATTTCGGACACCGCGACGTTCGTGCCGTTGAGCGAACGGCGGACACGGGGAGCTCCCCGGCAGTGCGACCGTTGCGACATGCTCCACCGACGGAACCAGGGCATCCCGCTTCAGCAAGACCGTCTCGGCGGTGCGGGACTAGGCGGCAGGCGACAGCAGGCCGCGAAGACGTCGTAGCGCAAGGCGTCCGGCGTCGACGAGAGCTGGGAGGCGCCCATGCTGGGCGGCACGGACAGCCCGCTGCAGCTGGTGCGGCAGCCGACGACGCTCGGCGGTTGCGATGGCCGAGGCCAGAGCCTCCTCGGCACCGGCGTGCTCACCCGTCGCGGCGAGGACTTCGCCGGTAGTCACCCGCTCGATGATGTGCCACTGCGGTGCCGCAGGTTCCCCGGCGTCGGTGTTCAGGACCTTGAGGGCGTTGTCCGGGCGATCCAGGGCTAGGAGCCCACGGGCGTGGATCTCGCGCAGGGTGAAGGGGTTAAGCAGCAGCTCGTTCCCCGTCGCCGCGTCGAGCCGCTGCCGGCATCCTTCGATGGCTCCGGCGAACTGGTCCGGCAGTCCTGCGTCTCCGGCAGCCCGGGCGAGCAGCGCGAAAGCAGCGCCTTGTCCGGCCTGACTGGTGGATACGGCGACGGCGTTCTCCAGACGGGCGACGGCGGCTCTGAGGCGACCGGCTTTGCGGAGTTCGTTGCCGTGCATCCGAAGGGTGTTCGCCAGGAAGTGGTCATCGTCCAGGTGTCGGGCCAGAACGAGGGCTTTGCCGGTCCAGGCCGCGGCACCGGAGAGGCGTTCCTCCGGCAGCACAGTGCCGAGGGAGACGCCGAGCGCCAGGCGCGCGGAGGCGAGCAGATGCAGGGTGTCGCGCTCAAGGCGGCCTTCGGCGGCGCGGGCTTCGAGGCGGGCGGCCAGCGGCCACAGCTCGTTGACGGCTTCGACGACCCGGCCGGACTGGCGGGCGATCTCGGCCAGCCGGATCACGCTGTCACCGAACTGCACGAGCGCGGCGAAGTCGGCGTCGTCGGGATCGGTGACGCCGAGCAGGTGGAACGGCAGCCCCAGTGCACGGGCGATGTGCCGGCGCCCGGCGACGTCCCCAGGGGTGCGCTTGCGGGTTTCGATCATCGCGACGTAGGACTTGTCGTAGCCGAGCAGACCTGCGAGCCCCTCCTGGCTGAGCCGGTTCGCAGCACGGTAGGCGCGCAGGATGGTCGCGAGGTCCCGCGAGCCGAGTGCCGCCGCGGCGGCCGGGTCGGACCACATCCAGACCGCGGGGGCCAGCCGGGGCGGCCGCGGGGAAAGGGTGGTGGTCGCGGCGCGGCAGGCCGGACAGATCGCGGCGCAGGCGTAGCGGTTCAAGGCCGTCCCGCAGCGTTCGCAGTCGGCCATGACCGCTACCGGACCGGTTGCGAGGTCCGCAGCCGGTCGAACCAGGCGGCGATCGAGCGCTTGTACCCCTCAGGCATCCGTAACCCGGCGACCTCGTCCTCGGCGAACTCGCCGATCCGGCTGTGCTCGTGGCTGAGCACCGGCGCCGCGTTCGAAGTGGACGTGCAGCCGTACGTCACGATGAAGACGTCCTTCTTGGCGACGGCGATGTGGTACACCCACGCATCGAGGATCCCGACGACCTCGACCGGCAAGCCACTCTCCTCAGTGATCTCCCGCGCGACGCACTGCTCCGGCGTCTCGCCGAGTTCGATCCGACCGCCCGGCAGCTCCCATTCGTCGCGCTCGTTGTGCACCAGCAGCACCCGGCCGTCGCGGATCAGCACGCCCTTGATCGACACCGGGTATCCGGTCTCCGCCACCGGCACCAGCCTCCCGCTCTCCATGCGCCTTGTGTCACCGACCGTAGCAGCGCGGATCGGTCGTCGGCGCCGGCGCGGGGTTGACGATCTGTCAGTAGACGCCGACCGAGCGGACCCGGTGTGCTGGCCGGGATGGAAGAGCCACAACCGAAGGGGGATGCCGCCATGCCCGTGACCGCGCTGTCGGAGTGCCACGTCGACGTCGGCGCGGCGGGTGGCGTCGGCGAGCTGGCGGCCGTGCTGGCCCGCGACGGTGTCGCGCTGTTCGACGGCGTGCGCACCGAACAGCAACTACTGCAGTTGGCGGTCCGGCTAGGCCGGCTCATCCCCCACCGCGACAGCACCGGTTCAGGCCTCACCGTGATCACCGATCGCGGCAACACCCGCCCGCCTGCCGGGCAGGCCGGGTTCAGCCGGCACGCTCTTGCCCCGCACTCCGACTGCTCCGACCAGCCGCAGCCTCCGCTGCTGGTCGCCATGACCTGCGCCCGCCCCGCCGAGAGTGGCGGCGACTGCGTCCTAGTCGACGGCCGCGCGGTTCACGACGAGCTGGCCACGAGCGCGCCGGAGGCGTTGGCCGACCTGTCGGCCCGGCGCGGCGCCTACTTCGGCGGCGCGGCCGGGATCGTCGGTAACGTCTTCGAACCCGACCCGCGCGGCGTGGTCGGCATTCGGCTCCGTCGCGACGAGCTGGCCCGGTTCGCGCCGCAGACTCAGCGTCGGCTCGCTGTGCTGGCCCACGTCATCGACCGCCACACAGTCACCATCCCCACGAGGACGGGCAGCGGATACGTCGTCAACAACCGCCGCTGGCTGCACGGCCGCACCGCCTTCACCGGCGCGCGGAGGATATACCGGGCACTCATCGATCCCCAGCCGGCATGGCGTATCCCGGTCGGCTTCATCCCCGAGGTCGCGCCATGACGAGCGTCGCCACGCCCTACTGGGTGTACGAGCTGCAGGAAATCGTCGGTGAGCTGCAGCGCGGTAAGTGGATGATCGCGCGCTGGGAGGACCTCGGCCCGGACGAAGACCTTATCCACTGGCAAGCAGCTATACGCGAGGCCTGCACCGCTGACATCGACCCGCTGTTCATCGACGTCCGCCGCCGCAGCCTCACCCTCGTGCTCAACGCCGCCCTCCCCGCTCCGGACGACGAGCAGATCCACCTCTCCATCGCCGCCGTCGAAACCAGTCGCTTCACCGGGCGGGCCATCCGCTCGAAACGCAAGAATCCCTTGCGCTGAGCCAATTGTGACCAGAAGGAGAGCCCGCAATGTCGATCACGACCAGCGCCCAGCGGACCGGACGCTCCCTCGTCTCCCACGACCTCTTCCAGCTGCTGACCGACCGCATCGTCAAGACCGAGCGCCTCGAGCGTGATCTCGCCGAGCGCATCATGGACCAGGCGCTGGCGTTCCTCCTCGCGTGCGCGGCCAACACCGGTGCCCCACTCGCGCCGAGCGACCTCGTCGACATCGGCTGGCACACCTTCCTCCTCGACACCGGCGAGTACGCCGCCTTCTGCGACCGCGTGGCCGGCCGGTTCATCCATCACGTACCCAACGACAACGAGCGCACCAGCGAGTCGCCTGGTGAAGTGCTCGCGCGCACGGTCACGGCCATGCGCGGCCTCGGCTTCCGCTTGGATAAGGCACTGTGGCCGAACACCGCGCTCGGCAGCTGCACGGGTTGCCACAATGGCTGCCACGACGACCCGCCCCCGGTCATCTAGGAGGACGCGCCGCATGCCCCGCAGCACCTGGGAAGGACTGCCCGCCAAGGTCCGGGCGGCCATCGAACACGAAACCGGCCACGTCCACGAGGCAGTGCTTCCCAGCGCAGGCCGCAACTCCGACTTCTCGGCGACCCTCCACACCGCCTCGGGCACCGTCTTCTGCAAAGGCATCGCCGAGTCGGACAGCAAACGCGGGCGCATGCACCGCCACGAAGCCGCCGTCGACCCGCTCCTGCCAGTATCAATCGCACCCCGGCTGCTGTGGCGCACCGAAGCCGACGGCTGGCTGCTGCTCGGGTTCGAGCACTCCCCCGGCCGTCACGTCGACCTGTCACCCAGCTCGCCTGACTTGGACGCGGTGCGCGACGCCGTCACGACGATGGCCGACGGGCTCAGGACGGTGTCGATCGAAGCACCGGTCCTGGCCGAGCAGTGGGCTCGACTGGCGGCCTGGCGGCGCCTGGCCAAGGACACCCCCACCGATCTCGACCCGTGGGCTCGGGACCACCTCGACCAGCTCACCACCTGGGAAACCGCCGCGATCGAACTCGTTGCCGGGAACACCCTCGCCCACACCGACCTGCACGCGCTGAACCTGCTGGTCGACGACGGCAGGGTTCGGATCGTCGACTGGGCCTGGTCCCGGCACGCCAATCCTGCCGTCGACCCGGCGTTCCTCATCACCCGCCTCATCGAAGCCGGGCACGGCCCCATCGAAGCGGAAGCCTGGGCAGACCAAGTACCGACCTGGCAGCGGGCATCCCCGGAAACTCGGACCGCGCTCGCCGTCGCGATCTGGGGCATTTGGGAGTACCTCGAACGACACCAGCCACTGCCCCACCGCCGCGCACTGACCGCAGCCGCCCGGACATGGGCTCTGCACAGGCTCGACGGCAGCTTTTGATCGCTTGGGCACTTCGAACCTGCACCGACCGCGACGCGCCGCAAGTCACCTTCCGGCACACCGCCAACTAGCGCGCCGGCCTCGTCGAGCGCCGCGATTGGCTGCTTCCCGAGCTTTCGCGATGCACGGACAAGCTCCTAAGAGCCGAGCTTCCGGCCTCCTGGAAGTACTTCTCGATGAGCGTTTCCCGGCCTCTCCCCTGACGCTCATTGCATGATCTTCAATCGGTCACCGCCATCACGGCCAAGAACCGGCGCACCAACCGGGGTGTCGGTCGGCTGTTTCCTCGCTGGCGAACTCATCGCCGTATGCGACCACCATCGAGAACTGGACTGTCAGCCTTAAGTCCCTCATATGGGTGAATCCGCGCGTAAGAAACTACCTACCTGTATTGTCGTCGCGACGGTAGAGCCAGCCATGGCCGCAAGGGGAGGACCGTTGGCGTTCAATCTTGACCACGTCGTGCTCGCAGAGCTCGACGTACCGAGCGTTGCCGCGGTAGACGCGCAGCTCAACGAGCTGCTGCAGCCGGGCGGTGAGAGAGTCGAGCCCGCCGCCGAGTACGAAGCGCGGGACGCCAGCGGCACCATCAGAGTCGCGGTCGACGCCCAGCGCAAGGTGACCGACGTCGACATCCAACGCAGCTGGGTATCCCGGATCCCGGCCCCGCAACTCGCCGGAGTGCTGTTTCAGACCTACGTCACCGCCATTCAACGCGCCATGGTCGTCGAACTCGCCAACACCGGAGAACCGGCCGCAGCGGACCGCCCGGCGGAACTGCCCATCCTCGACGAATCCCAGTCGTATGACGAATGGATCGCTGCGATCCGCGCACGGATGAACGACATCGACGACCAGCTGGAACACATCCATCGTCTCGACGCGAGCCGGACGACGCCTGCGCCCAGCGACATCAGGAGCCCGCGCGGGTTCTTCGTGCTGCACCTGCGAGGCGGAAGCCCCGCAGGCCTGAGCGGATCGGTCAATGCGCTGGCGAACGCCGGCTCGGACCGGCTGCGACTGGACTTCCTCGAGGTGTTCGCGGCAGCCGGGCTGGCCGCATCCGTCGCCGAGACGACGCCGCGCTCGGCCCGGCCGCTGGCCGAGGACGACGACGAGGAACCCTTCGAGTTCCGTTACGACGACTAGGGGGCTGACTATGGTCGGTTACAAGGTCATCACCTCGGCGGTGCGCGTCGAGGGAACGAAGTGGCGCGGCTTCGCCGACACCGTGAGCAAGGTGAAGCCCGTCGTTCAGAACGCGACACTGGGCCCGATGGCGTTCTTCGTCGGCGATCCCCTCGCCTTGGCCACCGAAGCGTTCAACGCGTCGCTGCTGAGCGATACCTACGAATCCTTGCGCTCGTACGTGGAAACGGCGATCACGGGAGCCGTTCTCGAGTTCGACCAGGTCGACGACGCGCTGCAGAAGACGGCCCAGATGTATGACCTGGCCGAGAAAATCAGCGAAATCGACTTGAAGAAGATCTACGGAACGGCGCCCCAGTAGACATGACCACACCCATGGGCCCCGAGGCCTACACCGGTCCCCTCGACGACATGTTCGGCACCATCGAGGGTGAGATCCACAAGGTCATCGACAAGTTCAACGCCGCGGTCCACCACGTCAACGACTGGAAGTACGTCCTCGGCCCGGCGCTGATTTGGATCTCCGACGCGCTCAAGAAGATCCGTGACGGTCTCGACAAGCTCGTGAAGCTGGTGCAGTACGCCGTCGAACACCACATGCCGGTCGTGTCGCTGATCGTGCAGAGCTTCAACTGGCAGGACCACGTGCAGAAGGACTTCTCCGCCATGGTGACCTCGGTAGAAGCCCCCGCCGACCCCAACCTGGCCTACTGGGAGGGCGCGGCCGCCACCGAGTACCGCAACCGGGCCAAGACCCAGCGGGACGCGGTGGAGGCGATCGGCGGCCAAGGCGGTAAAGCCGACGCGATCAGCAGCTGGCTGATGAACATCGCCAAGCTCAACGTCGAGTTCATGACTGGCCTGGTGAAGATCGTCGCCGACTTCCTCGGAGCGCTGGTGACGGCCTCCCTCGAAACCGCCACTGTCGTCGGAATTCCCTTTGCGGCGAAAGACCTCGCAGGTGCGATCGGCGGACTGGTCACCAACGGGATCACCCGACTGGCCGAGATCGCCAATAGGCTGATGGGTACGTTGGCCAGCATCCGCGACGCCAAGGGGCTGATGAACGACCCCCGGCTGCCCGGTGGCCAGTGGCCGCAAGCGGTCAACCTGTGACCGGGGAGACACAACTGTGAACGCACCGGTCCCGCCGGGCTTCCCGCAGCACTACGGAGGGCCTCCACCGCCGAAGCGAAGGCTCGCCAGCGGCTGGATCATCGCGATCGTGGCCATCGGCGTGGTCGTAGTGGCCGCTATCGCCGTCGGAGTCTTCGCCGTGCTGAACCGCGGCGGCAGTAGCTACGACGAGAACGACGGCAAGTACGGGTCGGCGCCGCTGGCCAGCTGCGACGACGTCGCCGCCCGGGTCGGGAACCTGCCCCCGAAGAGTTCGGACACGCCGCTGCAAGGCAGCAAGGGCTGGCTGTGCACGTTCGCCGACCCGGCGAATGCCGTGACCGTCCACCTGGACGTCGAGGCGAACACAGTGGCGCGGCAGCGCACCGGATTCGATATCGACACCTCGTCGGGCGGTTACGTACTGGACCCGGCAACGCACCTCGGCGAGCGCGTGGCGTGGGGACCGGCTCCCAACGGGAAGATGTGCGACCTTGTCGTCTTGGACAGCAACGCGACATTCAAGGTCGGAATCGACAACGCGAACGCTCCCTCGGACGACACGCAGAGCTGTAAGGACAAGGTCAAGGCCATCGCGCAGGCGCTCTACGACTCGATGCAGCCGCAGTGAGACCATCCCGGACGCCGGTTGACACGTCCGGCTGTTCCCGGCCCCGGGTTCTCATCGACTGACGTTGTCGCCACCGCGATGAACGCACGGAGGCCCGGCTCGACGCATCGCGATTCGCGCCCGGAAGGACCGGGCCACCGGTCCGTCCGGAAGCGGGGCGGTCCACCGATACGCGGGAGCGCGGGCTACCGCCGCCGCGACGAGCGTGCGGCCGTAGCCGAGGCGGCGATGGCCGGCGACGACGTGGACATAGTCGAGGGTGGCAGCCCGACACGGGACGCAGATGCTGAGCGTCGCGGTGGCGACCTGCCTGCCGTCGAGGTGAAGCTCGACCTGGCCGGTCAGCGACCCGACCGCCGGTGGACGGACGACGAGGGCAAGGCCGTCATCAGCCACCGTCTCGACCGTTCGCGGGCTCGTGAGATCGAGGTGCGCCCATTCGGCGAGGCGTCGCTCGGCGGGGTCGCAGCCTTCCAACGCCCGACACACTTCGCACAGCGTGGCGTGCAGCCGGTAGCGATGACTGTACGGCGCGAGCTTGTCATAGAGATCAAGATCGAGCCGGTGTCCGCGCAGGCAGAGGATGGGTTTCCCGGTTGCCGGCCGGACTGGGAGCAGCTCTCCGAACTCGTTTCGCAACCCTGAACAGACCGCACCGTGCGCCGCGGCGCGCGGCTGGCCCGGACGGCTCATCCTGCGGCCTCGATCAGCCCGGGCCGGGCGCCCGGGCTACTCGCGGCAGCCGCGCCGTTCGGCCCCGGCAGCTGCAGTGCGATCGTGTGCGGACGGGCTGCTGCGCCGCGGCCCCGAGCGGACACGATGACGTCGCGGAACTCCAGGTGACCGAAGCCGTCCTCGGTGAGGCCGCGCCACTTGCGGTTCGAAACGCGGAGCTCGAGGTCGACACCGGGCCAGGAACCTGCGGTCAGCAGGACCGCACCGCGGTTACGGACCCGCCCGGCCAGCTGACGAGGCAGCTGCGGCTGTACGCCTCGAGCAGCGACCGGGCCGAGCACGACCAGGTCGAACCCGTCAACCAACGCCGACACGACCGCGACGAGCTCGGCCCCGGGATCGGGCACCAGCGCGAATCGCTCGAGGTCGACCCCGAGCTCGGCGGCCGCGACAACGCCGAGTTCCGGCATGCCGGTGATCGCCGCCCACGAACCCTGCTGCGTCGCCTCGGCGAGCAGGGCGAGGATCAGCGCAGTTGAGCCCACGACGGACACGGTGCTGCCACGCCGAAGCGCACCACCCGGCAGCAGTTCGGACAACGCCGGGGTCACGGACAGTGATCCGGCGACGGTCGGCATCTCGGTGTCGGGTTGCTTCAGCTGGGCGGCCGTGCGGACGCCGGGAATCGCCGCCAGCCTGGCGACTGCCTCCGGTACCACCACCACGCACCTCCAGCACCACGAACACGCGCCGGAGACGCCCACGTGGGGAAGCCGCGAGCGAACCCGAACTGATCGAACACTTGTTCGGATACTGCGAGACGGTGGCCGCACTGTCAAGCCGAGCCGGTCAACCTCACCCTGCGGTAACCACGCCTGCAGCACTGGGCGGTCACGCTCGTACTCACTGTCACCGATCAGGGTGTTGACCAGCGTAACTACGGCAAGACTAGGCCAGCCGAGTTACCGTCGAAACCAGGCGACAACCTCGCCGCCCGCCGCTCCGTCTTCGTTCCCGTCGGCGGCTCCGCGGCGTTCCTCGCGCCGCTGCCGATCACGGAGCTGGACCAACCCGGCGACGACCGCGGTGAGCTGGTCGCCTTGCTCTCCCGCCTCGGTTTGCGGACCCTCGGCGCCTTCGCCGCGCTCAGCGAACGCGACATCGCCGGACGCTTCCCCAGAACGCGATCACCGCGCACCGGCTGGCTCGCGGCCTGTCTCAGCGGCCACCGTTACGCCGCACGCTACCGCCGGAGCTGGCGATCACCGAGCAGTTCGCCACCCTCTCGAACGGGTCGACGAGGCTGCGTTCGTCGCCAAAACTCTCGGCGAGCGTTTCTTCACCGGCCTCGCCCGCCACGGCCTGCACGACTCCCCTACGCCACATCCTGCCAGCTCCAGAGCAACGGGGCCCCGCCGGACGCGATCCGGCGAGCCCACGCCTGTGAAAATCAACTTCGTCGCCACCGCCACCGAGCGTCTGCTCGACGGGGAGAGCGACCGCCGTCCGCGGAGGTCCATGCCGGCGTGCGGGAGCAGGCGTCCGGACATTCCCGAACACGGGTAACACAGCGCCCCCGTCCGGTCGTTCTTCCAAACCGCGCACCTGGCGATCGCACGGATCAACGACATCGGCGCCTTCGTGAAAGAGGGTCACCACAATCTGCTGGCCGTGCTCGCCGCACGATCACCTGCCCGCGCGGGCCGTGGCCTGAGCGCACCGATGGACGGTCGGTGTCGATGACCGGGATAGACGGCAGGCGGCGCGCCGCGCGATGGTGCTCGGTGCCGTCGAGGCGCTGCGCCGATCCCTCGGGGGGCGGCCGGGGATTGCCGGAGACCAGCGGCCCCTACAGACCTGGCTCGCGCACCCGCCGTGCCACTCTCGTCCGCGCGCCGGTCATCCGTCCACGTCCATGGCGTCCGGGTCGGCGGCCCAGCCCGGTTCGCGGCCGGCGCGCTGCTGGCCGACCATCTGCTGCATGCGTTCCTGCTGCGCCTGGATCCGGTCCCGCACCGCCTGGTCCGACGTGTCGACGTCCTTGACGTCGTCGTCCCAGTACTTCTGCTTGTCCGCGTCGGTCGGCTGCCCGAGGCGGTGGCCCATCTCCTTGTCGTGGAGAAACATGGGCATGTCCTCTTTGGACACGTTGGCGCCGTCCCGCACGACGTCGCGCGCCGTGTGCATCTCGATGACGTCGTCGTGGGAGACCGGCGGGGTGTGGGTGGTGCCGCCCGGCACACCGACACCGCCGGTGCCGTCGCTGTACTCGATCGACTTGCCCTCCATCTTGTCCACCATGTGGTGGTAGGAGTCGTCGGCGACCTTGCCCTGCACCGTCCCGGCGGTGGGGCGGAAGCTGTCCCGGCCGGGGGCGGGCTGCTCCGCGTGGGTCATCTTCGGTTCGTCGGGCGTCTCGATGTCGTTCTTGTAGTGCGGGTTCGGCTCCCAGTTCTGGATCCGCGGGGGCACACCGGGGGTCTTCTTGTCGCTGATGTAGGCGGGGTTGTCGATCATGCCCCCGTCCTTGTGCTGGTGGGCGTAGGTGAGCTGGTTGAGCTGGACGCCGTCGCTCGGCCGGCCTTCCCGCAACGTGTTGCCGAGGGATTCGCGGTAGGTGTCGGCGTTGAACCCCGAGCCGTCCTTCTCGCCGCGCACGCCGGTGCCGATGTTGTCGCGGTGCGCCTGCGCCGACTCCTGGTAAGCGGGAGCGTCGTCTTCCAAACGCTTGGCCGTCTGGATGTTGTCCGCCTCGTCCTGGGTCTTCGGCCCGCGGTTGTTGGCCTTGACGTCGTTCCGGATCTGGGTGTCGTGCGCGTTCGCCCGCTGGAACTCGTCCCCGCCGATGGCCTTGTACCCGATCGGGTGTTCGGACTCGTGCGTCTTGCCGCTGACGAGCTTGTTGGGGTCCTTCCAGGTCGAGTCGTTCTTGATCTCGTTCTTGTACTTGTCCCAGGTGCGCGCCTGCTCGTGTTTCGTCGTGCCGTACGAGCCGTCGGACTTCGCGGGGTTGCCGTCCGGCTTGGTCTTCACCTTCGGGGCCTTCTTGCTCGGCCCCGCGCCGCCGCTACCGACCAGCTGCTGCTTCGCCTTGCTCACCTTGGACTTCGAGGAACCGGAGGCGGCCGCCTGCTGCTTCTTCTTCGCCGCACACGGGGTGACCTGCGGAGCGAGGCCGAGCGGGTCGGCCAGCGCAGTCGGGTTGTGGACGTAGGCCTGCGAGTCCGGACCGGGGCCGAGGCCCAGCGGGTCGTGGGACAGGTAACGGCCGACCTCGGGATCGTAGAAGCGGTTGAGGTTGTAGTGCAGCCCGGTTTCGGCGTCGTGGTACTGGCCGGGGAACCGCAACGGCGTGGTGGTGCGGCCCGGTCCGTCGAGGACCTTGCCCCAGAGCGTGGCCTGGCGGTGCCACGCGACCTCACCGGATTCCTCCAGCAGCTCGCTCGGCGTGCCGGCGAGGTCGGTGACGATCGTGTGGAACCGCTCGCCCGGCGCGCCGAGGACGCGTTCGGTCTGGGTGAGGGCGCGACCGGTACCCGGCTCCCACTCCCACACGGTGGCGACCTGGGGTTGACCGGGTCCGGAGCGCACCTGCTCGGCGAGCGCGTCCCCGTCCCAGGCGAACTGGACCTGCTCGGCCACCCGGCCGTCCGGCGTGAGGCGCTGCTTCGCGACACGCCGGCCCAGTGCGTCGTAGCGATAGCGCCAGTGCTCGCCCCGGGGCGTGAACACTGAGGTCAGGCGGCTCTCGGCGTTCCACCGGAACTGCCACTGCGGACTCGCCGGCCCGGCACCGCGCAGGGTGGTGCGGCCTTCGGGGTCGTGGGCGTAGCGGACCGCGCCCGCGGCGGTGAGCAGGGTGCCGCGGTACTCGCGTGGCCCGGCCGTCGGCGCTCCCGGAGTCTGCGCCCGGGCGACGACACCGGTCTGGTGGTAGACGTAGTTCTCCTGCCAGCCGCGGCCCACGACAGCCTGGACGCGGCCCGAGCGGTCCACCTCGAAGGTGCGGGGTCCGGTGATCGCGTCGGCCACCGAAGCCAGGTAACCGTCGGCGAGGTAACCGTACTCGCGGTGCTGGGTCGTGCGCGTGCCCGCGACGACCGTCTGGGCCACCAGCCGGTCGCCCGGGGCCCAGCTCTGGCGCAGTTCCGCGGCGCCGAAGCGGCGGATCCGCTCGTGGCCGGCGAGGTCGTGCTCGAAGCGCAGCGAGCGGTTCCCGACGTGCAGCGCGGCGAGCGTGCCGGCCGGTCCGTACTCGAAGCGCGACACCGCGCCCGACGGCGTGTGGCGCGCGCGGCGCCGGCCGAGCTCGTCGTACTCCGAGCGCAGGACGCGCCCGTCCACCGTCTCGGCGACCACGCGGCCCAGCGCGTCGTAGGCGAAGGTGACCTCGGCGTCGGCGTTGCGCGCCGAGACCATGCGGCCGGCCTCGTCGTAGGCGAAGGTCGCGACGTCTTCGCCGGTGACGCGGCGGACCACCTGGCCCATCACGTCGCGTTCCAGCGTCGTGATCTCCCCCGCGCCGTTCGTACGGCCGATCAGCTGCCCGGCGGCGTCGTAGCGGTAGTGCAGGGTGCGGCCGTTGAAATCGGTCTCGCCGATGAGGTTCCCCGCGGGGTCGTAGCGGTAGTGCCAGACCAGGCCTTGCTCGTTGGTCACCGACACCAGGCGCAGCTCGGTGTCGTACGCGTAGGCGAGCCGCGCGCCGTCCGGGCCGGTTTCGGCCACCGGCAGGTCGAACTGCGCGTACTCTGTGCGGGTGGTGTTGCCGCGCGCGTCGGTGCTCTCGTCGGTGTTCCCGAGGGCGGAGTCCTTCCACCGCCACGTCGCGCCGTCAGGCTCGATCCGTTCGGCGAGCTGGTCGCCCGCCGCCCACGCGAACCGGGTGACGGCGCCCAGCTCGTCGGTCACCGACGTGGTGCGGCCGAGCAGGTCGTAGGTGTAGCGGGTGACGGCGCCGTCCTCGTCCTCGACGGTCAGCGCCCGGCCCGCCGCGTCGGAGGTGATCCGGGTGGTGCCACCGAGCGCGTCGGTGACGACGGCGACGTTGCCGCGTTCGTCGTAGGCGTAGGCGGTCCGGGCACCGAGCGGGTCGACGACACCGGTGACCTTGCCGCGCGCGTCGTACTCGTAGCGCCACGTGGCGCCGTCGGGGCCGGTCGCGGTGACCGGGCGGCCCTGCTCGTTGTACTCGGTAAGCGACCGCGTGCCGTCCGGCGCGGTGATCGCGACGACCCGGCCGGCCCGGTCCCGCTCGTAGCGGACCTGGCGGCCCAGCGGATCGGTCCGGGTGAGCAGCCTGCCGTGCTCGTCGTAGGCGAGGCTGGTGGTGTCGCCCAGCGCGTCGGTCTCGGCGATCACGCGGAGCCGGTCGTCGAGGTGGAAGCGGCGCACCGCGCCGAGCGAGTCGGTGACGCTCGTGACGAGGTTCTCGCGGTCGTAGTCGATCGTGCAGTCGAGGTAGCCGTCGATGCCGCGGGCCCGCACGACCCGGCCCGCGGCGTCGAAGCCGTAGCTGTACCAGCGGCCGTTGACGTCTTCCCAGCGCACGATCCGGCCGTCGGCGTCGTAGGTGAAGCGGGTGGGGATGCCGGCGGCGTCGACGACCTCGGCCAGCCGGCCGCGCACGTCGTAGGAGTAGCTCGCGACGACCGTGCCGTCGGCGGCCCGCAGCGCGGTGATCCGGCCGCCCGCGCTGTCGAACAGCACCCGGTCGCCGGAGGAGTGGACCAGCTCCGCCGGCACCCCGTTCGCACCGGGCACCACATCGATGCGGTTGCCGTCGCCGTCGAAGATCGTCCTCAGCGGGAACACGCCGCCGGCGGACTCCTCGAAGAACAGCGTGTGCTGCTGCTGCGGATCCTCGACCAGGTAGCCGCCCTCGACTCGTCGCAGCGGCCGTGCCGGGCCCGCCACCGGCAGTACCGGGGAGCCCACCGGCACGGGGTAGCTCTGGAGGCTTCCGTCGGCGAGCGCGACGTGCACGCCGTCGGCCTCGACCTCGAGCCGCTGGTCCACGGTGGAGCCCCACGACGGGCCGAACCAGCGGCCCGCGCGGTAGGACGAGATGTGCGTGCGCGACACCTCCAGCGCCAACGCGCCGGGGATCTCCAGGTCCGTCTGCGTCAGCAGCATCCACCCGGTCGCCACGTCGATCGGGTCGCCGCACACAGACCGGTCCGGCGGTGGGGTGCCGTTCTCGTGCGGGTTCGCGTTGCTGTCCTTGATGCTCTTGCCGCCGCCGGAGCCGCCGGAGCTCGAGGTGACTGTCTTGTCGTCCCCCGGCCCCTTCGGGGTCTGCGCCGGAGGCGGTTCGGGGTCGGTCTTGACCGACGGCGCCTCGTCGGCCTTCGGCGGTGGTGGGGTGCTGCCACCGCCGTGAGAACCGCCGTCGCCGGTGCCGGAGGCGTGGGTGGTGTCGTCGCCGCCCTTGGACACCGGTGGCGGTGTGTGGTCCTTGGGGGTCCCTCCGCCGTCGCCGCCGGGGGTTTTCACCGGTGGCGCCTTCGGGGTGCCGTTGATGTCGCCGACCTTGGGCGGCGGGGTGGCCTTGCCGACCTTGAGGTTCTTGAGCGCCTTGCCCGCGTCCTCGAAGAGCGTTCCTGCCCTCTTCAGCAGCGGCACCAGGGCCTTCAGTGCCTTGACGAGCTTGGTGACCAGGTCGGTGATCTTCGAAGCGGTTTTCGCGACGGCGGTGACGACCTGCGGGACGACCCAGGTGAGGCCGATGCCGAGGGTGAAGATGACCTGCAGCGCCCAGCTGATCAGGTGGCCGACGAGTTCGGAGATGATGTCGCGCACCAGCGTGCGGACCGCGGCCACGACCTCGCCGGCGGTCTTGACGCCGCTGGAGGCACCTTCGCAGCCCTTCTGCGCCGCTTGCAGGGTGGTGGACACGTCCTGTCCCCGCTGCCGGTAGGCGTCCGAGGCCGGTCCGGACCACGACTGCAGATCGGCCTTGATGGCGTCGGTCAGGTCCGAGGAGACGCTGCCGAGCTCTTTGGCGACGTTGGCCCAGGTCTCGGACTGGGCCTGGATCTCGTCGGCGTTGCCGGTGAGCGCGTTGAGGGCGTCCTTGAGCGGGCCGACGTGCTCCATCAACCAGCTGACACCGGCGGCGAGGATCGCGCCGAACGGGTCCATGGCCATCGACAGGGCGTCGAGCGCCGTGCCGACCGCGCCCATCGCCACCGACGCCCAGTCGCCACTCTCGATGGCGGTCGAGAGATCGTTGGCGGATTCCAGGAGCGAGATGCCGGAGTAGGCCTTCGTCGAGTCCTGGGTCTGCGCGATCAACGGGTTGCTCACACCAGCACGCTAGCAAGCGAAGGGAGCAAAGCGATCTTGACCGCCGCGCCTGGCAACTCGGCTCCGGACAAGTCGGGCGACTGATCGCCGACTACCGGGGCGCCAGCCTCGCCATCGGTCCAACGTGCATCCGCGCCAACCACACCCGGCCCAGCATCCACAATGTTCAGGTCAACGCCCTGCGATTCGCCTTCTACGGCCGCACCTCGACCACTCACCATCAAGACCATGACTCTCCCAAGATCGGTGTTTCCGGCCCGACACGCCGGGCTGAGGTCCGGCGGGATGGGCAATGTGAGTGATGACATCGGAATTGGGTATCGGCCGCGGTCGCCGGTGCCCCGGTCCTCCACGCGCGTGTTCACAAGGTCCTCCTCCCCTGCTGGCGCGGATCAGCCGTACGCCTCCGCGGCCGGCGCAGGGTCGTCAGCCATCTCGGAGGGCATGTCACCGTCGCCGTGAACCTCAGTCGTCCGCGACGCACCTCACGCTGGTCGGCCTGAGGGACCCGCCTTCCGAGGCCGCCGAACGACGCAAAGACATGCTGTATAACGTGTCCACGGCCACCACACTGGCGATTAGTTCTAGCTACGACAGGATGTTTCACCTACCCAGGGTGCTACGAAGTGATCGTCGCACTGACGGGTTGAGTCCGCGAGCGCGTGGCCGTGGGCACGAGCGGCCCACAGCCATGCCAACCGATGGGTCGACGGGCGAGATATGCGGCTTCGCCTGTGGTTTCAGCCGCGACCGTGTCACCGATGTCTTGCGCGGCGGTCATATGCGCTCAGTCGAGCAACGCCCGCATACTTTTCACCGCCCGCTCGGCACCGCCCGGGGAACGCCGGCCGAGCCCGCACGCCGTTGCGATGTCCACGCGGCGTCCCAGTGACTCCTCCACCAGCGACCGCACCACTCGCTGGTCACCGAGCGGCTGCTTCTCGTGCGCGATCCCGGCTACTACAGCCACGTCAGGCGGTACACGCAGGCCGCGCAAGGGCCGGTAGTACGCCGGGTCGGTGACAGGCGGCTGGTCGCCGCCCGCGAGGGGCAGGTGGACGAATTCCAAGGGCCGGTCCGCAGGCCAGGCTCCTACCAGGGCGTTCGCCAGCCTGACCTGCGGATCCGCGGTGGACGGGATCTTCAAGGCGCGGTGCCCGAGGTCACCCAAGCACAGGTGCAGGCCAAAGCGCGTACCCCGCGGTGCCCGCGTGGCCTGCCGAGTCACCAGCCGGGCCATGAGCGCGGCGGTCAGCGACCGCAGCGGTCTTGGCGTCGAGGCGACGGCGATCAGCGCGGCCGGGACCTCCAGCTGGAACACGACGGTGTCGCCGGCCACAGCGTGGAGATCCGCGACCTGGCGGGCGGTCGCGTCGAGGAAGGTCCGGCCGTGGCGCAAGACCCCCGCAGGACCGAAGACGAACAGGGCGATGTCGAGATAACCCGGCACCCCGACCTGGAGCGGCAGGTCAGCGGTGGCCGGGCTGCCCTCGGCTTCGAGGGCAGCCAGCTCCTCACGCGCATACTCGCTCAGCCGCATCGGAATGTCCGCGGCGGTCAGCCGGGCTCCCCGCGCGACAGCGAGCCGGTCGGTGTCGTCGTAGCCGGCCCAGTTCCCGTCCCGGACGATCCTGACCTGTGGCAACAACTTCAGCGCCTTGACCAGCGGCACAAACCAGTCACGCCGCGGCCCCGTCTCGCCCCCGGACAACCGCCGGAGCCGGCCGCTGAGTTCGTATCGCTGCCACCTCAGCGCAGAGGGAGCATCGTCGAACTGCGGCAAAGTGCCGACGAAGTGAAGACGACGGTTGTTCATCGCAGCCCGCTCCTGGTGTTCGGGATGGGGCCAGCGGGTTTCACCCAACCATGATCATGTTCGCGTTGCACTCTAGTCCCTTGTAGACATACTCGCATGGACCCTGACCGTCTCGCCGTCCTCAGGCGACGAAGACGGCTTGCCGTGACGCCTTCTCCGCGAGCATTGAGACCTCATTGGCAGCCCGAGACGCCTTGCCGCTCAGCTTCCAGAGCAGCATCTTCGGCAGGAACGCTGGCGACGGCGGGAAGACGCCGAGCTGCCCCAACATCGTGATGTCATCCCGGAGTGCCTCGTGCCGCACCACCTGCCCGGATCGCAGGTCCAGGATGTGCACCTGCTCGAAGTCGATCTCCTGTCCGGTCGGCGGCACCACCTGGTCGACCGAACCCGCCTCGTTGAACTTGACGAACGGGCGCACGTGCTTGCCTTGCATCCGCAACCGGACCCAGACCTGGTTCGGCGCCTCGGCAACACCCAAGACCGGGAACCGCAGCCCCTCGAAGGCGTAACGCATCCACGCACCGGAGGCGAGAGTCCCCGCAGGGCCGGGCAGACGGCAGGCGTTCGGCGAGTTGACCGCTTCGCGGTTGACGTTGTCCGGGGCGACGATGCGCCGGGCCAGTTCGGCGTCCCCCGTCGCGAGGACGTCGAAGAGCCCAGTAGCCAGCTCGCGTGGTTTCAAGATGGTCCTTTTCGGTATGTCGTTCTGCGTGACTGAACTTGAGGCCACGCTTGATGATCACAACTTAACCGTCGGTCGCGTCGAGTTCATGGTCCATTTCCGCAATAGCAGGCTGGACCGATCTCCGTCGCGAACGCCCCCATCAGCGGTCCAGAGTGCCGGAGACGATCGCCAGCGACAGCCCGAAGACGGCCAGCAGCGCGCCGACCCAGTTCGGGGCGACCAGGCCGAGGCCGCCGGCGATCACCAGGCCGCCGAGGTAGGCGCCGATCGAGTTGGCGATGTTGAACGCGGACTGGACGCCGGCCGACACCAGCGACGGCGCGCCGCCCGCCTTCTCCATGATCCGCGCCTGCATCATCGGCCCCATCATGAACCCGATGACACCCACGAAGAAGATCGTGATCGCCGCGCCGACCTTGCCCTGCGCGGTGATCGTGAAGATCCCGAGCACGCAGGCCAGCGCCAGCAACGCGGCGTACAGGCCCGGCATCAGCGCGCGGTCCGCAACCCAGCCGCCGAACAGGTTGCCGATCGTCATACCCACCCCGGCCAGCGACAGCAGCAAGGTGACGTTCGACGGCGAGTAGCCGGCGACGTCGGTCAGCATCGGCGTGATGTACGACAAGCAGGCGAACACCCCGCCGAACCCGAACATGACGATCGCCAGCGCCAGGAGCACCTGTGGGCGTCTGAAGGCGCCAAGCTCGGTGCGCAGCCGCACGAGAGCCGGCCGGCCTTGGTGGGGCACCAGCTTCGCGATGGCCGCGGCGGCGACCAGGCCGATCACGGCGACGACGCCGAAGGTGGCGCGCCAGCCGACCTGCTGGCCCAGCAGCGTGCCCAGCGGCACGCCGATGACGTTGGCCAGGGTCAGGCCGAGGAACATCATCGACACGGCCTTGGCGCGCTGGCCGGGGCCGACGAGGCTGGAGGCGACCACGGCACCGGCGCCGAAGAACGCGCCGTGGGGCAGCCCGGCCAGGAACCGGAACGCGACGCCGAACTCCTGGTTGGGGGAGAGCGCGAACAGGGCGTTGCCCAGCGTGAACAGGCCCATCATGGCCAGCAGCATGGTCTTGCGCGGCAGCCGGACGGCGACCGCGGTGAGCAGCGGGGCGCCGACGACGACGCCGAGGGCGTAGGCGGAGATGAGGTAGCCGGCGGTCGGGATGTCGACGCCGAAGTCGGCGGCCGCCTGGGGCAGCACGCCCATCATGACGAACTCGGTGGTCCCGATGCCGAAAGCTCCGATGGCGAGCGCGAGCAGCGCGACGGGCACGGCACTCCCCTTCGAGACGGGTAAAGGATTACTCGACGATTTGCAGTTCGGCCTCTGGATCTTCAAGAGAGCTGGCAGTCGGGCCGATCCCTCCGGTCCGACTGCCCGACACCTCACTCGGTCAAAAGCACCACTCGCCCGCGCACCTCGCCCTGCTCCAGGCGGCGGTGCGTATCTGCCGCCTCCGACAGACCGCGACGTTCGATTCGGTGCGGCCGCAGACCACCCTCCGCGAACCGGCGGTTCAGGGTCACGGCAGCGGCGGCGAGCTCGGACGCCTTGGCATTCGAGATGGCGAACCCGACCACTGACCGATCGTGCATGTACAGGTCCCCGGCAGGCAGTACCGGACGGCTGCGGGCGCCCGCGAGCATGACGATCCGCCCACGGGGTGCCAGCAGCCCGACCGCTGTCTCCAGGTCGTTCCGGCCCGAGGTATCCGTGAAGAGGTCCACTGGCCCGACGGACGCGAGCTTGGCGAAAAGGTCCTCGTCGCGGTAGTCGAACACCTCAGTCGCGCCCAATGCGAGGCAGCGCTCGCGATCGCGAGGGGAAGCGGTCGCGATGACCCGGGCTCCCCCTGCCACCGCGAGCTCGATCAGCGCTGAACCGACGTTTCCGCCGCCGCCGGCCACGAGCACGGACTCACCGGCCACGAGCCTGCCGTGGGTGACCAGCGCCAGGTACGCCGTCGCCGCCGGGTGCACCATCGCGACGACGTCGAACGGATCGGCACCCTCCGGCTTGCGGTAGAGGCGGTCAGCCGGCACCACGGCACGCTCGGCTGCCGCGCCTTGCCGGCCGCCGTGGCCGAGGCTGTTGCTCCAGACCCACTCACCGGCCTTGAACCCGGCGGCGTCGGCGGCCACGCGACCGACGATGTCACGGCCGAGGGCCAGTGGCAGCGGCACGGGTGTCACGTACAACCCGGACCGGACGAACGTGTCCACCGGATTCGCCGAGGTGGCCACGACGTCGACCAGGACTTCTTCCGGGCCTGCTACCGGCTCGGGCAGTTCGCCGAACCGGATCTCGTCTACGCTTCCGAGCCGCTCGACATAAGCCGCACGCACGTTTCCTCCTTGAGGGCGCCGAGCGCCCGTCGGTTCAGTATCGGCTCAGGCCATGAACACGAGCATCAGCGCCATACCGAGCGCCATCAACCCGTCCGCACCGCTGCCGAGAGTTCGCTGCACCGGGCCGGGCCCCCGCGCAGCGTCGATCGCGCGGGCCAGGAACGTCAAACCCGTCGCAACGAACAGGACCACCAGCAGGAGCGCCACCGCGGTGATGTCGGCCGGGACCGAGTCGTGGGGCATCGACATTCCGGACATGGTCGTCATGCCGCCCATCGCGCGCGGCATGACGAACACCATCCAGGCCATCGCCGCCATCATGGCCACATGGTGGAGTGCCACCCCGCGTCCACCGTGGTCGCCATGCGACAGGTCGGTGACTGCCACGGCCAAAAACCACAGGGCAGCGAGTCCGAAGAGGACAGCCTGCGGTACCCGGACGGCACTCATCGTCGCCGGCCACGCCATCGCCACCATCGCCACGGACATCACCACGTGCAGAAGGTTGCTCGTACGTTCCGGGAGGCCGGTCCGCTTCACCCCGCGGTACCCGCAGAAAGCGCCGGTGAGCACGAACAACGTCGTGACAACCCAGCGCAGACCCACCATCGTGATCACGTGCGCACCTTCACCCGAGCGTCTCGGCGAAGTGAAACGCCGTGATGTCCAGCCGGTTGCGGAGGTAAAAGCGGTGCGCGGCGGTGTTGGAGACGCCGGAGTCGAGCTCGAGGCGTGCGCATTCGGCGCGACGGCCCACTGCTTCCAATTCCGCCAGCACGGCGGCACCGATCCCCCGTGATCGCGCAGTCTCGTCGGTGACGAGGTCGTCGACGAACAGGACCCGGCCCCGACTGGTGACCAGCACCCGGTACCCGGCCGCCGCCAACGGGAGTCCGGCCGGTGAGTAGGCGACCAGGTAACGCAGCCCCTGGCGGTAGCCGTCGGTCAGCAACTCTCCGAACAGCTCCTCGGTCAACCCGGGCCGGAGCCGCTGCAGGAGCGGCCACAGGTCCGCCGTCAGCTGCGGATCGTCGACCGGGCCGAGTTCCCGGATGACCAGTTCGGCCCTGCTCATGGCCACAACGTCCTTCCTCCTGCCCACCCGTCGTCGGGATGGGATGTCGCTGCGTCCGCGGGGCGCGTCTCGACGCGGACGCAGCGACAAGTCACTTTTGGGTCAGTCCCGGCCCGCGAACTCCAGCTTGCTCGCGAGGAGGGACGGATTGGTGAACATCACCTCGTGCGACCCTTCGAGCGTCACGAGGCGGAACACTCCCAGCCGGCGCGCGTTGGCCAGATAACCGTGCTTGGGGTCGCCCGGTGGCAGGGCCGAGTCTTCGTTGCACAGAACGTAGCTGCGAGGAATGCCCGTCAAGCTGTAGAACACCGTGAGGTCGAGCTTCTCGACCGTCGGGGTCAATGGTTCCGGGGTGAGCATCTCGTAGGTCTCCCGGGCTCGCGCCAGGTCGGCGTCGCCGACGAACGCGTCCCGCCACACCTCGAACGGCAGCATGACCGTGTTGTCACCGGACTGTTCGGCCAGGATCGGGAACAGCTCCTGGTATGCGGGTGGCGCCATGTCCAGCACGCTCGATCCGTTCTCCGGGACGAACGCGTTCAAGAAGACCAGGCGGCGCACCCGCTCCGGCATGCGTTCGGCGACCCGGGCGATCACGCTCCCGCCCCAGCTGTGGCCCACCAGCACGAAGTCGGTGAGGTTCTGGCTCTCGACGTAATCGGTTACCGACGCCACGCAGTCGTCGTGGTTCACGTCGCGGGAAACGCCGGTTCCGTGGCCGGCGACGGTCGGGTAGTGCACCTCGTGCCCGAGTTTCTCCAGATGCTCGGCGACATCCGCCCAGTGCGACCCGTCGTGCCACGAGCCGTGCACGAGAACGAACAAAGACATTCCAGCTCCTTCAGCGGGCCGGGCTACTGCACCCGGTTCAGGATGTTGCTTCGACGAGGCCGTACTTGCCGAGCCACGCCTTGCGGACGTCCGGCTCCGACATGTGGTCGACCGTGTACGCGGGCGACAGGAGCTCGGCCACCTCGCTGACGGTGATCTTCACCGCGTGGTTGCACGGCTGGCTGTCGCCGTGCGTCGCCCACAGCCACTCGCGGACGAACTCGAAGTCCGGCTCGCCCGGCGAAAGGATCTCGGCCGTCCCCCGGGCGCGGATGCCCTTGCGAGCGATGAAGTCCACGATGTTGACCTCGATCGCGGGCTGGTGCCGGAGGTTCTCCACGGTCTGCGGCGAGGCGATGTCCATGAAGATCAGGTGGTCGGGGTCCAGCACCCGCACCGAACCCTTGGGCGAGACGTTGGGAGTCCCGTCGGGACGGACAGTGGCGACGAACATCAGTTTCGCGTTCTCGATGACTTCGGTCGCTTCTTGACTGATCTTGGGCACGGTACACACCTCTTTAACGTTTCGCTCCGGACCTGCAAGACAGTAACCAGGTTCTTGCCCAGCGGAACTCGGAATTCTTCTGAGCAGAACTTGACTGCTATCGACAAGATCTGCGGGCGGCTCCGAGCCGGTCGGTGCCTCGGCCCACGCTAGCCAGCAGCCGGCGCAGTCACCTGGTCCACTTCGGAGCGCTTCCACTGGACCGATTCACCCGGCCGACGGTGTTCTGCACACAAGAATTGCCCGTCCCGCTGCGCGGACGCATGGTTAGTGTCTGTGGTCAACGCCACTGCCACGTGCGGCGAAGACCGCCAGGCCGCGCCGCCGGCAAGAAAATGACCCATACCCAGCAGAACGCGAACGAACTGAACCAGGATCCCCGAGGTCCAGGATCGCGCGGGTCGCGCCATCGGCCGCCGGCCGAGCAAGTATCCACCTCCCCCGACTGAATCGAGGATTCCCGTGACCGAGCGCATCAACTACTCCGCCGTCGCGCCGGAGGCCTACAAGTCGATGCTGACCATGCAGAAGTACCTGGCCACGTCGTCGATCGACTACAACCTCCACGAGCTCATCAAGATCCGCGTGGCGCAGATCAACGGCTGCGCCTACTGCGTCGACGTACACACGCGCGACGCCCGGAAACACGGGGAGGAGGAGAGCCGGATCTACGCGCTCTCGGTGTGGCGCGAGTCGCCGGCCTTCACCGAGCAGGAACGCGCCGCGCTCGAACTCGCCGAGACCATGACGCTCATCGCGGGCCAGGGTGTCCCCATCGAGACGTGGGAGCTCGCCAACAAGTTCTTCGACGAGAAGCAGGTCGCCGACCTGATCCTCGCCATCATCACCATCAACGCGTTCACCCGCCTGGCCATCACGACCGGCATGGTCCCCGGCCAGTCCAAGCCGGTCCTCTCGAAGTAGCCGCGCGCGAGCCGGACTCTGACTCCAACGAAGGAATCGCCATGTCTATCTCCGCCGCAGGACGCACGACCAGCCCCGAGACGATCAGCACATCGAAAGAGCGGCGAACATCGCGCGCGGCTTTCTACGGCCTCCTCGTCGACTACTGGGAGATCATGCTCCCGGTAATCGCCCTGGGACCGGCGATGGGGTACTTCATCCCGGCCACGCTCTCACCCCAGACGAAGTCGACGCTCACTTTCCTGACGTTCGCCGCCGCGTTCCTGGGCCGCCCGCTCGGCAGCGTGATCTTCGGCCACCTCGCCGACACGCTGGGCCGGCGACGGACGACGGTCGTGTGCTCGGTCGGCATGGGGTTCGCGGTCCTGCTCGTAGCCGTCCTCCCGGGCTACGACGCCGTCGGCCTCTGGGGCCTCGCCGGTGTCCTGGTCCTGCGACTCCTGGGCGGGGTCTTCATGGGCGGCCAGTACACGGGTGCGAACCCACTGGCCATGGAATCGGCGGCGAAGTCCCGCCGCGGCATCGTCGGCGGGTTCATCGCATCCGCCTGGCCGGTCGCCTACGTCGCGGTGTCACTCTTGACAGCGCTGCTCGTCGCCATCTTCCCGAGCGGGTCCTCTACATCGCCTTACGCCACCTGGGGCTGGCGGATTCCGTTCGTGGTCGGCGCGGTGATGGCGTTCGTCCTGTTCGCCTACGCCAGGAAGACCGCCGAGTCGGCGGCCTGGGTCGCCAATAAGGCCAAGGAGGAGCAGCAGCCGGCACGTTCGCGGTCACCCCTGAGGGAACTCTTCCGCGGTGACAATCTGCGCAGTCTCGGGCAGGTCTACCTGCTCATGACCGGCATCTGGTTCGCCATCCAGATGCTCACCGTCGCCCCGTCCGGTCTCCTGATCTCCTACCTGCGCATCCCGAGCCAGACGGTCATCTGGGGGATCCTCGTGGCGAACGTTTTCCTGTTCCCCACCTACCTGCTGCTAGGAGCGCTGGGACAGCGGTTCGGACGTCGGAAGACCCTGATCGTCTTCGGCGTTCTCACGGGAACGGTGTCCGTCGGCTCGGTGATCGGGATGCTCCGGACGATCAGCGACGGCGGGCCGTTCTGGCTGGCGATGGTCTTCTTCACCGTCGCCCTGTGCATCAGCGTCTCACCGAACGCCGTGCTGATCCCCTACATCTGCGAGCGGTTCCACGTCGGCGTGCGCGCGTCGGGGTACGGCATCGGCTTCACGCTCGCGGTGATCATCCCGGGCCTGTACTCCTTCATCCTCATCGGACTCGGGAAGTTCATGCGCTACGAGTACGGCGTCGTGGTCCTGCTCGCCGTGGGCGCCGTGTGCACGGTGGCCGGCGCGATGCTCGGCCCGGAGACCAAGGACGTCGACCTGGGTACCGCGGAAGAGTAAAGCGTGATTCGCCGGCTCGGGCCGTCGACCGCCCGGTTCAACCGGGACGGTCGGCGGCCCGAACGCGCACTACGCGTTGTTCGCGTCTTCGAGGTCCCGGGCGATGTTCTCGGCCGTCGCGGTGAGGTGGCCGACCCACTCGGGCAGGCGATCCCGCCGGAAGCGGGCGGTGGGCATGGCGAGGGAGATGCCTGCCGGCACCGCACCCACCGACCCCGTGATGCCGCAGCCGATCGCCGTCAGCCCGACCTCGGTCCGCTGGTCGTTCAACGCGAAGCCCTGGCGGCGCACCCGGCGAAGGTCCCGCACCAGCGACTCGACGTCGTCGACTTCCGACTCGGCGTGCCCGTAGAGGTTCCTGATCGCCTCCGCGTCGAGCATCGCGAGCACGGCTCGCCCTCCGGAAGCCAGGTGTGCGGGCAGCATGCGTCCCTCACGATCACCGACGCGCAGAACCTGATCGCACTCGGCGGTGGCCACGAACCGGGCCTGGTCACCCAGGACGACGATCAGGTTGCTGCTCTCCCGGGTTCGCTCGGTGAGGTTTTCCAGGTGCGGCAACGCGATCCGGCGAAGGTCCGCAACGGGCTCGGCGACCGTCGGCTTGCGCAGGACAGGCCCGGCGACGTAACGCCGGTCCTCGTCCTGCTCGGCGAAGTCCCGGTAGACCAGCATCGCCAGGAGCCGGTGCGCGGTCGAGCGCGCGACTCCGAGCCGCTCGGCGGCTTCGCTCAGACGCAGGGGGCCTTCCTGCTGCAGGATCGTCGCCAAGTGGAGCGCATGGTCGACGGACTCGATCCCATAGGCCGGCTTGTTCTTCACAACAGAACTATAGCTCCCGCACAACAGAACTTGTCTAGCGTCGCAACCATGACAGCAACGGCAGAACACCACCCGGTCTCCCCGGTGAGGCTGCGCGCGACCGCCGGCCCCGGTCAGCCGGAACCCACCCCCGAACTGGAGGACCTCTACCGCGGCTTCGAGCAGGAGCTGCTGGTCCCGCTCTGGTCGGAGATCGGCGACCTGATGCCCACCAGCCCGACCCCGCAGGCACGCGGACACTTGTGGCGATGGGCGAACCTGCTCCGCCTCGCCGAGCGCTCCGGCGACCTGGTGCCGGTGGGCCGCGGTGGTGAACGCCGCGCGATCGCGCTGGCCAACCCGGGACTCGGCGGCGCGCCGTTCGCGACCCCCACCTTGTGGGCGGCGATCCAGTACCTCAAGCCGAAGGAAGACGCCCCCGTCCACCGCCACACGCAGAACGCCTTCCGGTTCGTGCTGGAGGGCGAAGGCGTGTGGACCGTCGTCGACGGCGACCCGGTCGCGATGCGGCGCGGAGACTTCCTGCTCACGCCCGGCTGGCACTTCCACGGCCACCACAACCAGGCCGACTTCCCCATGGCGTGGCTCGACGGGCTGGACATCCCGTTCGCGTACCAGACCGGATCGACTTTCTTCGAAGACGGGCCGGAGCAGGTCAGCGACCATTCGACGCCGGACCGGTCCCGCGCCGAGCGCCTGTGGGCCCACCCCGGATTGCGGCCGGTGTCACAGCCAGGGCCGCAGACCAGCTCCCCCATCGCGGCCTACCGCTGGGAACACACCGACGCCGCGCTGACCGAACAGCTCGAGCTGGAGACCGAAGGACACCCCGGCATCGTCGAGCCCGGGCACGCGGCCGTCCGGTTCACCAACCCGACGACAGGCGGCGACGTCATGCCGACCATCCGCGCCGAGATGCACCGGCTGCGGGCCGGCACGACCACCGCACGCCGGCGCGAGGTCGGCTCCGCCGTCTGGCAGGTGTTCGACGGCGCCGGCACCGTCCAGGTCGGCGACCGCAGCTGGCAGATCGGACGCGGCGACCTGGTCGCGGTGCCATCGTGGCAGCAGCTGACGATCGGCGCCGAGACCGGCCTGGACCTGTTCCGGTTCGCCGATACACCGATCTTCGAACGCCTCAACGCAGACCGTGTCCAGGTGGAAGGGGCTCCGTCGTGAAGCTCGCGACCGTACGTACTCCGGCGGGCACCCGAGCTGTCCGGATCGAGGCTGGCACCGCGACCGAGATCGGTTTCTCCGACGTCGGCGCTCTGCTGGCCGAACCTGGCTGGCGCGAAGTGGCGGCGGCAGCCGACGGCCCGAAGCATGATTTCGCCTCGGCCGATCTCGCCCCGGTGCTCCCGCGGCCCGGCAAGATCTTCTGCGTCGGGCTGAACTACCGGACCCACATCCTCGAGATGGGGCGTGAGCTGCCGGAATACCCGACCCTGTTCGCAAAGTTCCCCGAAGCTCTCGTCGGCCCGGCCGACCCCATCTGCCTCGACGACGCTTCGACGGCGGTCGACTGGGAAGCCGAACTCGCCGTCGTCGTCGGTGCGCCTGTGCGGCGTGCCACCACCGAGGACGCCGAGGCCGCGATCGCCGGGTTCGCCGTGCTCAACGACGTCACGATGCGGGACTGGCAGTACCGGTCCGTGGAGTGGCTCCAGGGCAAGACCTTCGAAGGCTCGACGCCCTTCGGGCCGTTCCTGGTCACCCCGGACGAGCTGCCCGGCGGCACCCGCCCGGAACTCGAGCTGGCGTGCTCCGTCGATGGCGAGACCGTGCAGTCGGCGAACACCGCCGATCTCGTGTTCGACCCGGTGGCCCTCATCGCCTACATCTCGACGATCCTCACTCTGCAGCCGGGAGACGTGATCGCCACCGGGACGCCCGGCGGTGTCGGGCACGCCCGCGACCCGCGGCGGTACCTCACCGACGGCGCCGAGCTCGTGACCGAAATCGAAGGGCTGGGCCGTCAGCGCAACACGGCCAGGCTCACTGCCGTGGTGCCGACATGACCGTCGCACCGGACGCCCGCGCGTGGGTTCGCACGGGTACCGATCTCCTGCTCGCCGGTCTGGTGCGGCTGAGGGAAGCCGATCTCCACCTGCCGTCCGCGCTGCCCGGCTGGACCCGCCGCCAGCTGCTTGCCCACGTAGCATCGAACGCCGAGGCGCTCGGCCGGCTGCTCACCTGGGCAAGCACCGGAGTCGAGACTCCGATGTACGCCTCGCCGGCCGAGCGAAACGCGGCCATCCAGTCCGGTGCGACCCGTGCCGACCTGCGGCACTGGGTCGCCACTTCGGCCGTCGAGCTGGCAGACTCGGCGGCCGCGATGTCCGCGGAGGCGTGGTCCGCCGAAGTCGTAACCGCACAAGGCCGCGTCGTCCCGGCCGAGGAAACCTGGTGGATGCGGGCGCGCGAGGTGTGCGTCCACGCCGTCGACCTCGACGCCGGCACGACGTTCGCCGACCTGCCCGGCGGGTTCCTCGCCGCCCTGATCGACGACATCGCCGCTTGGCGTTCGTCGCGACCAGGGCCCTCGGTCCTGCTCACCACCCCGGACACCCACCACGAAATCACCGGCGACGGCACGCCGGTGAAGGTCGACCTCCCGCTCGCGACGGCCGCCGCCTGGCTCTCCGGACGTCACCGCGAGACCGGCCTTCCCACCCTTCCGAGCTGGCTGTGAGGAGACGACAATGACCCACTCGATCGTGCAAGCGGACACCGAACCGGACGTTGACGCCGTCGTGGTCGGCGGCGGAATCGGCGGACTCGGCACGGCCCTGGCCCTGACCCGATCCGGCTATTCCGTGCGCGTGCTGGAGCAGGCGTCGAAGTTCGGAGAAGTCGGTGCAGGTCTTCAGATGGCTCCGAACGCCACTCGCATCCTGCGCGACTGGGACCTGCTCGACGAAGTGACCGACCTCGGTGTCGTCCCGCGGCGGCTCGTCATGCGCGACGCGCTCGACGGCGAGGAGCTCACCCACCTCGACCTCGCCGAAGCCGGCCGGCGCTACGGCGCTCCGTACGTCGTCATCCACCGAAGCGACCTGCACGCCACTCTGGTGCGGGCGTGCCGTGCCGCGGGCGTCGACCTCGTCACCGATGCCTGCGTCTTGGACGTCCAGAACGATGCAGACGGCGCAACCGCGATCGGCGAGCACCGTCGTGACGCCGGCCGGGTGGTGGTCGCGGCCGACGGACTCAAATCGCGGCTGCGCGGCCGGCTCAGCGCGGACGAACCGATCAGTTCGGCCTACGTCGCTTACCGCGGCGCTGTCCCGCTCGAGGACGTGCCCGACACCAGCGGTATCGCTCTCGAAGACGTCACCGTCTACATCGGACCGGGCTGTCACCTGGTGCAGTACCCGTTGCGCCGCGGCAAGATGCTCAACCAGGTCGCGGTCTTCCAGTCGCCGAAGGCCCTCGCTGGCGACGAAGACTGGGGTACGCCTGACGAGCTGGACGCCGCCTTCGCCGCCACCTGCGCCCCCGTGCGCGCCGGCCTGCCGCACCTCTGGCGGGACCGGTGGTGGCGCATGTACGACCGCGAACCGATCACGTCGTGGGTCGACGGCCGCATGGTCCTCACCGGCGATGCCGCTCACCCGATGCTGCAGTACCTCGCGCAAGGCGCCTGTCAGGCCCTCGAGGATGCCGCCGGGCTCGCCGAGCAAGCGGAGAAGCACAGCAAAGACGACCAGGGAAGCACGGACTGGGACTCGGCACTGCGCGACTATGCCGGGGTTAGGGCCGCCCGCACCGCACGCGTCCAGGGCACGGCCCGGCAGTGGGGCGACCTCTGGCACTGCGACGGCTTGTTCCGCTCCACCCGCAACGCCCTGCTGCGCGACCGCGCCGGCGACGACTACCGATACATCGACTGGCTCTACGGACGCGACACCTGAGTGATCCAGGCCACTTCCGGCCAGGACTTGTCACGCCGGAACCCGGCTGCCCCGTCGTCCATCTGCCGCCCTGGCACCACGAAAGGAGAACCACAGTGCCGGAACGCTTGCTGATGGCGAAGGTCGCGCCGGAGGCGTACAAGAAGGTGTTCGAACTGCACGCCTACGCCCAGAACACCGTGGATTCCACCCTGCTCGAACTGATCAAGCTCCGGGCTTCCATGCTCAACGGCTGTTCCTTCTGCGTCGACTTGCACAGCAAGGACGCGCTGAAAGCCGGGGAGTCCTCACAGCGCCTGTTCGCGGTATCGGTCTGGCCGGAGTCGCCGTTCTTCACCCCCGAGGAACGCGCTGCCCTGGCTCTTACCGACGCTGTCACCAAAATCGGTGAGGCAGGAGTTCCGGATGACGTGTGGGACGCGGCTCGTGAGTTCTGGTCGGACAAGGAGGTCGCCGACATCGTGATGGCCATCATCATGATCAACGCCTTCAACCGGATCGCCATCAGCACCCACCAGTTCCCGACCCTGGACGCGTGAACACCACCACCGCACAACTCCGGGCGGCCCGCGGCGAGCGGGCCGCCCGGAGTGTTGTTTCCTACACTGGCACCGTGAAAACCGACACGGAGAGCGCCAGTTCGGTCTTCGAGGAGCACCGGCCGGTACTCCTCGGTGTCGCCTACCGGATTCTCGGCAGCCTCGCCGACGCCGAGGACGTCGTCCAAGAGACCTGGCTGCGGTGGTCAGGCACCGACCGGTCGGTCGTCGAAGCCCCACGCCAGTTCCTGATCAAGGTCGTGTCGCGGCTGGCGATCGATCGCCTGCGTCTCGCGCACCGGTGGCGAGAGACCTACGTCGGCACCTGGTTGCCCGAACCCGTGAACACCGAGGCGGGGCAACCACTCGGCCCGGCCGAGAGCGCCGCGCAACGCGACACCCTTTCCCTGGCCACCCTCCGGCTCATGCACCGGCTCTCCGCGCCTGAACGGGCCGTCTTCGTGCTCCGCGAGGCTTTTGAGCTGCCGTACGAAGAGATCGGCCGGATCCTCGGTCTCGACGAAGCCCATGCACGACAGCTCCACCGGCGTGGCTCCGCGCACCTGACCTCGGGTCGCGACCGGTTCGGCGACGACCCTGACGTGCGCCGCGAACTCGTCGACCGGTTCGTCGCCGCCGCCCGCACCGGCGACCGCAGTGGCCTGCAGGGGCTTCTTGCCCAAGACGTGACGTTGTGGGGCGACGGTGGCGGCAAGGTCCGTGCGGCTCTGCGACCGGTGTCCGGAGCGGATCGGGTCGGGCGGTTCGTCGTCGGGACGATCGACAAGTACTCCGACGTCGAGTTCCGGACGGCCGAGGTCAACGGACAGACCGCCCTGCTGGTCAGGCTCGCGTCGCACTGGCAGGTCTGCTCCTTCGAAGTCCGAGACGGGCTCATCACCGGCATCCAGTGGATGTCCAATCCGGACAAGCTCAGCCGGATCGACCCGATCGAGTGAACCTCTAATGTTTGAAGGGCACCCCGCGACCGCCGCGGGGTGCCCTTCATCGATCTCGGCTACTTGCGCAAGTGGGTGCCGAGCCAGGCGATGACGTCGTCAGCCGCACCTCCCTGACCACGCGACTCGAGCACCCCGTAGTGGTCCTTGCCCGGGTACAGCTTGAACTCGGCCGGGGTGCCGGCCGACCTGGCGTTGCGAACCGCCTGATCGGTGACGGCCTTCTTGATCGACGGGTCGGTCGTCCCCTGCAGCAGCAGCATCGGACCCGGCGTCTTGCCCCGCGGCACCGACTGCTCGTCCAGCCAGTCCTGCAGCTTCAGCGCGGCGATGTCGTTCTGCGGCACGAACTGCCAGTCGGTCAGCTTGTCCCCGAAGTTCTGGGAGAACTCGTTCCAGATGTCGGTCGTGCACTCCTCGGCCACCTTCGGCAGCATGGCCAGAGCCTGCTTGCCGAGCAGCTGGTCGAACTGCAGTTCCGGGTGGACGGTCTTCAAGCCGTCCAGGGCCAGCAGGTAGAAACCTCGGTCCACCGGCCCGGGGTTTCCCCACATGTAAGCCGCCGCGACGTTCGTCACCGGAGCCAGGCCCACCGTGCCGCGGAAGTCGAGGCCCCGGCCGTAGGTCTGCGCCATCTCGCCGGCGGCGATGGCCGCCTGGCCACCTTGCGAATGCCCCACGTCGAAGTACGTCCGCGACAGCGTCGGCTCCGCTTCGATCGACGCACGCACGGCGTCGATCACACCACGGCCTTCGCTGTTCGCCACGATGTAGGGGTGTTCCCCCGGCGTTCCCAGGCCTTCGTAGTCCGTCGCCGCAACGGCGTAACCGGCCTTCAGCAGCTGCGCGATGAAACTGCCGTAGCCGTAGAGGTCGACCTTTCCGTTCTGGTTCGGCGCACTCGAGGGCGCGCAGCTGTCACTGATGCCGCTCGACCCGTGTGCCCACGACACGACCGGCCAGCCACCCCTCGGAGCCCTGCCCTTCGGGGTGAAGAACGCCCCGCTGACCACGATGTCGCGGCCGGCCAGCGAACGTGAGCGGTAGGTGATCCGGTCGGCCCGTGCGGACGCCGATGCCAGCACCGGGTCGAGGTTGGCGATCGGCTTGTCCGACAGCAGCTTTCCGGCGCCGTCGGGGCCAGTCGGCACCTGGCTGACCGCCGCGGTGGCGATCGCCGGCTCGGTTCCATAGTGGACGACGATGGGAGCGGCCACGGCGGCGATGGCAACCGCCGCGACAGCTCCACGCCGGACCTTGGTCTTTCGCATGGTGTTCCTCCTTTGTCGCTGTGAAGACGGGACAACACCGGGCCGGCGTGACACCCTTTCCCGTGAGGGCGGCCACACCCGCGAAGGTGTCCTCAGCCTCCGTGGTGCACGGTCCATGTGCGTCCGTCTCCCGGCCCGCAAGTGGAGGACACTCACTTCGGCGGCCCGACCATGCCGGGCCGCCGCTCGTGTCGTGACAGTGAAGGTCTTCTCGTCGCGTGATCAGGCGACCTGGATCGAACGAATCGAGTTGTTCCCCACCATTCGGTCGATGGCGGTGACCGTCGATTCAGGACGGTCCGCTGCCCCGAGCGCCAGCAGGAGCGGAACGAAGTGTTCGGCCGTGGGATGGGCGACATCGGCACAAGGCGCCTTGACTCGGTAATCGGCGAGGGTGTCGACGTCACCCCTGCCGAGCGCCTCCGCCGCCCACGTGTCGAAGTCACGCATTGGCCCGGCGAGTTCGGGCCTGCGCAGGGCCTCGAAGCTGTGGGTCATGAAGCCGGAGCCGATTACGAGCACTCCTTCTTCCCGCAGGGACCGGAGGCGCTGTCCGAGTGAGAACAGCGCGACCGGGTCGAGGCTGGGCATGCTGAGCTGGACCACCGGCACGTCCGCGGCGGGATACATGGCCATGAGCGGGATGAACGCGCCGTGGTCGAGCCCGCGACGGGTGTGCTGGTGCACCTCCGCCGTCTCGGCCAGCGTGCCGACGACACGCCGGGCGAGAGCGGTGGCGTCCGGCGTGGGGTAGAGCAGCTTGTAGTACAGCGGGTGGAACCCGGTGAAGTCGTAGTGGAGCGGGGTGCCGATGGCCGGGTTGGTGACGGCGAGCGGTGCATCCTCCCAATGCGCGGAAACGATGACGACGCCTCGTGGCTTGGGCATGGACTGCGACCAGGTGAACAGGTCGTCCAGCCAGACCGGGTCATCAAGCGTGGGCGGAGCCCCGTGACTGACGAACAGGGCCGGGAGGGGCCCGTAGTCGCTCGTCCAGAGGCGCTGCGCGTACGCCTCGGGCAGGACGCGCGAGACGAGCGCGCGGTAGGCGCCCGCGGGGCTTTCCGGATAACGCGGGTCGTGGACCATGGATGTTCCCATTCTCGTGAGATGAAGGGCTTAGCCGGCGACAACCAGTGCCTGACGGAACCAGGCCGCGTCCGAAACCGACGCGAGCAGCCGCTCGGCGACGTCGGACCGGGTGACCGAGGTCCGCAGGCGGAGTGCGGCCGACGCGGGAAGCACCCTGGTCCGGCCGGCGGCGTGCCCGTTCGTCAGCCGGACCGCGTGCACGACCGTCCAATCGAGATCGGAAGCTCGCAGGAGCTCCTCGGCGGACGCCTTGTCCCTCAGCATCTCGCTCATGCTGAGCGCCGAGACGAGCTTCGCCGCACCGCTGAGCCGCGCGCGGAGTACCGCAAACGAAGACAGCACCACGACGCGGCGCACGCCACTCCGATCGGCGCCGGCGATGATGGCGCGGGTCGCGTCCGTCATGACGCTGCCTTTCGTCGCGCCCAGCGTGCTGATCACCACGTCCATCCCCGTCATCGCGTTCCCGACGTCGTGGGGATCCGTCGCCTGGCCGGTCACGACCTCCAGGCCCGGATGTGTGAGCGCGAGCTTCTCCGGCGAACGCACCAACACCCGGACACGGTGACCAGCAGCGAGTGCCTTGTCGACGAGCAGGGCACCGGTCGCGCCGGTGGCACCGAGCACCAATATCTTCATGACAGCCTCCTTGACTTGCAACTTTAAGTCAAAGTACGAGCGCTGACTTAAACTTGCAAGTCATCAGCACCGTGTCTCAGTTCACGCTTTAACTCATATGCGCTAAGATTCCGCCATGGCGAAGGCTTCGACGACACCGGAAAGTCGCGACGACGACGAAGACGTCTGCTGGCTCACGACGGAGGAGCGGCGAGCGTGGTTCGCCCTCGCCAGCCTCGTTTCCCGGCTCGACTCGGCCTTGGACACCCAGCTGCGGCGCGACTCCGGGATCAACCACTTCGACTACGTGGTGCTCGCCACGCTGTCGGACGCCCCCGATCGAACGATGCGCATGAGCGACCTCGCTTCCCTCTCTTCCGGGAGCCTTCCCCGCCTGTCGCAGGTGGCGGCCCGCCTGGAAAAGCGCGGCTGGCTGCGCCGGACGCCCGACCCCACCAACGGCCGGTACACGCTGGCCGTGCTCACCGACGCAGGCCAATCGGTCGTCATCAGCGCCGCGCCTGGCCACGTCCGCGAGGTCCGGCGGCTCGTGTTCGATCCCCTCACCAAGACCCAGGTGCAGCAGCTCGCCACCATCGGCCAGCGCATCGCCCGGACGATCGATCCCGCGGACCACTGGCTGGCCCGATCGACGGAAGCCCCGCAGCCCACTGGGGAATGAGTGCGGTTGGGCTCCCGGCCCACATCCGAGGCCGGGATTTGCGTTCCTGTCGCAGCTGCAGAGAATGGCCAGGGCGAATTTCCTCCCTTGCTTGTAGTCATTGTCACTGTGCATTGGCACTGGCTGTCGACGAAGCTGACGATGGCCTCATGAATGCACTGCAGCTTCCCGAAGGCGTCGGACTCACCGCGCTGTTCGCCGCTTACGCCCGTGCGCAGGAGACCCGCCGCGCCGATCGGCTGTTCGCCGATCCGCTGGCCGAGGAGTTCGTCGTGCGGGCGCTGGGCGTCAACGCGGACGGCAGCATCCTCCCCCGGCTCGGTCCGGCTCGGGAAGACGACTCATCGCACCTCTGGAACGGGCTCTACAGCCTGTTCTCCGGCCGCACGGGCTTTTACGACAGCTACATCCTCGAGCGAGTGGCGGCGGGCTGCCGGCAGGTGGTCCTGCCCGGCGCCGGTCTCGACACGAGGGCGTTTCGCCTTCCGCTCCCCGACGACTCGGTCGTCTACGAGGTCGACACACCCGGCGTTCTGGCCTTCAAGGCCAAGGTACTGGCCGACGTCGGCGCGGGCGCCGCGATCCAGCGAGTCTCGGTCGAGACGGACCTGCGCGACGACTGGCGCGGCGAACTGCTGACGGCCGGTTTCGACCCGAAAGCCCCGACAACCTGGCTGGCCGAAGGCCTGCTGATGTATTTCCGGCCGGCCGAGACCGACCGTTTCCTAGACGAGATCGGCGAACTGTCCGCCCCCGGCAGCTCACTGGCTGGCGAGTACCTCTCCCGCCGTACTCGCCTGACCGATATCCCGATCTCCGACGACAGCGACCGGGCGGTCGCGACGGTCTTCGTCACGTCCGACCAGGGAGGACCGGAACTCTGGCCGCCGTCCGAGTGGCTCACGGCCCACGGCTGGACCGGCGACGGTCCGGACCTCGTGGACGAGCTGAACCTCGCCGGGCGCCCTGTCCCCGAGCTGTTCGATCCGCACAAGCCCGACCCGCTGCGACTGCGCCTCTTCAGCGCGACATGTAACTAGCCGAGCACCACGCCGACCGCGATGATCACCCGTTCGGGTTCGCTGCGGGCAGTGGCCGGTACGCGATGGCGTGCGCGCTCCGCCGGTTCATCCCGAAACCCCGCAGGATCTGCTCGGCCAGTTCGCTGTCCGATTCGGCGTCCAGCAAGTCAGGGTGCTCCAGGCGCAGGTGGATCATCGAGAGCAGGGCACCACCCGCGGTGGCGAGAGCGACGCGCGGGTTCCGGACCTCGAACCTGCCGGCCTCGACTCCCATCTTGATGTGCCGCAGGGCCTGTGGAGCGAGGCCGCGGTCGGAGTCCAGGTACGGGAACCCCGCCCGAGCCAGGATGCGCGCCAGCTGGGGGTGGCTGTCGACCATCTGCACCGTCAACCGCAGGCAGGCCGAAAACAGCTCGGCCGGGTCGGAGATCCCCGACGTCAGCTCGTCGAGCATCCGGCCGTGCTCCTCGAGCGTGTCGATGATGGCGGCCTGGAACAGGTCCGCCTTGCTGTCGAAGTGGTTGTAGAACGAGCCGAAGCCGACGTCCGCCGCGTCGGTGATCTCCTTGATGCTGATCTCCAAGGAGCCGTGCTCGGCCAAGAACTCCCGGGCGGCGTCGACGAGCGCCCGATGGGTGCGCTCCTTGCGCCGATCCGTGCGCGTGGCAGGCGCAGTGCCTCCAACTGATGACGACGTCATCCCACGACTGTATCCGATATCAGTTCTGATGAAGCCCTTTGTGACGGCGGACCATTGCCACCACTCCTGTCACCTGTCATCGTTACTGATGAATTCATCAACACTGACTGAAGGGGTGTGGTCACGTGGCCACCCATAGCGACGTTCATGCCGGGTTGCACAGTGAGCACGGCAAGCTCCGCGGTGAGCACGCCGGCCGGTCGCTCAACCCGGTGGTCAAGGTTGCCGACCTGGCCTGGCTGACCTTCGAAAAGCCCGATCTCAGGCGCGCGGAGGAGTTCGCCCGCGACTTCGGATTCGCTGTCGCCGCCCGCGACGAGGACACCCTGTACCTGCGCGGCACGCTGCCGGGTACGCACTGCCTCGTCATCCGCCGCGCAGCGGCCTCTCGGTTCGTCGGCCCCACCTTCCGGGCGACCGACGCCGTTGACCTCCGCAAGCTGGCGATCGCCACCGGCACCGAGGTGCGGGACCTGAAGAGCCCCGGCGGTGGCCAGGTCGTCGACCTGACCGACCCCAGCGGCTTCCCGGTGCGCGTGGTGCACGGGATGGAAGAGCTGCCGGCGCTTCTGGAGCAGCGGCCGCTCACCCTCAACTTCGGCACGAAACCGACGCGATTCAACGACGTGCAGCGCCCGGCCCGCGAGCCGGCCCGCGTCCAGCGGCTCGGGCACGTCGTCCTGGAGACGACCGTGTTCCAGCGTGCCCTCGACTGGTACGTGGACACGCTGGGCTTGATCGTCAGCGACTTCCTGTTCGTGGACGGCCAGCGTGACCGAGGACCGACCATGGCGTTCATGCGGTGCGACCGCGGCAACGAGCCCGCCGACCACCACACCCTGGCGATGCACCTGGGTTTGAACACGGGGTACGTGCACTCCGCCTACCAGGTGGCCGACCTCGACGCGCTCGCGGCCGGCGGCGAGTTCCTGACCGAGCGCGGCTACCGGCGAACCTGGGGAATAGGCAGGCACATCCTGGGCAGCCAGCTGTTCGACTACTGGCAGGACCCGGACCGGTTCATGGTCGAACACTTCGCCGACGGCGACCTCTTCGACTGCTCGGTCGAACCCGGCTGGCAGAAGATGTCCGCGAGCGGACTGGCGCAGTGGGGACCGCCCGTGACGAAGGAGTTCCTCGGCACCACCCCGTCCCCGAAACTGCTGCGTTCCCTCTTCGACGCGTTGCGCGGTGACAACGAGATCGATCCCTCCCGCCTCGTGGGCCTGATGAAAGCGATGAACAAATGAGCGTCAACGTCCTGCGCACCGGCGACGGATGGTGGGTCGAGCACGACGGCAAGGCCGCCGCGGTCGACACCGCAGCCCGGACGACAGCCGAACTGCTTGCCGACCGTCAGGCCGTCGATGCGGCCGCCGCGGAGCAGACCGGGCTCGTCGATGTATCCGGACTGGACCTGCTGTCGCCGGTCACGACGCCCGCCCGCATCGTGGCGCAGATGGTGAACTACCGGTCGCACGCCAAGGATTCGGGGTTCGACCCGGCCAAGGTCACCACGACCTTCTTCCGGAAGGCGTCCGGCTCGGTCAGCGGCCCGAACGACACGATCGTCACACCGAAGCACGTCCGGCTGCTCGACTACGAGGTCGAGCTCGGTCTCGTGATCGGCAGCCCGCTCGCGATCGACACTCGGGTCCGCGAGGAAGACCTGTCGCGGTACGTCGCCGGGTTCGTGGTCACCAACGACGTCTCGGCACGCGACGTCCAACTGAGCAAGGGCCAGTTCTACGAAAGCAAGTCATACCCGACATTCACGCCCGTCGGACCGCGCCTGACTCTGGTCGATTCCGCCGATCTGCGATCCTTCGGCGATCTGCGGCTCCAGCTGTGGGTCAACGACGTGCTCCGGCAGGACTCCACGACGGCCGACATGATCACCCGTCCGGCCGAGGCACTCACCCGGCTGGCCCGGTTCCAAACCCTCGACCCCGGTGACCTCGTCCTCACCGGGACGCCCGGTGGCACGGCGCTCAAGGCACCGTCGGCGCTGGTGACGAAGGTGGCTGGCCTGCTGCCGGAGGACATCAAGTGGAAGCTCTTCTTCAAGGGCCAGGCCGCCAATCCTGGCTACCTGAACGCCGGTGACGTCGTCACGGCTCGCATCGCCACTCCCGGCGGCGCCATCGACCTCGGCACGCAGCGCACCGCCGTCAAGTGAACCTCCGGCCTGCCGACCCGGCGGCCGTGATCCCCCGTCCCGGAGGTTTGTCCCATGACTGCACCCACCTCTGCTCTGTCGTGGCCTCGTTTCGACCGGCCTGAGGACCTCACCGCGATCGAAGCGGTACCCCTCGCTGACCGCGATCTCCCGCCGAGCACCTACGAATTGCTTCGCCACGCGGCTGAGACCTGGCCGGACGCGCCGGCTGTCAGCGCGCTGCCCTCAGTGGCTCGCTGGCAGGAACCAGTCCGCTTCACCTACGCCGAGCTGGCCGAACGCGTGCGGCGGATCGCGCACGTCCTGCTCGGGCTGGGCATCGGGCGCGGCGACGCGGTCACGGTGCTCGCTCCCAACACGAGCGCGGTGCTCGCCGCCACCCTGGCTGCAGAAGCGGTGGGCATCGCCGCGCCGATCAACCCCGGACTCGCTCCCGCGCAGGTCCGGGAACTGCTGGAGATCGCGGGAGCACGCGTGCTGGTCGTGGCCGGGCCCGAGCTGGACGCGGACCTGTGGGAGGAGGCTCTGCAACTGGCCAGGCGGGGTGACGTGACCGCGGTCCTGGCCATCCGGCCGGACGGCGCAGAGGGTTCCGGACTCGACCTCCCCGACATGCCGGGCCTGGTCATCGGCTACCTGGACGAGCTCGCCGCGGCTGCATCCTCCGCGGAACTGCCGGCGTCGAGCCTGCCGGCGGCTCACGACATCGCCAGCTACTTCCACACCGGAGGAAGCACCGGCACGCCGAAGGTCGCCGCCCACACCCACGCCAACGAGGTCACCATGGCGTGGACCCTGGCTGCGTGCACCGGCGAAGACGCCCCCGCGCTGTTCGCCGGGCTCCCGCTGTTCCACGTCAACGCCTTGCTCGTGACCGGGCTCGCGCCGTTGTTCAAGGGACAGCACGTCGTCTGGGCGGGACCGCTGGGATACCGCGATCCCGACCTGTACGGGGTGTTCTGGCGGCTCGTCGAGCGCTACCGGATCAGCGCGATGTCCGCGGTCCCGACCGTGTACGCCGCCCTCGGTCAGGTGCCGGTCGACGCCGACATCTCCAGCCTCACCTTTCCCATGGTCGGCGCCGCTCCCCTGCCCGCGGCAGTGCGCACCCGGTTCCTGGAGCACACCGGCGTCGAGCTGTGCGAGGGCTATGGCCTGACCGAAGCGACGGCGGCCTCCGCGAGGTCGTACGCCGGCGCGTTCCGCCCGGGTACGGTCGGGCAGCGGCTGCCGTACCAGCAGATCAAGGCCGTGCACATCGACGGCGAAACGGGCGCCTGGACCGACCTCCCGCCCGGGGCGACCGGCGTGCTGATGATCAGCGGGCCGACCGTGTTCCCGGGGTACGTGCGGGTCACCGCCGAAGGGCGCGTGCCCGACCCCACGCGCAAGGTCGTCGACGGCTGGCTCGACACCGGAGACCTCGGCAGCGTCGACACCGACGGCTTCGTCCGCCTGACCGGCCGCGCCAAGGACCTCATCATCCGCGGCGGCCACAACATCGACCCCGCCGTGATCGAAGAAGCCCTGCTCGCGCACCCCGCCGTGACCGCGGCCGCAGCCGTCGGGATGCCTGACCGACGGGTCGGCGAACTACCGGCCGCTTACGTGACCCTCCGGCCCGGCACCGACGTGACCGGCGCGGAGATCGCCACCTGGTCCGCGGACCAGGTGGCCGATCGAGCGGCCGTGCCTCAAGACGTTCACGTGATCGACGAGATTCCGCTGACTCGCGTCGGCAAGCCGTTCAAGCCCGCACTGCGTCAGGACATCGTGCGCCGCGTCATCGAAGCCGAGCTCGCCGCGGCGGGCCTCAGCGAGAGCGTGCGGGTGACCGTCGCACTCGAAGCGGACCAGGTCGTCGCGGTGTTCGGCAGCGTCGGCGGACCACTTCCGGACAGCTTCATCGAAGTACTCGACAGCTACACCTTCACCTGGCGACTCGCCGAGGACCAAAGGAGCATTCAATGACCACCCGAACCGCAGACCTCGAGGTCCCGGTCCTGATCGTCGGCGGCGGCGGCGCCGGCCTGACGGCGTCGATGCTGCTTTCGCAGCTCGGGGTCGAGACTCTGCTGATCAACGCCTGGCCGCACACCTCCATCCTCCCGAAGGCGCACGTGCTCAACCAGCGCACGATGGAGATCTTCCGCGGACTGGGTGCCGACGACGCCGTCTACGAGCGGGGCTGCCCGCCTGAGCAGATGGCATACACGGCCTGGTACGCAGGGTTGCGTGGCGACGACCCCGACGTCGGCCGGCAGTACGGCCGGATGGAAGCTTGGGGATGCGGCGGGACGAACCCCGCATGGGCGGCCGCCAGTGCGTGCCACCAGACCAACCTGCCCCAGATCCGGCTGGAGCCACTGCTCAAGCAACGCGCCGAGGAACTCGGACCGGACCGCCTGCGGTTCAACCACGAGGCCATTGCGATCGAGCAGGACGAAGACGGCGTCACGACGACCGTCCGCGACAAGGAATCCGGGAACGAGTACCGCGTCCGCAGCCGGTTCCTGCTCGGGTGCGACGGCGGCCGGACCGTCGGACCGTCGATCGGTGTCAAGCTCGACGGCATCAGGGACGTCGTCCGGATGGTGTCCGTCCACATCACTGCTGACCTTTCCGAGTGGGCCCGGGACGACGACGTCCTGCTCCGCTGGATGCAGGCGCCGAACGTCGGTCTTGGCGTGGTTTTGGCGCCGATGGGCCCCGACCACTGGGGTCCGAAATCCGAGGAGTGGGTCTGCCACTTGAACTACCTCTCGGACGACAGCCGGGCCATGGACGATGAGGGGGTCGTGGCGGACATGCGTACCGCGCTCGGCCTGGCCGACCACGAGATCGAGGTCCACGTCATCTCCCGCTGGTCTGTGGAGGGGGTGCTGGCCGACCGGTTCCAGGACGGCCGGATCTTCCTGCTCGGCGATGCCGCCCACCGGCACCCGCCGACCGGCGGGCTCGGCCTCAACTCGGCAATCCAGGACGCGCACAACATCGCCTGGAAGCTGGCTGCCGTCCTGGGTGGGCACGCCGAAGAAGGACTGCTCGACACCTACGAAGCCGAGAGGAAGCCCACCACGGCCCGCAACGTGCAGCGTTCGCTGGACAACGCCCTCAACCACCTGACCACCACGGCTCAGCTCGGCATGAGCCCGGAAGTCGGCGTCGAGCACAACTGGGCGGCGATGCGCCGGATCTGGAGTGACCGCGACGAGGACGCCGAGCTGCGTGCCGCCATGCGACGCGGAATCGCCGACCAGTCGATGGAATTCGACGAGCACAACGTCGAGTACGGCTACACCTACGATTCGGCGGCCATCGTCCCCGACGGTAGCCCCGAACGGCACAACCCCGACCCGATCCGGATCTACCAGCCGGGCACGCGGCCCGGCGAGCCCCTCCCGCACTCGTGGCTCGAAGACTTCGAGGGCCACCGCCTGCCCACGATGGACCTCGTGCGACCGGGGCACTTCCTGTTGATCGCCGGTGAACAGGGGACGGACTGGGTGGAGGCGGCTCGTAAGGTCGCCACCGCCCTCGACGTGCCCCTCGACGCCATCACGGTCGGGCACTCCGACGGGGACTTCTTCGACCCCAACTCGACCTGGAACCGTCATCGCGAGATCACTGAGCGAGGCGCGCTGCTCGTCCGCCCGGACCGGTTCGTCGCCTGGCGCTCGGCCGCCGAGGCCGCCGACCCCGCTGCGGAGCTGACGAGCGCATTCTCCCGGATCCTCGCGCTCACAGCCTGACTGCCCGTGCGGGACGTGCGCGCCGAGCGCTCGTCCCGCACGGCTCTTCGAAACCTTCAAGGAGATCCACGTGGACATCGTTGTCATCGCGCTGTCGGCGGTTCTAGCTCTCGGCTTCCTCAGTCTGGGCGGGGCGAAGATGCGCGGAGTGCCGCAGATGGCCGACAACGCGGCACATCTGGGCTACCAGCTCGGCACGTTCAGGGCGATCGGAGTGCTCGAGGCCGCAGGGGCGGCCGGCCTCGTCATCGGGATCTTCTGGCCGCCTCTGGGCATCGCAGCCGCAGCAGGCCTCGTCGCGCTGCTCGTGGGAGCTGCCGTGGCGCACCTGCGTGCCAAGGACGAGCTGCGGAGTGTCGTGCCGGCCGCCCTCTTCGGAGTTCTGCTGCTGGTACTGCTCGTCCTTCAGATCTTGCCGAGAGGCTGAGCCGGTGGCGTGACTCTCGCTCACTTGGTCAACGTCCATCGACGCGACGCTGAGCCACCACGTGGCGCGCCGCATCGATGAAGGCCAGGCACACCGGATCGGTCTCATCCGAGTGCCAGGCCAGCGCCACCCGGCTGACCGGCAGGCCGGTCAAGGGAACGTAGGCGACTCCCGGCCGGGGAAAGTAGTCGGCAGCCGCGGCGGTGGTCAGGGTGATCGCCCGGCCTCCCGCCACGGCCAGCAGCTCTTCGTCGATATCGCCAACCTCGATGAGGCGTGGCGCGGGGCGGTCACCCCGCACGGCGCCCGCGTACCAGAACTCGGCCCACACCGGATCGGGAGTGCGCCGCACGATCACCGCTTCGTCGAGCAATTCGGCGACGTCGATGCTTTCGCGGCCGGCGTACGGATGGTCGGCGCGTAGCCCGGCTACCCGTCGTTCGGAGAGCAGGGGCAGGAGCCGCAACCCACGCGAGCGGAACGGCGGACGGACGAACGCGAGCTGGACGTCCCGGTTTTGCAAGCCTGCCGACGGATCTTCCCAGCCGTACCGGCGCAACCCGACTTCGACTCGCGAGTTCTCACTGCGAAAACGATCCACGATCGCCGCGGTCAGCTCTCCCGCGGCGACTCCGTAGAACCCGACCCACAGCTGCCCGCCGTGACCGGCCTGTCGGCATTCCTGTTCTGCGTCCGTCATGAGACGAAGGATTTCCCTTGCGCGCTCCGTGAAGCGAGCACCCGCTTCAGTGCAGGACACAGACCGGGTAGTCCGTTGGAACAGTGCGACGTCGAGGTGCCGTTCGATCGCCTTGACGCGCGCCGAAAGGGCAGGTTGCGACATGTGCAACTGTTCCGCTGCACGAGAGAAGTTGAGTGTGTCGGCAACCGCGACCACATACCGAAGGTGCCGTATCTCAAGATCCATAACCCCACGCTACTGAATCCGCCGGGCTTGGTCTTTCCCTTGTGCACATTCCACTCTTAGGGTCGAGCCCAAAGCACGAGGAGTTTCATGCGTACTTCCACCCCGAGCCCCGACCAGCCCGGCAGCAAGCCCGCCAGGTGGCAGCTGGCGGTCTTGTCGTTCATCGGGCTCTACCCGCTGGTGATGTTGTCCTCCTTGGCCATCTCGGCCTGGGTTCCCTGGCTCACGCTGCCGGAGCGGACGCTACTGGTGGTCGCCGCCGTGGTCCCGACAATGACCTATCTCGTCAATCCTCTGCTGCACCGCGTGGCTCATCCGTGGCTGCACCGCGGCCGTCACGCCGCGCGACCGCCTGCCGCGCAGGCTCTCTCGCCGAACAAGGAGTCCTGATGTCCGGGTTGCGCCGAGCGCACCGCCGGCTCGAGCACGCTCCACATCGGGAGCCGGCTTGGACCGTCGCGACCGTCTTCGCCCGCATGACGCTCTCACCGGGATTCCTGTCGGCTGTGGCCGACAGGATGGGTCTATGGGGACCCGCCCACAGCGGCTCGGTCACCTGGGGCGACTTCGCTTCCTTTGTCGAGTACACGCAGAAACTCGCGCCGTACCTGCCCAGCGGGATGGTCCACGTCACCGCGTGGGTCGCGACTGCCATGGAGCTGGTCCTGGGCCTGAGCCTGCTGGCGGGGATAGCCGTGCGGTGGTCGGCGTGGGCCGCGACCGGGCTTCTGCTCGTGTTCGCCATGTCGATGGGCATCTTCGTCAACTGGGAGGCGCCGCTCAGCGCTTCGGTCTTCCCGGCCTGTGCCGCGGCCGCCCTGCTCGCGCTGGCCCCGGTACGCACGTTCGCACTCAGCCTCGACCGCCTCCGCACCGCGAAGCGAAAAGTCCGACCGGCCGAGGCCGTCTGACGGTCGGAAGCTGCCTGGAGTCCTGCCGCGCGGTCGGACCTTCTACGACAGCCCGGGTTGCGCCGCTGTTCCGCCAAGTGCTCGACGAGGTCGCCGAGAGGGTCGACGCACAGCATCGACCCGGGCCTGTTCACGGGCAGTGCGGGCAAGACGTTTTTCCACGTGCGCCAGTACGAAGTGACGGGCGACGACCGGCACCTTGACGCCGCGTGGCGGGCCACCGCCGACGGCTCGCCCATGGCCGGACAGTCTCCGCCGGCGAGACGAAAACGACCTCCGCGGTCGGTTGTTCCTTACCTGGACTCTGGAAGCGCCGACGTCCCTGCTGGGCTGCGCCTGGCGGTGTCGGTAGCGATCACCATTCTCCCCAGCTTGTACGGAGGCGGAGGCCGAGGCAGGGCACAACAGCACGCTCACTCGCCGACTCGGCCACGCCGTCCCAGCTCAGCCGGCGTCCTCGCGGCGTTGAACGCCGCGCAGGGCGCGCGGGGCGATGTCGACCGAAGCCTGGTTCCACGCCTGACCGAGACTCCCGATGAAGCGCTCTCGGGTATGGGAAGAAGACGTACCAGACATTCGAGGTTCTGGAGCTCAGGCATGTCGACCGACCAGGCCAAAACACTGGAGCCGTCCGGCGCCAATTCCCGTCGAGGCGTCAGCCGGGACCGTGCGCAACGGCCTTGGCGCGGCGAGGTCCTCCAGCATGACGACGGCGAGAGCTTCGGACACGGCGGTAGGGTTCTCGGCTTCTTCCCACTCCCCTTGGCCATCATCCACGTCGCATCCCGACCGGAGTAGTACCTGGAGAAGTTGTCCGCCGGGTCCTCGAGTATCGAACACCGCGATCGACTCCACGTCTTCGGCGCGGCCCGCGCTCACCGAGCGGGCCGCGCCGCAGTTTAGGATCTGCCGACTGTCCTGCCGCGGCTGCCCGGCGACCTGGTCTTGACCACAGCCCGTTTCGCCACGATCCGGGCCACGTCGAAAACTACCCTTCGACTGACGCCGTTCAGTGCTTGCCGTCGCTCCGGGCACGCTTGAGAGCAGCCGTCTCCCCCGCCGGGTCCGGAGTCAGCAACGACCCGGGAACCGCGTGCCCGGCAGCGCCCAGCTGGTTCATCCGCTTCGGCACGGTCGCGCCCTGGTACTCCAGGGGAACGGGGTGACCACGGTCGTCGACCTCACTCAGCGGCTGGTGGATCTCCAAGTACCCGCCGGACGGTGTCCGCGTGATGATGCCTGTCTCGACGCCGTGGTCCAGGACCTCGCGGTCCGCGCGCTGCAGACCGAGGCAGATCCGGTACGTGACGAAGTACATCAGCGGAGGCACGACCAGCACACCGATCCGGCCCGCCCAGGTCGTCGCGTTCAGTGAGATGTCGAACTGGTCGGCGATGATGTCGTTGAACCCGGACAGCTCGATGACCATGAAGAACCCGAACGCCATCATGCCCAAGGAGGTCCGCACCGGTGCGTCACGAGGACGCTGCAGGATGTTGTGGTGGGCGGTGTCCTTCGAAAGCCGCCGTTCGAGCCACGGGTAGGTCAACAGCAAGGTGAACAGCAGCGGCATGCCGATGGCGCCGGGGAAGAACACGGCCGGGATCGTGTAGTTCCCGAGGTAGACCTCCCAGGCCGGCCAGATCCGCAGCAGACCGTCCGCCCAAGCCAGGTACCAGTCCGGTTGCGAACCGGCGGAAACCTGCGAAGGGTTGTACGGCCCGAGGTTCCAGATGGGGTTGATCTGGAACAGCCCGGCGAGCAGGGCGAGCACCCCGGTGACGATCACGAAGAAGGCGGTCGCCTTCAGCGCGAACGCGGGGAAGATGCGGATGCCGACGACGTTCGTTTCCTTGCGCTTCGCACCGGGGAACTGCGTGTGCTTCTGGTACCAGACGATGCCCAGGTGCGCCGCGATCAACGCGAGCATGATGCCGGGCAGGATCAGGATGTGGATCGTGTAGAGCCGCGGGATGATCTGGTTGCCGGGAAACTCGCCGCCGAACAGTCCCCAGTGGATCCACGTGCCGATCAGCGGGATCGAGAGGATGATCCCGGAAAGGGTGGCGCGGATGCCGGTGCCGGACAGCAGGTCGTCCGGGAGCGAGTAGCCGAAGAAGCCCTCGAACATGCCGAGGATCAGCAGGGTGGCACCGATCAGCCAGGTCCCCTCGCGAGGACGGCGGAACGCGCCCGTGAAGAAGACGCGGCACATGTGGACCGACATGGCGGCGACGAAGATCAACGCCGACCAGTGGTGCAGCTGACGCATGAACAAGCCGCCGCGAACCTCGAACGAGATGTCCAGCGTGCTCTGGAACGCGCGCGACATCTCCAAGCCCTGCATGTTCGTGAAGCTGCCGTGGTAGACGACTTCCTCCATCGAGGGGTCGAAGAACAACGTCAGGTAGATCCCCGTCACCAGCAGCACGATGAACGCGTACAGCCCGATTTCGCCGAGCAGGAAAGACCAGTGCGTCGGGAACGCCTTGTTGAACTGGTGCCGCAGCCCCCTCGAGACGCGGTAGCGCTGGTCGACCCAGTCCGCGGCGGCACCGGCGGCCTCCAGCGCGCGGGAGTCGCCCTTCGTCGGTGTGGTCAGCGAGCTCATGAGATCCGCACCCTCCTGCGGAGGACGGCGTAGGCCAGCGCGGTGCCGAAGAGCTCCAGGATCGCCAGCAGTACGGCCGAAAGGTCGAACGGCATCGCCCAGCGGCCCGCGGTCGCGAAGTGGACGTGCCGGATGTTGTCTTCGGTGCCGGACAGGAAGTGGAAGTAGGTACCGAAGACGAACGCGCCGGCCATCGAGACGACCACGAGCACGGCTCCCGCACGTCCGGGGTGCCGGTAGTGGCGGTAGATCCCGTAGACCGACACCAGGATGACCGCGGCCGCGTACGTCACTTGCCCGACGCTCGAGGCGATGCCCCCGCCGACGTGCGCAATCCCGTGCAGGCCCGCGAGCACCAAATGGGCGATGACCACGGTGAGCATCAGGCGGTCGATCCTCGCGACCAGTGGCGGGTCCTTCACAACGGCCTTGCCGTTCACCCGGGGTACCACCCCGGACCCGTGTTCGATCATCAGTTGTCCCTTTCGAGCAGCGTCAGCCACGGGCGTACGCGCGGCGCGCCACGTCTGCGATGGTCGGTGCGTGGAGCTCCGCCTCGGCTCTCACGTCCGCGATGGTCTGCGCGGCCAGCGACTTGCGCCACGCCAGCTCGGCGCGCTGCATTGCCCCGTTCACCGCGCAGGGGTGACGGAACGACATTTCACCCAGCCCGGCCCCCATGCCCCGCCGGCGGATGTCCGTGCACTGAAAGAGCGGCTCCGGCCCTTCGATCGCCGCGACGACGTCCATCAGCGTGATCTTCTCGGCGGGGCGCGCGAGCCGGAATCCGCCGCGCGCGCCGGGGAGCGACTCGAGGAGCCCCGCTTTGACCAAGGCCTGAAGCTGCTTGTTCAGGTAGGCCTGAGGCAGTTCGTAACTGGCCGACAGTCGCGCCGACGGGACGGGGTCTCCGCCGTCGGCCCAGGCGAGCGAGAGCAGCACGTGTACGGCCCACTCGACGCCCTGGTTCATCCTCATGAACCTGGATATTAATTATCCTGGACATTGAGTGTCAACATTGCGTCCCTCACCAAGGCGGCAGCCGGGATACCGGCAGCAGCCCTGGTGAGGCCGGAAGTCACGCTCACGGCTCGCCCGCGACGACGGACGGATGGGGAGCCAGTGGCGTGACTTCGACACGCATGTACTCGAACAACGGCAGGTTCCACAGCAGTTCGTGCAGCTCGGCGTTGCCCGCGACGTCGAACACGCTGAGGTTCGAATACTCGCCGACCACCCGCCACAGGTGCACCCACTTCCCGGCACGCTGGAGTTCCTGACTGTAGGCCTTTTCAGTGGCGAGGAGCTCCTCCCTGACTTGAGGGTCGAGGTTCCGCGGCAGCTCCACGGCCATCCGCACGGCGAACAGCATCCCGGCCTTAGACGGGGTCGAGCACGAAGTCGTAGCGGACCTGCTCGCCATCACCGTCGACCGGAGTCGGTTCCAGGATCAGTGCGTCCTTGACCGCGGACGCGATGTCGTCCTTGACGTGCTCGCCACCGTCGAAGTACAGCTGCGTGGTGATCAGCTGGTAGCCCGGCGCCGAGACCTTGACGTGCAGGTGGGCCGGTCGCCACGCGTGCCACCCGGCGGCGGAGATCAGCGCGCCGGTCGCGCCGTCCGTCGGGATCTGGTACGGCGCGGGGTGGAGGGTGTCGACGGCGTAGTTGCCCTCGGCGTCGGTGCTGAACCGCCCCCGGAGGTTCCACTCCGGGATGCCGGGGGCGAACTGCGAGTACAGGCCGGAGTCGTCAGCCTGCCAGAAGTCCACCTCGGCGCCGGCGATCGGCTGACCGCCGACTCCGCGGACCTGGCCGAAGAACTTCAGCCGCACGCCGGGCTCGTTCTCCCGCATCGGCAGCCGGCCCGCCGACCCGAGCTCGGGAGCGCCTTCGACGTAGTAGGGACCTTCGATGCTGCCCGCCGTCCCCTCCCGGCTCGCGTTGGCCAGGTCCTCCACCTCGTGCTCGAGGAACACGTCGAGGAACAACGGCCACTCGCCGTCCGCGCCGACCCGGATCATCCAGGCCTTGAACGCGTTGTACTCGTCGTAGGTGACCCCGTGCTTCCGGATGACCTCCCGCAGCGCGGCGAGCGCGTCGGACGCGATGGCATCGACGCGGGCCGGGTCGGTCGCGGCTCCTGACTTCGTGCGCTCCTGGAAGGTCTTGGTCGCCGACGCGCCCGAGTCCGCGGCAGTGGGGGATGCAACCTCGGTCATGACATTTCCTCTCTTCGTGGTGGCAGGCATCAGTCCTGGCGGTAGTGGGCGAGCTTGTCCTCGTCGAGCTGGATGCCGAGGCCATGACCTTCGAGGACCCGGAGCTCGCCGTGCTCGATCCGCAGGGGTTCGGCGAGCAGGTCATCGGCCATGTCCAGGAAGTTCGACAGCTCGCCCGCCCGCCGGGAGGACAGCTCGAACGCCGCACCGAACGTTGCGGCGCACAGGGAGCCGACCTGGCCGTCAATCTGGTTACCCATGACGACCTCGACGCCGAGCCCGGCACACTGGCTGAGCACTCGCTGCGAGTAGGTGAACCCGGTACGGGCCGTCTTGATGCTGATGCCGTGGGCGGCCCCCGCGAGGAGCTCACGGGTGACCTCACCGGGGCGGGTGGCGCTTTCGTCGGCGTAGAGGGGGATCCGGCTCTGGCGCGCGAGCCAGCGCCGGCCCAGCACATCGTCGGCGGGACACAGCTCCTCGGCGAACAGCAGACCGACGTCTTCGAGTGCCCGCAGCGCGGCAGCGGACTCGGACGCCGTCCACCCGCGGTTGCCGTCGATGTAGAGCTCGACGCCGTCACCGAGCGCGGCACGCAGCGCCCGGCACACGTCGACGTCGAGCTGGAAGGGCCGGCGCCCGACCTTCACCTTGAACGTCGTGATGCCGTACGTTTCCCGAATCCGCTCCGCCTCGTCGACCATCTCCCCCGGCTGCGCGAACCCCACCATGTGGCTCACGCGCATCCGGTCGGTGTAACCGCCGAGCAGCTCCGTCACCGACACGCCGAGGCCCTGCCCGATGAGGTCCCACAGGGCCATGTCGACCGCGCTCTTCGCGACCGGGTTGCCGACCGTCCGGTCGAGCTTGGCGTGTACTGCCTCCCTGGCGAGCGGCGACATCCCGGTCAGCTGCGGAGCGAAGATCGTCTCGATCACCGCTTTGATCGAGCTCTGGGTCTCCCCATAGGTGAACGGCCGTGGCGGCGCCTCGGCGGTGCCGACCAGTCCCGTGTCGGTGTGGACTCGCACGAGAATGTGCTCGGCCACGTCGACCTCGCCGCTCGCGAACCGCATCGGTTTGCGATAGGGAATGGCGAAGGGGATGGCTTCGACTCTGGTGACTTTCACTGATGACCTCTCTTGCTGCCGGATCAGCGCCGGATCAGGGGGCTGCGCACCACGTTGGCGCCCGCGGCGCGGTCGGCGGAGTCGAAGAAGTCCTCCCGGTAGATGTCACGGGGGAACAGCCGGGACTTCATCAGAGCCTTCATCGTGTCCTGGACCATGGCCGGGCTGCCGCAGATGTAGGCGACGTGGCCGCCGGCCCGGGGATAGTCCTCGGCGAGCAGCGCGGGGACGCGCCCCGACCGGCCTTCCCACTGCTCCTTCGACAGGGCCGGCCGGTAGGTGAACCAGTCGTTGCTCGCGGCCAGACCCTCGAAGAACTCACGGTCGTAGAGGTCGGCTTTCGTGCCCACGCCGTGGTAGAGGGTGACCTGGTGCTCGCCGCCGTTCTCGGCGATGTGCTTGATCATCGATTTGAGCGGAGCGAGACCCGTGCCCGAGCCCAAGAGGAGGACCGGCTGCGTGCGCATCGGCCGGAACGAGAACCGCCCGTACGGCCCGGACAGCGTGACCTCGTCGCCGGGGCTCAACGTCGAGAACACCCACCGGTCGGTGGCGACACCATTCTCCGACCGCTTCAGGTGCAGCTCGATCCGGCTGCCGTCGGCCGGGGTGCTCGCGATCGAGTACGGCCGCTGGTGTCCACCCGGCACGTCGAGCAGGACGTACTGTCCGGGGTTGAACGACAGCGGCTCGTCGAGCGCGAGGACCAGGCGCCGGACATCGGGTGCAACGTCCTCGAGGGTGTCCACCCGGCCGCGGAAGTCGCGCACCGGGTGGACACCGACACCCTCGTCCATGTCGACCTCGCCCTCGACCACCACGTCGCTGCGCGGTTGGGCCACGCAGATCAGGGCCGCGCCCTCGTCCCGCTCGCTCTCCAGCAGCGCATAGGGCGAGGCGTCGCCGAGGTCGACTTCGCCGTCGAGGATCTGGGCCTTGCAGGTGCCGCACGTGCCGTGGGTGCACGCGTGCGGCAGCCAGATGCCTTCCCGCAGGCAGGCGTCGAGCACCGTCTGGTCCTCACGGCACGGGACGTCGACGCCGAGCGGTTCGACGCGGATGGTGTGGGTCGTCACGAAGCGTCTCCGTTCAGGCGGTGAACTTCAGCAGCGTCTTGTGGCCGATGCCGAGTTCGGACAGCGACTTGTCGCCGGGTTCGCCCAGGGGCTGCCCGTCGACCTGCCAGTCGCGCACGGCCTCCGGCTCGAAGTCCGGGTCCGACGAAGCCCACGGCCCGACGATGTTCTGCACGAACTCCGGGAAGGACGTCGCCTTCGGAACGCGGAAGCAGGCGGCCGAACAAAACAGCGGGTTGCCTTCCCAATGCACGTAGACGAGTTGGTCTTCGCCGAAGAGCTCGGCGCGGTCGGATGAGGGGAATTCGTAGTCGTAGAGTGCCTTCACAGCCATGTCAGACTCCCTGTTCCACGCCGCCGTTGTGCCAGTCTGCCCACGACTTCTGGTCAGGTGAGCCCTTGTACTCGCCGTTGTCGCCATCCTGGATCCCGTACCACTCCAGAACCTCCGGGACCGACGGGCCACCGCAGTTGCCCTGGTAGATCTGGTGCACGGGCAGCCATGCCTGCACGTACTTCTCGGGCTCCCGCTCGAAGATCCACTGGCACCCGTCGCTGCAGGTGTGGAACTTCTCACCGCGGAACTCGCTGACGCGGAAGGAGATCTTTCCCGGGTCGTCCTTCTCGGTGAACGCCATCGGGACCTGGCAGATCTGGCACAGCTGCGGCAGGCCCTGGAAGAACGTCCGGCCGCCGCCGGCCTCGATCCGGTGGTGCTTTTCCCAGACCGGCCGGTAGTGCTGGTCGAAGGTTTCCGGGTACTGCTCGGAGAGCCAGCGCATGTGGGACTCGCTCGGCGCCTGCGTGGTGAAGGACGCCGCGAAGGAGAAGTTGTGGAGGACCTTGTAGACCTCGTGCGAGAGCTTGTCCTTCTCGGCGATGGCGTCCTGAACGTGCTTGGGGGGACGGATGCCGTAGAACTCCAGGTCCGGGAAGAGCCCGCCCAGCATCTGGTCCTCGAAGTAGAGCTCGAACGCTTCCTTCCAGCTCATCACCGGCTTGGGCAGCATGTAGTCCATCATCCCGGCGACCAGTGCGGACATCCGGTATGCGCGCCAGAACCACTTGTCGATCCATTCCTGGATGATCGGCACGTTGCCTTCGTCCTGCTCCAGCAGGAACTTGATGGCCTCCAGGCCGAGCGTCATGTGCCGGCTTTCGTCGGACTGGGCCGAGAACCCGAACGACATCGTCGGCATGTCGCCGTTGAAGCTGGCACCGCTCATGAACGGGACGAAGAGCAGATTGGTGAGCAGGTACTCGAAGCTGAACGAGATCGAGATGAGGAACTCGAACGGGCCCGCCGTGATCGCGTCGTCGAACAGCGACTTGGGCACCGACAGGTACCAGACCCGGTCGTGCATCTTCGACCAGCTGTGGAACCCGCCGTAGTACTTGTTGTAGTTGCTGATCGTGTGGATCTGCGTCTGGCAGTGCCGGAGCTCGTCCACGCTCTGGCACAGCGCGGCGAAGCGCGGAGCCGGGCCTTCGAGGAAGCGCGCGAGGTAGGCGAAGTGCCGGTGCGCGGCGTACTCCAGCGGGGTCACTCCCTGGATGAACAGCCGAATGGCGTTGAGGTAGCTCGCGTCGGCAAGCCCCAGGTGACCCTGGCTTTGGGCGAAACCGTCCATCACGGCATAGAGCCGCTTGTCCTTTTCGGCCTGGTACTTGTAGTAGGCGTCCACCGTGAGCCGGAACGGGTCTTCCCAGCCGTCCCAGTCGTGGACCTTGATGCCCTCGTAGCTGGTGTGCGGGAAGAGCTCATCCTTCGTGACGTAGCTCGGTTCCCAGTCCAGGTCACGGGTGAGCAGCGAGTAGCGTTCCTTGAGCGGCAGCTTGCGGCGCGGTGCAGTCTGAGTCATTTCCTAGTGCTCCCACTTCACGATGATCCGGTCGTCGTCCCATTCCGAGAGGTTCCCGGCGAAGGACACGATGGCCAGCTGGAACTCGCCGGTCTCCCATTCCCGGCCGAGCTCCCGCTCGACGGTCTCGCGGTTGATGACGATCTGTCCGGCGGCCTGGATCTTGACCAGTCCCGGCAGGTGCCGGACGGTCAGCTCCGGGTTGTCCGATCGGATGGCCGCGACGAGGGCCCGGTTCTCCTCGGACTCCTGGATGTCGATGCCGACTTGGCGCAGGGTCTGGCTCACGCCGCACCTCCAGTGACCTGGGCCCAGCGCTGCTCGGCCGCGGTGGTCGTCCGGGCGAGTGCGGCGACCGTGCCGGCCTTCGGCAGCTGGTTGTCCACCACGCGGGCCAGCTCGGTGGCGGCTTCGTGGGCGAGCGGGTTCCAGGTGCCCACGATGCGAGCGAGGTGCTCACGGTTCGCCTCGCCGTACTGCTCGTCGCTCGCCCACGCCGAGATCAGCGCGTCGAGCCACTTCCGCTGGTCCTTGAACCAAGTGTGGAAGTACTGGGTGAAGAGGCTGTACGCGCCGGCGCCACCGGCGAGCGCGACCTCGTCCAGCTCCCGGTAAAGCACCGGGTACACCAGCGAGTCGACGAGATCGACCGCGACCAGTCCCTCGGCCCAGTCCGCCGTCACCATCGCTTCTTCGGTGAACCGGCGCAGGGGCTGCAGCGGATCGCTTTCCAGCCACTCCCGTTTCGCGACCTGCAGCAGGTCAACGGTTCCCGCCGACAGGGCGATCCCGACTCGCGAGAGCATCTGCGCGTTGCCGATGCGGTCGAACGCGGCGAAGGTGCAGCACTGCTCAAGCGAGGTTCCGTAGGCGAACCGCGCCCCGCCCACGCTCACCATCTGCGCGCCCGATTCGAAGTGCCGCAACGGCAGGACCACCGACGACAGCACCGTGCGCCACGCCGACGGAAGCTTTGCGAGCAGCTCACGCTCTTCGAGGTAGCCCAGCTGCTTGGTGAACTCGTCGTGGAGCGCCGCGCGGTTGGTGACGTACGGCGTGTAGTAGAACTGCCGCGGGTCGGTGTAGCTGTAGGGATCGCTCAGCTTCAGAACGCTGTAGTCGGCGTCGTAGATCTCGCGGGTCGGGTCCCAGGTGGGCCGATAGTGGAAGTTCTCCCTCGGCTGGACATCGAGGGTGGCTTCCAGGTACCGGCTGGCCGGCTGGTCCCCCAGCCGGTCGATCACGTTCTGGTAGGTCTGCCGCTTCGGCTCGATGACCTGATAGCGGAGTTCGTATTGCATGTTCCCTCTTCCGGGTCAGTGGTGCGCAGGAGCAGTCAGCAGGCTCAGCAGGAGCGCCCGGAGTTCTTCTTCGCCGGCCAGCCGCTTCGGCTCGGGATCGAGCCGGTCGCCGATCATCAGCTGGGCGACGCCCTCGCGCCCGGCGATCGCGGTCCGGATGCGCGCGCGACGATCTTCGAAGCCGACAGTGAATGCGAGCTCGCCGTCGCCGCTGTCGTCGACGAGGCTGAAGACCTCACCCCGCTCGCGGAGGATCGCGTTCGCCTCGGAGACCATCTGCTCGGCGAGGGAACGGATGATGACCTGTTCGTCGGTGGCTTCGGCCACCGAACGTGCGGTGGCCGGCTCTGTGGTCGGCTCGGGAGCTTCCTCCCCGTCCAGCAACGACTGGACCTCGAGCATGAACGGGGTCACGGCTCCTCCTTGAGTCCGGGAACGAGTGAATTCACTGTTCATCGATTCAAGCCGACGGATTGCGAATGCGGAAATACCGGGATCGGCAGAATCGATACGCGAGACGTATGAGTCAGCGGGGCCCGCCGACGAGCGAGTGAGTACGCGAGAGGACCTTCGCGACGTGCGGTGAAGAATCCCCCCCGCGCACTGCCACGGCCAACTCGACCTCACGGGTCGTGCCGGCCAGCGGCCGGTACTGGGCCCCGGTGATCTGCAAGTGCTGCACGGACGCCGGCACGAGCGCGACACCCAGGCCCGCCGCCACGAAGGAAACGAGCGTGGCGGTCTCGCCCACCTCCTGCACCGCCGAGGGCACGAAGCCGGCGTGCTGGCAGGCGTCGAACACGGCGTCGTACACGACGGACCGATGCTGGGAGGGATAGCAGACGAACGGCTCGTCGCGGAGGTCCGCGAGCCGGACCGTGGCGTGCTGGGCCAGGGGGTGCCGCGCCGGCAGAGCCGCGATCAGCGGCTCGCGGCGCAGCACCCGAACCACCAGCCCCGGTTCGCGGACCGGTGGCCGAAGGAAACCGATGTCGAGAGTTTCCTCCACCAGCATCCCGACCTGGAGCGGGGTGAGCATCTCGCCCTTCAGGTCCAGCTCGATACCCGGCAGCTCTTCGCGCAGCACCCTGGCCAGGGACGGCAGCAGCTCGTAGGTGGCCGAACCGGTGAACCCGATCGCCACCCGGCCGACGTCTCCGTTCGCGATCCGGCCGGCCTCGACCCCGGCCGCCTCCACCGAGGCGAGGACGGCACGGGCACGTTCGAGGTACTGCCGGCCCGCCGGGGTGAGCTGCACCCGGCGGGTGGTGCGGATCAGCAGCTCGACGCCGAGTTCGGTCTCCAGCTGCTTGATCTGGTGGGACAGAGGAGGCTGCGCCATGTGGAGCCGATCCGCCGCCCGCCCGAAGTGGCACTCCTCGGCGACGGCGACGAAGTACCGCAGATGCCGCAGCTCCATCGAACTCAGGCCGATGAGCTCGCGAGCTGCTCTTCCGGGTGATACTCCGGGAACTCCGCCTTGGGACCCGCCTGGTTCAGCAGTTCCACCGGGTCGTCGACCGGCGGGTAGATCCACTCCGTGTTGATGGTGTGCTTGAGGTGCTTGGCCTGCTTCTCGGTCATCTGCACCTCCCGGTCCCAGCCGGAGGTCACCACAGCGCCCGCCGGCCCGAGCGCGAGGCAGGTGACGTACGGCGCCGGCTGGAACGTGACGAGCTGCTCGCCGAGGAGGTCCGCCGCCACGTTGTGCCCGGCGAACTTGCCCTGCGGGAGTGCGTGCTGGCAGCTCTGCATGACGACGCGACCTTCGGCGGGCGAAACGGCCGCCGCCGTGTCTCCGGCCGCATACACCTCCGGGAGGCCACGCACCCGGAGGTACTCGTCGACATCCAGCCGGCCGAGCCGGTCCCGCTGCCCGGGGATCGCCGACGTGAGCGGGCTGGCCGTCATGCCCGCCGTCCAAACAACGGTCGCTGCGGGGAGGACCATGCCGTCCGAAAGGCGGACCTGGTCACGGGCGACCTCCTCGACGCTGACGCCGAGCCGTACCTCGACTCCAAGGTCGGCAAGGGCCTTCTCGATCGCGGGTCGGGGTCCTTCGCCGAGTTCGGGGCCGACGGCGTCCAGCCGCTCGACGAGCACAACCCGGATCTGCTCCCGGGGCGCGAGCTCCTCGAGACGGCCCACGAGCTCAGTCGCGATCTCGAGGCCGGTGAATCCCGCCCCGACCACCACCGCGGTGTACCGGCCGCGTTCGTCCGCCCGTTCCGGCAAGCGGCGCAGGTGAGCTTCCAGCGTAGCCGCACCGGTCATCGTGTCGATGTCGAACAGATGCTCCGCCCCTGGGAACGTCGGGCGGACGACCTGGCTGCCCGACGCGAGCACCAGCCGGTCGTAGGTGATCCGGTCCGTCGTGCCGTCGCGGCGGACCGCGGTGACGGAACGGGAGGCCGTGTCGATGCCGGTTACCGTCCCCGCGACGCGGCGGACTCCGATGGGCCCCAGCACGCGATCGAGCGGCACCCGCATCCGGTCCGGATCCGCTTCGTAGAGCCGCGGCCGGATGACCATGTCATCACCTGCGCTGATCACGGTGATCTGCAGGTCTTGTTCGGTCAGTCCTCGCTCCTGGCGCAGCTTCGCTGCGCTGGCGGCACTCCACACTCCGGCGAACCCGCCACCGATAATCAGGATATTTGACATCCAGGTTCTCCTTCCAGGTCGGCCCTGGATTCACGGCCGACGAGCTGGAACACTATGAACCTGGATATTTGATGTCAAGGTTTACGAGTCGTCCGACAAGGTGACAGAAGCCTGAATCGATCAGGCTCACAGAAGAGAGCGTGCCATGAAGTTGACTACGATCCGCATCGGGACCAGCACGCGTGCGGCTCGCGTCGAGCCCGACGGGACGCTCGTCCAGCTGGCCTCGCCGGACGTGGGCGCGTTGATCAGGCTCCCCCAGTGGCGCGCCGTCGCGAACTCACTCGGCGAAGCTCGCCATGAGGCCATGCTCAGCGATCGAGCCCCCGTCATTTCCAGGCCGAGGAGGGTAGTTCGCGTCGACTTCGGACCTTGCGGGGTAGCAACTTCCACCACGCGCCGGAACACGCTCATCGGCCCCAAGGACGACATCGTCCTCACGTCCGGATCGACTGCGGCCGGGTGGAACGCGCGGCTCGCCGTAGTGATCGGAACTCGACCACGGTCGGCCACGCAAGCCGAGGCCGAAGCGGCGATCGCCGGTTTCTCACTGCTGACCGATGTCAACGCGCACACCCCGTGCAGCACCCGCGGCGACTCACGGTGGAGGGTGTCCTCGTTCGGACCGACGCTCGTAACGCCGGACGAATTGCCCGGAGGTCTCCGGCCGCAAGTGTCACTGCGGAGCTACCTCGAAGGCCACCTGGTCCGGAACGCCAGCGTGGCCGCCGTGCCCTTCGATCCGGTCACCGCCGTCCGGCACGTCTCAGAGCTCGTACAGCTCGAACCGGGGGACGTCGTCGCGCTCGCGACCGGAGGTGAGACATGCCGGGAGGGAGGTTCGACGGAACCCCACGACGGTTCCGTACTGGAGGTCGAAGTCGACGGCATCGGATTCCAGGAGAACGCGATCCGACTCCGGACCGCACTCGTGCCCAAAGCTCGGCACCGGAGTCCGTCGGGCCGAGCGGGCAGGTGATCCACGAGTGAATCTGGATGGCAGATATCCACAATACAGCGGCAACGGGGTAGCCTCTGCTGATGATTCTCAAACCGGGTACAGGTAACAGCTACGAGAACCTGCTCACCCAGACGCCGCCGTTCGTGCCGGAAGGCGCCCACTTCATGGTGGGGGTCGTCACCGTGCCACCCGGTGATCCCGGCGCAGGCCCGCACCGCCATTCAGGACCCGTGTTCGGTTACGTGCTCGAAGGGGAGATCCTCTTCGAGCTCGAAGGGGAGAAGCCTTACCCGATCAAGGCCGGTGAAGCGTTCTGGGAGCCCGGCGGCGAAGTCGTGCACTACCAGGCGGGCAACTTGCGAGAGGACATCGCGAGCAAGTTCGTCGTGTGCATGGTCTGCGCACCCGAAGTCCCCATGCTGACGTTCCTCGAGGAAAACGAAATCCGCGAGCGGGACCACCTCCGCCACCCATCCGCCCGCCAGGCGACTTCGGACTGAGTCGCCACCGCGACGCCCAGTCTCCTGCTGTCTCCGGTTCGCCGCTGGCCGGAGACAGCAGGACCCGGTGTCACAGCACCCGATTGGCTGGCACCGGGGGCGGAAAGTACAGCGGCGGGGAGAATGACCTCCACGCCGAGGGTGCCATTGATCCGTCCGGAAAAGGAAAGCCGTGGAAGACGACCTGCGCAACAGCCCACTGGGTATCGACCTCCACATCGACGTCGGCGTCGGCGGCGAGTCGCGGGCGCGGTCGATCGAGAACGCGCTGCGGCAGGCGATTTCCTCTGGTCGGCTGCCCGTCGGAATGCGCCTGCCCAGCACCCGAGCTCTTGCCGACGACCTCGGAATCGCACGGGGGACGGTCGTCGCGGCATACGCACAGCTGTCCGCCGAAGGGTGGCTGGTCAGTGCGACCGGTTCCGGCACCCGGGTCGCGGATGTCCACCTTCCGCCCTCGGGATCCTTCTCACAGCCGACTGCGCCACCGACGCAGACGCGCGGCGTCATAGACCTTCGGCCCGGCCGGCCAGATCTGAGTCTCTTTCCGCACACTCTGTGGTCTGCCAGCATCAAACGAGCCTTGGCGACCGCGGGAGTCGGCAGCATGGACTACGGGGACCCTGCCGGTTTGCAGGCGCTCCGCGAGGCTGTTGCCACCTACGTCGCCCGGGCGCGAGGCGTGCATGCCAGAGCCGAAGCTGTGATCGTCACCAGCGGCTTCAGTCATGCCCTCGCCGTGGTGTCTCGCGCGCTACGCGACGCCGGAGTCACGATGATCGCCTCCGAGGAACCCGGCCTGGTCCACCACCGGCGAATCATCAACGGTGCCGGCCTGCGAACTGCTCCGCTACGAGTCGGATCAGGCGGCGCCGACCCGCGAGGAATCCCGGCGGAGGCCGGCGCCGTCCTCCTGACCCCGGCCCATCAGCACCCACGCGGTGTCGTGTTGAGCAGTGAGGCGCGTCGGGAGTTTCTTGAATGGGCAATCGCCCACGACGGGTTCGTCATCGAAGACGACTACGACGGTGAGTTCCGTTACGACAAACAGCCGGTCGGTGCGATGCAGGCTCTCGACCCCGATCGGGTGATCTTCGCAGGGAGCACCAGCAAAGCACTGGCGCCCGGGCTGCGGATCGGCTGGCTGGTCCTGCCCGAACGACTCCGCATCCCCGTGGTGGATGCGCTCACGATCACCGGTGCCACGGTCGGTGCACCGGACCAGCTGGCCGTCGCCGACCTGCTCGACCGCGGAGACTACGACCGGCACGTTCGACGGGCGCGTCTGGCGTACCAGAAACGCCGGGTCGAATTGGCCGAACGGCTCACCGACGTCACGGCGGTGCCGCTGGACGGTGTCCCGGCCGGGCTGCACGCACTTCTCCCCCTGGCGTCACGGCAGGAGGAGAAGCGCTTGGTCGACGCTGGCCTCGCGGCCGGAATCCACCTCATGGGCGTGCACACCGGCGGCTACTGGCACTCCGCCGAACACGGGAAACCGGGACTCATCGTCGGGTACGCCACCCCACCGCAGCACTCGTGGCGCCCGGCTCTCGACGCGCTCACCCGAGTGCTTCACGGCGCGGCCATCACGCCTTGGTGAACCCTTCCCGCCACGACGGGTAACCGGGAACCCAATCGAGCTCCTTGCGCGCGTAGCCGTTGTCGGCGCCGCGCGCCCACCCCGTTCGCTCGCCCTCGGCACGTGCAGGCTCCGGCGCTCCGACCGCGGCGGAGAACACCGGGACCCAGTCGTGTCCGGGCGCCGGCTCGTCGTCGCACACGTTGACCGGTCCCGACGGCCAGCCCAGTGCGGCCACGGCGGCTGAGGCAGCGTCGTCGACGTGGACGAAACTGGACACGTCGGCGTTGGCCGGCAGGTGGCCCGACTGGGCCAGCTGCGCCATCAGTGCGCCTTGCTCATACCAGGTACCTGGCCCGTAGAGCGTGCCGTAGCGCAGGACCACCCACTCAGGCAGCTCGGCAACGGCCGTCTCCAGGGACGCGATGCCTCCGACTGTCGCCACCCGGTCCGCTGCGCCTTGCAGGTCGAGCGGTGTCTCTTCGACGGCCGGCCCGTCGCCGGGCTCGTAGGCCCACGCGATGCTCTGGGCGATGATCCGTCGCACACCGGCTGCCTTCGCCGCATCCACCAGGTTCCGGGTACCGACCACGCGCACCTTCGCGTTGGCCGAACGGTCTCCGGAACCGAGGTCGGTCAACTGGTGCATCACCACGTCCGGCCGGACACCGGCCACCGCTCGGGCGAGGCCATCAGCATCGTAGACATCACCGACGACGGCATCGGCGCCGAGGGACTCGATCTTTCCTGCCGAGTCCTTGTCACGCGTCAGCCCGACTACTTCGTGGCCCTGGTCGAGGAGCTTCGGCACCACCCGGCGGCCGATCGCGCCCGACGCGCCGGCGAGGAAGATCCGCATCGTCTTCTCCTGTTCAGTTCTGCGCGTCCGGCCGCGGCGCTCGCCGGTCAGCACGTTCTGCCATCTCCGCGGGGCTGACGAAGGTCAGCATGTCCTTCCCCGGGGCACAGATCATCACCACGACGAACCGGCTCCAGGAGTCGGGCAGGTTGTTCGCCGCCTGGTAGTGGATCACATCGCCGCCCGGCTCCCAGAAAGCTTCCCCGGCCTTCACCACGCGCTCGGGTTCACCCTCCAGCTCGAAAAGCATCTCGCCCTCGAGCATGTAGCCGAAGACGGGACCGGAGTGCCGGTGCGGCGGGGTGCCCGAGTCACCGGGCGGGAGCTCGATCGTCGCGGTCATCACGTGCGAGCCCGCCGGGATCTCCGGCGTCTGCGAAGCGAGCATCGAGAGCACGGAGTTGGTCTTGGGTTGTGTTTCGGTCATGTCTTCACGCTAGGTAAGTCAGCGGGTGAGGGGGTAGTCCACTTTCCGGCCATCCCGGTGGACCGATTCTTCCGGCAGATCGGACCATGCACGGTGGATCTCGGACAGAGTCGCGCACCAGACGTCGCCGAAGCCTCGAAGGTAGCGCAGGAAATCCTCGAGCGCAGCCATGTGGTGTGCCCGGCCGATCACCTGCGGATGCACCGTGATCGTGTAGACGCTGTCCTGGACGCGGAGATGCGCGTAGTCGAAGATCTCCCGCCACCGCCCGAACGCGCCACGGTGGTCTGCTATGCACGACCAGTCGTCCAGGTAGGGCGAGACGGGAATCTCCAGCACGCCAGAGGCGTCGCCGCTCGGACGGTAAGGCTCGAACTCCGTCCCGTCCAAGGAGCTGTCCCAGGCGAACCCCGATTCGCTGAGAATTCCCAGCGTCTCATCGGTGAACGTCCTCGCCGGCGCACGGAAACCGGATGGAGCACGGCCGACCACCCGATCGTGGTTGCGTAGCCAGATGTCCATGAGTTCCCGCTCATGCTTCGGATCCGGCATGGCCGCCTCGTGGTTGCAGCCGTGCAGGGCAACCTCGTGCCCGTCGTCAAGAACCTCGTCGACGAGGCCGGGAAAGGCGATGAGGTCATGGTCGGACGTCGACCAAGTCGTGAGGATGTCGAGGTCCCGGAAGAGCGTGAGCAAGCGAGGTATTCCGACCTCGACGGCGAAGCGGCGGGTGGACGACGCATGAGGCCCGGCTCCTGCGATGGTTCCAGGCCGCAGCGCGTCGGTGTCGAAGTCGACCGAGACGGCGACCGCGGTCCGCATGCCGGTCGGCAGGTGCACAGCCATGGCAATCCCCTTCCAGACGGACGAGATCCGCTTTCGGCCGGGAATCACACTAAACGTGCCGGGGACGACGATCTTGATCCATTTTCGGGCTGCTGGGCTGGACCAGTTCGACGGTCGAGCACGAGAGGCGTTCAGGTCGGGCGAAGTGGCCCACTGAATCTACAGTGGACTGGACCAGATTCGCGGTGAGGAGCTCCGGTACCGTTCGTCGAGCGCGCTGATGAAGAACCGCACAATAGTCCGGCGGCTCGTCCTCTCCGGGGCGCGCTCGGCTTCCTTCGGCGCCGGAGAGGTCCCGCGCCGGTGGGTGGTGAACCCCCAGCACCGCCCACCGGCCCGCGGCGTCGGCCGCGGAGGCTGGGCGCGGCGCCCAGGTCCCCACCGGGCGCCACGCCGCTTCCCCTGGACGCGCTCCCCAGCGCGTCCGTCACCTGCGGTACCCGGTTCCCCGCCGAGAACCACAGTCGCCCGTCGTGCGTGCCAGGCCCCGAACCTCGATCACGCGTGTCGCCGGACTTTCGCGACGAACCCTCCGCCGCTGGTTCCCAGTCAATCAGGGAGCCTTCCTCCGTTCGTGCGCCACCGGCACAGAGAGCTGCGGATCGCCTGAGCCGGCGCCCCAACGAACCTCAGCGACGTCCGGAACGAGCGGCTTTCAGGTATTCGCCGTTGAGCGTGGCGATACTCGCGAAGGGGATGCCCTTCGGGCATGATGCGACGCACTCGCCGGTGTTGGTACAGCCGCCGAACCCTTCGGCGTCCATCGTGTCGACCATGTCGAGCACCCGTTGAGCGCGTTCCGGCTGTCCCTGCGGCAACAGGGACAGGTGGGTCACCTTGGCCGCGGTGAAGAGCATCGCCGAGCCGTTCGGGCAGGCCGCCACGCAGGCGCCGCAGCCGATGCACGTCGCGTTGTCGAACGCCAGGTCCGCGTCCGGCTTCGGCACGGGTGTGGCGTGGGCGTCGGGAGCACTGCCGGTAGGGGCGCTGACGTAACCGCCGGCCTGGACGATCCGGTCCAGCGCCGAGCGGTCGACCACCAGGTCCTTGACGACCGGGAACCCCTTGGCCCGCCATGGTTCGACGTCGATGACTTGACTATCGGTGAACGAGCGCATGTGCAGCTGGCACGAGGTCGTGCGCTCCGGCCCATGCGCCTGCCCGTTGATCACCACGCCGCAGGATCCGCAGATGCCCTCGCGGCAGTCGTGATCGAAGGCGACTGGCTCTTCGCCGTTCCCGATGAGCTGCTGGTTCAGCACGTCCAGCATTTCGAGGAAGGACATGTCCGGACTGACGTCGTCGACCGGGTAGGAGACGAGCCGGCCTTCGGCCGCCGGACCGGCTTGGCGCCAGATGCGAACGGTGATTTTCACTTGTAGCTCCGCTGGGTCGGGTGGACGTGATCGAAGGCGAGGTCTTCGCGGTGCAGCACCGGCACGCCGTCCGGCCCGCCGTACTCCCACGCCGCAACGTACGAGAAGTTCTCGTCGTCGCGTTGTGCCTCACCTTCGGAGGTCTGGTACTCCTCGCGGAAGTGCCCTCCGCAGGACTCTTCGCGAGCGAGCGCGTCGATCAGGAGAAGCTCGGCGAGCTCCAGGAAGTCGGCCACTCGGCCCGCCTTTTCCAGCTCCTGGTTCAGATCGTCGCCGGTTCCGGGGATGCGAACGTCGCGCCAGAATTCCGCGCGTAGCCCGGGAACGCGGTCCAGCGCCTTGCGTAGACCTTCGCGACTCCGGGACATCCCGCAGTGGTCCCACATCAACAGCCCAAGCTCGCGGTGGAAGGAGTCCACGCTTCGCGTTCCCTTGACCGCCAACAGCCGGTCGATGCGGTCTCGCACGGCGTTCTCGGTGTGAGCGACGGCGGGGTTTTCGGCCGAGACCCCGTCGAGGCCACCCTGGCCGAGGTAGTCGTTGAGGGTCGCCGGTAGTACGAAGTAGCCGTCCGCGAGGCCCTGCATCAACGCCGACGCGCCGAGCCGGTTGGCGCCGTGGTCAGAGAAGTTGGCCTCTCCGATGACGAACAGCCCGGGGACGGTGCTCTGCAGGTCGTAGTCCACCCACAGACCACCCATGGTGTAGTGGATCGCGGGATAGATGCGCATCGGCACCTCGTACGGGTTCTCCGCCGTGATCCGCTCGTACATGTCGAAGAGGTTCCCGTACTTGGCCTCCACGGCGCTGCGACCCATCCGAGCGATCGCGTCGGCGAAGTCCAGGTAGACACCTAGGCCTCCCGGCCCGACGCCGTATCCCGCATCGCATTGATTCTTCGCCGCGCGCGACGCGATGTCGCGTGGCACCAGGTTGCCGAAGCTCGGGTAGAGCCGCTCGAGGTAGTAGTCGCGCTCGTCCTCGGGGATCTCTTCCGGTGGCCGGGTGTCGCCCTTCACCTTCGGCACCCAGATGCGGCCGTCGTTGCGCAGCGACTCGCTCATCAGCGTCAGCTTCGACTGGTGCTCCCCCGACCGCGGGATGCACGTCGGGTGGATCTGGGTGAAGCACGGGTTCGCGAAGTAGGCACCGCGCTTGTGGGCCCGCCAGATCGCGGTCGCGTTCGACCCCTTGGCGTTGGTGGACAGGTAGAAGACGTTGCCGTAGCCGCCGGTCGCGAGCACGACGGCGTCCGCGAGGTGCGTCTCGATCTCCCCGGTCACCAGGTCCCGCGCGACGATGCCGCGCGCCCGGCCGTCGACGACGACCAGGTCGAGCATCTCCGTCCGCGGGTGCAGCTCGACGTTCCCGGCGTCGATCTGCCGGGACAACGCCTGGTAGGCGCCGATCAGCAGCTGCTGCCCGGTCTGGCCGCGGGCGTAGAACGTCCGCTGCACCTGCACGCCCCCGAACGACCGCGTGTCGAGCAGGCCGCCGTACTCCCGCGCGAACGGCACGCCCTGGGCGACGGCCTGGTCGATGATCTGCGCCGAGACCTGGGCCAGCCGGTACACATTGGACTCCCGAGACCGGAAGTCGCCGCCCTTCACCGTGTCGTAGAAGAGGCGGTACACGGAGTCACCGTCGTTGCGGTAGTTCTTCGCCGCGTTGATGCCGCCCTGCGCGGCCACCGAGTGCGCCCGCCGCGGCGAGTCCTGGAAGCAGAACTGCACCACGTGGTAGCCCTGCTCGGCCAGCGTCGCCCCGGCCGACCCGCCGGCCAGCCCGGTGCCCACCACGATCACGCGGTGCTTGCGCCGGTTCGCCGGGTTCACCAGCTTCGCGGTGAACTTCCGTTCGTCCCACCGGTTCTCCAGCGGAACCGCCGGTGCTTTGGTGTCGGCGATCGGGTCGCCGGTCACGTAGTCGGCCATGGTCAGTCCACCAGTCCCGTCATGATGCTGATCGGCACGATCGCGAATCCGGCAGTGATCACCACAGCCAGCCCGCTGCCGAGGATCTTGATCGCCCGTTCCCGGCGCGCGCTGGTGACGCCCAGCGTGCGCGCGGCGCTGGCGAAACCGTGGTGGATGTGCAGGCCGAGCATCGCGAGCGCGACGAGGTAGATCACGTTGACCCACCAGACCTGGAAGTCCGCCACGAGGTTGTGGTACGGGTCGTCCGGCACGAAATCCTGGTTCACCGTGCCAACGGTCAGATCGAGGAGGTGCCAGACGACGAAGAGGGCCAGTGTCGCGCCGCCCCAGCGCATGGTGCGCGTCACGAAGGTCGCGCGCACCGGCCGCCGGTGGACGTAGGCCACCGGCCGCGCCCGCAGGTCGCGCCGGACCAGCTGCACCGTGGCCGTTATGTGCAGGACGACTGCGACGATCAAGCCGGCCCGCAGGATCCACAGAAACCAGGCGTAGTGGAGCACCGGCTCGCCGATCGTGCGCAGCCAGTGGGCGTACCCGTTGAGATCCTCGGCGCCGAAGAAAATCTTGAGATTCCCGATCATGTGCGCGACCACGTACGACAGCAGGATCGCGCCGCTGATCGCCATGACGATCTTCTTGCCGATCGTCGAGTCCCAGAACTGCCGAACGGCCGTGCGGCGTCGGCGCACTGCGGGTCGGTTTGCAAGGTCATTTACCACAAAACTGACGCTAGGACCACAGATATCAGAGGTCAAAGACATCTAAACTCTAGGTTCAATAGGCATAGACTATCGTAGGTATATGCAGTTGCAGCAGCTCTCCTACTTCGTTGCCGTGGTTGAGCACCGGCACTTCACCCGCGCCGCCGAGCAGGTTCGAGTGGCGCAGCCCTCGTTGTCCCAGCAGATCCGCGCCCTGGAGCACGACCTCGGCGCCCCGCTGTTCCACCGCATCCGGGGCAACGTGACCCTCACCGAGGCGGGCGAGACACTGCTTCCGATCGCCCGGCGAATCCTCGCGGACGTCGAGAGCGCTCACCGGGCCATCCGGGAACTGGACGAGCTCGACCGTGGACGCGTCCGGCTCGGCGCACCGCCCAGCCTGTGCACCGGCCTGCTGCCCACGATGCTCTCGGCGTTCCGGCGCCGGTACCCGGGCATCCAGCTGAAACTGCACGAAAGCGGCTCTGGCGACCTGCGAGAACGGCTATCCGAGGGAGCTCTGGATCTTGCCCTCCTCGCGGGATCCCGCAACCCTGGAGATCAACTGTCGTTGACGCCACTGTTCCTCGAGGAACTCGTCGTGATCTCCCACAGCGACGTGTCACCGAGGCCGGCAGGCTCACGCCTGGACGTCCGCGACCTCGCGGACGTTCCGCTCGTGATGTTCCGCCGCGGCTACGACGTGCGAGAGGCGACGGTGAACGCCTGCCGCGCCGCCGGGTTCGACCCGTCGTTCGCGATCGAGGGCGGCGAGATGGACGCGGTCCTGGAACTGGTGCGGGCCGGCGTGGGCGCGGCCGTGGTGCCGAGCACTGTAGCGGGTGATCGCTTCCGGATGACACGTTTCGCTCGGGACGCGGGTATGACACGCATCGTGCAGCTGGCCTACCGGGCGGACGTCGAACCGACCCGGGCGGTCCGCGCCCTGCGTTCCGCGATCGTCGGTTTCGTGGCCGACCCGGCGCGCCGGGCAAGTCTCCCCCCGGGCGTCGAATCACTTGTGGACGAAGCGACCAAGACCACGCCACCGAGGTGAGCTCGTGCATCTCGGGGTGGACTCCCTCGCTCCGGAAAGGCAAGACCCACCGACTCTAACTGCGCCAGCACCTTGGATACTGGTCCGATTTCCCGCTGTACCACTGGACCACTTGACTGTAATCTCGACATCGAATGTCCAGTATGATTGGATCCCAACCGTCAGGAGGGAGCGTCACGCGATGCCCGAACAAGTCGCCGTCGAACTCGACGAAGCGGTCGCAGCGTTCGAAGCGACGCGGGCCCGGTTGTTCGGGATCGCTTATCGGCTGCTCGGGACGTCCGCCGACGCCGAGGACGTGGTACAGGACACATGGATCAGGTGGCAGGGCACCGACCGTAGCGAGATCCGCAACGTCGAGGCGTTCCTCGTGACCACGGCGAGCAGGCTGGCCTTGACGGCCGCCGGGACGGCGCGCGCCCGCCGAGAGCTCTACGTCGGCCCCTGGCTGCCCGAGCCGATTCCCACGGCCGATGACGCCGTGGCGACTGTGGAGCGAGGAGAGGCGCTCGAACTGGGCCTCCTGCTTCTCATGGAACGGCTCAGCCCGATCGAACGCGCCGTCTACGTCTTGCGCGAGGCATTCGACTATCCGTACCGGGAGATCGGCGAGTTCCTCGGCGTCTCCGAGGAACTCGCGCGCCAGAAGGGCCACCGTGCTCGCGCCCACGTCGCCCGCGAGCGCGGTGGCCGGGTCGCCCCGGCGGAACGGGACCGGCTGCTGAACGCCTTCTTGGCCGCGGCGCAACGAGGAGACCTCGGTGGGTTGCGGAGCATGCTGGTCGAAGGCGCGATGTCCTGCTCCGACGGCGGCGGTGTCGTGACCTCCGCGCGGAAGCCGATCGTGGGTCGTGACCGCGTAGCCGAGTTCCTCCTGCGCACCGTCGACATCCACGGCAAGGACGCCGAGGTCGAGATCGTCGAAGCGAACGGACAGCCGATCGCCGTGGTGCACCGTTCGGGAGCACCCGTCGCGGCCTGCTGGATCGACGCCACCTCGGCCGGCATCGACCGGATCTGCCTGGTGACGAATCCAGCGAAGCTGGCCGCGCTGGCGGCGGTGATCGGTCAGTCCCGCCCGTAGGCCTGCCGGGCGAGGCGCGCGGCGGACGGCGCATGGGCCTCCGCCGCCGCCTTGACGTCAGCGATCGTCTGGCCGGCCAGGGACTTCCGCCACTGCAATTCCGCACGCTGCATCGCCGCGTTCACCGCGCAGGTATGGCGAAAGGCACTCTTGGGAGCGTTCTCCCCCATACCCTGCCGACGGATCTCCAGGCAGACGAAGGCCGGCTCCTTGCCTTCGATCGCGGCGACCACGTCCATCAGGGTGATCTTCTCCGGCGGCCGAGCGAGCAGGAATCCGCCGTGCGCACCCGGGAGGGACTCGACGATCCCAGCGCGAGCCAGTGCCTGCATCTGCTTGTGCAGGTACGCCTGCGGGAGATCGTAGCTGGCCGCGAGCTGCGCCGTGGGTACCGGACGCTCGTCACCAGCCCACGCGAGGGAGAGCAGAACGTGCATAGCCCACTCGACGCCCTGGTTCATCCGCACGCCGCGATGCTAGGCAACCTGGACATCGAACGTCAACTTGCACACGTCACGGCAGCACTGCCTCCAAAGCGGCCAGGGCACCCGCCCACGCACTGGAGGACGGGGTGGCGTAGCCGACGACGATCGCGTCGCGCTCATCCTGCCCGTGCGGATGACGGAACCGGGAGATCCCGCACAGGGCCAGTCCGCCCGTCTCCGCAGCCTTGACGACAGCGGCTTCGCGGCCGGTCGGGACGTTGACGATCGCGTGCAGGCCTGCCGACGCCCCGGACAGCCAGGAGCCGGCGCGCCCGGTCACCATCTCGGAAAGCTGTTCACGTCTGCGGCGGTACCGCCCCCGCATCGCACGGACGTGCCGGTCATAAGCTCCCGACTCCAGGAGCTCCGCAAGCACCAGCTGGTCCAGCGTGCCGCACATCCCGAAGTCACCGAGCGCGCGTGACAGCTGGTCGGCGAGGATCTCGGGCACGACCAGCCAGCCCAGTCGAAGCCCGGGTGCGAGCGACTTGCTGGCCGTGCCGAGGTACGCGACACGACCCGGATCGAGTGCCTGCAGCGACCCTACCGGCGGGCTCTCATACCGGAACTCGCCGTCGTAGTCGTCCTCGACGACGACCACGTCCGTGTTCCGCGCCCACCGGATCACCGCCGCTCGCCGCTCGCCGGAGAGCACCTCGCCCGTCGGGAACTGGTGAGCGGGGGTGAGCACGACCGCACCCGCACCCGAGGTCTTCACCAGCAGATCTGTCCGTGCGCCGTGCCCGTCCAGCGGCAAGCATGGAGTTCTCAAGCCGGTTTCGGTCAGCAGGCGACGGTGTAGATCGAGGCCGTACCCCTCGGTGAACACGGAGTCGGTGCCGCGGGCGCGGAGGGCTGTGGCCACCAGGCGGAGCCCGTGCGCCGCCCCCGCGCAGACCACGATCCGGTCCGGGTCGGCCCGTACCCCCCGCGCCCGGGCGAGGTAGGCGGCCAGGGCTGTCCGTAGTTCTTCGGCCCCGCGGACGTCGGGATAGCTGAACACTCGGTCCGGTGCCCGATCGAAGACCCGCCGCGCAGCCCGGAGCCATTCGGCCCGGGGGAACGCGGCCACATCGGGGGTGCCGGGCCGCAGGTCGTGAAGTGGCTTGGCCGGGCCTGGGACGGCGCAAGTGCGGTCAGGCGGAGCGGCGCCGCGCGCGGTCGCCACCCGCGTCGCGGCTCCCTGACGCGAGCTGAGCCAGCCTTCCGCGACCAGCTCGGCGTACGCGGCCACGACCGTGTTTCGCGCGACCCCGAGGTCGGCGGCCAGCGACCTCGTCGACGGAAGCCGCGCGCCCGGCGTCAGCCGGCCCGACCGCACGGCCTCGCGCAAGGCGTCCTTCAAGCCGGCCAAGACGCGGGGGCCCCGCACCTCGAGGTGCAGGTCGGCCCCGCTTCCCGGTTCGGCCGCCAACTCGGACATGAGACATCCTGGATATCTGTTGTCGATGAACGGGGCCTGCGTTCCCGGTCGCGTCCTGGTCAGACGGCAGCCGCCACGCCCGGTAGCCGATCGGCACCGGTCGTCCACAGGTCGGGTCCGAAGACCTCGATGTGGACATTCTCCCCGCAAACACCGCGGGCAAGCAACGCGGCACGGATGTTCCGCATGAACGGAACCGGACCGCACAGGTGGGCAGTCACCCCATCGGGTATATCCGCCAGGTCGAGCCGCACGGGACCTCTCGTGACGTCCGTCGGCGCGTCGGTGTCGTAGAAGGCCAGGTGCCGGAACGAGGTCAGACGCGCACCGTGGAACTCGATGTCGTGGAACAAGGCGTACCGGTCCGGCTGACGCTCGGCGTGGACAACGGTCACCGGCCGCCTCGGCTGGTGACCGGCAACGTGCTCCAGCAATGCAGCTGTCTGCGTGATACCGATGCCCGCACTGGCCAGCAGCAGCGGGCCATCGCCGTCGCCGAGCACCGCATCACCGAACGGGCGGCTCACCCGGACTTCGTCGCCGATGCGCAGGTCGCGGGTCAGCACCGTCGACACGACACCATCCGGCGCTCCGCCGTTGCCGCGGACCCGCCGAACCGAGATCCGCAGTTCCGGATGGCCCGCGCCGCGCGACACCGTGTACTGCCTGGCCTGGCGCCTCCCTCCGGGAAGGTCGACCTCGACGGTCACGAATTGCCCCGGCAGGTGTGTGGGGATCGTCCCGTCCGCCGGGGCCAGGTACAGGGAGACGACATCGCCGCCCTCCTCGCGACGATCGACTACGCGCCACCGGCAAGCCGGGTCAGCGGGGTCGACGCCCGCCTCTCGGTAGAGTCTGGCTTCGGCTTCGATCAACCGGACGGCCATCAGCCAGTAGACCTCGTCCCATGCCGCCGCGACAGCCGGCGTGACGGCGCTGCCCAGCACATTCGCGACAGCAGTCAGCAAGTACCGACCCACGAGTGGATACTGGCTCGGCCGGATGCCGAGCGAAGCGTGCTTGTGTGCGATCCGGCCGACGACGGGGCCCATCGGCACGGCACCCGTCCCGGTGAGGCTCTCGGCGTAGGCGACGACGGAACCCGCCAGCGCCCGCCGTTGGTCACCGATGGCCTGGTTTCCCATGTTGAAGAGATCGAGCAACTCCGGGTGATCGGCGAACATCGTGTCGTAGAAGACGCCCGCGATAACGACAATGTGCTGCCTGACCGCTGGCAACGTGGCACGAACGACTTCGGCAGACTTTCGGGAGAGCAAGGAAGGCCTCCTAGGTGAGGGAGAGCAGAACGGGCCCGGTCGGTGGCGCGACCAAAGCCGAAAGCGGCACCTCGTCGAGCGACGCGAAGAACGCCTCTAGAGCGACGCGGAGAGCTCGTCGCAGGCTGCAGGCATCGCGCAGCGGACACGGCGACTCGTCGCAGTCGACGACTTCGGCATCGCCTTCGAAGAGCCGAATCACGCGCCCCGCCGAGGTCTTCAGCACACCGTCGGCGAGCCGGGCACCGCCACCTCGACCTCTCGTCGTGACGATGAACCCGTGGTGATGCAGTCGCTGCACGACCTTGGCGACGTGGTTACGCGGTAGGACCATGGCCGCGGCGAGCTCGTCGATGGTGACCTGACCTCTGCGCGCCCCCGCGAACATCAAGACACGCAGAGCGATGTCGGTCGCCCGGTTGAGGTGCATGAAGAACACCGTAAGTCAAAGAGGTATATCGAATACCCCTTTGTGCCGACGATCACCAAGTCCTTGCCACGTAAGGCAAATAACGACGGAGATGAATCTGGATCCGAAGTCTCCGCTGATCGACGGATGATTCTTGGTCCACTTTCCAGTCACCTGGCGGCCCTGGCGAGCGCGGCCGCCGCCGCTGACGATCAGCGGACGTCGGCCGGTTCGAGAACCGGGGCGCCGATCGCTGCCGCCAGGTGCAGCGCCACCTGCAGCTTGAGGTGGTCCTCCTTCAGCGACCGGCCCAGCAACTGCTCCGCCTTGCGCACCCGGTAGAGGACCGTGTTCTTCGCGACGTGCAACTGCTCGGCGGCGGCACCGACCCCACGAGCGTATTCGAGGTACGCCTGCACGGTGGACCTCAGCTCGGCTGAGGCCTCGTCGGGCGAGGAAAGCGGACCCAGGTGCCGCAGCACGAAGTCGCGCGCCCGGCCCAAATCGTCCGACAACAGCAGCGGCAGGTCCAAGTCGTCGAAGTCGAACAGCCGTCGTTCCCGGGGCAGCAGCCGTGACATCCGCTCGGCCAGGGCTGCCTGACGGTGGCTCTCCCGGAACCCGGCGACCCCGCCGGCCGGCAGTCCCACAGCCACCCGGAAGCCCGTCACATCGGGCGCGGCCGCCGGCCGCCGAGGAGACTGGCGAGCCCGGCTACCCCAACCCCACAACTTCGCCGGCCCGACGAACACCACCAGCCGCCCGGTGCAGCCCGCTTGCTCGAGCAGCTGGACCGCAGACCGCTCCAGCAGTTGCGGATCCTGCTCGCTTCCGTCAGCAGCCCACATGATGAGAGCGACGTGCTGTTGTAAGAGGTCATACCCCAAGCGCTCCAGCATCGGCTCGCGGTCGACGGTGCCGTCGAGCACCGACTCGACGAGATCTCGACGGGCATAGGCGGCGCTGTCCAGCCAGCGCTGGCGTTGCACCGAAAAGTTCTCCACCAGGACCTCGGTGACCCTGTCCAGCCAGGCCATCAGGTCGGTAACGGCCTGCCGGCCCGCCGGCGTGATCCGGTTGCTGGGAAGCGTCCGATCGGCGAAGGCGAACAGCTCCGCAGTCAGGTTGCTCACCGTCCGCTGCAGCCCCTGCATGATCTGCTCGATGCTGAGGCCTCGCGGCACGGCGTGCCGGATCGCGTTGGTCGCCTCGGAAAGCAAAGTCTCCGTCACCGGGCGCCCGGTGCACAGGCACAGCACGGCGCTGAGCACGATCGTCTCCGGCACCGAGCGGGCCATGCGGTAGTCGCCGAACGGCGCGGTCCAGCCCACCCGCTCGAAGAGGGTCTCGCTGCGCTCGACCGCCCAGCCTACCGCTCCTTCGCCGATCATCTCGGAGAGCTCGGCAACCAGCTCCGGCCGACTTGCGGCGCTCTCGAGGATGTTCTGGTCGTCCGGACGCAGTGCGCGAAGCCACGAACGATCGGCTGGGAAATTCACGTGATCGATTGTATCCGCGCACCCTCCCCCGCTTACTGGACCAAGAATTGAATGCTCGTCGGCCGTTTTTTGCGGACCACCTGATCCCACTCACCGGACGCTGCGCCTACAGAGGCAGATAAATGGACTTCAGCTGCTGGTAGGCCGAACCGGCCCAACAGGTCTGCTCGACGTCCTGGGCCGATTCCGGCCCAATCAGCTGACTTCAGGGCTCTGCTCGCGGCGGCGACCGCTGCTTCGACGTCCGCCGGTGTCGCCTCCGGGACCGCACCCACGAGTTCTTCCGTGCTCGGGGAGCGGACTTCGATAGAAGGGTTGCCCGCCGCATGGCGCCATTCGCCGCCGATGTACAGACATTCGTGTACCAGCACGTCGTGTCACCTTGTTCCGGGTTCGCGGCGGATGGCTCGACTCCACCGTCACATGGCCCGCGCCTCGGCGCTTGCACCCGCGTCACAAATCCTGCGAAGCGACCTGCACCGTCGGCGCGGGCACCACGTCATCTTGACCTCACGAACCCGGACAGATCAGCCGAAGTGTCAGGTCAGCTTCGCCGGTACGTTGTATGCCTCGACCGACAGCCGCGGCTGTTTCACCGTCCGGCGCGGGTTGACCGTGACGGTGCGGCTCTCGCCCGGCAGCAGCCAGAAGTAGTTGTCGCCGTACAACGTCGGCAGCACGCGGTCAGCTCCGTTTCGCTCCCTCAGGGACAGCCTGACCATGGCGGCCACGGTCCGGCCGGTGTTGCGGATCGTAGCGACGTAACCGTCCTTTCCGGATGAGCGCAGGTCGGCCGAAAGCTGCGTACGAGCGAGCTGATTGAGCTCGCGCATGGCGGTGTCGGTCCGGTACCGCCAATAGGTGTTCTCGGACAACACGGCACCGCGCGCGTCGGTCAGAGTCAGCCGCAGCAGGTGGAGAGCGGGCAGACCGTCGACGAACGGTACCGAGAACGCCTTCGTCGCCGCGACCGGTGCCACGTCGACGGTCTGCCGCTGCGGAGCCGCGAGGCTCTTTCCGTCCAAGCCGAGCAGCTCCGCCCTGACCACGACCCCGCCGACCGCGTTCGGTGTGTGGTTGACCACCGTCACCTGCCAGGTCGACAAATCAGCTTGGACGTGGTGGTGCTCGCAGCCCTTGCGCGCGCCGTAGTAGCTGCCGTTGACGTCGAGGTCGTAGTCGTAGGTCTGCCAGACCGTGCTGTGCCACGCGGGGTGCGACATCCACAGCAGCACGCCCGTGGCATCCGCCCACAACCTGGTGTTCCAGCCCTCGAAGATCGCGCGCATGCTCTCGTAGTTGACGAACTGCGCCTTGCGGCAGAACTCCGCGAGGCTCGTCGACGGCGCGAGCCGCGCGTCGATCGCCGCCAGATACCCCTGCGGCGACTGGTTCCCCTTCGTCGACCAGTCGTGCAAGAACCAGGAAGCACCGATCGGCCAGCCCGGGTCGTCCTTGCCGACCAGGTTGCGCATGCTTTCCACCACCGACACACCCGGCAAGCCGATCTCGCTCCAGAACCCGTACTTGCCGCCGGTCGCCTCGCCCGTGAAGTACTGCTTCGGATCCAGCCAGCGGTACGGGCCATCGCCCGTGATCACGCCTCCGGCGGAGTTGCTCTGGTAAAGGAGATCGGTGTTCGTGGTGACGATCTCCCTGAGCGCGTCGTCGATTTCGGCCGGCGGGCTGCCCTCGTTGCAGCCGAACCAGACCGTCGCGCACGCGTGGTGTCGGTAGCGCAGCACGGTGTCCTTCGCCTGCGCCAGGAAGATGTCATGATTGGCTGGATCGCCCGACCAGCCGTCCCAGAACTCGTTCCACAGCAGGATGCCGTACTTGTCGCAGGCGTCGAACAGCTCCTGCCGGTAGGACGAGCCGACCCAGTTGCGGATCAGGGTGAAGTTCATGTCGCGGTGCATCGCGACGACAGCGTCGGCTCGCTCGGCCGGCATCCGGCGCAGCAGTTCGTCCCAGCCCCAGCTGCCGCCGCGGGCGAACACCTTGACGCCGTTGACGAGGAAGGTCAGCGGTTTCGGGCTGTTGTCCACCGACGCGGCGTCGGTCCAGGTGTCGCCGTCCTGCGACACCTGGATCTTGAACGTCCGGGCGTACGCTGTCTCCCAGGTCAGCACGACCCGGTCGAACGCGGTCGCGGCACCGAGGTCGACCTGCAGCCACTGGTTGTCTTCGTAAGCCGACGTCCAGCGGGTGTTCGGGTCGCCGTCGAAGGCCCGCTCCGGCGGGTTGCCGTCAGACACCGAGGACGACGTCGCCGTCTTGCCCTCGGCCAGGTCCGTGTCCGGCGCCTTGCTGTCGACCACCGACATCGTCCAAAGCGAGAAGCCCCAGCTCGTGGCCCGCTGGAGGCCCTGCATCCGGACGTACCGCGCGGTTTGGGGCGCGAGGTCGACCGTCTGCGTGGCGCGGTTGGCACGGATTACGATCGGCAGGTCGTACTGGTACCCCATCTGCCTCAGCCCGATCTTGACGGTCCGCTTGTCGCTGACCGACGCCCCGATCGCCGCGGTCACCGTCAGGTCGTGGAGGGCCGGGTCACCATAGCCGTTGGGCCACCACAACTTCGGGTTGTTCATCCTCAGCTGCGGAAACGCTGACGGTGCGAACACGACGTCGGTCGTCTGCCCAGCAGGCACGGTCACCGTCGTCGAGACGTCCACATTCTCGAATCCCGTGGAGACCTTGACCCGCTGGGCGGTGGCGGCTGCGTTGCGGACGGGCACCGTCACGGTGACCTCCGCGATCCTGGTGTCGGGCAGCTTCGGCAGCCTGGTGTCCACGCGGACGTCGCCGAGCACGACGGCGCCGGTGGACCGCAGCCGCACGTGGTCCCAGATTCCCGACGCGCGGTCACGGACCGCAGGCATCCAGTCCCATCCGGACACCGCGAGGTAGGTCGGCGAGTTCTGGAACATGGTGCTGTCCGCGGCGACGAAGCCGTAGCCCGCAACACTCTTGTCCCCGGGGCTGCCAGGCAGAGGCATGGGCGAGATCTTCACAGCGAGCGTTTGGTCACCGGAGCGGCGCAGAGCCGCTGTGACGTCGAAAACCCCGCGTCCGAACGGATGGCTCAACGTGCCCAGGTTCGCACTGTTGAGCCAGACCTGAGCCTCGTGGTTGATCCCGTCGAACTCCAGCCAGACGTGCCGGCCCGGCGAGGCGTCGAGACCGCGCGGGAGTCCGAACGCCCGGCGGTACCACCAGCTGTGCCGGGACAGCGCCTCCGGGATGTGCATGTTGTTCATCCCGAAGACGGGGTCCGGCAATTGCCCCTGCTCGACCAGGGAGGCCAGTACGGTGCCCGGCACGGTCGCCGGCAGCCAGCCACGCGTGTCGACGTTCGCACCGGAGAGCACTGCGCCATCCGTGCTGGGCGCCCAGTCCTGCATCGTCAGAGCCCAGCCGGACTCGAGCGGAACGGTGCCGTCGACGGACACGGACAGCGCGGGCGGCCGGTCGTGGTCGCGCAATGAGAAGCTGGTCCAGCCCCGCGCCGGGGGCCGGTTCTCCTTGGTGGTCCCGTAGACCTGGAACCCGTTCAGGCCGAGCGGGTTGGTCGTCGAACGCTGCGAAGCCGAGAACCTCACCCAGCGCGCGGTCACGCCGCCGGCCAGCGGGATCGTGACCACACCGCCGGGACCGGCGTCCGTCGAGTACACGGTTCGCCACGAGCGGCCGTCCTGTGAGACGTCGAGGTCGAACACCGTCGCATAGCTGGACAGGACTTCGGTTCCGGTGGTGTGGCTCCGGGACGCGCCCGCGTCGAAGGCGGGGTCGCCCGGCCGAGCCTCGAACGTCAACACCACCGAGCTGACCTGGCAGCGGCCTTGGAGATCCACGATGATCCACTGACCGTCGCCCGCCGCCGCTCGCCAGCCCGACCCTTGGGCACCGATCCGGGCGAGGCCGTCGACGGCGAATTCGGCAGGAGTGGCGGCGTAGTCGGTGGAGGAGACCTGCACGGGCCTGAACAAGGCGAGGTCGTTCGCCCGCGGCGTTTCGGCGGCTACCGGATCCGCAAGAGCCGCCGATGCGACGCCCGGAACCAGTGCGGCCAAGCCGAAGCCGGCCAGCAGACCGGTTCCGGTCGTCAACAGGTGCCGCCGTGAAACCGTCGAATCGTCAGGTCTGCCGGTGACGTCCTGGGCCATGATGACTCCGCTCTGCAGGCCGTCATCGGACGCGCGCGGCCGGCGTCGACGGTGACGGTGGATGACAACGTTGCCACGAAGAATCGATGTCACTCGGCGGCAGGTCAAGGCGACAAAGTGGACAAGACTCTGCTCGTGTGACATCGATGTCACACGACCAGGGAAAACGTCGGCACTCCTCGCGGACACAGTTTCGCAGTGGACCAGCGATACGACCGAGAAACGCAGGCAAAACGTGGACAAGTCCGGCGGGGCCTTACCCGTCTGGGTGGCCCAACTCACCAAGAGCCGCTTCCGACGACACCATCCCGTGTGACGGCCGACGCAGGCTGTCACGTTCCACCGGGCCACCCAGTCTGGTGGGTAAGACCGACACCGGGCGAAAGGGAGATCGATGCGAGTGGCAGTAGCCGGCGGAACCGGCCTGATGGGCAAGCTGGTGGTCCGCGAGCTGACCGAGGCCGGCCACGAGCCGGTCGTCTTGGCGCGTTCGCTGGGCGTCGACCTCGTCGCCGGGACCGGGTTGGCCGCCGCCCTCGCCGGTTGCGACGAGATCATCGACGTCAGCAACATCTCCACCGTGCGGAAGAAGGCGGCCGTGGAGTTCTTCGGCAAAGCTGCCGGCAACCTGGTCGAAGAGGGCGCCAGGGCGGCCATTCGCCAGATCATCACGCTGTCCATCGTCGGGATCGACGATGTCGAGCTCGGTTACTACGTGGGCAAGCGCGCGCAGGAGGAACGCGTTCGGAACGGCCGGGTGCCGTGGACCATCCTGCGGGCCACCCAGTTCCAGGAGTTCCCCGATCCCCTGATCGACGACGCCTACGGCCCGTTCGTGCCGGTTCCGCGTCAACTGTCCCAACCGGTCGCCGCGATCGACGTCGCCCGTGCCCTCGTCGCGCAGGTCGGGAAGAGCCCGGCCGGCTACCTGCCACCACTCGCCGGACCTGAGAAGCTGCAGATGGTCGACATGGCCAGGCGACTGGTCAAGGCGCGCGGTACACGGAAGATCGTCATCCCCGTCAAGATGCCGGGCGCGGTCGGCAAGGCGATGACCAGCGGCGGCCTCCTGCCGGTCGGCGAGCACCGCGAAGGCACCCGCAAGTTCGCCGAGTACGTGCGGCAAGTCGAGCGCAACGCCGAACGGGCCTGAATCGATGAACGCGACCAACCCCCACCGGGTGGCGATCCTCGTCCTTCCCGGCACAGTCGGGGTGGACCTGGCGGTTCCCCTCGAAGTCTTCGGCCCGTGGCCGTCCTTCATCACCGCCGAGGCGCCGCGGTTGCGCAACCCGTACTCGGTGGCGCTGGTCGGCCCCGATCCCGAACCGCCGGTCGGCGCCGGGCTCGTGGCGACGAAAGTCGAACCGCTGTCGATGATGGCCGAGGCCGACACCGTGATCGTCCCGGGACGGCACCCGCTGGGCGAGCCATTGCCCGTCGAGGTGCTCACGGCTCTACGGGCCGCGGCGACCCGAGGGGCCCGGATCATGTCGATCTGCATCGGCGCCTTCGTGCTGGCTGCAGCCGGACTGCTCGACGGACGTCCGGCGACCACGCATTGGCGCTGTGCGTCAGAGTTGCGTCGCGGGTATCCCCGCGTGAATGTCCAGGAGGATCGGCTCTATGTCGACGATGGCTCGATCCTCACCTCGGCCGGGTTGCTTGCCGGTGTCGACTTGTGCCTGCACGTCCTCCGCGCCGACCTCGGCACCACCGCGGCCGACGCGATCGCACGCTTCCTCGTCAGCGCCCCTCATCGCGAGGGCGGTCAGCCGCAGGTGCTCCATCGTCCCGTCGGCTTCGCCGGCGACTCCCTCGATCGGACGCGCCTCTGGCTGCAGGAGAATCTCGCGGGATCGCACACGCTGGGTTCGATCGCCGCTCACGCCGGGGTCAGCGTGCGCACGTTGACGCGTCGCTTCCAGGCCGAGACGGGGATGACGGTGATGGCCTGGCTCACCGGGCAGCGCATCTCCGAGGCCCGCCGCTTGTTGGAAATCTGCGATCGCCCGATCGGCCTGATCGCCCGGGATGTCGGCTTCGGTTCCGACGAGATGTTCCGGACCCACTTCACCACCGCGACCGGGACGACGCCGGCCCGGTACCGCCGCACACACCGGCACCTCACCGCAGTCCCGGCTTGAGCCCGAAAGGACCCCGATGAACAACCTCGCCATCCGGCTGACACTGGTGATCCCGTTCTACGAGCAGCTGATCGTAGGCGGATGGAACCAGCTCGCACCCCGCAGCTTCTACGACAACTTCCCCACAGTGGACCTGAACCCGCCCTTCAGCGACCACCTCGCCCACGACTTCGGTGGCGCGACTTTGGGTATCGCTCTGCTGCTGGGGATAGCCCTGGTGAAGCCGAAGACGCACTACGTCGTGCCGGCCGCGCTGGCGTTCTCGATCTGGCAGGTGCCGCATTTCTTCTACCACCTGTTCAACACGGAGCCTCCGACCGTGGCCCAGACGATCATCCTGAACGCGGCCAACGCCTTCGTCGCGGTCCTCGGCCTGGTTCCGATCTTGCTGGCCGTGCTGCGTGACCGACGTCAGGCCACCGCGACCGCGGCCACAGCTGTGGCCAACTGACAGTCCGCGACCTTCGATTGCGACCGCGGCGCCAGTGTGCCCGCATTGTCGGCGACACTCGGCGTCACCCCCTCGGCTCAGCCGGACTGCGCGAACCAGTTTGGACGACGTCCAAGATCACCGCAGGTTGCCTTCGTGCCGCCACCGCCACCCGTGACATGAAGAGGTTTAGCCCGCTAAGGGAGACGCGACCCTGCGCGCGGCTCGTTCTGCTGCACGCCATGAAACTGTCGAGTTTGCGCGTGCCGCGACGAGCCGCGTGCTTCTTCACTGCCGCTGCCGTTTCTCCTGGGTGACCAAGTTCCCAGCCGCTCGCGCTGAAGCCTCGGCACGGCTGTTTGGTCACCGCTGAACTGGCCGACCTCACAGCGGGCGCAGCAGCAACCTGGCCGCACCCGTCACCGGGTCGTCGACGAGCGCCCCGCCGACACCGAAAACTTCGCGCAGGACCTGCGACTCGAAGACGTCACGCGGCGGACCCGAGCGGTGGACCCGCCCCGCGTCCAGCACGAGAACCGTGTCCGCGTACTGCGCGGCGAGGTCTAGAGAGTGCAGCGCCGCCAGCACGGTGACTCCCAGGGACGTCGCCAATTCCAGCACGGCGATCTGATGCCGAGGATCCAGGTGGTTAGTCGGCTCGTCCAGTACAAGCAGCCGCGGCCGTTGCGCGAGCGCACGTGCGAACAGGACCCGTTGCCGCTCGCCACCCGACAGCGTCGCCAGTGAACGGTCCGCCAGGTGCCCGCAGCCGCAGCGCTCGAGGGCTTCGTCCACGATGTCGGCGTCCGCCGGGCCGAGCCGGGCGAACGGGCCGTGGTGCGGGTAGCGGCCGAGGGCGACGGCCTCCCGGACCGTGAAGTCGAATCCGCCCAGCTGCTCCTGGCCCAAGACGCCGACCGCGCGTGCGACATCGCGTCGAGGCGCGCGCCACAGGTCGTCGTCACCGAGAACCACCTGACCGGCCGACGGCTTGAGGGCCCGATAGACGGTCTTGAGCAAAGTGGACTTTCCGCTGCCGTTCGGTCCGACCAACGCGACGAACTCGCCTTCGGAGACGCTCACGTCGATGTCGCGAACCGCCGGAACGTCCGTGTAGCCGGCGTTGACTCCGGCGAAGGCAAGCTTCATGAGAGACCGGCCGTTCCGGTCGCGCTGCGACGCAGGACCAGAAGGAAGACCGGCACGCCGAAGACGGCGGTGAGGATCCCGATCGGCGTCTCGGTCGGGGCAAGCACCACGCGCGCAGCTGTGTCCGCCCAAACCAGGATCAACGCACCCAGCAACGCGCCGACCGGGACGGCGCGGCGATGGTCCGCGCCGACCAAGAGTCGGGCCAGGTTGGGCACCACCAGCCCGAGGAAACCGATGCTGCCGGCGACCGCGACCGCGGTGCCGGTCAGCAGCGTCACCAGTACCAGCAGCACGAGGCGCAGCCGTGACGAGTTCAGACCGAGCGCGGCGGCGCCGTCGTCCCCGAGAACCAGTAGGTTCATACGGCTGGAAACAGCTGCGGCGGCGACGATCAGGAGGCCTATCGCCACCGCGCCGACGGTGGCCAGGGCCCACTGCGTTCCGGCCAGGCTGCCGAGGAGCCAGAACAAGACTTGCTGTTGGGCGTTGGAGTTGCGGGTGGTGAGCAGCAGGAACGAGACCACGCCGGACAGCAGCTGCGCCAGCGCGATCCCGGTCATGACCAGCCGCGCCGGTGGGGTCCGCGTGCCGGCGCGTGCCAATACGAAGACGACCGCGGCCGCGGCCAGGGCTCCCAGGAACGCGGCGACCGGAACGGTGAGCAGACCGAGCACCGCCGACCCGGCGGTGGTCAAGACGAGTACCGCTCCGACCGCGGCACCGGAAGACAACCCCAGCACGTACGGATCGCCCAGGGGGTTGCCGGTCATGGCCTGCGTCAGCAGGCCCGCCACCGCCAGACCGGCACCGACGAAAGCGCCCTGCAGAACGCGAGGGATCCGCAGCTCCCACACGATGAAGTCGTAGCGTCCGGCCGTCCCGGAGTCGCCGAGGTGCCGGGTCAGCGCGTCGACAACGTCGCCCGCCGGAACCGACACCGGACCGATGCCGATCGCGGCCGTCATGGACAGGGCCAGCACGGCCGCGAGGACGACGACGAGCGCGGGCAGGGGCACGCGGCGCAACAATGGCGGACGGTCGCGCGTCGCTACCCGTGCGGTCATGCTGCGGGCCGCTTCAGCAGATCGGTCACCGAGCGGACCGCTTGTCCGTTGAGGACGCTCGGCGTCAGCGCGATGCTCTGTGGGAGAACCGCGACGCGGTTCTCCCGAACGGCAGTCGTCCCGGCCAGGAGCGGGCTGGCCCGCACACCCGCGAGCAGATCCGCGTCGGACGCCTTGGCGAAGCCGGAAAGGACGACGATCGCCCGCGGATCCCGCTCGGCGATCGACTCGGCGCTCAGCCCCGCGAACGCAGCGACGATGTCCTCGGCGAGGTTCCGGCCACCGGCTTGGGCCACGACACCGTTGATGAGCGTGCCGCCGCCCCGCGTTGACACCGGAGTTCCCGCAGCCGGAACCCCGGTCAATACCAGCACGGGCACCGGATCTCCACCGGCGGCGGGATTCCCCGCCTCCACCCGGATGCGGTCGGCCAGCTTCGCACCGGCGGCCGGGACGCCGAGCACGGTCGCCACGTCGGTGACGAATTTCGTGGTCTGGCCGATGTCCCGGACCGGAGCGGGCTGCGACTGGCACGCCGCGAGCGCCTTGATGCCCGCCTTTTCGAGCACCTCGACCGTCGGAGTGCCGTCGAACCCGCCGAAGCTCAGGTTCGAGGTACCGACGACGACATCCGGATGAGCGTCGAGCACCTTCTCCGTGCTTCCCCGGACGGGGTCGAGGACCGGGATGCGGTCCAGTTTCACGCGCTGTTCGCCGGAGAACGGAATGAAGTAGTCGGTCGCGGCCGTACCGACGATCCGGCCGCCGAGACCGAGCTCGACCAGGATCGCCGCCGCGCCGCCGTCCATCGTGACGATCCGCTGCGGCGCAGCTAGCACCGGTAACGGCGGACACGTCGGAGCCGGCCATCCACCCTGCCCAGCAGCGGCGCGCGACGACATCGCGGTGGACGGCGCATCGGCCGCCGGGGCCACGCTGCACCCGGCGGCGAGCAGGCAGGCGCCCAAGACGGCCAGGACGATCGGGGGACGGGTATCAAGCACTGTGGTCACCTTCCGACTTCTGCTCGTCAGCAGTGGTCGGAGAGACCGGCTCGAAAGTTCCCGCGGGCCGGAACCGTTCGTACTCCAAGACTTCCGCGGCGCGGTCGGCGGCTTCGCGACCCGCGATCCGCTCCACCAGCCACAGACCGAGGTCGATACCGCTGGTGATGCCGCCGGCGCTGATCACGTCACCGGCGTCGACGACCCGCTCGGCGACGACGTTCGCTCCCATCCCGCGCAGACGTTCCATCGAGGCGTGGTGAGTCGATACCGGCCGGGTCCCGAGAACACCGGCCCCGGCGAGCAGGAGCGCACCTGTGCACACCGCCACGAGCGTGGTTCCCGACTCCATGGCCGTCACGAGCGGTTCGTACCAGTCACCGCTGCTCAGCTGCGCCCCGACACCGCTCGAGCCACCCGCGCCGCCACCGGGCACGACCAGGTAGTCGGCACCAGGACGGTATTCGCCGCCGGGCACGATCCGGACACCGTGGTTGGTGACGACGAACTCCTGTGCGGCGAGCGTAACGGTGGTGATTTCGAGCTGAGCGCCTCGCTTGCGTGCGATGCCCAGGGCTTCCATCGGGCCGAACACGTCGAGATCGTCACAACCGTCGAAGAGGACGACGTCCACCCGAACGGGGCGTGGGGATGTGGTCACGGTTTCCGATGGTGCCGCTCCGGCCGCCGGCCGGACACCGTCGGTACGGCCGAATCTGCCCGGGATCGGGCCAACCTGTCCGGCCCCCCGGTCAACTCCGCCGCCGAGGATCCAGGATGTCCAGTATCCGGTTCCCGTCGGCGGGAACTCCACCGCGGTTTCATCCGACCTGTGTGCGGAAGGGCCGAGATCCGAGGAGGTCCACGATGCGGAGCCGTTCCGCGCGGCTTTGGGGTGCCGCCGCCGGCGGTTCGGCGGTCACCGTCGTGGTCACGATCGTCGTCCTGACGCCGGACGTCCACCGCCTCCTCGGCGACAGCGAACCGGGATGGTGGACCGACGTCGGTGCCTCGGTGTTCAGGCTGCTGGCCGGCACCGCGGGCGCGGTGACCGCCGGCGGCGCACTGTTCGCCGCCTTCGTGGTGCCCGGCCCGGCGTCCGGGATCGTCTCGCCGGCCGCCTATGCCGCGCTGCGTCCGGTCCGGTACGCGGCGGCGACCTGGGCCGTGGCCGCCGCCGCGATGGTGTTCTTCTCCGCCGCGCAGGCGTCGGGACGGCCGGTGACCGACGCGTTCGATCCGGCCCTGTTCCCCGGCCTCGTCGGGCCGGCCGAGGAGCCGAAGGCGTGGCTGGTCACGCTGATCTTGGCCGCGATCGCCGTGGTCACCGCCAGGGTCCTGGTGACCTGGCGCCCGGCCGCGCTTATAGCCCTGCTCGGCGTCGCGGCGCTGCTGCCGCCGGTCGTCGTCGGGCACCCGGAAGTCGGGGCCTGGCATGATGTGGTGACCAACAGCGTCGTCTGGCACGTCGCGGCGGCGTCACTGTGGACCGGCTCGGTCGTCGCGTTGGTGCTCTGGGCCCGCCGCGGCGGGCGTGACGAGCTGGTGCTGCGCCGGCAACGGCGGCTCGTGCTGGTCTGCGCGGTCGTGACTGTTCTTTCCGGTGGCATCAGCGGATACGTGCTGACCGGTCCGGATGGCTTCGCCAGCGGCTACGGGATTCTCGTGTTCGTGAAGTTCGCCGTCGCCGCCGTTGTGCTGGCGATCGCGTACTGGGCTCGCCGTCGCTGGGGGACGGCGTCGGTCGTCCGAATCGCGGGTATCGAGCTGACGCTCCTGGCTGTCACCATGGCCCTCGCGGCCGGCCTGGCCCGCGTACCGCCGCCGACCTTCTTCTCCAGGACCCCTTCCGCGCAGAACACGATCCTCGGGTACGAACTGCCGACACCACCGGAGCTGAGCCGGCTCCTGCTCGACTGGCGACCCGACCTGATCTTCGCCGTCATCGCGGTCCTCGCCATCGCCGCCTACCTGGCCGGTGTCCGGCGCCTGCGCCACCGCGGCGACACGTGGCCCACCGGCCGGGTGCTGACCTGGACGTCCGGCTGGTTGCTGATCCTGGTCTCGACGTCATCCGGCCTGGCGGTCCACGCTCCTGGCTCGTTCAGCCTGCACATGATCGTCCACATGCTGCTGAACATGCTCGCACCGGCCCTGCTCGCGATTTCGGGCCCGGTGACGCTCGCCCTCCGCGCGCTACCGGCGACCGGCCGCGACGCCCCAGCGGGCGCCCGCGCCTGGGTCGTCGCGGCCCTCCATGCCCCAGCCACCCGGTTCCTCGCGCATCCGCTGGTCGCGTTCCCGGTGTTCATCGGCTCGTACTACCTGCTCTATTTCACGGGCCTGTTCCCCGCAGTGATGCAATACCACTGGGCCCACCAGCTGATGAACATCCACTTTGTCGTCACCGGCTACCTGTACTACTGGGTCGTGGTCGGCATCGACCCCGCGCCGCGGCCGCTGCCACACGCAGCCAAGCTCGGCATGCTGCTCGCCGCGTCGCCGTTCCACATGTACTTCGCCATCCTGGTCCTCAACCGGGATTCACTGATCGGCGAGAAGTTCTACCGCTACCTGGATCTGGCCTGGCAGACCGACGCGCTCGGAGACCAACGGCTCGGAGGCGGGATCGCCTGGGGCGGCGGTGAGCTGCCGCTGCTGGTCACGGTGGTGGTCCTGCTCGTGCAGTGGAGCCGCCACGACGATCGCCTCGCGCGCCATCGGGGACGGACCGCCCTGGACGACGACCACGACGCCCTGCTGGATGCACTCGCCCGCCGAGTGGCCCGCTGACCTCTTCGAGAAAGCTCCCGCGATGAAGACGACTACGGCACCCCTGCGACAGCGGACGGACCTGGTGATCGGCGGCATGACGTGCGCCGCCTGCGCCGTCCGGGTCGAACGGGCTCTCAATCGGATCGACGGGGTCGAGGCCACCGTCAACTACGCCACCGAAAAGGCGACCGTCCTGCGGCCGCCGAACGTCAGTCGCGAGACGCTTGCGTCCGCGGTCGGCGCCGCGGGCTATACCGTCGAAGCAGACGAGGTCGAGTTCGACGACGACCGCTACGGGACCCGTGCGCGGAACCTGCGGCGGCGGATGACCGTCGCCACCGTTCTGACGTTCCCCCTGTGCGACCTCTCGATCACGCTGGAGCTGGTACCGCGGTTCCAGTTTCCGGGCTGGCAGGTGCTGTGCCTCCTCCTGGCCATTCCGGTGGTCTTCTGGTGCGCAGCGCCGTTCCACCGCGCCACGCTGCGCAACCTCCGGCACGGCTCATCCAGCATGGACACCCTCGTCTCCCTCGGCGTGCTGGCGGCCTTCGGCTGGTCCACCTGGGCGATCGTCACGGGCGGCGCGGACACGCTCTACTTCGACGTCGCCGCCGGCGTGACGACCTTCCTCCTAGCGGGCCGGTACTTCGAAGCCCGCGCAAAGGGAGGTGCAGCCAGCTTGCTCACAGCGCTGGAAGCACTAACTGCAAAGCAGGTACGAGTCGTGCAGGGAGACACCGAAGTACTGCTGGACGTCGAAAATCTGCGCCGCGGAGACCAGTTCGTCGTGAAGCCGGGTGAGCGGCTCGCCGCCGACGGCGTGGTAGTCGGCGGCCGGTCCGCCGTCGACACCAGCGCCATGACCGGAGAGCCGCTCCCCGTCGAGGCAAGCGTCGGTGATCGGGTCGCGGGCGGTACGACCGCGCTGGACGGACGGCTCGTGATCTCAGCCACCCACGTGGGTGCTGCGACTCAGGTGTCACGGATGGCCGCCCTGGCGGAGCGGGCTCAAGCCGACAAGGCGAACGTACAGCGCCTGGTCGACCGGGTGTGCGCGGTGTTCGTGCCGCTGGTTCTCGCCGCCGCTCTCCTGACGATGGCGGGTTGGGTCGTCCTCGGTTCCGGGCTCGGCACGGGGTTCGCTGCAGCGGTGTCGGTCCTCATCGTCGCGTGCCCCTGCGCGCTCGGCCTGGCGACACCCACGGCGTTGATGGCGGGCATCGGCCGCGGGGCCCAGCTGGGGATCTTGGTCAAGGGGATCGGCGCACTGGAAGCGAGCCGCGCGATCGACACGGTCGTTCTCGACAAGACCGGCACAGTGACCTCCGGTCGCATGACCGTCGCCGGAGTGCGCACGATCGCCGGTACATCACGTGAGGAGGTGCTTGACCTCGCCGCGGCAGCAGAATCAGGCTCTGAGCACGCCGTCGCCGCAGCCATCGTCGCCGCGGCCGGCGAACGGCTCCCCCACTCGACCGAGTTCCGTGCGTTGCCGGGCCTAGGCGTACGCGCCGTCGTCGCGGGATCGACCGTGACGGTCGGCCGTGCTGCTCTGCTCGACGGTCTCACCATTCCGCGAGAGCTGGTTCACGCCGCCACGGGCACTGCCGTCTTCGTCGTGCGTGACCACGAAGTCCTCGGTGCCATCGAGCTCACCGACGAACTTCGGGGCTCGGCCCGTGCGGGCGTCAAAGAGCTCCACCGGCTGGGGCTGCAGACGGTGTTGCTGACCGGCGACCACGAACGCGCAGCGCGTGCGGTAGCGGAAATTCTCGGGATCAATGACGTCCGGGCCGGCGTGCTTCCCGCGGATAAAGCGAAGATCGTCCGCGAGCTGCGGGATGCCGGCCGCTGTGTGGCCATGGTCGGTGACGGGATCAACGACTCTGCCGCCCTGGCGTCGGCCGACCTCGGTATCGCGCTTGCCGACGGTACGGATCTCGCGATGAAGGCGGCCGACGTCATCCTGGTCAGGGAGGATCTGCGTGCCGTGGCCGATGCCGTCCGGCTGTCCCGGTGTACGCTTGCGACCATCCGCGGGAATTTGGTGTGGGCTTTCGCCTACAACGTCATCGCGCTTCCCCTGGCCGTGCTCGGATTGCTCAACCCCCTTATCGCGGGAGCGGCGATGTCCCTGTCTTCGGTACTCGTGGTGTGGAACAGTATGCGGCTTCATTCCTTCCGTCCACGTGAAGATCACGAAACTCACAACGAGAGCCAGACAACGGATCAGGCCACTGACTGATCACGACTCAATTCGACTGGGCACCCAGCGCACGCGCCAGCACCGCCCGGGATTCGGCGATTTCCCTCCGGCTGACAGCCGAGTCGACGAGCAATGACCCGTGGAACGTACCGGGGAAGAGATGCAGCTCCGTGGGCACGTGGGAGGCCAGAAGAGCTTGCGCGTAGGCGATTCCTTCGTCGCGCAGCGGATCGAACTCCATTACGGAGATGTAGGCCGGCGGCAGCCCGGCCAGGTCCGTCGCGCGGGCCGGCGCGGCGTAAACCGGCACGTCCTCAGTACCACGCACACCCTCTCCCAGATAGTAGTCCCAGCTGAATCGGGCATTCGGGAGTTTCCACAGTGGAGTGTCGTCGAACCGGCGCATGCTTCCGGTGGTCAGCCGGTCGTCGACTTCCGGAACGGCGAGGAACTGGAAGGCGATGGCGGGCCCGCCACGATCGCGTGCAAGCAGCGCGAGGGCTGCGCACAGCCCGCCGCCCGCGCTCGCGCCTCGGATGACCACACGCTCAGGGTCGATGCCGAGCTCGTGCGCGTTTTCAACCGACCAGGCCAGCGCCGCATAGCAATCCTCGAGCCCGGCAGGGTAGGGCGCCTCGGGCGCGAGCCGGTAGTCGACCGACACGACGACGACTCCGAGTTCTCGCGCGGTGTCGAGCATTTCGACGTGATCCGAGTCGAGATCGCCGATGACGAATCCCCCACCGTGCACGTCGAAGAGCAGACCCGGCGCCGCAATCCTGTCGGGCGTGTACACGCGCACCCGGACGTCCGGCGCTCCCTTGGGACCCGGCACGGACCTGTCCCGCACCGACACACCCGAGTCATCGACGTCGCCGACCAGGTCCTCCAGGATCCTCTTGACTCGTTCACGCGTCGCGTCGATGTCGCCGAGGTCGCCGATGTCGGGGATCAGCGGGACCACGGCAGCGAGATCGGGGTCGAACGGATACTCCACGGAGGCCTCCCATGCCTTTAACTGGATATTTGAGATCCAGTTTATCGTGTACCTGACCAACAGCCGAATGGACCAAGGAAAGAGCCCAGGAGTTGTCCCTTATACTGGCCCACAGCAGATCTCAGATGGCGGGTTCACGGGCCACGCGCCGACAGCGCTTCCTCGACGTCGAAGCTTGTGATGACAGCGCAGGCCGACCGGCTCATTCGGTGCCATCCTTGAGACATAACCCGAGAATTGGTCTCGGTGATCGCAATTCCGTGGAGATCCCGTGCGCAGGAAGTCCGTGTTGGCCGCGATCCTCATCGTGTTTTCGACGGCCTCGACAGCGACGGCCGACAGTGATCGCGACGGCGTCTGCGCTCTCGTCCACGTTCCTTCGAGCCTCTGAGAGGACCAGACCCATGCGACCGGAAGAACTCCTCCGGAGCCCCCTGACCCCCCTCACGGCACCGCCGTACCCGCTGCGCGTCACCAGGTTCGTCGACCGCGAATACTTCACCATCGTCTACCGCACTGACCCCAAGGCACTACGTGCCATGGTCCCCTTCCCGCTCGAGATCAGCGAACCACTGGTGCGGTTCGAGGTCATGTGCATGGGAGACGTCGACGGCTTCGGCTCCTATACCGAAGCCGGGCAGGTGATCCCGGTGGTGCTCGACGGTGAGGAGGGCGAGTACCTGCACTCCATGCACCTCGACAACGTCGGGGCGATACTCGCCGGACGCGAGCTGTCGGCCTACCCGAAGACGATCGGCACACCTAAGCTCTTCACCGAAGAGGGTGCGCTCGTCGGCACACTGGACTACGGTAGCCAGCGCGTCGCCACGGCCACGATGGCCTACAAGCACCTCCCGCTCGATCCCGCCGAAGCGCGGCGCCAGATCACTCTGCCGAGCTTCGGGATCAAGACGATCACCGACTACACGGGCGGCCTCCGCGTGTGCGACCTGGTGCGAACGCAGATCACCGACGTCACGATCAAGCAGGCATGGCAGGGGCCGGCCAGGCTGCAGCTGGCGGCGCACGTCATGGCACCGCTGGCCGATTTGCCGGTCCTCGAAATCGTGTCGGCGTCGCACGTGCTGACCGACCTCGCGCTTGCCCCTGCCGTCCCGGTACACGACTACCTGGCCTGACCAGCCCGGCGCGAAAGAAGAAGCCCAACAGCTGCACCGACCGCACGTGGTTTTACTCCGCTTTCACGACTGCCAGCGACTGCTCAACTGCTCCCTTACGACGAGACGATTCGGTGACCAAGAACACCGACACGAACGACACCGCCGCCATCAGGGCGAGGTAGAGGGCGATCGCGTTGGTCGTATGGAACTCGGCGTGCAGGGACGTCGCGATGATGGGAGCCAGTGCCCCGCCGGCCACCGCGCCGATCTGGTATCCGACTGAGACGCCGGAGTAGCGGACCCGCGCTCCGAACATTTCGGAGAACAGCGCGGGGCAAGGCCCATACGTGAGACTGAAGATCAGTTGAGCAACGACCAGAGCCACTGTGATCAGCACTGCCGAGCCGGTGTTCACGAGCCAGAACATCGGGAATCCCCACACCGCGAGCAGCGCTGCTCCGCTGAGGAAGACGCGGCGCCGCCCGACGCGATCGGACAATGCCGCGGCCGCGGGGATCGTCAAGCCCGACGCGACTGCGGACACCAGAACTCCGGTCAGGATCGTGCCACGCGGGACGGCCAGCACCTGCGTGGCGTACGACAGGATGTAGACCGTGAGCAGGTAATAGGCGCCACCGTTGATCACGGTCGCACCAGCGGCCAGCAGGATCTGCTTCGGGTGCGAGCGCAGCAGTTCCAACAGCGGCGCGCGTCGGCGTTCCGGCTGGTCCGGGACGCCCGTACTCGTCTCCGAGGCGCGCGACTGCGCGTACAGCCCGACGCCGATGAGCACGACGCTGAACAGGAAGGGAATCCGCCAACCCCAGGCCAGGAAGGCATCCTGGGACACGGCGGCGGACAGTACGAGGAACATCACGTTGGAGACGATCAGCGCGATCGGCACGCCGAGTTGCGCGAAGCTGCCGTAGAAGCCGCGCTTACCTTCGGGGGCGCTCTCCGTGACCAGCAGCACCGCGCCACCCCACTGGCCGCCGAGAGCCAGCCCCTGAATGAGCCTCAGCACGACCAGCAGGATCGGTGCCGCTACGCCGAGAGTGGCGTACGGCGGCAGCAGGCCGATCGCGGTCGTCGCAGCCCCCATGATCATCATGGCGGTCACCAGCGTCGGCTTGCGGCCGAACTTGTCGCCGAAGTGCCCGAACACGGCAGCACCCACGGGTCTGATCAGGAAGCCCACGGCGAAGGTGGTGAACGCGAGCAGCGTGCCCGCGACGGAGTCGACGGATGGGAAGAACAGCTTGTTCAGCACGAGCGCCGAGGCCGACGCGTAGATGAAGAAGTCGTACCACTCGATAGCGGAACCGGCGACGCTGACGAAGATGTTCTTCCTCAGTTGCCGTGAAGTGGGCGGTGAAGGCTGCTGGCTCATGGGGACTCCGATGCTCCGGGCGGGGAGGGGAAGACGGCGGTCACCTGCGGGGTGAGATGATCACGCTGTGGAGCTGGATCAGGTTTACGAGAGCTTCGACAACGGCGGTGAGGATCTCCAGAGAAGGTGATCCGGTCGGGAGTTCACCGCCGGCCAAAGCCTGCTGTGCATGGGGCAACACGAACTCGGGCTGGCCCACCACGTTCGCGTTCATCTTGTGCAGCACCTGCCGTAGATTGAGCTGCGCGCGAATGGAGCCCAGCGGGCCCTGCGAAGCGCCGATCATGGCAACCGGCTTCCGATCGAGCACGGGACCGTCGTCGGCCGGCCGGGAAAGCCAGTCCAGTGCGTTCTTGAGCACGCCGGGCAGTGACCCGTTGTACTCCGGGGTGGCGATCAGCACACCGTCGGCAGCGCGGATCCGGCGGCGCAGGTCGGCGACTGCCGGCGGGGCCGGGTGTTCGGTGTCTTCGTTGAACGGCGGGATCGCCGCCAGGTCAAGGAATTCGTCGAAGGTCAGCTCCGGCGCGGCTTCGGCCGCCGACTTGAGCAGACGGGTGTTCAGGGATTCCTTACGCAGGCTTCCGGACAGCGCGAGGATTGTCAGGTCCGACACATTGCCTCCCATAACGGGTTTAGCCGGCTTCGGGCGCCATCCCCCAGAGCTCGGTGAAGGGAACCTCGGTGGCCGTCTCGGCCAGCCAGCCAAGACCGCTTGTGCCGTAGTAGCCGGGCCGGTGGCCGAAGGTGCGCCGGGTGGCCACGAGGTGGAGGTGCTTGTACTCGGCGTAGCCTTCTGCGATCCGCATCAGGGCCTCGCCGCAGGATCGCAGGTCTGCCAGGACGGGGTCGCCGCCGTAGAAGACCGTGGTCCACACTCGTTCGATGTCGGGGTGCGACTGGTGGTGCACCTGCGGGTCGCGCCGCAGCACGACATCGGGGATGGGCAGTCCACGTCGGCTCAGCAGCGCCAGCACGTCGTCGTAGATGCTCGGCTCCCCCAGAGTGTCCAGAAGCGCCTTGTGCTCGGCGGGCATCGTCGCCACCGGATCGGCCAGTTCGGGCGGCCGGATACCGAGCAGAAACACCAGCTCGCGGTACTTCCACGACTGCAATGACGACGACTTGCCGTGCGTAGCCCCAAGACCGGCCTTGATCGGCAGGAAGTCACCGACGCTCATCCACTCGAGCGACTTCCACGATGCGTTGAGTCCGGTGAAGTGGTCCGCCGCCCGGCGCAGCGCGGTCACTGCCGCTGCGACATCGCCATCACGCAAGTGCTGTGCCGCGAACCTCAGCTCGGTGACGACGAGGCCGAAGTAGAGCTCCTGCACCTGGCACACCACGAGGAACGATCGTTCGCCCTCGGTGTCGGTGACCGGCTCCTGCAGGGAGTGCAGGACATCCGCCTTGAGATAGGAGTTGTAGGCGCTCATCTCGCGACCTCCTCTGGGAGGGACAGGAACCTCGCGGCGTTGCCGCCGAGCAGCAGTTCACGATCGGACTCCGACAGGAACTGCGCCTTGCGCACGACCTGCCCGACCGGTCGCTCGCCGAGCGGGTACGGGTAGTCACTCCCGAGAAGGACGTTCTCCACTCCGAGGACGTCGACGAGCAACCGGAGCGCCGAGGGATCGAACACCACGGAGTCGACGGAGAACCGGCCGAGGTAGCTCGACGGCGGCCGCTCGGAAACCCCAACAAGGTCCTGTCGCTCGTACCAGGCGTTCTCCAGCCGTCCAAGCCAGAAGGCGAAGGACCCGCCGCCGTGCGCGAAGCAGATTTTCAGCGTGTCGGGCAGCTTGTCGAACGCGCCCCCCAGGATCATCGCCAGCAGGGACAGGTGCGTCTCCGCCGGCATCCCGGTCAGCCATTGCGCCATCCAGCGGTTCAGCCGCGGCGAGTTCGGCATGTCCCACGGGTGCACGAACACCGGTACCCCGGTGGACGCGCAGTGCTGCAGGAACGTGACGATGCCGGCGTCGTCGAGGTCACGGTCACCCACGTGGTTCCCGATCTCCACACCTCGGTGGCCCGCGGCGAGACAACGATCCAGCTCCGCGCACGCGAGGTCAGGGTTCTGCAGCGGGACCTGGCAGAACGGCACGAGCCGGCCACCCGCCGGCTCGCAGATCTCCAGTGCCAGGTCGTTGAAGACCTCGGCGATCCGCGCACCCTCGGCCGGCGTGCGATCGTAGGAGAAGAACACCGGCGTCGGCGAGACCACCTGCACGTCGATCCCGTCCTCGGCCATCTCGCGCAGCCGCGTTTCGGCGTCCCAGCAGTTGGCGAGGATCCGCCGGAACTCCCTCGAACCGACCATGATCGTCGCTTCGCGCTCGTTCTCCAGCTGCAGCCATGGCGCGGTCCCGTCGTCGCCGAGCCGCGGCCAACCTCGGGGGACGTAGTGGGTGTGGACGTCGATGACTCGAGTCATCAGGCGGACCTGCCGGGGTGCACGGCGCCGCAGTTCGAGCACTTGCGGACGGACTCGTCGGTGTAGAACTGCTCGAACACGGGTGGCAGGTCCGCGACGATGTCACGCACCTGGAGCTCGACCTCGTGCACGAGGTGCTCGCACTCCAGGCAGTACCACTGGAACTTCTCCGACGTGCCCTCTTCACGCACGCGCTCGATCACGACGCCGATCGAGCCGGCCGTCGGTCGCTGCGGCGAATGCGGCACATTGCCCGGCAACAGCCACATGTCACCTTCGCGTACGTGGACCGTCTTGAGGCCGTCGTCGGTCACGACGTTCACGTGCATGTCGCCTTTGACCTGGTAGAACCACTCCTCGTACGGGTCGACGTGGAAGTCGGTCCGCTCGTTCGGCCCACCCACGACCTGCACGATGAAGTCGCCGGTCGTCTCCCACATCTGCTTGTTGTTCACCGGCGGCTTGAGGAGGTGCTGATGGTCTTCGACCCACTTCTCGAAGTTGAAGACGGGGTTGATGTCGGTCATGGCGATCAGTTCCCTCCGGTGGTTTGACGAGGCACGTACGCGACGGCCTGGATTTCGATGAGCAGGTGCGGGTGCGGCAGCTGGTGCACGGCGACGGTGGTGCGCGCCGGGCCCGTTTCCTCGAAGTAGCGCCCGTAGACTTCGTTGTAGCCGCCGAAGTCGTTCATGTTCACCAGGAAGCTGGTGACCTGGACGACATCCGCGAGGGTCGCCCCGGCCGAGCCGAGGATGTCGCCGATGTTGTCGAGAACGGCAGCGGTCTGCGCGCGGATGTCGAGGGCGGTCGTGCCGAACTCGTCAACCTCTGCACCGGCGAACGTGTTGTCCGGCCGGCGGCTACTTGTGCCGGACACGAACACGAAGTCACCCGCCCGTTTCCCGTGCGGGAACCGGCCCCGCGGTGTCGCTTTCCCCTCGACGGTCACAGCTTCAGTCATCACTGCCTCCCTGATCGGCGACGGAAAACCACGCCCGCCCCAGGCCGGATACGGTGGCTCTCACCTGTGTGCCCGCTTGCAGGGCTACGGCAGCCGTCGCCGCTCCGGCGAGCAGCACGGTCCCGGCGGGCAGAGGGATGCCGTACTGGTGCGCCATCCGCGCGGCCGCGGGCAGCGCCCGCAGCGGATCACCGAGAATCGCGGCGGTCGAGCCTGTCTGCGCGAGCCGGCCGTCGACCTCCAGGAGCACACTTCGGTTGCCCAGGTCGACGTCGAGCGGACGCCATGGCCCCAAAACGACAGCGGCCGCGGACGTGTTGTCGGCGACGACGTCGGCAAGGGAGAACCGGAAGTCGCGGTAGCGCGAATCGATGATCTCGATCGCCGGTGCAACGGCCTCGACGGCCTCCGCTCCCGGGATTTCCCCCTCCGCGATGTCGCGGCCGAGCCGGAACGCGATCTCGGGTTCGGCCCGGGGGTGGACGAACGCGCCGAGGTCGAGCTCGCCGCCGTCGGCCAGCACCATCCCCGACGTGAGCCGTCCGATGATCACGTCGCCGACACCCATCTGAGCTGCCTTTGCCCTGCTGGTGAAGCCCAGCTTCACACCGAAGTCGCGCTCACCTCGTCCGAGCCGCAGCTCGACCAGCGCTCGCTGCACGGCATAAGCGTCCTCGAGCGAGACGTCGCAGTCAGTCGAGAGTTGCGCGCAGGGCGTCCGGCTCCGCGCGGCTTCGTCGAGCCGTGCCGCGAAGTCGTCGATCAGGGTCATGTCGTCGCCTCACCGTCGTACGACGTCGCGCTATCGAGCCGGCGCGCCCTCGCCCATGCCAGGCGCTCGACCGCCATGTCGATCCCCGCGTTCACAGCGCCACGCAGACGTTGGTGGGCTCTGTATAGAAGTGCAGCGAGTGCACTCCGCCCTCACGACCGATGCCCGAAAGCCCGATGCCGCCGAATGGTGAGCGCAGGTCGCGCAGGTACCAGGTGTTCACCCACGACACGCCGACACGCAGTGCGCCTGCGACCCGGTGGCCGCGTTCGAGGTTCGTCGTCCACACGGCGCCGGCCAGGCCGTAGTCGCTGTCGTTGGCCAGCCGGATCGCCTCGTCCTCCGTGTCGAACGGCACCAGCGCCGCGACCGGTCCGAAGATCTCTTCCCGTAGCGTCCGGTGTGAGTTGTCCAATCCGGTCCACAGCGCAGGGCGCACCCATGCGCCGCCTTCGAGCTCGGGTCCGAGGTCGGGGATGCCGCCCCCCGCGATGAGCTTCGCACCCTCTTGCTCCGCCAGCTCGTAGTGCGAAAGCACCTTCTGCCGGTGCTGTCGGGAGATCAACGGTCCCGTCGTCGTAGCCGGGTCGTCGGGCTTCCCGAATCGCAGGGCGTCAGCACGTTCGGCCAGTCCGGCGGCCACCTCGTCGAACACCCCGCGCTGCACGTAGATCCGCTCAGTGCACAGGCAGATTTGGCCGGTGTTCGTGAAGGTCGAACGCGCGAGGCCGTCCACTGCTTCGCCGAGGTCGGCGTCGTCGAACACCACGGCCGCGTTCTTGCCTCCGAGCTCGAAGGACACCGGCAGCACACGCGGCGCCACCGCCTGCATGATCGCCGAACCCGTGCGGGACTCCCCGGTGAAGGTGACGGCGTCGATTCCGGGATGACCTGTGAGGAACTCCCCCGCGGAACCAGGGCCAAAACCGTGGATGACGTTGTAAACGCCGTCGGGCGCCCCGGCCTCGGTGATGATCTCGGCGAGGAGCGTCGCACTCGACGGCGTCTCCTCGGACGGCTTGACCACGACCGCGTTCCCGGCAGCGAGAGCGGGCGCGACCTTCCAGGTCAGGAGTAGCAGCGGAAGGTTCCACGGCACGATCACCCCGACGACGCCGAGCGGCTTGCGGATCGCGTAGTTCAACGCGCGTCCGGCTGGGCCCTCGGAGAGGAACGAATCGAGGCCGGCCCCGGCGAGGGTGTCGGCGGCGGCGCGGAAGTTCGCCGCCGCACGGGACACGTCGAGGCGGCGGGCAAGATCGAGAGGCTTGCCGGTGTCGGCGACCTCGGCGGCGAGCAGGTCATCAAACCGCTCGTCGATGCGGTCGGCGATCCGGCGCAGCACGGCGACACGATCCGCGTCCGAAGTACGACCCCAGGCTCCGTCGAGCGCCATGCGGCCGGCACGGACAGCCCGGTCGACCACCGCTTGGTCGGCTTCCTCGACCCGGGCGACGACAGTCCCGTCGACTGGGCTGACGTTGTCGAACAGGTCGCCCGCGCCGGCGGTGAACTGCCCGCCGACGAAGCTCTTGAGCACCGCGATGTCATTCATGTCCGCCTTCCCGGTCCCCGGCTGGGTCTGTCCTATCGTCTCTACCTGTAGCTATGCCTGACAAATGCCAATACGTTGAGTTGATATGTTCATATGGCTATGCTGCTGTTCGGAGTACAGGAGGCCGAATGGCATCGACCGAGCCGCCGCGGCTGTTGGACGGCCGGATGAAGTTCCGGCACCTCGTGCTGCTCGACGCGATCGCACGGCGCGGCACGATCGTCGGCGCGGCCGCCGAGCTGCACGTAACGCAGCCGGTAGCCACGCGTGGCCTGCGCGAGCTGGAGGAGATCCTCGAGATCGAGCTGTTCGAACGCGGCCCGCGGGGTCTCACACCGACCGTCTACGGCGAGGCGTTCACCGAGCACGCGCGCGCGATCCTCGCGCAGACCCGCCAGGCCGCCCGCCACGTGGCCGAGCTCGCAGGCGCCGAACGCGGCACCGTCGTCGTCGGCACCCACCTGTTCGGCTCGAACGTGCTGCTGCCGCGGGCGATAGCCGCGCTGAAAGCCGAGCGACCACGCCTGACCGTGGCCGTTCGCGACGGCACGCCCGAGTCACTGGTGGTCGAGCTCAGCGCGGGGCGCCTCGACCTGATCGTCGGGCGGCTGACCCAGATTTCCGACGAGGGTTTTCTCCGGCGGAAGCTCTACGACGAGTCGGTGGTGCTGGTGGTGCGAGAGTCGCATCCGCTCGCCGGCGAGGAGGTCGTGGATCTAGCGACGCTCGCCGGCTACCCGTGGATCCTGCCCGGCCCGGAAACGGCGTTGCGCCGGGAGCTGGAGGACTTCTTCCACAGCAACGACGTCCCGATGCCGGTCGACCGGGTCGAGGCGACGTCGTTCCTCACCGTGCGCCAGCTGCTGCGCGACACCGACATGGTGGTCGCTCTGCCGCGGCTGATCACCGAGGAAGATCCCGGGATCGTGCGTCTGCCGCTGTCGCTCGAACCCATCGGCCACAGCGTCGGCATCACACTTCCCGCGTCCCGTACACCCACCCCATCGGCACAAGCCTTGATCGACAAGCTCGTCACCGAAGCGGGCGAAGTCAACCGTGGACTCAGCTCCGGTTCGGGTAACCCGGCCTGACCAGCTGCTCACCGAGGTCGTGGTACTGCGATTTGTGCCAGACAAGGGGCAGGAGGTCCTCGCGGGCGGTGGATCCGTACTCGAGTGATTCACCGACGAAGATCGTGTGATCGCCACCGTCGTAGGCAGCCCACTTGCGGCACACGAACCACGCGAGGGCGCCGCCGACGGTGGGGCAACCGTGCTGCCAGTCCATCCCGACGTCGAGCGCCACGCTCCACGGCTGCCGGGCGTAGAAGTCGGCGATCGCACCTTGGTCCTGGCCCATGATGCTCAGTCCGAAGAGGCCGTCGGTCCCCCGCAGCAGCTCGTGCATGCGCCCCGGCTTGTTCACGCTCACCGCGCACAATGCCGGGTCCAGCGACACGGAGGCGAACGAGCTCGCCGTCATCCCGTGAACGCCGTCCCCATCGACGACGGTTACGACGGAAACGCCGCTCGGGAAGTGCCGCAACGCCTTGCGGAACTTCAGAGCCTGGGGGTCACTGGGCGCATACGTGCTACGTGGTGTTCCCACAGGACGTCCTCCTCGGTTCGGCCGCGTCACCCCCCATGACCAGCGGCGATGTTCCGCCTATCGTCGCTGGTGGAGCTATGTCCGTCCAATGCCGATCCGAGTCTCCGCCATACCCGGACGGACATACTCCCGGTCGCGACGAACAATCCGACGTCGGTGGGGCGGCGTGCCGACCCCACCGACGCGGAGGTCAGCCGTTGTGACACGGTTCAGTCACGACCGGCCTCGACGATCTTCTCGGCAAGGCTTCGCGGGTTGCTGAAGATGACCTCATGGCTCCCGGGCATCTGCACGAAGCGGTGTAGGCCGAGCCGGCCGGACATCCGGGGATGCCACCCCCACTCACCGAACGGCAGAGCCGTGTCCTCAGTGCCGTTGAGGTACGACTTCGCGATCTCAAGCTTGTCGAAGCGCGAGAAGTCCATCCGGTCCGTCAACGGCCGGAGGGGCTCCGAGGAGAGCGACTCGTAGGTGCGCCGTGCCAGCTCGAGATCTGCGTCCTGGATGAACGCCTCCCGCCAGATCGCGAACGGCAACGTGACCGTGTTGTCAGCCGAAGCCGCCGCGAGGGTGGAAAACATCTCCTGGTAGTGCGGGGGCAAGTCTTCGAACATGGCCTTACCGGGTCGCGGCACGAACGCGTTCCAGAAGATGAGCCGGCGAAGGCGGTCAGGAATCTCTTCGGCGACGCGGGCGATCACCGTTCCGCCGAAGCTGTGTCCCAACAGGACCACGTCGGTCAGTTCGCACTGAACGACGTAGTCCACGACAGAGGCGACACAATCGTCGTGACTGACGTCCTTGGGGACATCCTTCCCGTGACCCGCCAAGGTGGGCGCGTGAGCAGTGTGGCCGAGTTCCTCGAGCCGCTCCACGACAGTGGCCCAGTGCGCACCGTCGTGCCAGGAACCGTGTACGAGAACGAAGACTGACATGGGTACCTGCTTTCTAAGAGCTGAACAGCAAAGCTAGGTACGTGGTCAGCAGGGGTCTACCCGGCCGGCGCGGCCGCTGGCCGAAAAGCGCGGCCATGGCGATCGTCGTCAGCGAGAGGTTCTCAACACCTCGCTCGGAGACCGACCGAACTCCCGCCGGTACTCGGCTGCAAACCTGCCCAGATTGCCAAACCCCCAGCGGTGCGCGACGGATGCGACGGTGACACCTTCCCCCACTGCCGCCTGCCTCAGGTCGGTGTGTGCCCGGGCGAGACGGACGGACCTCAGGTATGCCATGGGGGTCGTGCCCACGTGCCTGCGGAACGCCTCCTGGAGTGCGCGGGCGCTCAGCCGCGCGGCATCGGCGATGTCGGCGATCCGGATGTCCTCGGCCGCTGCGTCCTCGATGTACGCGATCGCGCGGCGGACAGCCCCCGGCCTGACGTCGCCGACCGTCCTCGGCTCGGTGGTGCCTGCGACGGACGCGTACGCCTCGAGGACGCACGCCGCCACCACTCGGATCAGCTGCCCGCGCACCAGCGGAGCCGAGGCCAGGAGCCCGCTGGGCAGCGCATCGCGGGTGAGGAAACGGGTCACTTGGTCAAGAGCCGCCAGCCCTGTCGCCGAGGGGAGGTAATCCAAGGGAAAGCGGAGCTCGGCAGGCCCGGGCGCACCGTTGATCTCTGCCGCACTGGTCTCGAATTCTTCGCGTGCCAGGCGCAGAGTCAGCAGCATGCAATCGTCCTGCCAGCGCATGCGGTACGCGGTGTGTGAGTCCAGCGCCACGGCGTCGCCCGGCGACAACGTCCGTTCCCCGTCTTCGGACCCGACAGCGAACCGTCCACGAATCGGGCGCGAGACGAGAACGAAGTCGTCGAACGGAACCGGATCGAGCACCGTGACGCCCGCTCCATAGGACAGGTAGTGCACACCGAGTTCACTCGTGCCACCCACGGCATGACGCGCCCGGAAAGCCTTCAGACCCTCACCAAGGGTAAGTCGATGAGGGCAGTAGATCGGGGTGATCTTTCGGACAGCCTCGTCCGGATCGCACGTGTCGGTCTCGACGCTGATGCCGGCGACCATCTCCACCTCAGCTCACAGCCCGGGAAGAACGTGGGCACAAAATGTCCAGCCAGCAACGCATCCCGCCATCCAGCTTGACTTCGACCTGTCACCGCCGGAGCCCGTCCGTAGCGCCGCACCGCCACGGCGGGACGAGGGTACACAGCAAAATCGGCAAGCAGCAACAATCATGCGAGACTGTCCGACTCGCCCACGCCTTCAGCTGATGCGGTCGATCACCGGCACGAGCCTGCGGAGCAGCCCGATGAGCTGTTTACGCTCCGCGGGGGAAAACACGTCGAACGCTTCCTCCTGGCGTTCACGCCGCCGGGCCAGGAGCCGGGCGAGTCGCTCGTGACCCTCCGGCGTCAACGTCACCAGAACCTTGCGCTCGTCTTCGGGCGACCGTCGGCGCACCACCACGCCGGCGCCTTCCAGCTGCTGAAGCATCCGGGTCGCCGTCGGGATGGACACGTCAGCGGCCGCGGCGAGCCGGCCGACCGGCAGCTCCGGCTCACTCACCAGCGGCTCGAGCATCGTGACCTGCGGCAGCGACAACCCGGCGTCCCGGTCCGCGCCCGCCGATCGAGCCCTCCGCATCGCGAAGAACACAGCCTCGGCCGCCTGCACCAGCTCGTCGACCTCCGTCGCCTCAGGTCGCTTGCTCCCCGTCGTCATGCGAGCTAGTCTAGCAAAGCAATAGTTAGCTACCTATCTATTAGGAGCCTAGATAAAATGAGTGACCGCATCGACGTCCACCAGCACCTGGTTCCCGCTCGGTACCGGGAAGCGCTCGAGACCAGCGGCCAGACCGCGGGCGGCTGGCCCACACCTCAGTGGACCCCGGACGACGCGCTCGCGATGATGGACGAAGCGGGGATCGCCACCGGGGTGCTGTCCATCAGCGCGCCCGGCGTCCACTTCGGCGACGACGCCGCAGCCCGTGCGCTGGCCCGCGAGATCAACGACTTCCAGGCGGAACTGGCCAGGAACGCTCCTGACCGCTTCGGGCACTTCGCCGTGCTTCCGCTACCGGACTTCGACGGCGCGGTAGCCGAGGCCGTGCGAGCCCTGGACGAACTGCACGCCGACGGCGTCGTCCTGCTGTCCAACGCCCACGGCCACTACCTCGGACACCCGGCGTACGAACCACTGTGGACGGAACTGGCCGCCCGCGACACCGTGGTCTTCGTACACCCGGCCGAACCGCCGATCCCGCGCCTGGACGGCCTGCCCAGCCCCCTGCTGGACTTCCCGTTCGACACCACCCGCACGGCACTTCACCTCGTGACCCACGGCGTGTTCGACCGGCACCCCGGCCTGCGGATCATCCTGTCGCACGCCGGCGGCTTCCTGCCTTTCGCCGCACAGCGGTTCGCTGGTGCCGCACTCGTCAACCCGGGCACCACCCCGGAAAGCATCATGGCCGGGCTGCGTAGTTTCTACTTCGACACGGCTCTGTCCGCCTCACCGACCGCACTCCCCTCGCTGTTCGCCTTCGCCAAACCCGGCCACGTCCTCTACGGCAGCGACTTCCCGTTTGCATTCAAGGAGGGCCGAGAGCTGTTCGACCGGTGCCTCACCGACTACGACGGCCCGGGCGCCGAACTCTTCCCCGACATCGACCGCGCGGCCGCGGAGGCGCTGTTCCCTCGGCTCGCCACCCGCCCTTAGCCTGGCCCACGGCGACCTGACGCCCGTTCGAACCAGTTGTACTCCTGTAAACAGCGGTTCAACTCTTGCGTGGTGCCGCACGCACCGCTGGCAGCGTCGAGGCGGGCGCGGCTATCGCGACAGTCGAACCCGTCTTGTCTCGCCAGTGGCGTGAATTCACTCCATGCCGGGGCCGGGACAACTACCGCGCGGACTGAACGGTGGGATACTGCACCGGCAGCACCCCCACCGTTCTGGGGATCAGGTCACCGGCGGCAGATCCGGACCCACCGAGCCGAGTTGCTCGGCAGCCACCAGAGGGGGTACTGGCCAGGTGATGCCCTTCGGCGGCCATTGCTGGCCCGTCTTCGTGAGGAAGTCCGCCGGCGGCTGGTACATCGGTGGCTGTGTGCCGTCCGGGACCATGCTCTGCCAGGTAACCCCTGCAGTCCGCTGTCGGAACTTGGCCTTGATCCCCTCGAGTAGTTCGGGTGACGTAATCAGATCGATCGCCGTCGCCGCGAGGTAGCGGGCGGCGGCTAGCATGCCCTGGTGGCCGATATTCGTCGCGGCCGCGGCGGTCACCGCCCAGTTGTGGTTCGGCAGGCCTGCGGGGAAGGTCGCCGCAAGCGCGGTGAGGGTCGGTACGTGCCAGCTCACGTCGGCACTGTCGGTCGATACCCCGCCGCCGAAAACGGGCGGGGGTGGGGCCAGTGGCACGATGGTGGTCGCGACACCGGTTTCGGGCTTCCCGAGGGAGCGTTGAACAGCCTTGGCGAACGCTTGGTCCGCGTCGGTGAAACGGGCGGGCCGATCTTCACCATGTTGTCGTAGACGACCTCGGCGCCGGCCTTGTTGCCGAGCGAGTTCCAGGTTCCCGCGTGAAACCTATGCACCAGCTTGGTCTGACTCGCTTGAGCTGCCGCTTTGGCACTCTCGACGATCTTGCCATACAGGGCATGCACTCGAGCCGGGGTGCCCTCGCGGACAAAGAACCAGATCGACGCCATGTCAGGCGTGACGTTGGGCGCACCACCCTCGTTGATCACTGCGTAGTGAAAGCGACCCCGAGGGGGCGACGTTCTTTTCCCGCAGGTACTCCGACATCGTCGCCAGCAGAAGTGCGCCGTCCAGCCCGCTCTCGTTCCCCAGCGGGGTCGCGCCGTGGCCGGCTGCGCCGAGGAACGTGAACGTCGCAGACGCCAGCGCGCTCGTGGTGTTCCAAAACGCCAGGTTCGCGCCGAACGGATGCCAGTCCAGATAGGCGTCCAGACCGTCGAAGATTCCGGCCTTCACCATGAAAGGCTTCCCGACGAGCTGCTCCTCACCGGTCGAGCCGAACACCTTCACCGTGGCTTTCAGCCCGGCCGCGCGGACCGCCTCGCTGACAGCGATCGCCGCACCGATCGACCCCGCGCCGAGCGCGTTGTGCGCGTCACCGTGTCCGGGGCCGTAGGTGGGCCCATAGGCGTCGTAGTTGTAGACCAGCGGATCGTGCGCGCTCGCTCCGGCCCGCTGGGACAACCCCGGCAGGGCGTCGTATTCGGCGTTGAAGCCCAGCACCGGCCCTCCAGAGCCGGTGGTCGCCACGAAGGCAGCCGGGAATCCACCTGCGCCCCATCGAATCGAGAATCCGTGCTTCGCCAGCAGCTCTGCGGCGGCCAGCGACGAGTTCCACTCTCGCAAGGAAAGTTCGGCGTTAGCCCATATCCGGTCGCCGAGGTTGGTGACCTCGCGGGCATTCTGGGTGATCCAGGTGAGGGCGGCGGTCTTGGCGGGGCTGTCCTTCGCCAGCCCAGTTGGCGGCGTGTACTCCTCGGGGCGGAAGCCGACCGCTTCGTCGTGGCCGAACGTAGCGCCCAGCACCGGATCCGCTGCCGCCATCGCTGCGGCCGACGCCGCCGCAGTCAGACCGAAGGTCTGCAGCAGCCTTCGCCGATCGACCTCGTACGCACTCGACACAGAAAGTCCCTTCGGGCCGATTCTTGGGGCCGGAGACTTCCGGCCGCCTCTCCAAGGGAACCGGCTTCCATGACAAGCGCGCTTGCGTCGTCAACACAAAGCAGACAGCGGATCTTGTTTCCTCAGCGCGACCCGACCGGCCCCGGGGCAAGTCGCTGAGTGGTCATACGAGAGCTTCAAGCGCCGGGTTCTTCGCGAGTAGGTCGTTCCTTGCGCGGGCGGCCGCCGCCTACTCCGGAGCCTGGTCTGCCCGCCGCCCAGCGCTCGATCTCCTCCTTGCGGTCGCGCGACCAGCCTGGCGTGCGGCCGATGACGACGTCCGGCTGCGGGAACGGGTGGGTGTCGGCATAACGGGTGCGCCAGTTGGCGACGGCGCGGTGTCCGATGCCGAACCAGGTGCCGATTTCGACCATGTCGACGTAGCGGTAGGTCGTGCTCGGCTCGGCCGGCGGACCGTCCTCGACCTTGTGTTCGGCGGGCTCCACCGAGCGAAATTAGCAGGTCGCCGCAGCGGACCGGTGTCTTCGGTCCTTCGGGCGTGTCAGCTCACAGCCGCTTGAGGAAATCCAAGGCATCGGCTGCAGCGCAGCCCATCGACCTGGTCGAGGAGGCAGGCGCGCTGCCGCTCGGCGACGGCAGGCCAGTTCGGCTGGGTGAGGATGTCTCCGGCATACAGGACGATCCGGGGTCCGAGCTGCCAGATCATGCTGTTGACCGCGGCCGCGGCGACGGCGAGTTCGTCGACGTCGGCGCCCAGCCAGATCATGCCTGCGGGATCCAACCCGCGGCCGCGAATGGTCTCGGCGGCCACCCGGAAGAGACCTCCGGTGCCGACAGTGTCGTCGCAGAACGACTGCCCGGGCCGGACGTCATCCAGCGCGAGCGCGGTCAGAGCCCGAGCGACATCGCCGGGGGTGTACATCTGCGCGTTGACCTTGGCGTTGGCCGGTGCTCGTAGCGCGCCGAGGACCGGACCGAGCAGATCAGCGGCGTCGCGGCGTTCGGTTGCGGTCAGGTCGAGCTGGCGAGCGTCCAGGGCCGCGTCCGCTATCCGCTTGATCCGGGCACGCAGTCGTTGGTCGGTGTCCTCGACCAGCCAGTTCAAGATCGGATACACCCAGGCCGCCAGGTCCGGTCGCGACTGGAGTGTGATCGCCCAGGTGTAGCGGGCCGTGGCCACGAATTCCTCGGGCGACTGCTCTCGCAGTACCTGCGCGAGTTCCTGGCGGCGCGGTGCGTTGATCCCGGCCATCGCGATGGTGGCCACCACTCCCAACGGCACCTCGAGCCGCGCAGGACCGCTGCCTTTGTGCCAGGCCCCGGCGACGTCCACCGCGATCTTCAAAGCGTGGCATTCCGCGTTGATCGGCGAACTGGAACTCGTCCTGGATGTTCGGTGCTTCGGCTCGTTCACGGTGATCCCCCTTCACATAAACCTTGTTGACTTAGTACTCACAGTTGCTTAGCGTAAATCGCGAGTACTTCATACACAAGGTTTGTGGAGGACACCCGATGAGCCGACCACCCGATTCACCCGTCTGGGAACCACCTCCCCCGCGGCAGCTGGCGACGTTGCGCAGCACCTCACCGACTACCTGCAGTCGGAGCCGGCGCACCTCCTCACGACAGCAGCACTACGGGCGGGCCGCGGAACGATCCGTCCCGACACCAGCCCCGAACTCGGCGCCGCCCTCCTGCTCGCAGACGAGTGGCAACGGCTACGCCACGCGCAGCTGTTCTACGTGACAGCCGACATCACAACACTCATCCGGCAGGCAGCACCGAGCCTCAAGGACGAGTGGGGCATCCAGCCGCACGACCTCCCGGCGCAGACCGGGTTCATGGTGTTCGCCGAACCGATGACCGAGTACATCCGCGACGACGGCGTGCGCATCGACATCGTGGCGGTGTCGTGGGGCGAGACCGACCTGCTTTCCAGCTCGACCGGCGGCCTGTGGGTCACGTTCTGGAGCGCCACGGACTTCACCGGCCTCCGTCGCCTCGCGCGCGCCGCGGGAGCGAACCTGCGGGAGGCCGACGTCATGGCTCGATCCCAAGCCGCGGAAGTGACCTGGGACAACGAGGTCTACATGCCATGGGGCGCCGGACGCCCGGAAGTGCCGGACCCCGGAGCCGGTGTGCGCGCGGTCGACCCCCAGCGGACCGCCGCCGCGAAGACAACCCTGGAATGGCTGCAAACCGTGCACGCGGCGTGGATCTTCTGCACTCCCAACACACTCGCCGAGACAACCGAAGAACATCTCCCCCGCACACAACGCGTCCGCGCGGAGCACGCCGGCCACAACGCCACGCCGGTCCGCGTCGTCTCCGTGAGCCGCAAACGCGTACGCAGCCCGGCAAAGCCGGGAGAGCCCAGCGGTCGCACGGTCAGCGTCCGGTTCCCGGTCGCACCATTCATCCGCAACCAGCCTTACGGTCCGGGAAGGCAGCTTCGCCGCCTGACTCCGATCGCGGGGCACTGGCGAGGACCAGCTGATGCACCCGTGCGAATCTCCAAGACGGTCAACCTCGTTGACACGCCCATCGATCGACCTCCGGCATCATGACTGCCCGCGGTCGCCGATCCACGCCTGAGATTCAGGGGAGCAGGTCGGGCATCGGGTGAATCGGCGACCACGGTCCGCCGATGCCCAAGTCGGCGCGTGCTGTCTCGACGAACGCCGTGATCGCCCGATCCAGGGCACGGCGCGCAGCGTCGTCCTCTTGTCGTGCGGGTTCTTCGACTGCGCCGCCGAAGCTCGGCCGGCTGCGGGCTTGGATCGCCTGAGTACCGGCCACGAGCTGGTGCCCCGCGGCGACGAGACGTTCCAACGCGGCGTTGAGCTCCTGGTCGCTGAAGAACGCCACTTGCACCGCGGCGTCCTCCAGCGTCGCGAGCAGCGGCGCCGGATCAACCGGGCTCCGGCCGCTCCACACCGGCGAATGAACGAGCCGGTACGCCGCCGCGGCGATCGCGGGAAACAAGACGCCTTTACGCTGCAACACGAAGTACCTCGCGGCGCCGTCGTCGGGTGCCCCCGTCATCAGAGCAGGTCGTAGCCGAGATGCTCGGCGACGTCGTCGACGAAGTCCTCACCCGCCACGCCGGGCTCGCGGTCCTGCACATCCCACGCCGCGTCCGCGACGGCGTCGCCGCCTTCGGTGAAGGCGTCGGCGACCAGGTCGACCAATTCGCGCGCCTGCCCGTGGTCCAGGTCGAAGCGCTGGGCCGCGGCGGTCGCGGCGTGGTCGAGGTCGTTCTCGGCGTAGTCGTCCATGTCGTCTCCGATCGCAGGCTGCTGTACCGGAGACATGGCCAGGGTCATGACGCGTTGATGCACGGCGAGGCCAGCGTGCCGGCCGCGAACGCCACCGCGACCATCGCCGGGCCCATCGGCACCTGACCGTCCCAAACCCGGTACCGGCCCACGGCGACGCCGACGAGACCGGCCAGCGCCGTCAGCAGGTACGTCGCGACGAGGCCGCCGAGCAGCCAGCTCCAGCCCAGTCGGCCGAGCAGAGCGCCGACGCTGACGGCCAGCTTGACGTCACCTGGCCCCGGTTGTCCGCTCAGCACGTACGACAGCAGAAGCACGGCGAAGCAGAGCCCGCCCCCGGCGACGATGCGGGCCCACTCGGCGGGCGAGCCGATGACCAGCACCGTCACGGTCAGCGCGGCGAGAGGCAGGCTGAGCCGGTCCGGGATCCGATGCTCGACCGCGTCGATCACGGCGATCGGCACGCCGAGCAGCAGGAAAGCAACGCCCGCGCCGACCGAGGTCGGCTCCCACAGCGCCACCGCCGCGCCCGCTCCCCCGGTCAGAACGACCACGGTCGTGGCGCACCGCCAAGTCGGGAGCTTCGTCGCGGTCCAGCGCAGGAAGAGGACGGCGGCGGGGCTGCAGACGATCCCGGCACCGAGACCCGCGGCCAGCCGCAGCGCCAGGCTCACCGGTGGCCGCCTCGGCGGCACGGGCTGAGCACGAGGCGGACTTCCGCACCCCGCCACGCACCGACATCACCCGCGACTGCTCGGTAGTAGTGCCAACCAGGATGGTTCGAGCTGGCCAGCGACCGGGAGCACCGGCACGGCTCGGCGCGCCACCACCCGGCATGGACAATCTTCAGCCGGACACCGCCGGGCGTGACTGCAACCTGGCTGGCGAGCGCCGCCCCTGCCCGGGTGACGATCTCGTCGAGCGTCGCACCGTGAATGAGCAGGTGGCCGTGCGCCTCATGGTGCTCGACGACCCACTCCACCAGCTTTAGCTGCGGTACCTGCCCGCCGACGTTCAGCATGCGCTTCACCTCCCGACGTCGCTGAAGACACGGGTCCCCGTCCTGACAGTCGATTCATTGATCGCCTTAGAACGAGGCTTTGTTGGCCTTGTCGACGCATCGACGCGGGGGCTGCTGGATGTGTTGCGGGACGCCAGCACGAATCGCCGCTGCTGACTCGACGCGCCATCGCCCGCCACCGCGATCGCAGATGCCAATCCCGAACCCACTCGGGCTCGATGGCATCCGGAAGGGTGGTGTCACGAGTCGCTGGCAGCAGCTATCCCCGCCCGCGGGCTTCGCAAGCAGTGCGCGCATCCGACAGACGGGAGCAGGGCAAAGTAACGGTAACTCACGCGCCGCCGAGTCACCTTGTGAACGTCAATCCAGGAGGTGTCATGCGCAAGAGGTTCAGCCTGTTCATCATGGCAGCCATCACTGCATTGCTCCCTATCTCGTCGGGTACGGCGTACGCCGACTACCCGACCGTGCTCAACATCAGAAACCAGTGGCTCACCGACGATCCCCGGGTTGGGGGCGACCCTGCTTATGTAAGCCGCACGATCTATCTCAAGAACGACCCAAAGGGCTACGGCTGGTACCCGTATGTTGATCCGGCCGCCGTGCCCGTCTCAACCTGCGAGACCTATACCGGGCGCATCATCGAAGGCAACTACCTCTGGGACGAGCAGCTCGTGCCGGGGGATTTCGTACGCGGCTATTACAAGCTCGACAGCTACCTCACGTTGATCGGAGGCGGTGCCTCCTATCACATCGGGTGCTACTTCAAGCTCCGCTCGGCTGGCTACTACAACTGGGGCAGCGGCCTGGACCCGCACTTCTGACGCCCGTGTCGGGATCATCGGGTCCGGCGTCTCGACAACGAGCAGCTCAGTCGAGCGTAAGGGCCGCGATGGCGGGCGAGACGCACAGCAACCGCTCTCACGCCCTGGGTTTGCAACCCTCGGTACGAATTACTCGTCCGTCACACCTCGCGATCCGCGCAGGGACGTGGTCGGCTATCACGATAGAAACGCGTTCGCGTCTCGCAAAACCGTCGCCGAGACATCGGCAAGCACGCACGCTGTCGACCACGACCGCCGCGAGCAAGACCGCAACTCGGCTTAGTCGTGGTCGACGGCGTCGATCTCGGCGCGCTGTGCGGCGGTCAGGGTGGTCATCCAGGTGTCGAAGTCCTGCAGCACCGCCAGCTGAGGACCGCGCGAAGGCTGGACGTGGGCACGCTGCCCGGTAGCGAGGTCGAGAGCCAGCCGGCGCCCGTCCTGCCTGGCCGCGGCGACGTGCAGGGCCCGACGGCGGACGATCGCAAGGTCGAAGGCTGGCAGGCCTGAGTCCAAGCCGGGCGCAGTGACGATCGGTCGGATCCAGACGACGTCAGGGTCGTCGTCGTCCAGTCGTGCGTGGCGGGCGAGGGCAGCTCGGAACACTTCACGGTCCTCGTCGAACACCACGAGCTCCGCGCCGGGCAAGTCGTCCCCGACATCGTCACCGCGGCCGGCGAGCAGGTCGTGCAAGCAGGCGATGAGCTGGGCTGGAGACAGCCGGTGCTGGTCGGTCATACGGTCACAACCTCCTCGATCGGTTTGCCGGCGATCGCGGTGACGCCCTTGGCCAGCAGCATCGTTCGGATCTCGTCCCGTTGAGCCACGCTGCCGCAGATAATCCGGCCCGGGCCCTGGAGACCGAGCAGGTCGATGCCGTCGGCGAACATGACTTCGTTGCTTGCGCTGGTGAATGTCGCGATCTTGAACGGGTCGCGGGTGGCCTTCGATATCGAGTGGCTGCCGGCCGGGTTGATCGCGCCGAAGGTGTCGGCGTTGGCGCCGTAGTAGTCGGCGCGGGCGAGCAGCCGCTCGGGTTGGTCCCACACCAAGCTCGGCTCCGAGCCAAGCGACGAGGTCTTACGGACCCGCAGGAACACCGAGCTCGCCCCACCGCTGAGCTTGTCCTCCCCTTCGCTCATGCCGATGCCCTGGTGCGTGCCCATCGTCGTGCGGCGCTCGGTCGAGGCCAGCACCCCGGTGGCCAGCATCGCCTTCAGCCCGGCCGCCGACGTCTTGTGCACCAGCGACCGACCCCCGGCGGCGCTGCTGAGCTTCGGAAGCGAGTTGCCGACATCGAACCGGCTCCACGTCAGCCAACCGGCCGAGCGCTGCGGCGCCGGATCGTAGCCGGGGCTGCCGGCCAGCGCGGCACCGTCGGCGAAGCCGGCGGCCTTGGCTACCGCGTCGCGCAGGACCTGCACCTTCGCCGGCAGGGCGCGGGTGTGGGCTTCGAGCTGGATGGTCTTGGCGAAGGTGGCCAGCTGTGAGTCGGTCATCCCGACGGCCTCGTGGGCGCGTTCGTAGAAGATCTCCTGCCGGACCATCTCCTCGAGGTGCTCTCCCGTCACCCGCGCCGCGGCGACCTCGGCGTGCTTGCCCAGACTCTGTGCGGTGACGTTGGCGGTCAGGTAGCTGTACTCGCCTTCGTCGCGGGTCATGGGGCGGTTGGCCAGGTTCAGCTGCCCGAGGCGGCGGACGAGCTCGGGACCGTGGCCCTCGCCTGCGGGTGCGATGACCTCGAGTCGGCCGCGCAGCGAGTACTCGGTCGTCGCCGGGTCGTTGACGCTGTAGGGGCGGTAGACGGCCTGGAACCCGTCGCCGAGGTCGATGGCGTACTCCTTGCCGAGGACGTTCGTCGCGCGGGCGCCGTCCCAGCTGGCCTGTCCGGTCGTGGTGTCCAGCTTCGGCTTGATCCGGGTCGCGTCCCGCAGCACCGCGACCGCTGTCTCGCTGGACGCTTCAGGCGGCAAGGCGGGCACCATCACCGTGACCAGGGCGGTGCCCTCGTGCAGGAACGGCGCGACGTGGTCGATCGGGGTTCCGGTCGCGGCGGCGTGCTGCACGGCCTCGAGCCGGCCGACGTAGTAGTCGAGCATGGCTTGCTCCACCGGAGAGTCGCTGAGGTCGGCCGCGAGCCCGGCGATCGCGGACTCCGCCGCGTCGAGCTTCTTCGCGGTCGTCGCCGGCGGTGTCGTCTGCGCGTCGAGAGTGCCGTTGGTGATGTGGTGGTTGACGCTCTTGGCCGCGGTGATGATCTTTTCCGCGAGATGGTGCTGCTCGTCGACCGGGAGCCGGCCGGTGATCTGCTGCTCGACCTGCGTCGGGACCATCTCGGGGCTGATGTTGAGCGCGTCCAGCAGCTTGGCGTCCGCGTCCTCGTCGACGCGGGCATGCAGCACGATCCGCGGGCCACTGCTGCTGTGGTAGCTGACCAGGGTGGCGGTGGAGGCGAGCAAGTCAGCGCCACCGACCAGCACCGGCTCCCCGTAGGCGTGGCCGACATCGGGAGTCAGCGGGATCGGGGTGACCGGCAACTGTCCCGGCTCGACCTCGAGTGGCTTGTCGGCGGCGGGAACGGGCTTCGGGACGTCGTCGACCGGGACGGGTTCGCTCTCGGAGAGGGTGTCGGATGGCGCGATGGCGTAGGGGGTGTGGGTGGTTTTGGCGTTGGTGCCCATCAGCTCGTGCCGAGGTGCTGCAGGGCCACGGCGGACGAGATCTTGACCTCGTCGGTGAAGAACTTCACGAAGTCGCGGCGCAGGTTCTTCTTTCTTTCGACGGCGTAGTCCAGAAAGGACTCGGCGATCTGGCTCGAGGTGACCGCGGATTCGGCGATGCCGTGGGTTTTCGCCGCCCGGGTACGCATCGGCGCCACCCACGTCACGTCCTGGCTCGCGCCGGCGTAGGCGGTGGTGTGCAGGGTGGCGCGCCACTCGGCGTCGGGGACGGACTCGAGCCGGCGGATGACCGAGTGCGCGACGGCCGGGTTGACCTGCACCCCCTTGCCGAGCTTCCCGGCGAGGTGCGCGTCGTAGATCTGGTGGTAGACCGCTGTGGTGCTCGGGCGGTAGCCGAGGGCGAGCTTGTCGCGGCCGAAGTTCTTGAACGCCTGGCCCTGGTCGATCGGCACCAGGCCGCCGGCGGGGGTACGCAGGACGTTGCCGTGGTGGGCGTCGTGGTTGCCCAGAGCCCAGCTGGTGACGTGCAGCCGGACGACCTCGTCGACGTCGGCCTGCGACCAGCTCGCCGGCGTGCCCGACATCGGCTTCGCCCCGGGCAGCAGAGGCTGCACGCTCACCGGGTCGCCGCCGACCTTGGTCGCGTAGACCGGCACGGCCGGGAGCCCTGCTCGCGCGGCCAGTCGTGAGGCGGCGGCTTCGGCTTGGGTGATGGCGCCGGCGTGGGGTTTGCTCTCGCGTTTGGCGATCCAGGTCGTGCCGTCGGGTCCGGTGTGGAGGGTCTTGGGGTGGGTGCCGCCGAGGTTCGCCGGTTGCCCCGTCCCGAAGTCCCAGACCGCGACGGCCGCGGGATCGAGCGGTTTGGGTACGGCGGCGTGGGCGGCTTGGACGTGCTGCAGCGCGGCGACGAGCTGCGCATGCTGCATCCCAAAGCGGCTGCGCGGCTTGCCCGCCGTGGGCGAGGCGACCACGGGTTTCGGCGCGGGCGGCTGCTTCGCCGTCAGCGTGGTCTTGATCGCGCCAACGTCGGACGCCGCCGCGTTCAGGTGTCCCTGCAGAAGCTTCCCGAGCGTCGTCTTGGTCGCGACGGAGGCTTCCGCGGCAGTCGCGACGCCGCTGGCGACGACGAACTTCCGGAGGTCGGCGACCTTCTGCTCGTCCGCCCAGGCGAGCACCTTCGTCTGGCCGGCTTGCAGCGCGGCGTGGTGGACCGGTGCGGGATCGAGGGTGTTCCAGCTCGCGGCGGCCATGTGGACCTCGGCGATCGCGCGCACCTGCTGAACCAGCGCGCCGGCCTTCGCCGGATCGAGAGGCCCGTCGAGAACGGCGGAGACTTGCCCCGCGCAGGTCTTCGAATTGGCCAGCAGCGCCGACCGCTCGGCGACGACCCCGCCGATCTCGTCCCGCTCGCCAGCCGGCGTCGACGCCCGCAGCAGCTGCAGCACCTGTTGGGCGCCCAGCGTCTGCAGCTGCTCGTCGGTGATCTTTCCGTCGAGCTTCGCTGTCGTGACCGCCGTGCTCAGCTGGGCCGCGGTGACGGTGCTGAGCAGGTGGTCGACTTGGTGGCGAGCTGCCGCGGTAGCGGCGCTGAAGTCGCCGGCCAGGGCGGAATTCTGGGCGGTGGCGATCTGGTTTTCCCAGTGCACCAGCGTCGCGATCTTGTCCGGCGAGGTCGCGGAACCTTGTTTGGCGACGATCGCGGCGAAGGTGTCGAAGTCCGTCTGCGCCTCAGCGAGGTCAGCTGCGGTGGCCGACCAGCCCTCGAACCCAGGCGGTAGCGCCGCAGCAGTCGGCGAGATGTTCCAGTCGGTCAGCGTCTTGCCGTTGACCGTCTCGCCTGCACAGAGCGCGGCGTGCCGAGCGTAGGCGAGCGCTTGGATCTTCTTCTTGGCTTCGCTGCCAGCCGGTGTGGACGGGTCCAGCCACACCGCCAGCGGATGCGGCGCCTGCCCGGCGATCCCGACCAGCCCTGGATGCTCGAACCCCGCCGCCGCGGCGATCTCGGCGAGTTCGTCCGGGCTCAGGCCGGCCAGGTACTCGGCCGTGAGGACCTGCAACTGCTGGTGGTAGGGACCGGCGGCGGTGTCGGAGACCTGGCTCTCGGCAGCGAGCGCGGCACCGACCGCCGCGGAGAACAGCCCGTAGCCCTCGACGGGGTTGTCGGGGACGTCGAGGGCCGGGGGTCCGTGTGGGTCGTCGGGGTCGATGCCGCCCTGCACGATGCCGGCGACGAGCTTGAGGTTCTCCTCGGCGGTATCGGCGGGTTCCTCGCTGTGCGCGCAGATCGCCGCGAAGTGCTGCAGCAGCGCGTCATCGCCGGCGATCGGCGCGTAGGCCTTCGGGCCGGCCGGCGCGACGGCGTAGGCGGCGTGGTCGGTCTTCGCGTTGGTCCCCATCGCGGCGCCCCGGCTAGCGCGCTGATCCGAGGATGTCGTCGACCTGCGCCCGCACCGCCGTCTCGAGCGTCGCGTCCGGCACGATCGGCTCGACCTCCGCCGCGGACGCGACGAGCGTCTCCGCCCAGAACGCCATTCGCTCGACGACGTCCTGCGGGGCGGCGGCGAGGCGTTCCCGCCAGAGCCGGGCGGCTTCGTGCTCGCGCGGGATCCACTCGACGAAGGTCTCGGTGGTCTCGCCGCCGGTGTCGATGCCGAGGACAGCGACCGCGGTGACCGCGGCGCCGTACTCCGGTGACCAGCCCAGCAGGACCCACAGCCGCATCAGCTGCCTCCCCCGACGACGACAGTCTCGTGTGGGAAGAGAGAAGCCATGTAGCGGACCGAGTGGGCGAAGGCGTCGGGGATGCGGGCATGGACGTCTTGGCGGCCGTCGGCGGTCATGACAGCGCCGTGCAGGGCGTACTGCGCGGGGTTCTGGCTGATCACGACGAGACGGTCACCGAACAGCTCGAGCGCGGCCTCGATCCGGTCCCGCCGCGACAACCCGGTCAAGATTACGACCAGCGTCGGCGGGAGGTTCTCGGCCAGCCAGTGCAGGCCGGGCAACGTCCAGCTTTGCCAGTTGGTGGTCTCCCGCACGGTCTGGACGTTGACCGCGACCGCCACCGGCCCGGTCTCGAGTACCCAGTCGGCCAGGCGGCGCAGGTCTTCGAGCCGGTACCAGTACAGATTCGGAACGGTCGGGATGCCGGCGGCGGCGAACTCGGCGGCGATGATCAACGAGCGGCGCATGTTGATCAGGTGCTCGGCGCGCGGCCAGTTGCCGTAGATCGAGTAGTTCGGCGCCAGCACCAACCCGAACCGCAAAGCGGCGATCCGGGCGATCAGGTCGTCGCGGTGCCGAGCGGTCCAGAACGCCTCGACGAGCGGGTCCTCGCCGTATCCACTCAGGATGGTCAAGGTGTCCTGGAGTACTTCGAGGATCTCGGCGGCGGTCCGGCCGTCGGTCCAGCGCGGGAAGAGGGTGTGGGTGCGGGGAGAAAACACCCGCCGCAGCCCGACCGCGTAGGCCGGCCACCGCACAACCGCGTCGAGCTCGGCGACGCTGGAACCGTCGACCTGCGGGACGAACGCCGGCATCGAGGCCGGCAGCGGCGTGGTGACGGTGAGGTCGTCGAACTCGAGTGTGCCGCCGACGTCGCGCATCCAGGCGTCGATGTCGGTGCGGGAGCCGCACCGGATCGGGCACGCCCGGCAGTCGGTGCGGGCGCAGCCGCAGTACGCGCAGTCAGAGTTGCAGCCCGAGCACAACGGCGCGATCGCAACCGCAGGCTCGGCGTCGGTGTACCAGGGGCAACGGCGGCAGTCGCAGCGCGCGGCCGGGGCGGTGGGCATGCCGAGGAAGGTGCTCATGCGGCTGCTCCCTTGTGGATGACGTCGAGAAGCTGATCCAGCAGCAGCGCGACCGAGCCGCGGTCGTGCTCCCCCAGCTCGGCACCCTGGACGAGCGCGAGAAGCAGCTGGCGCAGGGCGGCGAGGGCGCGCTCGACGAGCCGGGCATCGACGTCGGCGACCTGCGCCTCGGGCTTGGCGCGAAGCTTGTCGGCACGGGCGGTGTCGGCTTGCTCCTGAACTCGCTCGGCCTTGACCAGGGCTTGCTCCGCGCTCAGCTCCTCGTCAGCGCTAGCGGCAGCGAGGGCGGACGGCAGAAGCCGAGTCCGGCCGGTGCTCTTCACCGCGGCCCAGATATCGGCGGCGGCTTGCTCCCGGCCGCGCCGCAGCTCGACGAACCGGATCCGGGTGTGCAGGGACACCTTGGCCTCGTCCATCTCCTCGGCGACCTCGCGCGGCATCTCCGCGAACGCGCGCACCAGCTCGCGGGCCTTGCGCGGGCTCAGCTGCAGGCCGAGCCGGGTCAGGACCTCGGCCCACGGGGCGGCGCAGCGTTTGTCGGTCCCGCGGATCCGTTCCATCGCGGCAAAGCGGGCGATCGGGTCGTCGATCGCGTAGACCTCGGCCGGGACCGCATGGCCGCCGGCAAGGAGCTTGCCCAGCAGGACCGCGCACCGGTCGAGCACCAGCGCGGCGGCAAGCTCCCCGGGTCGCAGGCTCTCCCGGGCGAGGTTTTCCACCAGCTGCCAGATCCGCCGTTCCTCATCCGACAGCGGCCCCGGGCAGACCACCGCGGGCAGCGCGGCGAAGTGCGGGTTGTCCGGCCGGTGCACCGCGCCCCAGCGGCACGCGCGCAGCCGCCGCTCCCCCGCAGCCAGCTTCATCGCCGGATGCGAGCCGTCGCCCGCGTCGACCTCCTCGACCAGCACCGGTTGCAACACGCCGACGTTGGCGATCGAGGAGATCAGGTCCGCGAGGTCCGCCGGCGTGGTGGCGTCGCCCGGCAGCCGGCCCTGCAGGTCGGTGAAGGGCGTGCCTTCGTCGCGCAGCGGCAGCAGCGCGAACCGGCGTTGCCGCAGCCGCGGTGATAGCCCGAACTGCGCCACGACCGCAGTCGGCGCCTCGGTCATGACAGCCAGCCGAAGACGGTCACCCGCCGCGGGTCGCCGAGCAGCGGCATCGCCACCGGCTTCACCGGGCCGTGCTCTCGGAGCCGAGGCAACGTCGTCACGACCATGTCGACCCGGCCCGCGGCCGTACTCACCACGGGCATGGCCTGAGCGTGGGCGCGCAGGTCGGCGAGCCGGCGCTCGAGCACCGGCGGCTCGGCGCCGGACAAGACGATCAGGACCCGCGGGAACCGGGGATACCGTTCCCGCCAGGCCAGCCGTTGGCTCGAGCCGGCTGGGGTGTGGTCGTGGTAGCGGATGTAGCCGACGAGCTTGCGGGCCAGGCGGGCGACCGGCATGGTCGCGCGGTCCAGCTCGACGAACAGGGTCCGCTGGGTCCGGCGCCCAGCCTCCTCGAGCACGTAGTGCAGGACGGCGTCGGCGATCACCACCCCGCGCCGATCACCCGACCGGTCACGGAACTGGTGCGCGACCTCCGGCGTCCATGACAGCGGCCCGCACTCGTCGCCGCGCTTCCGAGCTGTCTCGACGAACGCGAGACCGGTCTCGACGACGTCGAGGGTGTGCTCCTGCAGCAGGTGCGCGACCGCGGTACCCGGTAGCCGGTAGGCGCGAGCATCGACCTCCCCACCAGCCTCGACGGCTTCGGCCCCGTCTGGGGTGACGTGCCAGGTGCGGGGCCGATGCTCTCGGACGATCCGGTCGGCCAGCCCGGCCCGGCGCAGGCCGGCGAGCTTCGCGCGGACGGTGACCGGGGACAGCGCCGGAGCCACCAGACGCCGGACTTGCTCGGTGGACACCAGCCGGTGCCAGTACAAAACGGTCAAGGCCTCGCGTTGGAAGACGTCCACGGCGGTCACTCCACGCTCGAAGTCAGGTCGATGCCGGCGCCGCTGCCCCGCGTCGGCGGACGTCCGCGTCGCGGCTGCGGCGCCGGTTGCTCGGCCTGCAGGGCGGCGAGGATCCGGTCGTCCAGGTCCTCGAGCTCGTCGAGGACCTCGCCGATCGGCCGGCGGGCGAGGTTGGCGTCGAGGGCTTCGTCGACGGCGTCGTTCCATTCGGGATGGAAGTGCTCGGCGAACTCGTCGTCGACGTGCAGGCCGCGGATCTTGAACGGGGTCGTGCGCTGGCCGCCGAGGGTGACGGTGACGACGTGGTGGAACTGCTCCAGCTCGGTCACCGTCGCCGGCTGCACCAGGCCGCCGAACTCGCGGGCGACCGTGCGGGCGCCGTCGATGGCTGCGGCGGAAGTCATCAGCAGCGACTGGTTCTGCAGCAGCGCCCGCCGGGTCTCCGCGGCGAGGCGGTCGGGCATCTGGTTCATCGCGTGCAGCGCGACCTGGTACTTGCGCAGCTGCTCGAGGATCGCGGCGAGGTAGCCGCGAGAGGCGCCGTCGACGGCGGCGAGCTCGTCGACGAACGCGTCGCACCTGCGCCGCTTCTCGACCGGAGTGTCGGCTCGGGAGCGGCCGGCACGGAACAGGTCGTAGATCATAAACGAGGTGATCAGCTTGTTCGTCTCCCCGGTGCCGGTCGTGCAGACGAACACGATCCGCCCGGTGTCCATCGCCCGCCGCACGTCGTAGGTCGTCACCGAGGAGCCGAGGAACGCCGAGAGAGTCGGACTGGTCCGCAGCCTGTTGATGATGTTGGTGACGACCGTCGTCGCGTCCGGAGCCAGCTTCGGGAACGAGTCGGTCCAGTACCTGTGCACGCTCGGCTTCAGCGCTGGCAGGACGGATTCGCGCCAGGTCTCGTCATCCAGCAGCGTCGGGATCTGGAAGATCGTCGGCGCACAGTCCGCCGGCAGCCGCATCGCGAGGTAGCAGAGGGCCTCGCAGGCCTTGGTGAGGATCGACTTCGCCCGCGGCGCCGCGTCACCCCAGCCCAGCGCCGCCGCGAACGAGGTCACGACGGCGTCGACGCGGTCCTCGATGTCGGACTCGCTGAAGCCCTGCATGCTCAGCGGGTTCCAGCCGGGCAACCGCTTGCCCCGGCCGCGAACGTCCAGGTTGACCTCCCACAGCCGCGCCCGCAACGCCGGATCAGACACGTACGGTTTGGCGCGTTTCCAGCCGTCAGCGTGCGGGTCGAGGAACCAGACCCCGCCGCCGAACCGGGCGATCTCGATCGCCTGTGCCAAGGCTTCTTCGGTCTTCCCGAAGCCGGCCTTGCCGAAGCGGGCGGAGAACAGCAGCTCACGCAGGGGCACGCCGACCAGGCGCTCGTCGCCGTTGACGTCGGTGACGTACCCGAGCCGCACCAGCCCCGCCCCTGGCCGGTAGGTCGGAATCTCCCGAGGCGCGGGGAGCACCCACCCGCGGCTGCGCGCGATCGCCGGGGACTGGCAGCGCCCGGACGGCGGCTTCAGCAGGCCGGCGATCTCGCTGGTCGTCACCAGCGATCCCGGCCGTGGCGTCGCCAGGCCGGTCCGAAACCGCCGGTCGAACCGGCGACGCACCAGCACGGTGTCGGCGCCGAAGTGCCAGCCGAAGATCCGCGGGCCTCGGACCCGCCAGTAGTTCTCGCCGCGGAAGATGTCGAAGGCCCCGATGACGCTGCGCAGGTGCGCCTGCGCACGACCGGAGATTTCCGAGACACAGCGGATCAAAGCCTGGATGGCGAACACCGGCTCGTCAGTCACGAACTTGTTCGTCACCCGTTGAGGGGAAGGTGTCGCATTTCGTGGACGCCCGCTGACCTGCGAGCGCGCGATAGGTAAAAATTCTCCCAGCAGTTCCTCGACGAGGTCGGTAACTACGCCGAACGGCCTCATGCTGTTACCCCCGGAATGCGGCGCGGCACGGCGAGCCAGGTGCCGGATACGCGCCGGCGTCAGCGGGATGAGGTCAAGACAGACTTGCACCGATTCGCCGAGATCCGTCCGGACGTCACCGAGCGCGTTCGCCAGCGTCTGGAGTGGATCGTCCGGCCGGATCGGCAGGGCACGCAACGGAAGGTGGCCAGGCCGCGCCAACACGAGCTCGGCGCGAGCCACATGCAGGTCCGATGACGAGGGCTGACGATGCACGGCGGGTTCTCCTCCCATGAACGGCAAGATTGGCGGTTCTCACCACCAGTCACGGGAAGTGCCGGACGGTTTTGATGCAGTCGACGAAGGGGGTGAATTTTCCTTTCCGGCGACACTGTGGATACACTCAGTCGAAGAACGTCGCGCATTGTGCAACGCGACACAGCTCACGTTCTTCGTCGCGCCCCCCACCCCGAGGAGCATTCAATGGCCCAGAAAGTACTCGTCGAGACCGTCGACGACATCGACGGCAGCGCCGCCACCCAGACCGTGCAGTTCGGCCTGGACGGCGTCACCTACGAGATCGACCTCTCCGACGACAACGCGGCCGCCCTGCGCGACGCGCTCGCGAGGTTCATCGGCGCCGGACGCCGCATCGGCGGCCGCAGGGTCCGCGCTGCGACCGGCCAGTCGACGGCGCCCACTGCGTCCGACCGCCAGCGCAACCAAGAGATCCGCGCGTGGGCCAACGCGAACGGGTACGAGGTCTCCGAGCGGGGACGTCTGTCCTCCGAGGTGGTTTCCGCCTACGAGCAGGCCCAGGTAGCCGAGGCGGCAGCTCCGACGCCGACGCCGCGAAAGCGCTCTCCGCGTAAGAAGGCCGCCGCCTGACGCTGTCCGCGATGGCCAGCAGATCACTGGGGAGAGATCACCGCTGTCGTCCCGTCGGCGGTGAGGAGAGATCACCCTCGCCGCCGACGGAGGACACTTCACCCTCGGACGTCGCCCGCCGGATCTCGACGTCGGGGTAGACGAGCTTGTTGAGCACGCCGGTCACCGACTCGCGCCCCTCCACACTCATCACCATCTTCCCGAACTCCGGATCCGTGCCGAACCGAACCCGCACCCCGACCACCGACCGCGGCACCCACCCGCGCACCGGCCGCACTCGCCCCAGCTGATGCGCGAACGCGAGCACCGCCTGCGGCGACGGATCGAAGCCGGCGGTCGGCAGGAGGTCGAACCGGACACGGGAGCGGAGGTGGTGGGAACGAAGGTGTCGGTGGAGGATGAAGACCGCGATCAGGATCGCGACCGCGGCGGTGGTCACCCACCAGAACGCGCCACTCGCGACGAGGTCGCCTAGACGGAGCGCCTTCGGCGCACTGTGTCCCAGCATGACCTGGCGGCCATGCGTGCCGGGGAACATGTCGGCATTCGGAGCCATACTCGTTATCGCGGCTCCACCTCGGGGAAGACGGCATCGGCCCGCGCCAGCGAACGTACCGCCAACGCAGAGGCCAACGATGCTCTTGCTACGCGTGGACGATGTCATGCCTGCCCCTTAGCCCGCTCGCTCCAACGACTGCACGATGAGACAGGGCCGTCCTCAGCCACCTTCATGCAGCCCTGCCCGACGCGCCCGTGCGGGCGCTCACAACCGACATGTGCATGTAGCGGTGCAGGGGTGCTGACTTCAGTGCATGCCCTATCGCCGCGTGCAACGGAGACGACTGCCAACTTCCCGGCCTTGCACGCTCCGAAGCCGGCGATAGAGCCATTTGGCCTAGCCCAGCTGGACAACTAAGCCTTTCAGGAAATCGCCGTTGACCTTGCACCCGCAAGTGGATAGCTTCGGTAAGCCCATGTTGGCACTTTTCAGTCAAAGCCGCTCACGGGTTTGCTGCCTAACCACGCTCGGGTTTTGTTGATCAACAAGAGGGGATAGTTCAAGGTGCCTAGATCAATTCGCTCACGAAGATTGCTGGTATCACTCTTCGCAACGACTATCGCTTTGACATCCGCAATCACTGGCACATCGAACGCTTCGATGCGGATTTCGGAGGATCGTGCCGTCTCTCCGGCTCACCACATCCTCGATCCGAAGACTTGCTCCCTGCCCATCTCCGAACGCACCGGCGTGTGGCTGTGCCCAGCAGCACAGAGGGTCATCCCCAGCCAGGTCGAGAAGCCCGCATTCAGTCCGCTGGACCCTCCGCCCTACAAGGACCGTCACTGCTGGCCAGGCGACATCACGCACGGCTCAGCCTGCTGGACAGTCCTCAATGACTTCGAGGGCTACTTCGAGATGTGGAGCGATTTCGGCTCCGTCGACGAAGTAATTGGTCAGTTGTCCTACGCCGCCGAGTACACCTTGACAGGCAGCTTGGTAAACGTGAGACCGGTATCCTACCGAGCCACGTTCAACACAGATTCAGTGACGTTCGAGGGCAACACGCTTGACGCGTGCGGCGGCCAAACGGGAACTACAATTCCGAACGCCTACGGATTCAGTCACGTCGGCACGGTTGCGGCAAATACCTCAACCTTCTGGAACCCCAATGGCTACACCAACTACAATGGTGACCACGACTGCAAGTCGATCGAGATTCAGTGGAGCTTCGTATATCCCGAGATTCCCGACACAACGTACTATCTCTACGCGAAGAGCCCAGTGATGTGGAGCCTGGGCGACGATCCCTTGTACCGGTTCCACGGCACGCAGCCGAACGACCTGCCGGCTGATTATTTCGGCGGCCGCTGAAGCCTTACTCTGACCCCGCTGACGTACGTGACGTTGACGTGATAGTCGCTATACTTCCGAGATGAGCGACGAGCGAAAGCCTGGACACCTGCATCTGACAGAGACCTCGGACGACATCATGGCGCCAGTCCGGCGGCAACTCCCGCCGGACTGGCGCGAACGTCAGGAAGAGGCACTGAAACAGCTCAAGCCAGAACTCGGCACAGGCCGCGTAACCTTGATAGCGCCGGGACATCGACGGCCGTGGTCCGCCGCTTGGAGCAAGGGTGCAGATGTCGAGCCAGGCGAATATCTGGACTCTGAGACGTTCCGGGAAGTCGTCGAGTGGGCTTTTGCAAGGACAACCGAGGTCTACCTTCGCGAGCGCACGGGAGAACTCACCCGGCTCGCCCCTCCTGGCGTCATTCCTTGATTTGCTCGCAACTGCTCGGTGAGCGGCAGCCTCCACCTTCGAAGTCTGTTCTGACGCGGCAGCAGCGCCAGCCGGTACTGACGGGCAGGAAAGAACACGTCTTCCAGAAAATCTGGCGAATCCAGATCCGGCTACATTACTGAACGAATCATACTCAGTTCCCTGCCGGGCGCGTAACACCGACGAGGTTGCGGCCGATCGGGTCGATGCGCACCGGCTTGCCGAAGTCGGGCGCGTTGATCATCTCGGTGGCGGAGATGGCGAGCCCGACGTGAGTGACACGAGCGGGTCCTGTTCCAAAGAACACAAGATCCCCGGGTTCGATGTTTCGAGCCTGGACTCGCGGTCCGGCCCCGTACTGCTCTTGCGCGGTCCTCGGCAGATCGATCCCGGCCGCAGCGAAGGCAGCCTTGGTCAAGCCGGAGCAGTCGAAGCCGGAGTCTCCGCCAGCGGGGCCGTTGCCGCCCCAGACGTAGGGCAGCCCGCGTTGGTCGCAGGCGAACTTGATCGCGGCCTGCGAGGCACGGCTACGTGCCCGCATCGACGTGCAGTCGCCCTGCTGACTCGTGGCTAGCGCGTAGGTTTGGGCTTGTGCCAGTACTTTCTGGACATACCACTCGGCATGGTTATAGGCGAAGATCGCGGTGTGTAGGTCACGACGGTCGCGGGCGCCGGAGTCGCAGAGATAGGCCGCGGCCGCGTAAATCGCGTCGTGCGGGTTGTACCGCGACGGCGGGTGCGCGCCGCCGGGCGGGACCGGGTGGCGGGCGACGACGCTGTCGAACGTGGACTGCAGGAACTGCATCGGCCCGCCGGCTCCGGCGCTGTTGCTACCACTGTGCACGCCGGGCAACGTGGAGCGGCCGTGGTCGGTTTCGACCTTGCCGATGGCGGCGAGGATCGACCAGTCGAGCCCTGGGCAGGTCTGGGCGGCTTGGCGGTAGAGGGCGAGGTAGTCGGGCGGGATGTCGGCAACCGCACCGTTGCCGGGAGCGGAGGCCGAACTGGTGTCGCCGGCTCCGGTGAGCGTCGTGAGCAGAACGACGACGATCATGACGCAGATCGCGGGCGGCCCGAAGAGCAGCAACACGGCCAGGCACCCCCAGCGCCCTGGATGCTCACAGACCTGGTCCCGCGCGATCTCGGCCGCCCGCAGGGCGATCAGCGGGTTCATCGTCGGCCTGCGGAGTTGCCGAGCCGGTCACGCAACCGCTGCGCCCACGGAACGGCTGGCGGCAGCATCGCCGGCGGCAGGGTCGACTCCGCCGGCCGCGCCGGTGGCTTCGGAAGGAACCCGCGGTCGCGAGCTGTGGCGGCGAGGTCGGTGCCCGTGAACTCCGGTGTCCGGCCGGTGGCCGGTGGCCTCGCCACGGTGAGCTCGGCCTCCCGGTACGTCGAAGGGCTCGGCTTCTGCCGGTCCGATCGGTCGCTGAGTGCGGCGAGCACGGTGGTGGCCGCGTGCCACGCCGGTACTGCACCCGTCGCCGTATCGAGGTTGCCGGCGTAGGCAGCCGTGTAGGTCTTCGCAGCGTCGGCGCGACGTGCCAATGCGGCTTTGGCGACCTCAGCCTTCCCTGTGAGCGCCGTCTGCGCGCGTTGAGCGGCTTGCGGCCACGAGACCGGCGCCCCGACTGTGTACTTGAGCGCCTTCCCGCCGGCCTGCCCGCCGGCGCGGCCCGCGGTGACCAGGCGCTCCTTCAGCCGCCCGACCGGGGCAAAGGTCTCCGCGAACGCCGACGTCCCGGTCTTGACGGTCCGGGCCAGCCGATCCGGGCCCGCGGGGACGACCGGGGTCGGCAACGCCTTCTGCGCGTGCCGGGGTCGGCCCAGGCGCTGCAGCCGGGAGCTGACCTGGCCCCGGACGCGCTGGAGGTTCGCGGCGAGGCGTTTACGGAACAGGAAGCCGGAGAAGACGACGAGGTCGATGACGGCGAACCGGACGAGCTGCGGGCCGAGGTCGGCCAGCATGAGTGTCCGCAGCAGCACGGTCATGACGGCGAGGAAGGCCATGCCGGCCAGGAGCCTGGCGATCGTGGCAGCAATCGAGCTGACCCGGTAGGCGAGCTGGTGCTGCATCGAGGGCACCAGCGCGGCGACCAACGCCAGCGCGAGCAGCAGCCCTTCGAACAGCAGCAGGTACGGGGCGAGAACCTGGACGGCGTTCAAACAGATCACGAGGATCGCGAACAGCAGCATCGCGATCGCGTACAGCCAGGCTCCGAGGGCGCGGTCGCCGTCGGCGACCTCGTTGTACTTGCCGTAGTCGCCGGGGCAGCCGTCGAGTTCCCGGGCCTTCGTGCTGTCGTCCTTGCCCGACCACGGTCCGTCGTCGAGGACCTTCTTGACCGAGTACTGGCAGGCGCCGGAGATGCCTTGGACGCGGCTGATCGGTGCGCCGTAGTTGAGCGTCTCCCACGGAGTGACCAGCAGGTTGTCGAGGAACGCCTGGCCGATCGGCGCGGCCGGGTTGCCGGTTCCGCCGGGTTCCTGGCCCATGATGACGCTGGAGACGTCGGCGCCGATGTCGCGGGACAGGGACAGCACGCCGTCGTCGCCGATCAGGACGTCGACGGGGTGGGTGAGGATCGCGATGGCGAGGACGTTGATCGCGATGGTGGACGCGGTTTCCCGCCACGCTCGAGTGGTGAGGCCGCGGGCGAACAGGAGCCCGAGGTAGCAGGTGGCGATGAGCAGCGCGATCTCGCGGAGCTTCAGCGCGCCGATGACCGAGGTTTGCCAGATGTCCTCGAGGTCGCGGGCCGGTGCTTTGATCCAGTCGAAGACCTGGGTGGAGGCGGCCCATTCGGTGAACCAGACCGAGAACCCGACCGCGTACTTGCCGACGGCGAACCCGATGTTGCCCAGCCACAGCCAGATCGCGGGCATCGGGTTGTCCAGCAGCGACGGTAGGTTGGCGAAGAGGTCGTAGTTGTGCAGGTCGCGGCCGTAGCCGTCGTCGATGCTGAAGATGCCACCGAGGTGAACGTGGTGCCCGGGGTCGTCTTGCAGGGGCAGTGGCGGCGCGTCCGGATCCGGCTTCGGCGGCGTCGGCTGGTTCCCAGGCACCCAGAGGCACGTCGGATACGGCTCGCACGGATTCGTAGACGTTTGCGCCTCGGCTGCGCCCGCCCCGAGCAAGGTGATCGCGGCAGCGAATACCACAGCCAGTGCCAGCCTCATCGGCCCTCCTCGCGACAACATGTCCTTTCAGACAGGTCGTGGCGGGCGCGCTTCCATGCAGTCCGCGAAAGGCTCTGCGCGGGACGGCGAAGAGATATGATCTTGCCATGCGCGTGGGTCTGTGGTTGGGCATTGCGGCCGCGATCCTTGCCGTCGTCGCCTGCTGGGCACTGACCGTGGACGTCAGCATCTCGACGTCAGGTACGACGCTTCCTTGCGGAGACGCGTTCTCCTGGTCCGACGATGTCCAAGGCATCCTCGGCGGCGGTGCACCGTCCAGTCAGGTGCTGGTATCCGAGGAAGCGCATCAGCAAATCGAAGCGTGCCGTGATGCGCGAACTCACCAAAGGGTTGTCGGCACCATCGTCGGCGGGGCAGCCGCAATCTGTGCTGCATTGGCGGTCCTCGACTGGCGTCGGCGCGGCCGCGCAGGGTCCTGACCACACAATTTACTCGTCGCACTAGGCCAACACGGTGATCAACTAACCGTTGACGCCTACTCGGTGTTGCACTTTGACCGTCGGGTTTGAGCTAGCCGACTGATTCTCCGGTCAGCACTGGCCACCCGATCGAGTGTCACCCTATCGTGAACCGCTGTGCGCGCACGCCAGAACGAGCGCGCTCAGACTCGAGGGGACTCACACGCTCATGCGACGAAGAACAAAAACTCTGGCTGCACTCTGCCTGCTTGCCATCACGCAATTTCTCATGAATGCCGCACCCGCGAATGCTGCGGGTCCAAGCATCTGCCAGCGCCAACCGCGGGACGCAGTCGCGCAAATGTGCGGCGACCAGGACGAATACATGTACGGGATGTTCGTGACATTCGCGTACCCGACTCCCTCATACGGCGGCCCGCCACCTTTCGGTTCGGCCGACTTCTACAACGAAACCCAGATGTTCACCGACGAAGCGATGACGAAATCCTTCGGCTTCGGCCTGAACATGCACTACATCGGCACGCAGACCGACTTCCAGCCCTACTGGGTGGACTACACCGCCGGCTACTCGTACCAGAAGATCGGCAGCGCGACGACGCAGTCCGACAGCCGACTGCACACCTTCATGGCCATGCCCCACTGCGACAACTGCACGACGTGGGACATCTACTACGACTTCGCGCTGGTCGGAACGACCGGTACACAGCCCGGGCCGTCCTCGCACCACCTCGTCACCGGCTGGTCGCTCGTCGACATGTCTGGACTTGTGGGACTCAGCACGACCAGCAACCGGGTGATGTACCTCAACGGCAACTACCAGTTCCAGCGTTTCGCCCAAGCCAACACCTCGACGAGGGCGCCGGCCGGCAACTGTGCTCCTGGCGCGGACCCGAACTACTGCTTCCGCTTCGACACCGCCGTCAGGACAACTCCGGGGTCCAGCTACCCCTACGTCACGTCGTGGGACGTCACCAAGCCGATCGTCCGGCCCGGAGCCGCGTCCGCGCGGACCGACGCAGCCGCTCAATCCACCGTCGATGCCGCTGAAGCCCACGAGCTCGAGCTGCGAGCTCAAGCCTTCGTCGACGCGAAGTACCGGGGGAAACGATGACGCGACGCCTCATGACCTGGAAGCAAACTCGCCGGGCGCTTGCAGTCACGGCTGCCGCCATCGCGCTCAGCGGCACGCTGGTAGCGGCGCCGGCCGACGCCGCGACCGCCCCTTCCCGGGTCACCGCAGCCTTGGCCGACGACCTTCGCACCGACTGCGGCCGGCACCAAACCGAAGCAGCCCGCGTTCAGGGATGGGCCCGCAGCCGGTTCGAGCAGTGCTACCACTCCACCGAGAAGGTAAACCTGTACGACACCAACGGAAACTACTACGGCTACTTCGACTTCGAGCTCTGGATCCTCGCTTTCGCCTATGACGGCAGCCGGCGCGTCGACTACGTCACCAGCGTCGAGAACGTACACCAGAGCACATCCCTCTCCGACGACCTCACCTTCCTGACCATCCGCTTCGACTGCCGATCCTCCGACGTCAGCTGCAGCACAAATCTGTCGCGAACAGACACGATCCGGGGCTGGTACACCAAGTCCACGATGGACACGATCACGATCACGTCGCCAGACGACGTCGGCACAGGCCCCTACAAGATCGTCGACTTCATGGAGACCGTCGGTTTTACCGGCGAGTACCGGAACGGGAACACCGTCCCGTTCTACAAGGACACGCAGGCGATCAACCGTGTTCGATTCGACAGCGCGAACGCCGCCCTCGGCAACGGGAAATTCAAGGGAACCGTCTTCACCGACAACGCGCCGAGGCTCGAACTGCACCTCAGCGGAGCCGGGTACGACGAAGAAGCGCGTCACGTCGACGACACACTCCATCATCCCGAACGCACCTTCCCCGCCTTAATCGGCAAGAACGCACCCGGCGAAACAACCGACGACCCATTGCACCGGCTCATGGACAAAGACCGAGCCGACTCCAATCACACGGCGTCAGTGGCGATATGCACCGACATCTGGGGCCCGAACTACACGGCCGGCGACATGGAATGCGACGAGTATCCCTTTAAATCGACTTATGAAGGCTCGAGCGTGTCCACCGACGGCCACCCGGGCAGCTGGCACGGTTCAGCCCGCCCCATCCCCGCCGCGGACAACGGCAAGGGCGGGACGGAGCTCGGCAAGTTCTACGGCGCGAACCGCGTGCTCGATCATGACCCGTTCACCGTGACCGTGGTGCCGTAGCCGCAGTTCAGGAGTGGGACGGCACCGCCGGGGTGCCGTCCCACCACGGGCACGACACAATCGACTGCATGCCACACGACGACGAGGTTGCCCCCCTTGCGACGTACCAGCTGGTCACGGTGCCTTCGTACCGATTGATCACTCTACGCGACCAAGATTGCGACGCGACCCCGGACTCCGCCAGCACAATCGACGACGCACGTCGAGCGGTCGCAGCGTCGAGTGGCTACGAGCTCTTCATCGACTGTGCACAAGACATCCTGTCCGTTACCGTGTCTGTCGACGTCCGGAATGGCTCACCCGAGCTGTCACATGCGACCGACCGCAGTCCCGTGCTCGACCTCGAATGCCCGAGCGGGGAACTCGCGCTCGGCTCACCGACCGGCGACGCGATCGGCATCGAAGTCGAGCCAGGTGCCTACTCTCTGATCGTCGAGCACGAAGGCCGCCAAGCGGGCGCAGAGCGCCGCCAGCAGATCCTCGACGAGCGGGCCCGATCGAGCACCGACGTCCACACGGCAGCCAACGAATCTGCCGGGCCAGAGCGCTACGTGATCTCGATGTGGCGAACGGGCCCGGTCAGCGACGACGACTAGCGCGATTCGTCGAGCCGAGCCTTCGAGAGACTTCAATGGGTCTGGTGACCTCGGGAGACGGTGGGGGTGGTCAGGACGGCCTCCGGCAGGGTGCGGTACGGCTGGGTGATGACCTTGACCTTGCCGACGCGGCCGGCGTGATCTCGCACGAGGAACTCGCCCGCCCGGAGCCGGCGTTCCTCTTCCCCACCAGCTGGGTTCAGCGGCGAGAGGTCCTTGGTGACGACCTCGTGGTAGCGAGCATCGGCGGGGTCGACGCCGAGCCACGCCAGACTGTTGCGAGCCAGCCCGTTGTCGCGGTGGCGGCCAAGAAATCGCACCGCGATCAGGCCGCGTAGGACGTCATCGCCGAGATCGCTCGGAGCGTGCGAGCCGAAGGCGGCGTCGGCGCCGTGCTTGCGGCCGTCGCGGACGAACTCCAGGGCGATCTGCTGGCCTTCGGGGGTGCCGGTGACGTTGTAGGCCTCGTCGCAGATGAACTCGCCCCACCGGCCCGGGGTGAAGCAGATCTCCTTGGCGATCGCGGCGATGAGCAGGTGCAAGGCGCGACCGAACAGCTTGCGCGGCGGGATGCGGGCGGCCATCCGTTCGTTGCTCATCTCCAGCGCGCTCGGCAGCGGGATCTCGTTGGTGCAGAACACCACCATGTCCGCACCGAACAGATCAACCGGGGCGAGGTCGGGGTCGAAGATCGGGCGGGTGACCGGGTCGCGCCGCAGCCGCTCGAGTCGGTCGGCCAGGGCGCGGGCCGCTGGGTCGCGTCCACCGTGCTTGCGCAGTGTGTCGACAAGTCGATTACTTGAGGCGTCTCGGTGGCCGCTGACGGCGTCGAGGCCGCGGCCAAGCGCATCCCGCTCGGCGGAGTTGGACTCCAGGTCGAGCCAGGAGGCGAAGAAGGTTTCGGCGATGCCGGTGCTGGACTTGCCGGCGGTGCGGAAGACCCGCAGCGGGTCGCAGGAGTGCCGCAGTTCGGCCGCGGCGGCCCGATCGTCGAGGCTCGGGTCGATGATGTCGACGATCTGCGCGTTCCCCGGCAGCGCGGCCGCGACGGGCGCCCATTCCCGGCTTCGGGTCCGGTCGATGACGATCACCCGGCCGTCGAGCATCAGCCGTACGACCGCGGCGACGTTCTTCAAAATCACCGACTTGCCGGCGCCGAGCTCGCCGATGACCGCGATCCCGCCGGAGGAGTCGTGTGTCGGGCCGTAGGTCGGGTCGAGCAGGAACGGGGTGATGGCGCCGCCGTCGACGGTCAGCCCGAACAGCGCGCCGGTGGGGTCGCCGAAGTCGGTCGCCGAGACCGGCAGGAGCATCGCGGCGTCGGTAGCCAGAACGTTCTGGCTGCATTCGCGCACTACCATCGGCGTCCGGCTCCCCGGCAGCAGCGCCTGATACAGCGGCCGCTGCCCGCCCAGCGGACGTTCCCACCGGTATTCCCCGCCCAGGAATGCCTGCCGCAGTGCCTTGGCGCGGGCGTCGGCATCGCGGGCGGTCTCACCCCAGACGCATGCGACGACGCCGACTTCGAGGTCGATCTCGGTGGAGCTGGCGCCGAGGCGGGCGTTCTTGTGCTGGATCTCCTCCTGCGCCGAGATCACGTCCGCCGGGACGCCGGCGGTGTCGCCGGCGTGTTCCTCGTTCTGGCTCATCAGGTCCCGGGTCCGGCGCCGGTTGGCGGCGCGGGCGTCCTCGTTCGAGCGGGCGGTGATCCGCAGCGCGTAGTCCACGCCGAACCCGATGTCGGCCAGCCGGGCCAGGATCTCGTGGCCGGGGAAGGTGAACGCACGCGGCATCTCGGCCAGCACGAGGAAGGCCTGGTAGCTGGCGACCAAACCGTTGTCGCCCGGGGTCACGCATTTGAGGAACCGCCGGTTCAGCAGCCCGAGCGGTCCCCAGTCCTGCCGGTCCTCGGGCGGGTCAGTGCGGCCGCCTTCGTCGAACACGCAGCTGCGCAGCGTCGTCAGCCGGGCGCGTCCGCTCCCCCGTCGCACGGCGATGCCGGTGTCGTGGACGGCGTCGGTCCGGTCGAGTTGGGGTTCGTTCACCCCGCGGACCGGGGCGCGGGCGAGCCACCACAGCAGTTCCGCCTCCGTCGCCGGCCGAAACGGGACCGCGCCACCGAGCTCCTGAGCCGCCACCCGTGCTCGTTCCCGCCCTGCCGCCACCGCGGCGGCTGACGCGGGCCGGGCGGGTATGCCGAGCAGCTCGCCGAGCGCGGCGGCCGTGGCGCGCGCTGTCGCCTGGGCGGCGTCTTTCCAGCCGTGTCCGGTGAGGGGTTTGGCGAGCCAGAAGCTGCGGCCGAGGACGTCGAGGTGCTCGAGCTGGTCCCAGGCGTTGTGGACGGTCTCCGCCCAGTGCGGGTTCGCGTCCAGATCGATCCCGTCGAGACAGCGTTGCACGATCGCGTGCGGCTGGACCTGCTCGCACAGCGACGCGATCATCACCTCGCCGCGCAGCGACTTCATCAACGTGACCGTGCGGTCATAGAGCTCGCGTAGTTGCCGGCCGGCGGAGCGGGCGCTCCCGTGCGGCAGCACTCGCCACACCGCCCACACTGAGCCGTCGACGCAGAACAGCAGGTTGTCCGCCACATCGGTCACCGGAAACTCCATCACCGCTCCCGTGCTAGCGCCAGCACCTGCTGCAACGACGACACCGGCGCCACAGGCTCTTCGAGCGTGTCGTCGAGGTGCACGTACAGCCATTCGCGGGTGCGCTCCGGCCGCGCGGGCCGGAACGGACGGCGGCCGAGCATCCCAGCCGGCGGCGCGAATAGGTGCGCGGCGAGCCCGGCGAGCCAGCCGAGCGGGGTCCGGGACTCGATCCGGGCGCGGCGGAGGAACACCGCCGAAAGCGGCAGCCCCCAGCGAGCCGGCCCAAGCCAGTCCAGGAGCGGCAGCTTCCACACCACCACCAGCAAGATTAGGAACAGCGTGCCCTGGGTGACGGTGTAGGGGCCGCCGGGCAGGTAGCCGCCGTCGCGGCCGGGCATCCGCCCGAACATCCGCGGAAACCGCCGCGATCGCGTGTAGGAGCGGCCGACCAGGACGTCGCCGCGGCTCTTCGGCGCGGTCAATGGGTGAACCAGGCGCCGAACATGCCGGCGACCCCGTCGAGGTTGAGCAGGATGCCGAGGAAGATCGCTGCGATCACGCCGTACTTGATCGCCCGGGTGAAGTTCCCGCGCGTGCCGATCAGCAGCCCGATCCCGCCGACGATCGCCGCGAGCAGGATCAGCCGGCGGACCGACTGGTCGCCCCAGGCGAGGTTGGTGTCGATCCAGGACTTCACGTCCGCGGCGAGCACGATCATCAGACGTTCTCCTCGGCCTCAGCGGCCCGCGATCAGCGGCGCCGGTTCGATGCGGTTGATCTCCCACCGGCCGGCCCGCGCGACGAGGGTCAGTGCGTAGTCGACCGGGGTGTTCTGGCCGGTGGCGTCCCGTCCCCAGGCGTGGGTGAGGCTGTGGACAACCGTCCCGTCGACCGGCCTCGCCGCCTGCCCCGGCTCGAACTTCTCGTGCGTACGCACTTCGGCGAGCTGGACTGCCGCGTACGGCGCCGGCTTCGGCAGGGCCAGGCTTGCCCCGGGGCTGACGAACCGCTCGAGTTGACCTTGCCCCGCCAGATAGGCGCCGAGAAAGCCGGCGATCGACTGCCCAACCGGTCCCGCTGGGTCGGTGACCTCGTCGTAGCCCAGCCGGACAGCGTCGCCGGTGCTGGGACACGCCACCGGCGACGGCAACGTCGTCGCGACGTAGTCGCCGCCGGCACCGGTCATCGCGACCTCGGCGCAGAGCAGCGACGCTTTCCTCGTTCCGTCCGGCTGCAGCACGAGCACGTCGGCGACCACCACGACCGACCACACGTCTGGCGCCGGCGACGTCACCGAGACGACCGCCGTGGCGATCGGGACCTGCGTTCCCACGGCTCGCTGCGACTTCGCGCCCGCCGGGTAGAAGGTCTCGAGACCGGCGGAGTCCTCTCGCGTCGCCGAGAGCCAGGAGCGCACGTACATCTCCGCCCAGCCGTCTGGAGAGGTGGAGGGCGCGGGTGCGCCGCCGTCCCACGTCGGCGGCGCACCCGCTGGCTGGAGCACGATGAGCCCGACGATGGTGAGCAGCGGGCTGGCCAGCACGGCCAGCCACGCCGCTACCCGGCCGGCCCGGCGAGTCGCATCTCGGATCAAGGACTCGGCATTCGTATCAGGGAGCACGCCGTCTAGAACTCCTCGGCCTGGGCGGCCGTGACGACCAAGCACGACTCGACCTCCTCCGCCGGTTCCGGTTCCCTGCTCGAAGGCACGTACGGCAGACCACGGTCTGATTCAGCCGGCCCGAGGAAGCTCGTGGCCTGGGTACTCCACTGCAGCTTCGGCCAGCTGCTCGAACGCGCGGCGGCGGTGACGAGTGATCGTCGGCTGACTCAGTCCGATCAACGCGCCGATCTGGCGGTCGGTGGCCACGCCGTCGCGGCCGACCGGATTACCGAAGTAGCGGGTGATCAGGATGGTCGCGGAGTGCTCGTCGAGCCGGTCTTGCTCGACCGCCCACGACAGCAACTCAAGCAGCTCCTCCGAGGCATCCAACTCCTTCGGCTCGGACGCCAACGGTCGGTGCACCTCGTCATCGTCGATGCTGACGACGTCCGCGGCGGCCTGGCCGTGGTCAACACCGAAGTCCCGCTGCGCAGCTCGCTGGGTCTCCCGCACGAGGTTCGCCGCGACATGATGCCGGCGCCGCAGCGGGTAGCAGCGGGTCTGCTCCCACAGGTGCCCGATCACGGCCGCTTGGATGTCGCGGCTCTCTTCCGAGGCCGAGACGCCACCGCCGGTCACACCACGCCGAACTCCGACCGCATTCCCCGCCGCTCGTGCCGCACGAACGACGCGTCCGACAATGCCCGGGACAGCTGGCAGCATCGCGTTCATCACGACCTCGGTAGCGATGACTCCCGCGCCACCCTGCGACGCCGCCCGTACCAGGAGAGCGTGCAGCACCTCGTCGTGACGGGCGTAATCGTGGTCCGCCAGGACGTCGACCAGCACCCTGTGGGACGTGATCGTCGACATCACGGGGTCCTTGGTGGACCACTCACGCAGGGCCTGGTCGAATCGCGCCAGGACGCAAGGTCGCCGAAACTGGGCCTGCAGCATCGTCAGCGGGCTGTTCACGGTGGATCGGCTGGCCATGGCCGGCTCCTTCGCTCGGATGACAAGATCCGAGCCAGCGTCTGGACCGCTGTTCGCGCTGTTCCTGGCCCACAGACTTGCCCCGGCGTGGAGCAAGCACCGACTCACTCGAACGTGTTATCGGCTCTGGTCAGCGAAGGTCCCGGGGAGCAATCCGGCCCGAGGCCGAAGATCCAGCAGCCATCGCGACGACGGAGTAACTATTTCGCCACCCGCAACGCAGATCTCGCAGGTCGCACGACGACCGAGGAAGACGACCTTGCCCGACATCACTCGGCACCGCCGCGACGCCCCCACTCTCGCAGCTTAGAAGCTGCTCGCACCAACGGATCCGGAAGCCGGATTGGGCATTACAATCCGAGATCGACACACCGCGGCATAGGGGGCTTTATGCTGGCCGAAGATTTCGGATATCAGTTGTCGCCGAAACCGGCCTTGGCGATGACTCCCAAGATCCAAGAGGAGGTCGATAAGGCGCTCCAGGAGGCCGCGAAGGCGGTGACCAACAGCAAGTCGGCTGAGAACGTGGTCTTCGGGGTCATCTTCGTGCTGACGATCGTCATAGCCGCGGCCACCCAGACTGCCTGGGTCTGGTTCATCGGCCTTGCAGTGGCGTTTCTTCTGTCCAGCGCAGCGGGCAAGTCGTCCGCTGCCAGTGCGAAGGCCACGGAGAAGAGTCTGCGGGAAATGACAACGCCGGTGCTTAGCGGCCGGTGGCAGGTATGGCCGTGCCGGATGGAGGCCGTCGCTGGTCAAGCGCGACGTCGGGTGCTCCTGCTCGACCCCGCGGGCACGGACGCCGCGGCCTTCCTATCGGCAGTCCCCGACAACGCTTGGCTGGGCATGACGGACGGCCGAGGGCTGGCTTGGTTCGTCGGGGACATGCGTTTCGGGGGCCTCATGGCGCTTCCTGGCGGCACCCCGATCTGGTGGACTGGCACGCCAGTGATCAATCAGACGCCGCCGCAATCGTCCGGCGGTGTTCAACGAGTCATCGAAGAAGAGCTGGCGCGGCAGGCACTGAAGTTCGCCTTCGACAAATGGCTACAGTAGGACTTGAGGCAACCCGGACCCGTAATACATGGCCATCGCCTGACACCACTGATTGTCAACGTCATCGTCAGTCACTCTCAGCTCGGTCGTGACCTGTAAGACACGGCCTCGCGGGGCGACGTTCAATGCGCTTATCAGCCCTAAGTGACGGCCGGTGTGGTCAAGACGGCGTTCGGCGGCGCGTCGTACGGCTGGGTGGGGGCCTTGCCAGCGCGGCCGGCATGGTCGTGCAGGAGAAGCTCGCCCGCGCGTGCTTTGCGCTCGTCTCCGCCGTTGACGGGGTTCAGGGCGAAAGGTTCTTGGTGACGACTTCGAGGAACCTGTTCGACGCCGAGCCACGCCAGGCCACCGAGGGCCAGCTCGTGTCGCGATGGCGGCCCAGGAATCGCACGGCAATCAAGCCGCGCAGGATGCCGCGGTCGGTCGGAGCGCACGATCCGACGGTGGCGTCGGCGCCGTGTTCGCGGCCATCGCGAACGAACTCAAGAGCGATCTGCTGGCCTCGCCAGCGAACTCTCTCCCCGGGCGTCACATGGCCGGCGGCCGGACGAACCGGCTGATGTGCGCCTGCAAGTCCTGCCACGACATCCCGCACGCCGACGTCACCCAATCCCACCACCTGCTAACGTCAAGGGAGCGGGAATTCCCGTTCGCTACCACCCGTTCGGCGGCCGAAGTCAGCACCACCGCGTGCCGGGCCCGCGACAGCATCACCAGCATCACCCGGAGCTCCTCCCGCATCTCGTCGGGCGTCTTAGCCCGGAAGTCCGGGATGTGGCCGTCTTCAAACCCGGGAACGAACACCCAGTCGAACTGCTGCCCCTTCCCCGTGTGCGCCGACAGCAGATGCACCCCCGGTCCGATCGCCGCGCTCGGATCGCGCACCGGCAGCCGCGCGAACGCCTCCGCGATCGACCCGGTCGCCGACGCGAACACCTTCAGCAGGTCGACCGCGGCCACCACGTCCTGCCGGGTATCAGGATCAGCAGCCGGCACCGCGGCCAGCGCCCGCACTTCCAGATCAGCGACCGACGCTGTGCTGGGCAGCCCCTTGGCCACCGCCCGCAGAAGATCCACGACCTGAGGGTTCTCCACCGCCAGGTCCCACTGGCTCGAGGGCACATCAGCCTCCGCGAATTCCGCGTCGACGTTCTTGCGGCGGAACGCCGACCGCGAGATCACACCGATCGTCGCCGCCGGATCCCGGGCGAGGATGCTGCGCGCGGTCTCCACGATCCACTGCGACTCCAGTTCCTCGGTGTCGAATCGTGCCACCGCGCACGCGGCACCACCCTCACACCACCGGTCCGGATAGGCCGCGGCCAGCGGTGGACTGCCCATCCACTGGGCCACCGGGTTGACCACAGCCAGGACTGCCGGAGACGACCGGTAGGAGGTCGTCAGCCTCAGCGGCTCCCCGCACAACGTTCGCAGCTGCGCCTCCACCAGATCAGAGCGCGCTCCGGCGAAGCTGTAGATGCCCTGCAGCGGATCGCCAACGAACGTGCGGCGACTGGCCACTGATCGCAGGGCGATGTCGAGCTGCTGCGGGGTCAGATCCTGGAACTCATCCAGCAGCAGTGCCCCGTAGTGCTGCTGGTACAAGTTCGCCACCGCCTTCACCTGAAGCAGCCGCTGGGCGTGCCGCAGCAGGTCGTCATAGTGCAGCAGCCCGCTGCGCTGCCGCTCCCGCTCAACCTCCAACGCCGCGCTGGGGGCGCCCGCGTTCGCCATCGCGACGAGAACCTCGTGGTCGTCGCGCGGCTGCTGCTTCGCCGCGCTCAACGCGCCCTCGATCTCCTTGACAAGGTCCAACGCCGGGACACGCGCCATGTCAGCCACGTGTGGAGCGATCGCCGACTTCAACGTCTGCTTGCCAGGCTGCAGGAACTCCGGGGCCATTCCGAGCGTGCGCGCATGGGCGCGCAGGATCTCGCTCGCGTGCCCGTGGAAGTTGCGGACCGTCACATACCGCCGGCACCGCGCGGCCCCCAGTTCCCGGTTCAACCGCTCCCGCAAATTCTGCTGGGCCCGGTTCGAGAACGTCAACGCGAGGATCTTCTGCCCCGGCTTCAACCCCGCCACCAGGAACGCGGCGCGCTTGGCGAGGATCTCGGTCTTGCCGCACCCCGGAGGGGCAACCACCAGCAGGTTGTCGCGATCACTGGTCGCGATCGTCAGCTGCGGATCGACCGCGAGCGGGATCGTTGTCACAGGACGCCCGTCCTCAGCCGGCTAAGCAGCCCGTAGATGCTCGGGACGCTCGCCACGTTCTCGTCGGTGAGCGCCCCGGCGACCGCGACCGCCGCCGGCACCTTCTTCCCATCCTTGCCGCAGAATCCCGCCAACGCCTCTGCCGTCACCTCTGCGTAGCTGCTCACCCCGCACGCCTGCAGCACACCTCGCTCCTGGCACACACCCGCCTTCACCAGGATCTCCGCCACCACCGGCCCGCCCAGGCCCGCGCAGTACTCGCCCTCCAGGTCAGGCGTCGACACCCACAGACCTTTGCCGATCGCCTTTCGCGGACTCCCGCCGAATCCCGGATACCAGCCTCCCTTTTCGGCGTCGTCGACCAGGCCGAGCATCGGGATGCCGAACCCGTCAGCACCCAGCAGCTTGAGCACGTGCGGGAACTTGTGAGCCCCGTCGAGCTCGAACACCACCGCGCCGATCCGGTTCAAGCTGATCCCCATCGCCGCAGCGGCGGCCTCCACGAAGATCCGGTCCGACACGCCCTCCACCACCAGCGCGCACCGCGCGGTCAGCGCCTCCAGCAGCCGAGGCGACCACCAGTGCGCCAGAACCTTCTCGACCGCGTTCCGCTTGACCGCCGGGACTTGGTGACACGCGCCGTCCGGGGTCATCGCGACAACATCCGACGGGTCGAACTGGTGCACGACGTACGGCGAATGCGTGACCACGACCTTCTGGTTCGCCGAACCCTGCAGCAGCTCGGCCATCGTGCGCTGGCTCGCCGGATGCAGGTGCAGCTCCGGCTCGTCGATCGCCACGATGTTCGCCGCCCCCTGGGCCAGGTCGAACAGCGTCATCATCATCAGCTGGCGCAGCCCGTCGGACTGCTCGGCGACCGGGACGTGCCGGCCGCCGCGGTCGAAGAACAGCGACACATTCTCCAGCGCCGACACCGCCGGATCCGCGGTCGTGCGCACCACGAGATCGCCCGCGGTCACCTCCGCGGGCATCGACTTGGACAGATGGCCCGCGATCTTCTCCCGCAGCTCTTCCAGGGTGACGCTGCCTTCCAGCGTGGTGTTGAACTGCTGCAGCAGACCGGACAGGCTCGCGCTCGCCTCCCCCAGCTCGACAGCCGACAGCAGCGCCTGCCAGGCACTGTTCGGGCCCTCCAGCTGGGCCGAGCTCGCCGACCGCGTAGCCGGCAGGTACCGCCAGCCGAACGCCGCGAACTGCTCGCGAGACGGGGCGCGCTGATGCCCGGATTGGGGAAACCCGCGGGTGATGGTCAGCGACTCCGGGTCGTCCGGATCGATAATCACCTCCAGGCGCAGCAGGAGGCTTTCCCGCTGGCTGCCGGGGGCGATGGAGATCTCGTGGGGGAACACCGCGCGTTCGGCGTCGCTGAAACCGCCGAACTCGATCTCGACCACCATGGGCTTCGCCGCGTCGGTCAGGTCATCGGTGGTCAAGGCTGAGAAAAGCTGGCCGGCGGTGGAGCCCAGCAGCAGGTGCAGTAGCCGCAGCAGGGAGGTCTTGCCGACGTCGTTGGCCCCGACGATCACCATGTGACCTCTGACCTCGACGGACAGGTCTTTCAGCCTGCTGTGGTTGGTGACCGTGATTCGCTGGATCTTCACCGGGGCGTCCTCGCTGTCGTACACAGCGGCTGCGCCGTCCGAAATCCCGGCCAGCAGGCGGGACAAGTCGATCCAGCGCTTACGCTGCTGCACCGCAGGCCGGCCGTACTGCCGGTTCCCTGCTGCAGTCAGAAGCGCATTGCCGCGTTCTGTCTCCCACCCAGTCGCTGACGTGCACCGGACGGTTACGGATCTTGCGTCACCTAAGAGAGTGAGGTCTCATTACGCAGCCGAGCGCGCAGTACCCGGCCAGCGCACGCGAGCAGCCTCGGGTCAGGTCTGTCCGCCCCAGAGTGTTCGAAAGACCCGAGACAGCGATGCGGACGCAATCGAATGCCACCCCTGCCGGCAGTCGCCTCTCCCGATCCGATGAGCCACCCGAAGCCCACACCGGAGCGACATACGGTCGGGCAGCTCATGCGAAGGCCGTACTTGACGCCACGGACAAATACCGACGGGAACGCTGCGGGTGCCGAAAATCGCGTCCATGCATGTCAAACGGCATGTCCGTACTCGTGGAGGACTCCCCCGAGTCGGTCCTGCCGGCGTATCACGAGGCGTTCGATCCGGTCGGGTTCAAGGGCCCGAGGCTGGGCTCGCAGGGGCGCCGCGGCGGCCAGCGATCGGTGGGTTCGATGCTGGTTGTAGTGCCGCTCGTACTCACGGAGCGCATGCCGGAGGTGAGTCTCGTTCCAGATCAACGTGCGGTCCAGCAGTTCGGCCCGCAGCGTCTTCACCCAGCGTTCCATGATCGCGTTCATCCGTGGCATCCGGACACCGGTGCGCACAGTGGTGATCTTGGCGTCGCGGAGGATCTCATCGATCGACGCGGGGTACTTGGTATCGCGGTCGCGGATGAGAAACCTGACCTGCGTACCGTGCCCGGCATCCGCTAGGTCCATGAGCAGATTGCGGACAGCTTGCGTCACCCAGGCATGGGTGGGGTGCGCGGTGGTACCGAGAATGCGGACCCGCCTGCCAGCGTGGTGGATGGCAGCGAGGATGTACTGCCGCTGCCCGGTAAGGGTGATGGACTCGATGAAATCCATCGCCAGGATCGCCTCGGCCTGGGACCGCAGGAAGTCAGCCCACCTGACCGTCGCCCGTTGCGGGGCCGGATCGACACCGTCAGTCTTGAGGATCTCCCACACGGTGGAGGCTGCGACCTTGACACCGAGTAGGGCGAGTTCGCCGTGGATGCGCCGGTAGCCCCACGAGGGGTTCTCGGCTGCCAGACGGAGAACGAGGCGACGGATCGAGGTGAGAGTACGCGGACGCCCAGGCCCTCGGTTCACGCTCACGCGGGCGTGACGGTGTTTCACCAGGTCGCGATGCCACCGCAGCGCCGTGTCAGGGCTGACCACAAGCCTGAGCCGACGCAACACCCCGCGGGACAGCGGCACCAGCAACGCTGCAAGGAACATCCTGTCCTCGGGACGAAGTCGCGGGCGCTGGTCACCGAGCTGTCGTTGCATGATGGTCAGTTGGTGGCGCAGGGCGAGGATCTCGACGTCCTTCTCGCGGTCGGCCATCGACAGTAGCCGCAGCACGGCGAACACGTGGATAACAGCGAGATAGACGAAGCGAACCAGCACGAGACGCGATCATGCCGGACCGCGAGCGGTCACCCGCCGATGACCCTTGACCTGCACGGACGCATTTCTCGGTACGTACAGGGTGCCATTGCGGGAGTTGCCAGTCCCGCGGCCGACCGGGTCGTGCTTGTCATAGCCGAGGTGGTCGGTGATCTCGCCCTCGAGCGCGGACTCCAGCAGTCGTTTGGTCAGCTGCGCCAGCACGCCGCCCTCTCCGGTCAGCTGCAGTCCGCCGGCCTTCGCGCGGCTGACCAGTTGCGCGACGAGTTGCTCGTCCAGGCCGTCCAGCCCGGTCTCGGGCCCGGAGTCCTCGGTGTTCTCCACGCCGGACATCATGTCGGTCATCGGGTGCACTTCCGTGATCGGGAGTTACACCGCTCGTTTTACAGTCCCATACACGGGACGTCCTGATCCCTCGTCCATGGTCAGGCAATCGCTCCTCGCGCCTCAGTGGTTACCCGACACTCGCTTATGCTCCAGGTGAGCACACGCCCACACGCAAGCCCTTCGCGGCAAGCAAGGGGCCTGTCGAACGAGCGGTGCAACTCGGATTGAAGGAGAACTACTTGCGTCCGGCGGCCGGCGGCCAGCGTTACTCAGGTACGTCGCCATATGCATTCAAGACCGCGTTGCGCAAGAGCACACGTTCGTCACTCGTTGTCGCGAGATCCGTGAACATGCCAGGTCGACGACGGTCAAAATCTTTAGCCCAGTCCAAAAAACCTGCTTGCTGAAACGTCGGGGCCAGTCGCCACAAGCCTTCCTTAATCGGCATTCGGTGAATAGCAGGAAGAGTATCGTCGAGAAAGGTCATTAAACTATCTAGGTCCACGAGCACCGCAACCAAATGGTTGAGCGAGCCTCGCTCTGCGCCGCACGCGGCTGTCAGGAATCGACGCGTGGATGCCCGACCGAGTCGCAAGCTCTCCTGCAACTGGCTGAAGAACTCATCCGGAGCAAGCTTGCTCAGCTCTCTGTGATCCACGCGAGGGCGTCGCCAAGCACCTCTGTCTCCACGTCGACGGCCGATTGCGAAGATCACCAGCCCGCCGATTGTCACTAAGGCTAGGATTCCTTGGATCGTCTCCCGAGCTCTTGCCGGCACCGGAAGCTGCGCATAAAACAACCCGAGAGAGACCACGAAAAGGAATCCACCAACGATCCGGCGCGGCCAGAACACTTCACCGAGCCGCTTCGAAAGATCCACTGGGCGCCAGCCGATCTGCCAATTGGATCGAAGCAGTCTCTTGATAAGGCGAACCTGTGGGAGCAGCTTGCTCGTTCGCTCTTCGCCGCGGGCCGCAACCTCAATGAACATTGCGAATGGCCATGTCAAAAACCATCCTACTACCAGCGACGTGAGAGCACCGGCGAAGTTGAATGTCACTATTTCTCGGGCAGCGAGCACCGAGTCCAAGAGTCCGGCAGCTAATATAAATAGTAACGCAATACCAAGTAGTACCGTCGCACTGCGATACCATGCACGTCGGACTATGTCATGATTTTCGCTACCAAATAGGTGCACTGCCGAAACGATGACGAGTCCGAAACTGAAGGGCCAAATTTCTGGTGAACGAACTATCATCGCGACGCCGTACACCATGGCGCCTCCCGTCGTCATTCGGGTAATCCAGCGCAGATCAACGATGACCGCTTTCAGCACTGGAGGCAGTTCGCGAGCGACCTGTCCAGTCAACCATCGCGGCATGAGTCCGTACACCATTACGTCGACCATTAGCGTAATTCGCGTCCGAAACGAAAGCGCGGGGAAAACATCCCTACATCGAGGCACCCAGTTCACAGCTGCCTGCTCTAACCCCTCGTCGGTTTTTTCAACCAAGAGTTGCTCGACGACACTCGGCGCAGTCTCGTCGCTTATGATTGGCAAAATCGGAACCGCGCGAGCCTGTTGGGCCTTACCGCCACTAAATACCGCACATCGCACCAGGAGGTCAATTCTGGTCTGCAGCTCACTTGACACTAACCCGCCCTGATCTCGAGTCAGGCCCAAACTTAAAATTTCCAATGCCACCAATGGTTCGGGCGGCCACACGAAAGATCCAGGCGCCGGCAGCCAATCCGACGCTTCGTTGGCTCGGTCCATCAGATCACAAACCCCAGGATCGGCCACAACAACGGCGGTGATCTGGTCGACGAGTTGTCGCCGAAAATCGAGGGAAGCCATACGTAAGATAACGGGAAGGACTCGCCGCCAACCGTCGGCTTTGAGCACGCCGTCGAGATCAAAAGGTAATTGTGCGCGGGCAACATAGCTTGCCGCCAGGTGCATCTCCACAACGGTGGCGTAGAAACAGAACTGCCCACCCTCGACAGACCCAAGTCGGGCTTGCACGAGCGCTCGAGCCGTGGCACTCGAACATGGCCGTTCTACGGCCGTCATCAGTCCGAATGCCAACGCCTCGGCTTCGAGTCGAACGAGCGCGGGCTCATCGCCCGACGCCGCAACGCGTTCAAGGCTTGCCTGTACGAGTCTGTCCATGACTTGGTCATGAGATAGATCAGCATCCTCGCTCAGTGTGGCGTGGTGTCGAGCGATCAACGTAAGCATGGCCGGCGACCACGCCAAATCCTCCAGGAGCGGATCGTTATCAAGGCGCCGCAAGAGAGCCCGATCTGCGACGGCCGTAATCTCGCGCTGGTGAAGTAACATCTTGCGCTGACGCCGGTTCGGCTCCGCAACCTCGATGACAGGTGCATCGCCATCAATCAGAGCCCGGGACGCTATGACGGCCCGGTATACTCCTGCAGGGTCCACCAACTCGCGTGCAGCCTCCAGGCACTCTCTCTCGCGCCCTGAGTCCAAGCCGGTCCCGAGGTCGAAAACAAGCACCCACCGGACTTGAGAGTCTTCGCGACCGAGCAACGTCTTTACGCTCCGAGCGAGGTCCTCATCAACGAATGGTGCCAAGAGTTGTTGACGAATCGCGCTGACCGTGATTGGGGACGCTAGATTGCCAAGACAGCTCGAGTCGGCGTACAGCACCATCTCAACCGGGCGACGCCGCCGCAGCGTCTGCTGGCACGCTGTACGAACAAACGATCGCAACGCCACTGTCTTGCCGGCGCCCGCGGCACCCCACAAGATCGTGACCTTGTCAGCTGCCAGCCGGGATGATGTCAACGACCTCGGTTTGCGGCTGCGCTGACCGTGTCTTCGCACGCCAAGATCAACGTACCAGCGAGACTCAAATTCATCCTGCTCATCGCGCTGGTCGACGTACTTTTCGACCACCCGCGCAATCTTGTGGAGCATCTTGCGGTCGGCTGATGGAACGAGCAGCGCGAGCAGCACCCCACTGGTACCCACCGCGACACCGATAGCGCCAGCGATCGTCCATAGCCTGCCATCATGGCTGAGCGGCGGAAGATGCCGAATCACCAGCGTGCCGCCTGCAACCAACACGCCGATGAGGCCCAAGAGCCCCATCGCCAGGCCAACGAGCGGTCGAAACGATCGCTCACGTTCGCGCCCCTGCTTCATGACCTCGACTGCGAACGCAAGTACAGCCACCAACGAAGAAAGGAAGGCTACGACCTGCAACGCTGGATCCAGAGAGTCCATCACCCTGTGCGCTCCCCACGCCGTATCAGTCGGGATACGGCTCTGCTCGCGAACCATGTCGTTTGGCGAACAAGCACGTTACAGGTCCAGCGCCTCAACTTTCGCCAAACAGGCTGACATAGCCCGTGTCGTTTCGACGCCGGCGCAGGGGCCACGGACGCCGCGCAGGCCTTCTATGGCGGAGAGCACGGTGTCGCAAGCGACGTCGACCTCGATTCCGCGGTGCACGGGGGTGTCCCTAATGACTACCGAACGAGTTGATGGGGCGCCTTGGTCAGTCGTCCGATCCGGCTACCGGGGTTCCTGTCGCTCGTTCGGACGGGTGGGGCCGGAGCTGTTCGGTGGACGTCTCGGGTGTCCCTGGGCTCGTGAGCCCTCCTGATAGAGCGGCGCGACCGGCGTGTCCGCGTCCCGCCCGTTCACCTGATCGGACAGCTTGTTCGTCGTCCGAGCCCGTTCGCGCGGAGGACACCTCAGTAGCCGGGAACCGCCCGAGTTCTCTGTCGAGACCGGTGCCCGCGCGGATCGCTGGGATCGCGAACGGCTCAATCGGAGGTCAGGCCGCAGAGCCTCGTCATTAGGGCGCCGCGCGTTCTCGTCAGGGTCTCTGACCAGCACAAACAGCTAGTCGAGGGGAAGCTTGAGAGTGAAGGTGTTCTGCGGGATCGACTGGGCTGAGGACCACCACGACGTGGCGCTGGTCGACGCCGATGGTGCCCTGGTGGCCAAGCGCCGCATCGACGACTCGGCCGAGGGCTTCGCCGAGCTGCTGGCCATGCTCGCCGACGCCGGTGACGCAGCGGCCGATCCGATCCCGGTGGCGATCGAGACCCCGCGTGGCCTGTTGGTCGCCGGCCTGCGGCAGACCGGGAGACGGGTCTACTCGATCAACCCGATGGCGGCGGCTCGTTATCGCGAGCGACACAGCGTGTCGCGGAAGAAGTCTGACCACGTCGATGCGATGACCTTGGCGAATATCCTGCGCACCGACGCCCATGCGCATCGGCCGCTGCCAGCCGACAGTGAACTGGTCCAGGCCGTCGCGGTGCTGTCCCGCGCAACCCAGGACGCCATCTGATCCTCGACGAGCTGCGCAAGCCGCAGCTGCGGCACCCGCGGGTGGTCGAGGAGGCGTTCGGCCGCCAGTCCCTCGCGCTGCTGGCCACTCTGGACACGGAGTGCGCAAGCGCGGACCAGCTCACCGAGTCCACCACCACAGCGTTCCAGCAGCACCCGGACTACGCGATCATCACCAGTTTCCCGGGACTGGCCGATCTGTCCGGCGCGCGCGTCTTGGGCGAGATCGGCGACGATCGCGCACGCTTCACCGATGCCCGATCCCTCAAGGCCTACGCCGGATCGGCACCTGTCACCAGGGCGTCCGGGCGCAGCATCTCCATCACGCGCCGGACTGTGAAGAACGACCGTCTCAACGCCACCGGCTTCGTCTGGGCCTTCGCCAGCATCGGCCGAGCCGGCGCGCCTCGTGAGCACTACCACTGTCGCCGAGCACACGGCGACCGGCACGCCGCCGCCCTGCGGCACCTGTTCAACCGCTTCCTCGGACAGCTCCACCACTGTCTCGAGACCGGCCAGACCTATGACCCTGCCAAGGCTTTCGGTCCCGCTCTCGGCACGCCAACCGAGGCCGCTGCTTGACAATTAGAGCAAGATTGGAGGTCTATCGGCGGTCCTTCGATGCCACCAGGCCTGGTGACACCACCCCCCGGATCATGGGTTCGACTAGGGGCGCAAGTCATGCCGGGCCTGGTGACCACAACTCCCTGGTCGGGAGCCACGAAAAAGGTAACTGTGATTCTGGGGTGGCAGCCCGGCCTGGTCTGGTTGCTGTCAGGCTCGGCGCCGGCTGCTTCGGCATGACTCGCAAGATAACTGGCGATCGTGATGATCTGCCGTGCCCCCGAGATGTCTGCTGGAGCGTCGGCGTCGGCCTGGCCCACCTGGTTGGCTTGATAGCAGCTCGTCCGCCGCACGCGGCGTGACTCGTCACAGTTCTGCCACACGGGTGACCTCTACCCAGGCCGACGCCGAACACACGGCTTGTCCCGCTTGGAGAAGAGGAACCACAACCGCATGACCATGCTCGCAGAACAGGTCGACGGCGTCATCGGGGTGGACACCCACCGCGACACCCTCGCCGCCGCCATCGTCACCCCGATCGGCGCCGTGCTCGCTCACACCGACGTCACCGCCGATGCCCGCGGCTACCGGGAACTACTCGAGTTCACTCGCCGGCACGTCCCTGGCGCCCGGTGCTGGGCGTTGGAAGGCGCCGGCAGCTACGGCGCCGGCCTGGCCGCGTTCCTCGACGCCGAAGGCGAACGTGTTGTCGAGGTCTGTCGGCCGAAACGACCGGTCCAACGCGGCGGCCGCAAGACCGACGCCCTTGACGCCGTGCGCGCTGCCCGCGAACACTGGCCAGCGAGCAACTGATCCATTCTCGCCGCCGCGGCGAACGCGAATCTCTGCGCGTTCTGCTGACCACCCGTCACAGCGCGGTCCTGGCCGCCACCGCTGCCATCAACCACCTCAAGGCCCTGATCGTCTCCGCGCCCGAAGACCTGCGCGCCGAGTTGCGAGGCAAGTCCAGCTCGGCTCAGATCGCCTACTGCGCCGAGTTGAACGACCGGCCCGACAGCTCTCTCGAGCACCGCATGACGATCCGGGCGATGCGCTCAGCCGCCCGACGCATCCTGGCTCTGCGGGCCGAGGCGAAGGGCTTGGAGATCGAACTGACGACCCTGGTCCAGCAGATCGCTCCCGGCCTGATCAACCTGGCCGGCGTCGGTCCGATCAGCGCAGCCCAGATCCTCATCAGTTGGTCCCATCCGGGCCGGTTCCGCTCCGAGGCTGCGTTCGCCGCCTTTGCTGGGGCCGCGCCGATCCCGGCCTCGTCGGGGATGACTCACCGGCACCGCCTCAACCGCGGCGGCGACCGCCAGCTCAACCGCGCCCTCCACACGATCACGCTGATCCGCATGCGCGTCGACCCCGTGACCAGGGCCTACATCGCCAAACGCACCGCTGAAGGCAAGACATCACGCGACGCACAACGTTGCATCAAACGCGCCCTCGCCCGCACCATCTTCAAACTCCTCGAGCGAACCGCACCCCAAGGCCTTGCCTGCGACTCTGAGATCACGCTCGGTGCGGCTTGACAGGACATAGCAGCCTCGGGGCTAACAGGACCGACTTCACCTGAACAACACCGCTGAGTTGTCCCCACGGCGGAACAAGCCTGTGGACAACTCCGGGGGGGTGGTTGGTCGGCCGGGCTGGCCGTCGGACCTGTCGCGGGGAGAAGCCCACCAGCACCGGACGGGGTTACGGGCTCGGCGCGCCTGCAGCCGTCGCGGGCAGCGCCAGATCTATGACATGAGTCCAGGCATAGGTCTCGAAACGGCAAATGACGGACAGCCGCAACGGACTCGTCCGATACCGCTCACGCCACGACGTCGAATCGCTCCACCGCGGCGCCAGAGACGGCTCGAGTACCCGGACGATCGGAGTTCCCTTGGCCGCCGGCACGCTCGGCGTCGCACGGCCGAGAGCATCAGCTCCGTCGACGCCTGGGCGGAATCTCACCGGGCCCCAGATCACCCGTTGCCAGTTCTTTGCTCGGTCGGACCACCCGCTGTCCCCGGACCACGCGGGTGGTCATCGCGGATCCGGATCTCGACACCATCCAACGCGGGTAGTTCGATCGGGCCGGTCAGCGTCAAACGTCAACCTCGTGACGTCACTGCCCCCGCCGGGCGAAAACGAAGTCAAGGAAGCCGAAAGCTGTGGCGCGAGCTCGCCGTAGCGGCGGCCTCGCTCGATCTCCAACATCGCTTCGGCGGCCGCAGCAGCGTCCTTCGCCGCGACGGCCGAAGTCTGGCTCGCGTCCCTGGCGTGCCGGCTGACCTTGTAGGCCAGCAGTGCGACGACGACGCTGGCGATCGCAGCGACCGAGCTCGCGATGCCGGAAATCGCCGACCATCCCGCGACGGTGTCAGGGGTTCATCCGGGCAACATAGCCTTTCGCGACTCATCCGGCGTTTGCCTGACCGTAGGGAAACTCACTCGATCGACTGACTTGCCGCCTCCTTCGTGCCTTGGCCCTCGACGGCAGATCAGCACCCGATTTCCATCCTGCTGGGTGCGTGTCCGGGAATCCCAGCACCGGCAATGTAGTCGACCTTCGCGCGCCCGGCCGCGTAGTCGGCGCTGGATGCGTCCTCGAGTCCCAATCCGATCGCACCCTCGGGACCGCTGACGATCACGCCGTTGCTGCCTTGCCCGAAGTCGAGGTCCAACCGTTCCTCGACGGTGAATCCCCGGAACGCGGTTCGGACGTCGGCGAGTGTGGATCCGGCATGGATGTTGCCCGGGCGGGTGTGCGCTCGGCGATCACCACCCGTGTTGACGGCCAAGACCTGCCCGGTGCGGGGTTCGACGCTGACGGTCACTTCTTGCCCGGAATTTTTATACCGCACGCAATCCGTACTTCCGTAGTCGTTTCCGACGTCGGTGAAGCCTCGAGCTGACAGCTCCTTGGCCGTGAGCCGGAGACTGTATGGTCCGACGCCGTCGAATCGAACCTCGTGCGGATCAGCCGGCGGCACCGCGTCGACCGCCCTGCCGATCTCGTCGAGCACCGACCCCTCGGTGGGCAAGGCGCTGTGTCCGCACGAGGCAGTCAAACCGGCCGCGAACGAGAGCCCGAGGACGCGCGGAGTCTGCTCTCCGCGCTGCAGATCTCGCAGGGTCAGGTAGTCGAACCACTCCGTCGGACCGACGAGGTTCGCCACATCGCCCGCGTGCTTGAGCTGGTCGAAGTCGACCCGGCACGAGTCGATGACCGATCGCGACCGCACGCCCCCGACGGGAGCCACCTTGTCCTTTCCGGACTCGAGGTACCCGCGAGCGGAGGGCACCGGTACGGTCCCGTCACTGTTGAGTGGGACGGAATACAGCGTGTGGCCGAAGACTTTCCGGTCCACCGTGATGTCTCCCGCGATCTGTGTGAGGTTCACGCCGCCGAGGAGGTAGGACGGCAGTGGGCCGCATCGGTCAGGCAGAGGAGCCTGATCGCGGTGGCTCGCCAAGCACCGCGCCGCGCTCTTGTCCGATGGGGGACGGACGTGCGATTCGTCCCTCAGAAAGTAGTCCTCGAGACGTCCGGCCAGCCAGCTACCGCCCAGCGGCGCTCCGAGGTGCGGGGTGCCGACCGTGACGACTTGTGAGATCACTCCGGGGTTCACCGGTTTGCTCACGACGGTGGCATCCGTCGCGTACCTCAAGGCAAGGCCGCCCATCGAATGGGCTACGACGACGACTTTACCGTCGCCGCCGATTTCCCGAGAGCGGTGTTTCTCCGCAACCGCGTTCACGAAGGCAGCCAGGCAGGCGGCCACGGGCGCCTCCGACGCCCAGTGCGCAGCGAACTTGTTGTAGTCGAAAGTGAATGTGCTGATGCGGTCGCCGAGTTTCGCGCGCAATTTCTCCGCGGCTTCCGTCATCGGGCCGCCGGTCCACCCGTGCACGAACACCACGGGCTGCCGGGTCGCCGACCAGCCACCCAGCGGTGCCTGCACCGATTGCGGAGCGGCGCACTGCCCGGCCGCCGCATTAGCCCCGGGCGCGTAGACCATCGTGGCGAGCACTCCCGCGGCCAACCCAGCGAAGAACCCCCTTTTCACGGCTTGGCCTCGGTCGACTCGATCCGCCACGTCCCGTCGACGATCACGAGGCCGACGACCCACCCCGTCTGCTGCGCGTCGCGCGCGATGATCTCGGCCGTACCGTTGCCGAGTGCGTGAAAGGTACTGAGCTCGAAGGTCAGCCTGCCCCGCGCCTTCAGGTCCGCAACCACAGCCTGATCGAGCGGCTGGTCAGGCGGAATGGCCACGGCTTGCCTTACTCGCTGCTCATCCCCGCTCTCAAGGTTGTCGCTCAGTCGGCTCACATCGCCCTCGGCCAGCGCGGCGGGCGTGTCCGTGGACGGACTCGGAGCGGCTACCGGCGCTGGACTTCCGGTCGCTGAACCGCCGGCGAAGCGCACAATCAAGATCACGGTCACCAAGAGGGCGATGCCCAGGGCCGTGGCCGCGATCACCTTACCGCGCTTCATGGTCGTGAAGTCGTCAGCGATGCAAGGCCTGTTACGGCTCAGCTCGACGCCAGAACTCGCGACCGGCCTTCGCTCAGCGCAACGGGAAACCGAGCCAAACTCAGTCGACGTCCGCCTTGCGTGGACGTCCGCCGCCGGCGCCTTGGCCCGGCCGCGCCGCGGCCCACTGCTCGATTTCCGTCTTCCGGCCGGACGCCCAACCGAGTGTCCGGCCGATGACGACGTCGGGTCCCGGGAATGGGTGGGAGCCGGCGTAGAGGAAACGCCGGTTCGCCACGGCGCGGCTGCCCCAGGACCGAACCAGAGCATCTCGGCGGGGTCGAGTCCACGGTTGCCGACGACCATGGCTGCGGCGCCATGGATCCCGCCGGTTCCTACGGTGTCGTCGCAGAACGATTGCCCGGCTTCGAGGTCGCCGAGCGCGATCGAGCTCGAGGCACGTGCGATGTGGCCGGCGTGTACATCTGCGCGTTGACCTTCATCTCGGTCCGCGACCGGAGCGCCCCAGCACGGGGCCGAACACATCGCTGGCGAAAGGACCGGTCGATGTGTCGCTCATCGGTACATCAGCACAGGTTCACTGCTAGTTCATCGCGGTCTCCGACTGTGAAGTCCAGCCGGGCCGCACGGGTCCGGCCGGCACCCCGGCGGTCAGCCGGGGCACCACATCCGATAACGGAGCGAACTCGAAGATCGCCGACCTACCTCGCGGCGGCCGCGGCGGCCGGCACGGTGGTCGCCACCCTCATCGCGCCGACGGCCAACGCCGCGGCGGGCCCCGCGGCCAGGCAGGCAACCACGGCAAACGCCGATGCCCGTCCCCGCACGGATGACCCGACGCGCAGCGGCGCGGCCACGCTCGGGACTGCGACGCCCCGGCTCGATGCCCACGAGCAGGCGGAATGGAAGCACCTCACCGCCACGCCCCGAAGGACGCGCCAAGGTGGTGGCCGAGATGCAAGCGGCGTTCCAGCGGCTGGCCACAGTGGGCGCCCCGCGGCCGTCGGGTGCCCCCACACGGACCTGGCGACCGGCATCACCGGCGACCATTTCTGGATCACTGCCTCGTACGCGGGTGTGGTCAACGGCGCCGTGACGTCGGCGTCCGGGCGTGCCCGACGAGGCTGCCTGCCTGGCTCTGCAGCACCGCGGGCACGCTGCTGACCAACTGAGCCTCGAGGTGGGGCTCGGCCGGCGACGGCGTATGGGCAGCTGCCTACTGGGCGCCGCCGCACGTGACCGGCGGCCGCTGGTGAATCCGGCGCTGCACTGAGCACAGAACGCACCCCGGTGGCACGTCGCCGGGGAGCGTTCCGCACGTCAAAGCCGGCCGACGTCCGAGTCTTCGGGCACCTCGTCGAGCGGGTTCAGTGCGATGCCGTCGCGCTCGAACTCGACGGCGATCTCGCTGTCACCAATCAACCGCCGCCACGCAGCCGAGCCCTAAAGCGGCCTCGACGATCTCATTGATGTTCTGCTCCTTCGCTCTGCCCCGAAGACGCTTCACGATCCGGGCCAAGTGGCCACCCTCCCAGAAGGGCGGCTCGGTGTGCTTCATCAAATGAGCCAGAAGGGCGCCGAATTCCTCAGGTGCGGAGTCGAGAAGATCGCTGTCGAGCTTGCGCAGGGTGCGCGAATGCTCGCGGAGACCTGCCGGAGCTGCGGTCGCCAGCGTGACGGCTTCCGGGACGAAACGGCCGACGGCAGACGTCCACTCGGCCAGAGCTGACCTCTCCTCGAGCGTCGGGTTGCGGGGAATGCTGACGAGGCGACCGCGCCAGTACTCCTCCATCCAGCGTGTCCACTGACCCTCGACCGCGTCAGTGGAAAGCTCGTCGAGCTGCCAGGTGATCTGTTCCATCCACTCGACGCCGAGGGAGCTGCTGGCGTCTGCGGTAAACTTCCGCGCGAATTCCAGCGCATCCGCCTCGCTGAACAGAGAGATCGCCGCCGCGTGCACGCAGAGCTGGCGGCGAAGCTCGTCGCGCAGAGCAGAGGCGTGCGACGCCGTGCTGAGATAGCTCCGCCGGAGGCCGGCATCGAGAAGCTGGTCGTTCCAGCGTCCCCAGATGAGGAAGCCGTCCCAGGCGCGCCGCGCTCGTGCTGAGTCCGACCAACCGAAAAGCCCCAGCAGTTTCTGCTCGCACCACGCCCGGTCTGCGTTGAAGAAAAAGAAGAGCTGACTGCCCAGTACGGTCTCAGCCATCGCGGAGCGCGAGTCACCGCTCGACAGCATGAATTCCAACTGCCGCCGCGTATCCGCATCCAGGCCCGACCAGTCTTCGTCCGCATCCCGCCACTCAGCCGAGATTGTCTTTACCCAGAAGAGAGCGACGCGTCCGGCGGCGGTGTTGATCGCGCGTCCCAGCCAGTCGGCGACGTCGACGTCAGCCGGGTGCGACTCGATCGCCGACCAGAGTTTCTCGGCAAGGACTTTCGCAGCCGGATACCGATGCCATTCGGTCGAACTCACCTCACCCTGCTCACCATCGGAAAGCAGGCGCGAGACGCTGTCGCTCAAGCTTGCCAGGTCCAGCCCCATCAACAGCTGCAGAATTCTTTCCGCGTCTTCGCCGGAGACAAGAGCAGCCGACCACCCTGCGATCACAGCTTCGATGACTGGGGCCTCGAGGTCGGCGATCTCAAGCAGGATCGTGAATCCGTCCTGCGGATACTCGCGCACGGTTCCGCTGATCGCCGTCAGCGCGGATTCCCACGTCGGCCCATCGAAATGGCTTCTTCTGTCGTCGAGCCGACGTAGTTCGCCGATCACACCGACTACGTCCACGCCGATCCTGGCGTGGAGCTCCTCCGTCGTCATCGGCGGCACCGGGCGGACGAAGCCGGAAGTCATGCTCGAGATCAGGTCGGGGTGCTCGCGAACGCCGAACTCCGGGTGCTGCTCACGAACCGTGCTCAAGGCTTCGGTGGCTGAGCTCAGATCAGGACGGTGCCGAGTGACCCAGGTCAGTACGTTGAACCGGGAGTAGGCGCGCCTGCGGTCAGCGTCTTCACTGCCGTCGTCCCCCTCAGGACCAGCCTGGATTTCGTCGACGAGGTCATCTGCTTGCGCTTGTTCGGCGCCGGGAAGTGCAAGCGCGATGAGACGAAACACCTCATGGCGAAGCTGGTGGGCATAGACCCATCTCTTTCCCACGAGCCAAGCGATCTTCTCAGTATCGTCGAGGTCACTTCTGTGGATATACCCGTGCAGGGCCAGTCGCTTGAGCAGGGGAACGTCGGCGTCTGCCCACGCGACCAAGGTCGCGGCGCCGGCGGGATGGCCGGAATCCAGCAGCGACACGAGACTGTCCCGTGCTGCGTCGATCAAGCTGTCCACGGGTTCTCGTCGCTCATCCTGCGCGTGCGGCTCGATGGCCGACCGACCGAAGGATACGGGATCGAAGGATTCGTCGGCTGAATTCGTCGCAGACAGCAACTGCCAAGCGCGGCGAAGATGCCGGTCGGTGATCGTCAGCGTTGCCGCGGCGAGACGGCACAGATTAGGCCGGAAGAGTTCCTCCCACGTTCGGTCCAGCTGGCGGACCGAACCGCGCAGCCGGATCGTGAACCGCATCTTTTCCGACAGCCCGAGCAGCGCGTGAGGCTGAGCGTGCGGTTCGGTCAGGTGATCGAACAGCAACAGCATGATGGTTTCGCCTTGCGGCCACTGCGACTTCGCCAGTGCGTAACCGAGCCAGTCAAGGCCTTCCGCCGGAGCGTCCTCGATCAGCTGAACGACCCACGGGCCGAGCCACGCAGGTCTCGGCGCCGGCGCCGCGTGCAAGGTTTGCCCAACAGCCTCCCACAGAGCCGGCCCGAGCCGCCCGCGTGATTCGCGCACTACCGCGAATGCCGCCGCTGTGAGATTTTCCTCGGCCACGAAGTTCTGCGCGAACCAGTAGGCCAGCGAACGGGTCGTAGTGGTCGGCGGAGCTGCTCCGTCGAACAGCGCTCCGAAGGCAGGCTGGCGAGCTGCCCAGTCCAGCCACTCCCGGCCTCGCGCCAGTTCGGTGAAGAGGCCGACCAGGCGGCTGTCGGCGACGACGGACTCGAGGTAGGACTCCTCCTCGGGGATCTGGGAGGGCGCAGCCGAGACGAGTTCGGCGATCCGCCGGCGGTGGTCCAGCAGTCCCATCGACGCGCGCGTAGCCCATCCGCCGATCGCCTCCGCCAGCGCCGCATGGGAGCCGTCGACGACGCGGTACCCGACTGGACGGAGCCCCAGCAAGCGCCAGTCCGCGGCATCCGGGTCGTCGGTGAGGATGTAACGAGCGGCGCCGGGACCCAACGCGCGCGCCAGGTACCGCATGACGACGTCACCATGGCTGTAGCCGACGAACAGCACCGTATAGCTGGCGAACATCCGCTCCAGGAATCTGGCCGCCCAGGCGTCTCGAAGGTACGCCCTTCCGAAGTCCCCGTCTGTGACCACCAGCCGCCGAGGCTTCTGGGTCAGGTTTCCGTGCAGGTAGACGAGGCCGTCGAAGTCGTCTCCCGCGGGAAGGGCGGGTCCCGAGAACTCGTCGAAGACAGCCCCTTGACTGAGAAGCGCCGACGAAATATGTAGGTCGTAGTTGGTGGTCACCACGCGGATCCGCCGAGACGCGATGGCCAGCGCAGCGAGTACCTCGTGCAAGCGGTTCGGCGACGATCCCGGTTTGGCAATGTGTTCGAAAACCCGCTGGTGGACGTCGATATTCTGGTCCGACAGCCGACCCAGGAAAAAGTCCAGCTGTCGCCGGTCATCCCTGTCTGGCATCGGCGCCACTGCTTCAGCGGCGATGTCGTTCGTGAGGGTGAGAAAATCCGGGAGACTCGAAGGCGCATCGCGAGAAGCGCCGGCACCCACAAAGATCACCAACTCACCCGATCTGTGGGCGGTGATCAGTTCGCTCGGAAAGTCGACGTCGCGGATCCACACTCGTGGATCTTATCGGCCGTCTGATTGCTGCGCCAAACCGGCGCTTCTTACCAATTCCGTCACATCGACCTACAACGCTGTGTCGCTGGCAACTTCGCCGGCGCTTCAGCGGGACGATCCCGTCACGACGACGACGCCACGCAGTCGGACGGGGTACCGAGAGCGCCAGGCAGCTCCGGCCCGCCTCGCCCGAGGTCGGCTGACGCTGCGGCCAGCACCGGCGGTGCATCAGCTCCGAGCCACTTCAGCCGCCGCTGCGCATATTCCGAATATGTGAGATGCAGACGGAAACTCACCGACACGGCAACCCCGGCCAACCGCCCAATACCACGGGTCCAAGGTCTCGATCCTCTCACGGTCGGTGTCACACCGTGCACGTCCGGTCAACTCTCATTTACTCTTTGGAAACCTTGCATGTGCATGTCGAAGGTTAGCATTGGCGAAAGGCTCCGGCGATGCTGAAGAGTGCGATCGAATGGCTGGACAAATACCTGACAGATAAGCACCCCGCCCTTGTCATCCGCGCCCTCGTCGGGATCATGGGATTCGCCGCTCTGGTCGGCACCGTCTTCGGAAGCATCGTGATCAAAGCAGGTCTGTTCGTCACCACGATCGTCGGGGCGCTCGCTCTCGCCTTGATGCTACTGGCCGATCGGCGTCGACTCCTCGCCCGTGCGGACGCGAGTCGCCATCTCCTCGCCCGGTACTGCGATTTCGCCACCAAGCCGACGAAGTCAGTGATACGAATCAAGAATTGGGAACAGGTACTCGAGATCGACAAGAATGGGAACGGAAGCGCGGTAATAAGAATCCGCGCCGAAGCCGTCCGCAAACTCGTGTACTTCATCAGACTTCGATTCGGCTCACAATGGGACTGGGCCGCCGCCGAAGCCGACTACGCCGTCGGCGACGCCCGGTTCCCCGTGTTCGCCCACGACTGGCGCCGGACCGGCATCGCGAAATACACGGATCTGCTGCACGCCTGTCAGATGGGCGTGCCAACGCGACCGGCTCGGCAGGTCCTCAGCGAAGCGGTACTGTCCCGGCCGGAGTTCACCGACGCCGTCCGCTCGGCCCTGCGCACCCTGCACACGCCGGACCTTCTGCGGTCGAACCCACTGTTGCAGTCCCGCATGGTCCGGCAGCACACACGAGACGGCCGTTCGCCGGCCGAATCCCTGCGGGACCTGCTCGACGAGACCACTGCCACGATGAAGCCGGACCTCAGCATGCTGATCGATCGGACTTTCCTGCGCCCGATGGGCGTTCAAGAGCGCATCGCGGAATCACTGCACCTGTCGTTCAACACCTACCGGCGGCACCGGGACAAGGCGGTTGCGCAGCTGACCGAGTTACTCTGGGACCACGAAACAGGACGTCACCGCGACTAGGAGCGCCGCTCATTTTACTACGGCGACAGCGCGTCACACGGGTCCCCCAAGACGGCGACGCGATCTCGATTCGCACCCGTGTCACCTCGGCCACCCCCCCACCGAACGGTCCACCACGAGGAGCCAGAGGACTCAAGATCCGGGGGCCACTGGATCAGCGGAATGAACTGCCAAAGTTGCTGCGACATGATTGACAGCCCTCTAGCAATTTGAGGGGGGAGCAGGGTTGTCGTGCTGCAGGTAGTGCGACAATCAACGCATGCCTGAATCTGAATCTGGATCTGTTGCCGGGTCCGCATCGCAGGCGGAGGCGGTGCCGACAGTATCCGGTCGCCGGTGGCCTCACCTTGGCGCGATGCTGTTGCTGGTTGCCGGCGGGTTACTGATCGGTGGCGCGTTCTTCGACCTATGTACCATCAGCCTTCCACCGGAAGACCCGACCATCATCCATGCCACGGCGTGGTCCCTCTCCTACGAGAGATTCTCAGTTCCCCGGTATTTCGGTCCGCTCCTGGTCGCCATTGGGGTGGCTGCGATCATCGTAGCGGCCACATTGGTGTTCGGTTCGCGTGTACCGATCCGGATCGCCCGGATGGCACGACACGCCGCGGCACCCATGGGCGGCGCGCTTGTCGTGGCTGCAGTGTTCATGGTCGCCCACGTGTGCGGTGAGATCGCACTTGTCACCGAGGGCGCCAAGGCAGGGTCGAGTATCGGTGTGGGCACGGAGATGCTCGTCAGTGCCGGGCTTGTCGCGATCGTCGCACTGGTCGCCCTGCTCCGAGGGCAACCCGCGCCACAACTACACGACCGCACACCTGTCGACGAGCCCGATGTCGTGATCTACCAACTATCACCGGACAACCCGCCCCAGGCGTCTCCTCCTCACGCCTAGGCCTATGTCGTAAACTGAATTTCATTGAGGGCAACAGATTCGACCGGACTTGAGCGCATCGCGAGTTCGGGCCAGGCCGTCCGCCCTCGATCACAGCCTGACACCCTCGGCGGATCCACCGTTCGCGAATGTCGTTTTCCTGCGTACCAATCCGCCGGATCGGGAGGCGAATTTGCGCGCAGCCATGACGATTTTCACATCCAGACGCTGGGCCGTTCTCGGCCCGCGTGCCGATGACGCCAGATGCGAATGCAGCACATCCATGATTACGTCTGCGACGGAATCATCAATCTGTTAACTCTGTTTGAAATCGCCGATGGCACGATGACCGGCGAGGCGTATCGTCGGCACCGCGATCCGAGTTCACGAAATTCTTGATCGCAGCCTGGAACACTCACCCCTGCGGATTTCCCCAAACCAAAACGTTCCCTCGATTTATAGGCGAATTTCTCTGCACAGAACACCGACCAGAGTGACAGCACTGATGATTTTTCGTGAAACCGATATACTCATCGATTGAGCTGAACAGAGTTCATCAAGGCCAGCACCGCCCGCTCGTTGGCGTGCGAACTGGTGATCCTGATGGTGTAGGCGCCGAGCGTCCGGCGTTGGCGCGCGGGTAGCTGGTCCTGCGGAACGGCACCGCCGTCGGCGTTGCCGATGATGCTGGTCAGCGACACCATCAGCGAAAAGCACTGGTTGTCGATCACGGCTTCGCTCGCATTGGGTTCGGGGCAGAGCACGAGGGTGTTGGTTTCGGGCTCGCTGGTGAACGTGGAGACCTTCTGCCCGTCGGGGATCTGCACCGACTTGAGCGGCGACTTGATCACCGCAGGTGTGGTGTCGAAAGCAGCCCTGACCGCTGTCCCGAGCCTCGGCATGGCCGTGACGGCGTCGTCCGGGACAGCGAACGCGGCCACCTGGTGTGCGTGTCCGCTCATGTCGCGGGCCGCACGCCAACACGAGGCCGGCCTCCGTACCGGAACTCGCGGTGCGGGCCGGTCACCGGGAGCTGCCGTAGGCAGCCATGAACAAGTCCAGCAAGGCGTCGACGGCGTCCTCGTCGATGGGGCGCGTCGTCAGCAGATGGCGGTAGTACAACGTGCCGCACAGCACCTCCGCCGCGAACTCCAGGTCGACGTCCGCGACCAGCTCGCCGGTGTGCTGCGCGCGGGTGATCCGGTCGAGGGTGCGTTCCTCCACGGTGAGCAGGAACCGTTCGTGCAGGGTTGCCCGCAGGGCGGGATCGGACTGCGCCTCGGCGATCACCCCGCGGTACACGGGACCGATCGGCGGAGTGCTGAGAGCGGAGGACGAGCGCAGGAACTGCTCACGAAGGTCCGCTCGGACATCGCCGGTGTCGCGGTAGTCCAGTCCCGCGGTCCACACGCGACTGAGCGCGTCGAGCATGAGCGCCGCTTTGGACGGCCAGCGCCGGTAGATCGTGTGCTTGCCGACTCCCGCCCGGCGGGCGACCGCCTCCATGCTCAGGCCCGGGTAACCGATCTCCGCGGCCAGTTCGAGCGTCACCTGAAGGAGTTCGTCCGTGCGTGCGGCACCTCTGCGTCGCGGCTCGGCGGGCTGGTCGACCATGCCTTCATCTTATCGACACGCGATGTGCCGTTGACAACCCGCCGGTCTGTCCCGCAAGATTCAACGGCACGGCACGGATCGTGCCGTTAAGGACTCGCTCATCGAAGGGAACCACCATGGACACGCGAACTCGCGTCTGGTTCATCACCGGGGCCGGCCGTGGCCTCGGCCGTGCGTTCACCGAGGCCGCTCGACACGGGAGACCGGATCGCCGTTGTCGCCCGCGATGTCTCACGTCTCGACGACCTCGTCGGAAAGCTCCCGGAGCGGCTGCCGCCCCTGCGTGCCGGTGTCATCGGCCGTGCCGCTGTGTTCGATGTCGTCGCTGCCGCGACGGAGCACTTCGGCCGGCTCGACGTCGTGGTCGACAACGAGGTCGCGCTGTACGCCGGCACAGTGGAGGAATTCACCGAAGCCGAAGCGCGTGCTCACCGCGATGACCACCACCTCGCGCAGCCGGAAGAACAAAAACGTTTCGAGAGAAGGCAATGCGTTGGACACCGACGTGATCATCGTGGGCGCCGGACCGACCGGACTGGTGCTGGCCGCCGAACTACGGCTGGCCGGAGTGCGCCCGGTAGTGCTGGAGCGGCAACAGCGGCGCCGGGACACCCCGAAGGCCGGTGGCCTCGGCGGGCAGATCCTGGAACTGCTCCGCTACCGGGGCGTGCTGGACCGGTTCGACGAGGCCTGCACCACACCCCGTCCGACCCCGCGGTTCCCGTTCGGCGGCGTGCACCTCGACTTCACGCAGCTGGCGGACCCGCCGATGCACGCGCTGCCGCTTCCCCAGCAGGAGCTCGAGCGCGTACTCGAGGACCGCGGCGCCGAACTCGGCGTCGACCTCCGCCGGGGACACGAGGTGACCGGCGTGAGCCAGGACGCCACCGCCGTGACCGTGGACGTGCGCGGTCCGGACGGTCCCCGCCAGATGACCGCCCGCTACCTCGTGGGCTGCGACGGAGCCCGCAGCCGGATCCGCGACCTGGCCGGCATCCCGTTCCCCGGCACGACCTATCCGGAAGTCAACCGGCTGGCGCAGGTCACTCTGCCCGGCTCGGTGACCGTGCTCGACAACGGCACCCTCGAAATCACGGGCTCCGCGACAATCGACGCGGGGTTCACGAGGACCGACCACGGTCTCTTCGGCATCGGCGCTTCACCCGACTCCGAGGTCGTCTCCCTCTACACCATCGAAGACGAGAACACGGAGTACGACGACGACGTCCCGATGACCGTGGCGGAACTGCAGGACAGCATCCACCGCGTGCTGGGTGTGCACCTGCCCGTCGGTGAACCGCGCCGCCTGTCGAGGTTCACCTTCAAGGCACGGCAAGCCGAACGCTACCGCCAGGGACGGATCCTGGTGGCCGGCGACGCGGCGCACCTGTTCCCCGCCACCGGGGTGGCACTCAACGCGGGCATGACGGACGCGGTCAACCTCGCCTGGAAGCTGGCCGGGGACGTCCACGGCTGGGCACCACCCGGTCTCCTGGACACCTATCACGACGAACGTCACCTCGCCGCCGTCCGCACCCTGCTCCACACCCGCGCGCAGGTGGCGCTGCGCCGTGGCCACGACCCCGCCGCCGAGGCGCTGCGCGACCTGTTCCAGGAACTGCTCGCCGACGAACAGCCGCTGCGCCGGATGGGAGCACTGGTCGCAGGCTCGGACCTCCGCTACCCGACGCCCGGCTCCGACCACCCGCTGGCCGGAGTCTTCGCTCCTGACCTCACCCTGCACACCGACCAGGGCACGACCAGCGTCGCCACGCTCATGCCCGCCGCCCGCCCCGTGCTGCTCGACCTGGCCGGCCGCGCAGATTTCCGTGCGGCGGCCTCGGGCTGGCGCCACCGCGTCGACGTCCACACCGCCAAAGCCGCCGACAGGCCGGCGGACGCACTCCTGATCCGCCCGGACGGGCACGTCGCCTGGGCAGCGGCCGTTGACGAACCCGAGGGAAGCGCTGTGCCCGGACTCCGCGGAGCACTCTCCAGGTGGTTCGGGGTTGCCCAGTGACGACGACGGTCCGAAAGCGCTTTCCGCCGGCGACGGTCGCCAACTTGACGAGCGGCTCGTCAGTGGCTGCCGGAAACCGCGGGCAAGCGCTTCAGCTGCAGCTCGAGTCAATGGGCCGTGACGCCGACGCCGCCGAGCGCGCCGGCCGCGCCCTGGCGCGGATCCAAGGCCTGCTCGGCCCAGACTCCGTGGTCACCCTGCTGCTCGGGCACGTCCAGCAACTCCGTCTCGCGCAGCCTGGTCAACCACGAATCAGCGCTGTTCAAGGTCACTCCCAGTGCGGGCAGCACCCCGCTGGGCGGTCCGCTCACGAGCGCCAATTCGGGTCGTTGCGCGGACGCTCCCGGCGGCACGACCGTGAACGGCATGCAGCTCGCGGTGGGGGACTGCAACCGCGGCGAAAACCAGAAGGTCGCCTACAGCACCTCGGCCAAGACCCTCAAGGTCCTGAACAAGTGCTTCGACGCACACGCCGGTGGGACGGTCTCCGGCACGCACGTCGAGCTCTACGACTGCAACGGCGGCGCCAACGAGCGTGCCTTAACCGATCTCGGGCCCCGAGGTGGCCGCGACCGATGGCCTGTCATGGTGTTCGACGGCGTGCTGGACCGTCGGATGGATGGTGGACAGCTCGTCGATCCGGGTGGTCGCCAGGGGTTCAGCACACTGCGTTGCACGGCCACCAGCGCGACCTCGACTGCCGCAGGGTCGCGGCCTGGGACAGCCAGGCCAGCACCGACAGGCCCGTCGAACCGAAGAACCGCACTTCGGTCAGGTCGACGACGAGCCCTCGCGGACGGAGGGCGAGAGTCGCGGCCATGACTTTCCGCAGCACCGGTTGCACAACGTGGTCGACGTTCCCACCCACGGCAATGACTTCGAGGTCGCCGAGGGAACCTCACCGCGAGGGACAACACAGGCTGGGACAGTTGCTCCATGAGCTGCGCTCCGAAAGGGGGCGGTCGCCTCGACCAGGGGACGGAAGCGGCATGCGGCGAGGCCACGGCTGACGACCGATGCACTCCGTTACGGCGCTCTGCTGTTGTCCAGCGCGTACGGCATCGCAGGGATGGAGCTCAGTGGGCATCTGGCCAAGGAGACGTGGCAAGTCGGCGTGGAGCAACTCGTGCGCATGCTGGTCGACGCGATCCGACCCGGCACCGAGGAGGCGGACCATCCGGCCGAACAGCAGCGGGCGGATGGCGCCCGGGCCGCCGCCTGGGCGATCTCCGGCGTGGTCACTGCCTCTCTCTCGACGGCGGCCTGCGCGACCCTAACCCGATCCTGGCCGGTATCCGGTCCCCCGGCCGGCCGGGGGACCGCTAGCTAGCTAGTCCCAGCCGTCCAGCAGGTTGAGGTCGGACGGGACCAGGGTGGACGAGCTCATCAGCGCCTGGATCAGGTTGTGGTTGAGCATGTTGCCGATCGGCTCGATCAGTTCCTCCTTCAGCAGGCCGGGAACGCCGCCCTGATGCAAGCGCAGCCGAACCGCGGCCAGCACGCGCTCGACCCGGCGGTCGTTCCAATCGACGTCGGGCTGCAGCTCCGCCATCTCCTCGGCGACCTGCTGGCGGCCGAGCGGCTGAGCGAACGCCTCCTGCGCCAAGTAACGCTGGCCCAGCACGACGAGCACCAGCTTTTCGTCCGGAGTCAGCCAGTAGCGCTTCGGCGGCTGGGTGACGGCGTCGAACAGGGACGGCGGGCAGGAGCCGTCTGCGCCGATCACGTAGACCTCCATCATGTGCTCACGGCCGCGGGTGCCGCGCACGAACATCGGGGTGTAACCCGGCACCAGCGGAAGCGGCTCGTGGTCGGGGAACAGCCACTGGTCGCCCGGCAGCCGGATCGGCAGCCGGCCCGTGTTGGTCACCTGCCAGCCGCCGTCGTGGTGGCTGATCACTCCGGTCTGGCGGCTGACCCGCAGGTCGTCCTCGCCGATGCACAGGTCCACCTGGGGCCGGTTGCGGCCGAACCGCAGCGACCGACCCGGCGCCGGCGCGAGAGTGATGCCCTGCGCCAAGACCAGCGCGAAAAGGGAGCCCGGCACCGGGTCGGTCACTCCACCGCGTAAGTGCTCGTACTTCACCACGTCCACCCGTGTCCCGCCCATCGGTCCTCCTGCTGCCGCTGTCTGCCGTGCGCGACCATGGTCCCCGACCGGGGCGGGACCCCTCCCGCTCGTCAGCGCGACAGCCGCTGCGCCACCGTCGCAGCCAAGCGCCGCGCCGGTTCGCACAGCTGCTGGGGCTGCTGCTCGCTGTCTTCGACGTCGACCAGCGCCAGCTCGTCGACCCGGGGCCGGGTGCCCTCGACGTAGCTGCGGTAGACGATGGCCACCTCGCAGTCGGTGTCACTGCGGCCCTGCGGCGTCACCCGGGCCTCGAAGCCGCCGACTCGGAGCGGAGTGCTTCCGGAGGCGGCGAACCTTTCGGCGGGCGTCCGGTCGAAGACCACTTTCGCGACCCCCGACCGGTCGGTGAAGCTCCATTGGCATTCCCAGTTTCCGAAGTAGCGGACCTGGTTCAGCTCCCCCGGGCCGAGCGCCGCCGTCACGTCCGGGGCGTCGAGCAGCGCGCAAGCGTCCTTGGCGGCGAGTGACCCGGCTTCGAGGGTCCGCCTGGCGATCCGGCCGGCGTTCAGGGAGACCAGCGCGCTGCTGGTGATCGCCTCGGCCATCCCGCACAGGTCGACCTTCCGGTCGCCGGTGTGGTCCGCGTCGATGACGACCTGGTGGCCGGGCAGCAGCAGAATCCGGGTGCAGCTGCCGTCTTCGGCGGGCGGGCGCTGGATCCCGACCGCGCCGACCTGCTGCACCGGCGTCGCGTCGTCCTGCGCGTCGATCGCGAGCTCCACGCTGACGTCGACGTAGTCCGTCCGGTCCTTGGTCAGGTAGACCAGCGCGTCGCAGCGGTTGAAGTTGCCGTAGTCGTGCGAGGTTTCGACGACGCCGTAGCCGGAGAGGGCGTTGGCGTAGGTCAGGGCGCACGGGTCGGCGGTGCGCGGATCGTCCATGACTGACTCGGGCGCGGGAGAAGAGGGCGCCGGTGCCGCGGTGACCGGCGGGGGGTCCCCACGGGTCGTGAACCAGACCGCCGAGGACGCCACCAGGGCGAGCACGACGACGCCGGCCGCGATCAGCTGCCGGCGCCGGCGGGTGGGTGGTTTCGCCAGCGCCGAGAACTGCTGCTGTGCCGTCTCCGCCGTGGGCCGGGCTTCCGGGTCCTTGTCGGTGAGCCGGGCCAGCAGAACGCCGAGCGGGGCGCCGTGCGCGGCTTCGGGAGCGGGATGCCCCTCGACCGCGTACCTGATCGTCATGCCCAGGGAAAACACGTCCGACGCGGCCGTCGCCCGGTTTCCGCGCTCGACTTCGGGTGCTTGGAACCCGGGGGTGCCCCCGCCCGTTTTCGGGTCCTCGATCTGGGTGTCGCTGGCCCAGGTGGCGATGCCGAAGTCGGTGAGTTTGGCGGTGCGGTCCGCGGTCACCAGGACGTTGCCCGGCGTGACGTCACGGTGCGTCATGTTCAGATCGTGCAGGTGCGCCAGCGCGGCGGCGATCTGCGCGCCGACGACCGCCGCTTCCCGCGGCGGCAGCGGACCGTCGTCCTCGCGGATCTGCCGCAGGCTGCGGGACGGCAAGTACTCCATCACCAGGCACTCTTGCTCGTCGTCGGTCTTGACCAGGTCGTAAGCGGCGATGACGTTCGGGTGGACGAGCCGGGCACCGGCGATGGGTTCACCGGCCGAGACACCGATCTTGAGCGCCACCGGCCGGCGCAGCTTGGTGTCGGTGGCCAGCCACACGACGCCCATGCCGCCCCGCCCGATCTGTTCTACCAGCAGGTAACGGTCGGCGATCAGATCATCACGATCCATTCGCCGAACCTAGCGGGTGAATGACCGGCCGGGGAAAGGGACCCGCATTTCCGGGAATTGCGACCGGCGATCACGCGGGAAGGGTCCCGCGGCCCGGGCTTAGTCTCCGGCCATGCACAGACGGACGCACCGGTGACCCTTCGCCTTCTCCGGTCGGCCGGCGGGCACCTGCGCCAGCGAGGCCACCATGCCGCTTTCCGCATCGCGGCGCCGGTCTGGGACGAATCCCAGCGGCGGCTCGACCGGCTGCTCCGCGACCTGGCTACGGCCGCGTCGACCGCGGCACGAGACGCCGAAGCCGGCCGGGTCCGGCACTCCCGTGCCCTGCGGCTGATCGGCGAATTCCTGGCCGAGGGACCGGATTTCCGGTGGTCCTCTTTCACTGGTTGCGCGACCACCGTGCCGAGCTCCGCGATGCCGGCGAGCTGTTCGAGCGGGGCGAACGCGCGGTGGCCGACAACGATCTGCGCGAACTCCAGGCCGTCGACGGAGAGCTGCTGCGGCACGTCCCCCTCGGCGGGCTGTCGTGGACGTGACGCGCTCCCTGGCCGCAAGTCTGTCGGCCGCCGAAGCGGCCACGCTGGCGAGAGCCGGCGACCTCGCCGGCGCGGTGGCGATCCTGACGGCGGTCGACGCGGCGGGCGACGCCGGCCCCGCGGAGTTCGACCTGCTCGCGCGGATCCACGCCCAGCGCGGCGATCTCGACCGGGCCGACCTGTGCTGGGCGCGGGTGCAGGCCACCCGCCCCGAGCACCCCGGGGCGGCCGCGGGCCGGGCCACGATCGAGGCGATCCGCGCGCGACGCCGGCCGCTGCGGCCTCCGCTGCGGCCGTCCTGGGTACCTGCGGCAGTCCTCGTCGCCGGTCTGGTCGCCCTCGGCGGCTCGCTCACCGACGGCTCGACGGTCGCCGCACCACCGGCCGGGCGCGACTCGGCGCGGGTGGCCGAACTCGACCAGCAGCTGGCCGCGCAGGAAGCCGCCGCGGCCCGGCGCGAGGCGGCCCTGAACGCGATCGCGGTGTCGGTGGCGCAGCCCGGAGTGACCGTCCGGACCACGCGGGACGCGGTGGAGGTCCGGTTTCCCGGCGGCCTGTACCGCGCGGGCGACCAGCTCATCGCCGGGGGACGGCAGCGGCTGCACCGGCTCGGCCCGCCGCTGTCCCACACCGGCGGCACGATCACCGTGGTCGGCTGGGCGGTGCCCGTCCCCGGCGGCCCGGCGGCGGGTGGTTCACCGGTGGCCTGGAGCCGGGCCCGCGCGGCCGCCCGCGAGCTCGCGGCGGCGAGCGGCCTGCCCCTTACCCGGTTCACCCTGGCCAGCGGGGATCAGAACGCTCCCCCATTTCCCGACCCGGCGTCGAACCGCACAGTGACGCTCAGGATCTCGCCCGCACGCTGAGTTCACCGGTTGCACACCGCACCGCGGATCGAGCGCGAGAGGCTGGTGTACACGGTACGGCCGTCGGTCGCGCGCACCTCGAAGCAGTAGCGCTTCAACGGATCGACGGGGATCGTCGCGGTGTGCGCGCGGCTCGCCAGTTCCGCGTGGTTCGGCCCGCCTTCCGGGGCGACGATCACCGCGTAGTCGACCTCGGCCAGGGCACTGGTCCAGCTGAGCACGACCTGGTCGCCGTGGTCCTGGGGTTCGGCCAGCTCCAGCCCGGTCCCCGCCGTCGCCGCCGTCGCCGCCGTCGCCGCCGTCGGCGGTGTCTGCGGAGTCGTGGCCGAGTCGTGCGTGCCGCCGGCGAAGAAGGCGGCCGCTCCGATCGCGGCGACGCACACCGCGGCCGCACCACCGAGCAGGACGTTCCGGCGTGCTCGTTTCGGACGCACGGCGGCCGGCGTCGGCACCCGCGACGGCAGCGCGGAGAAGCTGCTCGCCGCGGCGGTTCCGGACTCGGCGGACGGCGGCAGCAGCTCGGCGAACCGCTCGGCGACCCAGGCGGCGTCCGGTGGGCGGTGCTCGGGGTTCGGGGCGAGCAGCCTGCCGACCATCGCCGACAGGACGACCGGAACGTCGGGATCGTCGATCACCGGGACGGGGGTGCGCAGCAGCCGCAGGACTCGTTCGCCGACCGGTTCGCCGAGCTGCCCCGGCAGCGGGGCATGGCCGGTGAGCGCCCGGTGCAGGAGCGCGCCGAGGCCGTAGAGATCGGTCCGCTCGTCGAGTGTTTCGTCACGCAGTGTCTCCGGCGCCAGGTACTCCAGCTCGGCGTCGATGTCACGCGGGAACGCCTGGCGCAGCGCGACGCCGAAGTCGGCCAGCACCAGTTCGCCGTTCGGGCGGAACAGCACGTTCGCGGGCTGCACGCGGCCGTGCACCACGCCGGCCGCGTGCGCGCCGGCGAGTGCGGACGCCACCACGTGTCCGAGGCCGATGGCGTCGCCGGGCTGGAGCCACCGCTCGTCGGCGATCAGCCGGGCGAGGGATTGGGAGCACAGCTCCATCCGGAGCGCGTGCCGACCGTCGGCCAGCTGCTCGATGCCGTCGACTGGGAGCACCGAGGGCAGCTCCTGGAGCCGGGCGCGGTCGTGTTCGACCGCGGCCAGCGTCCGGCGGTCCAACCGCGCCGGAAAGACCTTGAGCGCCACGGGAACGTCGTCGAACACCCCGGAGTAGACGGTCGCGACCGGGCCGGCGCCGAGCGCGGGTTCGTCCGGCACGGTCAGCACGCTCGTCATGACGGCACCGCACGCAGGCTGCGCACGTCGAAGGCGGCCCGCAGCCGAGCCCGCCACGGCACGCCCGCCAGGCCCTTGCGCACCGCGTGTACCGCCGACCACGCCTGGTCCACGGTCCGGTGGTCGGCGGGATCACCGGACCACAGCGCGACATCGACCTGTCGCGCCAGCCAGCCCAGCCCCTCCCCGACGGAGTTGTCCACAGTGGCCGGAAGACGGCGGGCCAGATCTCGGACGGTTGCCCCGCGAGGCGTCGCGAAGCCGTGTGCCCGCAGGACATCCCGAGCTTCCTGCCACGCCGCGACGACGGCGTCCGCGCCGGTGCGGCGACGGCGTCGCGCCGTGCGCGCGGCACGCAGGACCGGGATCGCCGCGGCCAGCAGGACGAGCACCGCGACAGCGCCGAGGCCCGGCCAAGCCAAGTCCACGGGCCAGTTGATCGGCGAGTCATCGTCCGGCGGCGACGGGGCTCCGGTGTCCGGGACGTCCGGGTCGTGCAGCTGGGCATCGGGCGGCAGCTCTTTCCCGGCTTGATCGACAGCGCGGGCCAGGGCGCCCGGCGCCGCGCCCGTTCCCTTGGCCGCGCTGCCGCTCGGGTCGAGCGGTACCCAGCCGACCCCGGCGACGGCGACCTCGGGCCAGGCGAACGCGTCTCCATTGTGGATGGTCACCGAACCTCCGCTACCGGGCGGAGCCCGGAATCCCACCGCGATCCGGGCGGGCAGGCCGACGATCCGCGCCAGCGCGACGTACGCGGCGGCGAACTGCCCGCTGGTCCCGGCCCGGGTCGTCGTCAGGAACGCGCTCAGCTGCGGCCACCCGCTCCCGGTCGGCAGCACGGGCCCGGTGGCCAGCCGGTAGTGCCCGGCGAGGTAGCGCTCCAGCACCAGGGCCGCCCGGAACGACGGCCGCAGCCCGCCGGTCGCGGTCTTCGCCAGCCCGGCGACCCCCGGCGGCACCTGCCCGACCCCGCCGGTCACCGCCGCGGCGTCGATCCCGGCGTCGAGCAGGTCCCCCGGCGCGACGGCCGGTTCCCGCCAGCCGAGGTCGTAGCAGACCGCGCCGTCGCGACCGGGCAGCAGCAGGGTGCCGGTACGCGGGTCGACCAGCGGCGCGATCCCGGAGACCGAGGTGGGCTCGGCCTGGCTGGGCAGCCAGGGGCCGCTCGAACCGGCCGGGACCGTGATCCGCGCGTGGTGGACGGCCTCACCCAGCGACGATCCCAGCCGCAGGTAGTCCGCGCCAGCCCGCCACGTGACGCCGTCGAAGTCGCCGAGGACCGCGGTCCGCCAGCGGTCGACCGGCGTGGTGCTGGTGTAGCTGAACACCGCCGGCGCCGGGTGGGACAGCCGGTCGGCGACGTCGTCGAGCGGATCGTCGACCCGCAGGGCCGGCGGCGCCGCGGCTTCGTGATCGATCGCCAGCGACGGCCGGGTGCCTTGGTCGATCGCGGTGAGACCCGCCCCGGCGGCCACCGCGAGCAGCGCGCACGGCACCACCAGCAGCACCCGGGCGCCGCCGCGGCGGGTGACGGCGAACAGCGCGCCGGCGACACCGCAGTACGCCAGCCCGGCCGCCGTCGCGACCGGTCCGGACAGCGCCACGTAGGCCTGGCTCAGTCCGGCGACGGCCAGTCCCGGCACCAGCGCCACGGCCGGACGGCGAAGCAGTTCGACGCCGAGCACCGCGGCGACCAGCACCGCGAGGGGGACGAACAGGAGCAGCTCCGCGTCCGGGCGCGCCGGCCACGTCGACTGCAGGGTCAGCTGCCAGGACCGGGTGACGCCGTCCAGCAGGCCGCGCACCATCGCCGCGTCCGGCAGACCCGGGCCGAACTCCAGCTCGCCCAGGGCAAGCAGACCGAGGCCGAGGGAAACCACCGGCCGCCACGGCCGCAGCGCACCGACCCGGGCGCAGAGTTCGGCGCCGGCGAACACGGCCACCAGCACCACGGCGATCGGGAGTAAGAGGGGGCCGAAACCGAAGACCGGCGCGAACAACAGGCCAGGCAGGCCGGTGGCGAACAGCAGCAGCGCCGTCGTCCAGCGTTGTGTCCACGGTGGAGTCATGGGGCAACCGCGTTCCAGCGTCGGGCCGCGTCGGCGGCGTCGGAGACTTCGAGCACGGTCGCACCGGGAATCCCGGCGAGTGGTCCCGGGTCACCGAAGACGAAGACGACCAGCGGCGCGAAGCGGTCGCGCAACGCGGCCAGCGCGGCCCGGTCGGCGGGCGTGCCGCCCGCGGTGACCACGGCCAGGCCGCCGACTCCGCCACGGGTCAGCTGTTCGGGCACCAGCGTTCCGGCGTCGGACGGTTCGAGCACGCACAGCGCGTCCAGTAGTGGCCGCACCGACCGCACCCCGCCGGAGGTCTCCAGGTCGAGACCAGCCGAGGACACCAGCCTCGACGGACGGTCCGCGCGCGCCGCCGACGCGACCAGCGACGCCACGAGATCGACCGCTTCCTCGAGCACCGGCCCCTCCAGGCGGCTGTCCAGCAGCGCGGTGAACCGCGGCTGATCGGGGTCCACGTAGTCGCGGACCATCAACCGGCCGGTCCGGGCGGTCGCCTTCCAATGCAGGTGCCGGACCTCGTCCCCGGGCACGTACTCCCGCACCTCACGCAGGTCGTAGGAGCCGCGTAACCGGTTGTCGGCCGCGGCGCCCTCGTGGTGGTGGCGCGGCCGGCCACCACCGGGCGGGTGCAGGACGTGTACGCGCGGGTGCACCCACAGCGTCGCGGTCTCCCCGGCGGCGAGCTGCCGCCGTCCGAGCCCGAACGGATCACCGCGATCCAGCGTGAGCGGGCCGACCTGGTGCCGGCCACGCCGCGCCGTTGGCAGCTCGTAGTGGTGCACCGCCTCGGCGTTCGGCGCCAGCGCGCGGATCCGGACCTCGCGCAGACCACCGCCGATGCGGTCCCCCGCGCTGAACGCGACCTGCCGGCGTCCCGTCGGGTTGTGCACCCGAAGGGTGGCCACCGCGGGCCGTCCGCGCTCGACGCGGTCCGGGTAGACCTCGCGCGTGACGGCGACGCGCGGACGGCGTCCGGTCAGCACCACCGCTGCCAGGAGCGCGCCGGCCCCGGCCCCGGCGATCGCCAGGAAGAACGGGTAGCCGGCCCACTGGCCGAAGGCGAAGAGCACGACAGTGCCCGCGAGAACCCCGAAACCGCGCCGGGTCAGCCGGATCATCAGACCGTCGTCCCCGCCTTCATCGGCGCGGAGGTCGCGTCGAGGACCTCGTCGACGACCCCGGTGGCGCGACGGCCGTTCAACTCCGCGTCGGCCGTCAGGATCAGCCGGTGCGCGAGCACCGCGTGGGCGACCGCCTTGACGTCGTCGACCGTCACGAACGAGCGGCCGTCGGTCGCCGCGAACGCCTGGCCGGCGCGGATCAGCGCGATGCTGCCACGCGGGCTGGCCCCGTGGCGCAGCGCGACGTGCGCGCGCGTCGCGGCGGCGAGCCGGACGGCGTACTCGCAGACCGCGCGGTCGACGTGCACCGCGCGGACCTGCTGGATCGTCTGCCGCAGCGTCGGAATGTCCACCACCGGGTTGAGCTCGTCCGGACCGATACCGGCGCAGTCGCCCATGATCACCATGACTTCGGAAGCGAGGTCCGGGTAGCCGACGTCGAGGCGCATCAGGAACCGGTCGAGCTGCGCTTCCGGCAGCCGGTAGGTGCCCGCCAGCTCGATCGGGTTCTGCGTCGCGACGACCAGGAACGGCCGCGGCACCTCGTGCCGGACCGCGTCGACCGTGACGGTCCGTTCGGCCATCACCTCGAGCAGTGCCGACTGCGTCTTCGGTGTGCCGCGGTTAATTTCGTCCGCCACGACGACGTTGGCGAACACGGCGCCGGGGTGGAACTCGAAGTGTTCTTCCTTCTGGTGGTACACCGGCACGCCGGTGATGTCGCCGGGGAGCAGGTCCGGGGTGAACTGGATGCGGTTCCACGACCCGCCGATGCTGCGGGCCAGGCAGCGCGCCAGCGTCGTCTTGCCGACGCCGGGCACGTCTTCGACGAGCAGGTGCCCCTCGGCGAACAGGGTGGCGACGGCGAGGCGCACCAGCTCCGGCTTGCCGCGCAGGACACTGTGGACGTTCGCCGCGATGCGCTCGTAGACGGCGCCGGGCGGAAGTGCTTGGGTCATGGTTTCTTCCACTTGATCGTGTTGGATTCGACTGTGCCGTCGGGGGTGGTGACGCTGACCCAGATCGTCTGGCCTGGTTCGTCGTAGTCGAGCTGGTTGTAGGTCAGCGAGCCGTTCGCGTTGGTCCGCGCCGACTCGGTCCGCACGTTGGTGTTGCTGTCGGAGCTGAGCCTGATGTTGTACGTCGTGTTCGGGGCGAAGCCCGTCATCGTCACGTTCACCCGCGCGCAGTCCGGCGCATCGCAGCTGCCGCTCGTGGTCGGAGCACCTTGGGTGATCGTGATCTTCGGTGACGGCACGGTGATCGACTTCGATGCCGCGGCGCCGGTGCGGGTCTGCCCGTCGGGCGTGCGGGCCACCGCGCGGACGGTGAAGGTGTAGGACTTCCCCGCGCTCAGCCCGGAATACGTCGCGGTCGTGCCGGACACCGTCTGCTGCGCCAGCCCGGTCCCGGTGACGACGTAGTGCACCAGCTGCCCGCCACCGAGGTCGGGCTGGGTCCACGACAGCGACGCGCCTCCGTCGCGGTAGGTCGCGGTGAGCTTCGGCGCCGACGCGGCCGCCGCCGGGGTCGCGGACGCCGACGCACCCGGGCCGGTGCCCGCCTTGTTCTCCGCGACGACGGTGAACGTGTAGCGGGTTCCGTTGGCCAGACCGGTGATCGTGACCTGCCGGGTCCCGCCCCCAACCGTCCGCGTACCGCCGCCCCAGCTGACCCGGTAGGACGTCACGGCCGCCCGGTTGTCCGCGGCCGCACCCCAGCTCACCGTCGCCGAGCTGTCGCCGCCGGTCGCCGACACCCCCGGCGGCGCACCGGGCGGACTGGCCGGAACCGCGGGCGGAGCCGAGTTCTGCGGCGGGGGCGACGGGTTATGGGGCTTCGGCTTGGTGCCGCTGTCGCCGTCCGGCTTCCCGCCCGTGCCCGGCTGCTCGACCGGGGGGAGCACCGGAGGTTGCCCCGGCATGGGGTGGTCCGGCGCCGGCTGGTCCGGCTTGCCGGCGGGCGGCACCACCGGCACGTCGGAGACCTTGCCGTCCTTCCCGACGACCAGCACGTGGGTCCCCTGACCGCCATCGACGTAGACGCGGGCGTCTTCGCCCCGGACGAGCCGGGAGGTTCCTTCACCGGGCGGCACCGGCTTGGTGTCGAGCGGCCGGCCGGCGGCGTCGAAGGTGAGCAGGGTGCCGGTGCTGCGGTTCACCAGCGCGACAACGGGTCCACCGGCCACCGGACCGTCGTACTGCCCCGCGGGCAGCGCCACGACGATCGCCGGCCGCGGGTCCGTCGCCGGATCGACGAGGTACAGCCGGTTCGCGGACGGATCGAGAACGGGCACCCGCCCCGCGACGTCGTTGGCCGCCGGCCGCAGGTCCGCGGCGGCCACGACGCCCATCGGCACCGCCGCGCCGAGGCCACCGGCCTCGACCGCGCGCAACGAACCGTCAGTCGTGTCGACGAAGCGCAACGAGTCGCCGACCAAGGTCAGCGCCCCGTGGTGACCGGCAGGCAGCGCCACCGGGCAGGACGAGAGGCCGACCGCGCCCCGGTCGAGGCGGCAGAGGAGCCCGGAGGTGGTGCGGGGCAGCCAAAGCGTGCCATCGGCGGTGGCGACGGGGTCACCGACCGGGCCACCGGCGGACATCGTCGCGGCCGGGTCCCCGAGCCGGGCGACCTGCCCGGCCCGGCGGTACACCACGTATGGCCCGCCCGCGGTCTCCACCCCCACCGGAACCTCGGCCGACGGCGGCACCGCCGACGGCCGGGCCGTCAGGTCCGACTTGCCGAACTCGGTGATCCGCGTGCTGCCGACGACGTACCCGCTGGTATCCCCCTGCAGCACCTGACTGCCCTGATCACCGGGCACCGCGACCTGCGCGTCGATGCCGGCGGTGCCACCGTCGACGTGGAAGGCCACGCGCAGCACCGAGTTGTAGACCCAGTGACCACCGGGCAACACCCGCAGACCGGGCAGTGGGTTCGCGGCCCCACTGACTGCGGCGACGACGCCCGCGGTCACCACCACGACGATCCCCACGACCGGCAGCCGGGTCCGCCACGAGTACTTCCGCCGAATGCTGTTCGTCACGGGAGCGGACAGTAACCACGCGAACCGGGAGGGGTCCCGCGATCGACCAAGGGCCAGTTCCCTTGATCCGGCACATGGCGGTGGTGCAGCGCCGGCGCCCTCCAGCGTGTCCTGGTTCCCGGCGAGGGCCTCGTCCACGCTCTCACCGGTCCTGACGTAGAAATGCTGGCTCGTGTAGCAACCGTCCTACCTGAGCCGACCAGGCCATGTCCCCCGTCGAGGTATCGGAACTGTGATGGAGCGGCACGTAGAAGCCGGTGGGCCTGTCCCCGGTCGCCACGGCCGCCCGAAACAGGCGAGAACGGTGGCCGCGTCCGCCGCGGCAGCCTTGGCCCGCCGGGTGGCGCGCGACCTGCGGCGCGCCGCTCACGTGTGCCACCTCGACGGCGACCGCAGCAACGAAGTCGGCTGCTGGCACCATTCGGTCAGCTCGAGAGCGAACACGGCGACGCCATCGCGGCGCGGCAGAGCATCTGGTCCTCGTGCTCGAACTGTGGAAAGCCATCGACCCGCCCGACCGTACCGAAAACTTTCGAGTCTCGATCGACGAGGTAGCCGAGAGGCAGCGCACACCGGGACCGGTCCCGGCAGGCCTGACTAACTTGCGGCGATATGAGCGAAACCGGCAGTTCGGAGGTTCCGCGCCCAAGCGTCGTCGGCGCGGCTTCGATGTTGTGGATCATCCTGGGGGTGTGGTTCGCGTTCGGCGGCTTGGCAGCCCTGGCCAGGGGTTACCTGCTCGCCGGTGCGTTCGCCGTGCTCGGCGTCATTCTGTGGTGGAACGGACTCCGGCTCCGGCGCGGCCGGGATGTCCGCATGGTGCTGCTCGTATGCGGGGCGGTGTCTTGCCTGACGATGTTCCCCATCCTGTTCGTCGTCCCGGCCGCGGTGCTGCAGTATCACCGACACAGCCAGCGTTGGTTCGCCCTCCCGCACGCCGAGCCAGAAAACCGGCTATAGCGCTACGTCGCGAAGCTCGCGACGACCTGCTGGGCCGCCTTCAGCGAGTCGGCGCTCCACGGTCAGGATCATGATCTCCACGAGCTAGTCGAAATCGTGCACGCCGCCGACCGGATCGTCGAGGTAAAGCACAAGAAGTCCCTCTCGACGACCTCTTCCCCAGAGCCAGCAGCCTTTGCGGGCGCCAACTCGCAAGTCGGAGAACCGAAAGCCGGCATCCAGCGACCTGACCTCGGCCAAATCCTGAACCAGCCAGTCGTAGGCGAGACTGGTCGACCATCGCGACCCGGGGCTCTTCGTCGTTATCAGGTATGCAGACGAGCCCCTCTACCCGCACCGGAAGCATGCCGTACAGGCCCATGGCGTCCCGAATGCGGCGAAGTTGAGCTCGACGAGCTGACGGTAACCGATCAACGCCTCTCGCACCATGTGCGAGCCACTGCGAGGGTCAACTCGGGCGAGTACGACTGCCACGCCCACTTGCCGGCGTTCGGTTGGTCGCCGTCGGGCCAGGGCGGTGTGAACACCTCGCCGTCCTCTGCCCTGAGCTGAGTCGATAACCAGCGGATATCGTCGGCGTCGACGGTGCGGCCAGGAGATCGCCAGGTTGAGTGTTCGGACGCGTCGGCCTGGTCCAGCCAAGCAGTCCTCCCGGTCACGCGGTGCTGCGCGTTCGCCCGCTGGTCGCACTGTGAGGTCGCGCCGGATGCCACGGCGGTCGCCTCTCTCGGGGAGTGGTCATGTTCTTGTCGTGTTTTCGGCAGCTCCAAGGAGCGGCCGTGCTGACACGGCTCGCGTTCGAGGGTTCAGATGCGGGTTACGGGCGCGCGCGTCGCAGTGCCGAGCTGGTACGCACTCCGTCGGAATCGCCGGGCCCTACGCCCGGACCCGGTACCGTGAACCCGAGAGTCACGCCGGGCGAGGGGCTGGAGGCGGAGAGTGCGTGATGAGGACGTCGTCGCCGCGGCGCGGACGATCAGGGACCAGTGGACGGCGCGTCCCGAAGCCGGCCGGATAGCAGACCTGCTGACCCAAGCTGACGCCGGTGAGCCGGTCGCCGACGAGATCCTCCAGGTACTGACCGCAGACCCCGAGCTCCGGGCCGCAATGCGTCGCCACCTGCCGGAAGAGCCCGACACCACCCGGGCCACCGAATCAGTGGGCACCTACACGAGCCTGCCCGGCCGGGGCGAACCGTCGGCCCCGCTGCGATACGGCTGTGCCGACTGCGGCTACGAGTACCCGGTGTTCGAAGTCGGCGAGCCCGTGCCCGAGCGGTGCCCGCGAGGGCACGGCCCGCTGACGGCGGTCCGGTGATACCCACGTGCTGACCGGGATGTGGTCGGGGTTGGGCGGCAAGGTCGCCGACCGATGGGCAAGCCTGCTGCTCTCCCCCGCGCTGGTGTTCTGGATCGGCGGCGTGCTGGCGTGGACGGCCCCGCAGGACCTCGGCCGGCGCTGGTCGGAGACGTTCGGCGGCGCGACGCCCGCGGCGCAAGTGGTTCTCGCCGTGGTGGCGCTGCTGCTCGTGGCGGGAACGGCACGGCTGGCCGACCTCGTCACGCCGGGCGTGCTGCGCACACTCGAAGGCTACTGGCCGGCCTGGGCAGGTCCGGCCCGGGCGCTGCTGGTTCGGCTGCGCGGCCGGCGCATCGACCGCCGGCAGGAGCGCTGGCGGGAACTCGCGCGCCGGGAAGACAGCCTGACCGCGGGCGAGCGCACCCGCTACGCGACGTTGAACGCCTGGCGGGCCGGTGTTCCCGCCGACCCCCGCGACCGCATGCCGACGCGGCTGGGCAACGTGCTCAAGGCCGCCGAAACCCGGGCCCGGCACCGCTACGGCTTGGACGCCATCGTGTGCTGGCCACGGCTGTGGCTGGTCCTGCCGGACGCGGCGCGCACCGAAGTCACCGCGGCGCGGTCGCGACTGGACGAGGGCGCGAGGCTCTGGCTCTGGAGCCTTCTCTTCCTGGTGTGGACGCCGTTCAGCTGGTGGGCCCTCCTGCCGGCAGTGCTCGGGACGGTCATCGGGTACCGCGTCACGCTGGCCGCCGCGGGGACGTACGGACAGCTGATCCAGAGCTGCTACGACCTCTACCGCACCGAGCTCTACACCGCGCTGGGCGTCGAGCCCGCCGACGGACGTCAGCTCGGGGAGCAGGTGACCGCCCACCTCGAGCGCGGTACTCCCCTGCCGGGGAACCCCGAATGACCGGACGCGCGGCGGACCGGCTGGGCTGGCGTCCGATACCGGACGTCCCCCGCCGGTTCCGGCGGCGGCTGGACCAAGCCGACGACGCCTTGGGGCGCCACCTCGACGACGGTGCGTCCACCGGGTTGAACCGGCTCGTCGAGACGCTGGACGGCCTCGTCGCCGACCGGCGGTTCTCCGCGGCCACGCCCGCCTTCCGGCAGGCGGTGCTCAACCGCGCCGCCATCGCCCACAACTGGCGGGGCATCCTGACCGCGACGATCGCCGACATCGAAACGGCGGTCACGCTGCTCACCGACGGACTCGGGCTCGCCCCGGACGGCAGCCTCGAACGAGCCCGGATGGAATGCAACCTCGGCAGCTGCCTGATCCACCTCCACCACGAGTACAACGACCCGGAGTTCCTCGACCGCGCTGCCCGGCACCTACGACGGGCCGTCGCCGCCGCGGACGACGACGCGACGTTGCTCGCATTGGGCCGGTCTCACCTGAATTCCGTGCTGCACTCCCAATTCCTGGCCAGTGGTGACCCCACGCTGCTGACCGAGGCGATCCACCTCGCCGAGCTGTGCGTGGCCGACGCCGCCGGCGGGTTCGACTACCAGTACAGCCTGGCGAAGCTCCTGTTCACCAGGTACACCGTCCACGGCGGGCTGGACGATCTCGACCGGGCCATCGACCTCCTGCGCGAAGCGAAGGGCAGACGCGGCCCCGACGGCGTCGCGGGGAACGCCACGGATCACGGGGAAACGATCGGCATGTACCTGCGCAACCGGTACCTCAGGACCCGGTCCCCGGCCGACCTGGAGGAGGCCATCGGGCTGCTGCGGAGAGCTGTCGGGCTGGGCGGGAACGGCGAGTTGACCGCCCTGGACAGCCTGGGGAACGCCTTGCTGACCCGTTATCACGACTTCGGTGACGAGAACGACGTCCACGCCGCGGCCGACTTGCACCGACGGGAGTTGGCCGCCCGGCCAGCCGGCGATTGGCAGGTCGCCGGCTCGCACAACAACCTCGCCAACGCACTGGACACGCTCAGCCGGATCACCGGCGACCGCCAAACCGCCGCCACCGCGCTGGAGCACTACCGCACCGCGCTGCGGCTCACCCCGGAAGCCTCACAGGAGCGCGCACCCCGGCTGTACAACCTCGGGCGGACACTGCAGGACCGCAGTGCATCCACCGGCGACGCGACGATGGCCGCGGAAGCCATCGAGTGCTACCGGCAAGCTCTGCGCCACGGACTGGAGACTTCCCTCGAGTGGGCGCTGTCCGCAGGGCGCGCTTGGGGTGATTGGGCCACCCGGCGGGAGAACTGGGACGAGGCGTGCACGGCCTACGGCGGTGCTCTGGAGGCAACCCGGCGACTGTTCCGCACGCAGGTTCTGCGCGAGGACCGCGAGACCTGGCTGACCGAGTCCCAGGGATTGCCCGCAGCGGCGGCCTACGCGATGTTTCGAGCCGGCCAGCTCGAAGACGCCGTGCTGGCCCTGGAGTCAGGTCGCAGCTTGCTGCTTTCCGAGGTGCTCGAACGCGAACGGATCGAGCTGGACGAGCTAGCCGGCACAGAACACGCCGACCTGGTCCGGCGCTACCGGGAGGCGACCGCGGCGCTGGACGGCGCGCAGTCGCAGGGCACCGGCCCGAGGGTGCTGCGCGCGCATCGCGCCACGATCGACGAAGTGATCGAGTCGATCCGCGGCGTTCCCGGCTACGAGCGCTTCCTCCACGCTCCCACCCTCGCGGACGTCCGCGACGCGATCACCGACGGCACGGTCGTCGTCTACGTCGCAGCCGCGCGTCCAGCCGGCGTCGCGCTGGCTGTCGGTGCCGATGGTGGGGTCCACGCGATCGAGCTCCCCGCGGCCACCGCCTCCGCGGTCCAGCGGCGCGCGGACGCCTTGCTCGAGGGCCGCCGTCGGGCGACTTCCCGGGTCGGTGCTTGGGAAGGGACGATCGACGCGGTCACCCGGTGGTCGTGGACGGCGATCATGGCGCCAGTACGATCACTCGCCGGAAACGCCGGACGGATCGCCTTGGTGCCTTCGGGCGGTGTGACGACGCTTCCCCTGCACGCGGCGTGGATGCCGGTCGAGGAAGGCCGCCGGTACGCCCTCGACGACCATGTGGTGACCTACGTGCCGAACGCCCGCAGCCTCCGGGTCACCGGCCGGATCGCGGCACGGACACCGGGCACACAGCTGGCTGTGATCGCCGACCCGCGCCCGAGCTCGTGGGAACCGATCGGCTACGCGCGAGCCGAAACGGCATGGGCTCGGCACTGGTTTGCGGCGTCTGCCGTGCTTACCGGCGACATGGCCGACCGCCCGTCGGTGCGCGCTGCCCTGGCCACCGCGGACGTCCACCACTTCATCTGCCACGGCAAGGCCCACCCGGACGAGCCGCTGAACAGCGCGCTCGTCCTGGCCGGCGACGATGAACTGACCCTGCGCGACATTCTCGAGCTCCGGCTCATCGGCACCGGATCAGGAGTCCGCCTCGCCGTCTTGTCCGCCTGCGACACCGACCAACCGGGAAGCGTGCTGCCGGACGAGGTCATCAGCCTGCCCACCGGCCTGATCCAAGCGGGCGTCGCAGGTGTCGTCGCGACCCGTTGGGCTGTCCGCAGCGAGGCCGTGAGCCTGCTCATCGCGCGGTTCTACCAGCTGTGGCGGTCCGAAGGACAGCAGCCGGCGGCGGCGTTGCAAGCCGCCCAACGCTGGCTCAGGGACACGACGAACGCGGGGAAGGCCCGGGATCTCGCCGCCGTGGTGCCGCTCGCCGCGGACCCGGACCTGACCGGCCTGGTCCGCGCACTTCATCTGAGGGATCCTGACGAGCGGGCCTACCGGCACCCGGCCGACTGGGCTGCCCTCAGCTACCACGGGTTCTGACGCGGCACGAGCCGGTTTCGCGGGAGCCGGACGATCAGAGGCGCCACTGACACATGCGACCGCAGCCTGGCTTTCGCCGCGGTTATCAATGTGGTGACGGCGTAAGCGGCGGCGCCCAGTTGTCCGCTCTTCGGCATGAGCGAGCGGTGCACACAGGCGAATCCGGTCGCTGCGGCCGAGGCCACCGACCTACCATCGCGGAGAGCCCGCCCAAGGCGCATCTACCCGGTAAGGGTGCGTCCTGCCCGTCGCATGGTGGGGGTGGCAGCCCGTTCGAGCCGGGCCGGGTCCGGGGAACTCACTCCTCGACGGGAGGTGTCGGGGTTCCCGCATCAAACGCGCTTGTCGGCACGATAGTGCGTTGGGTGTCAGGTTGCGGACGCCATGTACGCCGCCAGGATGTAGTTCGGATGCCGGTCGAGGTTCTTGCGGGCACGGTCGTAACGCATGGTCGTGCGCGGGTCGGCATGGCGGGCAGCGATCTGGACATCGCGCAGGTCGACGCCCGCGTCGAGCATCGTGGTGACGAAGGTGTGGCGGAGCATGTGCGGGTGCATCCGCGGGAGCCGCACGACCGAGGCCTCGGCCAGCCTGCGCAGCCGGCGGGTGGCGCAGTGCCGGTCCATGCGGATGCCTCGTCGGTTGAGCAGGACTGGACCGTGCTCGCGGTCGCCGACGGCTCGGTCGATCGCCCGGCCGACCGCTGGCGGCAGCGGCACTAAGACAATTTTGCCGCCCTTGCCGACCACCCTCAGCACCCGATGTCCGTGTTCCTCGCCGATGTCGCTGATGTCCGCGGCGCAGGCCTCGAACACTCGGAGGCCGAGTAGGCCGAGCGTCGCGACCAGCGCGAAGTCGAACGGGTTGACCGATTCCCGGGCCGCGCTCAGCAGCGCCTCGAACTGTAGGTGGGATAGGCCGAGGGTTGGTGACTCGTTGGGCACCATCGGACGCCGGACGTACTCCGCCGGCGAGTGCTCGAGCACGGTGTCGATGACGCAGGTGCGGTAGAAGCCGGTGACCACGGACATCCTGCGCGAGACCGTGGAGGGCTTGAATCGTCGCACCTCTTGCATCCAGCGCACGTACAGCTCGATCTGCGCCCGGCGCGCTGCCAGCGGGGCAACGTCGCGTTCGCCGCACCAGGTGAAGAAGATCCGCAGGTCCGACTCCGAATGCGTCCGCGAAGCGCCGGTATAGCGTCCGAGGTACGCCGTAGCCGCCAGTCGTAGCATGGTTTCGTCCAGGTCCGAGGGCTCCATGACCTCCGATGCTCGATGAGATCGCTCGCAGCACAAGGTCGGGGAGCGCGCCACCTGCGGCATGAGCGGGCGTTGGCGAGGATACTGGCCGAATGCCGAGCAACGGACGAAGGAGCGGGCAGCCGGCGTTGTGCCGCGGTCGAGGGGTGGCTGCCTACCTTGCCGATGAGGGCGCGGAGTCCACAACATCACCAACGTCGCCGATCAGGAGGATGCGGGGCTGGCGGTGTTGATCTTGACCGCGCCGGCGGCAGCGGCTGTGACGGCCCTGGCTGAGGCGACGGGCCGCACACCGTTGGAAGCTTTGCGCTCGATCGACGGCGGGGAAAGTTGACGGTCGGACTGCGCCGGCCATGGCGATCACGAGGAGGTCGCCCGGCCGTGTCGAGTCGTCGACTGCAACCGCCGCTCAGTAGAGCTGGACCTCCCACCCATCCAGTTCTGCCTCCCCGGGTGGGAGTTCTCCTGTGCAGTACTTGTAGAGCCACAGCGCGGCGCGGCGTTCAGCGTGCTTTTCGTTGACGGGTTGGCCCTGATCGTCAAGCTCGAGGACGTTTGCGAAGATGGCGAAACAGACCTCCATCTGGGACGGTGAGTCCTTGAGCTCGTCCCAGTAGTCGATCCCGTCCAGCATCGGATGGCCGACCGAGCCCCGGGCGACCCATCCGGCAAAGCGCCGGATCGCTCCTGAAGCGCCGGGGCTGAGATGTGTGGACACGCAGGGAATGTACCCGACGCCGTTGGCTGCGAAATCCTCAATTCGGCAGTAGCGACGTCTACGGCGCTCGACCAGCGGCATGACAGGACGTCTGGCCGCCGACTGGTACGCTCGGGCTCGCCGGTCGGAGTGGATCTTGCGCCGAGTGTCTTTGTTGAAATCTCGAAGGACATCAACCTGTCGATCAATTCCGACGCGTTCTTCGTTTCCTTGTACCGCCATGTAGGCCTGCGAATGTATCGGCGGATTCGCGCACTTCACCCCGCCACAGCAGATGTATGTGTGACCTTCCAGTCTGCAAGTTGTCCTGTCGTGCCACGCGGTCCGCTTGCTGAGGCAGGTCCTGGTCTTTCGATTGAACTGCGACTCGTGGAGATATATATCCGCTGTAACGACGTCCGCCGCGCTTCTTCGGCTTCTGGTCCTGCAGCCAACGGCGGTCTTGATTACGGTCGGCAACCCACGCCAGCTAACCCGATGAGTGCCTACAATGCCCGGACGGACGTTCACGACGCATCCCCATGGACGCCAATGGTTCCGGCCTTCGTCACCTCATCTCGGCGCTGGTTGCACGCTCATCGACGCAGGAGGACGCTGGATGGTTGTGAACCGTGGTGACATAGAGCGATGACCTAAGGACTCGTTGCGATGTGCACGTCGCTGTGTGTAACAGGGGCCAACTGGCGACCGTTAAGAACGTGACAGCCTTATCCACTGGAGGTGCGATGGTGACAAGAACAGCCGTAACAGCAGGTAGCGCGGCGAGCTTTGTCGTGGCTGCGGTCGCGGGGGTACTGGGGAACCAGCTGACCAGGGATGCGATGTGGGCCTGGATCGCGTTCGGGGCGGCATTGGTAGTCGGCGCCGGGGTGACCGCGTTCGTCGCGTACCGGAGCGCGGCCAAGGACCGGTCCGCCGAGCCGGAGCCGCGCACGATCGAGGGGCCAGTAGCAAGAAAGGGTGACATTACGCTAAAAGGTAAATATGTCGCAGGACACGACCTCACCGTCACCCCTCCTGTGCGACCCATGGGCAAGGACTCTGATGGCCCGCGATAAAGCGCAGAGCCGTGTCGAGGGTCCTGTCGTAGAAGAAGGGAACATCACGCTCACCGGCGGGCACGTCGCCGGGCATGACTTGACGGTGATCTACAACGGCGTGCCTGAGGAAGATGTCGTGCCATTCCTGGTCGTAGACCGGGAGTACCTTGTGGCGCAGGCGCGCATGCCGAAGCGACGCTATGTGGCGCGGTCGCCGGATTGGGCCGACGTCGTGCACGGCGGCGATCCGGAACTGCGTTTTATTGAGCGCGACCAGACTGATGTGTTGTATGCTGCAGTGAAAGATGAACTGCTGGAGCCGATTGTGCGTGGCACGGACCGGCAGTTGCACTCGTTGTTCGTCCTGGGTGCACCCGGGGCAGGGAAGACGACGCTGGTCCGGCGGGTGGCGGCGATGCTGGTCATGGCTGGTGAGTGCGTGGTCGCTGACTTCGGAGTGAAGACCGAACGGGTGATGAATGCCAGCGGTACCGCCTACCTCCGTGCGCTAGACCGACTCGCCGCTGAAGGCGTGCCTGTGCTGGTTCTGCTGGATGATCCGTTCTTCGCGAACTCCGGCTGGGTCGAACTGCTGCAGGCGCTTGGTCGTCCGCAACACCGCGGGGTCTCTGTGTTGGGCGCGAGCCCAGACTTTTTGTTTCATCGCTTCGCGCACTGGCTGTTTGGCAGGCAGGTGCTCGGTCGGACGTTCGAAGTCTCCCGGCCCTCCGAGGAGGAACGGGAGCGGTTGGCCCTTCTACACCATAGAGATCCGACCAGTCCACTAACCGCCGACGCGGACTTGCTGGTTATCGCTATGGAGGCCGCTGCGGGTGAGTCTTTTCGTGACATCATGCAGCGGATCTGGATGACGCTCAACGGCGGCATCTCGATAGATCCGACTACGGATATCCGCCAGCTTCCCTGGCCAGTGGCCGCCTTTGCGGTGACCTGTTATTTCCACCGCCACCACGTGCTGTGTCCCGAGCCTCTGCTGCAGGAATTTCTGTCGATCACTCTCGCCGAGAAACCTCCGAGCTACCTCGCGCAAGAGATGCAAGAAATGGTGACGCGTGACGGCTGGCGTATCTTCTCCGTGCACACTCCGCTCCATGGGCTTCCGGACTACCGGCTCGTTGGCACTACTCACGCGCGGGTCGCGGGTGAAGCGTGGCAGCACCGCCCCCTCCGTGGCCTCGACGTGGACAGGGGTGTGCTCGAGGCCTCTGTGCGGGCGTATACAGCCGTCCCGCAGCTAGCGGAGATGATCCTTGCTCACAAGGCGCAGCAGGCGAACCAGCTCGCCAGGCAATTTGCCACGCGGTGGAGCGCCGCCGTTGCACATGGGACCATGGAGACGAAGTCGTTGTGTGGTTTGGTACGAGCGCTCAAACCGTCGAGGGCGGCTCGGCTGAATTTCCGCGCCGCGCTACGTAAGTGCCTAAACGCTGAGGACGCCCAAAGTTGGCTTGCCGCCTGGCAGCTGTACCACCTGTCGTCCGCAAATTTGCATCCGCAGGAACGGAAGTTCCTACTTACTGTTGACCTCCCATGGACGCTCAAGGTTGCCGATTTCTCTGTGGGGCCCCTTGAGTCGATCGAGATAGCCGAACGCCTGGGTGCCGACTGCCGGGAAATCATCATTGAGCGACTCACGCGGAGCCTCCGCAAGGAGCTGGAGTGGACCGCGGACGCTCGGCAGGTGGCCTGGCTGCTCCGAAGTCTGCCGGTGACCGACCTGGTCGTACTTCTGGAGCCGGTGTACGTCTGGTTGGAAGCCGATTCGCTGGCTGACGACGAGGGCAACAAGCCAAGCGCGGCGATTGTAATCGAAGCGCTCATTCGCCTGCTGAACACAGACGGCCTGCTCGACAGTGAGGCGACTTCCCGACTGCTCAGCGTGGTTTTCGACTGGATGCTCGCTGCACCTAATGTGCCTGACCACGTACTGTTGGCGGCGCTCAGCGTTGCCGAGAATGCCGACAAAGAGCATGGGTCGGTAGGTGAAGTTATCCTGATCCAGCTGTTTGAGTGGCTGCAAGACCGGTCGGAGAACAACCAGCATGCGTGGAGTGCGCTGCTGTCCATGTTGGGGCGGGTTCCCGACTTCGCCGACTTGGCGCGTGAGATCGTGCCGGCGGCGTTCGCATGGCTGCGGGATCGGCA
>NZ_JBVHUL010000004.1:189414-416696 GCF_055565395.1 Amycolatopsis sp. NPDC028719
GTCGGAGAACAACGAGGCCGCGTGGGGTGCGCTGCTGTCCATGTTGGGGCGGGTCCCCGGTCTTGCCGACTTGGCGCGTGAGATCGTGCCGGCGGCGTTCGCATGGCTGCGGGATCGGCCGGAGAACAACGAGGCCGCGTGGGGTGCGCTGCTGTCCATGTTGGGGCGGGTCCCCGGTCTTGCCGACTTGGCGCGTGAGATCGTGCCGGCGGCGTTCGCATGGCTGCGGGATCGCCCGGAGAACAACGAGTCCGCCTGGAGTGCGCTGCTGTCCATGTTGGGGCGGGTCCCCGGTCTTGCCGACTTGGCGCGTGAGATCGTTTCGGCGGCGTTCGCATGGCTGCGGGATCGGCCGGAGAACAACGAGTCCGCGTGGGGTGCGCTGGTGACCACACTGGGACGGGTCCCCGGTCATGCCGACTTGGCGCGTGAGATCGTTTCGGCGATGTTCGCGCGGCTGCAGAATCGGCCGGAGAAGAACGAGTACGCGTGGAAGGTGCTGCTGACCACGCTGGGACGCATTCCCGAGTTCGCCGACTTGGCGCGTGAGATCGTGCCGGCGGCGTTCGCGTGGCTGCGGGATCGACCGAGCTCTAATAAGGGAGTGTTGTCCGGCCTCCTCATCGTACTGTCTTCCCCTGGCGCCGTCGCAGCGAAGCTACGCGCAGAGATGCTTGCCACGCTACACAAGTGGTATAGCGCGCACCTCCCAGCGGACGACCGAATACTTCGGGGTGTACGTTTGCTCCAACTCGCTGACGAGGCTCGTCCCGAACTGGTACCAGCCGTGGCGGCGGAGCTGGCGTACATCGAGGACAAGCCAGAGCCAACGTCATTGGCGCTGCCGCGCGAAGTTATGGCCTACGCGGTCGCGCGCGCCGGCCGGGCCGATCTTGACACGAGGTTCGCCACCTGGGAGCGACGATTGCTCGACACCTACGACAACTACCGTGATGAAGTGGTTGCTTCTCCGCCATCGTCGGATCAGTGAGTTGATTGAGCACCCGTACTTGGGGCGGACAATGCGGAGTGACGTCCGTGATGACAGCGATGGCAGGTTCATCACGTCAATGTCGCTGCCACTCAAGCGCCGATCTTGCGGCGTCAGTGCGCGATTCGACGGCTCAAGCGACATGCCCAGTCGTTCCTTCTGGAAATAATACGAGCAGACACGACATTTAGACTTCAGTTTGCAGGCTCACGACGCAGATCGCAGCTGCACCCAACGTGCGCACATCGGCAGTAGCGACGTCTACGGCGCTCGACCAGCGGCATGACAGGACGTTCGCGGTTATCTGGTGGTTGTCGACGTGCTGGCTCGGCTAGCGTGCTCGAACCGATCAACCACGCTTCCGAAGGGCGACCCAGCCGGTCATGACCGCATCGCATGTCTACCGGATCACCAAGTACGATCCCGCCGATCGCGACGACCGGGGCGCGTATCGCGGGTCCGAGGACGTGTCGAGCGACCACGGTCCGGTGGAGGCCGCCTACCTCGCCGCGGTGACGGCGTTCGCCGAGGATACCGGCGTGACTCAGCTGACGATCCGTGATCCCGCGGTCAGCGGAGTCGTCCACTTCGGTGTTGAGCCGCTCATCGACGGCCATGGGCTGCACGGGCTGTTTCCGCCCGATCTCACCGGCTATCACGACGGCGCGCGGATCACTCTGGAGGTCGGGCGTGAGCTGGTGCGCGCCATGTTGCGTGGCAGCGGTGCGTGGTGCCGGCTTGAATCGGGGGATCGGTTCTTCGTCCATGTCGGCTATGACCAGTACATGTACATCGGAAGCGCGCAACCGTGCGGACGTGCGGTCGCGCTGACCGCCGCGAGTGGTTTGTTCGTCGAGCCGCTGGAGGGCTCGCCCTACGACCCGGATGGCGACGGGCCGTATGAGTCGCGTCCGGCGGACGCGGCGTTCTGGGCCGAGGCGGCGGCACTCGCGGAACGGCACGGCGCGGTGCTGTTGGAGGAGCAGGTCGTCGGCAACGGCTCCCGTTGGCATCGCATCACGGCCGATGCCGCGGTGCCCGACCTCGGTCCGCGCGCTCTCCTGTCCGTGTGGCCGGATCTGTCGACCGATGTTCCGGCAGTGCTGCGCACGATGCCGCCGGACTTCGCCGGCTGGGTTGTCGTGGAGCACGTGGACGGCCGCATCCACAGCGTCCACGCCGACGGCGATGACCGGGCCGGCCTGACCGAGGCGTTGGCAGGCGCCCGAGCGGCGATGCTCCTGCCGTACACCACCGACGACCACAACCCGCTGCTCGTGGCCGTGCAGCCGGACGACGACGGAATCGTCCGCGCTCGTTGGCCGGTCTGAACTGCGGTGGACGAGCCGGTGGCGCACCCGGCTCTGATCGCGACCCCGCGGCACACAACACCCGTACGTCTTGTCATCGGCATGGGCGGACGTCAGCGGACGAGCAGAGCAGCTTCTACCTCCTCCGGCTGACCGGAAGGAGGCGAAGGCGGCTGCAACCTCCGAGTGTGCTGGCGATCCTCAGCCCGCCACTTGCGGAGGATCCGTCGGCCGTAGTTGTGCGTTCCGGCCGCCCTATCCAAATCAGCGCCCGTCGGCGTGCGGCCGCGAGCCCGCTCGCCGACGAAGTACTCCCACATCCGTTGCTCGGCCGTCCGCTCGGAGTTCTCTGCGCTTCGCGGCGAGACCATAACGTGCTGCTCCGGCTTCATGGTCTCGTTGTCCGTCTCCGACTCGAGAGACTGCCCAGCCGTCTCGCACTGAGCACTGGCGGTCTCGGAGCCGGTCTCGCGAGACCGCCGCTTCAACGCCCCGTTCAACAACTCGACCGCCAACAGCAACACCAGCGGTGGACAAGCCGCCACCGTCACCTGCAACAGGCTCAAGACCCGCGCCGAGCCAATGTTCGCGACCAACGACAGACAGATGCCGAACACGGACGCCAGCCACGCCACCCACCGGCCCGACTCGCTGCCACCGCGGTGGGTCTTCCACAGCTCGACCGTCGCGATCGTCAGCAGACCGTCGACCAAGAGCGGCCAGATCGACGCCGTCACCGCGTCCGCGCCGAAGCGGAGTGCGAACTCACGTCCGTGGCGATACGAGGCGTACGCCGCGCCGAGGGCGACCAGTCCGGTACAGGCGCACTGAATGGACAGGGCAAGGTCTTGAGCAAGCCAGCCACTGAGCCGCCTCATATCCGCTCAGCCTTGCTCCCGGGTTCGGCAGCTTCCCGAACGCGCCCGCCGGACCGATCAAGTAGTGCTGACGAGGAGCTTGGACCAGGCGGCACGGCCCGGCAGTTGCGAGCCCGAGGGGAGCCCGAGAGCGCACGGACGCGACGACAAACCACGACACACCCCGACACTGCCGCCACTCGGCGACCAAGCAAGACGATCTTGTCCGGCATTACGCGACACCGTCTGACATGTCGGGGTGGGGACTCTTAACCAGCGGGTTCGGGGTTCGAGTCCCTGATGGCGCACCCCACTGAATCGAAGCCCACCTGCAAGTATCCTTGATCACGAGGATCTTGCCGGTGGGCTTTGATCATGGGTGGGACCGGCGCGGGGCCGAATGAGACCGCGCTTGCCGGCCGTTGTTCTTGGCCTTCTTGTTGCGGGCATGGCGTCCCTTGCCTCGCCCGCGTCGTTTCCCGCTCCCCCGACTGCGCAACTAAGCCCGCCGCATCGCGAGCCGCCGCCAGCACCAAAGCCGCCGTTGCCTCGGCGGCCTGATGAGCCAGGCAAGGCAGGACACTGGTGTAGGTGTCCGCGGTGAGCACGATGCTGGAATGCCCGAGCACCGCCTGCACCACCTTCAAGTCGTTCCCGCCGCCAGGGACAGGCTCGCCGCGCCGTGCCGCAGGTCGTGCAACCGGATCGGCGGCAACCCCGTCTTGGCAACCAACCGGGTGAACGTGTGCGTCACATACCCCGGACTCCACGGCCCGCCATGCCGGTTGGTGAACAGAAACCCGACCGGCTCCCCGCCCTCCTCCTGCCGCCGCCCTGCTCGAAGCGCCCGCAGCGCCGCCACCAAGCCATGATCCGGCGCCAAGGTGCGGACGCTCGTTTCGGTCTTCGGCGGACACACCACCGTGCGGCCACCGCGGTCCTGGACTTGGTGCGATACCTGCACCACCGCAGCGTCGAGGTCGAGATCGCCAGCGCAGGCCGGTCGCTTCGCCGCGCCGCAATCCGAGCACGCGACCGCCAGATACAGCACGTACACCGGGTGACCGCGCGCGTGCTCGAGGAACTCGGCCGTCTGCCGGGCCGTCCACACCGCCACCGGCGGACGCTCACCGGTCGCCCGCCAATGCGCCACCCGCGCGTCGGTCCACACCACCGCACGGGGCCGCCGGGCCCGCCGGCAGCTCCACCAGGTGCGCTGGGTTCCGTTCGATCAACCCCACCCGGATCGCACCCTTCAACGCCGCATGCAGCGTCCCGCGGATCCGCACGAACGTGGCCGGCGACGGCGGCCGCTCCCGGGTCGCGTTCGCCCCGGCCAATGCCACGAACATCGCCTGCACCCGCGCCACCGTCAGCGACCGCAGCGGCGTACTCCCCAGGTAGGGCTTCAGGTAGTCGTTCACGTGCTGGGTGTACAGGCGACGTGGTGAAGCTCAGGGTCTGGCGCATCTCCAGCCAGATGTCCAACCATTGCCCCACCGTCACCACGCTCCGCCCCGGAATCACATCGGCCCCGAGCGGATAAGCCCGCGTCTGCTTCGCGGCCGCACGGGACCGGAAGCCGCCACAACGCGCCCGATGCCGTCGGCCGTCCCGGGCGCACGGCAAGCCGCGATCGCCGACATCGATGCAGCCCAGTTCTCCGTCTCCTCCGACAGCGAACTCAGACGCTGTGTCAGCGCCGGGGGCAGGCCGGGGCGGACAGCGAGTTCGTCGATGATCTGGTCGTGCTCGCGGCGCAGCGCGCCGAGGTTCTCGACGGTGCAGGCGACATTGGCGCACTCCAGCGGCCGGCAGTTGCCGGAGGATCTGGCTGACCGCAATCCGAGCCCGGCAGGTGACCAGGACCGGACTCCTCAGCGGACCAGCCCGACAGAGCAGGAATGAGCCTCGGCCCGACGGGCCACCATCACCGCCGAGATCGCCGACCAGCTCGGCGCCGGCCGTGGCTCGGTGTCCACCCCCTGCTCCCTTCGGTGCCTCGCCACGCGAGTTTCTCCAGTGGGTTGATGGCCAGCTGCACACCGCTGCGACTGTCGGCGGGCCCCGACGAAAGGCCCGGCAACCTCATGCCAACTTTTCGCTCTGGTCGGATGCCGAAGACCTTGCCAGCACTGGCAGGTTGATGGGCAGTTCGTTCGAAGGCGACCTCACCTACTAGGCGGGCGACCTCGTGGAGGCCGCGACCTCGGAGATCAGTGCGGGAGGAGAAAGAGCAGGTCCACCGCCACGATGGCGGCAGGAATCGCACCGAGTGCGATGCAGGGCAATCCGGCGAGCCAGATCGTACGGCTACGCGTCCGCCGGGACACCCACACCGCGAACCCGCCGGCAAGCACTGTCCACCCCGAACCCAAGATGAACATCGTGAACGTCGTCTCGGAACCAGCCCAGTCGCGACCGCCGTGGGCCAGTGCGAAGAAAAGAAGAAGCGCGCCCGAAGCGACGACTCCCACAGCGATCAGGACGAGCCCCGACGTCATGACCACTGCTCTCGCCACACCTACGCTCCGGGCGCCGTCGTCTCGCACGATCGATAGCCTACCGATGGCCGAACCGGCGTCGGACGGCTCTCTCGCGGGCCGCGGTCAGCTTCCCTTCGCCAGTGCACCAGCGCCTTGGTCGGGATGGTCCCGCCACTTGTTGATCCAGGATGCGACGGCGTCGAGCCGTGGGTCGTCGGGAGCCACGTCGATCTGGAAATGCGATTCCCACGCGCGGTGGAAGGTACCGCCCCAGCGGACAACGCCGGAGAGTTCGGACACGATGTCGGCGATGAGCAGTTTCTGGCGAGGGGTGTGGCCGTCGGCCGCGGCGGGCGGGAACCATCCGGGCCGGATAGCTACCGCCGTTCCCGAGAAGTAGTTGCTTTCGGGCCCAGCGGGGATTGAAGCGACCTGGTGGTGACCGACCACCTCACCGGGAATCAGGTTGTCGATCTCGTAGTGGTAGCGCCGGACGACGTGGATCAGGATGGCTGCCACGCTGCCGAGGCGCACGGCGAACTCGACAGCCGTTCCGGGTACGGGCCTGGTCCAGATCGCGCCGCCTGAGTCGGCCGCCGGTTCGATGGGCCAACCGTTGGTGCTGAGCTCGGTGGGATCTGCCGTGGCGCGCGGCTTGCCTGGTGGCGCCGGTGCAGAGGTAGCCGCGGCTGCGATGGGCGCCCAGCCGGCCGTCGACACGGTCGCGATGGCCGCGCCGACGACCAGGCGACGGCGCAGCTGTCTCGCTGATGGATTCATTTCGTCCTCGAGTTGGCTTCGGGAAGGTTCAGAGGGCGCGCTGCGGCGCGTAGTACTTCTCATAGATCCGGTACAGGCCGAGCATGACCGTCCCGTAGCCTTGGGCGCTCGGTGCGGTGCCGTTGTAGCGAGCCATGATCTGCCGTGTGTCCTCCTCGGAGGTGTGCAGCCCCGGCAGCGGGACGCTGATGAGACTTGCCGCGTGCATGAGGACAAGTGGAATCGTGCTCACGTTGAATACGTCGTCGTTGTGAAGCTGCTGCCACACCTGCCAGAGATCGGCCTCGTTCGCCGGATCCAGGAACGTGCCCGAGATCAGATTGCGACCGATGCAGAAGTTCTGCGCTCTGATCGCGGTCGCTGCGAAGATCTGGCCCGGTCCGGTACTGCTGTCCGTGCTCGAGCTGAGGCCGGTGCCGGAGTAGTGGTCGATGACGAGGTCGTCGGCGACCGCGTCGTCGGTGCGGAGCGCGCGAAGCTCCCAGAGCAAGGGGCACTGGATCATCGCCTTGCGGATCCCGAACTGCCGGGCCAGGCGTGTCGCGAGCCAGTCGATGTTGAGGACCTGGTCCAGCGACTGTGTTGTCGTCCACACCGTGAAAGCCTGGGCGCCAGAGCCCCCGGACTCGGGCACGCCAAGACCTTCGAAATAGGCTTGGACGTCAGCAAGCAGCGCGTTTCGCATGGTCCTGTCGAACGAGACGTCCAGTTCGACGTCCGACCCCCCAGGGTCGTACCTGTTTTGCCCCGCGTCTCGACCGGACGCGATGTCACTGTCGATCTCCACTGCCCCGTCGCCTGTCCCCGCGGTGACCGTGACGAACTGGTCGAAGGCCCAGTCAGCCGGCATCGTGTAGCCCAGGTTTCCCGAGTATCCGCTCGACATGTCCGATACGAAGCTCGCGGAGCTCAACCCTGCCGCCCCTACCCTGCTGCAGACATTCCGCGGGCCGTAGACGCCGATGGTGTAGCCGTATACGGCGCCATATCTCGCGAAGGTATCCCGGATTCCGGTGAAGTGCGGAAGGACGTTTTCCGTGATCTGGAAGTCGAGTGCATCGAAGTCGACGCCGAAGTAGATCCGTGTGCCGCCCTGGAAACCGAAGTGTCGTGCTCGTTCGAGAGCGGCCAGGGCGTCCGCGACCCCCTGGGAGCGGTTGAAGTACGAGGCCTCGCCGCCGTAGGTCTGGTATATCGGGAAGGCGGAGAGCCCGTACCGGGCCATCAGCGCGAGCTCCCCCTCGTGGATCGCCTTGTCCAGCGTCGACCCGGGAACGTTGGAGAGGTAGCGGCCCACTGTCCGGTAGCCGGCGTTGAACAACGCGAGGGCCTTCTCGTCGGTAATCCGGGTCACGGTGTCGCAGGCGGTCCCGCGGCGGCTGGTGTCACCATGCGAGACGAGCAACGAGGCCCAGGTCGGGAAGTCACCGTTGCCCGTCGCCGGCAGTCTGACGAAGCTTTGGAACGCCGATACCGCGACTGAGATCTCCGACGTGAATGTCGACGAGAACGCTACGTTCGGGCGCTTGTTGAAGATCATGGCAGAACTGAACAGATTGACCCATGTACCGGTCGAGCCGACGGCGAGCACGTGGCCGCGGAGACCGTTCTCGGTCATCGGGCCGAGCGCTCCGGTGGCAACGTCGTCGGACATCCCCAGTTCGTACTGGATCGCGTACACGAGTGCTTTCTGCACGTCACGAGAGAAGTTCCCGTCGCAGGGTATGATGGAAAAGTCTCTTCGGTTGATGTATTTGGAATTCAGCCACTGCTGCGCCGACCTGGTTTGCTCGCTGCCGCCGGATGTGACGACGTAGGCATCCATGTTGAGCAACGCCTTAAGGACTTTGGGGGTTACGCCGTCGACGGAGTAGACGGCGGCTACACCCATGTTCTGCTTCGCCTTGAGGACCGCAGCGGAAACCCGGGAGTTGTAGGTTCCGTCGATTTCGCCGCCGTCGTAACCTTTGCAGTACAGGCCGGATTGAATCACCCGATAGAGGTTGATGTGGTTGGTGGCCGCGTTGATGACCGGGTACTTGGCCTGAAGGGTAGATATCGTCGTCGGCCCGAAGTTGTCGGAGAGCGTAGTTATTCCGAGTTCGTACTGGAGGATTCTAGTGAGGGCGTACATCACCGACCAGCTTGTTTTCCCGTTTTCTTCAACACGTGGGATGCCCGACACGGTGTACGAGTTCACGAACTGCTGAGCCCTGATTACGGCTTCGTCGACCATGGTTGTTCCTCGACTTTTGGGCGCGCAAGAAACCGGCGATCAGCATCGATGTGAATCGCCGGGATGCGCCTAGCGGGGACCGCACCAGAAGGGCGCGCCTCCCGTCGCACCCGCACTTGTCAATCTATGGTCAACTAGGCATGCCGGGTAGATGCATTCGGCTGAATCACCCGAGTGTCATCACAACGCCTCTATTGGCACAATGACTGCTATGTGCCAATATGTCTGTTTTCGGCGAAAACTCGCAAGTCCACCGGAGCTTTCCTCCGCGTGGCCCACAGGCAAGCACCGGCATAGGCCTCCGCCTTCGATGTCGTCCGGGCCGTCGGACACGCGGTTTCTTCTACCGCCTCCGCCTGCGCTACGTCGGCCAGTCCGAACACAACCGCTCTCGACACTCGCCGGTGCCCACCGCCGCCGTATCGGATTGGCCCGGCTCTTCCCGCACCGTCGGCGGGAGGGTCGTCCGGTTGGCCTCCCGGCGAAACAGAAACCCGTTGACTGCCCCGAGGAACGGCGGACCGGAGTAGACGACCGCTTTCGCGGACGTTCTGCGACGCCTATCGCCGCAGAACGTCCGATGCCGTCAAACTGCCGATCTTGCTCGGTCCTCCACTTCCGGAGAATCCGACGGCCCTAGTTGTGCGTTCCGACCACTCGATCCAGCTCGGCGCCTGTCGGTGTGCGGCCGCGGGCCCGCTCGCCGACGTAGTACTCCCACATCCGCTGCTCAGCCGTCCGCTCGGAGTCCTCCTCGCTCGGCCGCGAGACCATCGCCGGCTGAACCGACTTCCAGGTCTCGTCGTCCGCCTCCGTGTCGAGGCACAGCCCGCACGTCTCGCTACGAGCGCTAGCAGTCTCGCGAGAACGCCGCTTCAACGCGCCGTTCAACAGCTCGACCGCCAGCAGCAAAACCAGCGGCGGACACGCCGCCACCGTCACCTGCAACACGCTCACGACCGGCGCCGAGCAGATGTTCGCCACCAACGACAGGCAGATGCCGAACACGAACGCCAGCCACGCCACCCACCGACTCGACCTACCGACGCCGCCGCCGCGGTGGGTCTTCCACAGCTCGACCGTCGCGATTGTCAGCAGGCCGTCGACCAACAGCGGCCAGATCGACGCCGTCACCGTGTCCGCGCCGAAGCGAAGCGCGAACTCACGTCCGTGGCGATACGAGGCATACGCCGCACCTAGCGCGACCAGCCCGGTACAGGCGCACTGGACAGACAGAGCAAGGTCTTGAGCAAGCCAGCCCCCGAGCCGCGTCATAACCGCTCCGTCTTGCTCGCGGGCCCGGCAGCCTTCCGGACGTACTCGACCGACCGGTCAAGAAGCGCCGACGAGGACCTTCGACCAGGCGACACGGACCAACATTTGCGAGCCCGAGGGGAGCCCGAGAGCGCAATCCGAGTGCAAAACCTTTCGCGGGATCGCCCCGGCCAGCTTCCGCGCCGCATCAGCGGCGACCTCTTCGGCGACGTTCGTGTAGAGATCCATCGTCATCTTGATCGACGAGTGCCGGAGCATGTGCTGGATCACCTTCATGTCCACATCAGCCCCGAGAGCCAGCGTCGCGGCGCCGTGGCGGAGGCCGTGGAGGGTGATCGGGGTAAGCCGGCGAGCTTGATCAGCCGGGCAAACTCGTCCGCCACGTCCGCTGGATGCAGCGGACTGCCATCGGGCTGGGCGCAGGATCGCCCGCAGTGTTTCCTTGATGCGGTGCAGCGACGTCGGCCCGACCGGTCGCTGCCACTTCACCGCGTCGGATCTTGCGCGGGTCGCCGCCGGCCCGGTACTCGGCGATCTGCTCGTTGCGCTCCACGATCGCCTCGAACATCGCATCCAGGTGCCCCACGCGTAGCCGGTCGCGCCGCCCACTTCGGCGATCCCCAGCAGGTCTCGGACCCGCTGCAAGCCTTTCTCGGCCTCGGTCGCGCTCTCGTAGCCGCCGCGGCGCCGCGGCCGGCGGTTGCCCTGCGCGTCCTCCGGCAGCTCGATCCGGAAGTACCACCGCCCATGCCGCTTGTTCGCCAGCTTCGGACACGCATCACCGAGCGACTTCTTGTTCTCGTCCCGGCACGAACACCGCCGGTACACCGCGCCATCGGTCACCGAAGTCATCTCGACGACGCGGTGCGGTGCCGGACATCGCCGCGTTGAGGGGTGCGTTCGCGGAAGCCGACTGGCGTGCTTGCAGGACTAGGGCACCAGGCTTGCCGCGGCGTCGAGGAAGGCGTCGACCAGGGGTGACCGGCGCGTCGTGAGCCAAGCCAGGCAAACCTGGTTCGGGCCGATGTCCTCGACCGGGATGCCGATGACGTCCGGGCGGGTGTAGAACGTCGCCGTCGACAACGGGATGACGCTGATCCCCGCCCCGGCGGCCACCAGTTCCAGTTTCTCTTCGACACTGTGGATGCGCGGGACCTCGGGGCGGTCCGGCTTGCGCAGTTCGAGCGCGATGTCCCGCCACTCCGGGACGGCGTCGGGGTCCTGCAGCAGGTGCTCGTCGGCGATTTCGGTGACCGACACGGACTCCTTCCCGGCCAGGCGGTGCCCGGCGGGCACCATCACGACGCGGGGTTCGGTGAACAGCGGCCGCACGGTCAGCCCGCGCTGGTCGATCGGCAGCCGGACGATGCTGACGTCCACGCGGCCGTCGTGGACGACCTCCACCTGGTCGTGCCAGCTCGTGCGCAGCAACCGGACGCCGACGTCCGGCCGCTGCCGGGCCAGCACCCGCACCGCCGGGGTGACCACGATGCCCGGCATGAACCCGATCGTGAGCACTGCCTTCGCCTCTGCTGCGGCCGTGACCCTCCGGTGCACGGCTTCGGCCGCCGCCAGCAGGTCCCGGGCGTCGGCCAGGAGCTGTTCACCGGCCGCGGTGAGGACCGTGGTCCGGCGGTCGCGGACGAACAGGAGCGTCTTCAGCTCGTCCTCGAGGGCGCGAATCTGGCGCGACAACGCCGGCTGGGCGATGTGCAGCTGCGCGGCGGCCCGCCCGAAGTGCAGCTCTTCGGCCACCGCGACGAAGTACCGCAGCTTCCGCAAGTCGAAGTCCACGTCGGCGCACCTCCCGCTCTCGTCACCCATCATCGCAGGTCGTTGATGCCGTCAGGGCATCACAGCGCACGAAACGGGTCTTGGACGCACAGCGGGTGCCCGGGCCACCGTGGAGGAGGAACGGATTCCGGTTGAAGGGACAGCGATGAAGATTTTCCTCACGGGCGGTTCGGGTTACATCGGCCGGGCGACGATCGGCGAGCTGGTGCGGCTCGGGCACACCGTCGAGGCGCTCGCGCGCAGCGAGCGTGCCGAGGCGGCCGTGGTCGCCGCCGGGGCGACGGCCGTCCGCGGTGGCCTGACCGACCTCGGCGTGCTCAACCACGCGGCCTCGCGGGCGGAGGCCGTGATCCACCTCGCGCAGGCCACGACCGGTGAGGAGGACCTGGCGGCCGCTACCGCGATGCAGGACGGCGTCGGCGGCGGCACCTACGTGCACACCGGTGGCAGCTGGGTCTACGGCGACACCGACGGTGTGCAGGACGAGACGGCCGCGTGGAACCCGCCGGCCGTCGTGGCGTGGCGCCGGGCCGTCGAGGACGCGGTGCTGGCCCGGGCGGCCGAGGGCGGGCGGCCCGTCATCGTGCAGCCCGGCCTGCTCCACGGCGGCGACAACCGCCTGATCGACATCTTCTTCGTCCAGCCCGGCAAGGAAAGCGGGGCGATCCCGTACATCGGCGACGGCGGCAACCACTGGGCACTGATCCACCTCGACGACCTCGCCCGGCTCTACGCGGCGGCGCTGTCGGCCCCGGCGGGCTCGGTGTACCTCGGTGTGGGCGGGGTCAACCCGACCGCCAAGGAGGTCGCCGAGGCGTGCGCCCGCGCCGCCGGGCTCGACGGGAAGACCGTCTCCCTCACCCTCGAGCAGGCGCGCGAGCAGATGGGTCCGATCGCCGACGCCTTCGCCCTCGACCAGCAGCTCACCTCGGCCAAAGCGCAGCGGGAGCTGGGCTGGACGCCCGTGCACACCGACCCGCTGAACGAGCTCGCCGCAGAATGAACCGGGAACCGGGAATGGACCGCGGGGCGGTGCTGTGGTCCGAAGAGGAGCGTGCCCGCCGGTCACGGCCGCTGCTGGTGATGCTGCACGGCTGGAGCTACGACGAGACGCATCTGCACCGGCTGATCACGCCGCACTTGCCGGACGAGGTCGTGGTCGCCTCGGTGCGGGCGCGGATCCCGGAAGCCGGTGGGTATGCGTGGTTTCCCAGCGCCGGCAACCCGATCGGTGATCCGCGGCCGGCGGTGGCGAACGCGGCGGCGCTGGACGTGCTCTCGTGGCTGGAGACCATCGAGGCGCCGTCGATCGGGCTGCTCGGCTTTTCCCAGGGCGGCGCCATGGCCCACCAGCTCATGCGGTTGGCGCCGCACCGGTTCGCCTACTGCGTGAACCTGGCCGGGTTCGTGGCGCGGGACGAGCAGCCCGGCGACGAGGCGCTGAGCGTCACCCGTCCGCCCGTCTACTGGGGACGCGGGCGGGAAGACCGGGTCATCCCGCCCGGCGCGCTCGTGCGCACCGAACGGTGGCTCGCTCGCCACGCCACCGCCGAGGTCCACGTGTATCCCGGGCTGGGCCACGACGTCCGCGGCCGGGAGATCGACGACGCAGCCGGCTTTGTCGGCAAGCAGATCCGCCAGCGGGTTTTCGAGGAGGAATGACGCGTCACGACATCGGATTCGATGCCGAAGGAACGTTGCTGCGAGGCTGGTTCTACGAGGCCGAGGGGGCCGGCGGACCGGCGCCGTGTGTCGTGATGGCCCACGGCTGGAGTTCCACGAGGCGGCCGAGGAACGCGTCGGCGGCCGCTTGGCTGGTCGCCGTCGGTGAGAAGAACAGAAAGTGCTTCACGCTTCGCAGCGTCACGGCTGCCCTCGGCGGTGCCTCGGTCGCCGGCTGACCGCCGGCGTCAGCTTGCCGCGGGGCGGATCCCGTCGAGCACGATCCCGATGGCGCCTCGCGCTGCGCGTCGTCGACGTAGATCCCGGCGGTCACCGCGAACACCAGGCGCATGACGTCGGCACGCACCACCCCGGTTCGCCGCGCCAGCTCGAACAGCGGGTCGGCGACGCCGTAGATCGCTTCCCGGCTGGGCAGGTACGCCGGGGACTCGCGGGGGAGGACCGTGGTGAGCACATGCTTGGTGGCCAGGTGCGTGACGAACCTTCTCAACCAATCCGACAGCGCCGCCCACGGGTCCGCGTGGTCGAGCCCGCGCCCGTACTGGACGACGGCGACCAGGGCGTCGAAGTTGCGCCGGGCGTCGGCGCGGTGCGGCCGACGTGGCGCACGTGTCGACGCGGACCCTCTTCCAGCACTTCCCCAGCAAGGAAGCGCTGGTCGGCACCTATTTGCAGCGCATCGAGTCCGACGGGGCGATCGTCGGCGAGACCGTTCTGGGGCGCCGTGACCTCGGCGCGCGGGAGCGTCTCCTGCGGTTGTTCGCCGAACGCCCGGCCGGCTCGCCCTCGGCGAAGGTCGTGCGCGGCTGCCCGCTGCGCAACGCCGCCGTCGAGTCGGCCGGGACGCTGCCCGAGGCCTCGGCGGCGGTCGAGCGGCACAAGCGGGAGTTCGCCGGGCGCCTGGTCGAGACCGCCGCCGAAGCAGGTGCGCCCCAGCCCGAAGCCCTGGGGCGGCAGCGACTGCGCGCTATGCCCCCTTTGCGCCTCGGGCGTCCTGGGGTTCGTCCACGACCTGCTCGGCCCCCGGTCCGCCGGTCGCCCCCGGCAGCCCGACCTGCTCGCCGACGTGGCGGCGGCGCCGGACTGGCCGGCGGCTGCGGGCCCTAGCGGGCCCGTCCCAGCGGTCGCCGATGATGGTGGCGCGTCCCGGTCACCGTCAGGAAGTGAATTCGGCTGTGATCCCGCCGATGTTCGCGAACTCAGCGTGAACCGACATTCCTTCGGTCACCGAAATGGACGCGTGGAGCGCGCCGGAAAGCACGAGATCACCCGGCTGCAATGAAACTCCGAACTCGGCCAGCTTGTTGGCAAGCCAGACCAGCCCGCGAATCGGGTTCCCCAGCACGGCAGCTCCGGCTGCCGTTGATACGACCTCGCCGTTGACGGTGAGGATCATTCCGATGGTGCGGAGATCAATTTCCGCGATCGGCGTCACGACTTCACCGCGAACAACCTTCGCGCAAGATGCGTTGTCGGCGATCGTGTCGGTCAAGCCGATCTTCCACGCGCTGATGCGGCTGTCGATCACCTCGATCACCGGAAGCGCGCCCACGATCGCTTCGAGCGCGTCAGCTTCCGTAACGCCTGGTCCGCGCAGTTCGCGTGCCATGATGAAAGCCACTTCCGCCTCGACCCGCGGCTGGATCAGACCGGATACCGGGATCGGTTGGCCGTCGTCTACGAGCATGTCGGCGAAAAGGACCCCGTAGTCGGGTTCGTCGACGCCGAGTTGTTCCTGCATGGCCACGGAGGTCAGGCCGACCTTGTGACCGACAATGACACCGCCATCCCGCAGGCGGCGAGAGACATTCAGCTGCTGGATCCGGTAGGAGTCCGCGACACTGAGCCCCGGGACTTGCTCCGACAACGGTGGGATGGTGCAGCGGGTCAGCTCCGCATCGTGAAGTTGCGCTGCGAGGTCCTCGATGCTCGGGGACTCCCGGCCCAGGTCCCGCTGTGCTGAGGCGCCACGCGGCGATTCGATTGGCTCGTCTTGCGTGGCAGGTTCTGCTGCTCGGCCAGTGTCGACGCTGATGGTCTTCAACTCACCGAGCACGGACATCGCCTTGTGCCGAACGGACTGGTGCAGGTCGTCGGCGAGATAATCGTTCCTGCCTTGCAAATCGTCAAACGTAAGGATGGCAGCATGGGTGAACGGGTCGGACGACTCCGGAAAAGCTCGATTCTCGCTGATCGAGAAGTCCTTGACGGCGGGGATGGTGGCGAAACTCCGGATACCCTCCAGGACCTCCTCCACCTCCGCTTGCGGCGAGTCCTTCCGGAACCAGAAGAACAGCAGGTGGTGAATCACTACGTACTCCTTGCCTGGGTTGATCGGGCCGAGGACGACGGGCTCCGGCCTTCGGAGACCCTTGACGCGGCCGCCCACGTCTTCTCCGATGGCCACCTCACGACCGGGCCCCCTCCGGCGCGGGAGCCGCGGAGTCGAAACTGGCGCCCAACCCGACGCTGGCGCCTCCGTCGACCGGGGTCACCGTGCCGGTCACGAACCTCGAGCCCGGTGAGACCAGCGTGGCGACGAGGTCCGCGAACTCCCGGGGTGCGCCGACGCGTCCCAGCGGCGCCGTGCTCCCCAGCCGCTCCTTGGACAGCTCGGGCTGACGCTCGATGGTCTTGGCGAGCAGCGACGTGTCGAAGTAGCCGGCCAGCAGCGTGTTGACGCTGATGTTCTGCGCACCGACCTCGAGTGCGAGGGTCTGCGCGTAGCCGATCACCGCCGACCACACCGTCGTCGGCGCGGCCATGCCGACCGCGGGACGCCGGGCGACCGCCGACACGACGTTGAGGATGCTGCCGCCCTCGGCCGTCATGTGCGGCAGCGTGGCCCGCACGGACCTGACGACGTAGAAGAAGTGCCGTTCGAAGGCCTGCAGCCAGACCTCGTCGGTGAGCTCGGAGATCCGCCGGATCGGCGGTCCGCCGTCGTTGGTCACCAGCACGTGGACGGCGTCCCCGAACCGTTCCAGCGTCGAGGCGGTCACGCTCTCCAGGTCCGCGGCGCTCGAGCAGTCGGCGGCCAGGCCGAGGACCCGCTCCTCGCCGAACCTCTCGGCGAGCTGCCTCTCCGCTGCGGCGACCTTGTCCGCGCGCCGTGCGAAGAAGGCGACGTGGGCGCCCTCGGCCAGGAGGCGCTCGGCGATCGCGAAGCCGAGCCCGTCGCTACCGCCACCGACGATGGCGACCTTGCCGGTCAGTCCCAGGTCCATCACGCCACCCCGATCTCGGCGAGGAAGGCCTCGGCATTGCCCGTGAAGACGTCGTCGAGGACGTCAGCGGGATAGCCCAGCTCGCGCCACTCGGCGACCAGCCGCTCGTGGCTGAGCATCGGGTAGTCGGCGCCGAAGAAGACCCGCTTGCGCAGCCGCTTCCCGATCTCGCGCTTGAGCTCGTCGGGGAAGTAGCGCGGGGACCAACCGTGGAGCTCCATCCAGACGTTCCCCTTGTGCAGGGCCGTCGCGATCATCTCCGACTGCCAGGGCCAGGCCACCCGGCCCGCGATCACGTTGAGGTCCGGGTGGCGCGCGGCCACCCGATCGACGTACCGCGGGTGGCTGCCCTCCAGGGTGATGCCCATGCCGCCGCGGGTGCCGGCGCCGGTCGCCGACATCCCGACGTGCACCAGGACGGGACGGCCGGCCTCGCGGCACAGGTTCAGGCAGGCCTCCCAGCCCGGCTCGTCCGGCGTGCCGGCCGGTGTGAACGGGTGCACCGCCAGTCCGATCAGCCCGGGTCCGTCGCCGAGGCAGCGTTCCAGCTCCTTGACGTGGGCCGGCTGCGTGGGATCGATGCCGATCCAGTGGCCGAGGACGACGTCGGGGTGCCGGCGCGCGAAGTCGAAGGCGTAGTCGTGCTGCTCCCGGACGGCGCCGACCTCCAACGTGTAGGTGAAGGCGAAGTCCAGCATCACCCGGGCGTTCGCCGTACGGAACTGCTCGGCCTGCTCCTCGTCGCTGACGAAGCTCATGCCCCACTTGAAGTAGCCCCGCAATGCTTCGCGGTCCGCCGCGGTCTCATACGGACTGCCTCGCCACCCTCGTTCGGTGCCCCAGTGGGAGTGGAAGTCGATCAGGCGGGGGGTCGTGTCTGTGCTCAACGTCGAGAGCGCCTTTCCTCGATGCCGCAGGCCTGATGGCTCTGATGGCTCTGATGGCTCTGATGGGTCAGTGGACGTTGCGCGCCGAGTCGCGCCAATAGGGAGCCCGCAGTGACTTCTTGTCGACCTTCCCGACAGCCGTCTGGGGCAGCGAGTCGACGACCACGACCTCCTTGGGCGCGTACATCGAACCCTTGACCTGCTTGACGAAGGCCCGGAGCGCGGGCCCGTCGATCTCCTGCCCCGAGCGGGCCACCACGAACGCGGTGACGACCTCACCCCACCGCTCGTCGGGTACGCCGATGACCGCGGCCGAGCTCACCGACGGATGGCCGGTCAGGGCCGCCTCGACCTCGCTGGCGTAGATGTTGAAGCCGCCGGAGATGATCATGTCCTTCTTGCGGTCCACGATGTAGAGCAGGCCCTCGTCATCCTGGCGAGCGAGGTCGCCGGTGTGGAGCCAGCCGTCCTTGAGTGCCTCGGCGGTCTGTTCGGGCAGGTTCCGGTAGCCGAGCATGACGCCGCGGTTGCGCATGACGATCTCGCCGACCTCGCCCACGGGCACGTCGTGGCCGCCGTCGTCGACCAGCCGGATGCGGTTGCCGAGAACCGGCCGGCCGCAGGACCTGAGCCGCTCGAGGTCGGCGGTCTCGTGAGCGGCCTTGGGCAGCACGGTCCCGATGCCGGTCGACTCGGTCTGGCCGTAGAGCTGGGAGAAGACCGGCCCGATGCGCTCGCGCGCCTCGGCCAGTCGCACCGGCGACATCGGCCCGGTGGCGTACCAGATCACCTCGAGGCTCGACAGGTCCCTGGTCTCCGGCCGGGCGTGGTCGAGCAGCGCGTAGATCATCGTCGGTATCCCGATGAGGCAGTTGATGCGCTCCGCCTCGATCACGTCGAGGAAGCGGCCGGGCTCGAAGCCCTGCTCGACGACGACCGTCCCACCGCCCAGCAGGGTCGGGACGACGCTGAGCACGGAGGCGTGGGTGAGCGGCGCCGCGGCCAGGTAGCGCGGCAGGTGCGGCTGCTCGAAGTCCACCAGGTGCGAGAGCGCCGTCTGCACCATCGCCCGGTGCGGCAGCATCACGCCCTTGGGCCGACCGGTCGTGCCGCCGGTGTACTGCAGCCACGCGATGTCGGACTCGGTGGCCGGCCCGGCATCGAGCGCTCGTGCGGCGTAGGACTCGCCCTCGGGCAGGCCCCCGCCGGTCGGCACCACCAGCAGATGGCGCACCGAGTCAACCTGGTCCAGGACCTGCCGGCCGTGCTCCTCGAGAGACGCCGACACCACGAGCACGGCTGCCTCCGCGTCCTCGCAGACCACGATGTGGTCCTGCACCGAGGCCAGGGCCTGGAGTCCCGTGAAGCGCCCTCCGAGGAGGTACGTCGCAGCCTGCACGATCCAGGACTCGGGCGTGTTCTGGCTGAGCATGGTGACGCCCACCCCCAGGCCGACGCCGCGCCGGCCGAGCGCACCCATGTACTGCGAGACCAGGTCGCGCACCTGGGCGTAGGTCAGTCGCCGGTCGCCCGCGACGAACGCCTCCGACGAGCTGTGCCGCGTCAGCGACCGGACGATGAGGTCGCTCAGCGTCGCACCGGCCGAGGCCGCCGACGCCGGCGAGGAGCTCTGGGTGGTGGCGGAGGAAGTCACCCGTCCAGCGTGGGATCCCGCACCATGGGGCTGCCACCGATGTTCCGCCAGGAACTACGGCTACCCCGCCAACCTCTCACCCAGGGGAGCCGCGGGCGGACCGAGCCGACGAGCGATAGCCCCCGGGGGTCTGACCGACCAGCTCGGTGAAGGCGTCGATGAAGCTGCTGGGGTTCGACCAGCCCAGCCGGATCGCCGTGGCGGTGACCGAGGCGCCGTCGCCGAGCTCGATCAGCGCCCGTTGGATGCGCAGCAGGGTGCGCCACTGGTGGAAGCTCATCGACAGCTCGCTGCCGAACAGCCGGCTCAGGGTGCGTTCGCTGGCGCCGGTGCGGTGGCCCAGCTCGGCCAGGGTCGCCGGGCTTGCCGGGTCCACGTGGAGCAGGTCGGTGACCGCCTTGAGACGCCGGTCGCTCGGCTCCGGGAGGCGCAGCGGCTCCGGTGCGGCGCGGGCGAGCTCGGCGAGTACGACGTCGATCAGCAGCCGCGCACGGGGGCTCTCCAGCGGCTCGCCCTCGCTCATCAGCGCCAGATAGGCCTCGCGCAGCAACGCGCTGGCCACGAAGACCGTCGGCTCGGCCGGCAGCTGTCCGGTCAGCGTCACGGGCAGCGACAGCACCTGGATCTCCGTCTCGCCGTACGCCTTGCTGCTGTGCACCGCGAAGGGCGGCACCCACATGATCCGGCTGGCCGGCGCCACCCAGGTGCCCACCTGGGTCGCTGTGACCAGGGCCCCACGCGCGGCGTAGCGGAGCTGGCCGTGGTCGTGGAAGTGCGCGGCCACGGTGGCGCCATGGGCCAGTGGTGCCGACAACGGCGCATCGTCGGTGCAGAAGCTCGGCTCGCCGCTGGGGTCGGACACGCGATCGAGGTTACCCGACACTGGCGGGTTATCGGGAGAACCTGGCGCGATACCGGTGGTAAGCCTGGCGCCGCAGACGCATCGTGGAGACATGGCACAACAGATCAAGGTCGAGGCCGCCAGTGAAGGCCGGCAGCGATGAGCACCCGGACGACCGGCACGATCGCGGTCTTCGGCGCGACGGGGCGACAGGGCGGGGCGGTGGTCGACGCGCTGCTGGACCGCAAGGCCACGGTGCGGGCCCTGGTCCGCAACCCGCAATCCGACCGGGCTCAGGCGCTGGCCGCCCGCGGCGTCGAGCTGGCGGCCGTCCAGACCGACGATCCGGCGTCGCTGGCCGCCGCACTGACGGCGGTCGAGGCGTTCTCCTTCATGACCCCGGAGGCGAACACCCTCGAAGAGGTCGAGACGGAGATCCGCATCGGCACCGCGCTCGTCGACGCGGCGGTCGCGGCACGCGTCCCGCACGTGGTGTTCAACTCGGTCTTCGGCGCGGACCGGGAGCGGGGGGTGCCGAACCACGACTCGAAGCACGCGATCGAGGAGCACCTGAGGAAGTCCGGCCTCCGGGCCGCGATGGTCCGCCCGGCCCCCTTCATGGAGGAGATGGCACCGAGCCTGGAACACGGAGAGATCGTGCTGAGGCTGCCGCTGCCGGAGGACGCCGCCCTGAAGATGATCTCGGTCAGGGACGTCGGCCGGGTCGCCGCCGCGCTCCTGCTCGGCACCGCGGAGGCACCCGGCGGAGCCGTCGAGCTCGTCGCCGACGAGCTGACGGGTCCTCGGATCGCCGCGGCGTTCGGCGCGCGCGCCGGGCTCCCGGCGCGGTACGAGGCCCTCCCGTTGAGCGTGCTTCCCAACGACCTCGACAGGGCGGTGTTCCGCCAGTTCGCGAAGGCGGCGGAACACCCGTCGGATCTCGCGGTGGTGCGGGCGATCGAGCCGGCCACCCTCGACCTGGCCGGGTGGATCCGATCCACCGGCTGGACCGCGCCCACGAGTTGATCTTTCACCTACCGCGACGAGCACTGGAGCAGTACATGAAGGCGATCACCTACACCGAGTTCGGCGGCCCGGAAGTCCTCCGCCTCGAAGAGGTCGACGAGCCGCACGCCGGACCCGGCCAGGTGCGGCTGAAGGTCGTGGCGGCAGGGGTCAACCCGCTCGACTCCAAGATCCGCAACGGGTGGCGGCCGCAGGTGACGCCGCCGTTCCCGGTGACCCCCGGCGTGGAGGCGGCCGGCGTCGTCGACGAGGTCGGCGAAGGCGTGACCGGCGTCGCGGTGGGTGACGAGGTCCTGGGCTGGACCGTCACCGGCGCGTACGCCGAGCACGCGCTGGCCGTCGACTTCGGCCCGAAGCCCGCAGACCTCGACTGGGACCTCGCCGCGGCGCTGCCCGTCGCCGTCGAGACCTCGATCCGCGTGCTCGACGCCCTCGGCGTCGGGGAAGGCGACACGCTCCTGCTGCACGGAGCCGCGGGTGTGTCCGGCGCCGTCGGTGTTCAGCTCGCGGTCGCCCGCGGCGCCACGGTCATCGGCACCGCCTCCCCCGGCAACCACGACTACCTGCGCTCGCTGGGCGCGCTCCCGGTCGCCTACGGCGCCGGCCTCGCCGACCGGGTCCGCGAGGCCGCACCGCAGGGCATCGACGCCGTGTACGACGCCGCGGGCGCAGGCGACCTGGCGGTGTCGATCGACCTGCTCGGCGGCACCGACCGGCTCATCACCATCGCCGATCCGAAGGCCGCCGAGCTGGGCGTCACCTTCTCCGGCCCCGGCGCCCCGTTCGGTTCCCGAATCGGCGAGTACGCCCGCCTCGCCGCCGACGGCAAGCTCACGGTGCGCATCGCGCAGAACCTTCCGCTGGAGGACGCCGCGAAGGCGCAGGAGCTGAGCGCGAGCGGTCACGCCGGCGGGAAGCTCCTTCTGCGGCCGTAGCTCAGCGCCCGGCCGGCCGGCGAGGCTCGCACGCCGCCGCCGTAAGCGCGCCGTGCTTCGCCGCCGACGATCTGCTGGTTGCGCGCATCCATGAGTGCGAGGAAGCGGCTTGTCGGTCGGGGCCGGCCGGCGGGCCGTTGTCAGGAGGTTTCCGCGAATGCCGGTACCGGCCCCTGCGGGTGCCGGACCGCTTTGGAAAAGATCGGCACTGTGGCGATGAGGCCGAACAGTATGCCGCCCACCACCATGGCTTGCGTTTCGCCGAACGCGCCGGCGAGGGGGGCGACGCTGAGCTGGCCGACGGGGATCGCCGCGTACGAAACGAGGTCGTCGTACGCGGCGATCCTCGAAAGCATCTTGTTCGGCACGTGATCCTGCAACGAGGTCTCCCACGTGATCGCCATGACGCCGAGTCCGACACCCGCGACGAAGGCAACACCGATCAGCAACGCGGCACTGCCGTGCAGGCCGAGCACGATCATGGGAAGCGCGCCCGTGGCGAAGCACAGCAGGCCCACCACCAGGGACCGCGCTCGTTTGACCCGGTACATCGCGGCGGTCGCCGCCAGCATGCCCGCGGCCCGCGCGCTGAGCACGGTTCCCCAGAACACGGCGCCGACGGACGTGCTGGCTATCGTCGGCCCGAGCACGCTCCAGACGCCGACGTAGATACAGTTGGTGGCGGCGAAAGCCAGCACGACGACGCAGACCCAAGTCATCGAGCGGAATGCGACCCAGCCGTCGCGAAGCTCGCGGAAAAACGCCGGCGAACCCTTCGTGACCCGCTCCGGCAGGCACACCTTGGCCAGGCAGAACGCCGCGATCAGGTAGCTGACGGCGTCGATGCACATCGCCCAGCCCCCGCCGAAGGCGATCACGATCCCGCCCGCCAGCGACGGCCCGACGATCGAGATCAGGTTCTTCGACGACCCCAGCAACGAATTGGCCCGCTGCCGCTGGTCGGCGTCGACCAGCTGGGGGACGATTCCCCGCAGGGCGGGCGAGGTGAACGCCGTCAGCGTGCCGTTCACGAACTCCAGGGCGACGATGGCGGCAAGGTGGAAGTTCCCGGAGATGAAAAAGGTGGCGGCGAGGCCCTGCGACAACGCCGCGCCGAAGTTCGACACCAGCAAGACCGTTCGGCGGGAAAACCGGTCCGCGACGACGCCGCCGACAAGCAGGAAGAGCAGCATCGGAACGCTGCGCGCCGCCAGGATCAGGCCCAGCGCGCCCGCGCTGTGCGTCGCGTCCAGCACCGCGAAGGCGAGCGCGACCGGTGCCATGGAGCTGCCCGCGAGCGAGACGACGCGCCCCAGGAAGAACCACCGGAACCCGGCATTGCGCAGAGGGCCGGGAGTCGGCGAACGCCTTGAGTCGTGGTCGGTCACTTGCCTCGCGCTTTCGTCGGCATGGTCAGCACCTCGATCGGTTCGATGAGGGGGTCGGCACCGAATTCAGGCCGTAAGGGCGTCCTGCAACAGGGTCTCAACGTAACGATAAGGCTGTCGCTCGGCATTCAAGCTCCTGGGATCTCTTTCGGCCGGACGTGGTCACCGTTGCGCGGCTCGTCCTTCACCATCGCCAGCAAGCGCTCCAGCAGGGTGGCGTTTCTCATCAGACCGTTGTGGTGGAATTCGTCAGTCACCAGCACCTGCGTGTTTCGCACCTTTTCTGTCGTGCACAACTGCAATTCCACCGGGCTGTAGAGATCGCCGGCGTACACCAGCGCGACCAGAGGCACCTCGTTGGCGGTCAACCGATCGAGGTCGTAGAGAGCGGGGAAATCCGTCGTTCCGGCAAGCAAGTCGGCCACCTCCGCGAAAGGGGCGAGTTCGCTGAACTCCTCGAACATCCACGGGTGGATCATCTCGCCGATCAGGAGCAACGGGACCGCGCCGGCCTCGAATTCCGCGAACCTCGCGAGCGCGCGGTGCGCGGCCCAGCCCGTAGGCCGTCCAGGACCCGCGTAAATGAACTCCTGGAGGGCGTACAGCTGCCTGTCGACGAAGCCGGTCTCGGCCACGAAAGCCTGGCGCAAAGTGTCGGAAATCTCGTCCCCGTCCCACGCTTGACGGACGATGTTGTGGACGCGCTCGAACCCGTGGCTCATCCCGAGGTTGCGGCCGAGCAGGCGCAACCGGCGGCTGGTCAGCCGGTCGCCGCCGGGCAGCCGGACGTCGTGCTCTTCGAGGTGGGCTGCCAGGCGCCGGATTTCGTGGACGTCCCCGGGGTATTCCGCGTAGTACGCGGCGTTCTTCCGCACCAGCTCGGCGTAGCTCTGCCCCAGGATCGACCACCGGCCGCCGCCGGCCAGCTTCCCACGCAGGATCTCGGCGTCCGCGACGACGCTGTCCGCGCGAAAGTGGCGCAGGTACGCGGCGAGCTCCGCGGGACTGCGGCCCGCCGCGGTCCGCGCGGTGACAGGAGTGCTGCGCCCGCCTCCGCGTTGGTCGAGCAGCAGGACGCGGTGGCCCTCGAGCGCGGTGGTCAACCAGCTGCCCACGGCGTCCGGTGCCGGGCACGGCGCGCCGGGACCGCCCTGGAGGAACACCAACCACGCGAAGGTGACCAGAGTGGGGTGATGACTCCGCCGGTGTACACCGAACGGAAGGAACGCTCGGAAAGCGGGCCGCCTCCCTCGCTTCGGGAGACGGCCCGCTGACGGGGGTCCGAGGCTCAGCCGTGAGCGGCGGCCATCGCAGCCGCGGCCGGCTGGTCGGCGGCCGGCGGCATCAGCTTCGGGTACACCTTCTGGAACTTGTCGATCATCGTGGCGGACGGGACGATCCGGTTCGGGTTGCCCTGGCTCGTCGCCTGCTTCTCGCCCCATGCGCCCGCCGCCTTGCGCTGGTCGGGGGTTCCGTGGCTGTGGTAGCAGTCGCCGATGGAGGCGTCCAGGTAGGTGACCTCCTGCTGGGTGCGGGCGTTCCACGCGAAACCCTTGGCGTGCGCGACGAAGTAGCCGCCGTAAGCGTCGGGGCCCATTTCGGACGACTCGTTGGGCGGGTAGTTGTCGTGGGCGAAGTCGACCTGGTGGCCGTACTCGTGGCCGACCACCGACTCCACCGAGACCTCGTCGAAGCCGAGGACGTTGACCGTGTCGAGCAGGCCGTCGCCCAGGGCCACGCGCTTGCCGCCGAGGCTGCCGGCCGGGGCCGAGAACGCGTTCAGCGTCAGCAACGGGTGGCGGCCGCCCTGCAGTGCCGGCACTTCGTAAAGCACCTTGGTGGCGAGCGCCGCCGCGGCCTTCACCTTCGCCGGTGCGAGGCCGAGGCTGAAGGTCTGCGCCATCTTCGCCTGGCTGCCGAGGTCGGTGCCCTTCCAGGCGACGAGCTGGATGTTCCAGCTCTCGATGTCCCAGAAGCCGCGCAGCTTGTCGATCGTGGCAGTGGCCCGCGAGGTGTACTGGCCGTCGGTGCCGAAGACCTGCGGGGTCTTGTCGGACGCGACGCCCTGGACGTAGAGCTGGCTGAGCCCCGACAGCGCGTTGAACGCCTGGTTCTCGAGCGGGGTCAGCTGGGACGCGAGCTTGTCCGCGTACGTCAGCAGTGAACCGTCGGTGCAGCCCGGGATCGGGCCCTGGGCGGCCTGGCTCTGCGGGCCGAACCGCGGGATCGGCGACTCGATGAGCCGATCGACGCCGCGCAGCGCGTCCGCGGGCAGGCCGTTGTAGAGATCGACGACGTCCTGGTACAGCTGCGCGACGTCCTGCTCGACGGTGGAGGGCGTGTCCGCGGCCGCGGGCATGGCCGTGGCGAGCGCGAGCGCCGCCGCGGTGCCCGCCGCCGCGAGTGTTTTGCCGAGGAATCTGGTCCGGTTGGGCAAGGTGGTTCCCCTCTTCGGTTCCGGTTCAAGATCACGAAGCACCGCCACAGTAGGGCGATCATTGGCGGTGAAACCGGCGCCGGGTCAAGACCCCCGAAATGGCCCACGCCTTTCGGAGGGTTTTCGCCGTGCGGACATCGGCCGAAAGTACTAGGGGAGACTCAGACCCGGTTGTGCTTCACCTGCGCGACATAGGCGTTCGAAGGCGGCAGGTAGGACAGCACCAGCGCCAGCACCGAAATCGCCGTGCTGACGTAGTTGACGGGGGTTCCCGAGGTCGCCAGGAGGGAAGCGACCTGCAGCAGCGTGACGATCGTGAGAACGATCCTCGCCCAGTTCCGGCCGGCCTTCAGTTTGAAGCTCAGCAGCAGGTAGAGCAGGGCGAGGACGACGAGCACGCCGATGCCGACGGCCTGCGCGACGGTCGCCGAACGCTGGATCTGCTCTTCGGTCAGGCGCGCTCCGCCGTTGTTCATGCCCGTGCGCACCGCGTCGGCGAGCTCGTCCCGGTAACCGAGCAGAAGCCCGGCGCCGACGAGCGCCGAAACGGTGGAGACGAGGTAGCCGAAGAAGGCGGCGACCAGCGTGCCAGGGGGATTCCCGTTCAGGGTTCGCGTTTCCATACCGCGACGCTAATCCGGATCATGGCGCACTCACCTGCTGAAACCGCAGATTTCGGACCGCGGTACGAGCGGGTTCCCGAGGTCCTCATACCGGGGTATGAGGACCTCGGGAACCGCCTGCGTCAGCGGCCCCAGAGCCGCCAGGTCTGGTTGAGCGGGCTGCTCTGCGTGGCCGGCTTGCAGGTCCACTGGTGGACCACCGCACCCGGCGCGGTCGAGACAGCGTTCACGTCGACACATTTCCCGCTGTGGCGGGCGACCAGCTGGTAGTCGTGGGCGTCGTTGCCGGCGTAGGTCACCTTGCGCAGCGTGAACTGCTGGTTCGCGGCTCCGCCGAGGCAGGTCCACTGCTGCACGGCCGCGCCGTCCGCGGTGGAGCTGCCACTGACGTCCAGGCACTTGCCGGTCTGCTGGTTGACCACCGTGAACGTGCCGGCCGCGCCGGAAACCGGGCGGAAGTTCCAGAGCTGCTGGTCGCCGCCCTCGCAGGGGTATTGCTGCTGCCCGTTGCCGTCGGCCGTGGCCAGGTTGGTGTTGTCCAGGCACTGCTGGGAATGCTGGGCGACCGCGACGGACTGGAAGCCGGCGTCCGAGGGCGGCAGCAGCGTGATCGTGAAGGCGTCGTCGATCGCGGTGTGCGGCACGGTGACCGTCGCCGCGTTGCCGGACAGGCTCACCACCGTGTTCTGCACCGTGACCGGTCCCTGGACCGCGCCCCCGCCGTGGTAGGGAATGCGCTGGACGAGCACCCGCACCCGGTTGTCCTGGACGACGCCGCTCGTGGTGTCCAGCCGGTTCAGCGTCACGTGGACGTTACCGGTCGTGCCACCGCCGCCCACCAGGATTTTCGCTGCGCCACTGGCTTTCGTGGCGAACGCGTCGTAGGCCGGGCTCGGTGTCGTGGAGACGATCCGGCCGGTCTGGGACCCGTAGAAGCGGTAGACCCACCATTCGCCCTTCGGCAGGTGCCGGCCGGCCGGATCGCGGACGAGCAGGTTGGCGAGGTCGTTGTGCAGGTTCCCGGTGCTCGCCCAGTTCGCGCGCAGGCCGTCGGCACCGGCCCGCTCCAGGCGCGCGATGTACCAGGAGCCGTCGCCCGGGTTCTGTTCGTTCGAGGCGCCGTATTCGTTGATCTGGTACGGCCTCAGGTGCGGGATGCCGCGCGGGTCGAGCGTGGCGTTCGCCGCCGCGACGTTGGCCACGGGATCCCCGGGCAGGGAGTGCCAGCTGACGACGTCGGGGACGACGTTGTTCGCGCGCACGAAGTCGAGGTACTGGTTCCACCAGGTGTTCGTGGTCGACGGGACCCCGGCGAAGCTGGGTCCGACGATCAGCTGGTCCGGGAAAGCCGCCCGGACACGCTGGTACGTGCGGCGCCACAGCTCGAAGTACTGCGCCTGCGGCCGGTTCCAGAAGATCCCGAGGTTCGGCTCGTTCCAGAGGTCCCACTGGACGGGGGCGCCCGTCGCCCGCACGTCGTCGATCAGCCGCGTGAGGAAGCTGTCGTAGTCGCTCCAGTTGCCGTTGTCTCCGGGGAAACGGGAGATCGGGTACCCGTCGGCACCCCAGAGGTCGTGGACGAGCAGGACGAACTGGCCGCCGAGCGACCGGGTGCGCAGCAACTGGGCGCGAGTCGCGTTCCACCGGCGGTCGTACCGGCCCGACACCCAGCCACCCGGGCTGTCGAGCTGCGCGCCCCCGGCGCGCATGGAGCGGAACCGCACGTCGCGGTAGAAGTGGTCGGCGGGCCCCGACGCGTCTTCGGTCATCCCGTAGATCCAGCCCGAAGCCCGGTAGGTCGGCGCGCCACCCGCGACGGAGAAGTCGACGCTGATGGCTTCGTCGGCGGCGCGGGCCGGGGTGGTGACCGTGGTCAGGGAGGCGGCGACGAGGGCACCTCCGGTGAGGAGGGTGAGGAGGCGGCGACGCGGTCGCCGGGGCGTGCGGACAGTGTCCACTTGCGACTCCTTGGACGTGGGGACGTCCCGGACTCGAGCGGAGAGGCGACCGGCGGCGACGCGGGGAAAGGTGGAGCGGCCGCCTTGGGCGGCGGTGCGGATGTTCGCCGTTGAACCATCGACACTCCGGACGGACCGGGCGGGAAGGAATTCGAACCGGTTCGATGCGACGACGAGAGTACGCGCAGAAGAGCCCGTCAATCAAGAGAGAGTTTGTCGAACCGGTTCCGCGCTACCGGCGCGCGCCGGTGCTCGACCGCAGGGAGATCGCGGGCTCGAGCAGAGCGTGCCGCGGCGTGGCCGACGCGTCCCCGATCTGCTCCAGCAGCAGCGCGACGGCGAGCCGGGCCATTTCCCCGGCCGGCACGTCCGCCGCCGTGAGCGGCGGGTGGAAGTCCTCCGCCAGCCGGTCGGCGAGCACGCCGGTGACCGAGAAGTCCCGCGGCACGTCCAGGCCCGCCCGCAGCAGTGCCCGCTGCACCCCGGGCAGCGCGGCCTCGTTGATGGTCACCACGGCGGTCACCTCGGGCCAGTCGGCCCGGATGCGCTCGAAGCACGTCAGGCCGGCGGCGGGCTCGTCGGCGCAGCACACGTGGTGCGCGGTGAGGCCGCGTTCCCCGGCCGCCTCGCGGAATCCGGCGGCTGCCCGCAGGGCGGGGCCGTAGCCCGCGGCGACGAGCTCGTCGGAGCGGTTGACCAGAACGATGTCCCGGTGCCCGAGGTCGGCCAGGTGGTGGACGCACCGGCTGATCAGCCCCGCGTAGTCGACGTCGACCCACCACAACGCGCCGGGGTGCTCGGTGTGCCCGATGGTGACGAACGGCAGGCCGGCCTGGCCGAGCCGCTCGACCCGCGGGTCTTCCAGGAGGATCTCCATCAGGATGACCCCGTCGACCCGGCGGCCGGTGACGATCCGGTCGAAGGACCGGCTGTGGTCTCCCCCGCCCGGCGAGAGCAGCACGTCGTGGTCGTGCACCGCCGCCGCCTCGACCACGCTGGCCACGAAGCCCAGCTGGGCGTCGGTCAGCCGGGCGCTCGCCGGCGGGATCACCAGGCCGAACGTGCGGGTGCGGCCTTCGGCGAGGGCGCGGGCGCTGGCGTTGGGCCGGTAGCCGAGCTCGGCGATCACGTCGTTGATCCGCCGCACGGTCGCGGCGGAGACCGGCCGTTTCCCGCTGAGCGCGTAGGACACCGTGCTGCGCGACACCCCGGCGCGCCGGGCGATCTCCCCGATGTTCATCCGCACCTCTCCGTTCCGCAGAGAACCGGTTCGACCGATCCGTCGACGATCGTAACGCGTACTTGCGCGGCCAGGACGTGAAGGCTACGTTGACGTCGCCTTCTGGCATCGAACCGGTTCGATGTAGTCGTCACCGCAGCCGCAGGAAGGGACCACCATGCACCGCTCCCGACGTCTCCCCGCCGCCCTGGCCGCGCTCGGCTTGGCCGCGTCCCTGACCGCGTGCTCGCCGTCGTCCGACGGCGGCGGTTCCGGCGAATCCGGCCCGTTCTCCCTGTGGGATCCGTACCCGCAGTTCGACGCGAGCTCGGAGTGGGCGCAGGTGATCGGCAAGTGCGGCACGGAAGCGGGCGTGCAGGTCCAGCGCCAGTCCTACGACACGACCGACCTGACCAACAAGGTCCTGCTCGCCGCCCAGCAGCGCACCGCCCCCAACGTGCTGGTGCTGGACAACCCGGTGGTGAGCACGCTCGCCGAAGGCGGGGTGCTGAAGGCGAACCAGGACGTCGGGCTGGACGCCGGCCAGGCGTCCCCGAACCTCCTGGGCGCCGGGCAGATCGGCGGCCACACCTACGGCGTGCCGATCGGGGCGAACACGCTCGCGCTCTACTACAACAAGGCCGTGCTCACCGCGGCCGGCGTCGACCCGGCCGCGATCAAGGACTGGGCCTCCCTCGACGCCGCGCTGGCCAAGGTGAAGGCGACCGGCAAGAAGGGGATCACGTTCTCCGCGATCGGCACCGAGGAGGGCACGTTCCAGTTCCTGCCGTGGTTCTGGGGCGCCGGAGCGGCGCTGACCGACTTGGGCACCCCAGCCGCCACCGCCGCGCTCGAGGCGTGGAAGTCGTGGCTGGACAAGGGATACGCCCCCAACTCGGTGGTGAACAACACCCAGACCACGAGCTGGCAGGAGTTCGCCACCGGCGAGTACGCGTTCGCGGAAAACGGCACCTGGCAGCTGAAGAACGCGAAGAAGGCCGGCTTCGAGTACGGCGTCATCCCGATTCCCGCCCGGGCCGGGGGAACGGCGCCGGCGCCCACCGGCGGCGAGTTCGTCACCGTCACGGCCCAGGACGACAAGGACAAGGAGACCAAGGCCGCGCGGATCGTCGCGTGCCTGACCAACCCGGACAAGGTGCTCGCGACCGACACCGCCCTGACCTACGTCTCGGCCGTGCCCTCCGTGCAGCGGCAACAGGTCGCGCAGACGCCGGAGCTGGGTGTCTGGGTGGAGGCGGTGAACAAGGCCAAGGGCCGCACCGGGGACGACCTCGGCACGCGCTACCCGCGGATCTCGCAGCCCCTGTGGGGCGCGGTCCAGGCCGCGCTGACCGGGGCCAAGACACCGCAAGCCGCGCTCGCGGACGCGCAGGCCGCGGCGAAGTAGGTGCCGATGCGCTCGCGAGAGGTGCGCCGCCAGGTCGTCGGCTGGGCGTTCCTCGTGCCGCTGGTGGCCTACCTGGTGGTGTGCTACGCCTACCCGCTGCTCACCAACGTCGACCTGAGCATCCGCGGCTACACGGTCCGCACGTTCGTCCACGGTGGAGCGCCGCTGGTCGGGTTCGCCAACTACGCCACGGTGTTCGGCGACCCGCTGTTCCGGACCGCGTTGGTGAACACCCTGGTCTTCACGGTGGCGTCGCTGGCGTTCCAGTACGTGATCGGCTTGGCGATGGCGGTGTTCTTCGCCCGCGGGTTCCGGTTGTCGGCGACCCTGCGGGCCCTGTTCCTGGTGCCCTGGCTCTTGCCGCTCATCGTGTCGGCGTCGACGTGGGCCTGGTTGCTCAACAGTGAGTCCGGCCTGGTGAACGCCGGGCTGGAGCTGGTCGGGATCGGCCCGGTCCACTGGCTGACCTCGCCGTCCTGGTCACTCGTGTCGGTCATCGCGGCCAACATCTGGATCGGGATCCCGTTCAACCTCGTCGTGCTCTACAGCGGGCTGCAGAACATCCCCCGCGACGTCTACGAGGCGGCGGCGCTGGACGGGGCGACCGGCTGGCAGGCCTTCCGCCACATCACCTTCCCCCTGCTGCGCCCGGTTTCCGCCATCACCCTGCTGCTCGGCCTCGTCTACACGCTGAAGGTGTTCGACCTCATCTGGATCATGACCAAGGGCGGGCCGAGCGGCTCGTCGAGCACCCTGGCCACCTGGTCCTACGAACTCGGGTTCGGCAGCCTGCTCCCCCGGTTCGGGCCCAGCGCCGCCGTGGGCAACGTGCTCATCCTCCTCGCGCTGGCCGCCGGGTTGCTGTACATCCGGTTGCAGCGCAGGCAGGAGCCGGCATGAAGCGCCCCGCCTGGCGGACCGCGGTCGGCTTGGTGCTGACCGCGCTGATGCTGTTCCCGGTCTACTGGATGATCACCGTCTCGCTGACGCCCGCGCGCGACATGCGCAAGTCGCCACCCGGCCTGTTCCCGGCGTCCCCGACCACCGAGGGGTACGAGCGGGTCCTGCGCGAGCAACTGCCGTACTTCGGCACGAGCCTGCTCATCGCGCTGGGCACGGTGGTGCTCACCCTGGTGCTGGCCGCGCCCGCGGCGTACTCGCTGGCCAAGCTCCGGCCCCGCGGCCGCGGCCCGCTCGCGTTCGTCCTGCTCGTCGCGCAGATGATCCCCGGCATCATCATGGCGCTGGGGTTCTACGGCATCTACGTCGGCCTCGGCATCACCAACTCGGTCTGGGGCCTCATCTTCGCCGACTCGACCATCGCCGTGCCGTTCGCGGTGCTGATCCTCACCTCGTTCATGGCGGCCGTCCCGGACGAACTGCTGCAGGCGGCCCGGATCGACGGCGCCGGGCCCTGGCGGACGTTCGCCTCCGTCGTCCTGCCGGCCAGCCGCAACGGGCTGGTCACCGCGGCGCTGTTCTCGTTCCTGTGGGCCTGGTCGGACTTCGTCTTCGCGGCCACGTTGGACGCCGGTGGCCGGCTGCAGCCGCTCACCCTCGGCATCTACCGCTACATCGGCAACAACAACCAGGAGTGGAACTCGATCATGGCCACGGCCGTGGTCGCGTCGATCCCCGCGACCGTGCTCCTCGTGGTCGCGCAGCGCTTCGTCGCCGCGGGCATCACCACCGGCGCCGTCAAAGACTGAAAGGAAGTCCACTGTGGCCCCCGAGTTTTCGGTGCGGGAGATCCCCTTCAGCCGGTTCGGCGCCTGGTTCGGCCTCTCGCCCGTCGTGGGCCTCGCGACCTACAGCGACGACGTCCACCTGGTGTCCCACCGCAACGGGATGCACGCGGTGCTGTCGATCGTGCCCGTCGCCGACGGTGCCCGCGTCTCCGCTTCGATCACCGCGAAGCCGGCGAAGCTCACCTGGAACGCCGGTGCCGGGCGGATCACCGCGGCGTTCGGGTCGCCGGGCACCCTGCACCTCGCGGGAACCGGGCTGGGAGTGCGGATCAGCGCGACCGAGCCGACGTTGACGCCCTTCACCGGCACGTACCTCTATCCCGATCCGGCCGGCGGTGCCGTGTTCACCTCCTACGAGACCGGGCACCGGTTCCGCGTCACCGTCCTTTCCGGACAGGAGCGCCGGTCGGGCGAGCAGGCGCTCGGGACGGCCGAACGGCTGGTCGCCGCCGGCGAAGACGGGGATCCGTGGGAGCTGGTGATCGAGGAGATCACCACTTCGCCGCCGCACCCGGCCGAGCCGGGCCTTGCCGAAGCGGTCACCGCCTCGGCGGACGACTTCGCCCGGTTCGCCGACGCCGTGGCGCCGTGGCGCGGCGAGCGGACCCCGGCCGCCGAGCTGGCCTGCTACGTGATCTGGTCGGCCACGGTCCGGCCCGCCGGGTTCATCACCCGGCCGGCGGTGCTGATGTCGAAGCACTGGATGGACAAGGTGTGGAGCTGGGACCACTGCTTCACCGCGCTCGCGCTGGCCTCCGGCGCCCCCGAGCTCGCCTGGGACCAGTTCCAGGTGGTGTTCGACCACCAGGACGAGCAGGGGGCCCTGCCGGACTCCATCACCCACTCGGAGACGCTGCGCAACTTCGTCAAGCCGCCCATCCACGGGTGGGCCCTGAGCCGGCTGCGGGACCGCTTCGGCGGCGAGGTACCCGAGGCTGAAAAGACGTACCGGCAGCTCTCGGCGTGGACGCGGTTCTGGCTCGACCACCGGCGGCCCCCCGGGCACGCGTTGCCCTACTACGAACACGGCAACGACAGCGGCTGGGACAACGCCACGGTGTTCCGCGAAGAACGCCTCGTCCAGTCGGCCGATCTCGCCGCGTTCCTGGTTCTGCAGCTGAAGGAGCTGGCCCGGCTCGCCGCCGAAGTCGGCGAGCCGGCGCAGTCGTGGGACGAGCAGGCCGACGGCCTGCTGGCGGCGATGCTGGACCGGCTGTGGGACGGCACCCGGTTCGTCAGCCGCGGGGTGGTCAGCGGAACGCTCCGCAGCGGATCCAGCCTGCTCGAGCTGATGCCGGTCGTGCTGGGCGAGCACCTGCCGCCCGAGGTCTTCGAGCGGCTGTGCGACGGCATCGCCCGGCACCTGACCGCGGTGGGGCCGGCCACGGAACTGCCCACCTCGCCGTACTACGAAGCGGACGGATACTGGCGAGGCCCGGTCTGGGCGCCGGCCACGGTCCTGATCGAGGACGGTCTCCGCCGTGGCGGCGCCCGGGACCTCGCCGAGCAGGTGAGCGCCCGGTTCCGCACGACCTGCGAGAAGTCGGGCTTCGCCGAGAACTTCGACGCCTTGACCGGCGAAGGACTGCGCGACCGCGCGTACACCTGGACGGCGGGCGCCTACCTGCTTCTCGCCGAGGACGCCGAACGCCGGCGGGGCTCGGTGAACGAGCCCCGCCGGACGGTCGTCAGCTGATCGGTTCTATCCAGATGGTGCGGAACCGCACGTTCTCCCCGGCATCACCGTGGTCCTGCAGCCGGATCGCGCCGAGGGCGGGGCCTTCCGGGTCGCCGGCTCCGGTCGAGCCGGTGATGGCGACGTCGTTGTGGACGGTCACGCCGTTCCAGACGACCGTCACCCTGGCGTTGTCGGTTTTCGTCCCGGCACTGTCGAAGCGTGCCGCGCGGAACGTGACGTCGTAGGTCTGCCACGTCAGCGGCGCTGTCGCGGCGTTCACGTCCGGTGCTTTCTGCGTGTAGATCGCGCCGGCCTCGTCGTTGGCGAGGGTCGTGTCACCGAAGGAGTCGAGCACCTGGACCTCGTAGCGGTCCTGCAGGTACACGCCGCTGTTGCCGCGCGCCTGCCCGGTCACGGTCGACGGGTAGTTCGGCTCGTACCACTCGACGTGCAGCTTGAAGTCACCGAACTTCTGCCGGGTCCGGATGTCTCCGCCGAGGGACTCCATCGAGCCGCCGGCGACCGGCCACGGCGCCGCTCCGCCGGAGCGGAGCTCCCAGGCGTTCAGGTCGGTTCCGGTGAACAACGGGATCCGGGTGGCCGCGGTGACGGTGATGTTGTCGAGGTTGACGTTGCCGGCGTCGCCGCTGTCGAACCGGTAGGAGATCGAGTTCGCCCCCGCCGTCAGCGGCAGCACTTCCGGCTGGCGCGCCCAGCTGTCCCACGTCGTCGTACTGGCCAGCCGGGTCTGCCGGACCTTCGTGCCGTTGACGTAGACGCTCACGGACTTCGTCCCGGCACTGGGATTCGGGCCGTTCGCGTACCGCAGGCCGACGTTGTAGTTCCCGGCCGTGGGCACGTTCACCGCGAACGTCGTGGCGGCGCCCTGGGTCCAGTACCCGTCGACGAATCCGGTGGCTTCGTAGCCCGTGTGGTCGGTGTTGACGCCCGCGCCGCCGCTCAGCGTCGCGCGCTCCGCTTCGTAGGTCAGGCCGGCGGGCGGACCACCCACCGTCGAGTTGAGGGTGTACCACGCTTCCGTGCTCCACAACGGCGTGCCGGATTCGGACGCGAACGGCCGAGGCGACCGGACGTGGACGACCCGCCCGGCCAGCAGGCCGGAGATCTGCAAGGTGACCTTCTTGCGGTCGGCGGACACCGTCGCGCCGGTCACGGTGAGGGTCTGCTCGTCGACCTTGGGCCCGCCGTACGCGGCCGTCGGCGCGTAACGCCATTGCGAGACCTGGTACTTGGTGCTCAGGTCCTGTGCCGTCGCGGCGGACAGCGGCTGCGTGTATTCGACTTCGAAGCCGCCCGGGACCGCCCGCATGGCGAGCATGTCGAAGGTGTTGGCGCCGTTGGGAGTCAGCTTCTGCAGGCCGTAGGCGAGCTTGCCCGGCTGCCCCCAGTTGCCGCCTCCGTCGATGCCGCCGGTGTAGATGGCGCCGTCCGGGCCGAGGCTGATCCGGCTGACCCCGGACTCGAGGCCCTGGGTCATGCGGAAGACCGCGCCCTGGTACTCGCCGTTGACCTTCTCCAGGTAGACCCGTTGCAGGCCACCGTAGGTCACGTCACCGTAGACCAGCTGGCCGGCGAAGGTGCCCTGGGTCAGCTGGACCGGGTTGCTGGGCGAGTTGGCGATTTCGTTGTGCGGCAACCACACCACCGGCGCGGTCACCGGCTGCGCGTCGAACGGGCCCGCCGGGTTCGTGTAGTGGTTGAAGAACCGGTTCTGCTTGATGCGCACGAGCTTGTTCGCGGGCAGCCAGCCGCCCTGGTTGTCGGTGACGAAGACGTCGCCTTCCGGTCCCCAGCCGATGCCGTGCGGGGTGCGCAGGCCGCCGGCGATGGTCGAGACGGCGCCGGTGTTCTTGTCGACCTTGATGGTGACACCTCGGCCCGGTGCGGGCTGCGGATTGGTGGTCGCCCCGCCGAGGTCGATCGCCACCGACAGGTTGACGTAGAAGAACCCGTCCTTGTACAGCAGGCCGAACGCGAACTCGTGGAAGTTGCCGCCGAACGGCCAGGTCGCCACCGTCCGGTAGACGTCGGTCACGCCGTCGCCGTTGGTGTCGTTCAGTTCGACGAGCCGCGTCTTCTCCGACACGTACAGCTTGCCGTCGACGTACTTGACGCCCATCGGTTCCTTCAGGCCACTGGCGATCCGCTGCGTCCGGACCCGGGACGGGTCCGTGGTGCCGGTGGCGTTGCTGATCAGCTGGACCTCCCCGGCGGTCTTGTCCGAACCACCCCAGGTCGTGATGGCGAGGCGGCCGTCCGGCAGCCAGTCCATCCCGGTCACCTGCGGCTGGAAGCCGTCGGGGCGCAGGTTCGTCAGCGTGAAGCCGGGGTGGACGCCGGTCAGCGGCAGGCCGTCGCCCGGGGAGTCGGCGGTGCTTTCGCACTCCTTCTTGCCCGGCGAGGTCACCCGGACCACCCCGGCGTCGGTGCTGAGCACCGAGTTGGGCACCACCGCGAAGGCCGACGAGCCGGGAGGCTGCCATTCGAGCGTGATCTGCTGGTCACCGGCGTTGTCGAAGTGCTCGATCCGCAGCGCGTGGTACCCGGTGGTCAGCGGGATCGAGCCGGTCACCGCGGTGGCCCCGTGCAAGCCGTCGTTGGTGATCACCACCTGGCCGTCGATGCGCAGCCGGGAGCCGTCATCGCTGGTCAGCCGGAACTGGTGGGTGCCGGCGGTCGCGATGGAGATGTTGCCGGTCACCTCCGACACCAGGAAGTCGTCGACACCGAAGTCCGCGGTGCTGGTCCAGTTGATCGTCGGCATCAGCTTGTCGACGTTGGGGGTCAACCCGGGCTTGATGGTGCACAGCTTGCTCAGCTCGGTCTGCATGTCGAACACCCGAAGGGTCACGCCTGGCTCTTGAGGGGGCACGGCGGCGTGAGCGGGTGTGACGACGACCGCCGAAAGGGCTGTGAACAGGACTGTTACCACCAGAAGCGCCCGGCGGCATCGTTCGCGGACAGCCAGAAGCATCGTTGCTCCTCGGGGGAAGAGCCAGGCTCTGTACCTGACGCCCGGTGAGCGTAAGGACGACTTTTGCATTAAGTCAACGAAAGTATGTCGCGTTTGAGCGAAATTACGCCGTCTAGCGGCGTAAGTCGGACACGGGAGAACTCCGGCCTCTCCCCTACCGCGGCACGGTCGAGCTGCGCGCCACGAGCTTCGCGCTCAGCTGGATGTGCTGCGGGCGGCGCGGGGTGTCGCCGGCGGTGATGCGGTCCAGCAGGTGCTGCCCCGCGCGAGCGCCCAGGTCGTAGGTGGGTTGTTCGACGACCGTCAGCTCCGGGCGCACCAGCGTCGTCCACGGCTCGTCGTCGAAACCGATCAGGGACACCTCCGCCGGCATGCGCAGTCCGCGGTCCTGCGCGGCCCGGTAGGCGCCGGAGGCCAGGACGTTGTCGGTGCACAGCACGGCCGACGGGGGCTCGGGCAGGTCGAGCAGGCGGTTCATCGCGTCGTAGGCGGACTCGCGGTCGTACCGGGCCGACGCCACCAGGGTTTCGTCCACCGGCAGGCCCGCCGCGCCCAGCGCGGTCACGTACCCGCGCAGGCGCACGGCGCTGGGGAACAGGCCGCGCCGCCGGGTGCCCGACCGCACCCGCGCCAGCTGGTCGCCCGCCTCGGTGATCACGCCGATCCGGCGGTGCCCCAGCTCCAGCAGGTGCTCCACGGCCTCCGCCGCGGCGCGGTCGTTGTCCACGGTGATGCTGTCGGCGTCCGGCACGCCGCTGACCTGCCGGTCGATCAGGACGATCGGGACCCCGGCGCCCATCGCGTGCTTGAGGTGCGCCGCCTCGCCGGGCCGGGCGGCCGCGACGATCATGCCGTCCACCCGCTTCTCCGACATGACGGTGACGGCCCGCTGCTCGGCCGCCAGCTCGCCGCCGGTGTTGGCCAGCAGCACTTCGAACCCGGCCGGCGACGTCACGTCGGTGATGCCGCGCAACGCGGTGGCGAAGAACGGGTTCGCCACGTCGGTCACCACGACGCCGATCGTGTGCGTGCTGCCGGTCACCATGCTGCGGGCGAGGCTGTTCGGGCGGTACCCGAGCTCGGCCGCCGCCGCCAGCACGCGTTCCCGCGTCCGCTCGCTGACCTTCCCGTACCCGCCGAGCGCGCGCCCCGCCGTCGCCGTCGACACCTCCGCCAGCCGGGCGACCTCGATCAGCGAAGCCTCGTGCGTCGTCACCTGCGCGCCTCCCCCATCGGCGAAAACCGTTCGGGACGAATCCCTTGACTGAGGCTACCACCGACTGAGAAGGTTCTCACTCAGTAGCCAATGAGAAGGTTCTCACTCCCGCGAGGCTGAGCACATGACACTTCGGATCGGCGTCGACACCGGTGGCACGTTCACCGACGTCTGCGCTCTCGACGAGCACACCGGGCGCCTGCACGTACGCAAGGTGTCCAGCACCCCGGACGACCCCGGCCGGGCGATCGTGACGGGGGTTTCGCAGCTGCTCGACGAGATCGGCGGCCGCGACCTGGGCGAGGTGACCTACTTCGCCCACGGCACCACCGTCGGCACCAACGCACTGCTCACCGGGCGGGGGGCCCGCACCGGCCTGCTGACCACCGCCGGGTTCCGCGACCTGCTGGAGCTCGGGCGCGGCCGCCGTCCTTCCCTCTACGACCTGCAGGCGGACAAGCCCGCGCCGCTGGTGCCGCGTGACCTGCGCCTCGAAGCCGGCGAGCGGGTCCACCACGACGGCCGCGTCGAGCGTGCCCTCGACCCGGAGCAGGTCCGCGCCCTCGCCCGGCAGCTGCGCGAGCAGCGGGTCGAGGCGGTCGCGGTCTGTTTCCTGTACAGCTTCGTCGATCCCGGGCACGAGCGGACCGCCGAGCGGATCCTCGCCGAGGAGCTGCCGGGCGTGCACGTCTCGGTCTCCTCCGCGGTGCTGCCGGAGTTCCGCGAGTACGAGCGACTGTCCACTGTGGTCGTCAACGCCTACCTCGGGCCGGTGGTCGCCCGCTACCTCGTCCGGCTGCGGACCCGCCTGGCCGAGCTGGGCCTGCGGGTGACCCCGCACGTCACCCAGTCCAACGGCGGCGTCATCCCGTTCGAGACGGCCGAACGGACGCCGTCCCGGATGGTCCTTTCCGGACCCAGCACCGGGGTGGTCGGCGCGGCCGGGATCGCCCGCGCCGCCGGCTTCCCCGACATCATCACCTTCGACGTCGGCGGCACGTCTTCCGACGTTTCGCTCGTGCAGGACGGCGTGCCCAAGGAGTCCACCGGGACCGAGATCGACGGGCGGCCGGTGCGCGCACCGATGCTGGACATCCACACCGTGGGCGCCGGCGGCGGCTCGATCGCCTGGATCGACGCGGGCGGCGCGCTCAAGGTCGGGCCGGGCAGCGCCGGCGCCGATCCGGGCCCGGCCTGCTACGGCCGCGGCACCGAACCGACCGTCACCGACGCCAACGTCGTGCTGCGCGTGCTCAACCCGGAGTACCTGCTGGACGGGCAGATGAAGATCGACGCGAACGCCGCGCACACCGCCGTCGCCACGGTGGCCGGCCCGCTCGGCATGGACGTCCTCGACGCCGCGCAGGGCATCGTGCGGGTCATCACCGCCAACATGGCCCGCGCGATCCGGGTCATCTCCGTGCAGCGCGGCTACGACCCGCGCGACTACACCCTGGTGCCCTTCGGCGGGGCCGGCCCGCTGCACGCCGTGCGGCTGGCCCGCGAGCTGGGCATGCGCACCGTGCTGGTGCCCGAGACCCCGGGCGCGCAGTGCGCGGCCGGGCTGCTGATGACCGACATCCGCGCGGACTTCCTGCGCACCCGCATCATGGCTCCGGAAGAGCCGGGCGTCGCGGGGGTGTTCGCGGAGCTGGAAACCTCCGCGACGACGTGGCTCGCCGAAGAGAACGTGCCGCCGGAGCGCCGCCGCGTCGAGCGGTTCGTGGAAATGCGCTACACGGGCCAGAACCACGAGCTGGCTGTGCCGGTGCCCGACGGCGTCATCACCGCGGACACGGTCACGCAGCTGACCAAGCGGTTCGCCGCCGAGCACGAACGGCTGTACGGCTACTCGGCCGCCGAAGACGCGGTGCAGGTCGTCACCTTCCGGGTGCGGGCCGTCGGCGAGGTGTCCCGCGCCGAGCTGCACCGCGCCCCGCTCGGGGACGCCGACGCGAGCGCCGCGGTCCGCGCCACCCGCGAGGTCTACCTGCCCGAAAGCGGGGGTTTCACGCCCTGTCCCGTCTACGACCGCTCGCGCCTGAACCCCGGGCACCGCGTCGAAGGCCCGGCCGCGGTCGAGCAGATGGACACCACGACCCTGCTGCTGCCCGGCGACGTCGCCGTCGTCGACGAACTGCGCAACCTCGTCGTGACGGTGGGCCGATGACCCCCGCGACGGAAAGGAAGACCATGCAGGACCCCGTGCTGGTGGAAGTGATCGGCTCCGCGCTGTCGTCCATCGTCGAGGAGATGAGCGAGACGCTGGTGCGCGCCGCCTACTCCACCAACATCAAGGAACGCCGCGACTGCACCGCGTCCCTGTTCGACGCGCGCGGCCGGATGCTCGCCCAGGACGAGGGCGGCTCGCCCCTGCACCTGGGCTCGCTGATGGGCGTCGTCGACGAAATCACCCGCCGGTACCCGGCCGGCACGATCGCCGACGGGGACACGTTCATCGGCAACGACCCGTTCACCGGCGGTGGTTCGCACCTGCCCGACATCGTGCTGGTGTCCCCGGTGTTCTTCGAGGGCGAGATCACCGCGTGGGTGGCGAACCTGGCCCACCACGCCGACTTCGGCGACCGCGGGCACGCCCACATCTTCCAGGAGGGCCTGCGCATCCCGCCGGTCCGGCTGATGCGCGGCGGTGAGCTGCAGACCGACCTGTTCGAGCTGATCCTGCTCAACTGCCAGGTGCCGCACGAGCGGCGGGCCGACCTGCGGGCGCAGATCGCCGCGAACCGGCTCGCGGTCGCCCGCTTCACCGAACTGGCGGAGCGGTACGGCCGTGACACGCTCGTCGCGGCCGGCGAGGCGCTGCTGGACTACACCGAGCGGCGCACCCGCGCGGCGATCGCGAAGGTGCCCGACGGGACCTACCCCTTCACCGACCGCTTCGACTGCCCCGAGCTGGACGACGAACTCGACCTCGGCGTCACCGTGACCGTGCGCGGCGACGAGGTGACGTTCGACTTCACCGCCCCGCCGCAGGTCCGGGCCAGCGTCAACGTGGTGTGGACCGCGCTGTACGCGGCGGTCTACTACTCGCTCAAGACGGTGGTGGACCCCGGCATCATCCCCAACGCGGGCCTGCACCGGCCGGTCACGATCAACGCGCCCCGGGGCTCGGTGCTCAACTGCGTGGAACCCGCCGCGGTCAACGGCCGCAGCGAAACCTGCCAGCGAGTGGTCGACCTGATCCACGGCGCCCTCGCCAACGCGGTGCCGGAGACCGTCACCGCCGCGAGCAACGGCGCCAACACCGGCGTGCACTTCTCCGGGGTGGACAGCCGGACCGGCCGCTACTTCGTCTACCTGGAGACGATCGGCGGCGGCTGCGGCGCGCGCCTGACCAAGGACGGCATGGACGGCGTCCAGGTGCACATGACCAACACCAGCAACCTGCCGGTGGAAGCCCTGGAAACCGAGTACCCGCTGGTGGTCGAGGAGTACGCGCTCGTCGACGGCTCCGGCGGCGACGGCCGCACCCGCGGCGGAATGGGCATCCGGCGCACGGTCCGGGTCGAGGAGGCCGACGTCCACTTCTGGCTCGACACCTCGCGGCAGCGGTCCCGGCCGTGGGGCCTGTTCGGCGGCGAGCCGGGCGAGAGCGCCGCAGTGGAGCTGTCCGAAGGGGCGCAACCGGTCGAGCACGGCTACACGCGCCTGCAGCCCGGCGACCGCGTCTCGATCCGGACCGCGGGCGCGGGCGGCTACGGGCCGCCCGCCGAGCGCGACCCGGACGAGGTGCGCCGGGACGTCGCCGAAGGCCGGATCTCCGCCGAGCGGGCCCGGACGGTGTACGGGGTGGAAGCGTGATCCGGACCGCCGTGCTCGGCTTCGGGGTGTCCGGGCGGATCTTCCACGCCCCGTTCCTCGCCGCCGACGACGCCTACTCGCTCGACTTCGTCGTGACGGGCAACGCCGACCGTGCCGCGCAGGCCGCGGCCGAGTATCCACACGCGACAGTGCTTTCCGGAGCGGACGAACTGTTCGCCCGGGCCGCCGACGTCGACCTCGTCGTCCTCGGCACTCCACCCGCGACCCACGCCGATCTCGCGGCGGCCGCCCTCGACCACGGACTCCACGTCGTGGTGGACAAGCCGTTCGCGGTCACCAGCGCGCAGGGCGAGGCCCTGATCGAGCACGCGCACCGGGTGGGCCGGGTGCTCACCGTGTTCCAGAACCGGCGCTGGGACGGCGACTTCCGGACCCTGCGCCGGCTGATCGACGACGGCGAACTGGGCCGCGTGCACACCTTCGAGTCCCGCTTCGAGTGGTGGAAGCCGCAGGGACCGCGGGACTGGAAGGCGGCCACGGGCGTCGCCGACGGTGGCGGGATCCTGTTCGACCTCGGCACCCACCTCGTCGACCAGGCGTGCCGCCTGTTCGGGCCGGTCGCGCAGGTGCACGCCGACGTCCTCCGCCGCGGCGCGGGAGAGGGCGACGACGACACGTTCCTCGTGCTGGCCCACGAGAACGGCACCCGGTCCCGGCTCTTCATGTCCAGTCTCGCGGCGTTGCCCGGGCCGCGGTTCCACGTCCTCGGTGAGAAGGCCGGCTACACCAAGTGGGGCCTGGACCCGCAGGAGCCGGCGCTCAAGGACGGTGCCCGGCCCGGCGACGACGGCTTCGGCCACGAGCCCCGGGAGAACTGGGGCACGCTCGGCGTGCCCGGCGACACCCGGGCCGTCGAGCCGGAACCCGGGGACTACGGCCGGTTCTACCGCCTGCTCGCCGCCGCCATCGAGAACGGCGGCGAGCTCCCGGTCGACCCACGGGACGCGGTGGACGTCCTTCGCATCATCGAGCGGGCGCACGCCCGGAAGGGGGATCTTTCCCGATGACCGCAGGCAAGCACGTCGTGGTGGTGGGCGGGGGCGTTCTCGGCGTCTCCACGGCCACGCACCTGCAGCGCGACGGCGTGACGGTGGTGCTGGTGACCGAAGGCGAGCTGGCCGACGGCGCATCCGGGCGCTCGCTCTCGTGGCTCAACTCGGCCGGGTCCCGCTCGGCCGCCTACCACGCGCTGCGGATGGCCGGCATCGACCGGTACCGCACGCTCTTCGCCGCCGACCCCACCCGCGACTGGCTCCGCTTCGACGGCGGCCTCCACTGGAGCGCCGACCGCGGCGCGATGGAAGACCGGCACCGCGCCGAACTCGCGCACGCGTACGACTCCAAACTGGTCTCACCCGCAGAGATCCCCGGCCTCGACCCGGCCGCGGTCCCCGGGTCCGCTGTGTACAACCCCGGCGAGGGCTGGGTTTCCCTGCCGCACCTGATCGAGCACCTGGCCGCCGAGTTCACCGCGCTGGGCGGGGAGATCGTCACCGGCGCCGGCCCCTCGAGCGTCACGACCGGCGGCGGAGCCGTCACGGGGGTGACCACCGGCAGCGGGCAGCGGTTCGACGCGGACGCCGTCGTCGTCGCCTGCGGCGCGGCCACCCCGTCGGTGGTCGCCGGGCTGGGAGTGTCCATTCCGGACGCTTCGCCGCTGTCGATGCTCGTGCTGACCGAGCCGGCCGACACCGCGGTGCGCACCGTCATGAACACCCCGCGCGTCGCCCTGCGCCCCAACCCGGGGAACACCTTCGCCCTCGACCACCACTGGTACGAGGACCGCATCACCGAGGCGGCCGACGGCACCTGCACGGTCGACGAGTCGGTGGTCAAGGAGCTGACCGCCGAGGCGACCGCCCTGCTCGCCGGCGGGGTCACCCTGACCGCCGCGTCCTGGAAGCTCGGCCGCAAGCCGGTTCCGGGCGACGGCGAGCCGGTGCTCGGTGAGCTGTCCGCGGTGCCGGGCTGCTTCGTCGCCTTCACCCACTCCGGCGCCACGCTCGGCCTGATCGCCGGTGAACTGCTGGCCGGCGAGATCCGCACCGGCGAACCCCACCCCCTGCTGGCGTCCTTCCGGCCGGACCGCTTCCGGCCCTGACTTCGCGAGGAGATCCCGTTGACCGACCACGACACCCGGGAGAGCACGGCCGCCGGGCCGCCCGGATCCGACCTGCGCTCGCGGCGCAGGGTCCTCCTGTCCGCCATGCTCGGCAACGTCGTCGAGTACTACGACTTCGGCCTCTACGGCACGCTGGCGGTCATCATCTCCCGCCAGTTCTTCCCCGCGGGTGACTCGAGCGCGGCCCTGCTGTCGACCTACGCCGGGGTGGTGCTGTCCTACGCGCTGCGGCCGCTGGCCGCGATCGTGCTGGGCCCGCTGGCCGACCTCAAAGGCCGCCGGTTCGTGCTGCTGCTGACGATCGCCGTCATGAGCGTCGGCACGGCGGGCATCGGCCTGCTGCCGAACTACGCGGCGATCGGCATCGCGGCCCCGATCATCCTGCTGCTGTGCCGGATCCTGCAGGGCATCGGGGCCAGCGTCGAGTACACCACGGCCGCCAACTTCATCTTCGAGCACGAGCGCGGCAACCGGCGCAACTACCTGGCCGGGCTGAGCGTGGCGTCCACTTCGGTCGGTCCGCTGCTCGCGACCCTGGTGGCCTACCTGGTGATCTCGGCGATGCCGGCCCCGGCGTTCAACGCGTGGGGCTGGCGGATCCCGTTCCTGCTGGCGATCCCGATGGCGCTGATCGGCATCTACATCCGCCGTCACGTCGAGGAAACGCCGCAGTTCAAGGAAATGGCGGAGCTGGCCGAACGCAGCAAGGTCAAGCAGACGCCGTTCCGCACGGCGGTGCGCGAGCACTGGGGCGCGATGCTGCGCGCCATCGGCCTGGGCGCCGGCCAGCGGGTCGGGTCGTTCGTCATCCAAGCCTACTTCGTCACCGCGATGGTCAAGGCCGGGTTCGCCGAGAACAACGCGCTGCTGGCGTCCCTGCTCACCTACGCGATCGGGCCGCTCCCGGCGATCTGGGGCGGCAAGCTCGCCGACAAGCACGGGGCACGGATCCCGCTGGTCGTCGGCTACGGCCTGTTCGTCGTGCTGACGGTGCCGACGTTCCTGGCCATCGGCTCGGGTTCGCTCTGGCTGGCGGTGGTCGCGGTGGTCGCGTTCACCTTCATCAACAACTTCGTCGGCGCGCCGCTGACCACCGCGTACGTGATGAGCTTCCCGGCCGAGGTGCGGGCGAGCGCGTCGGCGCTCAACTACAACATCGGCACGACCGCGCTGGGTTCGACGGCCGGCCTGATCGCGGTGTGGCTGTTCGGCCTGACCGGCAGCAACGCGGCCTTCGGCTGGTACATGACGGTGATCTGCGTCGTCTCGATCCTGGTGGCCCTGTTCGCCATGCCGCACGCGGTCGACGAGCGGCGGCGCAGCTCGCTGACGGAGGCCTGATGGACCGGCAGACGGCCGCCGAACTCGCCCGCCGGGCGGCCTACGGCCCGAAGGAGCCGGTCGAGGCCCGCCACGGCATGGTCGTGACCTCGCACCCGCTGGCGGTGCGGGCCGGCCTCGACGTCCTGCGCGAGGGCGGCACGGCCGGTGACGCCGCCCTCGCCGCGGCCGCGACCCAGCTGGTGGCCGAACCGCACATGACGGCCCTGACCGGCGGGCTGGGAATGCTGTACTACAACGGCGAAACCGGCGAGGTGGACTACCTCAACGGCAACGTGGCCGCGCCGCTGGCGCCGCTGCCCGGGTTCACCGGCGCCGACCTGACCACCGGCCGGGGCGTGCCCGTGCCCGGCTGGTGGCCGGCCTTCCGGGCCGCGCACGCACGGTTCGGCCGGTTGCCCCGCGCGAGGTTGCTGCGCGACGGCATCGAGCTGGCGCGGGACGGCTTCGAGGTCAATCCCTACCTGTTCGGCGAGATGTACGCGCACCGGGCGGAACTGGGCTGTCACGAGCAGGGGCGGGAGGCGTTCCTGCCCGAGGGAACTCTCGTGGCGCCCGGAGGGACACTGCGTCAGGAACGCGTCGCGCGCACGCTGGAACGGTTGCGGGACGAGGACCTGGACTACTACCTCGGCGACTTCGCGCGGGCGTTCGGCGCCGAATGCCGGCGCGGCGGCGGCGTGATCACGCCCGACGACTTCGCCGCCTACGAGGCCCGCTGGCACACCCCGCTGCGGGGCACCTACCGGGACGCCGAGATCGTCACGTCCGTGCCGCCCGACGACGGCGGGTGCCAGCTCATCGAAGCGATGAACCTGCTGGAGCTGTCGGACCTGCGTTCGTGGGGTCCGGCGCACTCGTCGGTGGAGACCCTGGAGCTGCTGACGGACGTGCACGACGAGGTGTACTACGCCCCGCCGCGCACCGCGGCCACCGACGTCGAGACGCTGCTGTCCAAGGAGTACGCGGCGCGGCGGATGACCCGGCTCGGCGCCGCTCCCCCGTCCGTGCCGGTGCCGGTGCCCGGCACGATCCACGTCACCGTGGTCGACGCGCAGCGCAACGTCGCCTCGGTGACGCACTCGCACATGGCCTCGCCGTGGGTCAACGGCCTGTTCGCCGAGGGCTTCCAGCTTTCCGGCGGCGGATCGTTCTTCCAGCGGGCGATGCCGTGGCCGGGTGAGCGCGCCGCGGTCTACCTGGCGCCGAACCTGGTGCTGCGGGACGGCGTACCGGTCATCGCGTCCGGGTCGCCGTCGGTGTCGCTGGTCGCGTGCGTGCTGCAGAACCTGGTGAACCTGCTCGACTTCGGCCTGTCCATCGAGGACTCGGTGGCGGCGCCGAGGTTCGGGGTCCGGCCGCACGAACCCGCGTCCGGCTGGCTGCCGGGCGTGACGCTCGAGCACGGTTTCGACCCCGGCGTCGCCACGGAGTTCCGCCGCCGGTGCGCCGGGCGCGGCCGGTGGCTGCGCGACCTGGGCCCGTGGCACTCCCTGACCGGCAACTTCGAAGGGATCACGCTCTCCGGCGTTCTGCTGCGCTCGTGCGCGGACCCCCGCCGCAACGGCGCGGCGGAAGGTTACTGAAGCCGCGGAACAGGTCGTCAGGCTCCGCTCAATCCCCCGCGACGGTTTTGAGGAGGCTCTGTTCGCGGACCGCGGGCGCCGACAGCGTCTTGTAGCCGTGGTCGTCGAACACGACGGTCACCTTGTCGTCGTCCGCGGACATCACCGTGCCGCGGCCCCACTCCGCGTGCTCGACCGTGCTGTTGGCGGGAAAGGCGCCGCTGCCGGACGGTTGAGCCTCGGCGGTACCGGCGGCGCACGTGTCGCAGTTGCCGCAGGGCCGGTCGAGCTGCTCTCCGAAGTAGCCGAGCAGGTACTGCCGGCGGCACCCCGTCGTCTCGGCGTAGCCGCGCATCATCTCGATGCGGGACCGGATCAGGCGCTGGTGGGTTTCGGCGGCCTCGACACCCCGCTCGACGGCCTGTCCGGGGTCCGCGGCGGCATCCCGGTATTCGAGGCGGCCGTCGTCGGTGACGCCGACCGAGCCGGTCTGCTCCAGCAGGTTGACCGCCCGGGTGCGCTGGGCCGCCGAGACGTCCACCTCCTTGCCGAGCTCGGCCGGCTTCACGGGCGCGTCGTGCCCGGCGAGGGTGGTGGCCACCTCCGCCAGCGCCTGCTCCGGTGCTTTCGCCGCGGTGAGGAACTTCTGCCTGCCCAGGTCCCGAGGCCGGTGGTACAGCGTGATTTCGGCCGGTTCGCCGTCTCGGCCGGCGCGGCCGATCTGCTGGTAGTAGGTGTCGAGCGACTCCGGCGCCGACGCGTGCAGCACGAACCGCAGGTCGGCCTTGTCGATCCCCATCCCGAACGCCGAGGTGGCCACGACCGCGTCGAGCTCGCCGCGCAGGAACTGTTCGTGCACCCGCTCGCGGTCGGCCGCCTTCATCCCGGCGTGGTAGGCCGCCACGCGGACGCCGGCCGCGTCGAGCTCCCCGGCGTAGGTTTCGGCGTCCTTCCGGCTGGTGACGTAGACCAGCCCCGGCCGGGTGGCCGGATCCGCGGTCAGCGCCCGCGTCCGCGTGAGGACGGCCTGGTGCCGGTCGTCGTCGTTCGGCAGCGGGTCGACGCCGAGGCGCAGGTTGGGGCGGTCGAAGCTGGCGAGCACCTCCCGGTGGTCGCGCAGTCCCAGCCGCCGCACGATGTCGGTGCGCACGGGCAGCGCCGCGGTCGCGGTCAGGGCGATCACCCGCGGGTGCCCGAGCCGCTCGACCACCGGCGCCAGCCGCAGGTAGTCCGGCCGGAAGTCGTGCCCCCACGCCGAAACGCAGTGCGCCTCGTCCACCACGAACAACGACACCCCCAGCTCGGCGACGGCGTCGAGGACTTCGTCGGAGGCGAGCTGTTCCGGGGACAGGAACAGGTATTCGGCGGTACCGCGGCGCAACGCCTCCCAAGCGTGCTCGCGCTCGGCGGCGCGCTGGGCGGAGTTCAGCGCCACGGCTTCCGGGGCACGGCTGTCCTCGATGCCCTCGATCTGGTCGTTCTGCAGGGCGATCAGCGGCGACACGACCAGCGTCGGACCGTCCAGGAGCAGCGCGGGCACCTGGTAGATCGCCGACTTGCCGGCCCCGGTGGGCAGCACGGCGAGCACATCGTGCCCGGCCATCACCTGCTCCATCGCTTCCAGCTGCTCACGGGTCAGCCGGGACCAGCCGAAGTTCTCGGCCGCGATCCGCTGGAGTTCGTCGCGTCTTCCTGCCATCCGCCGCAAGTACCCGTACTTCGCGGCCGGAAACGAGAGCGTGGCCGGTGCTGCCGGAGGTTTCGCCGGGCGCGATCGGGGCAGCCTCCGGGTCCGAGCGAAGGAGGTGCCGCGGTGACCGAACCGCACCAGCCCTACGACCCACCCCAGGACACCGGCGCGCCGGACGCGGTGGAGACCGATCCGGCGGCGCTGAACAGCGCCGAAGACCTCGACGAGGACCGCCTTCGCCAGGATCCTCTCGAAGAGGCCATGGACCCGCCCGAGCACTGGACCGGTGTCACGAAGTACGGCATGACGCCGTGGGAGCAGGCCCACGACCGCCCGCTCGGCGACCGGCTGGCCGAGGAGCGGCCCGACGTCGACGCCGTGACGCCCGCGGTGCACGAGGGCGACCTCGGCGCGAGGGATTACGAGGAAGAGCTCGGCATCTCCGCCGACGTCGCCGGCGGCTCGATGCCGGAGGAGATCCGGGAACCCCTGCCGCCCGAGTGAGCCCAGGGCGGCGCCACGTTCCCGGCTGTTTCGCCGCGATACCGGGTGGGACCGGCGCACTCGTCGTTCTCGTGGCCGGTCCCACCCCGCGTCGGTGCCGCGCCTCAGCCGGCTTTCGCCCGCATCAGCGGGCGGCCTCGGCGCGGGAACCTCAGTTGCCCTGGCTCGTGCCGCCGTCGGCCACGCCACTGGCGGCGCAGTTGTACGGGGACTCGCCGCTGGCCTCGTGCTCGCCCGGCGACAGGACCGGCACGCCGATGCCGTTCGCGACGTCGCGGACCGGCACCTGGACGCCGAGCACGTTGACGTTGTTGTCGCAGAACCCGACCGTGGCGTTGACGTTGTGCAGCGCGTCGGTGTTGTTCAGGTTGAGCAGGCCGAGCTGGCCGTTGGAGTCGTACGCGCCGTGGTGGTGCTCGTAGCCGCCCGGGGTGTCGGCGGCGGCGACGCCACCGGCCAGGAAAGCGCCGGCCGCCATGGCCGTCGCGACGAAACCGATCTTCTTCAGCATGCGTGAACTCCTCGAATGAACAATTGCGTTGGACTGAGCGGGAGCGAATGGTCCGCGTCGCGCGAAGCGAAAACTACTGGCGTTTCCGCACATTGTTCCACCGGGGGACACCATCGTGTGATGACCGCGATCCGCTGACCGCGCAATCGTTGGTCCGATCGGGTTCTCCCGGATCGGCACAAGAAGCTTCGATGCCATGTATCGATCGGCAGGTGCCGGGTACTCCGAGGCGGAGCGGCCCACCGGCCGCGCTCAGCCAGCACCACGAAGATGGGAGATACCCATGGCCACCGGGGAAACCGGATTCGACGACGTCACCTTCGACCTCGTGTCGGTGCAGTACCACGCCCTGAAGGCGGGCCACGACTACGGCCAGTACGTGCGCGACGCCGACAACGCGGGGCGGCAGGACATCGCCGACTTCTTCCGCAAAGTGATGGAGGAGGACTCCGCGCGAGCCAAGCAGTGCCACGAATTCCTGAAGGAGCTGTCCGGCAGTTCGGAGTCCGGCCCGGCGGTGTCGTGAATCGGTGGTCTCGTCGTCCCGCCGGCCGGGCGGGACGACGGGACCCGGCTCCGGCTTTCGTCGCTTCGCGACACAATGCGTTCCCGGCCGCTGTTTGTCCGGCGGCCGGCCGGGTAATGGAGGACATGCCCCTCAGCACTGCGTGCACGGTCTGGCAGGTGCGGCTCGTCGACGACGCCCGCTACCGGGTGCGGTACTGCTGCCGCGGCGGTCCCGCCGGCACGTTCGACCTCTTGCTGACCCCGGCCGCGGGCCTGCCCCCGGTCGACGACGCCGACCTGGTGCTCGCGGCGGCCGGCGTGCTCATCGACCGCATGCTGCGCGGTGGTCTCGCCCTGCCGGACGAAAACGACCTGGAGACGCTCGCCCGCACGGATCCCGCGTTCGTCCCGGAGCTGCGCCGGCGCTTGGGCGTGCCCGACGCCGTGCCGCAGCCCCGGTGACAGCGGTCAGTTCTGCCCCGGATCGGCGGGACCGCTGTGGTGCTGGAGCGCCAACCCACGCTCACGGTCGAAGGTCACCGCGACCTTGCCGCCGACGAGCGGGCACAGCCGCAGCGCTTCGCGGGTGACGGCGTCGTAGAGCGAGTCGGTGCTCGCACCGGGCAGGTACACCTCGACGGTCGCGCGCAGTTCGTAGCCGCCGTCGTGGCGGGCGGCCAAGGTGACCTTGGCGGTCACGACGCTTTCGGCGGCCTCCACCGCCAACGACGTCGCGGCGATCGTCAGCGACTGGTGCAGGCAGGTGGCCAGGGCCGCGGCGTAGAGGCGCTCCGGGTTCAGCGGATCGGCGGTGCCGTCGCCCGGCTCGCCGACGGCGTACGCCAGGTCGCCCCGGCCGTCGACCCGGACGCTTCCCCGGCTGGAGGTCGCCTCCGTCGAGTAGATCTCGTCGGCCATCACGTCTCCGCTCAGAGGATCGGCTTGCCACCGGTCACCGCGACGCGCGCGCCGGACACGTAGCTGCCGTCGTCGGAGGCGAGCAGCACGTACACCGGCGCCAGCTCCGCCGGCTGGCCCGCACGGCCCAGCGGCACCTGCTGCCCGAACGACTTCACCTGCTCCGCCGGCATCGTCGACGGGATCAGCGGCGTCCAGATCGGCCCCGGCGCCACGCTGTTGACGCGGATCCCCTTCGGGCCGAGCAGCTGGGCGAGCGCGGCGCACATGTTGGCGACGCCCGCCTTCGTGACGTCGTAGGGCATCAGCTGCGGACTAGGGTTGTCGGAATTCACCGACGAACTGCCGATGATCGACGCCCCGGCCTTCAAGTGCGGCACGGCGGCTTTGGCGAGGTGGAAGAACGCGCTGAGGTTGGTCGCGAGCGTGTGGTCCCACTCCTCGTCCGGGATCTCTTCCAGCGTTTCGTGCGTCATCTGGAAAGCGGCGTTGTTCACCAGGACGTCGAGCCGGCCGAACTCCTCCACCGCCCGGGCGACCAGGGCCCGGCAGTGCGCCGGATCGGCGACGTCACCGGGCACGACGACGGCCTTGCGCCCCGCCTCCTCCACCCAGCGCCGCGTCTCTTCCGCGTCGTCGTGCTCGTTCAGGTAGGAGATCAGGACGTCGGCGCCCTCCCGCGCGTACGCGATCGCCACCGCGCGGCCGATCCCGCTGTCCGCACCGGTGATGAGGGCGGCCTTCCCGGTCAGCTTGCCGGAACCGCGGTAGGTGTGCTCCCCGTGGTCGGGCCGCGGGGTCATCTCCGCCGTCGATCCGGGCGGGCTCTGCTGCTGGGCGGGCTGGGACACGGAGTCCTCCTCGGGCGACGGGACACGACGGTTCCTGGTACCCCCGCGACTCCGTTTCACACGAGCCGAGACCGCGTTCACTCGCACGGTTAACCGTCCGCTAACCGGGAATGCAGGCGGCGACCGCCGGTCCCGGCGTGCCCCGATCCGACGACGGAGGGATCACCGTGTTCCGTCACACGAAACTGCTGCAGTTCGAAGCCAAGCCCGAAAAGCCCGACCCCGTCTACGCCCACAAGCTCCAAGAGCTCATCGGCGGCGCCTACGGCGAGATGACCGTGACGATGCAGTACCTGTTCCAAGGCTGGAACTGCCGCATCGAAGGCAAGTACAAAGACCTCATCATGGACACCGCCACCGAAGAAATCGGCCACGTCGAAATGCTCGCCACCATGGTCGCCCGCCTCCTCGAAGGCGCCCCCGCCACCATGACCGCCGAAGCCGTCAAAGACCCCGTCATGGCCGCCGTCATCGGCGGCATGGACCCCCAGCAGGCCATCGTCGCCGGCGGCGGCGCCCTGCCCGCCGACTCCAACGGCTACCCCTGGAACGGCAAGTACATCGTCGCCTCCGGCAACCTGCTCGCCGACTTCCGCGCCAACGCCGCCGCCGAAGCCCAAGGCCGCCTGCAGACCGCCCGCCTCTACAACATGACCGACGACCCCGGCGTCAAAGCCATGCTCAAGTTCAACCTCGCCCGCGACACCGTCCACCAGAAGCAATGGCTCGCCGCGATCGAAGAACTGAAGGCCGACGGGCTCGAAGACGACATCGCCCCCAACGCCCTGCTCGACGAAGAAGACCAGACCCACAACCACACCATCTGGCACCTCTCCGACGGCCCCGACGGCGCCAAGGGCACCAGCTGGACCACCGACGCCGGCATCGAGTACCTGATGGACCCGAAGCCGCTCGGCGGGCCGGGCACCGCGCCGAAGCCGGACCCGGCGCTCTACGGCACCTACGCACCGCTGCAGGACGCCAAGGGCACCGCGAAAGCGAAAGCCAAGACCGTGAAGAAGTGACCATCGCCGGCTTCGCGAAAGTGTTCCGGAGGTTCGCCCTCCGGAACACTTTCACGGCGAAAGCTCCGTCTCGATGTCGGCCCACCTCGCGGACGCTGTCGCCGATCCGCCGTGTGTTCCCGGGAATAGCGGGAAGGCCGGCCGGGACACGAGGCACCCGGCAGAATCGAGGACCCGGCATGAAATGGTCGTTCGGAGCACTCGCCGTCGCGGGGATCGCGGTGAGCACGGCCGCGGCCCGGCGGCGGACCGCGCCGCCGGACCGATGGCTCGGCGTGACCGTCAACCTGCCCCCGGAGCAGGTCGAAAACGACCCGCGGCTCAAGGAGGCGTTCGGGGCACTCGACGGCGACGCCGAGACCCGCCTGCGGCCGGCACCCGGCGGCCGGGGCACCGAACTGGCCGCGAAGCCACGCCGGCCGGCGGCGAACGCCGCGGCGCGGCTGGCCGGCCGCGACCCCCGGCAACCGGTGCGCAGCGCCCTGCGGGACATCAAGTCGGTGCTGGAAACGGGCGAAGTGATCCGCCCGGACGCGCCGACCACCGGGAAACCGACCCCGGGCGGGATGCTCGTCCGCCTGGCCACCCGGCGCGCCGGCGGGGAGGGACGGCTGTGAAGGCACTGTGCTGGCAGGGCGTGAACAAGCTTTCGGTCGAAGAGGTCTCCGACCCGGAGATCCGCAACGAGCAGGACGTGGTCCTGAAGGTCACCGCGACCACCACCTGCGGCTCGGACCTGCACCTCATCGGCGGCTACATCCCGGCCATGGAGGCCGGGGACGTGCTCGGCCACGAGTTCCTCGGCGAGGTCGTCGAGGTCGGGTCGGAGGTGCGCAAGCACAAGGTGGGCGACCGGGTCGTCGTCTGCTCGTTCATCGGCTGCGGCCGGTGCTGGTACTGCGCGCACGACTTGTGGGCGTTGTGCGACAACAGCAACACCAACCCGGGCATCGGCTCGGCCCTGTTCGGTTACGAGCCCGGCGGCATCTTCGGCTACTCCCACGCGATGGGCGGGTTCCGGGGCAGCCACGCCGAATACGTCCGGGTCCCCTTCGCCGACTACGGCGCGTTCCCGGTACCCGAAGGGCTCGATGACGACAGCGCGTTGTTCGCTTCGGACTCGGTGCCGACGGGCTGGATGGGTGCCGACCTGGGCGGTGTCCAGCCCGGGGACACCGTGGCGGTGTGGGGCTGCGGGGCGGTCGGGCAGATGGCGGCCAAGGCGGCGATGCTGCTGGGTGCCGAGCGGGTGTTCTCGATCGACCGCTACCCGTACCGGCTGCGGATGACCGAGCAGCACATCGGCTCGGAGACGATCGACTACTCGAGCACCGACGTCGGCGCCGAACTGCGGGAGCGCACCGGCGGCCGCGGCCCGGACGTCTGCATCGAAGCCGTCGGCATGGAAGCCCACAGCGCCGGTGCGCACCACCTGTACGACCGGGTCAAGCAGCAGGTGCGGCTGGAGACCGACCGGCCGGACGCGGTCCGGGAAGCCATCTACTCCTGCCGCAAGGGCGGGACCGTCTTCGTGCTCGGTGTGTTCGCCGGTGTCGTCGACAAGTTCCCGCTCGGCGCGATCGTCAACAAGGGCCTCACCGTGCGCGGGTCACAGCAGCACGGCCAGCGCTACGTCCCGATGCTGCTCGACCGGATGGCCCGCGGTGAGCTGTCCACCGCCCACCTGGCCACCCACCGCATGCCGCTGGCGGACGGCCCGCGCGCCTACGACCTGTTCAAGCACAAGAAGGACGACTGCCTGCGGGCTGTGCTCCACCCCGGTCGCTGACGTCGCCGCCACCACGAAAGCGGGCTCGGCGCGCACTCCGTGAAGGAGAGCGCGCCGAGCCCGTGGCTCAGGACGAGCGCACGTTCTGCTGGGCCTCCTGGGCGCGGTCGGTGACGTCGCCGGTCGCCGACCGGGCTTCGTCCTTGACCGTCGACGCGCTTTCCGCCGCCTCGGACCGCACCGACTCCGCGGCCTGCTGCACCGGCTCCCGCAGGTTCTCCTTGACTTCCTCCGCCACGTGCTTGGCCGCCGGTGCCACGTGCTCGCGGGCCAGGTCCGTCGCCTGGCCGGCCAGCCGGCGTTCCGGGTCGCTCGCCGGGATCAGGGACGACACCAGCCAGCCGGCGCCGAACGCGATCAGGCCGGCCGCCAGCGGGTTGCCCTGCGTCCCCCGGCGGATCGACGCCGGGGCGTCACCGACCGCGTCGGCCGCGGAGCTCACCTTGTCGCTCGCCGTCGAGGCGACGGACCCCGCCTTGTCCCCTGCCGCCGACGCGTGGTCGGCGGCGGTTCCCATCACCCGGTCGCGGGCGCCGCCGAGCGCCGTGCGGACCCGGCCGACGCGGCGTTCGACGATGCGGCCGGGGCTCACCTTCTCGGTCAGCGCGTTCACGTCCGTGCTCAGATTCCGCTGGGTACCTTCGATTTCCCGGCGGATCCGGTCGGGTTCGGTCATGGTCGTCCACCTTTCAGTGCGTCGGGCACCTGCTGCAGGGTCTCGACGGTTCGCTCGGGTTTCGGGTTGATCCGGCGGAACGCGGCGCGGCCCGTCGCGTAGAGCACCGCGCCGGCGACCACCCACACCGCCGCGACGATCAGGGCGGCCCAGCCCTCGTCCATCACGTTCGCCAGGCCCTGCCACAGGGCCAGCGAGAGGAACAGCACGACCATGTAGCCGGCGAACCCGGCGCCGCCGAACATGCCGGCGCCCTTCGCGGCTTTGGCCGCTTCGGTCTTGACTTCGGCTTTCGCCAGCTCGACTTCCTGCCGCACGAGCGTGGAAACGTCGTTCATCACGTTGGTCAGCAGCTCGCCGACCGAGGTGCCGGCGACGTCGACGGGTTCGTCCGCCCGCGAAGCGGGCCCGGGTGCCTGCGTCATCACGGCACCTGCCCGGGAGCGGAGAAGCGCGGGCTCGGCTGCGGGAGCGCGTCCGGCGGCTGAGGTGCGTTGTAGCCGCCGGGAGCGGCCGGAGCCGCGCCGGGGACGGCGGGTGCGCCCGGCTGCGGCCCGTTGTACCCACCCGGGGCCGCACCGGGGGCTCCCGGCCCGGACGCGGGGGAGCCGGGCTGCGGCGCGGGGTACCCGCCCGGCTGGGGCAGCGCGGGGGTCGCGGCCGGACCGGCGTGCGAAGGCGGCGGGGTCGCCTGGCCGTCCGCCGAGCCACCGGAATCTTCCTTCTGCTGGGCGACGACGCCTCGCGTCAGCCGGCCGACCAGCGCCCCGGCCACGGCCGCGCCCACGAGGAACGTGCCGGGACGGCGGCGGGCGAAGCGCCGCACCTCGTCGAGCAGGTCGCCGGGTTCACGGTGCTCGAGCCAGTCCGCGACCGTGCGCGTCCGGTCGGACACCTGGCGCGCGACGTCGGCGGCCACGCCGGGAGAGTCGGTCTGCCCGGCCATCCGGTCGAGCTCTCCGGCCAGCTGGTGGAGGCTCTGCGCCGCCTTGCGCTGGCCGTCCCTGGCCTGCGTCTCCAGCTGCTCCCGGCCTTCGCGGAGCAGGTCGCGTGCTTCCCGCTGGGCGTGCGCGGCCACGTGTTTCGCTTCGTCCGCGGCGGTGTGCGCGACTTCGCCACCCCGGTCGGCGGCGGTCGTCGCGACCTCGCGGGCTTCGTCCTTGGCTGCTTGCGGCTTCGACGGCGGTGACTGGCCGCCGGGTCCCTGGGTCATCTCGTCCTCCTTGCGCTGGAGACACTTTCCGGTGCCCGGTGCGCTCATCGGCTGCGTAGGGCGGCGGGCTACCCGGGAGGTTCCGGGATAAACCGCGCACGGATCGGCCCGAAGTTGCATCCACGGCCCGTGCGTAACAGGCGCGAGGAGCGGGTATGCGGTTCCCTTCGAGCGAAGAGACGCCGGTTTCCGGAGGTAGTGCACGGTGGCGTTCGACTGGGCGGACGAGGACCCGGGTTCCTGGGCGGTCCTGGACATGACGGGGACGGACCCCACCGAGCTGTCGACAGCTCGCTGGTGGGCCGAAACGAAGCTCGGCACGCTCGCCGAACCCGACCGGATCGACACCTTGATGGTCGTCGCGGAACTGCTGGACAACGCCTACCGGCACGGCGGCGGCCCCCGGCAGCTACGGATCCGCTACCGGCACCGGCCCTGCGACGTCACCGTGGCCGTCATCGACGCCGGCACCGGAAACCCGCGGCGGCGGGCCCCCGACCGGGGAGGCGGCCGCGGGCTGCTGATCGTGGACCGGTTGTGCGCCGGCTGGGGAGTGCGCCACCACGACGACGGCAAGCTCGTCTGGGGCCGCCTTCCCTGCACGGCGCGCGAAGCGCAAGAGGCACCGTAGCCGCCAGCGGTTCGGCGGACGTGTATGCGGCGCCGGCCGGGGTATCTGCGCGCCGACCTGCTTTCCCGACGGCGGCGACGAGGTGCATGTCCGATGACCGACACGGCGGCCCGGCCCGTTCCCATCCCCCATCGCCCGGCGTGGCGCGCCCCGCGCGGCTCGGCGATCCTGAAAACGCTGCGCACCACCGACCACAAGACGATCGGTGTGCTGTACCTGACGACGTCGTTCGGGTTCTTCCTCATCGGCGGCCTGACCGCGCTGCTGATGCGCGGGGAGCTGGCCCGGCCCGGCATGCAGTTCCTGTCCCCCGAGCAGTACAACCAGCTGTTCACCATGCACGGCACGATCATGCTGCTGCTCTACGCCACGCCGAACCTCTTCGGCTTCGCCAACTTCGTCCTGCCCCTGCAGATCGGCTCACCGGACGTCGCGTTCCCCCGGCTCAACGCCTTCTCCTACTGGCTCTACCTCTTCGGCGGCCTCGTCGTCCTCTCCGGCTACCTCACCCCGGGTGGCCCGCCCGACTTCGGCTGGACGGCGTACACACCGCTGTCCAACGCCATCCATTCCCCCGGCGTCGGCGGGGACCTCTGGATCGCCGGCCTGATCGTCACCGGCCTCGGCACCATCCTCGGCGCGGTCAACATGGTCACGACCGTGGTGTGCCTGCGCTGCCCCGGGATGCTCATGTGGCGGATGCCGATCTTCACCTGGAACATCCTGTTCACCTCGGTGCTGATCCTGCTCGCCTTCCCGATCCTCACCGCCGCGCTGTTCGGGCTGATGGCCGACCGGCACCTCGGCGCGCACGTCTTCGACCCCGAAAACGGCGGGGCGATCCTCTGGCAGCACCTGTTCTGGTTCTTCGGCCACCCCGAGGTCTACGTGGTCGCCCTGCCCTACTTCGGGATCGTCACCGAAATCATTCCCGTGTTCAGCCGAAAACCCCTCTTCGGCTACAAGACGATGGTGTTCGCGACCATCGCGATCACCGCGCTGTCCGTCGCGGTGTGGGCACACCACATGTTCGCCACCGGCGCCGTGCTGCTGCCGTTCTTCTCCTTCATGACCTTCCTCATCGCGGTACCCACCGGGATCAAGTTCTTCAACTGGATCGGCACCATGTGGAAGGGCTCGGTCACGTTCGAGTCGCCGATGCTGTGGTCCATCGGGTTCCTGGTCACGTTCCTGCTCGGCGGCCTCACCGGCATCATCCTCGCGTCGCCGCCGCTGGACTTCCACGTCCACGACAGCTACTTCGTCGTCGCCCACTTCCACTACGTGCTGTTCGGCACGATCGTGTTCGCCACCTTCGCCGGGATCTACTTCTGGTTCCCCAAGATCACCGGCCGGGTGCTCGACGAGGGACTGGCGAAGTGGCACTTCTGGACGACGTTCCTCGGCTTCCACACGACGTTCCTCGTCCAGCACTGGCTCGGCGACGCGGGCATGCCGCGCCGCTACGCCGACTACCTCTCCAGCGACGGCTTCACCGGCATGCACACGGTGTCCACGATCGGCGCGTTCCTGCTCGGCCTGTCGGTGCTGCCGTTCATCTGGAACGTCGTGAAGACCTACCGCTACGGCGAGCCGGTCGACGCCGACGACCCGTGGGGCTTCGGCAACTCCCTCGAATGGGCGACGACCAGCCCGCCGCCGCGGCACAACTTCCTCGAGCTGCCGCGGATCCGTTCCGAACGGCCCGCGTTCGAGCTGCACTACCCGCACATGATCGAGCGGATGCGCGCCGAAGCGCACATCACGAAGGGGCACCCGAAGGACGCCGCATCCCCGTTCGAGGTCGCCGCGGGCGCCACGCAGCCCGACGAGCAGGGCGAGACCGAAGATCCTCGGGGCCGGTGACGCCCGTCCGCCTCACCGCGGGCGGTCCGGCACCGCGCTGACCACCCCGGACGCCGGAAGATCGCCGAACGTCGGAGGTTTCGGCGCCGGTTTCGGGGAACTCTCCGGTATGCCCGGCCGCGCCCGGCCGGAGTTGGGAGGCCGGTCGTGTCCGCTGTCGAAACCGTCCGCCCCGGACCGCGCGAATCGGTGCTCGCCGCTCTCTTGGGCATCCCCCGGCTTCTCCGGCACACCGTGTGGCAGCCCGCCGACCCCCACGAGGGCCGCGGCCTCGGGGTGCTGCTGACCCCCGGTTTCGGCCTCGGCGACTACAGCCTCGCGCTGACCGCGTCCTGGCTGCACCACCGCGGCTACCGGCCGGCCAGTGCCCGCATCGGCCACTCCGTGGGCTGCACCCGGGTCCTGGTCGACCGCCTGGAGCGGCGAGCCGAGCAGCTCGCCGACGCGACCGGCGCCCCGGTGCTGCTGTTCGGGCAGAGCTGGGGCGGCGCGCTCTCCCGGCTGCTCGCCGTCCGCCGGCCGGACCTCGTCCACGGGCTGGTGATGCTGGCCAGCCCCGTGCTCGACCCGCTCGGCGCCCACCCGAACGTCATCCGGATCGCCCGGGCGCTCGCCCGGCTCTCGGCGGCGGGCCTGCCGGGGCTCCTCGACCGGGACTGCCTCTCCGGCCCGTGCTTCACCGACAACATGCGCGCGCTGACGGCTCCGCTGCGCGTACCGGCCATCGCCGTGCACTCGCCCGAGGACCGGATCGCGCCCACCCGGCTGTGCCTGGACCCCTACGCCGAGCACGTCGAGGTGCGCGGCAGCCACACGGGCATGGCCTTCGCCCCGGACGTGTACCTCGCGCTGGGACCCCGGCTCGCCGCGTGGGCGGCGAAGTCCCCGGTGCCGTGCACCCCGCGGCCGATCGGATCGGGCCGTGGCGCCCCGGGGGTCGACGGTGGTCCGGGCGCCCCCGACGTCTTGAGCTGGCCCGCCACGGCGTGACGGTCACGGCTCCCCGGAGCGGCGCAGCGTGCGGGACAGGCCCAGCGCGGCCGTCCGCACCGCCGGGGCGAGGTGGGCCGGCCGGAACTGTTCGCGCGGGACCGCCACCGACAGGGCCGCGACGGCGACCGCGCCGGAGAACACCGGGGCCGCGATGCAGCTCACCCCGAGTACCGCCTCCTGTTCCTCGTAAGCGAGGCCGGACACCTGTATCTGCTCCAGCGCCGTCCGCAGCCGGACGGGGTCGGTGATCGAGAAGGCCGTCAGCTGCGGCAGCGGATCCGCGAGGATCGCGTCCGCCAGCTCGGGCTCGGAGAACGCGAGCAGCGCCTTACCGATCGCCGTGCAGGTCAGGGGCAGCCGGCCGCCGATCCGGGAGGGCAGGGGGACGGCGTCGTGACCGTGGATGCGTTCGAGGTACACGACGTCGCGGTCGTCGCGGATGCCGAAGTGGACGGTCTGGCGGGTGCCTTCGAACAGGTCCTGCAGGAACGGCAAGGCCGTCTCGCGGAGGTCGTGCCGGCGGGGCACGAGCGAGCCCAGCTCGAACAGCGTGCCGCCCAGCCGGTACCGCTCGCCATCGCGTTCCAGCAGCCCGAGGCGGACCAGGTCGCCGACGAGGCGGAACGCCGTGGTCTTGGTCAAGCCCGCCGCGACGGCCAGTTCCGTCAGGCGGAACTCCCCACCCTGCGGACGGAAGACGTCCAGCACCGCGGCGGCTTTGTCGAGCATGTTGCCGGCCTCGCTGTTCCGTGTCACGGAACGAACTTTGGCATACCGCGTGCGCTCCGCCTATACCTGGCACATCTCATTCCCGCTTCCGGAGGTACCCGATGAACGAGGCTGTCCCCAAGGCCGCGGACGTGCTCGCGGCCGCGGCCGAGACCGCCACGCCGTGTCCGCCGATCCGCGACCTCTTCGCCGACGGTGACATCGACGCGGCCTACGAGGTGCAGCGGCTCACCGTCGAGCGCGTCCTCGCGGCCGGGCAGCGCCTGGTCGGGCGCAAGATCGGCCTGACCTCGCCGGCCGTGCAGCGCCAGCTGGGCGTGGACCAGCCCGACTTCGGGGCGTTGTTCGCCGACATGGCCCTCGACAACGAGGGCACGGTTCCCGCGGGCCGGCTGCTGCAGCCCAAGGTGGAAGCGGAAATCGCGCTGATCCTCGGCGCCGACCTGCCCGGTCCGGACTGCACGATCGCCGACGTGCGCGCGGCCACGGCGTTCCTCGCCCCGGCCCTCGAGATCGTCGACAGCCGGATCGCCGGCTGGGACATCACCATCGTCGACACGGTCGCCGACAACGCCTCGTCCGGCCTGTTCGTCCTCGGTGACACCCGCGTGTCCCTCGACGACCTCGAACCCGCCGAAGTCGAGATGCAGCTGCACCGCGACGGCGAGCTCGTCTCGGCGGGCAGCGGCCGGGACTGCCTCGGCGACCCGCTCAACGCCGCGGCCTGGCTCGCCTCGGCCCTCGCCCGGCGGGGCGAACCGCTGCGGGCCGGCGACATCGTCCTCACCGGTGCGCTGGGCCCCATGGTCACCGTCACGCCCGGCGACGTCTTCACCGCCCGGATCTCCGGCCTCGGCTCCGTCACGATCAGCTTCGCCCCGGAAGGAGCCGGCTCATGACCGATCGACCGAAAGTGGCGATCATCGGCCCGGGCAACATCGGCACCGACCTGATGATCAAGGTCCTGCGGCTGTCGGACCACCTCGACGTCGCCGCCATGGCCGGCATCGACCCCGAATCCGACGGGCTCGCCCGGGCTCGCCGGCTCAAGGTCGCCACCACGCACGAGGGCGTCGACGGTCTCGTGCGGCTGGACGAATTCGCCGACGTCCGCTACGTCTTCGACGCCACCTCGGCGGGCGCGCACCGCCACCACGACGAGGTCCTGCGCGCCCTCGGCCGCACCGTCATCGACCTCACGCCCGCCGCCCTCGGGCCCTACGTCGTGCCGCCGGTCAACCTCGGCGAGCACCTCGGCGCTCCCAACGTCAACATGGTCACCTGCGGCGGCCAGGCCACCATCCCGATCGTGGCCGCGGTCGCCGCGGCGACGCCGGTGCACTACGGCGAGATCATCGCGTCGATCTCGTCGCGCTCGGCGGGCCCGGGCACGCGGGCCAACATCGACGAGTTCACCGAGACCACCGCGTCGGCGATCGAAAAGGTCGGCGGAGCTGCGCGGGGCAAGGCCATCATCGTCCTCAATCCCGCCGAGCCGCCGCTGATCATGCGCGACACCGTGCACTGCCTCGTGTCCGGTGTGGACACCGAAGCCGTCACCGCGTCCATCGAGGAGATGGTCGGACGGGTGCAGGCCTACGTCCCGGGTTACCGGCTGAAGCAGAAGGTCCAGTTCGAGACGGTCACCACCGACGACCCGCTGCACCGGCTGGTCCCGCGCGAAGCACCCTCCGACGCGGTCAAGGTTTCGGTGTTCCTCGAGGTCGAGGGCGCCGCGCACTACCTGCCCGCCTACGCCGGCAACCTCGACATCATGACCTCGGCCGCGCTGCGGACCGCCGAACGCATGGCCGCGCACCAGGAGGCCCTCCGATGACCGAGCTGTACATCCAGGACGTCACCCTGCGGGACGGCATGCACGCCATCCGGCACCGCTACAGCGTCGAGCAGGCGCGGGCGATCGCCGGGGCGCTGGACGCGGCCGGCGTGGCCGCGATCGAGATCGCCCACGGGGACGGGCTGTCCGGCTCCAGCATCAACTACGGCGTCGGCGCGCACACCGACTGGGAGTGGATCGAAGCGGTCTGCGACGTCACCCGCCGTGCCGTCCCGACCACCTTGCTGCTGCCCGGCATCGGCACCCTGCGCGACCTGCGGGAGGCGCACCGCCTCGGCGTCCGCTCGGTCCGGATCGCCACGCACTGCACCGAGGCCGACATCTCCGCGCAGCACATCGGCGCCGCCCGCGAACTCGGCATGGACGTCGCCGGGTTCCTGATGATGTCGCACATGGCCGAGCCGGACGAGCTCGCGAAGCAGGCCAAGCTCATGGAGTCCTACGGCGCCGCGTGCGTCTACGTCACCGACTCCGGCGGCCGCCTCACCATGGACGGTGTCCGCGACCGCGTCCGCGCCTACCGGGACGTCCTCGAACCGGAGACGCAGATCGGCATCCACGCCCACCACAACCTCGCGCTCGGCGTCGCCAACAGCGTCGTCGCGGTCGAAAACGGCGTGGTCCGGGTCGACGCGTCCCTGGCCGGGCAGGGCGCCGGCGCGGGCAACTGCCCGTTGGAGGCGTTCATCGCGGTGGCCGACCTGATGGGCTGGGACCACGGCTGCGAGCTGTTCCCGCTCATGGACGCCGCCGACGACCTGGTGCGCCCGCTGCAGGACCGCGAGGTGCGCGTCGACCGCGAGACTCTCAGCCTCGGCTACGCGGGCGTGTACTCGAGCTTCCTCCGCCACGCCGAGGCGGCCGCGGTGCGCTACGGCTTGGACACCCGGACGATCCTCGTGGAGGTCGGCCGGCGGGGCATGGTCGGCGGCCAGGAGGACATGATCACCGACATCGCACTGGACCTCGCTGCCGCGCGGTGAAGCGCCGCCGGTGTCTTGCGTCCGAGGTTGTCCACGGTGCCGGGCAAGCGCTTCACTGTGGCCTTGGTTACGTCCGGCGCCGAACGGCGCGATCATCCAAAGTGGAGGGTGCCCGGGTCACGCCGGCGCGTCCCACGGCTCGGGCACGGCTCACCTCTGGCCCACGGCTTCCTGCCGGCGCACCCGGCCGCGCCGGCAGGAAGCCGTCGTCAAGGCCCTGGTGCCCCGGCGGTAGAGTTCCGCCCGCGCGATGGTTGAACACACAGCCGTCTTCCCCGCACACCAGCGATCGGGAGATGGGCATGACCGACGACCAGGAATGGCAGCACGACAAAGCGGCCTTCGTCGCGGAAACCACCCGGGACGGGCCTCGCACCGGCCCGCTGGCCCGGCAGTTCGCCGAACTGACCGCCACCCTCCTCACCGCGAGCACGATCGAAGACGTGCTGCGGCAAGTGCTGGAGGCCGCGACCGTCCTGGTCCCGGCCGCCGATCTGGCCAGCTTCACGCTGATCGCCGCCGACGGCGCGCTGCACACCCCGGTCGAGACCGACGACGTGGCGAGCGAACTGGACCGGCTGCAGTACCGGTTCCACGAGGGACCGTGCGTCGAGGCCGCCGACGAGGCCGGGCCCGCCCTGGCGGCCGCGTCGGACCTCGCCACCGAGCGGCGCTGGCCGCGGTGGGCGCCGGCCGCCGCGGCCCTCGGCATCGGCTCCGTGGTCTCCACGGCGTTGATCACCGGTGCGCCGACCGGCCGCTCGGCCGGTGCCCTCAACGTCTATTCGCGGTCACCACACGGTCTGGACCACGCCGACCGCGACGCGCTCCTGCTGCTGGCCACCCACGCGTCACTGGCCCTCGCCACCACCGACGCCGTGACCCACAGCCAGCTGCAGGCCACGCACCTGCGGAAGGCCATCGAGAGCCGGGACGTGATCGGGCAGGCCAAAGGCATCATCATGGCTCGCCGGGGCGTCTCCGCGGACGAGGCGTTCGACCTGCTCCGCCACACGTCGCAGGACCTCAACGTCAAGCTGGCGGACCTCGCCCACACCCTCGCCGCCCGCCACGAGGAGATCGACCTGCCCGCCGACTGAGCCGGGCACCATCGTCAGTCCGATGTGGACACCGGAGGGGAGTGTGACCGACGGCACGCGCCGGGTGGATCTTCGAGCACGGACGTGACGCCGGCTCAGGGCAGCACCCGGCGCGGATCGGTCCACTGCGCGAGCAACACGGTGGCGTCGTCCTGGAACCGGCCGTCCTGGTGGGCCGACACCGCCTGGATGAGCCGGCGGACCGTCTCCGGCGGCGGGTAGCCGGCCGCGGCTTCCCGCTCGAGGAAGTCCGCCAGCCGGTCGTCGCCGAAGAACTCGCCCGCGGCGTTCCGGGCTTCCGTGATGCCGTCGGAGTGCAGCACCAGCCAGTCCCCGGGTTGCAGCCGTTCCTCCCCGAGGACGAACTCGCGTCCGGGCCCGAGCCCGAGCGGCAGCCGCCGGCCACCGGTGAGCGGCTTGACCACCCGCCCGGCCCGCATGATCCACGGTTGCGGGTGCCCGGCGTTGACGTAGCGCAAGCGCCCGCTCCGCAGGTCCACCTCCGCCAGGACGGCGGTCACGTAGGCGGTGTCACCGAAGGTGCGGCCGAGCGTCTCGTCGATCAGGCGCGCCTGCTCGTAGAGCCCGCCGCCCGTGTGCCGGACGGCCCGGTACGCCGCGACGGTCGTGGCGGCGAGCAGGCCGCTGCGCAGGTCGTGTCCCACCGCGTCGACGATGAGCAACCGGGCGGTGTCCTCGGACAGCGCGTAGTCGAACGCGTCCCCGGCCACGGCGTGCCGCGGTTCGACGACGCCGCTGACCACGAACCCGTCGACCCCGGCGGTCAACGGCGGCAGGAGCGACCAGATCAGTTCGCCGGCGACCGTGCGCGACAGTCGGCGGCGCACGACGTCGAGGCCGTCGCCGTAGTTCGTCATCGCCACGACGAGGTGGCCGATCAGCGAGGCCGCCCACCGGCACTGCGTGCGCAGGCCGGGGTCGTACAGGTCGGTCACCGAGGCGACCTCGGCCGCCAGCACGCCGAGCCGCTCGACGCCGTCCAGCAGCGGCAGCCACAGCCGGGGCGGCTCGGTCTCCGCCGGGAGGATCTCCAGGCGCCGGTACGCCCGCCCGGCCAGCGTCGTGTCGATGTCCAGGGCGGTGGCCCCGGTGCGGGCGCCGGGCACCGGCCGCAGGGACCGCTGCTCGTAGTCGGCGAGGTAGACGGTCAGCCGGATCCCGAGCGCCTCGCCCGCGTCCGCGACCAGTGCCGGCAACCGCTCCGGCGGCGCCAGCTCCACGCCCTCCAGCAGCGTCGTCAGCGCGGTCAGCGGGGCGCCGCGCGGCACCACCTCGCGGATCGTGCGGCTGTAGGACGCGCGCCGGTGCCAGGTCAGCTCGTCGAGGCGCTCGTTCACCACGTGCGCCACGATGTCGCGGTCCAGCCGCGGCAACTGGAGCGCGCCGTGCAGGTAAGCCTCGACGTCGAGCAGTCCGAGGCTGCCACCCAGCTCGAAGTAGCGGAGCCACAGCTCTTCCGCGGTCAGTTCGGCCCGGGCGAACGCGGAGGCGGCCGCGCGCTGCTGGTGCCCGGCGTCCCGCTCGCTCACCGCCGGCGCCTCAGGGTCGTCCGGGCCACGTCTTCGGCGGTCTTGACCAGGGACTGGCGGCTCTCCCGCGCGCTCTGGGCCAGCTGCAGGAAGGCCGACTGCTCGTCGACGTGACCTTGCGCCATCAGGATTCCCTTGGCGATGTTCACGGTGTCCCGGCCCCGCACCGACGCCGCGAGCCGGGTGCTCGCACGGTTCGCGTCGGCGTGGGACTTCGCGTTCGCCACCAGCACCGCGGCCTGCGTCGCGAACATGCCCAGCAGCGACTCCTCCCGCGAGCCGTAGGCACGCGGCCGGTCGCCGTAGACCTTCAGCGCGCCCAGCCCGGCGTCCCCGGCGACCAGCGGTGCGCTCAGCGACGCCCGCAGCCCCAGGTCGTGCGCCCGGCGCGCCCAGTGCGGCCAGCGGGTGTCCCGGGCGAGGTCGTCCACCCGCACCACGGTGCGGTCGGTCCACGCCAGCAGGCAGGGGCCGGTTCCGGTCTCGTACTGGATCCGGTCGGCCTGCTCGACGACTTCGTCCGTGGGAGCGGTCGTGACCCGCGCCCCGTGCGGATCGACCATGCTCAAGCCCGCGCCGGCGGTGCCCGGGAAGGTCTCCTTGGCCAGTTTGGTCACCAGCCGCAGCGTCGAATCGACCGTCTCGGCCGACAGCAGCAGGCCGGCCATCCGGGCGAACACGGCCGCCAGCTCGTCGGTCAGCGGCAGTTCGGGATTCACGCGGCACCACCTCCACCGGCCCCTCCGCCGACCGGGGTTACCCGGACGCCGGGTACCCAACCGGCCGATCTGGGCGAGGTGCGGCGGCCCGCGATCGCCGGCCCGGACCAGGCGGAACAGGCTGCCCGCTCGCTTTCCTCCCCGGAAGCGAGGACCGTGGACCCCATGACCTCTTCCGCGTCCCGTTCCGAGCCGGCGCGGGAGGACGCCGCGCGCCGCTTGCTGGAGCGCGTACGGCTGCGGGCGGAGGCGAACGAGGCGGTCGGCATCCTCCAGGTCTGGCACGCGTGCCGGCGTGACCAGGCCCGCGACGACCTCGACGTCACCGGGACCGCCGAGGGCCAGGAAGGCGAGGCCCGCCGGATCATCGCGGTGGTGAACGACGCCGCGGACGGCCGGGCCGACCCCGACGCCCGCTGGGACTGAGCCCGTCCGGTCCGCCCGGCTCCGGTGCCGGGTCGATGCTGTGGTCGGTCCCCGCGCGGGCGACGTCCGCCGGATCGGGCCGGGCGGTCCCGGACCGCCCGCAGGTCTCCGACCCCGCGAGCTCGCGCGCACCGTGATGGCCGCGCCGAACCGGAGCCGTTTCGCCGCGCCGGCCGGGGGAATCCACCGCGCGGAGGTGAGCGTCGATGAGCGACCGGATCGGGGACGGGGCCGCCGGACTCGCGGGCAAGGCGGAGGAGATCGCCGGGCAGGCGACCGGGAACGAGCGTTGGGTCGCCGAGGGAAAGCGCGAGCAGGACGCGGCACGCGAAGCGGCCGCGCCCGGGGAATCCGCCGAAGACCGGGACCAGGAACCGACGGGGTAGGACCGCCGCTCAGGTGAGGTCGAGGACGGTCTTCCCCCGAGATCGCGGGTAGCCGTGCGGGCGATTCCCGACCGCGCACGATCGGAAGGAAACGAAGATGTCCGAACAGGATGCCGTCCGCTCGGAACAGCAGGAACAGCTCGAACTGGACGGCGACCGCGCACCGGATGGCCTCGAGTCCCCCGCCTGGGAACGGGAAGACCCGGAGGCCGGCTCGGCGGCGCAGCGTCCGATCCAGCTCGAACCGGTCGGCGGCGACGGCCCGCCGGTCGACACCGAGCCCGACGAGGTGGCCGTCGACGCCGGTACGGCCCCGTCCGCCGGGCCCGAGCAGGGGGCGCTGCACGTCGAGGACGAGCCGCGCTGATCCCTGCCGGGCCACGCCGCCCGCGGCCGCGTAGAGCCGTCCGGGACCACCCGGCCGGTCAGCCGCCGCGCTGGACGACCGCCGTGGTGAGGGTCGCCGCGATCAGTTCGAGGTCGCGGTCGGTGACCTCCGCCGCGTCGGCCAGCCGGTGCCGCAGCTCGTCGCGGGTGATCACGTCACTGGCTCCGGCGGTCTCCGCGTCGGCGGGTTCGACGCGGATCCGGCCACCGGTCAGCACCAGCACCGGGTCGGGTATCGGCGACGCGAGCAGCTCGCGCAGGTCGTCGACGGTCACTTTCAGCATCGCTTCCTCCGGTTCGTCGAGCGAGCCGGGTACCCGGCGCGGCCGTGGAGAACCGTCGCCGTCAGGGGTACCGGCGTCCGTGGTGAAACCGTTGCCCGCCGGCCGGCGAGGGCGGGATTAGCACGCCGGTTGCCGGGTATGTCCGGCGCGAAGCCAGACCACCCCCGGAAGGAAAGCCATGTCGACAGGTACCCCCACCCGCACCGGCCGCACCGCCGGTCAGCTCGCCGCGACCGTCGTCGCGGTCGTTTTCCTGCTCGTCGGCGTCCTCGGGTTCGTCCCCGGGATCACCACGAACTACGACCAGCTGAGCTTCGCCGGGCACGACTCCATGGCCATGCTGCTCGGTGTGTTCATGGTGTCCGTGCTGCACAACATCGTCCACCTGCTCTTCGGCGTCGTCGGCCTCGCCGCGGCCCGCACCCCGCGCGGCGCGTTCCTGTACCTGGTCGCCGGCGGCGTCGTCTACCTGGTGCTGTGGCTCTACGGGCTGCTGATCAACCACGGCAGCGACGCCAACTTCGTCCCGGTCAACGGCGCCGACAACTGGCTCCACCTCGGCCTCGGGATCGGCATGATCGCGCTCGGCCTGCTCACCGGCCGGACCGCGCGGGGCGCCCGGGGGCCGCGGACCACCGCGTGATCCCGGTTCCCCGAACGGAACGCGGACGCCGGGCCGGGCAAGGTGCTCGTCCCGGCGTCCGCATCCCGAAGCCGTTGCCCGGCAACGGGTTGAGCACCACCATCAGGGCGATCCCGCGACGGCGCCCGTCCTGCGCAGCTCGCGCCCGCGCCGGGCGTACCACTGCGCGGCGATCACCGCGGCCAGCGCCAGCTCGGCCAGATCGCCCCCGTAGTACATGACTTCCGCGGCGATCCGCGCATCGGCGTCCGCGAGCGCGACACCGGGTGGCGGCGCCAGGTACAGCGTCTTGGCCAGCACGGCGTGCGCCGCCGCGGCGGCCACGAGCGCCGCGGCCCGCAGGGCCGCCCCGTACCGGTGCCGCACCGGATCCAGCTGGCACAGCGAAGCCGCGAACAGCACGCCGACCAGGAACACGTGCAGCTGCACCACCCCGTGCAGCCAGGGATTCCGTTCCGTCGCGGCGTAGAGCCCGGTCCGGTAGAGCACCCACAAGCCGCTCGCCTCCAGGAGGGCCGCCACGGGCGGGAACACCAGGACGGCGGCGAACCGTGACGTCAGCACCCGCTTGAGCCGGCGTCGCGCCCGCGTCGGTGCGGCACGCAGCAGCACCGTCACCGGCCGGCTCAGCACCAGCAACACGGGCGCGATCATGCCCAGCAGCACGTGCTGCACCATGTGCCCGGCGAACCCCGGCACCCCGCCCGCACCCAGGACCACGACCCCACCCGCCGCGAACGCCAGGTCGCGCGCCACCGGCCAGCGGTCCCCGCGCCGACGAAGCCGCGCGGCGCCCGTTTCGTAAGCGACGACGGCGATCAGGACGACCGGGGCGGTGTGGTGCAGCACCGTCAGGCCGTCCTGGACTGCGCGGAGCGGAGCAACCACGCCCCCGCGGCCAGCAGGACGACCGCGACGACGTTCCACGTCCAGTCGTACGGCGCGAGGTCGACGTCGTAGCGGATCTGGTGCAGGCCCAGCAGCTTGTGCTGGATCGTGCCGTCGTAGAGCTGGAACGCCCCGCCGCCGGCGAGGATCCCGCCGGCCGTGGCCCGGCCGGAAAGCCGGTCGCCGCGGCGCAGGTCGGCCACCACCACGAAGCCCAGGACGAGCGCGACCCAGCCGAAGGCGTGGAACAGCCCGTCGGAGACCAGGCCGGCGTCCGTCGTCGAGCGGTCGTAGAAGTGGTGCCAGTGCAGCAGCTGGTGGAACACCGTCTCGTCGACGAACGCCGCGACCCCGACGCCGATCGCGGCGCCGGCCCAGCCGGACCGGGCGCGGCGGACTTCGCGGCTCACGGGGACTTCGTGGCTCACAGGGCCAGCACCTCGCCGCGCTGCAGCAGGTGCACTTCGGTGCGCGGTTTCCGGATCCGGACCTCCTGCAGGAAGTTCGACACCGGCGACCGGAAGAGGCCGTAGTCGTCGAAGTGCACCGGCACGGCTCGCCGCGGCTCCAGCAGGTTCAGCAGGTCGACGCCGCCGCGGTGGTCCAGCGTGACCAGCACGCCGAAAGCGCGCGTGCCGCCCAGGTGCACCACGGCCAGGTCGAGGTCGGGGAACCGGTCGCGGATCGTCCCCAGCTCGTCGTGGAGGACGGTGTCGCCGCTGAGGTAGATCCGCAGCGGGTCCGCTTCGAGGGTGGCCCGGTACTCCAGCACGCTGCCCATGACCGGCGGCAGGACGCGGTCGAGGACGCCGGGGCCGTGCCGGGCGGGCACCGAGGTCACGGTCAGCCGGGCGTCGCCGTCGGAGAACGACTCGGAGTGCCACGTGGGCAGCGGGAGCGGCGCGTGGAACCCGCGGCGTTGCAGCCGGGCGGCCGCGTGCCCGGTGGTCAGGATCGGCACGTCCCGGGGAAGTTCCCGGGACGCGACGCGGTCGAAGTGGTCGCCGTGCAGGTGCGACAACACCACCGCCGTCAAGGGCGGGAGATCCCGCGGCTGCAGCGCGGGTTCCGTCCGCCGGCGGGAGAACAGGCCTTGGCCGAAGTACGACCATTGCCCGCGGTGCAGGAAGTTCGGGTCGGTGAGCAAGGTGAACGGCCCCAGCCGGAGCAGCGTGGTGGCCGTGCCGACGAAGGTCAGCGAGTCCCCCGAGGGCGGGTCGAGCGGAGACATCGGTGTGCTCCTTTCGCGCCGGAGCAGGGCGGCTACCCCGGCGTGAGCGGGGTAACCGCCTCCTCGGGGCGAGCGGGGTCCGGCGATGCCGTGAACGACCCTTTCACCTCGTCAGATGAGGTGAAAGGGTCGTTCACTGCGTCCCCGCCGCGGCGATCCGGCCGTGGTTCAGAGGCGCTGCTTGAGCAGCTGCTTGCCCTGCTCGGCGCCCTTCTGGCTTTCTCCTTGCGCCCGGCGGAAGAACTCCGCCAGCTCGGTGTCGCCGTCTCGCTCGGCGTCCTGCGCGTAGGTCTCCATGCGCAGCGCGTTGCTCAGGCACGCTTCCGTAAACCAGATGAGGTTGTAGTCCTTGTCCCGCGTTCCGGTCGTCTGGCCGGTTTCGGTGGTCGACACGACGACTCCTCTCGTTGGGGGTGCCCAGCCGGGTACCCGCCGGGTGCGCCCCTACACCGGGTTTCGCGGGCGCGTGGCGGGGAAGCCGTCCAGTGCCACCGAAGAAAGGAGCGGCGATGCCCGGACGCGACGACCTGCCCGGCACGCTGCTGCGTTCCCCGCGCAAGGCCCAGGACACCTGGGTCGCGGCGCACGACTCCGCGCTCGAGACCTACGGGCCGGGGCGACGGGCGCAGCAGACCGCGTACGCGGCGGTGAAGCACTCGTTCGAGAAGGTAGGCGACCACTGGGAACCGAAGCCGCGACGTGGCCCGTCCGACGACCAGGCGGCCGGCGGCGCCGGCCGGCGTGAGCGGCCGACCCGCGGGGGTGTCGACGCCCGCGCCGGCAAGACGCACCTCTACGAGCGGGCCAAGCAGCTCGGCATCCCCGGGCGGTCGCGGATGTCGAAGGAAGAATTGGTTGACGCGCTGGAAAAGGCGAGCCGCCGCGAAACCGCGCGAGCCCGGAAGTAGCCCGACACCGCCGGCTCGAGGAGACGGGGCAGCTCGGCGATCCGCTCGCCGTGGTCAGGTCGCCCGCGGGCCGAGTCCGGGAGCTGCCGCGCGCGAACCACCCGACCGGCCGAACTCCTCCGCTGCCCCGGCCCGGGTGGCAAGTCGACGTTCACCGGGCCAACGCGGACACCGCGCACAGGGCCGCCCAGCCCGTCGCGAAGGCGGCGACCTTCCGGCGCGCCGCGCGGTCCGGCAGGGAAAGCCCGAAGATCAGCGCGTCGGAGAGGTCGGCGGCCACCCGTCCCGCGACGGCCAGCCGCAGGGGCCGGCCGGGCGGAGCGGCCATCATCGCGACGCCGATGACGACGTCGCGGGCGCCGATCCCGCCGATCAGCGGGCGGACACCCGGTGAGACCTCGCCGGTCGCGGTGGTCAGCCCGCACGGTTTCGCGAGCAGGCGTGGTGCCGCGATGATCGCGAGGCTGTAGGCCGTGGTGGCCCCACCGAGGATGCGGGTGAGCAGCGGCATGACGGCCTCCTCGGCCGATCGGGGGTGATCCGGCGACGGTGTACCCGGCGACCGGCCCGGGAAACGCCTTGCCGGGCAAGGGATTCACCCGCGGAGGTGCCGGCGGCGACGGCCCGCACGGCCGAGTGCGGCGAACCCGGCCGCCGGGCCGGTACGTGCTCGCCGACGGCGGTGCGGGCATCGGCCACGAACCCGGACTCGCCTCGGCAGTGGTCAGCGCGCGGGGCGCTCGGCCTCGCCGGCTCGGTCCCGGCAAGAACACGAGCCGGCCGCGCCCGGCACTCGCCCTCGCCGGTTCGGTTCGGGAAGAACTCGAACCGGCCGCGCCCGGCACTCGCCCTCGCCACCTCAGCCCCGACAAGAACTCGAACCAGCCGCGCCCGGCACTCGCCCTCGCCACCTCGATCCCGGCAAGAACCCGAACCGGCCCCGGCGGCCCTCTCCGTGCCGTCGGCGACCGGGTGATGCCGAGAGGTGTGAGCGTCGCGAAAGTGGGTAGCCGTGAGCGTGCGCAAGATCATCGGTGGCCTGGCCACCGTCGCGTTGCTGGTTTCGACGGCCGCCTGCGGCGCCGCCGACGCACCGGACGCCGAAGCGGCCGCTCGGCACTTCGTCACCGCTGCCGCGGCGGGTTCGGACACCGAAACCTGCGCCTTGCTCGCTCCGCGGGCCCGTGACGCCCTCGGCCCCGCCGGGTGCGGGCAGGTGCTCGCCGAGCTGCCCCACGCGCCCGTCGTGTCCGTCTCGGCCTGGGGCGACGAAGCCCAGGCCCGCTCCACGGCCGACACCCTGTTCCTGCACGACTTCCCCGACGGCTGGCGCGTCACCGGCGCCGGCTGCCATCCCCGCAACGAGCAGGTCTACGACTGCACGGTCGGTGGACGATGAAGGCCCGGCCGGTCTTCGCCGCCTACCTGGTCCTGGTCCTCGCCGGGCTGGCGTACTTCATCCTGATCGGGGCGCTGGGCCGATGAGCATCCGGACCTTCGCCCGCGACAACGGCCTCTCCCTCGCCTTCGGCGGCCTGTTCCTGGTCAGCCTCGCCGGTCAGACCTGGTCCGGCCTCGCCGACTTCAACGACCGGCAACTCGCCCACGGCACCCAGCCGATCGGGCTGCTCGACTACCTCACTTCGTCGTCGTTCGCCGTCGACGTCGCCGAGAACTGGCAGTCCGAATACCTGCAGTTCTTCCTCTACGTCTTCGCCACCGTCTGGCTGGTGCAGCGCGGCTCCCCCGAGTCCAAGCCCCTCGCCGGAGTCGGGCCGGAAAGCGACCAGGACCAGCTGCTCGGGCGCCACGTGCACAGCGGCTCACCGCGGTGGGCGAAAGCGGGCGGCTGGCGGACCGCCGTGTTCGCCCGCTCCCTCGGCCTGGTCATGGCCGGGATCTTCCTGCTTTCCTGGCTCGCCCAGTCCGTGGCCGGGGTGAGCGCGTACAACGCGGAGCAGCTGAGCGACTTCGGCGACCCGGTCTCCTGGGGCGGGTACCTCGTGTCGGCCGACTTCTGGAACCGGACGCTCCAGAACTGGCAGTCCGAGTTCCTCGCCATCGGTTCGATGGCGGTGTTCAGCGTCTACCTGCGCCAGCGCGGCTCCCCGGAGTCCAAACCGGTCGGCGCGGAACACGGCGTCACGGACGAATCGGGCTGAAAGAAAGCGCAAGCACGAACGCCTCGCTGCCGTAAGTCGCTGGTGATCTCGTAACGTTACTCGTGATTCTTTCTCCACATTCACCGAATCGGGTGGACCTGGCGATTAACGCTATTGGTGTCGCTTCTTACGGCGTAATCTCTGTCGTTCTGGGCGCGATCCGGGCTCGAGCGATCAGAGGCGACGATCGTCCGCCCGGCGGGTGTGCTGGACATCCGCACCTACCCGGTCCTGCGCGACGCACTGCTCAAGTGCGCGGCCGATCAGCCTCGCGCGGTGATCGTCGACCTCGATCAGCTCGAAATCACCAGCGACTACCTCGCCAACGTGTTCATCACCGTGTGGCTGCGCGTCACGCAGTGGTCGCCGATGCGGCTGGTGGTGGTTCCCGGGGCGGCGCACGGAACGCTGTCGTGGCCCGGCCTGATGCGGCACTTCGTCGCGGTCGAGCCCACCGTGCTCGCCGCGCTGGACAACTTCGGCGAGCCGCCGCCCCGAACTATGGTTGCCGTCCTCGCCGCGGAGCGTCCCGGCGGCGACGCGGTTCGTCACCGGCGCGCCTGCGCCTCGAACTGCGGCAGGGCCGGCTGACCGTCGCGGTCGCCGACGACGACACCCGGCCCGTCTCACTGCCCGGCCGGGCCCGCGGACGCCGGAACCGCGCAGCGGGCTGCGGCTCGTCGCCCACCTCGCGCACGCGGCCGGCTGGTCCCGGACGCACTCCGGCGGCAAGGTGGTCTGGGCCGTGCTCCTGCTGCCCCGCGCGCCTCGGTGATCACCGCGCGCGGCGGATCACTGGGTTCCCACCGCGCCGAAGACCCGGGTGAGGCTTTCTTCGGTGTCGGCGCCGACCTTTTCGAACACGACCTTCGCGATCGGCGCACCCAGTTTCGCGGCGCCCTGGAACTCGATCGTGGCGTGGTAGGTGAGGGTGCTGCCACTGCCCGCCGCGGTGACGCCGATGTCGTCGGTCGTGGTGGCGGTGTCGTTGCGGCCGCTGAACACGACGCGTCCCGGTTCCAGGCGGGTGAGCTCGTAGGTCAGCTCGGTCTCCACCCCGCCGATCTTCGAGACGTTGCGCCAGCGGGCGCCCACCCCGATCGGCCCGGCCCCCAGCCGGTCGCACGAGCGGGTGCCGGGATCCCACTCGGTCGCGTTGCCGAAGTCCTTCAGGTAGTCCACGACTTCGTGCGGCGCGGCGGCGACGGTGAACGTGCGGGTGACTTCGACCACGAGCGGACCTTCTTTCCGTGACGGTCGGACACTGCGTTTCCTCGACGGATACCCGGACTTCTGCCATCCGAACCGTTGCATAACCGTTGCGCTGATCACCCGTCGGTGCTGTTTGCCGCCCCGGCCGTGCCGGGTAAGCCCGAACTGGCCGGGAGTCGCCCGGGACAGCCGAACTTTTGCCGAGGAGGCCGAAAATGGCTGCAGTAGCGCACTACATCGAGGTCGAAGCCCCCGCCCAGGCGTGTTATGACTGGTGGCGGCCGCTGACCCGGCTGCCGCAGGTCTTTTCCGACGTCAAGTCGGTCGAGGCCGTGGACGGTGACGCCACCCGCACCCGCTGGAAGGTCGACGGGCCGGCCGGGACGTCGGTGGAGTGGGAAGCCCGCATCGTCGACGACGCGCCGCCGCACAAGATCGCGTGGACCACGGTGGACGATGCCGATCCCGACGTGAAGAACTCCGGCGTCGTCCGCTTCGACGACCAGGGCAACGGCCGCACCGGCGTCGAGATCTCCCTGGACTACTCGCCGCCGGCCGGAAAGCTCGGCGAAGCGGTCGCTTCGCTGCTGGCCGATCCGCAGAAGAAGGTCGAGCGCGCCGCCGCCGAGTTCAAGACGGTCATCGAAGCCCGCTGACGCGCGAACCCCGGTCGCCCGCGGCGGCCGGGGTTCAGTCCCGGAACCGGCAGACGGAGACCAGTTGCCACGGCCCGCCGAGGTAACGCCGGACCGCGATGCCCGTGGCCCGCGCCGTCGCCGGGCCGAAGTTCCCCCGCACCGCCCGCATCGTGGCCGCCGCGACCTGGGCATCGACCTTGTTCTGGATGGTGACGTGCGGCCGCGGGGGCTGCCGGTCCTGCGGCGTCAGCCACGGCCGCCAGCGGTCGCGGAGCGTCGCGTGCAGGTCCGGTAGTTCCGGCGCGGAGACCGCGAGCGCGACCCCGCGGCCGAGAGAGCGAACCCCCGGCCACCGCCAGGGAGAACGCCGTCGTGCCACGGCGACGTCGGAGCAATCGGCGAGCACCGAGCCGGCGAACTCGCCCGGGAGGGCGTGGAAGATCGTCAGGTGGGCGGTCACCGGTCGATCGCGTCCAGGCAGTACCGCAGCAGGCGTCCGGGCTCCCCGGGCGCCGGGCGGGTGCCGGGCAGCAGGTGCGCGGGCCGCTGCCGCCGGTCGTGCCAGAACCGCCCCGCCGGCGGCGCGGGCCGGGTCGCGGCCAGCCACACCGCGGTGTCGGCGCCCTCCGCCGGAGACCGCAGAGCCGGGCCGACGAGCCGGCGGAAGGCCGGGAGCGAACCGGCGAGCCCCGGGGTGTCGGCCCAGCCGGGGTGCAGGCTGTGCACGGCGATTCCGTCGGCCCGCCAGCGCTCGGCCAGCGGCGGCGTGAGCTCGACCTGCATGCGTTTGGTGCGCGCGTACGCGGTGGCGCCGCGATAAGTTCCTTGCCGGTACTCGGGATCGGCGACGGCGAGAGACTGCGTGTACATCCCGCCGGAGGACATCAGGAGGACGCGCGCACCGCCGGGAAGGCGCAGGGCGGGCCGCAGCAGCTCGGTCAGCAGGAGCGGCCCGAGCACGTGCGTGGCCGGCTCCCAGGCGGGCCAGTCCGGTCGCCGTGGCCTCGCCGAGGCCGGAACTCGCCCCCGTCACGAGCGCGACGCGGCCGTGCAGGGCGTCGGGGGCGGGGTCGTCGTCCGGCCAGCTCAGCCGCCGCAGCGCGTAGCCGAGGCGTGAGTAGCCGGCGACGACGGAGCGGTCGAGCAGGGTGTCCACCAGCGTCGACGGCTTCACGTCAGTTCAGCACCACGATCGCGGCGTTGAGCGCCGTCGCGAACGAGGTCCAGGCCAGGTAGGGCACCTGGAGGGCGGCGGCGACCGGCGAGCGGCGGCGGAAGACGAGCAGGGTGGCGACGATGGCGGCGTCGAGGAGCACGATCTCGATCAGCGCCACGGTGTAGGCACCGGCGGCGAAGAACAGCGGTGTCCACGCCGCGTTGAGCACCAGCCCGGCGGCGTACCAGGCGAACTCCCGCCGGGTTCCGCCGGCGCGCCAGTACAGCCAGCCGGACACGGCGAGCAAGCCGTAGAGGACCGTCCACACCGGACCGAACAACCAGGACGGCGGGGCCCACGACGGCTGGTTCAGCGCGGTGTAGACATCGCGCGACCGTGTGGCGGCGAGGCTGCCGACCACGGCGACGGCGGCCACCGCGGCGAGGAACCCGGCCAGGACGACCGGAGCCGGGGCGGAGCGGTGCACGGTCGTCATGCCGGAGCCCACCTTTCGATGCGAATACGATCCACAGGTGGGCCGAGCGTAACTTCGCCGCGTGCGGGGCGCAGCTTCAGCGCTGTGGCCCGGCAACGAAGATGGCCGGCCGAGGGGGTGCGGGGCACCACGTCGGCCGGCCATTTCGTCACTTCCCGGAAAAGTGACTCACTCCGGGGGCGGCGGCGGTCCAGCCGGCGCCTTGCGGGGCATCAGAGCGACGATCGGGATGCTGAGCGCGGTCACGGCCAGCACGACGATCAGGGTCACGGTCATCGCGTGGGCCATCCCCGAGCCGGCGGCGGCCTGGAAGAAGATCGACGTGACCACAGCCGAGCCGATCGCCGAAGCGAGCTGCTGGATCGAGCTGAGCGAACCGCTGGCGCTGCCGGCTTCTTCCGGCTTCGCGTCGCCGAGGGCGACCGTGGGGATCGTGGCGAAGCTGAAGCCGATGCCGACCCCGATGACGAGCAGCGCCGGGGCCAGCGCCCACAGGCTGACGTCCGTGCCGTAGGCCGCGACGAGGGCCAGGACCCAGCCACACCCGACGACGGCGACGGTCAGGCCGATGAAGACGAGCCGGCGACCCAGCTTGGCGACCAGTCCGCCCATGGCCGCGAACCCGGCGGCGATGAGCCCCAGGGTGAGCGGCACCAGGCCGAGCGACGTGGTCCGCGCACTGGCGTGCAGACCTTCCTGCAGGAACAGCGACAGCACGAAGATCAGGCCGGTGCCGGCGGCGAACGCGACCAGGCCGACGAGCATGCCGGAGGTGAAACCCCGGTTCTTCATGAGCGACGGCATGATGAGCGGGTCGGCCGCCGTGCGCTGGCGGTAGGCGAAAGCGACGAAGAACAGGACGCCGACGACGATCGAGACGATGGCGATCGCGCCCCAGCCGTTGGTCGAGCCCTCGATCAGGCCGTACAGCAGCCCGAGCATCGTCACCGCGAGCAGGCCGGAGCCCCAGCCGTCGACGACGGTGGACCGGTCGCCGTCGTCGTCACGCGGCAGGACCTTGGCGGCCACGATCAGCCCGATGATGCCGAGCACGAGGTTCAGGAGGAAAATCGGGCGCCAGGTCAGGCCGAAAATGTCGGCGCTGATGATGAATCCGGCCAGAACCGGACCGGCCACACTGGAAATACCGAGCACCGGGCCGAACAGGCCGAACGCTTTGCCGAGCATCTCCCGGTCGAAATTCTTCGTCATGATCGCCATGCCCTGCGGAATCAGCAGGGCGCCGAACGCTCCCTGCGCGACCCGGGCGACGATGAGCAGAGCGGGGTCGGGCGCGAACCCGGCGACCGCCGACGCGAGGGTGAACCCGGCCACGCCGAGCAGGAAGAGCTTGCGCTGGCCGAACTTGTCACCCAGCCGCCCGCCGACGACGAGCAGGACACCCATGGCGAGCATGTACGCCGGGCCCAACCACTTGATCAGGCTCTCCCCGCCGCCGAGCTCGGCGGCGATGGTCGGAGCGGCGATGTTCGTGACTGTTGCATCGATCACGTCGAGGGCGTCGGCAAGCAGCACCACCCCCAGGATCGCCCACATCAGGCGGCTGGAGCGGCTTGTGGCGACCGCGCCCGGCTCCTTCACGGTTGTCATGAGGAACGTCCTTCTCGGCTCTGTCGGGGCGCCCCTTCTGGGCGACCTCTCATCCGTACTACGAACACCCCTGACTCGATCCGACACCGCATTCGAAAGAATTTTCGGAACGTCAGGTGTGCGTTCGTCTGACACACTCACGACGACACCGGCGAGCCAATGGCGGCCCGGAGACGTCGATCTCGAGCAGGGCAGGTGTTCATCGTTCCGAAGGACGTCGGGCACTGCACCTTCGAAGTTGCGCAAGTTGTACGCGCTGCACTCGCCGATGAGCTGGCTGTAGCCGACATTTCCGGCACCCGCGGGCCGGCGGCGCGCGGATTCCGGCGCAATTGCGGCCTGTTTCAGCTGATCGCGACGGCCGGCCGGCCGCGCGCGAAACCGCGCTACCCCAGCTGGTCGCGACGACGGGTCAGATACGCAGTCTCAGCGGTGTTCCCAGCCAACTCGATGGCCCGGCCGTAAGCCACCCGAGCCTGCCCGCTCCGCCCACCCGGCGCAACAACACAGCACGGGAGGAGGCGTGAAAGCAACTGGCCAAGGCGTACCCCGATTCCGACACCGGGCCGACCACCCGCGAGCGTGAGTCCGAGCTACCCCAGCTGGTCGCGACGACGGGTCAGATACGCAGTCTCAGCGGTGTTCCCAGCCAGCTCGATGGCCCGGCCGTAAGCCATCCGAGCCTGATCGTCCTGGCCCGCCCGCCGCAGCAACTCGGCGCGGGTCGCGTGAAAAGCGTGGTACCCGGCCAAAGTGTCCTCGAGCCGGTCCACGGCGGACAGTGCCACCTCCGGGCCGTCGAGCTCGGCGACCGCGATCGCCCGGTTGAGGGCGATCGTCGGGGAGGGGTCGATGCCGACGAGCTGGTCGTAGAGGGCGAGGACCTGCGACCAGTCGGTGTCGCCGATGTCGCCGGCGGAGGTGTGCACGGCGTTGATCGCCGCGAGGATCTGGTAGCGGCCCGGAGCGACCCCGGCGGCGGCCGCGGCGAGCCGCTCGCGCACCAGCCGGTGGCCCTCGGCGATCAGCGTCGCGTCCCACGCCTGGCGGTTCTGCTCGGCCAGGGGAACCAGCTCACCGGCGGCCGAGAGCCGGGCCGGGCGGCGGGCCTCGGTGAGCAGCATCAGCGCCAGTAGCCCGGCCACCTCGCCGTCGTCCGGCAGGAGGGCACGGATCACGCGGGTGAGCCGGATCGCCTCGGCGGTCAGGTCGTGCCGCACCGGGTCGGTGTCGGGGCCGGTCGCCAGGTAACCCTCGTTGAACACGAGGAACAACACGGCGAGCACGCCCGAGACGCGTTCCGGGAGATCCTCGGCGGACGGCACGCGATAGGGGATGCGCGCCGCCTTGATCTTGGCTTTCGCGCGGGTGATCCGCTGCCCCATGGTGCTTTCGGCCACCAGGAAGGCGCGGGCGATCTCGGGCATGGTCAGGCCGCCGACCATCCGCAGCGTCAGCGCCAGGCGGGCGTCCATCGCCAGCGCCGGGTGGCAGCAGGTGAAGATCAGCCGGAGCCGGTCGTCGTCGACGGCGCCGAGCGGCTCGGGCGGGCTGTCGTCGTACGCCAGCCCGGCTTCCTTGTGCTTGTCGTCGCGCTTGCTCTCGCGCCGGAGCCGGTCGATGGCCTTGCGCTGGGCGGTCGTGGTCAGCCAGGCGCCGGGGTTGGGCGGCACGCCGTCGGCCGGCCACCGCTCGACGGCGGTCGCGAACGCCTCGGCGGCCGCTTCCTCGGCGATGTCGAGATCGCCGAAGCGCCGGGCCAGGGCGGCGACCACGCGGGCCCACTCTTCGCGGTGGGCGCGGGTGACGGCCTCGCGGACGTCGATCACGCTCATTCGCCCAGGACCGGCCGGACCTCGACCTTCCGGTTGCAGGCCGCCGAACCCTCGGTCGCGAGCTTGACCGCGACGTCGAACGAGGGTGCTTCGATGATCCAGAACCCGGCGAGGTACTCCTTCGACTCCAGGAACGGACCGTCGGTGATCACCGCCTGCTTGCCCCGGTTGTCGATGACGGTGGCGTTGTCGGGTGTTCCGAGCCCGCCGGCGAAGACCCAGTTGCCGCCGGCCTTGAGCCGGTCGTTGAACTCGTCGATCGCCGCTTCCTCGTCCGGGTCGGCGAGGCTCGGCCGGTCGTGGACCACGGAAAGCAGGAACTGCATCCGGAACATCTCCTCTGGAGTCGGGACCGCGGTCAGGATGCCACTGCCCGGCACCCGCCGCTCGCCCGCCCCGGTGGGCGTTCCGGACGGTTCGGCACCGTCCGGAACGCCCACGAATCAGGTGGCGACGAACCGCACGTGCCACTCGCCGCCGCCGTAGGGCGGCGCGAAGACACCGAGGTCGCCCTCGAACGGAGCCGGCTTCCACGGGCCGAGCACCCGCGGCTGGTAGGTGCCGACCGGCATGTCCTCGAAGGTCGCGTAGCCGGTGGCATCGGTCCGGGCGCAGGCGCGGATGGTGCCGGCCTCGAGCAGCACCAGGTTCCGGTTCGCCAGGCCTTCGCCGGCGTCCGGCGTGCTGCTGCCGTTCTTGTCGAGCCAGACCTGTCCGTGGGAGTCGGCCCGCATGCCGGGCACCTTGGCGGTGACCGAGACGTACGGGGCACCACCGGTGTGGCCGTCACCGGCGGTGCAGTCGAGCCCGGTCGTACCGGTGTAGGCGGCCCGGTCGGGCACCTTGCCCTGCGCCGTGAGCACGATCCGCTGCCCCGCGGCCAGGGGTGCCCTCGTGCCGCCGGTAGTCGAACGCGCCCCACTGGTCGTCCGTCACCGCCGGCTCCGAGCCGAACCCGCCCGCGTCGCAGCCGAGGTAGAGACCGGCCGGGTGCCGGAGTTGGAGAGCGTGACCGTCACCTTGCCGGTCTCCCCAGCGGCGTAGGTCGTCTTGTCCAGCGTGATGGTCTCGTGCAGCACGTCGGACAGCGGCCGGACGGCCCGCACTTCGAGCGCCGTGCAGGCCCCGCGGCCGTCCAGGCGCAGCCGAGGTAGAGACCGGTCAGCGGCCTGGTGTCGAAGGAGAAGTGGCCCGTCGCGTCGGTGACGGAGACCAGGTCCGACGTCGTCCCGACGCCGATGAAGTGCGCCTCGGCGCCGGCCAGGGCCTCGCCCGCGGACGGCTTGCCGTCGCCGTTCGCGTCCCCGTACAGCACGCCCGCGACCCGCTCGGTGCCCCGCGCCATCGGCAGCGTGACCCGCTGGATGTTGTCGCTGTAGTCGACGTCCTGCCCGGTGTACACCTCGACGTGCACGACCGGGTCGCCGGAGAACGTGCCCAGCTGCCCGGTCAGGGGGAAGGTCCGGGTCTCCCCCTGCGCGACGGGCGCGCCGGTCCCGCCGTCCGCGAGGTCACCCCACTGACCCCGGTCGGTCCACAGCGGCGTCCCGGACTCCGTGTAGGCGGTGCCGAACGTCCCGAAGGCGACGGCGTCCCCGATGTTGCTCACCGTCACGTCGAGTGCGACGGTGTCGCCGGACAGCCAGCGGCCCTGCTGCGCGACCACGGTGACCTCGAGGTTCGGGGACGAATCCAGGACCGTCCGGAGGCCCGGGGAGGGCGGAACGTTCCGCGCGAGCGGTACGGCAACCTTTCCCGCGCTTCGAGCGTTCTGGGCACCCGAGGACCCTCCCGGCCCAGCGCCGTCCTCAGTGGACGGTGCGCGAAGGACGGCTCAGTCCGGGAGGCCGGCGCCGATGCCGTCGAGGAGGAAGCCGAGGCCGGTCCGGAAGGTCTCGTCGGCGTCCAGGTGGGCCGCGTCGCGGACGACCGTCTCCAGCGCGGGGAACCGGCCGGTCGCGAACATGCGCTCGAGGTAGGGCCCGTAGGCGGCCTGCCACTGCCGCTGGTTCATCCCGGAGGCTCGTTCGGCGCGCCGCTCGGCGGTCTCCCGGCGCACCGTGCCGATCACGTACGCGTCGACCGCGGTGACCACCGGCATGACGATGTCCACGTCGACGCCGCCCAGCGCGGCCAGCACGGCTTCGCCCCTGGCCAGCGCGTTCGGCCCGAGCTGGGGCCGGCCGCCGATCAGGTCGGCCATCCATTCGTGCCGGTGCACGGCGCGCCGGGTCAGCTCGGCGACCGAGGTCAGCACCTCCCGCCAGCCGTCGCCGGCCGGCCGGATCTCGGCGTACACCGCGTCGACCATGAGGTCGAGCAGCTCTTCCTTGGTGCCGATGTAGCCGTACAGCCGCATCGGCCCGACGTCCAGCGCGGCGGCGACCTTGCGCAGCGACACGGCTTCCAGGCCGTGCGCGTCGGCCAGCCCGAGCGCCGCCCGGACGATCCGCTCCCGGCTCAGCGGGGCCGGCACCGGTCGTTCCGGCGGCTCCGGCCGTTCCCACACCACCATGCCGGTGACAGTACAACGCATCCTTCGATACACTGTATTGTGCAATACACCGTATCGAAGGGGGAACCATGACGATCGCCATCGTGGGAGCCGGGCTGGGCGGCCTCGCCCTCGCCCGGGTGCTGCACGTGAAGGGCATCGACGCCGTCGTGTACGAACGCGAACCGGCACGCGGCGCGCGCGGCCAGGGCGGCATGCTCGACATCCACTCCGGGCAGCGGGCGCTGCGCGAAGCCGGCCTGCTCGATAAGTTCTTCGCGATCGCCCGTGGTGAAGGCCAGGACATGCGGCTCCTGGAGCCCGACGGCACCCTGCTGCTCCAGGAGGACACGCCGGACGACGCCCCGCTACTGCGCCCCGAGGTCGACCGCGCCGATCTGCGCGCCCTGCTGCTGGACTCCCTGCCCGGAGACGTGGTGCGCTGGGGGCACGCGTTCGCCTCCGCCGGCGACGGCCTGGTGCACTTCGCCGACGGCCGCAGCGCGCCGTACGACCTGCTGGTCGGTGCGGACGGCGCGCAGTCCCGAGTCCGCGCGCTGCTCACCGACGCCCGCCCGGAGCACCTCGGCCAGAACGTCGTCGAGGTCGGCATCCCCGACATCGACCGCACGCACCCCGACCTGGCGGCGATGGTCGGGCGCGGCAACTACTGGGTGCTCGGCGACGGGAAATCCCTTTCGGCGCAACGCAACGGCGACGGCCGCGTCCGCATCGGCCTCAGCTTCTACCACACCGGCGAAGACTGGTTCGCCACCAGCGGGATCCCGTTCGACGACCCGGCCGCCGCCCGCGCGCGGCTGATCGAGCTGCTCGACGGCTGGGACCCGCGGTTCACCGCGCTGATCGCGGCCTGCGACGACGTGGTCGTGCCGCGATCGCTCGCCACGCTGCCGATCGGGCTGACCTGGCCGTCGAAGCCGGACGTCACCCTGGTCGGCGACGCCGCGCACCTGATGCCGCCGGTGGGCGAGGGCGCGAACATGGCGCTGCTCGACGGCGCCCTGCTCGGCCTCGCGCTGGCCGCGCACCCGGACGACTTCGCCGCCGCCGTCGAGGAGTACGAAAGCGAAATGTTCGAACGCACCGGTGCCGCCGCCCGGATGTCCGCGAAGATGCAGGAACTGCTGATGTCGCCGGACGCCGCGCAGCGATTGCTCGCGTTCTTCCGACCCGGCTGACAGCCGGCTGGGGTCACCCCTATTCGCGACGCCGATTCGGCCGCCACCGTGCCGGAATCCGCCGGTCCGCTGGTAAAACCGGAAGGACGGCCTACGGTTCGGCGTGGGCCGTCCGACCGATCGCGGAAGGGGGCCAGATGACCGGCGGCAACGTCTTGCGGCTCGACGTCACCGGCCAGGACGTGCACGGAGAGGGCCGGCTCCTGCGCGCCGAAGGCCCGGCCGGGCTCGTGGAACTGCCCGGCGGCGTCCCCGCGTGGGCGGTCGCGGACGCGGCCACCCTGCGCAAGCTCCTCACCGACCCCCGCGTGTCGAAGGATCCCCGCGCGCACTGGACCGCCTTGCGCGAAGGGCGGATCGGCGAAGACTGGCCCCTGCTGATCTGGGTTTCGGTGCGCAACATGTTCACCACCTACGGCGCCGACCACCGGCGGCTGCGGGCGCTGGTGTCCAAGGCCTTCACCCCGCGTCAGGTGGACGCCATGCGGCCGGACATCGAGCAGCTCACGACGGAGCTGCTCGACCGGCTCGAGCACTCGGGCGCGCACGGGGAGCCGGTCGACCTGCGCGAGGAGTTCGCCTACCCGTTGCCGGTCGAAGTGATCTGCCGGCTCTTCGGCGTGCCGCCCGGCCGCCGGGACGCGATGCGCTCGGCCGTGGACACCATCTTCGACACGACCGTCACCGCCGAACAGGCGCAGGCGAACTCGCTCGGGCTGTACGAGCTCATGCGCGGCCTGGTCGCCGACAAGACCGCGCACCCCGCCGACGACCTCACCAGCGCCCTGATCACCGCGCGGGCCGAGGACGCCACCCGGCTCGACGCGGACGAGCTCGTCGACACGCTCATCCTCATGCTCACGGCGGGCCACGAAACCACCGTCAACCTGCTCGACCACGCGGTCACCGCGCTGCTGACCCATCCCGGGCAGCTGGCCGCGGTCCGGCGCGGGGAGCACACCTGGGCCGAGGTCATCGAGGAAACACTGCGCTGGCAGGCACCGGTGCCGTACCTGCCGTTGCGGTACGCGGTCGAGGACATCGCCCTGGACGACGGCACGATCATCGGCAAGGGCGAAGCGATCCTCGCGGCCTACGCGGCGGCGGGCCGGGATCCGGCCGAGCACGGCGACACGGCGGACGAGTTCGACCTGTCCCGCGAGGACAAGCAGCACCTGGCCTTCGGGCACGGCGTGCACTTCTGCCTGGGCGCTCCGCTGGCCCGCCTCGAAGCCGCCATCGCCCTGCCCGCGCTGTTCGCCCGGTTCCCGGAGCTCCGGCTGGCCGTGGACCCGGCGGAGCTGGCCACCGTCCCGTCGTTCCTGTCCAACGGCCACACCGCGATCCCGGCGTTGCTCGGCACGGGAAAGCCGTGACCTGACGCCCGGCGCGGGCCGGTGGTCACGCCGGAGTCAGTCGCGGCTTGCGTCGCGGGCCCGGTCGATCGCCGGCATGTGCTCCTCCGCCCAGCAACGCAGGGCGGCCAGCGGCACCTCGAGCGAGCGCCCCAGGTCGGTGAGGCGGTAGTGGACCTTCGGCGGCACCGTCGGCTCGACCCGGCGCGCCACCAGGCCGTCGCGGGTGAGGCTCTGCAGCGTCACCGACAACATCTTCTGCGACACCCCCGGCATCCGCCGCTGCAGCTCCGCGAACCGGACCTCGTCCGGGCCGGCGTCGGCCAGCACCTTGACCACCATCGACGTCCACTTCGTGCCGATCCGGTCCAGCAGCCGGCGGGTCGGGCACGCCGGGTCGAAGAGGTCGCCGCGCGTGCCCGGGGGCGAGGGGGTCACCTGGAGCTCACCACCTGTCGGGAAAGTGCCGTCTTGGCCGGTCCACGGTCGTTACCTACCGTTAGCCACTAACCAATGGTAACCACACAGGAGAACCCACGTGCGCGAACACCGGATCACCGCGAACGGCATCGACGTCAACGTCGCCATCGGCGGTCGCGGACCCGCCCTCCTGCTGCTGCACGGCTTCCCGCACACCTGGCGCGTCTGGACCGCGGTCCTCCCGCACCTGACCCCGCACCACCGCGTCATCGCCCCGGACCTGCGCGGCCTCGGCGCGACCACCCGCGCCGACGGCGGTTACGACGCCGCCACCCTCGCCGAGGACGCCGAAGCCCTCCTCGACGCCCTCGGCGAACCGGTCGCGACGGTCGCCGGTATCGACGCGGGTACCCCGCCCGCCTTCCTGCTCGCCCTGCGCCGGCCCGAGCGGGTCCGCCGGCTCGTCCTGATGGAGTCCCTGCTCGGCCGCCTCCCCGGCGCGGAGGACTTCCTCGCCGGCGGGCCGCCGTGGTGGTTCGGGTTCCACGCGGTCCCCGGCCTCGCCGAGACGGTCCTGACCGGGCACGAGGACACCTACATCGGCTGGTTCCTCGACGCCGGCACCCGCCGGGGCGTGCCCGCCGAGCTCCGGGAGCACTTCGTCGCCGCCTACACCGGCCGTGACGCGCTGCGGGCCGCGTTCGCCCACTACCGCGCGATGCCCGAGAGCGCGCGGCAGATCTCGGAGGCGGTGGCGGCCGCCCGGCTCACGGTGCCCACCACGGCGGTCGGCGCCCACCCGGTGGGCGACGCCCTCGCGCGCCAGCTGCGCCCGGTGACCGACGTCCTCGAATCCCACGTCCTCGACGACTGCGGTCACATCATCCCGCTGGACCGCCCGCACGCCTTGGTGCCGTTGCTGAAGTCCGGCAGCTGATCAGGTTCGCGGTCGCGGTGTGCCGGCTTCCGCTCAGCCGGCCGTGCGGGTGAAGGTCACGTGCGTGACGCCGCTCGGTGACGACGTCGCCTCGACCTGGAAGTCCTTCTCCAGGCCCTCCAGCCCGTCCCACAGGCGCACGCCCCGGCCGAGCAGGATCGGGACGATCACGACGTGCAGGTGGTCGACGAGCCCCGCCTCGAGGAATTCGCGGATCGTCGTGGCGCCGCCGCCGAGGCGGATGTCCTTGCCCTGCGCGGCTTCGCGGGCGACGTCGAGTGCCTCGGCCGGGGACGCGTCGAGGAAGTGGAACGTCGTGCCGCCCTCCATCTCGATCGGCGGGCGCACGTGGTGGGTCAGCACGAACACCGGCGTGTGGAACGGCGGGTTCGGGCCCCACGCCCCCTGCCACTCCGGGTCCTCGTGCCATCCGGGGTGCCCGAACTTCCCGGCGCCCATGATCTCGGCGCCGATCCCCGGGTCGTGCTGCCGGACGAAGGCGTCGTCGACGCCGCCGCTGCCGCCGGCCTGCCACCACCCCGTGGTGAACATCCACTCGTGCAGCCGGTCCCCCGCGTGCCCGAAGTGGGCCTCGGCGGTCTGGCCCTCACCGGTGCCGAAGCCGTCGAGGGAGACGGAGAAGTTGTGGACGCGGACGAGTGTCATGGTTTGTGCTCCTCAAGAGATCGTGTGCCCCTGAGCCTGCAATGGATCGGCTCCTCCGTCCAATGCCGATGGTGATGCCGATCCATAGATAGGGTCGATGCATGCTGGACGTCACCCGACTGCGGGTCATCGACGCGCTCGCGCGGTTGGGCTCGGTCACCGCGGCGGCGAAGGAGCTGCACTACACGCAGCCGACCGTCAGCCACCACCTCGCCCGGCTCGAAGCCGAGACCGGCGCGCAGCTGCTGCAGCGGGCCGGGCGCGGGATCCGGCTCACGCCGGCCGGGCAGCTGCTGGCGTCCCGGGCGGCCGAGATCCTCGGGCGGATCGACGCCGCCGACGCCGAGCTGTCCGCCCACGTCGGGCTGAGCGCCGGACGGGTGCGCGTGGCCAGCTTCTCGTCCGTGATCGGCTCGCTCATCCCGCGGGCGGTGGCCGCGCTGACGGCCCGGCACCCCGGCCTGCGGATCGGCCTGACCGACACGGAACCACCGGAAGCGCTGGAACTGCTGCGCACCGGCAAGATCGACGTCGCGATCATCTTCCGCTACGACGACACCGAGCCCGAACCGCCGGACGTCCGCCTGCACCACCTGCTCGACGATCCGCTGTACCTGCTGTCCACCAGCCCCGGGCAGACGCTGCCGGCCCTGCGCGACGCCACCTGGATCGCCGGCTGCGACCGGTGCCGGGGCCACCTGCTGTCGCTGTGCGCCGAGCAGGGTTTCGAACCCCGGATCGGTTACACCTCCGACGACATGGTCGTGATGCAGGCGCTGGTCGTCGCCGGGCTGGGCGTGACGACCAGCCCCGGGCTGGCCCTGCGCGCCCACCGCGCCGACGGCATCGAGGCGAGCGAACTGCCCGGATCGCACCAGCACATCTACGCGGCGACCTACGGCGAACCGCCCGATCCGCCCGCCACCACGGCTCTCCTCGCCGCGCTGACCGAAGCCGCGGCGGCCGTATGACGAGATTCGGTCAAACCGTGGTGATCTTGGGGCTGCCTTCGAGGTAGGTCACGAGGTTCGCGGGCGAGTACGCCATCGCCGTGTGCCGGTCGTGCGCGCTGGACGCCAGCGACTCCGACGGCGCGTCCGCCCGGCCGATCGGCCGGTCCGCCGAACCGAACAACCGGAAGAACACGCTGAGGGAGTTGTGCAGTTTCCCTTCCGGGTTCGCGCCGGCCGGGTCGCCGAACGCGCCCGGGTCGAAGTCCAGGCCGCACCGGCCGGCCCGCTCCGCCAGCCAGCGCAGGGCGATGTCCGCCAGGTCGCGCTCCCGGTACCCGCCCCCGACGTCGGAATGCGCCCCGGTGAACCAGACCTGCTCCCGTTCCTGGTTCCGCTCCGCGGGTTTGGCCGAGGGCTGCCACACGGCCGGGACGTAGGACTTGCGGTGTTCGTCGATGGCCAGCGCCTGGAAGGCCGACTGCACGGTCGAGCTCAGCGTCATGTCGTGGAACTGCCAGCGCCGGTTGATCCGGTGCAGCAACCGGCCGCCGCTCAGCGGGATGCCCAGCGCGCCGACCGTGTCCCAGACCCCGATGAACCGCACGGGCGTCACGTCCTCGTGGGCGTGCTCTGCGCGGAACCGGACGGCCGCGGGACTGTCCGGGCCGGTCGCCGCGTCACGGTCCCGGTAGAGCCGGTAGGCCTCGTCGATCAGGCCGGCGTGCTCGGGGCGCAGGACGCCGCAGTTGCGGAGGAAACCCACCGTGCTGCGCGCGGTGTAGGCGCCGCGGCTGAACCCGAAGAAGAACAGTTCGTCCCCGGGCACGTAGTTCTCGACGAGGAACCGGTAGGCGTCCCGCACGGCGGCCGACAGGCCCCAGCCGAACGCTCCGCCGGCGAGGTGCCCCACCAGCGGCAGGCCGGCGCCGACCCCCTTGAGGTAGCAGGTCGGCTGGCGCACGCCGTCCGCGCCCTCGCCGGGCACGGCGTCCCACACCCGCGCGACGTTCGTCCGAGCCGGCTGCTTGAGGGAGTTCCAGGTCCCGTCGCAGCAGATCACCAGTCGTTTCTTCATTCCGCCTCCCGGCCCGCCGGACACGCGTGAGTCGCATCCGGACGGTCGCCCGTTACGCCGGGCAGCGCCGTTCCGGGTCGGAGGGTTTCCGGTGATCGCCCGCCGGTCACTCGAACCGGACTGGCCTCCCGGGCACGGCTTCCGTGCCCGGCCGGTGAGGCCGACGGCGACGGGCCGGCCCACCCGGAGGTGAGCCGGCCCGTCATCGCGGAGGCGCGCGTCAGCCGCGGAGCAGCGCGAGGATCTGGTTCAGCAGGTCGACCAGCGCCTGCAGATCGGTCAGCGGGCCCGGGTCGAGCAGGCCGGCGATCGCGCACAGCAGGTTGCCGAGCAGGTTGCCGGGGCCGGACTCGGCCGTGATGTTCAAGTGGACGCGGTCGAGGTGCACGACCAGGCCGAGCAGGTCGAGATCGAGCGGCCCGAGCACCAGGTCGAGGATTTCGCAGGACGCCGCCGCGACGCCGACCGGCACGGTCACCGCACGGGACTCCGTGCCGGCCGCCTGGCCCGCGGAGTCCGTCAGCGTCACGTCGGCGACGCCGTTGGCCAGCAGGGTGGTGCCGTCCGCGACGAAGCCCGTCGGGGTGAAGGTGCCGGCCGCCGTGCCGGTGCCACCGGCCGCATCGGTGAACGTGCCGGTGATCGGGGTGGACAGCGCCGGGATCGCCGGAGCCGCCGGCGCCGGGGCGGCGGAGGCCGGGCTGGTGAAGAGGGCGACCATCGCGGTCACGAGGATCGCGACGACCGCCGCGATGCCGGTCTTCCGGACTCTCATGGTGAACTCCTTCAGAGGAGGAACGGGACGCTCCAGGGATCCACCGAAATGGCTCCGGGAAACGCGAAGAACCGAAAAACCCGGAGTGGGCAATCTCAACTGATCGAGATCGGTTCCCGCCGTAACCGATCCGGCGCCGGCTCGTTTGCGCGCCGCGACGCGCGAGCGGTATTTTCCTTACGGTAGCACGTTTATCGTGCTCGGTGGCGTCCGGACCATGGACAAAGGACTGTCCATTCAGAACTACTGTGACAGACCCGAAGAAATGTTCTCATACGCCGGTTGAACCGAATGCACGACCGGTGCCACCCCCGAATGCCGGAAAGCGATCACCCGTGATTCCGGCGTCACCCCGGGCCGTGTCAGCCGCCGTGTCAGCGCGGTGGCCGCCGGGTGTCAGCCCGCCCGGCGACAGTGGTTCCCGTCCCCACCACCGGGGGCACCGACCACAGGAGAACACGATGCAGACCTTCGCCACCCCCGCCGCGATCACCGCCACCCTCGACTTCGCCGCCGGCCGCGTCCGGCTCGTCGCAACCGACCGCGCCGACACCACCGTCGACGTCCGCCCCGCCGACCCCGGCAAGAACCGCGACGTCAAGGCCGCCGGGCAGACCACCGTCAGCTACACCGACGGCGTCCTGCGGGTCCACACCCCGCAGGGCCGGAACCAGTACTTCGGCCCGTCGGGCTCGATCGAGGTCACCGTCGGGCTGCCCACCGGGTCCCGCGTCGAGGCCACCACCGCCGGCGCCGAACTCGACGGCACCGGCCGCCTCGGCGAGGTCACCTTCACCGGCGCGTACCGCCACATCAAGCTCGCCGAAGCCGCGAGCGTCCACCTCACCGCCACCGACGGCGACGTCGAGATCGGCCGCCTCGGCGGTCCGGCCGAGATCAGCACCGCCCGCGGCGACATCCGCATCGGCGAAGCCGCCGCGGGGCTGGTCACGCTGACCACCCAGGCCGGCAGCATCACGGTCGGCGCGGCCGCCGGCGTCTCGGCTTCCCTGGACGCCGGCACGACCTACGGCCGCATCGACAACACCCTGAAGAACAGCGGCACCGCCGAACTCTCGATCCGCGCCACCACCAGCCAGGGCGACATCGTCGCCCACAGCCTCTGACCGGCCGGTGACGAAAGGGACATCGGGGGCAGGTGACGAGCTGAAGGGGCCTGGCATCGCAGGCGAGGAAGGGCCCCTTCAGCTCACCGGGCACCGCCGGCTCCGTCCACTATGCTCGGTGGCCGTGCCGCGTCGAGGTCGTGCTCCGGGCGCCACCGGGCCCGTGCTCGGACGGGCGCTGCGGGTGCTGGGCGCCTTCACCCCGGACCGGCCCGCCTTGCGGCTCGGCGAGATCGCGCGCCGGGCCGGGATGCCCACCGCCACCGCGCACCGGCTCCTGCGGGAGTTCTGCGAGTGGGGTGCGCTCGAACGCGACGAATCCGGCGTCTACCGCGTCGGGCTGCGGCTGTGGGAGCTCGGGTCGCTCGCGCCGCGGGGGCTGGGGCTGCGCGAGCGGGCCCTGCCGTTCCTCGAGGACCTCTCCCAGATCACCCGCGAAAACGTGCAGCTCGCCGTCCGCGAAGGCACCGAAGTCGTCTACATCGAGCGGATCGCCGGAACCGGGGCCGTGCCCGTGCTGACGCGCGTCGGCGGGCGGTTCGCGCTCACCGCGACCGGAGTCGGGCTCGTCCTGCTCGCCCACGCGCCCGCCGAGGTGCAGGAGGACGTCCTCCGCAACCCGATCGAGCGGTACACCCCGGAGACCGTCACCGATCCGGACCGGCTGCGGCACATGCTCGCCGACGTGCGCACCCACGGCTTCTCCACCAGCGAACGCCAGGTGACCCTCGACAGCCTCTCGGTCGGGGCGCCGATCCACGACGCGCGCGGCCAGGTCGTCGCCGCCGTGTCGCTCGTCGTGCGGTACGGCAGCGCGTCGCCGCACGCGCTGGCCCCGCTGGTCATGACCAGCGCCCGCGCGATCTCGCGCGCGCTCGGCTGAACTTTCCATCTTATGGAAACGCCCTTCGCGGGCGCCGGGGCGTTCCCGCACGCTGTGTGCCCCGCCACGAGAGGACGAAACCGATGAGCGCCATTCCCCGCGACCAGTGGTACGTCGCCGCGTACGGCTCCGAGATCGGCCAGGACCTGTTCAGCCGCACCATCTGCGGGGAGCCGATCCTGTTCTGGCGGACCCGCGACGGCGGCGTCACCGCGATGGCCGACCGCTGCGTGCACCGCCGGTTCCCGCTGTCGCAGGCCCCGTCCCGGCTCGTCGACGACCAGGTCGTCTGCGGCTACCACGGCTTCACCTACGGCGTCGACGGCAAGTGCGTGTCCGTGCCCGGCCAGAACCGGGTGCCGCGCACCGCCCGGCTGCGGAGCTACCCCCTGGTGGAACAGGACTCCTTCGTCTGGGTGTTCATCGGCGACCCGGAGAAGGCGGACGTCACGAAGATCCCGCGCGCGCCCTACCTCGACTCCCCCGGCTACACGACGGTCGCCGGGATGGAGCCGCTGAAGGCGCGGTACTCGCTGCTGGTCGACAACCTGCTGGACCTTTCGCACGAGACCTACCTGCACGGCGGCTACATCGGCACGCCGGAGGTCGCCGAAACGCCGATCACGACGGAGGTCGACGACGAGGCCGGGATCGTCTACGTGTCCCGGCACATGGCCGACGCGGCGTGCCCGCCCTTCTACGCCAAGTCCACCGGGCTGCAGGGCCGGATCACCCGCTGGCAGGACATCGAGTACACGCCGCCGTGCCTCTACAAGCTGCACAGCCGCATCGCGCCGGTCGGCTCGGTGCCGAACCCGGACGGCAGCGACCCGGACGCCTTCCACGTCGAGGTCGTCTACGCGATCACTCCCGAGACCGAAAACTCGACGCACGACTTCTGGGCGGTGGCCCGGGACTTCGCCCTCGACGACGACGGCGTTTCGGCGTTCCTCGCGGAGAACAACCGCACGGTCGTCCTCCAGGACGTCGAAGCGCTCGACGTCCTGGAGCGGGTGATCGCCGCGGAACCGGAGGGCTACCAGGAGCTGTCGGTCAACATCGACACCGGCGGCCTCGCGGCGCGCCGGCTGCTGCAACGGCTGGTCACGTCGTGACGCGGCCGATGCTCACCGGCGACCGCGTCCACCGGATCCACTGGGTACTGGGCACCGACCGGCTGCGCGCGGTCTGCCACTGCGGGGCCGAGCGCGAGTTCGACGACCCGGTGGCGCTGTGGGACTGGCTGCTGGCCCATCCCGAAGGGCACGGAGCATGACACTCGAGCTGGTGGTGGCGGACAAGGAAAAGCTCGCCGACGGCGTCGTGCGGCTGACACTCCGGGCACCGGACGGGCAGCCGCTGCCGTCCTGGGAACCGGGGGCGCACGTCGATCTGCGGCTGCCCGGCGACGTCGTCCGGCAGTACTCGCTGTGCGGCCGGCCCGGCGACACTTCGGCGTACCAGGTCGCGGTCCTGCGCGAGCCCGCCGGCCGGGGTGGGTCGGCGTACGTGCACGACGAACTCGGTGCCGGGCAACGGATCCAGGTCGACGGGCCGCGCAACCACTTCGCGCTCGTCGACGCGAAACGCTACCTGTTCGTCGCCGGCGGCATCGGCATCACGCCGATCCTGCCGATGCTCGACGCGGTCGCCGGAACGGGCCGCGAGTGGCAGCTCCTCTACGGCGGCCGGACGCGGTCCTCGATGGCCTTCACCGCCGAACTGGCCCGCCACGGAGACCGGGTGACGATCCGTCCGCAGGACGAACACGGGCTGCTCGACCTGCCCGCGCTGCTGGCCGAGCCGCGGCCGGACACCGCGGTGTACTGCTGCGGCCCGGATCCGCTGCTGGCGGCGGTGGAAGAGCACTGCGCCGGCTGGCCCGAAGGCGCCCTGCGCGTCGAGCGGTTCGCTCCGGTCGAGGACGACGGCCCGCGCACCGCGTTCGAGGTCGAACTCGCCGGCTCGGGCCGCGTCCTGGCCGTCCCGGCGGACCGCTCGATCCTGGAGGTGGTGGAGGAGTCGGGGGTCCCGGTGCTGTCCTCGTGCCAGGAAGGCACGTGCGGCACCTGCGAAACCGGCGTCCTGGGCGGCACCCCGGACCACCGCGACTCGGTGCTGACCGCGGCGGAACGGCGGGAGAACGAGGTGATGATGATCTGCGTGTCGCGTTCGTGCTCACCGCGGCTCGTGCTCGACCTCTGATCACCGCTCCGGACGGGCGCACCGGGCGCGGGGCGGGGAAGATGGCGGGGTGACGAAGGGACCACTCCGATGACCGACCTCTGGCACCAGCCGCTGCGGCACATCCGCGGCGCGGACCTGACCGGCGACACGAACCAGACGAGCGGGATGAAGCGCCTGGAGGCGATCTCCGGGAAGACGGTGGGCTCGTCGAAGGTCTGGATGGGCGAGACGCACGTCGCGCCGGTGACGAACTCGGGCGACCACCACCACGGCGAGGCGGAGACCGCGATCTACGTCAAGTCGGGCCACCCGGTGTTCGTCTTCGCCGACGGCGACGAGGAGGTGCGCATCGAAGCGGGACCCGGGGACTACATCTTCGTGCCGCCGTACGTCCCGCACCGCGAGGAGAACCCGACGGACGAAGAGGCCGTGGTGATCATCGCGCGCAGCAGCCAGGAGGGGATCGTCGTCAACCTGCCGAGCCTGTGGGCGCCGGTCGAGGTGCCCCGGGACTGACTTCGCTGCTAGCACAGCACCACCAGCTTCCCGCCGGCCAGGTCGTCCTCCATGTACCGGTGCGCGGCCACGATCTCGTCCAGCCCGAAGACCCGGTCGATGTGGGGCCGGTGCACCCCCGCCTCGACCTCGCCGACGATCCGCTGCAGCACGTCCGCGCGGCCCGTCATGTCCTTGCTGTGGAAGGCCGTCAGCCGCGTGCCGGACGGGATCATCGCCACCGGCTGGAAGTCCGCGATCGACCACCCGCTCAACGAGCCCGCCACGCACACCGTGCCACCGCGGCGGACCAGCCCGAGCGAGTCCACCGCCGTGCGCGCGCCGACGAGGTCCAGGACGAAGTCGGGCTCCCACGGCAGATCCAGCGGTCCGCCGTCGTCGATCACCACGTGGGAGACGCCCGCCGCGGTCACCGCACCGGCCTTGTCCGGGCGCCGGGTCGTCGACGCGATCTCGAGGCCGTGGCCGGCCGCGATCGACGCCGCCGCCAGCCCGACCGACGACGTCCCGCCGCGGATCAGCAGCCGCGTTCCCGATGCGATGGCCAGCGCGTCCAGCGCGCCCTGGGCCGTCAGGTACGTCTCGGGCAGCGCCGCCAGGACCTCCCAGGACAACGTGGTGGTGATGGGCATCAGCAGCGCATTCGGCAGCAGCGCGTACTCCGCGTAGCCGCCGTCGAACTCGCGCCCCATCTCGCCCATCACCGCCGCGACGGTCGTCCCCTCCGGCAGCGCCGGATCGGTGGACCCGGCCACCACGCCCACGCATTCGATGCCGAGCACCCGCGGGAACCGGACGTCCGGAGAATGGCCCTGCCGGGTCCGCAGCTCCGACCGGTTCAGGCCGGCGCCCTTCACCCGGACCAGGCTCCAGCCTTCCCGCACCGCCGGGACCGGCAGGTCACGGACCTCCAGGACCTCCGGGCCACCCGCTCCGGCACAGACCGCCGCGCGCATCGTCGTAGTCACGGCGGCACCGTGGCACGGGAACTCCCTTCCGGCAACGCATTTCCCGCGGTACCCCCGAGAACGGGCACACGGTAGCGCCAGCGCTACCCGTGATCCGGTAGCCCGCGCTACTGATCTTCGCGCCGGGTTCGAGCAGCATTTCCGGTATCGAACCGGACATGGAGGAGAACCGATGCGCAAGGGTGCAGTGATCTTGACGGTGGCGGGGCTGCTGGGCGGCTTGACCACGACGGCGGCGGCCACCGGCCCGAAGCCGCCCGTGCAGGCGAGCCTCGACGCGCTGGTGAGCCAGGAGAAGTTCCCGGCGGCACTGGCCTGGGTGGGCCGGGACGGCACCGGCACGTCGCTGGTCGCCGGGTCCGCGCGGCTCGACCGCCGCGTCCCGGTCCCGCGCGACGGCCGGGTCCGGGCGGGCAGCAACACGAAGACCTTCACCGCGGTCGTCGTCCTCCAGCTCGTGGCCGAGGGCCGGGTCGAGCTGGACGCGCCGATCGAGCGGTACCTGCCCGGGCTGGTGCGCGGGGAGGGCATCGACGGGAACGCCATCACCGTCCGGCAGCTGCTGCAGCACACCAGCGGGCTGCCGAACTACACCGAGTACCTCGGCGTGGAGAACTTCGAAGACGTCCGGCACAAGTTCTTCCAGCCGCACGACCTGCTCGCCGCGGCGCTGGCCCACCCGGCGAAGTTCGCGCCCGGCACCAAGTGGGAGTACAGCAACACCAACTACCTGCTGGCCGGCCTGCTGATCGAGCACGTGACCGGGCGTCCGGTGCAGGAGCAGATCACGAAGCGGGTGATCGCGAAGGCGGGCTTGCGCGACACGTACTGGCCGCAGCCGGGCGACGAGACCATCCAGGGGCCGCACCCGCACGGCTACGCGCTCGCGAACAGCACGGGCACGAAGGTCGTCGACGCGACCGAGATGGATCCGTCGTGGGGCGGGGCGGCCGGCCAGCTGATCTCGACGCCGAGCGACCTGGCGAAGCTGTCGCGGGCCCTGCTCGGCGGCCAGCTGCTGCCGGCCGCGCAGCTGGCCGAGATGCGCAAGACCGTCGACGCGCCGCTGTTCCCGGGGTGGCAGTACGGCCTCGGCCTCTTCCGCGTCCCGCTGAGCTGCGGCGGCGCCTACTGGGGCCACGGCGGCGACATCGACGGCTACGAAACCCGCGGTGGCGCCACGGAAGACGGCCGTTCGGTCGGCCTGGCGGTGACCGCGCTGCCGGGCACGTTCGGCGACGGCGAGAAGGCCGCGGTCGCCGTCCTCTCCACTGTGGACACCGCGTTCTGCGAGTGACGTCCGCTTGAGATGGCGGCCTCCGGGTAACCACTCCCCATGACCGAAGCCGAGCACGGCCCCATCACCCCCGACGCACCCCGCCCGCCCGGGACCCCGGAGATCGACCTCGACGTCGACATCCCCGAGGTCGACCGCGAGGAGCCCGAGCACCAGGACGTCGACGAGGACGCCGGGGAGGCCGAACCGCCGGGCTGATCACCGGATCGAGGGAATTCCCGGCGCGAACGGTGGTCTCCGGGCTGCCCTCGCCCGTCCCGCTGTGCTTGGGTGTTCCCGAATTGCCGGGGACCGAGGAAGGAAGCTGCGGTGCGGACGTCGCGAACGGGGTTGGCGGTGGCGGTCGCTGTCCTGGTGGGGGCCGTCGCGCCCGCCGCCGCGACCACGCCCGATCCGCTCGCGCCCTACCTGACCCAGAAGGTCGAGTGGGGCGCGTGCCCTTTCAAGGCGAAAAAGGGCCAGTGCGCGCGGATCACCGTCCCGCGGGACTGGTCCGCGCCGGCCGCCGGGAAGGACCTGAAGGTCTCGATCAGCCGCGCCGCCGCGACCGGCGAGCGGCGGGGCGCGATCCTGGTGAACCCGGGCGGGCCCGGTGGCCAGGGCACCTCGCTCGCCGGTGCGCTAGCCGGCCTGGAACCGGCGGTGAACGAGCACTTCGACTTCGTCGGCATGGACCCGCGCGGCACCGGCCAGGAGGGCGGCGACGACGACGGGTTCGTCTGCCGGGTGCCGATCGGGCGGCTCCCGGCCGAGGACGACCTCGACGCGCGCGACCGGTCGGCCACCAGCATCGACCGGCACCAGCGGATACCGCGGGCGGTGGCCGAGGCCTGCCAGAGCGACGCGCTCGCGCCCTTCGTCACCACCTGGCAGACCGCGCACGACATGGACCTGATCCGCGCGCTGCTGGGCGACGAAAAGCTGAACTACCTCGGCTACTCCTACGGCACCTGGCTCGGCGCGAAGTACGCGTCGCTGTTCCCCGGGCACGCCGGGCGGATGGTCCTCGACTCCAGCGTCAACTTCGAAGGCCGGCTCCAGGCCGCGTTCGAGGCGTTTCCGAAGATCGACCAGCGGCAGTTCGACCGCGTCTACGCGCCGTGGCTGGCCCGGCGGTTCCCGGACCAGCTGGGCAAGTCCGCCGCCGAAGTCAAGAAGAACTGGGAGCGGGCCCGCGCCTACTTCCGTGACCAGGGCTTGTCGCCGGACGTCTTCGACCACGTCTTCGTCGGCAACGGCAGCAAGAAGCAGTGGCTGATCGGCGCGCTGATCCTCACCAAGGGGCTGGCCGCCCTCGACGGCAAGGCCCCGGCACCGTCGGCGGACCTCGACCGCGTGGCGCGCTCGGTGTTCGGCCGTCCGGCGGACCGGCTGACGGCGGCCGACGTGGCGCCGCCCGAGCCCGACTACGCGGACGTGGGCGGCACCCGCCTGGCCGTGGCGTGCGGCGACCAGCCGACGCGCGCGGCGACCTGGTACAAGCTGCTCAGCGACCTCCAGGGCCCGCAGTACCCGCTGTTCGGCTGGGCGTACGGGCTCAGCGAGGCGTGCGGCTTCTGGTCCGACCCGCCCCGCCACGCGCTGCCGAGGCTCCCGGCGGACGCGGCGAAGAACGTGCTGGTCGTCCAGGGCGAGTTCGACCCGCAGACCGGCTACGAACAGGCCGAGGCGGCGGCGCGGGCGGCCGGGCTCCCGATGGTTTCGGTGGCGGATTCGCCGTTCCACGGCCAGTACGCGGTCAGCGGCAATTCCTGTGTGGACGGTCTGGTGAGCGGCTACTTCCTCGGCGCCGCCCGGCCCGCCGCCACCATCTGCCCGGGGGTCCCGCTGCCCGGGGAGAAGGAGGTCTTCCCGGTACCGGGCCCGGCGGGCGACCCGGCCGGGCGGCCGGCGGAGGAGCCGGCCCCGCGGGACGCGCTGTCCCCCACCCGGGAACGACTCCAGGACGAGATCAGCGCGGTCAACCGCGGGTACTAGCCGACCGCCGCGCACTGTCCCAATGTGGCGTTCGGTGCGTCCCACGCACCCAATGTGGCGTTCGGTGCGCCCCACGCACCCAATGTGGCGTTCGGTGCGCCCCACGCACCCAATGTGGCGTTCGGTGCGCCCCACGCACCCAACGCCACATTGGGGCGCTCGAACCGCGCCGCGGGGACGGCGCTAGCCCGAGTACGCGCCCGTGTCGAGGTCCTCGATCAGCGTGCGCCCGGTCGGCGTCCACCCCAGCAGCTCCTGCGTGGCGGTGCTCGTCGCCGCCAGGTCCATCGCGAAGAAGCCGCCGATCCAGCCGAAGTGGGCCGCGACGTCGCCCGCCGGGATCGACGCCACCGGCAGGTCGAACGCGCGGCCGATCGCCTCCGCGATCTCCTTCGTCGGCACGCCTTCCTCGGCGACCGCGTGCAGGCGGCTGCCCGCCGGCGCCTTCTCCAGGCCGAGGACGACCATGCGCGCGGCGTCCGTCACGTGCACCGCCGCCCAGCGGTTCGTGCCGTCGCCGGGGTAGCCGGCCACACCCTTCTCCCGGGCGATCGCCGAGAGGTGCGCGATGAACCCGTGGTCGCCCGTGCCGTGCACGGTCGGCGAGAACCGCAGGCTCACCGGGTGCACGCCGTGGCCGGCGTACTCGAGCGCGAGGTTCTCGGCGCCGCCGCGCGGTGAGTCCGGGCCGTGGAACGGGGACGCGTCGGCTTCGGTGGCCGGCCTGCCCTGCACCAGCCCCGCGACCCCTGACGCCAGCAGGAACGGGCGGCCGCTGCCCGCGAGCGCGTCGCCGATCGTCGAGACGGCGGCCCGCTCGGCCGCGTTCGACGCGGCCTGGTCGGCGAAGTCGTGCTTGTTCGCCAGGTGGATGACCGCTTCGGCCGCCTCGGCGCCGGCGCGGATGCCGTCGAGGTCGTCGAGGTCGCCCCGCCGGACCTCGACGCCCTTCGCCTCGAGCTTCGCGGCGGACGCGGCCGACCTGGCCAGCCCGGTGACCTCGTGGCCCGCGGCGAGCAGCTCGCCGACGACGGCGGTGCCGATCCAGCCCGAGGCTCCGGTGACGAAAACGCGCATGACGTGAACTCCTTCGATTTCAACGCACTATGTCAGTGACAGACGTCATTCGCTGACATACGCACCCTACGCCTTTATGTCAGCCACTGCCATCACTAGACTCGGGACCATGGCGCGCTGGGAACCGGGGACCGCTGAACGGCTGCAGAAGGCCGCGCTCGAACTGTTCGCCACCCGCGGCTACGACGAGACGACGGCCGCGGAGATCGCGCAGTCCGTCGGCCTGACCGAGCGCACCTTCTTCCGGCACTTCAGCGACAAGCGCGAGGTGCTCTTCCAGGGCCAGGAACTGCTGGTCCAGGCGTTCCTGGACGGCATCGCGGCCGCGCAGGCGGACGCGTCGCCGCTCGAGGTCGTCGCTTCGGCGCTGCGGTCGGCGGCGACCTTCTTCCCGGACGAGCGCCGCGCGCACTCCCGCACCCGGCAGTCCGTCATCGACCGGAACCCCGCGTTGCAGGAACGGGAGCGCCACAAGCTGACGACCTTGGCCTCGACGGTCGCCGAAGCCCTGCGCGCCCGCGGCGTCGACGAACCCGCGGCCACCCTCGCGGCGGAGTCGGGGGCCACCGTGTTCGGGATCGCGTTCACCCGGTGGCTGCGCGAAGAACGGTCACTGGCCGACCTCGCGGCCGAGGTGCTGGACGAACTGCTGACGCTGGCCGCGACGGCGCGTCAGGCCTTGCGCCCCACGAGGTGAAACACGCGGCTGAGCCGGCGGTAGGGATCTCGCCGGCCGGCTTCGAACTCGACGGCCGCCACGCGTTCCGCGTCGGCCGGATCCACCTCGGTGCCCCCGAACCCGAGCCAGTCGACGAACAGCCAGACCCCGTACCACCGCACGGGTTCCACCCCGCGTCCCCGGAGCAGGCCGCCGAGCTCCTCCACCGTGTCGGCCCGGGTCGGCACGCCCAGCACGCCGATCTCGGCGCGGGCGTCGAACGCCGCCAGGGCATCCTCCCAGCGCTGTTCCAGCGCCGGACGCACCGCCATCGCGTGGGCGTTGCCCGCCATGATCGACACCACGCCCCCGGCGGCGGCGCACCGGCACAGCTGGTCGAGCACCGGCTCCGGCCGCTCGAGGTAACCGAGGACGCCGTGGCAGAGAACGGCGTCGAAGCGCTGTCCGCCGACGGCTTCCTCGGCGTGCTCGCCGCCGGCTTCGACGAGCGTCACGCGCTCCTGGATCTCGGGCGACAGCCGTTCGCGCGCCTTGCCGAGCATCGCGGGCGACGAGTCCAGCAAGGTGACGTCGTAACCGGCCCGCGCCAGCGGGAAGGACTGGTGGCCCGCGCCACCGCCGACGTCGAGCACGGTGGCCGGGGGCGGCGGGAGGTGCTCCAGCAGCTGCCGGTGCAGCACGGAGGTGCGCACCCGCCCCTTCACCGACGCGTAGGCGTCATCGGCGAACCGACCGGCCAGCGCGGACCACGTGTCGTCACCCACGCGGGTCAAGGTACCGCCGCGGCCCTGGTGACTCCGGGGTGGCGCGCGGAGTACTGTCGGCGTCGCTGCGGTTGAGCAGAGCAGCCGCCCCCTGGCACCCATCCGCCGAGCGCGCCGCGCGCCGGCCGGGACGGCGGGCTCGCCCGCCTCACCGAGGTGAGGACGCATGCACGACACCATCACCCGTCCGGGCCTCACCTTCCTGCTGGAAGCGCCGCCTCGGATCGCGATCACGACGACGGCCGACCGCACGGTCGTGGCGGTCACCGGCGAGCTCGACCTGTCGGTGACCGGCCGCCTGGCGGACTTGCTCGGGGAAGAGCTCGACCTCGCGCCGCGCGCGCTGGTCATCGACTTGACGCACCTCGCGTTCTGCTCGGCGCGGGGGCTGGGCGTGGTGCTGGACGCGGTGGCCGCGGCCCGCGCGGCGGGGATCCCGGTGGCCGTCGTCGCCGGCGGACGTGCGGTGCTGCGTCCGGTCGAGGCACTGGGGCTCGAAGCCGAGCTGCCGCTGTACCGCACGCTCGCCGAGGTGGAGGAACACCATGTCCGATGAGCAGGAGTGGCAGCGCGCCAAGGAGACGTTCGTCGCCGGCGAAGACCGGCCCGCCGCCGGTCCGCTGGCCGGGGAGTTCGCCCGGCTGACGAGCCGGCTGCTCACCGCCCCCACCGTCGAAGACGTCCTGGAGCGCGTGCTCGAGGCCACCACGCTCATGGTGCCCGCCGCCGACGTGGCCAGCTTCACGCTGATCGGCACCGACGGGCAGTTCCACACGCCCGCGGAGACCGACGAGGTTGCCGTCGAGCTGGACCTGCTGCAGTACCGGTTCCGGGAGGGGCCGTGCGTGGAGGCCGCCGTGCCGGCCGGGCCGGCCGTGGCGATCGCGCCGGACCTCGCCCACGAGCCCCGCTGGCCGCAGTGGGCGCCGGCCGCCGTCGGGCTCGGCGTGGGCGCCGTCCTCTCCACCGCGCTCATCCCCGGCGCGCCGACCGGCCGGTCCGTCGGCGCGCTCAACGTCTACTCGCGCGCGGCCGGCGGGCTGGACGAAGCCGACCGTGACGTGTTGCTGCTGCTGGCCACCCACGCGTCGCTGGCCGTCGCCGCGACCGACGCCGTGACACGCGGTGAGCTGCAGTCGGCGCACCTGCGCCGGGCGATCGACGGCCGGGACGTGATCGGGCAGGCCAAGGGCATCATCATGGCCCGCCGCGGCGTCTCGGCGGACGAGGCGTTCGACGTTCTCCGGCGCACCTCCCAGGACCTGAACGTCAAGCTGTCCGAACTGGCGAGGACCCTCGCCGAGCGGCACGCCGAGATCGACCTGCCCGCCCGCTGACGTCATCACATCGACGACTTACCTCTTGTCATCGTTTCGACGACATGCTACAAACGTAGTGCGTGTTGACGACCCCGAACGCGAACAGGAGGAGAACGATGTTGATGCGCACCGACCCGTTCCGCGAGCTGGACCGCGTCGCCCAGCAGGTCTTCGGCACCCCCGGCACCTGGTCCAAGCCGGCCGCGATGCCGATGGACGCCTACCGCGCCGGCAACGAGTTCGTCGTCTGCTTCGACCTGCCCGGCGTCCCCAAGGACGCCATCGAGCTCGACATCGAGCGCAACGTCCTGACCGTCAAGGCCGAACGACGGCCCTTCCCCGGCGGTGACGACGTCCAGATGCAGGTCTCCGAACGCCCGCTCGGCGTGTTCTCCCGCCAGCTGTTCCTCGGCGACACCCTCGACGCCGACCACATCGTGGCCGACTACGAGGCCGGCGTGCTCACCCTGCGCATCCCGGTCGCGGAGAAGGCCAAGCCGCGCCGCATCGAGATCGCCGGCGACGAGTCCGACCGCAAGCAGATCAAGGCCTGAGGCCTTCGGTGGGCGGGCCGGCTCCGGCCCGCCCATTTTCGTCGTTCAGTCCGCCGTGGCGGGTCGCGGCGGCTCAGCGTCCGGCTGCCGCCGGATCCACGCGCGGGCGTCGTCCATCGAGGCGTGCAGGGCGAGGGCTTCGTCCAGCCGGCTGAGGCGCACCACGCGCACCACCGGGTAGCGGCCCGCGACCACCGCGAGTGGTACGCCGCCGTCGGCCGTCTGCGCGGCGAGCTCCGCCAGCACCTGCAGGCCTGCGGAGCCGCAGAAACCGACGTCGTCCAGGTCGACGATGAGCGCCTCCGGCCGGTCGGCCAGCACCGCCCGCGCCCGCGCGCGCAGCACCGGCGCCGTCCCCAGGTCCAGGTCGCCGGCGGCCGCGACGACGACCGCTTCGGGCACCGCGCGCACCCGCACCGTCAGCTCGCCGGTCACCGTGTCTCCTTCCGCCGGTGCCCGACCTTAAATGCCCCGCATCGTTTTGTCATCGATTTGCGGCTCAAGAGCCAAGCGGCGCGTGTCGCGCGGGTCCATCATGGAGGAATGAACCAGCCGGTCACCGCTCCCGCCGTCACCTGGACGGCGGGAGCGGTCGCCCGGATGCTCGGGCTGCCGCCGTCGACGCTGCGCGCATGGCACCGCCGCTACGGCCTCCCGCTGTCGGCGCCGCAGACCGGCAGCCACCGCCGCTACGGACGGGCCGACGTCGACGCCCTGCTCCGCATGAAGCACCTGATCGAGCAGGGGCTCGGCACGGAAACCGCGGCGGCGCGCGCGTTCCACCCCGGCGGCGGCACGGATGTCGCGACACTGCTGAGGGCGATCCGCGACCTGAAGATCGACACGGCGACCGCGCTCCTGGAGGCGCACCTCGTCGACCACGACGTCGTCGGCACGTGGGAGCGCCTCTGCCGGCCCGCGCTGGGCGCCCTGGACGGCGACCGCTGCGTCGACCTGGTGCACGGGCTTTCGTGGGCGATCGCCGCGGCCCTGCACCGCTGCCCGGCGCCGGGCAGCGCCGCCCCGCCGGTACTGCTGGCGTGCGCCGACGGGGACCGGCACACCCTGCCGCTGGAGGCGCTGCGCGCGGCGCTGGCCGAACACAGCCGCGCGGCCCTGTTCCTGGGCGGGTCCATTCCGGACACGGCGCTGCGCGACGCCATCGCCCGCACGCACCCGGCGGCGGTCGTCCTGTGGAGCACCCACCCGGCGGCTCCCCCGCGCCGGCTGCGCGTACCCCGGCTGGTCCTCGCCGGCCCCGGCTGGCCCCGCCGGACGCCGCGCGCCGCCCGCCCGGCCTCGCTCGGCGAGGCGGTCGCACTGCTGACCGGCGCGGACTGAGGAGGATCGAGCCGGCGGCCCGGATTCCTTTGTCCGGCGGGTCGCCGACTCCGCAAGCAGGCTCGCAGCGCTGCCGAACGGCGCGGGAACCGTGCCCGGCGGCGCCATGGATCCCTTTGTCCGGCGAGTTCGCGGACTCCCGCAAGCAAGGCCGCCACACCGTCAACCGAAGCGAAGCCGTGCCCGGCAGCGCCACGGAATCCCTTTTGTCCGATCAGCTCGCCGACCCCGCCCGCGACCGGCCACCTGCGCCGCCACCTCCCGACGGCGTCCGGCATCCTGAGACCCGCTGTGTCCAGGGACGAGGGGACGACAATGGGTGTTTCACCCGAGGTGACCGTGCCGGCGAGCGTCGACAGCCCGGTGCCGCCGAAGCCGCCGGCCTCCGGGGTGGCGCGCTGGCTGCTGGAGCACCGGGTCGCGCCCGTCGGGCGGCAGGGCGGCGAGGACCACGGCACGCCGCAGGCCTGGTGGAAGGTCATGTGCCTGACCGGCGTCGACTACTTCTCCACCCTCTCCTACCTGCCCGGGATCGCCGCGCTCGCCGCCGGGGCGCTCTCGCCGCTGGCGACGCTGCTGATCGTCGCGCTGACCCTGCTCGGCATGCTGCCGATGTACCGCCGCGTCGCCCGCGAAAGCCCGCACGGCCAAGGCTCGGTGGCGATGCTGGAGGACCTGCTGCCGTTCTGGCGCGGGAAGCTCTTCGTCCTCACCCTGCTGGGGTTCGTCGCGACGTCGTGGATCATCACGATCACGCTGTCCTCGGCGGACGCCACCGTCCACATGCTGGAGAACCCGTACCTGCCGGGCTTCCTGCACGGCCACGCCGTGCTCATCACCGTCGTGCTGCTGCTGATCCTCGGCGGGGTGTTCCTGCTGGGCTTCAGCGAAGCGGTCGGCGTCGCCATCCCGCTCGTCGCGGTCTTCCTGGTGCTCAACGCCGTGGTCACGGTCGTCGGCGTGGTGGACCTCCTCGGCGACTCCGCGGACCTCTCCCGCTGGACCGACGCGCTGACCGCGGGCGGCGGCGGGTTCACCGGCGTCATCGGGCCGGCCGTGGTCGCGTTCCCGCTGCTGGTGCTGGGCCTTTCGGGCTTCGAGACCGGGGTCAGCATGATGCCGCTCGTTGCGGCGAAGGGGAAGACCGCCGAAGAGCGGATGGAGTCGCGGGTCCGCAACACGCGCAAGCTGCTGACCGTCGCCGCGCTGATCATGTCCGTGTTCCTGATCGCGACGAGCTTCATCACGACGGTGCTGATCCCGGCGGACGCGTTCAAGGAAGGCGGCGAGGCCAACGGCCGGGCCATGGCCTACCTCGCCCACCACGAGCTCGGCGAGATCTTCGGCACCGCCTACGACATCAGCAGCGTCCTGATCCTGTGGTTCGCCGGTGCGTCGGCGATGGCCGGCCTGATCAACATCGTCCCGCGGTACCTGCCCTCCTACGGCATGGCGCCGGAGTGGGGCCGCGCGGTGCGGCCGGTGGTGATCGTCTACACGGTGATCAGCATCCTGATCACGGTCGCGTTCGGCGCCGACGTCAACGCGCAGGCCGGGGCCTACGCGACCGGGATCCTCGCGATGATGGTCTCGGGCGCCGTCGCGGTGAGCATCTCGGCGGTCCGGCGGCGGCAGCGCGGCGCGGCGATCGGGTTCGGCGTCCTGACGCTGGTGTTGCTGTACGCGCTCATCGAGAACGTCATCGAGAAGCCGGACGGCATCGCCATCTCGGCCCTGTTCATCCTCGGGATCATCGTCGTCTCCCTGGTTTCGCGGGTTTCGCGGACGACGGAGCTGCGCGCCGAGCGCATCGAGTTCGACGAGGAAGCGCGCCGGTTCATCACCGATTCGCTGGCGCACGACGGCAAGCTGCACATCATCGCGAACAAGCGCCAGGGCGGCGACGAAGCCGAGTACTCGGCGAAGGAAGCCGAACAGCGCTCGATGAACCCGGTCCCCGGCGCGGCCGACGTCCTCTTCCTCGAGATCGACGTGGTCGACCCGTCGGAGTTCGCCAACGTGCTCGAGGTGCGCGGCGTGGACATCGACGGGTACCGGATCCTCCGCGCGGACAGCCCCGCGGCGCCGAACGCGATCGCGGCGATCCTGCTGGCGTTGCGCGACGTGACGGGCGTCCGGCCGCAGTGCCACTTCGAGTGGTCCGAAGGCAATCCGCTCGGGCACCTGTTCCGCTACCTGATCCTGGGCCGCGGCGACACGGCCCCGGTGGTCCGCGAGATCATCCGCACCGCGGAGAAGGACCCGGCCCGCCGGCCGGGCATCCACGTGGGCGGCTGAGCCGGGAGTTCATCCCGAACCCGTGCGCCGGCCACCCCGGCTGGGTACGTTGCTTCGCGTGAAGACTCCGGCGCCGCTCGCCCTGGCCCTGTCCGCCGCGCTCACGCTGGCGCTCGGCTCACCCGCTTCCGCAGGTGAGCTTCTCGCGCCCGGCCTGACCGTCTCCACCACCGTCACCGGCGAGGGCACCGGGCACAACACCTGGACCGTCACCGCGCTCGTGCCCGGCGGGTCGAGCCCCGATCCGGATGCGCCGCCGACCGCGCTCGGCAGCCGTGAGCACGCCGGCTCGCTCGTGACCTCCTTGCGGGGCAAGGGTTTCGCGGCCCGGGCCGAGCGGGTCGACTGGCCCGCCTTCACCGGCACTCCGCGCGGCGCCCTCGGCTGGCGGGTGCGGGTCGGCTCCTTCACCGACCGCGCGCAGGCCGCCGCGACCGCGAGTGCCATGACGGCGAACGGCTTCACCAACGCCGTCGAATGGACCGGCCAGGACGGACCCGAAGCGCAGGGCCCGCAGCGCGTCCGCGTCGCCACGGTCGATCCGCGGCGGTTCCGCGGCGACGTCGTCGCGTCGCACGGCGAGTCGGTGGCGGGGCGGCGCACGACGTCGGCGCTGTCGGCCGCCGCGGGGGCGCTCGTCGGGACCAACGGCGGTTTCTTCGTCATCGACCCGCGCGACGGCATCCCCGGCGAACCGGCCGGCATCGGCGTCTACCAAGGGCTGCTGCAGAGCGAAGCCACCGCCGGGCGGCCCGCGCTGCTGCTCGGCGGCCGTCCCTCGATCGGCGTCCCGCGGACCGCGCTCACCGTCGGCGGGCACGACGTCAACGGCGTCAACCGCAAGCCCGGTCTCATCCGCAACTGCGGCGAGCCCGGCGGCGTCCCGACGGACCGGCCGCTGCACGACACGACCTGCACCCATCCCGACGAACTCGTGCTCTTCACTCCGCAGCTCGGCACGCCCACCCCGGCCGGCGACGGCGTCGAAGCCGTGCTGGACTCCCACGACGTCGTCACGGCGGTGCGCCCCGCGGGCGGCGACGTGCCCGCCGGCGGGCACACCGTGCAGGGCATCGGCGCCGCGGCGAAGTGGCTGGGCGACCACGCGCGGCCGGGCGCGAAGCTGCCGGTCGGATCGCGGATCTTCGAAGCGGGCCGGCCGATCCACCCCACCGGCGTCGTCAACGGCGGCCCGTGGCTGGTCCGCGGCGGGCGGATCGCGGTCGACGCGGCGGCGGACGGCATCGTGCACCCGGGCGACCCGTCGTTCGTGTACGGCTGGGGCGTCAAGCGCAACCCGCGCACGATGGTCGGCCTCGACCGCGGGGGGCGGCTGCTGATCGTCACCGCCGACGGCCGTCAGCCGGGGTTCGCCGAAGGGCTTTCCCTGATCGAGGGCGCGCGGCTGATGGCACGGCTGGGCGCGGTGACCGCGATCAACCTCGACGGCGGCGGCTCGACGGCGATGGCGATCGAGGGCAAGCTCGTGAGCTCGCCCTCGGACGCGACGGGCGAACGCCCGGTCGGCGACGCGCTGCTGGTGCTGCCGCGGCGCTGATCACCTGGTGGTTGGATGACCGCGTGGAGCAGAAGAGATCATCCGAGCGGCTGGTGTTCTTCACCGACGCCGTGGTCGCGATCGCGCTGACGTTGCTGGTCCTGCCGCTGACGGACCTCGTGCCGGAGCTCGTCGCGGAACACGGGTCAGCGGTGGAGGCCGTCACCGGCAACTGGTCGAAGATCGTCAGCTTCCTGCTCAGCTTCGTCGTGATCGGCCGCTTCTGGTCCGTCCACCACCGCATCTTCGAGCACGTGCGCGCCTACAGCATCGCGCTCGTGCGCGTCAACTTCTGCTGGGCCGCGCCGGTAAATGAGTGGGCGGGACGACGGCGGCGCGCTATCGTGCCGGTGACCGTGACTCGACGCCGGGAGGTGAGCCCCATGAACGCTGTTTCGATGTGGGTGCTCCCCTCGTCGTCACGGTCGGGCGACTGACGTAGGGGTCGCCGGGAGCGCTTCAGGCACTCCCGAAAGGTACGAACCTTTGCAACTCGAGCATTTCACCTCGGGCGAGCCCGCGGTGGTGATCACGCGCGTCGCGCGGCGGCAGTGGCACGCGCTGGAGGACGACCGGGTGGTCGGCCGCGGCGAGGCTTCGACCCGGCCCGACGGGCGGATCTTCGTCAGCATCGACGCCTGGCACCGCTCGGTCTTCGACCAGCTCGCCGACGCGATGCTGGCGGAGCTCCCGTCCCCGCTCCACACGATCGTCGACGAGGCCGACGTCGAACTGGCGGCCGGCTGGGAACGAGCCGGCTTCACGACCCGGCGTCGCGAGTGGAAGTACGTCGTGCCCACCGGCGGCGCCGGCCGGGTGCTTCCGCCGCCGGGCGTGACGATCGTGCCCCGCGGCTCGGCTTCCGAGGGACCGCTGCGCGCGCTGGACCGCGTGGTCCGCGCCGAAGTCGAGGCGACGGTCGGCTGGCAGGAAATGCCGGCCGAGGTGCTGCCGCACCCACCCGGGGACACGGTGGTGGACCCGGCGTCGTACGCGGCCGCGGCCGAAGCGGGCGAGTACGTCGGGCTGGTCCGGGTGGTCCAGGTGACCCGGCTGCCCCGGATCGGCCTGATCGCGGTCCGCGCGGACCACCGGCGCCGCGGCATCGCCCGGGCGCTGCTGGCCGAGGTGCTGGGCGCCCTGCACGACGCGGGAATCCCCCGGGCGTCGGCGGAAGTCAACGAGGCCAACCCGGCGGCGACGGCGCTGTTCGAGAGCGTCGGCGCCCGGCGGGCGGGCAGCAACCTGGAGCTGGTGCGCCATGGCGGATAAGGGCGGCATCGAAGTCGAGGGCACCGTGCTGGAGTGCCTGCGCAACGCCACGTTCAAGGTGGAGCTGCCGAACGGGCACCAGGTCCTCGCGCACATCAGCGGGAAGATCCGGAAGAACTACATCAAGATCCTGCCGTTCGACCGGGTGCTGGTGGAGCTGAGCCCGTACGACCTGAGCCGGGGCCGGATCCTGTTCCGCTACCGGAACTAGCCCGGGGCGCGGTCCGGGAACCCGCGGGTGCCCGGACCGCGCTCGAGCCGGCTCAGCCGCGGGGGCTCCGGTCCGCGAACTCGACCGTGAAGCCGTCCGGGTCCCGCAGCTGCAGCTGCCGCTCGAAGCCGCGATCGCGCGGCGGGCCGGGGACCGGCACCCCGCGGGCGACGAAGTCCGCGTACAGCTCGTCGAGGTCGTCGGCCAGCAGCTCGACCTGGACGAACTGGCGCAGCCGATCCGCTTCCCGCTCGACGACGGCGCCGAGTTCCAGCAGGCCGAGCGTGGCGGAGTCCAGCCGCAGCAACACGAACCGGCCGTTGCGGACCTCGGTGGTGAATCCGAGGGACTCGTAGAAGGGGACCGAACGGCCCAAGTCGGTGACGGGCAGGCTCATCCCGGCGAACGTGATCAAGGCGCACTCCTTCGGCTCAGTGCGCCAACGGGAGTGCCGGGCGGGCGTTCCGACGCTGCACCCGCTCGCCGGCCAGCTTAGCCGAGCTCCGCCAGCACCGCCCGGATCGCCGGGCTCGCGTCGGCACTCCGCCGCCAAGCGGCGTGGACCTCTCGCTTCGGCTGACGTCGCAAGGAACGCGCCACCAGGTCCTCCCCCAGCGGCGGCCGGGCCAGGCGCGGGATCAGCGCCAGCACCTCGCCGGCGGCCACCAACGACAGCTGCGTCGCGAAGTCGTCGACCAGGTGACGGACGTCCGGTTCCGCCGGCGCGTCGGCGAACAGGCGCCGGAACCACTGGTGGCACACCGTTCCCGGCGGGCTGGTCACCCACGCGTGGCCGAAGACCTCGGCACCGAGCGGTCCGGTGACCGACGCGAGCGGGTGCGACCGGCTCATCACCACGTCACCTATGTCGGTGTGCACCAGCCGCTGCGTCAGCGACGGCGGCTGGGCGGCGGGCAGCCCGTCGGCGTCGTGGACGAGGGCGAGGTCGGCCGTCCCGGCGTCGACGCTGTGCAGTGCTTCGCCGGGGTCCTGCTCGGTGATCTCGACGCGCAATTCGGGACAGCGCACCGACAGTCCGCGCAGCACCGGCGCGAGCAGGCCGCGGATCGCGGTCGAGAACGCCACCACGCGCAGCGTCCCGCGCGGCGCGCCCTCCGAGACCGACTGGGCCGCTTCGGCGCACCGCTCCAGCGCCTGGAACACCTCCGGCGCCGAGTCGGCGATGGCCTGCCCGGCCGGCGTCAGCACGACCCCGCGCCCCGCCGGCGCGAGCACCGGCACGCCGACCTGGCGCTCCAGCCGTTTGAGCTGCTGCGACACCGCGGACGCCGTGAACCCCAGCTCGTCGGCCGCCCGCGCCAGCGTCCCGAGCGCCGCCACCGACCGCAGCGCCCGGAGCGCGCCCAGCTCGATCATCAAGCAAGATTACGCAATACCGGCAAGAAAGCATCGCTGGACCGCACCAGTCGCGCCGGGCAAGGTCGAGCCATGACCGACTTCGGCACCAACCTCGTCGCGATGGTGACCCCCATGCAGCCCGGCGGGACGCTCAGCGAACCCGGCCTCGCGAACCTCGTCGACCACCTGCTGGCCACCGGCTGCGACGGCCTCGTCGTCGGCGGGACCACCGGCGAGTCGCCGACCTTGACCGAGTCCGAAGCCGCCGGGCTCGTCCGGAGCGTGGTCGCGCGGACCGGGGGCGGGGCCCGGGTGATCGCGGGCATCGGCACCTACGACACGGCCGCGAGCGTCCGCCGGGCTCGCGAAGCCGAAGCCGCCGGCGCGGACGGGCTGCTGCTCGTCTGCCCCTACTACTCCCGGCCGACGCAGGCCGGGGTGGTGGCCCACTGCCTGGCGGTGGCCGACGCGGCCGGGCTGCCGGTGATGCTCTACGACGTGCCCGCGCGGGCCGGCATCGCGATGACGCCGGAGACCCTGGCCGAGCTCGCCGCCCACCCCCGGATCCGGGCGGTCAAGGACGCCAAGGGCGACCTGTTCGAGGCGATGACGGTGATGACCCGCACGTCACTGGCGTACTACTGCGGCATCGACGAGCTGAACCTGCCCTACCTCGCGTGCGGCGCGGCGGGCGTGGTGAGCGTCGTGGCCAACGTGGCGGCGGATCGCACGGCCGCCCTCATCGCCGCCGTCCGCCGCGGCGACCTCGAGGCGGCGCGGACGATCAACCAGTCGGTCATTCCGCTGGTGGAGGCCATCATGCGGACCGGCCCCGGGACGACGGCGGCGAAGGCAGCGCTGGTCGAACTCGGGGTCATCCCGCACGCGACGGTCCGCCTCCCGCTGGTGGAGTCCGCCCCGGCCGTCGTGAGTGTCCAGGACGGTCAGAACCGCTCTGGACACTCACGACCGGCGGTAGACCGACACGTGTGACGAGGACTCCGTCGTGAACTCCCCGCCGGTCCAGTCCGCGTGCCGGGACTCCAGCTCGAACCCGGCCAGCCGGCCCATCAGGTCCAGCTCGGCCGGCCAGATGTAGCGCTGCGGGCACCGGCCCAGCCGCGCCTCGCGGCCCGAGCCGAACCTGAAGTGGTGGGACACCAGGTGCTGGCGCACCGTGTCGTACGTATCGACCCCGACGTACCCCTGCTCGGCGGTGAAGACCAGCGCGTCCTGCCCCGGCGGGAGCCGCCGCAGTTCCGGGACGCCCAGCTCGATCACGAACCGGCCGCCGGGATCCAGGTGACGGGCCGCGTTGCGGAAGCACTCGATCTGCTCGTCCTGGGTGAGCAGGTTCCCGATCGTGTTGAAGACCAGGTAGACCAGCGAAAAGCGCCCCGGGGCCGTGGCCGTCGCCATGTCGCCGACGACCACCGGCAGGTCGGCCTTCTTCCGCAGCTGCCCCAGCATCGGCTCCGACAGCTCGATGCCGGTGACGGACACTCCGCGCGCGGCCAGCGGGACGGCGATGCGGCCGGTCCCGATGGCGAACTCCAGCACGCGCCCGCCGCCGGCCAGCGCGGCGAGGCGGTCCACGACCGGCTCCACGACCTCGGGCGCGAACACGCCGCGGCCCGGGGTGTCGTAACGTTCGGCGGTTTCGACGTCCCAAATGTCTTCCTGGCGCACGCCGACCACCTTCGACGCAACCCCTGAAACTGTCCAACGATTTGAACTTGCCCGATTTCGGGCAAGAATTTGGGTTTCGCTCCGGCGCAGTGCATGATGACCGGCGTGGAAGACACCGACATCGTCGAGCGCGTGGCCGCGTCCACCGGCCTGCCGCCGGGCGTCGCCGCCCGCGTCGTCGACGACGTCCTCGCCTTCTACCGGACACCCACCGAGCAGTACGTCCGCCGCAGGCACGCCGAGCTGCAGGCCGAGGGCCGGAAGAACCCCCAGATCTTCCCGCTGATCGCCGCCGAGCTCCGGGGCCGGCTCGTCGCCGCGCCCGACCTGTCCGAGCGCCAGCTGCGTCGCATCGTCTACGGCTGAAACAGCCCGACTCAGCCCCCTGAAAGAAGAGGTTCGCCATGTGCGGGATCGTCGGCTACATCGGCGGCCAGAACGCCGCCCCCATCCTCCTCGAGGGCCTGACCCGGCTCGAGTACCGCGGTTACGACTCCGCGGGCATCGCCGTCCTCGGCCCCAAGGACACCGCGCAGGTCCACCGCGTCGTCGGCCGGGTCCGCAACCTCGCCGCCGCGCTGCCCAAGCGCCTCGCCGGGAAGGTCGGCATCGGCCACACGCGGTGGGCCACGCACGGGCCCGCGTCGGAGGAGAACGCCCACCCGCACAGCTCGGAAGACGGCCGGATCTGCGTCGTCCACAACGGCATCATCGACAACGCCGACACGCTGCGCGCCCAGCTCGCCGACGCCGGCGTCAAGCTCACCTCCGAGACCGACACCGAGGTCCTCGCCCACCTGATCGCGCGCGCGAGCGCCGACACCCTCGAAGACGCCGTCGTCGAGGCGGTCTCGCGGATCACCGGCACGTACGCGATCGCCGTCACCGACTCCGCGCACCCGGACCGCCTCGTCATCGCGCGCAACGGGTCGCCGCTGATCATCGGCGTCGGCGAGCGCGAGATGTTCGTCGCCAGCGACCTCGCCGCCCTGGTCCGGCACACCTCGCAGGTCGCGCACCTCGACGACGGCGAGTTCGCGACGGTCTTCGCGACCGGCTACCGGACCTTCACCGTCGACGAGAGCGACACCACCAAGCCGGCCACCGAGATCGACATCGCCGCCGAAGACCTCGACCTCGGCGGCTTCCCGCACTACATGGCCAAGGAGATCCAGGAGCAGCCCGAGTCCGTGGAGCGGATGATCCGCGGCCGCCTCGACCACCGGTTCGGCGTCGCCCGCCTCGACGGCCTCAACCTGACACCCCGCGAGCTGCGCGGGTTCAGCCGCGTGAAGATCCTCGGCTGCGGCTCCGCGTACTACGCCGGGCAGGTCGGCGCGACGATGATCGAGGAACTGGCCCGGATCCCGGCCGACGCCGAAGCCGCGTCCGAGTTCCGCTACCGCAACCCGATCATCGAAGCCGACACGCTCTACATCGCGGTCAGCCAGTCCGGTGAGACGATCGACACCGCCTTCGCCGTCGAGGAGATCAAGCGCAAGGGCGGCCGGGTCGTGGGCCTGGTCAACGTCGTCGGCTCGACCATCGCCCGGGCTTGCGACGGCGGCGTCTACCTGCACGCCGGCCCGGAGATCGCGGTCGCCTCGACCAAGGCGCTGACCAACATGGCCGTCGGGTTCGCGCTGATCGCGCTGTCCCTCGGCCGCGTGCGCGATCTGTCCAATGCGGACGGACAGCGGATCATCGCCGCGATCCGCGCGCTGCCGGACCAGATCCGGACGGTCCTGGCCGCGGAAGCGGAGATCGCCGAGCACGCCAAGACCGCGGCGGCCGCGAACAGCCTGTTCTTCATCGGCCGCGTCCGCGGGTTCCCGGTGGCGCGGGAAGGCGCGCAGAAGTTCAAGGAGATCTCCTACCGCCACGCCGAGGCGTACCAGACGTCCGAGCTGAAGCACGGCCCGCTCGCGCTGATCGACGAGTCGCTCCCGACGGTCGCGATCGTGCCCGCCGACGAACTGGCCGACCGCAACCTGGCCGCCATCCAGCAGATCCGGGCCCGCGGCGGGGCGGTCCTGGCCGTGACGCACGACGCCGTCGACTTCGGCGAGCTCGACGTCCCGCGGATGGTCGTGCCCCGCACCGAGCCGGAGCTCGACCCGATCCTGCTGACGATCCCGTTGCAGCTGCTCGCCTACCACGCCGCGCTCACCCTGGGCTACGACATCGACAAGCCGCGCAACCTCGCCAAGTCGGTCACGGTGGAGTGAACCCGGGCCTGCTTGGGCATGTTCCACCCGAGCACCCCGGTCACGCGCCCCTCCTCGCGGTACTCGGCCACGAACCGGCCGGCGGCCGGTGACCCCTCCACAATGGACATCTCGGCATCCGCGGAGAGCGTGCCGTACACGTGGATCCGCGCGTCGAACTGGTTCGTCCAGAAGTACGGCACCGGCGCGTAGGGGCGGTCCTCGCCGAGGATGTTCCCCGCGACGACGACCGCCTGCTCGGTCGCGTTGGTCCGGTTCTCCAGCCGCAGCAGCACGTCGAGGCCTTCGTGGTGCCAGCGGGCGACGTCGCCCGCCGCGTAGATCCCCTCCGCCGCCCGGCACCGGGAGTCGCACACGACGCCGTTGTCGCACAGCACCCCGCTGCCCGCCAGCCAGTCCGTCGCCGGGGCGGCGCCGAACGCCACCACGACGACGTCGGCGGGCAGCACTTCGCCGGTCTCCAGGCAGACTCCGGCCACGCGCCCGTCCCTAGCGGACAGTCCGGTGACCGCGGCACCGAGTCTCAAATGGACACCGCGGGCGGCGTGCAGTTCGGCGAGCAGGCCCGCGGCGAGCGGCCCGAACTGGTACGCGAGCGGCGCGGGTTGCGGACCGGCCAGCGTCACGGGGACGCCCAGCCCGCACACGGTCGCCGCGATCTCCGCGCCGAGGACACCGTCGCCGACGACCACCACGCGCTTGTCCGGCGCCAGCTCCGCGCGCAGGGCCAAAGCGTCGTCGAGCGTGCGCAGGACGTGGACGCCCGCGAGACCGTCCTGGCCCGGCAGCGTGCGCGGCCGCAGCCCGGTGGCGAGCACGACGGCGTCGGCGGCCAGGGTGCGCCCGCTCTCCGTGTGGACGGTCCGCGCGCGGGCGTCCAGCCGCGTCGCCGGGTCGCCGAGCACGAACTCGGCGTCCAATGCGGACAGTGCGTCGGGGGTGCGCAGGCCGGCCTGCCCGGGCGTCCAGGACCCGGCGAGGACCTGTTTGGACAGGGGCGGCCGGTCGTACGGCAGGTGAGCTTCGGCGCCCAGCACGGTCACGCGCTCTTGATAACCCTTGCGCCGCAACGCCTCCACCGTGGCAAGCCCGGCGGCCGAGGCTCCGACGACGAGGACCGTCACGCGTCCTCGCTCACCGAGATCGCGACGCCCGGGCAGACGCTCGCCGCCTCCCGGACGGTCGCGTGCAGGTGGTCGCCGGGGGTTTCGTCGAGCAGGACGACGATGCCGTCGTCGTCGCGCTGGTCGAACACGTCCGGCGCGAGCATCACGCAGGTGCCGGCGCCGCAGCACTTTCCTTCGTCCACGGTGACCTTCATGGTCGTTCCTCTCCTTCGCGGGGGTGGGTCACGGGTGCGAGCCACAGCCCGACCAGTGCGTCGGTCAGGCCGGTGGCGGCTTCGCGCCAGCCGGCTCGCGGGGTGTCGCCGCCTTCGGCGAGCGCGCGTTCACGCTCGGCCATCGTGTGGATCAGCAGCTGGCGGGTCATGGCGTTGCGTTCGGCGCGGACGTCGGCGGGCAGCGCCGGCAGGCACCGGCTCAGTCCCTCGACGGTCCGCGCCAGCGACGGCGACGACAGCGTCTCCGCGGCGACGGCCGCCCGCAGCGACGGCTCGGTCATCACCTGCGCCGTGAACCGGGCGAACCAGGTGGGCGGGCCCGCCGTCGTGAGGTACTCGGTGGACGGGTGGACCAGGCACCGGACCCAGTCGCGCAGGTCCGCGCCGGCGCCGAGCCCGGCCAGCATGCGCGCACGCAGCTCCTCGACCGCCGCGGAGTGCCGGCGGGTGATGGCGCGGACCAGGTCGGCGCGGGTGCCGAAGTGGTAGCCGACGGCGGTGTTGTTGCCCTGCCCGGCGGCTTCGCTGATCTGCCGGTTCGACACGGCGAGCACGCCGTGCTCGGCGTAGAGCCGCTCCGCCGCGGTGAGGATCGCCTCCCGCGTCGCGTGCGCCCGGCCGGCGGCCTCGTGCGTCGGCACGCCGTCACCACCGGACGGGCAGTTCCCGCAGTCCGCCGACGGCGAGCCCCTCGACCCGGCGCAGCTCGTCCGCCGGGACGGCGAGCTCGAGCGAGGGCAGCTTGCGCAGCAGGACCTCCAGGACGACCTGCAGTTCGGTGCGGGCCAGCGGCTGCCCGAGGCACGCGTGCGCGCCGGCACCGAAGGACAGGTGCGGGTTCGGGCTGCGGCCCAGGTCCATCTCGGCGGCGTTCTCGAACGCGCTCTCGTCGCGGTTGGCCGCGGCCATGCTGCACATCGCGGTGGTCCCGCCGGGCAGGACGGTGCCGGCGACCTCGAAGTCGTCGGAGAGGTAGCGCAGCATCCCGACGCCCGCGTTGGCGTCCAGGCGCAGCGACTCCTCGACGGCGGTGCGCACCAGCGCCGGGTCGGCCAGCAGCCGCTCCCACCGGCTCCGGTCGGCGAGCAGCATCGCGACCATCTTGGCGATCATGTTGGCGGTGGTCTCGTGGCCGGCAATCAGCAGGCCGATGCCGGTGGCGGTCAGCATGGCGTCGGACCAGCCCTCGGGCAGCAGCGCGCTGAGGATGTCCTCGCCGGGTTCGGCGCGCTTGGCGGCGATGAGCCCGCCCATGTACCCGCCGAACTCCTGCTGCGCGGCGTCGAACTCGGCCTGCGTGTAGCGGGTCATGCTGAGCATGACGTCCGACCAGTGCGCGAACCGGTCGCGGTCGGAGTCCGGCACGCCGAGCATGTCGCAGATGACCCAGACGGGCAGCGGGAAGGCGAGCCCGGCCTTGAGGTCCCCGGGTGCGCCCTTGGCGACGAGGTCGTCGACGAGCTGCTCGGCCATCGCGGCCATGCCGGGCCGCAGGGCGTTCATCCGCTTGGCGGTGAACCACTTGCCGATGGTGCGGCGCCAGGTGAGGTGGGCTTCGCCGTGCTGCGGGAGGACGGTGGCCATCTCGCTGTTGAAGACCCCACCGGACTCGGTGTCGGCGACCCGCGCGGCGTTGTCGGCCGGCGTGGGCCGCGTCCACCGCGGATCGGAGAGCACGCTCTTGACGTCGGCGTAGCGGGTGACGAGGGCGGCCTCGTCCCCGCTGGCCAGCCGCACGTGCGCGACCGGGCACTTCGCCCGCAGCTCGGCCCACTCGGCCGGCGGTTCGAGCGCGGTGTCGGCGTCGAACGGGAAGCGCGGCAGCTCGGTGTGGCTTGGCGTCATGACGGACTCCTCGTTGGTGAATGTCCCCTGGCACCGAGCATGGCCAAGGACCACGATTACGTCAAGCGCTTGACTTAAGTCTCGGCTCCAGCGCCCCAATGTGGCCTTCGGTGCGTCAGACGCACCGAAGGCCGCCTTGGGTGCGTCGGACGCAACCAAGGCCACATTGGGGCGCTTTACTCGCGCTCGACCTTGCGGAAGCCGCCCTCCGGGGTCCACCACTCCACGACCATCAGCGTCGCCTCCGGGTTCAGGTGGGTGTGCACCACCTCGGTCACGTCCACCCGGAAACCCTCACCCGCCTCGACCGCCCGGCCGGCGATCTTCGCCTCCCCCGGCCAGTCCGCCTCGGCGCCGTCGACGGGGTCCACCGTCGCGCTGTGCAGCGCCAGCCGCGGGTCCCTCTTGAGGTCCGCGCCCTTGCGCGACCGGGGCATCGAGCCGAACGTCAGCTCGCCGTCGGCGAACCTCGTCTCGATGCCGGAGATCCGCGGGGACCCGTCGGCCCGCAGGGTCGCCATCGTCTTGTGCTTGTGCGCGTCGAACAACTCCCGCACGCGCCGGGCGAACTCCGGTTCCGCCGCCTCGAACTCACGCCACGTCGTCATGCGCTCATGATGGCAGCCATCGGGCGTGCACCGCCGCGGGTTTGCGGAACACCAGCCCCGTCGCCGCGGCCGGCTCCGCCAACGTGATGGCCGGCAACCGGTCGAACACGGTCTCCACGGCGATCCGCGCCTCCAGCCGGGCGAGGTCGGCGCCGAGGCAGAAGTGCGGGCCGTGCGCGAACGCCAGCTGTTTGCGCAGGTTCGGGCGGTGCACGTCGAAGACGTCCGGATCGGGGAACACCGCGGGGTCGCGGTTGGCGGCCGTCAGCGAGACCGTCACCAGGTCGCCCCGGGCGATCGACGCGCCCGCGAGCGAGACGTCGCGGGTCGCGTACCGGTCGACCACCGCCGCCGCGGGTTCGAGCCGCAGCGACTCCTCGATGGCCGCCGGGATGAGCGCGCGGTCCAGCCGGGCCGGCTCGCGCAGCAGGTGCAGCAGCAGGGTGGCGATCATGCCCTCGGTGGTTTCGATGCCGCCGAACATCAGCACGGCCGCGTTCGACACCACCTCCGGCAACGCCAACGCCGAGGCGGCCTCCGTGAGCAGCGAGGGCCGGCCGACCGCACCCTCGATGTGCGCACGCAGCTCGCCGAACGCCTCCGCACCACGAGTACCCGCCGGCCGGCCCGCCGAGATGTCGTCCACTGTGGACACGATCGCGTCGTACCAGGCCAGCACCCGCGCCGTGTCGGTGTCATCCAGGCCGAGCGCGTAAGCGACCACCGCGACCGACAGCGGGCCGGCCAGCGAACGCCGCAGCTCCGCCTGCCCGGCCGCGGCGAACCCGTCCACCAGCCGGGCGCATTCGGCGCGGACGAACCCGGCGAACCGGTCCTCGATCTCCCGGGGCCGGAAGTGCCGGGAGAACGGCGTCCGGTGCCGGGTGTGCTCGGCCGCGTCCAGCGAGAGCATCGACGGGCCGACGACCCGGGCCGTCGAGAACCGGGGGTCGTCCACGGTGAAGGTGGCCGCGTCGCGCATGACCCGCAGCGCGAGATCGTGCCGCGTGACGAGCCAGCCGGTCAACTCGGGCAGCCAGGCCACCGGCTCGGTCGCGCGGAGCCGGGCCAGCAGCGGGTACGGGTCGGTCGTGAGCTGCTCGATCGTCACGCCCGCAGCCCCGCGAGCAGGAGGCCGACCAGGCGGCGAGCGTCGTAGTCCGCATCGCTTTCGGCGCCGATGCACAGGTTGCCCACCCCGCGCATCAGCTCGTAGGCAGGCACGTCGCCACGGATCTCGCCGGCCGCCACCGCCGCCTCCAGCAGCGTCGAACACACCGGCAGCAGCCGCTCGAGGAAGTACTCGTGCAGCGCGAAGAAGCCCGCGTTGTCCGCCTGCATCACCGCCGCCAGGCCGTGCTTCGTCACCAGGAAGTCGACGAACAGGTCGATCCACTGGGCCAGCGCCGCATACGGCGAAGCCGAAGCCGCGAGCAACGCCGGCCCGGCCGAAGCACACGCGTCCACCTGGTGCCGGTAGACGGCGATGATCAGGTCCGCCCGCGTCGGGAAGTGGCGGTAGATCGTGCCCATGCCGACGCCCGCCTTGGCCGCGATGTCGCGGACCGGCGCGTCGACGCCGGACGCGACGAAGACCGCCGCCGCCGCGTCGAGCAGCGTCTTTTCGTTGCGCTGCGCGTCGGCGCGCTTGGGTTTGCCCACCATTCACACCTCCCGGGTTGCGAAACGGAACACTGCTCCGTATCGTTAGCGGAGCAACGTTCCGTTTGCCATCTTGTCACGGAGGCCATCGAAATGCAGTACCGCACCCTGGGGCGCACCGGCGTCCAGGTCAGCACCCTCGCGCTCGGCGCGATGAACTTCGGCGCCATCGGGCGCACCACCCAGGACGAGGCCACCGCCCTAGTCGACGCCGCCCTCGAAGCCGGCATCAACCTGATCGACACCGCCGACATGTACGGCCAGGGAGAGTCGGAGGTGATGGTCGGCCAGGCGATCAAGAACCGCCGCGACGACCTCGTGCTCGCGACCAAGGCCGCCATGCCGATGGGCGAGGAGCGCAACCACCGCGGCACCTCGCGCCGCTGGATCTTCAAGGCCCTGGACGACAGCCTGCGCCGGCTCGACGTCGACCACGTCGACCTGTACCAGATGCACCGCTGGGACCCGGCCACGAGCGACGAGGAAGCGCTTTCCGCGCTGACCGACCTCCAGCGCGCGGGCAAGATCCGCTACTTCGGCTCGTCGACGTTCCCGGCCCACCGGATCGTGCAGGCCCAGTGGGCCGCCCGGGAAAACCACCTGAGCCGGTACGTCACCGAGCAGCCCAGCTACTCGATCCTGCAACGCGGCATCGAGGCCCACGTGCTCCCGGTGACGCAGGAGTACGGCCTCGGCGTCCTGGCCTGGAGCCCGCTCGCGTCGGGCTGGCTGTCGGGCGCGGTCCGCGCCGGGCAGGAGATCACGACCAGCCGGTCGAAGGCGCTGCCCCAGCGCTTCGACCTCACCGACCCGGCCAACCAGGCCCGGCTCGGCGCCGTCGAAAAGCTCGTCAAGGTCGCCGAGCAGGCGTCGCTTTCCCTGATTCAGCTGTCGCTCGGCTTCGTCACCGCGCACCCGGGCGTGACCAGCGCGCTCATCGGCCCGCGGACGCTCGACCACCTGAAGTCCCAGCTCGAAGCGGCCGACACCGTGCTGCCCGCCGACGTGCTCGACGAAATCGACGCGATCGTCGCACCCGGCGTCGACCTGGCCGCGCACGAGAAGTTCGACACCCCGCCCGCCCTGCTCGACCCGTCCCTCCGGAGGCGTTGATGACTCCCCGTTTCGGCATCCTGACCGCCCCCATGAACGTCGGCTACGACGAAATCCTCCGCGTCTGGCGCGAGGCCGACGAAATCCCGGAGATCGAGCACGCCTGGCTGTTCGACCACCTCATGCCGATCGGCGGCGACCCGGACGGCCCGATCTTCGAAGGCTGGACCCTGCTTTCGGCACTGGCCGCGCAGACCGAGCGGATGCGCGTCGGCCTGCTCGTCACCAGCAACCGCTTCCGGCCGCCCGCGGTGCTGGCGAAGATCGCGACCACAGTGGACATCGTGTCCGGCGGGCGCCTCGACTTCGGCATCGGCGCCGGCTCGCGCCCGAGCCATCCCCTGGCCCGCCGGGAGTACGACGGGCACGGCCTGCCCTACCACAGCCAGGACGACGCCGTCGCCGCGCTCGCCGAGGCCTGCACCGTCATCCGTCGCTTGTGGACAGAGGACGAACCGTTCGACTTCGACGGCGAGCACGTCAAGCTGAAGGGCGCTTTCGGCAACCCCAAGCCGGTGCAGCGGCCGCACCCGCCGATCATGATCGGCGGGCGGGCGAGCGCGACGCTGCGCGTGGTCGCCGAGCACGCCGACCTCTGGAACATCCCCGGCGGGGGCGACATCGACGACCTCGCCGGCCGCAGCAGGCTGCTCGACCGCTTCTGCGCCGAGATCGGCCGGGACCCGGCGGAGATCACGCGCTCGATCTTCCTGCCGGTCGACTACGACAAACCCGCCGCCACGCGCGAGAAGATCGAGGAAGCCGCCGACGCCGGCTTCGGGCACATCGTCCTCGGCCTGGCGAACCCGTATCCGGACGGCGTCGTGCGGTGGGTCGCCGACGAGCTGATCCGCTGAGCTACACGATGTAGTGCGGCAGTTCGTTCCCGAGAGGAACACCGAGTTTGCCGCCGGGTCTGCCGTGGACGTCATGATCGACGCCTCCGGTGAGGTGACGGAACTGCGGCTGCCGCCGGGGGTTCTCAGTCCTTCCGGAACAGCCCGACGTTCAGGAAGGGCACCCCGAACAGGCCGGTGTCCGTCCGCATCGGACGCAGTTCGACTTCGGTGTAGCCACCGAACAGCCGGCGCAGCTCGTCCGGTGTGTACGCGAGGCCGCCGTGGAGCCTGCGGTCGCGGTAGAGCTGCGCGTCCGGGACTTCGCTGCCGGAACCGGGATCGCCGGTGCCGGCGGCGAAGCACGCGAGTCCGAAGTGGCCACCCGGCTTCAGATGGCGGTCGAGCAGGGCCAGGTAGCTGATCCGCCGATGCGGCGCGAGGTGGTGCAGGCAGCCCGAGTCGTAGATCAGGTCGTAGGTCTCGTGCGGCAGGTCCATCGCGAAGATGTCGGCCTGGTGGAAGCGGACGCCGGTGCCGCGTTCGATGGCCCAGGCGATCGCGGCGGGCGACCGGTCGACCGCGTCCACCTCGTACCCCGCTGTCCTGAGCCGGAAGGCGTTGCGCCCCGGCCCGCAGCCCAGCTCCAGCGCGCGACCACCTCGCAGCCGCCCTTCGCGAAGCCAGGCGTCGAGGTTTTCGTCGGGCCGGTCGGCGAAGAACGGGACGGGCCGGTCACGGTCCGCGTAGAAGCCGTCCCACTCGATGTCCTCCTCGAAGAGGCCGTCCAGCATCCGCAGGAGGTCTTCGACCGACCGGACGTCTCGGCTCACGCTTCGACGCGCTCTCGTACCGTCTTCAGTTCCTGGTCCACGACCGCCATCTGCGCGTCGACCGCCGCCGGTTCGGTTGTCTCGGGGAAGAAGAGGCTGAAGATCAGCTCGGCGCCGGCCAGGTTGGGCACCACGCGCGCGAAGAGGCCGAGGTTCGGGGCGTCGGCGCTGACGAAGTCGACGACGCCGTGGTCCTTCGCCACCTTGACGCGGACTCGCCGCGGCCCGCCCTCGCCGGGGATCCGCCAGACGTCGTCGTGGTCGTGCTCGATCGTCTCGGCGAAGCCCGGTGCCCAGTCGGGGAGGTGGCGGGCGTCGGCGAGGTAGGCGACGACGCTTTCGGGCGTCGCGGTGAGGGTGATCGTGCGGGTTTCGGCGCGCCCTGTCTCGATTGCTGGCATGCCGGAAACGATACGCACCTGCGTATGATTTGTCCACGCGTAAGATCCCCCGCGTGACGGAGGACGACGACCTGGCGGCCCTCTGCGCCGGGGCGGGCCGCGCGCTGGCCGAGGCGGAGGGGCCGGTACTGGCGGAGCACGGGCTTTCCATGTGGCAGTACGTGGTGCTGGCGACCCTCGCCCACGGCTCGGCGTCCAGCCAGCTGGCCCTGGCCCAGCAGATCCACTACGACAAGACCCGGTTGATCGCGCTGCTGGACGGCCTGGTCGCGGAGGGGTTGGTCACCCGCTCGCCCGACCCGTCGGACCGCCGGGCGAGGATCGTCCGCCTGACCCCGTCGGGAATCCGGCGGCACGCGGCCGTGCGGGACGCGATCCGGGCGGTGGAGGAGCGGAAGCTGGCTGGGCTGAGCCCGGAGGAGCGGCGGGTGCTGCGGTCGGCCTTGACGCACTTGGCGAACTCGGACTGAAGGGGCCCTTCCCTGCATCTGATGCAAGGAAAGGCCCCTTCAGCGCATGAGACGAGACCGAGGTGCCCTTCAGCTCACCGAACAGAGGGTTCCGTTCAGCCTGAACGCCGTCGGCAGGATGTTCGGACCGCCGTAGTCCGCGACGAACCCGACATCGACGCCGCCCGCCAACGATCCCGAAGACGTCACCTTCACCGCCGCCCCGGACTGGGTCCACGTCCCGTTCCAGCCGCTCGTGATCCGCTGCCGCGCGGTCGGCCAGTCGAACGTCAGCGTCCAGTCCGGCGTCGGATCGCTGGAAACCACGTGGATCCCGCCCACGAAACCGCTCGCCCAGTCGTTGACGTCCGTCATCCTGACCGTGCAGCTACTCGAGGCAGGCGCCCCCGTCACCACCGTCAACGGCGGTGAAGACCACGACACGTTCCCCGCCGCGTCCCGCGCCAGCACGTTCACCGTGTAGCGCGTTCCCGGGACCAAGTTCCCGACTGTCAAAGACGTCCCGGTCGTCTCGCCCCACTGCTCGCTGACCACGCCCGCCTGCCGGTACACCTCGTACTTCACGCCGGGTGCCGACGGTGGCCAGCTGATCGTCGCCGTCGTGTCGGTCGTCGTCGCGGCCGGCCGGCCTGGTGCGCTCACCCGGGCCGGAGCTGCAGCGGAGTGCAGCACCAACGTCGTCAGCGAGTACGGCGGTACCGTCCCGTCCCACGAAGACGCGCGCGCGATCGACGAAGCGCCGTTCGTGAAGGTGAACACGTCAGTTACAGAAGACGACGCGTAGTTCAGGTTCACCGACCGGGCCTGCGCAGGATCCTTGTTCACCAGCAGCACCGCGAGATCCCCGTCCGGACGGCGGACCGCGTGCACGTCGAGCAGCGGGTCGTCCGCGCCGGCCCGGACGAACTGGTCGCCGGGACGCGCGAACGCGCTCAGCATCTTCAGCCCGTAGTACGGCGCGAACGGCGTGTTGAGCGCGGGCTCGCACCCGCCGTCGAGACAAGTCGCGCTGGACAGCAGGCCGAAGTCGCCGTAGTCCGGGTAGCCGGCCACTGTGGACAGTGCGGTCGCGCCGTTGTGCGTGTCCCACCAGTCGACCGTGAACACGCCGTTCTCCAGCAGGGACGCGTACGCCTCCGCCGCGAACAGCGCGCCCGGCTGGGTGTTCATGCCGACCGGCGTGTTCGTTTCGGTCAGGGCGATGCCGAGCGGCCGGCCCGCGTACCGCGTGATCTGGTCCCGCGCCAGGTAGATCATGTCGCTCACCTGCTCGGTCTTGGCCAGCGCTTCCGCGGCCGTCGACCCGCCCGGATACCAGTGCAGGATGGCGAAGTCGATGTGCGGGCCCGCGATCGACAGCACCGTCTGGTTCCACGTGCCGGTGTCGCCCTCGGCGACGATGCCGTCCGGCCAGTTCGCGGGCGTCGTGAGCACCGCGCCGATCTTCACCGACGGGTCGACGGCCTTCATCGCGTCGGCGTAGGCCACGACACCCGCGGCGTAGGCGGCCGGGCTCTTGTCCTCGTGGTTGTCGGCCTCCCAGTTCGCGCCGTAGTGGCCGTTGCCGTACAGCTCGTTGCCGATCTCCCAGTACTTGACGCCGTAACCCTTCGTGACGTTCGCGTACCGCACCCAGTCGGCGGCCTCCTGCGGCGTCCCGGTGCCGTAGTTGGCGATGACGATCGGCTGCGCGCCCGCGCGCCGGACGCCGCCCATGAACGTGTCGAAGTCGGTGCCCGGCGCCACGTAGCCGCCCGGCGCGGTGTTGTCCTTCCAGTGGTAGATGTCGCCGTAGGAGCCGCCCGGGTACCGCATCGTGCGGACTCCGGCGGCGCCGTACAGGTCGGCCACGGCATCGGTGCCGAGCTGGCTGTCCCACACCGCGTGGTTGACACCGACCGCGGTGTCCGGCACGGTGGCCAGCCCCGCTCTTGCGTTGACCGTCACGGTCGCTTCGGGCGGGGTCGCCGCGGCCGCCGCCGGCACGGCCGCCGCGAGCACGGCGGCCACCGGCCACGCTGCCCAGCGCAGACGTCGAGCTGTCATCGAAGAGTCCATCCTCTCGTCGGGCACGAACGGATGGCTGAGAGCGCTCTCAGAGCAGAGAACCAGTGCGCGGCCCGGAAGTCAACGAAAGTCCCGCGACGGCCCCGGTTTCACCCGCAGTTCGAGTCTTTCGAGGCGGTCGGCGACGAGCGTGACGACGCCCTCGCCGACCTGCGCCCGCCCGCGCACCAGCAGCGCGGCACTGGTGCGGGCGACCAGGCGCTGCCGCTGCCACAGGCCGGGCGAGACGAGGACGTTGGCCATGCCCGTCTCGTCCTCGAGGTTGAGGAACGTGATCCCGCCGGCGGTGGCCGGGCGCTGCCGGTGCGTCACCGCGCCGCCGACCCACACGCGCGTCCCGTCCTCGGCCCGCATGAGCTCGGCGACGCTGAGCGCGCCACGCGCGGTGAGCAGCTCGCGCAGGTACTCGACGGGGTGACTGTCCGGGGAGACGCCGGTGGCCCACAGGTCCGCGGCGGTGACCTCCAGCCGCGTCATGCCCGGCAGCGCGGGTGCGTCGAGGCCCGGGGCCAGGCCCGGCAGGTGCCCGGGCCGGGTGGCCGCCGCGGCACCGGCGGCCCAGAGGTCCTGGCGCCGGTCACCGCCGAACGCGCCCGCGGTGGCCAGGGCTTCGACGGCGTTCTTCTTCAGCCGGACCCGGCGGGTGAGGTCACCGGCCCCCGTGTACGGGCCGTTCGCGTCGCGCTCGGCGACGATCATCGCGGCCGTGTCGTCACCGAGGTGCCGGACCCCGGCGAGGCCCAGGCGCAGCGCGACGCCGCCGGTGCTGCCGTCGTCGGGTTCGAGGGTGGCGTGCGCGAGGCTGGCGTTGAGGTCGGGTTCGCGGACGCGGACGCCGTGGCGGCGGGCGTCGGCGACCAGGGACTGCGGGCTGTAGAAGCCCATCGGCTGCGCGCGCAGCAGCCCGGCGCAGAACGCGGCCGGGTAGTAGCGCTTGAGCCACGCCGACGCGTAGACGAGCAGCGCGAAGGACATCGAGTGCGCTTCGGGGAACCCGTAGCCGGAAAAGGCGTGGATCTGCTCGAAGATGCGCGTCGCGAGCTCGCGGTCGAGGCCGTTGGCTTCGCAGCCGGCGAAGAACCGCGCCATCAGCGCCTTCATCTTCGCGCTGGACCGCTTGGCGCCCATGGCCCGGCGGAGCTGGTCGGCCTCGGCCGGGGTGAAGCTCGCGACGTCGACGGCCATCTGCATCACCTGCTCCTGGAACAGCGGCACCCCGAGCGTCCGGTCCAGGCTGGCCGCCAGCAGCGGGTGCGCGTGCTGCCACTTCTCGTCCCCGCGGCGGCGCCGGATGTACGGGTGCACCGAGCCGCCCTGGATCGGGCCGGGCCGGATCAGCGCGACCTCGACGACGAGGTCGTAGAACTCCCGTGGGCGCAACCGCGGCAGCGTCGCCAGCTGTGCGCGCGACTCCACTTGGAACACTCCGACGGCGTCGGCTTCGCAGAGCATGTCGTAGACGTTCGGGTCGGCGAGGTCGAGCTTTCCCAGGTCCACAGTGGACCCGTGGTGTTCGGCGACGAGGTCGATCGTGTAGTGCAGCGCGGACAGCATGCCGAGACCGAGCAGGTCGAACTTGACCAGGCCGACGGTGGCGCAGTCGTCCTTGTCCCACTGCAGGATCGACCGGTTGGCCATGGTGGCCCACTCGACCGGGACCACTTCGGACACCGGCTGCTTCGAGATCACCATGCCGCCGGAGTGGATGCCGAGGTGGCGCGGGAAGTCCTCGATCCGGGCGGCCAGGTCGAGGACGTCGGCGGGGATCTCGCCGGCCGTCTGCTGCCTGGTGCCACCCCAGCGATCGACGAGCTTGCTGTAGGCGTCCTGCTGCCCGGGGCTGTGGCCGAGGGCTTTCGCGGCGTCGCGGATCGCCGACGGCGCCCGGTAGGTGATGACGTTGGCGACCTGCGCGGCGTGGAACCGGCCGTGTTTCTCGTAGACGTACTGGATGGCTTCCTCGCGGCGGCCGGACTCGATGTCGATGTCGATGTCCGGCGGGCCGTCGCGTTCCGGGGCGAGGAACCGCTCGAACAGCAGGTTCCACTTCACCGGGTCCGCGTGGCAGATCTCCAGGGCGTAGCAGACGGCGGAGTTCGCCGCCGAACCGCGGCCCTGGCAGAGGATGTCGGCTTCTTTGCAGAAGCGGACGATGTCCCACACCACCAGGAAGTAGCCGGGGAAACCGAGGTCGCCGATGACCGCGAGCTCGTGATCGAGCTGGGCGTAGGCCTTCGGGTTCTCCTCCCGCGATCCGTAGCGCTTCGCCGCGCCGCGCCACGTCAGCTCGGTCAGGAACGACATCTCGTCGTGGCCGGCCGGCACCGGGAACGGCGGGAGGTCGGGGGCGACGAGCTTCAGGTCGAACGCGACCTCGACGCCGAGGACGGCGGCGCGTCCGACGGCGCCCGGGTAGCGGCGCTCGAAGCGGCGGCGCTGCTCCATCCCGGACCGCAGGAACGCCTGCCCCGACGGCGGCCGCCAGCCTTCGAGCTCCTCGGCCGACCGCCGCGCCCGGACGGCGGCGACCATGTCGGCCACGACGGCGTCCTCCGGCCGGGCGTAGTGCGCGTTGTTCGAGACGACGGTCGGCAGCCGCAGCTCCCTCGCCAGCTCGGCGAGGTGGTCGTTGGCGGCGTCGTCGAGGGGCAGCCGGTGGTCGATCAGCTCGACGGCGACGTGCCGGGACCCGAACCAGTCCACGAGCCGGCCCAGCTCGGCCCGCGCGGCGGCCGGCCCGTGCGCGGCGAGCGCCCGGCGGACGGGCCCCTTGCGGCACCCGGTGAGCACGACGACGTGCCCGGCCAGCTCGTCGACCAGCTCCTCGAGGTCATAGACGGGCCGGCCCTTCTCCCCGCCCGCGATCTGGGCGTGGGAGATGACCTTGCACAGCCGGTGGTAGCCCTCCTGCTGCCGGGCGAGCACGAGCAGGTGCGACCCTTTCGGGTCCGGTTCACCGGCCTGCGGCGCGGGCAGGTCGAGCGACAGTTCGGCCCCGAACCCGACCCGCACGCCGAGCTCCCGGGCGGCGTCGTTGAACCGGACGGCGCCGTACACGCCGTCGTGGTCGGTGAGGACGAGGGCGTCGAGCTCGAGCCGCGCGGCCTCCTCGACGAGCGTCTCGGGGTGGCTGGCGCCGTCGAGGAAGCTGAAGTTGGAGTGGACGTGCAGCTCGGCGTAGGGGGCGCGGATCCGGTCGCCGGCGTCGTCCCGGCGTCGGCGGACCCGGAGGTCTTCCGGCGCCCCGGCGTACCCTTCGCGTTTGCGCGACCACGCCGGGGCGTCGTTGCCGTCACCCGGCACGGGCGGCCGCCCGGAGGCGATCCGCTCCACTTCGGACCACGGCACCCGCGGATTGTTGAACGCCAAGATTCCGCTCCCCACAAGGAGTTCGCTGTGGGGAAGCCAGCGACTACTGTTCGAACACACGTACGACTACTGTGGATCGATCCTGAGCCGGGGAGCGCCTGGTGTCAACTCGGGAGTCGCATCGGTCACAAAGGACTAGTCGTAAATTCCTTCGACTGTCCACTGTGGATCATTGCCGACCGCCACTTCGAGCAGCAGTGCGAGGTCGTCGTCCTCGCCTTCCAGGACCACCTGCAGCCGGGCCGTCGGCCGCGCGCCGCGCTTGGCCGGCAATGTCGGGTGCACCACCCACGGCCCCGCCGAACCGAGGACCCGGCGGGACGGGCCGTCGCCGATGGTGACCGTGGCCGGGGGGTAGCTGAGCTCGCCGCGGCCGGTGCAGCGGACCGCGTCGCCCACCGCGTCGAGCACCCGGGCCGCCGGCGGCCGGGGCGGCACCCGGGCCGGCGACGGCGCGGGCAGGCGGCCCGGCCACGGCCGGTCCTCGGTCACCGGGCGCCGCGGCTCGCCCCACGGGACCAGGCGGACGCGCTCGGCCGGGCCGCGGCCGCCGTCGAGCAGCGGGGTGAAGACCGCGTCGGGTCCGAGCAGGCCCTGGATGCGCACCAGGGCGCGGCCGGCGCGCTCGGCGGCGTCGGCGTCGCGGCCCATCGACCCGAGCTGCAGCTGCAGCGCCTGGCCGCCGACGACCTCTTCGGGGTCGAGGCGCAGCCGGACGATCCCGGCGCTCGGCCGGTCCCGGGTGGTCAGCCAGCCTTCGCACTGCCAGCGCACGCGGTCGGCCGTCGCGCGGGCGGTCAGGGGCTCGGCGCAGCGCCAGACGCGTACGCGTTCTTCGCCGGCTTCGGTGACGGCGACGATCGCCAGGCGGGTGCACGCGAGGCCGTGGTTCGCGAGTCCGGCGAAGAAGCGTTCGCCGAGGGTCTTCGCGACGAAGGCGGCTTCGTCGATCCTGCGGAGGGGGTCGTCGAAGGTTTCGGTGACGGTCAGGTCCGGTGGGAGGGCGCGCCGCAGCGGCGGGCGTTCGGCGAGGCCGCGGGCGAGGCGGTGGGCGGTGACGGCGTCCTTGGCGAAGCGGCCGGCGACGTCGCGTTCGGCGAGCGCGGCGAACGCGCCGAGGGTGCGCAGGCCGAGGCGGCGCAGCGTGTCGACGAGCTCGCCGCGGTCGTCGCCGGGCTGGTTCAGCTCGGTGATCGCCAGGGGCGCCAGGAATTCGGGCGCCCGGCCGGGTGGAACGAGGGCCGAGCGGCGGGCGGCGAGGGTCGCGGCGAAGAGGCCGTCGGCGATCCCGACCTGGCACTCGACGCCGGCGTTGGCTTCGACCTCGTCCATGAGGAGTTCGGCGAGGGCTTCTTCGCCGCCGAAGTACCCGGCGGCGCCGGCGACGGGAACGGCGACGATGCCGGGCCGCACGACCTCGACCCCGACGGCCTGCGCTTCGACGGCGGCGGCGACGGGTTCGAAGAGCCGGGCATCGCGGTCCGGATCGTGCTGGTGCACCACGAGTTCCGGGCACCGCGACTGGGCATCCCGCCGGCGCATCCCCCGCCCGACCCCGCCGCGACGCGCTTCGGCGGAGCAGGCGACAACGCGGTTGCCGGAGAAAACGGCGGCGGGAGTGAGCGGCGAGGTACCCGCGGCGGCCCCGGCGGCGACGACCGGCCAGTCCGGGCACCACAGCACGAGCAGGCGTGGCGGACCGTTCATCCCGCGGCCGGTCGCGAAAATCCGCCGGCGGCTCGCTTCCCGCCCACCATCGCACGCCGACGTGGCGCGGCGAGATTCAAGTCGATCACCGCGCGGCCACGGCAGAACAACCAGCCGCACGAAGGTCCAGCCGCGGCCGGCTTCCGGCTCATCGCCCGGCCGCGGCGATACTTCCGGCCGTCGCGAACGAGTGGCACAACCGCGATCCGCCGGTCATCGCGTGGCCCGGGCAAGCCCACGCACCCCGGCTCACCCGGCCACCCCGGCCAAACGCCGCTCCGGGGACTCCCCCTCCGCCACCGCGCCGCCCGGGCCCGGCAGCTGCAACCGCACCGACAACGGCCTCGCCGCCGCTCCGCGGCCGCGGCTTGTCGCCACCACGTCGCGGGTCCGCAAGTGGCCGTAGCCGTCCGGGGTCAGGCCGTGCCAGCGACGTCCCGAGACGCGCAGCTCCAGGTCCGCGCCCGGCCACGGGCCCACCGTCAGCAGCACCGTGCCGCGGTTGCGCACCCGGCCCGCCAGCCGGCGGGCGAGCTGCGGCTGGACGTCGACCGGCCCGAGCACCACCAGGTCGAACCCGTCCACCAGGGCCGACAGCACGCCCGTCAGCTCCGCGCCGGGGTGCGGCACCAGCGCGAGCCGCTCGAGGTCGACGCCGAGCTCCGCCGCCGCGGCCAGGCCCAGCTCGGGGAGCGCCGTCACCGCCGCCCAGGAACCGTCGCGGGTCGCCGCCGCCAGCAGCGCGAGCACCAGGGACACCGCGCCGCCCACCGCGACCGTGCTGCCGCGCCTCAACCCGCCGCCCGGCAGCAACCGCGCCAGCGGCGGCAGCACCGACAACGACTCGGGCGACCCCGAAACCGAACCCGAAACCGGCCCCGGACTCAGCTGCGCCGCCGTGCGGACACCCGGGATCGCCGTGAGCCCGGCCAGCGCCTCCGGCACCGCCACCACCGCTCACCTCCAGCACCACGTACTCGCACCGGAGACACCCGCGAAGCCGCGGGCGAACCCAGGAGAAGTTGTCGAACACTTGTTCGCATAGTGCGAGACGAGCGCCCCCGCTGTCAAGCCGAGGGTCACCCCGCCGGGGCAGGGCCGCTGTGACGCGGATCCCTGTCACGTCGTCCGTCACCACCTCGTCCAAGGGGTGAAGCGAGAAAAGAGGACGAGATGCGCCGGATCCTGATCGTCGGCGGTGGTTACGCCGGGTTCTACGCCGCCTGGAAGCTGGAAAAGAAACTCCGGAACACGAGGCCGAGGTCACCCTCGTCGACCCGCGGCCCTACCTGACCTACCAGCCCTTCCTGCCCGAAGTCGTCGCCGGGGCGGTCGAAGCACGGCACGCCGCCGTGTCGCTGCGGCGGCACCTGCGCCGCACCCGCGTCATCGCGGGCACCGTCACCGCCATCGACCACGCGCACCGCGTCGTCACCGTGCGGCCCACCGACGGCGACGCCTTCGAACTCGGCTACGACCTCGTCGTCGTCACCGCCGGGGCCGTCACCCGGAAACTGCCCGTGCCGGGTGTCGCGGAAGAGGCGATCGGCCTCAAGCACGTCGAAGAGGCCGTCGCGATCCGGGACCGGCTGCTGACCTCGTTCGACCGCGCCGCGGTGCTGCCGGCCGGCCCGCTGCGCCGCAAGCTGCTCACCGTCACCTTCGTCGGCGGTGGCTTCTCGGGCGTCGAGGGCTTCGGCGAGCTGCTGTCGCTGGCGACGGCGCTGCTCAAGCGCTACCCCGAACTGCACCGCGACGAGCTGCGGTTCCACCTCGTCGAGGCCTCGGGCCGCATCCTGCCCGAGGTCACCGACCGGCCGGGACGCTGGGTCGTGCGCGAGCTGGAACGGCGCGGCGCGCGCGTCCACCTGGACACGCTCGTGACGTCGGCGACCGGCGGGCACGTGACGCTCTCGACGGGCGAGGAGTTCGACTCGGAGCTGATCGTGTGGACGGCCGGCAACGGCGCCAACCCCGTCCTCGGCAAGCACACCGACCTCCCGGTCGACGAGCGCGGGCTGGTCGTCGTGCGGCCGGACCTGCGGGTCGAGGGCGTGGCCGATGCCTGGGCGGCCGGTGACGACGCCGCGGTGCCCGACCTCGCCTCGCCGGTCCCCGGCGCGCGCACGGTGCCCAACGCGCAGCACGCCTACCGGCAGGGGAAGCTGCTGGCCCGCAACATCATCGCGACCCTGCGCGGCCGGAAGCCGAAGCCGTACGTCCACCACAGCCTCGGTGCCATCGCGACGCTGGGACTCGGGCGCGGCATCTTCCAGTACCGGCGCCTGGTGGTCACGGGGCTGCCCGCGTGGCTCATGCACCGCGGCTACCACGTGCTGGCCGTGCCGAGCTGGGAACGCAAGATCCGCGTGCTCGCGGTGTGGCTGACCGCCGCGCTGTTCGGGCGGGACATCCTGTCGCTGGCTTCGGTGCAGCACCCGCGCGACGCGTTCGTCAGCGGCGGAGACCGTCCGGAGTGGAACGAAGAACTCCCCGCCCCCTTCAAGGTATAGCCGAACCCGGGGCTTGCGGCAAGGCCGGGGTGATCCCCCACAATGGCCCGCCGAAGGCTTTAACCAGGGAAAACGGGGGGAACGCTGAATGCGTGTTCTGTTGACGACGTGGGGATCGCGCGGGGACGTCGAACCGCTGGCGGGGCTGGCGGTGGCGCTGCGGGAGCTCGGCGTGGACTCGGTGGTGTGCGCGCCACCGGACGAGGATTTCGTGACGCTGCTGGAGCGCACGGGGGTCCCGCTGGTGCCGCTGGGGCCGTCGGTGCACTCGGTGGTCGCCAACCCGAAGCCGCCGACGGCGGAAGACGCGTTCAAGCTCGCGCCGAGGCTGGTCGCCGCGCGGTTCGAAACGCTCACCGCGGCGGCCGAGGGGTGTGACGCGCTGCTGGCGACCGGCCTGATGCCGGCCGGTGCGCCGGACGTGGCCGAGAAGCTGGGGCTGCCCTACGTGCTGGCGTGCTTCCACCTGCTCGGTCTGCCCTCGCGGCACTTCCCGCCGGGGAGGCGCCCGGGCACGCCGTCCCCGGAGGGCGAGACCGACAACCGGGTGCTGTGGGAGCAGGACACCGAGCGCGTGCAGGCGCTGTACGGCCCGGCGGTCAACAGCCACCGGGCGGCGATCGGCCTGCCTCCGGTGGACAACGTCCGCGACCAGGTCTTCACCGACCGGCCGTGGCTGGCCGCGGACCCGCTGCTCTGCCCGTCGGAGGGCCTGACGGACCTCGACGTCCTGCAGACGGGGGCGTGGATCCTGCCCGACGACCGGCCGCTCCCGGACGAGCTGGAGAAGTTCCTGGACGCGGGTGAGCCGCCGGTGTACGTGGGCTTCGGCAGCATGGCCGCGTACGCACCGGAAGGCATCGCCCGGGTCGCGACCGAAGCGATCCGCGCGCGGGGCCGCCGGGTCGTCCTCGCCCGCGGCTGGGCCGGCCTGTCCCCGATCGACGACGCCGCCGACTGCTTCGCCGTCGGCGAGGTCAACCAGCAGGCGCTGTTCCGCCGGGTGGCGGCCGTCGTGCACCACGGCGGTGCGGGCACCACGACGACGGCGGCCCGGGCCGGCGCGCCCCAGGTGGTGGTCCCCCGGATCGCGGACCAGCCGCACTGGGCCGCGCGGGTGGCCGAGCTGGGCATCGGCGCGGCCCACCTCGACCCGTCGCCGACCGTCGAATCCCTGTCCGCCGCGCTGGCCACGGCGCTCGCTTCGGAAGAGCGAGCCAAGGCCGTGGCCGGCGAAATCCGGCCCGACGGCGCGATGGTGGCCGCGAAACAGCTCGTCGAGCTGGCCGGCTGAGCGTGCGGGCCTCGCCGGATCTCCCGGCGAGGCCCGCCCCGGTTCAGCCCGCGAACGGGCTCGCGTCGATCGAACAGGTCTTGCCCGCGGCCGGGAACGCCCCGGAGACCAGGTAGTCCCGCTTCACCTGCTCGGTGCACGTGCTGGGCACGTACATCGACGAGTGCCCGTACCCCTCGGTCACGAACACCCGGGCGCGCGCCAGTTCCGCGGCGCCGTCGCGGGCCCCGGCCAGCGGCGTCGACGGGTCGTAGCGGTTGTTCAGCACCAGGATCTCCGCCGACGTCGGGCGGTTCCACGGGCCGGTGTACCGGTCCGCCGCCTGCCCCTTCCAGAACGCGCAGCTCATCATGTCCAGCACCGCGATCCGGCCGAAGTACGGGACCCGCTGGTCTTCGGACTCCGCGTACCGGCTGTAGATCGCCGGGTCCGTCGGCACATCGCTGTCGCCGCACTGGATCGCGTTGAAGGCTTCGGTGCGGTTGGACGTGTACGGCTCCCCCGCCTTGAACGCGGAAACCGTGCTGGGCGCGTCGTACAAGCGTTGCAGCAGCGACGCGATGTCCGGCCAGCCCCGCGAGTCGGACAGGTCCGCCGCCGCGTTGATGATCCCGGAGTAGGTCCACGTTTCGCCGTCGGTGGTGATCGGCGCCCGCTTGGCCCGCGCGGTGATCGCGGCCCACTTCGCCTTCGGGTCGCCCGAGGAGAACGCGCACTTCGGACCGGCTTCCGTGCACAGGCGCAGGAACTGGTCGAACGTCTGCGAGATGCCGGTGGCGACGTCCTGCCGGGTGTCCAGCGGGACGCTCTTGCCGCTGCCGTCGTGGCCGGTCGCGTTGCCCACGAAGTCCATGGTGCCGTCGAAAACCATGGCGCGGATGCGGTTCGGGAACAGGTTCGCGTACGTGGCCCCGAGCTGAGTCCCGTAGGAAATGCCGTGGTAGGTCAGCTTCGCGTCGCCGACCGCGCGGCGCAGCAGCTCGAGGTCCCGCGCGGTGTCGGCCGTCGAAACGTGGTCGAGGATCGGGCCGGCGTTCGCCGCGCAGCGATCGGCGAGTTCCTTCGACTTGGCGTAGAAGGCCGCGTTGCCGCTCGGGTCACCGGGCATTTCCGGGAAGGAGCCGAAGAACGACTCCTGCTCGGCCAGCGAGCCGAAGCACCGGACGGCGGTGCTGTTCGCGATCCCGCGCGGATCCCACGACACGACGTCGAACCGCGCGCGCAGCTGGTCGGAGAACAGCCACGGCCACTTCCCGCGCTCCCGCAGCCGTTGCAGGCCGGACGCGCCCGGGCCGCCGAAGTTCACGAAGAGCGTGCCGATCTTGTGCGTGGGATCGGTGGCCGGCAGCTTGATCAGCGCGAGGTCGATCTTCGCGCCGGACGGCCGGTCGTAGTCCAGCGGCACCTCGGCGGTGGAGCATTGGAAGCCGTCCTCGCAGCCGGTCCAGTTCAGTTTCGGTGCCGGAACGCTGTCGACGGAGGCCGAAGCCACGGCCGGTCCCGCCACGACGGCCATCGAGACGCCGAGCGCGACGACCACGCCGCGCACGATGCCTCCCCCAGGAAAACGACGCACGAAGAACCCTTTCGTCGAAGAGAAACGATCACCTCCACAGACGCCGGGCGGCCGTCGAGGTTCCACGAGTCATTCGCGGTACGGCCGGAGAAGGTTCCCGGAAGAACCCCTGGCGCCGACTTCTACTCCTTAGCTAAGCTATAGTGCTAGTCACCTAGTTAAATGGAGTTGCCGATGATCGAATTCCACCTCGACGCCCGTTCGGGCCTGTCGCCCTACCAGCAGCTGGTCCAGCAGGTGCGGCACGCGCTGCGGCTGGGCATGCTCGACAAGGGGGACCAGCTCCCGAAGGTCAAGGACGTGGTCGCCGACCTCGCGATCAACCCGAACACCGTGCTCAAGGCCTACCGCGAACTGGAGCACGACGGCCTCGTCTCGGCGCGGCCCGGCGTCGGCACCTTCGTGACCGCGACGCTGAACGGCGGGGCTTCCTTCGCCGTCCTCGGGCCGCTGCGGCAGGACCTGCGCCGCTGGCTGGGGAAGGCCCGCCAGGCCGGCCTCGACGAAGAGAGCATCGAGGCCCTGCTGATGTCCACGTTTCGCGACTCCGCCAGAGAGGACATAGCGTGACCGTCCTGCGTGCCCAGGGACTGGGCAAGAAGTACAAGCGCAAGTGGGCGCTGACCGGCTGCACGCTCGAGATCGAGGCCGGCCACGTGACCGGGCTCGTCGGCCCCAACGGCGCCGGCAAGTCCACCCTGCTCAACATCGCCTCCGGCATGCTGGAGCCGACCACCGGCACGATCGAGGTCTGCGGCGGCACCCCCGGCAGCGGCCCGGAGCAGCTGGCGAAGGTCGGCTACGTCGCCCAGAGCACGCCCGTCTACACCGGGCTGACCATCGAAGAGCACCTGCGGCTCGGCGCGCACCTCAACCCGCGCTGGGACGACTCGCTCGCCGCCAAGCGCGTCGAACGGCTCGGGCTGGACCCGAAGCAGCCCGCCGGCAAGCTGTCCGGTGGCCAGCGCGCGCAGCTCGCGCTCACCCTCGGCATCGCCAAGCGCCCCGAGCTGCTGCTGCTCGACGAACCGGTCGCCGCGCTGGACCCGTTGGCGCGCCGGGAGTTCCTGCAGGACCTGATGGAGTCGGTCGCCGAGCACGGGCTGTCCGTCGTGATGTCCTCGCACCTGGTCAACGACCTCGAACGCGTCTGCGACCACCTCGTCGTGCTGGTGGCGTCCGAGGTCCGGGTGATCGGCGACGTCGACGAGCTGCTGGCCTCCCACCACCGGCTCTCCGGGCCGCGCCGCGACGTCGAGACGCTGCCGTCGGACCAGCACGTCATCTCCGCGAAGCACACCGATCGCCAGACCACCGTGCTCGTCCGCACCGAGGCGCCGATCCTCGATCCCGCGTGGACGGTCGCGCAGATCGGCCTCGAGGACCTCGTCCTCGAGTACATGAGCAACCCCGCCGCCGCCCGTCCCGCCCTGGAGGTCCTCCGATGACCTGGTTGACCTGGCGCCAGTTCCGCGTGTCGGCGCTGTCCGTGTTCGCCGCGCTGGTCGTGATCGGCGTGGTGCTCGCGATCACCGGGCCGGAGCTGGTCGGGCGCACCAGCTTCTCCGACCAGGACGTCCTCTTCGCCGGCACGATCCTCGTGCTGTACCTGCTGCCCGCGGTGATCGGCGTCTTCTGGGGCGTCCCGATGATCACGCGTGAGCTGGAGAGCGGCACGCACAGCCTGGTGTGGAACCAGACCGTCACGCGCAAGCGGTGGCTCACCACCAAGCTGGGGGTCGGCCTCCTGGCCGCGATGGCCGCGGCCGGCCTGCTCGGCTGGGCGGTGTCGTGGTGGGCGAGCCCGATCGACGCCCTCGCGGCGCAGCAGACCGATCGCGGGATGCTCTCGCGCATCATGCCGGTGGTGTTCGGCGCGCGCGGCATCGTCCCGATCGGCTACGCGGCCTTCGCGCTCGCGCTCGGCGTCGCGGTCGGGATGGTGCTGAAGCGGACCGTGGCCGCCATGGCCGTCACGCTCGTCGTCATCGCCGCCGTGTTGCTCCTGGTGCCGAACTTCGTGCGGCCGTACCTGCTGCCGCCGCAGACGATGACGGTCGCGATCGTCGGCGAGGACATCACGAACATCAGCGGCGACGAGACCGGCGCGGTGCAGGAGATCGGCGTGCGGAACCCGGCCGGCGCGTGGGTGCTGGCGAACGAAACCATCGATCCGAACGGGAACGTCGCCGAACCGCTGCCGGACTTCGTGCAGAACTGCCTGCCGAGGCCGGGCGCCGGCCCGCCGGAACGCGGCAGCCTCGAGCAGTGCATGGCGCAGCTCGGCACGCACGGCTACCAGCAGCGCCTGACCTACCAGCCCGGCTCACGGTTCTGGCCGCTGCAGTGGCTCGAACTCGCGCTGTTCCTCGCGATGACCGCCCTGCTCACCTGGTTCTGCTTCCGCCGCGTCCGCCACCTTTCCTGAGCCGATTCCTGGGGGAATCATGCGCACTCTCGCGCTGGCCACCGCTTTGACACTCACGCTGGCCGCGTCGCCGGCCGCTTCGGCGGCCACGACGCCTTACCTGCCCCAGCCGACCGGGCACGACCCGGTCGGCGTCACCGCCCTGTCCTTCAAGGACACTTCGCGCTCCGACCCGTGGGTGCCTGCCGTGCCCTACCGGGAGCTGATGGTCTCCGTCTTCTACCCGGCGACCTCGGCGAACGGGCCCAAGAAGCAGTACATGACCCCGCTCGAGTCCGAGCGCAACCTCGAACGGCAGAACATCCCGGGGCTGCCCCTGAACGTCCTGAGCACCGTCCGGACGAACGCCGTCACCGACGCGAAACCGGCCGGGCGGTGGCACGGCCTGCCGCTGGTCGTGCTGTCGCCGGGCTGGACGCAACCGCGGGCCACGCTCACCGCGCTGGCCGAGGACCTCGCCAGCCGCGGCTACGCCGTCGCGGCCATCGACCACACCTACGAGAACCGCGCCACCACGTTCCCCGACGGCCACGTCACCGGCTGCGCCGCCTGCGAAGTCGACGACCAGCCCGGGTTCTGGGAGAAGGTCGCGCAGGTGCGGACGAAGGACACGTCGTTCGTGCTCGACGAGCTGCTGCGCTCGAAGAAGTGGGGCACTCTGATCGACCCGCGGCGCATCGGCATGACCGGGCACTCCGCGGGCGGCGCGAGCACGACGCAGGCGATGCTGGCCGACCCCCGCATCCGCGCCGGTGCCGACATCGACGGGAGCATCCACGTCCCGCTCCCGGCGTCCGGGCTGTCGAGGCCGTTCCTGTTCCTGGGCAGCATGGACGAGTACACGCCGGGCGAGCCGGGCCCGTACGACGACTGGGAGACCGACTGGACGCACCTCACCGGGTGGAAGCGCTGGCTCATGGTGTCCGGCACGGCGCACAGCTCGTTCACCGACCTCGGTGTGCTCGCCGCCCAGCTGGGGGTCGACATCGGCGCGTCGATCGACGCGTACCGGGCGCTGACCATCACGCGGAACTACGTAAGCGCTTTCTTCGACGAGAACCTGCGCTGCCGTCCGCAACCGCTGCTGGCCACGCCATCGCCCGCCTACCCGGAAGTGACGTTCATCGGATGAAGAAGACGATCCTGCTGACCGTCGCCGTGCTCGCGCTCGGCTCGGCCGCGCCTGCCTCGGCGTCTCCGGCGCTGTCGCTGGCCCGGCCGACCGGCGCGCAGCCGGTGGGCACCACCTCGCTGTACCTGAAGGACCCCTCGCGGCCGGACCCGTGGGTCGCGACGGTGCCCTACCGCGAGCTGATGGTGTCGCTGTTCTACCCGGTGGTTTCCCCGCAGGGGCCGCGGAAACAGTTCATGTCCGAGGCGGAAGCGCAGGCGGTCTTCGACGAAGCCGGCATCACCGGCATTCCCGCCTCGGTCATGACGACCGTGCACACCGACGCCGTGGTCGACGCGCGGCCGGCCGGGCACCGCCTGCCACTGGTCGTGCTGTCGCCCGGGTTCAAGCGGCCGCGCGCCGAGCTGACGTCGCTGGCCGAAGACCTGGCGAGCCACGGCACCGCGGTCGTCGTGGTCGACCACACCTACGAAAACGTCGCCACGACGTTCCCGGACGGGCGCGTCACCGGCTGTGCGGCGTGCGGCAACTACGACGAAGCGTTCTGGCGGAAGCTGGAACGCGGCCGCGCGGCGGACGTGTCGTTCGTGCTGGACTCGCTGACGCACTCGAAGTGGGCGTCGCTGATCGACGCGTCCCGGATCGGCATGGCCGGGCACTCGGTCGGCGGGGCGAGCACGCTGCCCACGATGGTCGCGGACCCGCGGATCAAGGCGGGGATCGACATCGACGGCACGACGGACGACCCGCTGCTCGCGCCGGGGCTCGACCGGCCGTTCCTGTTCCTGGGCCGGGCGAACACGTACACGCCCGGTACCGGCGAGGAATCCGGGACCTGGCAACGGGACTGGGCGCAATTGAAGGGGTGGAAGCGCTGGCTGGTCGTCGCGGGCATGGCGCACCCGTCGTTCACCGACATAGGTTTGGTCGGTGAGCAGCTCGGCCTCGACTTCGGCGCGACGACGCCGGCGGCGCGCGGGCAGGCCATCACGGCGGCCTACGTCCGGGCGTTCTTCGACCAGCACCTGGCGGGCCCGGCCCAGCCGCTGCTCGACCAGCCGTCGCCGCGCTACCCGGAGGTCAGTTTCGCCATGACGTCGACGCCCTACCTGCCCGCGCCGACCGGGAACCGGCCGGTCGGCAGCACGCAGGTGTACCTGAAGGACACCTCGCGGCCGGACCCGTGGGTGCCGTCGGTGCCCTACCGGGAGCTGATGGTGTCGCTGTTCTACCCGGCGGTTTCTTCGCACGGGCCGAAGACGCGGTACCTGACCGCGGCCGAGTCGGCGGCGCTGCTGTCCGGCAGTGGCCTGGACGTGCCGCCGGACCTGCTCACCAGGCTGGTGACCAACTCGGTGGCCGACGCCCGGCCGGCCGGATCCCACCTGCCCCTGGTGGTGCTTTCGCCCGGCTACACGAAACCTCGCGCCACGCTCAGCGCGCTGGCCGAGGACCTGGCGAGCCACGGGTACGCCGTCGCGCTCGTCGGCCACACGTACGAGAACACCGGCACGAGCTTCCCCGACGGGCGGTTCGCGGGGTGCGCGTCGTGCGAAGTACCGCACGATCCCGCGTTCTGGACGAAGCTGGAGCTGGGCCGGGCCGCCGATGTGTCGTTCGTGCTGGACTCGCTGACGCACTCGAAGTGGGCGTCGCTGATCGACGCGTCCCGGATCGGCATGGCCGGGCACTCGGCCGGCGGGGCGAGCACGCTGCCCACGATGGTCGCGGACCCGCGCGTCACGGCCGGCATCGACATCGACGGCACCACCCAGGTCCCGCTCACCGCCCCGCTTTCGCGGCCGTTCATGTTCCTGAGCCACCAGCTCGCGGCGACCGCCTGCGCGCCGAACGTGCCGTGGGAGCGGGACTGGGCGCAGCTGGCGGGGTGGCGGCGCTGGATCGAGGTGGCGGGGACGAAACACGCGTCGTTCACCGACATCGGCCTGTTCGGTGACCAGCTGGGCGTCGACGTCGGCACGACGACCACGGCCCTGCGCACCCACGAGATCACGCGGACGTACGTGAACGCGTTCTTCGATCGGCACCTGCGGGGCGAGGCACGGCCGGTGCTCGACTCGCCGGCGTATCCGGAAGTCTCGTTCTGCCACTGAAAATCGGCGGAAGCGGCACCTCGTGGGGGTGTGCTGCTTCCGCCGGCTTCGATCAGCCTTCGCGCAATCCCACGATCGGCAGCTGCCCGGCCATCCGCCGCCGGGCGGCTTCGCTTCCGTCGTACCGCCGGCCCAGCAGCTTGCTCAGCACCCGCCGCAGGATCGGCGCCACCCAGCGGTTGCGGTGCTCGTCCGCGGCGAGCACCGCGACCGCCTCGTTCTCGTCCAGCACCCGGTGCCCGGGCACGAACCGGCGCCGGCCCACCTCGACCGGCGGCCGCGCGCGGACGTTGCGGTACCAGTCCGCGCCCGCGCCCAGCCCGGCCGCCACGAAGTACTCGCCGTCCTCGGCGCCGACCACCTCCAGGACCGTGCGGTACGTCCGCCCCGACCGGCGGCCGACGTGCGTCAGGCAGAGGAACCGCCGGCCGAACACCCACCCGAAGCCGCGGTCGTACACGCGCACCGGCGCGCGGAAGACCGCTCGCATGACCCGCCCGGGCCGTACCGCCGCCATGACCGGACCTCCTTCGGGATGGGCGTCCTGCCCCGCCGCCCACCACCGTCGCCGAACCTCCCGCCGGCCGGAAGGTCGCCCGCGCCGCCTCGGTGGTCGTCGCCGCGGGCGCGGGCACCGCGGTGTTCGCCGCCCTGACCGCGCTCCTGCTCGGGCTCTTCGTGCTCGTCGCGGGCCTGGTCAAGCGGCGCAAGCGCATCGCCCGGCTCGGCCTGCTGGCGGTGGTGCTGAGCCAGACGCTCCGGCTCGCGATGTGGCTGACCGCCGCGATGTAGCTGATCCGACCAAAGCAGGCCGCCTCCGAGCGGCACGCAACCGTAGCTACGGAAGTCGTTCGGCCGTGACCTGTGGTCGGATCGGCACCGTAGCTCCTCAGAGCTTCCCGCCGGCGACCGGCGGCATGTCCGGCGCGTCCCCGGTCTCCGCGGCCGCCTCGCGGAACAGGTGGTTCTCGACCTCGAAGAGGTTGTCGGCGGCGCGCTCGACGACCGTGAGCAGCGTGGACATCCGGGCCACCTCCTCCACCTGCTCCTTGAGGAACCAAGCCACGAACTGCTCGCCGAGGTAGTCCTCCGCCAGCCGCGCGGCCTTCGCCATCGCCTCGATGTCCGCGGTCACGGCCCGTTCCTGCTCCAGCGCCAGCTCGATCGCCTCGTGCGCGCTCGAGAAGTCGTTCCGGACGTCGCCGCTGCCCGGGATCGCCACCGGCTGGCCGCGGTCGAGCAGGTACCGCACCATCGCCAGCGCGTGGTTGCGCTCCTCGATCGACTGCCGGTAGAAGCGTTTCGCCAGCCTCGGCAGATCGCGCCCGTCGAACCAGACGGCGAGGGCGACGTACTGCTGCGCGGCGGTGAACTCGTGCCGGATCTGCTCCTGCAGGAGCTCGGCGAACTTCGAACGCTCGGTGTCGGCCATGCCCCACAAGGTACGGCGCCGGGCCGCCCCGCGCACCGGGCCGGCGTCACGGCCGGGGCTGGTACTGCTCCACCCGGATACTGTCCTTCACCGCGTCCAGGAACTCGTTGCGAGCCGTGTTCAGGGCCCGGTACTCGGGTTTTCCGGGGTTGATCAGCTCGTGCCACAGCGAAACGACCGCGCCGCTGCGGTCCTCCAGCTCGTGCGCCCGGGAGATCAGCGCCGGCGTCCCGATCACCTCCAGCATCGCGACCTGTTCCCGCATGCCCGCGAGCGCGTCGGCGCCGGCCTGGTACCGCAGGCGGCGGTCGTCCTCGTCGGTGAGCGCCTGGTACCGGAAGGCGGTGATCCGGGCGAGCTGCCGGGTGATCTCGAGGTAGGTGTCGCGGATCTCCCGGTCCCACCGGCGGCGGTCTTCCCGGTTCAGCTTCCGGCGGTCGCTCACCGCGATCGCGAGGAACGCGAGCAGCGCGCCCGCGAGCAGGAAGGCCCCGGCGATCACCGGAAGGCCCCACCAGGGCGCCGGTGCGACGAGGGTGAGTGCGGTCCGCACCGGCGAGATCATGCGGGCACGATACCCGCGAAATCCGGGAAAAACGCCCGCCGGGCGCACCCGGGCTACGATCGGCGCGTGCCGAGCCACCTCCCCGACCTCTCCGGCACCGTCACCTGCGTCACCGGCGCGAGCGGCACCCTCGGCCGCGGCATCGCGCTGCGGTTCGCCGAAGCGGGCAGCGCGGTGGCCGTGCACCACCGGCGTCCCGGCGCGGGCGACGACGTCGTCGCGGCGATCGAGGCCGCGGGCGGGCGGGCCCGCGCGTTCTCCGCCGAACTGACCGACGACGACGCCTGCCACGCGCTGCTGGCCGCCGTCGCGGACTGGGGCGGCCGGCTCGACGCGCTCGTGAACAACGCCGGCGTCCAACCGGCCGAGCCTCTCGCGGACCTGACGGCGCAGCGCTGGCAGGCGATGCTCGACAGCACCCTGACCAGCGCGTTCTCCTGCACGCAGGCGGCCGCACGGCTGCTGGGCGAGGGCGGCAGCGTCACCCACATCGCATCGATCGAAGCCCGGCAGCCCGCGTCCGGGCACGTCCACTACAGCGCGGCCAAGGCGGCCCTGGTCATGCACGCGCGCGGCGCCGCACTGGAGTACGGGCCGCTCGGGATCCGCGTCAACACGGTGTCCCCCGGCCTGATCTCACGTCCGGGTCTGGACCGGGACTGGCCCGAAGGCGTCGAGCGGTGGCACCGCGCCGCCCCGCTGGGCCGGCTGGGCACCCCGGCCGACGTCGGCAACGCGTGCGTCTTCCTGGCGTCCCCGCTGGCCTCCTGGATCACCGGGCACGACCTCGTCGTCGACGGCGGGGTGACGGCCCGCCCGACCTGGTAGCGTGGAACACGTTCTAGTTTTGGGGGCGCGATGACCTTCCCGATCGTCGACGGCGTGCCGCCCGGGCGCGCCCTGCTCGGATCCCGGATCCGCGAGCTGATCGACGCTTCCGTGTGCGCGGGCGACGACGCCGACCTCGCCGCCGCCGCGAGCCGGGTCGAGGCGGTCACCGCCGCCCTGCGCGCGACCGGCGGCTCGCCACCGCTGCTGCTCGCCGCCCTCGAGGGCGGCGGCCACCTCAGCGTCAACAACCCCCTCGAAGGACCCGGGAACCCGTTGGCACCACCGTTGTCGTGGACGCACATCGGGCCCGCGGAGGTCCGGGCCGAAGTCCTCCTCGGCGCGGCGCACGAAGGACCGCCGGGACGCGTCCACGGCGGCTGGGTGGCGGCGGTCCTGGACCACGTCCTGGGCCGCGCGACCGCGGCGGCCGGCTACCCCGGCATGACGGCGTCCCTGACGATCGACTACCACCGCGGCACGCCGTACGCGGTGCCGCTCGTCGCGGAGGGCCGGCTCGAGCGTCGTGACGGCCGGAAGCTGCACGCAACCGGCACGCTTCGCGCAGGTGACGAGATTTGCGCCAGCGCGAAGGCGATTCTGGTGCACTTCAGCGCGGACCGGTTCCCGGTATCCACATCGGACTGACCGATCGCCGGTGCAGTGAATGACTCATTCCTTGCGTCCGGCGCCAGGAATGAGTCATTCACTGCATCACCTCACGGGACGAGCGTCGTGTGGCGGGCCGCGTCCGAGCTCGACGAAGCCATCAGGACCGCGCAGATCGGCACCGCCATCGCCAGCGCCGCCAGCACGAACACCGGGAACAGGAACGAGAACACCTCCGTGCCGACCGGGTCCGGCGCCGCCGGGTCGAGGTGGAGGCGGACCGCCGCCATGCCCGTGTAGTGCATCCCGGTCACCGCCGCCGCCATCACCAGGCCCGCCACCAGGCGGGGCAGGAGCTTGTCCAGCCCGACGGTGAACCACAGCGCCGCCGTCGCCGCGACGACGGCGATCACCACCGACAGTGCGACCAGCGTCGGGTCGTAGCTGATCGTCCCCTTGATCCGGACCGCCCACATCCCGGTGTAGTGCATGACGTTCACGGCGAGCCCGGTCAGCAGCCCGCCGAGCAGCAGCCGCTTCCAGGCGAACCGGTTGCGGACGCCGAACACCAGCAGGCCGCAGAACACCGCCGACACCGACAGCAGCGCCGAAAGCGCCGTGCGCACGATGTCGTACCGCACCGGCAGCCCGGGCGTCGAGAAGCCGAGCATCGCGATGAAGTGCATGACCCAGATGCCGACCCCGCCGATCGACACCGCCGCGAGCGCGAGCCAGGTCAGCCGGGTCCGCGCGTTGTCCGTGGTCCGCGCCTGCAGCGTGCAGGCGAGCCCGAGCGCGCACCCCACCACCGAAGTCAGGTACGCGAGCACGACGAGCCAGTGGCCCATCGCGAAGTCGTCGTGGTCCATGTGCATTTCCGTGCTCCTGTCAGGCTTGCTGCCGGCGCGGGGCGTGCAACGCGGCCAGCGCGTACTCCGCCGCGGCGATGAGGATCTCTTTCGTCGACTCCGGCGAACGCGCGTCGCAGGTGACCACCTGGACCTCCGCCGGGATCTTGAGGGCTTCGCGCACCTGCTCCGGCGGGTGCTGGCGGGTGTCCTGGAACTGGTTGACGGCCACCAGGAACGGCAGCCCGCGCGACTCGAAGAAGTCGATCGACGCGAAGCAGTCCGCCAGCCGGCGCGTGTCGACCAGGACGATCGCCGCCACCGCGCCGCAGACGAGGTCGTCCCACATGAACCAGAACCGGTGCTGGCCCGGCGTCCCGAACACGTAGAGGATCAGGTCGTCGGCCAGGGTGAGCCGGCCGAAGTCCATCGCCACCGTCGTGGCGACCTTGCCCGGCACCGCTTCGGTCCGGTCGACGTCGGCGGCCGCGGCCGTCATCACCGCTTCGGTGCGCAGCGGGTCGATCTCCGAGACGGCGCCGACGAAGGTCGTCTTGCCGGCCCCGAACCCCCCGGCGACCACGATCTTGGCCGAGGTGATCCGCTTGTCAGAGTGCACGTAGTCCACTGAGGACCCTTTCGAGCAGGTCGTTGCGTTCGTCGAAGGAGGCGTCCGCGGTGAGCGTGTCGCGGATCGACACCCGGCCGGCGACCAGCAGGTCGCCGATGAGCACCCGGGCCACGCCCAGCGGCACGCCCAGGTGCACCGCGACCTCCGCCACCGAGCGCTGGTGCAGGCACAGCTGGGTCACCGCGGCCAGCGGGTCGGTCGGGCTGAAGCGAGCCGTCCGCCCGTCCGCCGTCGTTTCGACCAGGGCTTCCACCGCCAGGTCGACCCTCGGCCGGGTGCGACCGGCGGTCCACGCGTACGGGCGGGCCAGCGAAGCCGCGTGCCGCCCGCCCTCGCGTCGCCGGCCTTCCGTCACCTGCTCGCCCCCGGTGCGGCCGGTGCTTCGAGGCCGGGCCGCACCGGCGTCTCGACCCTCTTCCCGACCCGGTCGACGAGCAGCGTCATCTCGTAGCCGACCAGGCCGATGTCGCAGCCGGGATTGGCCAGCACCACCAGGTTCGAGCCGTCACCGACGTTCATCAGCAGCAGGAAGCCCTGCTCCATCTCGATGACCGACTGCACCACCCGGCCCGCGGTGAACAGGTCGGCCGTGCCGAGCGCGAGGCTCGCGAGGCCGGACGCGATCGCCGAGAGCTGGTCCGCCCGGTCGCGCGGCATCGAGTCGTTGGCCGCCACGAGCAGGCCGTCCGCCGAGACGAGCGCGGCGTGCGCGACTCCGGGGACCTCCTGCGTGAACGCCGACACCAGCCAGTTCCGGGACTGGTCGACCACATCTGCTCCTTCCTGCCGCGTGCTCGTGCTCATGACGGGCCCTTCGGGTCGATCGCGACCCGGTGCCGGGCCGCGCGCATGCCGCTGTAGTGCCGGGAAAGGTTGTTGCGCACCGCCGCCGGGTCCCGGAACGACGAGTCGGGCGGCTGCGGCTGGCGCGGGGCGACCGAGCCCGGGGCGAGCTGCGCGCCGGGCTGGCGGGTCGGCAGGCCCGATTCGGTGAACTCGGGGTCGTCCAGCGTGCCGACCGCCGCTTCGGCGGCCTGCCGGACGTCGTCGGCGGGGGTCGTCCACTCGCCGGGCCGGGCCGGTTTCGCGCGGTCGTCGGCGAACCAGTGCGACAGCATCTGGTCGAAGATCGGCGTCGGCATCGGCGGGGGCGCCACGACGGCGGCGGGCTCTTCGACGGGCCACCGGGGTTCCGGCTCGGGCCGGGCGACGCCGTTGCCGGCCTGCTCGGGCAGCCCCGGCACCCCGGGCCGTACGGGCAGGTCCACCGTGATCAGCACGCCGGGGACGTGCACGCTGGCGGTGATGCCGGCGCTCGCGGTCCGTGTGCTCGTGGACCGCAGCCGGACGGTGATCCCGTGCGAGGCGGCAAGCCTGCTCACCACGAACAGGCCCATCCGGCGGGTGGTCTCCGGGCTCACCGAGGCGCCGGCGGCGAGCCGGGCGTTCGCCGCTTCGAGGTCCTCGCGGGTCATGCCGAGGCCGGCGTCCACGACCTCGATCAGCACCCCGCCGTCGAAGCCGCGGTCGGCGGTGAGCACGACCTGCTGGTCCGGCGGGGACGACCGGATCGCGTTCTCCAGCAGCTCGGCGAGGATGTGCACGACGTCGGCGGCGGCCTCGGACTGCACCGACCCGCGGGGCGCGTTGCCGAGCGTGACGCGCTGGTAGTCCTTGACCTCCGACGTCGCGGCCCGCAGCAGCTCGACCGTCGCGACCGGCCCGATGTCGCGGCGCACCGGCCGCCCGCCCGCGAGGACCTGCAGGTTTTCGCCGTTGCGCCGCAGCCGGGTGGCGATGTGGTCGATCTGGAAGAGCTCGGCCAGCCGCTGCGGGTCCTGCTCGTCGGCTTCGAGGTCCTCGATCACCGACAGCTGCAGCTCCACCAGCGACTGGCTGCGCCGCGACAGCGTCATGAACATCTCGCTGACCTGGATGCGCATTTCGGCCTGCTCGCCGACGGCCAGCCGCACCGCCTGCCGGTGCATGTCGTCGAAGGCGCGGGCCAGCTGGCCGATCTCCTCCTCGGAGTCGACGGGGAGCCGCTCGGTCGCCTGCCAGTCGACGTCGTCGCCCTCCCGGATCCGCTCGATGGTGGCGGGCAGCCGGCGGCGCGCGGTGTCGACCGCGGCCGCGTGCAGCCGCCGGATCGGGGCGACCACCGAGCGGGCCACGGCGAGGGCGATGGCGAGAGCGCCGAGCAGCGACGCGAGCACCAGCGCGGCGTCGCGCAGCGCGTCGGACCGGGTGACGTTGGTCCGCGCCCCGACCGCGTCCGAAAGCGTTTTCACCTGGTCGGCCAGGATGATGCCCAGCGCCGCGCGCTTGGCCGCGGGCCCGCCGGCGCCGGGGATGGTGGCGGCGGCGAACCGCGCGGCCACCGCACCGGTGGGCAGGGCGCGGCGGATCTGCCCGGTCAGCACCGACTCCTCGGCGACGGTGGCGGCGAGCGCGTCCGCCGGCCGCCCGTCCGGGACCTCCTGCCCGGCGAGCGTCGCCCTCAGCTGCGGCAATGCTTTCGTGATATCGGCCGAGGCGTCGAGATCGGCATTTCCGGCTTGGGCGACGATCCGGGGGATCACTTCACTCAGCGAGACGACGAAGTCGTGGTAAGCGGGGGTCTTGGCGCCGGCGGAACCGTCCTGCTGGCGCAGGCCGGCCAATTTCCCCAATTGATCTTCCAGCGTCCGGGAAAGCTGCGGTTCCAGCTGCGCGAATTCGGCGTCGTGGCGGATGACGGCGGCTTTCGCGTCGACCGCGGCGGTCTGCGCGGCCCCGCCGTCGTGGATCATTTCGTCGTCGACGAGCCCGGTGAGCTCGGCGATCCCTTGCACGACCGGCATTTGGTCGCGCACCCCGCTGAGCGCGCCCGCTTGGTCGAGCTCGGCCTGCACGCGCCCGCCGGCCAGCAGCAGCGCGACCAGGACGGGCAGCAACAACACGACGGAGATCTTGGTGCGCAGCCGCCAGCTGCCGGGATTCCACGACGTGCTGGAACGACGGCGAAGCGGTTCGTCTTCTTTCATCGGTGGCGTGGCTCGATTCGTACCGGTGGCCCGAGAACGATTTCCGCGATGTTTTCCACGGAATTCAGACCGGAGACATAACCCGGGAGGCAGCAGTGCTGTCAAGGAACGCCGGACGTTTCCCCCGTACGCACCAGCTACACAGGGTGAGCTTCGACGGACCGGCATTCCGCCTTCGCGGAGGGTGAGCGGAAGGTGAGCGAGCCACCGGGATTCCCCGTGGAGTCCGTGAATTTCCGTCCACGCCGCCCGGCATCGTCTACTTCGGACGGTCAGGGGGTCGGTGGCCGGACCGACCCCCAGCCGGTCCGCACCCGGCACGCGACATCGTCGGCGGCCGTGCGGGCCTGAAGGTGCCAGTCGCGCCCGAGCGGCGTCAACCGGCCCGAGGTGGTTTCACACCTGGTCGAAACGTCCTCGGTCACACAACCGCGAAACCGCGCGTCACCTGCGGCTATCCTCCCCGGGGAAAGGGCGGTACGTCGATGCTCAAGATTCACTTCACGGACGCGGACCTGGCGAAGGTGACCATCGCCGAGGACGCCGACCCGATGTGGGAGCTGCTCATGAGCAGCTACCGGATCCGGCGTCCGGAGGGGGAGCCGTTCTTCGGCCGGTGGCGCAAGGGGTCACGCTCCGCGGTGCCCGAGTCCGGGCGGCTGGTGATGTCCGCCGTGCCGCCGTACGGGTACTGCCCGGACTTCCTCACCCCGGCCGGGCACGCCACGATCGGTGACGGCATCTCGGCGGTGCTCGAGACACCCCCGGCGGCCCTGGCCGCCGACATCGGCGAGCTGGCGGCGCAGGGCACCCGCGTCGCGCCGTGGCTGCACCGGCTGGCCGGCGGCGAGACCCGTGAGCTGCACCGGCTCGGCACCGCCCTGCACGACTACTACCGCCGGTGCGTGGCCCCGGACTGGACGGCGGTCCGCCGCGCGGTCGCCCGCGACCGCCGCCGGCTGCAGGCGAGCCTGGACCGCGGCGGGCCGCAGCTGCTGCTCTCGACGGTCCACCCGGACGTCACGTGGGCACCACCGGTGCTGCGGGTGCGCTTCCCGATCGAGCAGGAGCTGCACCTGGCCGGCCGCGGCCTCCGCCTGATCCCGGCGTTCTTCGCGCACGGCATGCCGACGACGTACAAGGACCCGGGCCGCCCGCCGGCGCTGGTCTACTCGATCGGCCACACGCGCTTCGACAGCGACGCGGAGCCCGGCCCGTCGCTGGCGGCGCTGCTCGGCCAGACCCGGGCGCGGGTGCTGGTGACGGTCGCGATCACGAGCTGCAACACGAGCGAGCTGGCCGGGCTGACGGGCGTCTCCCTGGCGACGGCCAGCCAGCACGCGTCGGTGCTGCGGGCCAGCGGGCTGATCACCAGCGCGCGGTCGGGGAAGTCGCAGATCCACGAGATCACCCCGCTGGGGCTGGGCGTCATCCGGGCCAGCTGACCGGGCGCGGTGCAGTGAATGACCCATTCACTGCGTCGGACGCCAGGAATGAGTCATTCACTGCGTTCCGGACCGGCTGCGCTACCCGCGACCCGGTCAGCGGCCTCCCCGATCGGGTGGCGGTCCTCGTGAGCGGCGCGCGTGTTAGCCTGTCGCCGTGCAGCGCCTCATGACGTCCTCGCGACTCGTAACCCGGCGCGCCGGCTGAACCCAGGTCGCCGGCGCGCAGCGTCGTCGATCGCGTCTTCTCGGGACCTGGCCCCGATCTCGTTCCTTCTTCTCATCGGGAGATCAGCCATGTCCACGTCTTTCGCCCTTCCCGCGGCCCGCTCGGCGATGCTGCTGCGCCGCCGCATCGCCACGTACTTCGTCGGCGGCGCCGACGAGATCCCGGCCCTGGTCCGCGCGCTGGGCGGCCACCTCGTCCACGAGCTGTCCGTCGACATCAAGGACGGCGTCCGCGAGAGCAGCATGGTCTGCGCCGTCCTGCTGGCCGCCGAGGACACCGAACCCCTGCTCGACGCGCTGCGCGAGCTGCCGTCGGTCGTTTCGGCCGAACTCGCCTGAGCGTGTCCCGGCCGTGGTCTCCGCCCGGATCCTGACCGGTTTGTCCGCGCCCGGGCCGGGTAGCCGACCGGCTCGGGACATGCGGAGGTGGTCATGACGACGGAAGTCCGTTCACGGCGAAGCGCGGCGCGGACCGCGGCCCTGGTGTTCGGGGTGGCGTTCCTGGTGGTGGGGGTGCTGGGGTTCGTGCCCGGGATCACGGCGGGGTACGCGGACCTGCACTTCGCCGGCCACGAATCGGGGGCGCGCCTGTTCGGCGTGTTCACGGTGTCGGTGCTGCACAACCTGGTCCACCTGGTGTTCGGGGTGCTCGGTCTCATCGCTTCGCGTGGGAACGGCGGTTCGCGGGCGTTCCTGATGATCGGCGGCGGCGTTTACGTGCTGCTGTGGGTGTTCGGCCTGGCGATGGACCACGACAGCCCGGCCAACTTCATCCCGGTCGACAACGCCGACGACTGGCTGCACCTGGCCCTCGGCGTCGCGATGATCGCGGCGGCCATCGCGACGACGGCGATCGACCGTGCCCGGGGCCGGTACCCCGAGCCGGAGATCCAGGGGCACTGATGGTGCTCCGCCTCGGGTTTCCGGTGGTCGGCGTCGCCGACGTCGCGCGCGCCGCCGCCTTCTGGTCGGCGGCGCTGCACCTCGTCGTCAGCGAGGAGTGGGCCAGTGAGCGGTGGCGCACACTGGAGCACGCCGACGGCTCCGGGCACGCGCTCGGGCTCATGTACAGCGAGTCGCCGGTCGAGCCGTATCCCCGCGTGCACCTCGACCTGCTCGTCGACACGACGGCGGAGCAGGAGGCCGAGGTCGCCCGGCTCGTCGGCCTGGGCGCCACCGAAGTCGACTGGGACCACTACCCCGCCCAGCCGGACTTCGTCGTCCTCGCCGACCCGGACGGCAACCGCTTCTGCGTGGTGGACCTGAGCAAGGCACCATCCACATAGGACTGCTCGCGGGTGGATCGCCCCGGGTGCTATCGTCGAAGTGAAGATCCTTGTGGAGGAGACCATCGTGGCAGGTGACGTCGACATCTCCGGATAGCTCCGGAGTGTGCAGGCCCCCGGCAGTGCCGGCGCGGGCCGCTTTCGACGTCCCCTTTTCGCTTCGCACCACTTCGAGGTCTTCACCATGTCCGAAATCGTGCTGTCCGGCCTGTCCTTCTCCTGGCCCGACGACACCCCCGTCTTTGACCACCTCTCCGCCACCTTCCCCGCCGGCCGCACCGGCCTCGTCGCACCCAACGGCTCCGGCAAGACCACCCTGCTGAAGCTTGTCGCGGGCGTCCTGCGGCCGTCGTCCGGCAGCGTCACTGCCGACGGCGTCCTCGGCTACCTGCCCCAGGACCTGCCGTTGAGTGGGGAGCCGTCCGTCGCCGAAGTCCTCGGTGTCGCACCGATCCTGGACGCCATCGCCGCCATCGAATCCGGTGACGCCGCCGAAACGCACTTCACCACCATCGGCACCGACTGGGACATCGAGGAACGCACGCGCGCCCAGCTCGACCGGCTCGGCCTCGACGTCACACTCGACCGCTCGCTGAGCACGCTGTCCGGCGGCCAGATCGTCTCGCTCGGACTCGCCGCGCAGCTGCTCACACGACCGGACGTCCTGCTGCTCGACGAACCGACCAACAACCTCGACCTCGACGCCCGCCACCGGCTGTACACCGTGCTCGACGACTGGCCCGGCTGCCTCGTCGTGGTCAGCCACGACCGCGCACTGCTCGACCGGATGGACCGGATCGCCGAGCTCGACCGCGGCGACATCCGGTTCCACGGCGGCAACTTCACCTCCTACGAAGAGGCCGTCCAAGCCGCGCGCGACGTCGCCGAGAAGAACATCCGCAACGCCGAACAGGAGGTCAAGCGCGAAAAGCGGGAGATGCAGCAAGCCCGCGAACGCGCCGCCCGCCGCGCGAGCACCGCGTCACGCAACCTCGGCAACGCCGGACTGCCCAAGATCTTCGCCGGCACCATGAAACGCAACGCCCAGGAGTCAGCGGCCAAAGTGGACGGCACCCACGCGGCCCGCGTCGGCGCGGCCAAGGCCAAGCTCGACCAGGCCGAACGCGCGCGGCGCGACGAGCAGAAGATCAACCTGGAGCTACCGCAGACGGCGGTCCCGGCGGGCCGCACGCTGTTCCTCGGCGAGGGCCTGCGGGCGCGCGGGCTGTTCCCCGGCGGCGTCGACCTGGCGATCCGCGGGCCGGAGCGGATCGCGCTCACCGGCCCCAACGGCGCCGGGAAGTCCACGCTGCTGCGGCTGATCAACGGCGACCTCGAGCCCGACGGCGGTGCCGTGTCGCGGGCCGACGGCCGGATCGCGTTCCTCTCCCAGCGGCTCGACCTCCTCGACGACGACCGCACGGTGGCCGAGAACCTGGCCGCGGCCGCCCCCGCGGTGCCGCCGGCGCAGCGGATGAACCTGCTGGCCCGCTTCCTGTTCCGCGGCTCACGGGTGCACCTGCCGGTCGGTGTCCTCTCGGGCGGGGAACGGCTGCGCGCCACGCTGGCCTGCGTCCTGTTCGCCGAACCGGCACCGCAGCTGCTGCTGCTCGACGAGCCGACGAACAACCTCGACCTCGTCAGCACCGGCCAGCTGGAGAGCGCACTGACGGCGTTCCGCGGCGCGTTCGTCGTCGTGAGCCACGACGAACGGTTCCTCGATCGCATCGGTGTCGGCCGGTGGCTGCGGCTGGGGAACGGTGACGTACATGAGTGACGTCGCCTGATCCCAAAGCCGTGAATGTCGCATTGAGAGACTCAGAGTCCCTCAATGCGACATTCACGGCTTACCCGCGGGCGACGTCGAGGATCGCCTGGGCGAACGGGCGCGGGGCTTCCTGCGGGACGTTGTGCCCGATGCCGTCGAGGATCCGGTGTTCGTACTTGCCGGTGTACTTCGCGCGGTAGGCCTGGCCGTCCTTGGCCGCGCCGTCGAAGTCGCTGGCGATCGTGATCGCCGGGACCGTGATCGCCGGGCCCGTCGCGAGTTTCCGTTCGTACGCCTCGTACTGCGGCTCGCCCGGCGCGAGGCTCAGGCGCCAGCGGTAGTTGTGGACGACGATGTCGACGTGGTCGGGGTTGTCGAACGCCGCCGCGCTGCGGTCGTAGGTCGCGTCGTCGAAGTGCCACGCCGGGGAGGCCGTCTTCCAGATCAGCTTGTTGAAGTCGTGGCGGTTGGCCGCGTAGCCGGCGCGGCCGCGCTCGGTCGCGAAGTAGTACTGGTACCACCAGCCGAGTTCCGCCTGCGGGGACAGGGGTTTCTGGTTCGCTGCGAGGTTCGTGATGATGTACCCGCTCACCGCGACGACGGCCGCGCAGCGTTCCGGGAAGAGCGCCGCGATGATGTCGACCGTCCGCGCGCCCCAGTCGTAGCCGCCGAGAACGGCCTTGTCGATCTTGAGTGCGTCCATCAGCGCGACGACGTCGAGCGCGACCGCCGCCTGCTGCCCGTTGCGGACGGTCTGCGCCGACTTGAACGTCGTCGGGCCGTAGCCGCGCAGGAACGGGATGATCACCCGGTGGCCGGCCGCGGCCAGGATCGGCGCGACGTCGACGCAGCTGTACGGGTCGTACGGCCAGCCGTGCAGCAGCACGACCGGCTGCCCGGTCGCCGGCCCGGATTCGTAGTACGCCATGTTCAGCACCCCGGCGTCGGCGTGCTTGACCTCACCGAGCGAGGTGTGCTCGCCGGAGCCGGCCCGCAGGTCGGGGGCCGGGGACGCCGAGGGGGCCGCGGCGGGGGCGGCGTTCGACGAGCAGGCCGCCAAGGAGGTCGCCGCCAGTCCGGCCGCGAACGCCTGCCCGAACCTTCTCCTGCTGATCATCGTGACTCCTGTGCGAAAGACCGTGGGACTTTCACGACGTTAGAGCCGGTTCGGTGACCTTCGCGCCCGTCAGGTGACGCAGCCGGTGTACGTCACCCTTCGAGGGTCTTCAGCGTCCCGGCGAGGTCGGCGCGGGAGCTCACGCCCAGCTTGGGGAAGATCCGGTGCAGGTGCGTGCCGACGGTCCGGTGCGAAAGGTACAGCCGCTGCCCGATCTCGCGGTTCGTCAGCCCGTCGGCGGCCAGCTGGGCGATGCTCAGCTCGTGCGGGGTCAGCTTCTCCCGCGCGTCCGGACCGCGGTTCGGGCTCGACTCGCCGGCGCCGCGCAGCTCGGCCCGCGCCCGCTCGGCCCAGGCCGTCATGCCCAGGGCGTCGAAGGTTTCGCGGGCGGTGCGCAGGTGCGTCCGCGATTCGACGACGCGCCGCTGCCGCCGCAGCCACTCGCCGAAGGCCAGGTGGACGCGGCCGCGTTCGGCGGGCCAGCCGGTCAGGTCGGCCCGCAGCGCTTCGGCGAACCGCTCGTCACACGGGTCGAGCACGGCTCGCGCGTACCGCAGCCCGAGGTGCAGGGCGGGCGACGGCGTGCGCTTCGCCAGTGGCTCCAGCTCGGCGAGGATGTCGCGCAGCGCGTCGGTCTGCCCGCAGCGCACCGCGGCCTCGGTGAGCTCGGCGACGCAGTAGGCGCGCAGGGCCAGCTGGTAGGCGGGGTCGGCCGGGTCGAGCAGGCGGCGCAGGTCGGCGAAGGCGTCGTCGAAGCGGCCTTCGCTCAGGTTGGTGAGCCCGCGGGTGAGCTGGACGGTGGCGAGCACCGGCCGGGCGCCCGCGGCGAGCCCGGCGCGTTCGGCCTCGGCGGCGAGGGTCTTCGCCTGCTTGTGGTCGCCGCGCAGGGCGGCGATCTCGGCCTGGACGGCGGTGGCCAGGCCGTACATGAACGGCTGGCCGGTCTCCCGGGCGAGCCGGGCGGCTTCGGCGGCGACCGGCACGGCCGCGGCGAGGTCGCCGAGCCGGACGCGGCTCCACGCCTGAACGGCCAGCGCCCGCGGCAGCAGCCCGAGCCGGCCCTGGGCCCGCAGCCCCGGCGCGGCGGCCGCGGAGAACCGCGCGGCGAGGTCGAAGGCGCCGACCTGCAGGGCGGCGCTGCCCAGGTACCGGTCGACTTCGGGGTCGGCGCCGGTCTCGCCGGCGAGCTTCTTGAGCCGGCGTATGACGACATCGCCGCGTTCGAACGGCGCGACATAGGCGGTGACGGCCACGACGCGCGGATCGTCGTCGGGGACGGGCAGCCGGTCGGCGACGTCGAGCAGGGCTTTCCGGGCGGCACCGCCGGGCTCGGTCCAGAAGCACCGCATGGCGGCACTCCAGAGGATTCGCAGGGCGGCGGCGGTTTCCCCCTCGGCGGCGACGGCCTCGGCGGTGACGGCGAGTTCGGCCACCCGGGCGGGATCTTCCCGGACACCGTCTTCGAACTCGCTGAGCAGCCGGCTCGCGGTGGCCCGGTGGTGCTTGCCGACGGGGTTGGCGGCGCGCACCAGGCGTTCGGCGGTCTCCCGTCGCCCGGACTCGACGGCCAGCTCGGCGGCCTTCAGAAGTCGCTCAGTCCGGTGGCCGGGCTGTTCGCTGAGCCGCGCGGCCTGTTCGAGAGCGGCGATGGCGGCCCCGGCCCCACCCCGGTACCGGGCCCGTTCGGCGGCGCGATCGAGTTCCCCGGCGACGGTCTCATCGGGGCTGGCAGTCGCGGCGGCCTGGTGCCAGGCGCGCCGATCGGGCTGGTCGCGAAGGGCCTCGACGAGGGCGAGGTGGGCCCGCCGCCGCTCGGCCGGCGTGGCGGCGGCGGGGATGGCGGAGCGCATGAGGGGGTGCCGGAAGGTGACGGCACCGGCGGAGAGTTCGACCAGCCGCGCTTCGACGGCGGGGGTGAAGATTTCCGGCTCGACACGGAGGCAGGGGCCGGTGGCGCGATCGGCGAGGGTGGCCTCGGCGGCGGACGCTCGTTCAGCCTGCAAGGCTTCGCCGCCCGAAGCCGGCACCCCGGCCGCGGCCGTTGCCAGGAGCGCGCCCGTCGCCGTCAATGTCTCGGCCAGCGATGTCGTTTCGTTCAACGCCGCCACCAGCAGTGCCATCCGCGTCGCCGCCGGCAACCCCGTCACTCGGGCCGTGAAGGTGCGCTCCAGCCTTTCCGTCAGCGGCAGCACCGGGTCGAGCCCGTCGAAGTCCGCCAGCCCCAGCGGCAGCTCCGTCAACGCCAGCGGGTGCCCCGCCGCCTCGGTCAGCAGCCGGCTCCGGACCGCCGGGGCGAGGTGCGGCGCGACCGCGTCCAGCAGATCCGCGGCCTCGTCCGCCCCCAGCCGGTCGAGCACCATCGGCGCCAGTCCCGCGTCCAGCAGCGGCGAAGGAGTTCCCTCGCGGAGCGTCGCCACCAGGACGATCGGCTCGGTTTCGATCCGCCGCGCCACGAACGCCAGGACGTCCGCGCTCTCGCGGTCGAGCCAGTGCACGTCCTCCGCCACCAGCAGCAGCGGCTTCGCGGCCGCCTCCTCGGCCAGCAACGTCAACGCCGCCAGCCCCACCAGGTATGCGCTGGGCTCGCCGACGTCCGCCAGCCCCAACGCCGTGCGCAGCGCGTCCCGCTGCGGCGCCGGCAGCTCCGCCACCCCCGCCCGGACGGGGTGGAGCAGCCGGTGCAGCCCGGCGTACGAGAGGTTCCGCTCGGCCTCGGCCCCGGCCGTCCGCAGCACGCGCAGCCCGGCGACCGACGCCGCGGCCGCGGTCTCGGCCACCAGCGCCGACTTCCCGATGCCGGCTTCGCCGCGCAGGACGACGCCGCTGCGGTCTTCGGGACCGTCGACGAGCTCGCCCAGCTCCTTCAGCTCGGCTTCCCGCCCGTGCAACGCCATGGAACCGACCTTACCCAACGCAGGTTTCCGCAGCTCACAGCCGAGTGACGTACATCGACAGCGTCATCCGACGGGCGCGGCCGCCGCCCGCCGGCCGCCATGCTCGGCAGCGTCCTGTCCACATCGGACGAAAGCGACCAGAGGAACCGATGAGACGCATTCCCCGATTCTTGGCGGCCGCCGTGCCGCTCCTGCTGACCGGCCTGGTGCCGCTCGCACCGAGCGCCTCGGCCGCGACACCGGCGTGCGCCGCCGTCTCGGTGCCCGCCCCGGCCGGCGCGAAGATCGAGTCGGTCACGGCCGAACACAAAACCACGTACTGCCAGCTCACCGTGACGCTGACGCACTCCGGCCAGGACCACGTCAAGGTCGCCGTGGCCCTGCCCGACACCGGCTGGACCGGGCGGCTCCAGGCCCTCGGCGGCAGCGCCTACGCCGCCGGCAACTTCGACGGGCTCGCCCAAGCCGTCAAGGATGGCTACACCGGCGTGACGACCGACGCGGGCGTGTCCCTCGACGGGCTCGACACGTCGTGGGCGCTGACCGCCGACGGTGACGTCGACCAGACGCTCCTGACCAACTTCGCCACCCGTTCGGTGCACGAAGAAGCCCTGATCGGCAAGGCCGTCACGCAGCGGTACTACCACCGCCCGGTGGCGTACTCGTACTGGACGGGCTGCTCGACCGGCGGCCGCCAGGGCTACTCCGAGGCCCAGAACTACCCGGACGACTTCGACGGCGTCCTGGCCAACGCCCCGGCCGTCGACTGGACGCAGTTCGCCGTCGCGACGCTGTGGCCGCAGATCGTCATGAACCAGAGCCACGACTTCCCCAGCACCTGCGTGCTTTCGGCGTTCCGGACGGCCGCGGTCCAGGCGTGCGACGCGCGTGACGGCGTCACCAACGGCATCGTCGACCGGCCGGACGAGTGCAGCTACGACCCGCGCAGCCTGGTCGGCACGAAGGTGGTCTGCGAGGGCCAGGAGTTCACCGTGACGGCGGCGGACGCCGAGGTCATGCGCAAGATCTGGGCCGGGCCGACCGACGAGCACGGCCGCCGGCTGTGGGCCGGGCTTCCCAAGGGCGCGGACTTCACCTGGCTGGCCGGCACGACGCCCGGCCCCGACGGGACGCTGGTCGCGCCGGGCTTCCCGGTGGCCGTCAAGTGGGTGCAGTCGTTCCTGGAGAAGCAGGCCGGCTTCGACACGTCGAAGCTGACGTACGGCCAGTTCGCCGACCTGTTCCGCCAGTCGGTGCGGGAGTACGACGCCGTCATCGGCACGTCCGACCCGGACCTGTCGGCGTTCCGCCGCGCCGGCGGCAAGCTGATCACGTTCGTGGGCGCGAACGACCAGCTGATCCCGCCGGGCGGCACGCTGTCCTACCGCCGGCAGGTCGAGCGGACGATGGGAGGCGCGCAGCGGGTGAACGACTTCTACCGGTTGTTCCCGGCGCCGGGCGTCGAGCACTGCTTCGGTGGCGGCGGTCCCGAGCCGACGAACGCGCTCGGGCAGCTGGTCGACTGGGTGGAGCGCGGCAAGGCCCCGGCCACGCTCACGGCGGCGTCCGCGGACGGCAAGACCCGGAACCTGTGCCCCCTCCCGTCGGTCTCGCGCTACACGGGTGGCGACCCGGCGACAGCGTCGAGCTACCACTGTCGCTGAGTCCCCAGCGCCCCAATGTGGCCTTGGTTGCGTCTGACGCACCCAAGGCGGCCTTCGGTGCGTCTGACGCACCGAAGGCCACATTGGGGCGCTCGCGGACTGGACTTGCGGGTCCAAAATCCGGTCGGCACGCTGAAGTCATGGCACTCGATCAGTACTACCTCCTCGGCCGCTCGGGCCTGCGCGTCAGCCGGCTCGCGCTCGGGACGATGAACTTCGGCACCGGCGGTTTCCACGCCGCCTACGGGAAGACCGAGGACGAGGTCCGCCCGATCTTCCGCAAGTACCTCGACGAGGGCGGCAACTTCGTGGACACAGCGGACTTCTACACCGCGGGCGAAAGCGAAACCATCCTCGGCAAGCTCATCGCCGAAGCGAACGTGCGCGAGCGCGTCGTACTCACCACGAAGTTCACCAACAGCGTCGACCCCGGCGACCCCAACGCGGGCGGCAACGGCCGCAAGCACATGATCCGCGCGCTCGAGGCGTCGCTGCGCCGGCTGGGCACGGACTACGTCGACCTCTTCCTGCTGCACACGTGGGACCGGCTCACCCCGGTCGAGGAGGTCGTCCGCACGCTCGACGACCTCGTCCGCGCGGGCAAGATCCGCTACCCCGGCCTGTCCGACGTACCGGCGTGGTACGCGGCGAAGGCGCAAACGTACGCCGAAGCGCACTCGCTGGCGCCGATGGTCAACCTGCAGCTGCCGTATTCGCTGGTGCAGCGGGAAATCGAGACCGAGCACGTCCCGATGGGACAGAACCTCGGCCTCGGCGTCACGGCGTGGAGCCCCCTGGCGGGCGGCTTCCTGACGGGCAAGTACCGCGACGGCGGCACGGGCCGCCTCGGCGACGGCCAGACCTGGACCGAGCGCGACTGGCAGCTGCTGAAGCCCCTCGAAGAGGTCGCGAGCAAGCTGGGCGTCACGATGGCCCAGGTGGCGATCAACTGGGTGGCAACCCAGCCGGGCATCGCGTCGGCGATCGTCGGCGCGAGCAGCGCGGATCAGCTGGGCAAGAGCATGGCGGCCTTGGACTTCGAGATCCCGGCCGAGCTGCGGGCGGTACTGGACGAGGCGAGCGCGGTCCCGCCGGCGTCGGTGTACCGGATGTTCACGGCCCAGTACCAGAACTGGATCGTGAGCCCGGGCCTGAAGATCGGCGACAAACCGGAAGGCTATGCCCCCGCGGTCCGCAACTGGTGAGCGGAACGGGTTCGCGGAGCGGAAATCGCCGCGAACCCGTTCACCCGTTGGGGTTTCGAAGGTCCCGGCTGTCCACCGAACCACAAGAACCGCACTGTGAGATTCCCGAAAACGGGTTGGCGACAAGCCGCCGCCACGGCCTCGTTTTCCGCACCGACCATACGGATCATGTCCGCCCACGATGGCCGAGCGAAGGCCCCCAACTCACCTCGATCAAGGGACTTCCGTCCAACGGCACGAACAACAACGCTGAGATGCATGCAATCGGATCGTGCAGGTGCACACGAAGCTCACGACTTTCGATTTCACCTGCCCGGCGCTCTCTGGTTCGCCGGGCGCGATGAGATAATCAACGTCCGAGCACGACGCCAGCGACCGCCTCGGGAGCACGCGCATGGACATGCCGGAACAACCTGATCCGGAAGCCGCGCGGCGCACCGACCGTAACCGCCGCATGGTGGAGGACTGGCGGAACGGCGCCAGCATCACCCAGATCGCGCAACAGTACGGCCTGTCACTCAACTGGACCGGGTCATTGCTCCGGCAGAACGGCGCCGACCTTCCCACTGTCGGACGCGGCATCAAACGTGACCTCGACAGCGAGGAGGTCGTGGCTGCCTACCTCGACGGCGCAACCGTGCGCGAAATCGCCGATGCTCACGAAGTGTCGTACGGGAAGATCTATCGCTTGCTGCAACAAAATCGCGTTCCCATGCGCCCACGTGGGGGAAGGCAAACGCACTGAGTAAACAAATCCGACCATTCCGGTCGACGCACAGTGATAGTCCACAATGGATTAATCACACCGTGGTGTGCAGATTTTCACATTACCGCCCACGGCATCCGGCGAACAGGTAGACCGGAGGGCGGGGTGGCCACGGGAGGGGGAACCATGACGCATCCTCAGCCGGGACATCGCGCCGGACGGCCGGGACCGATTCAGCTGCCGCCGCCCCCACCCGGAATCGTCGGCCGGGAGCCGGAGCTCGAACAGCTCGATGCCTTGCGGGAACACCTGCGGGAACACCCCCGGATCGTCGTGCTGACCGGCGTCGGAGGTGTCGGGAAGACCGCGCTCGCCGTGCACTGGCTCACCACGCGCCGGGACGCGTTTCCCGACGGTGTGCTGTACACGAGCTTCGCTTCGGGAGCCGACGACGACGGTCCCGAGTCCCCCGGCATCGCGCTCCACGGCTTCCTCGCCGCGCTCGGCATCCCGGCGTCCGGCATCCCGGCCCGAACGGCCGAGCGCGTCGCGCTGTTCCGCGCCCACACCACCGGCCGCACGTTCGCACTGCTGCTCGACAACGCAGCTTTCGCCGCGCAGGTCCGCACCCTGCTGCCGGCCGCGTCCACCGCGTTCGTGCTCGTCACCAGCCGCTCCCAGCTCAGCGGACTCGGCCTGGACGGTGCGGACATCGTTCCGGTCGAACCACTCGGGGAGAACGCCGCACGCACCCTGCTGGCTTCGCGCGCCGGCGCCGGACGGCTCGACGCGGACCCCGTCGCCACCCGGCGACTCCTCCGCGCCTGCGGTGGCATCCCCCTGACGATTTCGGTCGTCGGCGCCCGCCTGCGAGCCCGTCCCGAGCGGAACATCGCCAGGGAGGTCCGTGGCCGCGGTGCGGGCGTCGGAGGGCCGCACAAGGCGGTTTTCGACGCGTCCTACGACTCACTCACCCCGGCCGCGGCGCAGATCTACCGCCTCTGCGGAGCACTTCCCGGGACCCATATCGCGCTCGACGCGCTGGCCCACCTCCTCGCCACGCCGGCCGACAGCGTCGAAGGCCAGATCGACGAGCTGGTCGAGGCCAACTTGCTGAGCGATCACGGAGACGTGGTCAGCCGGCACGACGTGGTCCGTGACGACGCCCGGACCCGGTACGAGCGCGAGACGACGCCGGAAGAGCACTCGGCGGTGCTCCTGGCGTTCACCCGCTGGCACCTCGACCGGGTCCTCGCCGCGGACGAGCTCATCCACCCGTTCCGGCCGCGCTTCGCCACCCTCGACGAGCCGGCCGCGCGGATCTTCCCCGACCGGGACCTTGCGATCCGGTGGTGGCGCCGGGATCACCAGGTCATCCGAGCCGTCACGCGGGAGGCGGCCGCGCAGGGCTGGGATTCCGAGGTGTGGCGGCTGTGCGAGGGCTCTTGGGGGTTCTTCCTCCACAACCGCGACTACGAACCCTTCCTCGCCCTCACCTCCCTCGGCATCGGTTCCGCTCGGCGATGCGGCCTGCCACTCGTCGAGGCGCGGTTGCGCAGTCAGCTCGGTTTCGCGCTGGACCAGCTGGGCAGGCTCGAGGAGGCGGACGCCCAGCACGCCGTCGCGTTGGAGATCGGCGAGCGGGAGAACGACGGACCCACGCTCGCGACCGCCGTCTCCCGGCTGGCCCGAGCGGCCCGCCGGCGCGGCGACCTCGAACAAGCGCTCCAGCTGTACCGGCGCAGCGCCGAACTGCACGCCGAGATCGACCGCCCCCGCGGTGTCGCGCTCGCTCGCCGTCGCCGGGGCGAGCTCCTGATCGAGCTGAACCGGGATCAGGAGGCCGAGGCCGAGCTCACCGCGGCCGCCGACACCATGGCCGAGGTCGGCGACGCCAACCAGCACGCCCGGGCGGTCACGGCCCTGGCCCGCCTGCACGACCGCCACGGCCGGTACGAACACGCGAGAAGCCGGTTAGCCGATGCGCTGCGTGTTGTCCGGGCACTCGACTCGCCGTACTACACCGCCGAGATCCTCTCTGTCCTGGCCGACCTCGAAACTCGTCACGACGACCTCGATCAGGCGCATGAGCACCGCGCGGAAGCTCGGCTCCTGTACGCCCGGCTCGGGGATCCGCGGGCAGCCGAACTCGCTCCCCCAGAAGACTGACCGGGAGTCCGCCCCGTACGTCGGCCCCCGGTTCAGCCAAGCAAAGATCGACGCCGTATCCCGATGCCAGGCCAGGGCCGCCACCGCACCGGGGTGCTCGCCGGCCACCCGGCGAGCCGCGGCCGAGGCGGCGCACGGTGATCCGTGACCGCCCGCCAGGACGACGTCAGCGCACTCCGGCCAGGTTCCGGCCGCGAGGTCCGCATCAACCACGACGAGTGTGACTCCCCTGTCCGGCGCGCACCGGATCCGGATCCGCCACACTCCGGGGGCCGGTTCGGTGGGGAGCGGCCCGGTCATGCCACCCACCCCGGCAACGGCCGCGGAACGGGCAACAGTGGCAGGACTGCCGGCGCAGCCGGAGCCGAAAGTTCCAGCAACCGGTACATCTGGGCCCGCAGGAGCTCCGCCGAGCGGTCCGGACGGGACGTGATCGCCTGCGTCACCTCGACGGCGAGCCGGCCCACCCGGCTCCAGGCCGCTTCGGCCTGTCCGGCCAGCGGACGCGCCCAGTCCAACGGCAGCGTGTGCGTACGGACGACATCGGCGACACTCCCCTCCTGCGGCTGCTCGCACCGGGACGCGAGCGTCACCGGACATCCCGTCGCGGCCGCGTAACCGGTGGTCGAGCCGTGGTCGCCGATCACCCAGTCCGCGGCGAGCATCGTCGCCTGCCACCCGGACCCGGGCGGAATCAGCAGCAGGCCGTCGGCCACCGCACCGGCCAGCCAGGCGGTGACCTGCCGGCGTCCGTGCACCGCCCAGACGTTCGGGTGCAGCACGGCCGCGACCGCAAAGCGCTGGGCGGGCAACGCGTTGACGACCGCCCGGTAGAGCTCGGGCGACCGGCCGAACGCGGAATCGGTGAACCACGTCGTGCTGACCACGACCAGTCGCCGCTCCGGCGTCACCCCGAGCGCTTGCCGGTACACCTCGCGCAGGTGCCTGCTCGCCCGCATCCGGTCGAGACAGACGTCGCCGGCCACCACAGCGTTCGGCACCGCCTCGGGACACCGCTCCCGTAGCAGGTCCACCTCGCTTTCCGTGGCGAGCCCGAGCACCGCGGGCAGCACGCGCCCGCGGAAGGTCAGCAGTTCCCGGTCCACGCCGGTGGTGCGCTCGCCGGCTCCGCCGGCTTTCCGGCTGTACCGACGCGGCTTGACCCGGCCGGCGCCGTGCCCGACGAGGAGGATGGGGCCGTGCACCTCGGCGAGGTGACGGTGACTCGCGGCGAGCACGAGGTCGAACCGCTGCGAGACCGCCTGGTGCCACGGCATGACCAGGCCGTGCAGGCCGCGCACGAACTCCTCGACGCCGTGCCACCGTTCCGTCGTGTGCGGCACCGTGAACACCAACTGGACCCGCAGATCGGTTTCCAGTAGGGACAGCACGTCGAGCAACCGGGTCCCCGCGGTCACGGTGGGGACCACCACCAGCACGACGCGACACCGCGGCCGGGTGACCCGGGTCCCGGCGCCGAGCCCGACCGGACCTCGTACCCACAAATCCGTCGTCATTTCCGTCCCCCTCGACGTGGTTCACGACATCAGCGGACGGAGCATGCGGGTCGCGACTGCCGAACCCCTTCCCGGAGGCCGGACAAACCTCGGACATCTCGTGGCCTGTTCGTGGACACAAACGATCGTTACCGCGCCGTCGTCGTCGTTTCACCAAAACGATGCGAAGCTGGCGATACGGGAGAGGGAGGAATCGGGAAATGGAGATCGCGTACGGAATTCTCGGGCAGACAACAGTGCGGATGCACGGGAAGATGACCGAAGAGTGGGGATCCCGGCAAGCGCGTCACCTACTGGCGGCCTTGCTCACCCGACCCGGAAAGCGTTTCTCCCAGGACAGCCTGATCGCCTGGGCGTGGACCGAGTCAGCTCCTCCGGGAAACCCGAAAGACGCGCTCTACAAGGCGATGACCCGGCTTCGTCAAGCGCTGGAGGCCGCCGACCATCCCCCGGTCATCCGCACGGTCAACGGTGGCTACCAGCTCGACATCCGCCCCGATCTCGTGGACTTCCACGTCTTCAACGACGAAATGCGCAGAGCACGACAATTGAGCGCCTCCGGAGACCACGAAAACGCCTGCGAGGTCGCGCGTGCGGCCCTCGCACTCTGGCGGGACGAACCACTTGCCGGAATGACCAGCGAACGGGCCCGCAATTGGCGACGTGCCAGTTCGGTCGCGGACTGGGCACCTGCGCACAGTTTCCTCGCGGCCGAATTGCTGGCCGCAGATCAACCCGAAGAGGCGCTGAGACACCTGACCGGCGTTCCCCACCAGTACGCCGCCGAACCCACGTTCGTGAAACTCCGCATCACCGCCCTGTATGCGCTGAGGCAAGCACACGAAGCCCACGCCTGCTTCTTGACGGCGCTGAAGTCCTACGAGCAGGACGGCGACGCCGAGTCAGCCGCCGACCTGCAGGCACACCACACCCGGGCGCGGGCGCGGCACCTCGAGCCCGGAGCGAAAGCGGAGACAGCACCGCGACCCACGCCTGCCCCTCCGATCAGCCCGATTCGCGTCGGCTTGCCCCGCAACCTCCGCGGGTTCCTCGGACGTGCGGACGCTCTGCGCAGGCTCGACGAATTCCTGGTCTCTCCCGGCGCCGGGCACGCCCCCGCCGCCATCGTGTGCGGTCCGCCCGGGGTCGGGAAGACGAGCCTCGCCGTCCACTGGGCGCACCGCGCCGCGGACCGGTTCCCCGGCGGGATCGTCTGCGTCGACATGCAGGGATTCGGGCCGGCTCCGGCTCGCACGACCGGCGAAGTGGTCGATCTCGTCCTCACCGCGCTCGACTACCCGATCGACCACCTGGTCAGCGCCACGGCACGGGCCGCGCGGCTGCGGTCCCTGCTCGAGCGCGGAGGACCGCTGCTCGTCATCCTCGACAACGTCGGCAGTTCCGAGCAGATCGACGAGGTCATCGACATCGTCGAGTCGTGCACCGTGCTGCTCACCTCCCGGAGTTCGCTCCACGCATCGGCCCGTCGTCACGACATACCCACCATCAGACTCGGCCACCTCGACGAGCAGAACTCGCTCGCGCTCCTGAGCAAGCGGATGAGAGGACGGGCCGAGGAAGAACCCGAAGCAGCGCACTCGCTCGCGCTGCTCGGTGACGGCCTTCCGCTCGCCCTCACCTTGCTGGCCCAGCGAGCCGCCAGCCGGCCCGGGATCAGTCTCGTCACCATGCTCGAAGAGCTACGGGATCCGGACACGCTGCTGAGCATCGGCGACGACGGGGACGACGACGGCCTGCGCACCACGTTCTCCGGTTCCTACCAGGCGCTCGATGCCACCGCGCAGGACGTGTTCCGGCTCTTCGGCCACCACCCCGGCCCCGAGATCCAGGCCGAGACGCTGCTTTCGGCGAGCGCTCACCCCCGGGAAGCCACCCGTCGCGCCCTCGAGAACCTTGTCGCCTGGCACCTCATCGACCAACCCGGCGAGCCCGATCGCTACCGCATTCCCGACATCTTCCACCGCTACGCACGCACGCTGACCGCGAAGGACGACTCACGGCCCCTGCGCCGGTTGCTGTCGCACTACCTGCAGACCGCCCTCCGCGCCCACCTGATCGCGCACCCGTACCGCAACCGGCCCCCGATGATCCCGGCCGAGCCCGGAGTTGTCCCCCGCACCTTCGACTCGGCCACGGCTGCCGCGAACTGGGCCCTCGTGGAGCGTGACAACTTGACGGCCCTGATCGGTGAAGCCGGAGATCGGCAGCTGCATTCCTACGCGATCAGGTTGCCGCACCTGCTCAACGACAGCTGGGAACGCCACGGCTGCCACTCGGCCATGGCACAGGGGCTCGTGGTCGCCGTCCGGGCGGCCCGGGAGGCGAAGGACATCATCGCCGAGGCGTCCTCCCTCAACGACCTCGGCGAACTCCACCTGATCCTCGGCGACGACACGAAGGCGCGCCACTACCTCAACCGCTCCCTGGAACTGGCCATCGAGCACGAGGAGACCGTCGGGATCCTCACGGTCAAGATCAACCTCGCCCGCCTCCACCGGCATTACGGCGACCACACCGCGGCGATCGACCTCTACCTGCGGTGCATCGACCAGGCGCGGCGGGCGCCCGACCCGGTCAGGGAAGGCCTCGCCGAGCACTACCTGGCGGACACGTTCGCCGACCTCGACCAGCACGTCCAGGCCCTGCCGCACTACCACCGCGCCCTCCACCTCCGCACGGTCCTCGGTGACACGATGGGGCAGATCGCGACCCAGACGGCCCTGGCCGCGCTGCACACGCACGAGCAGCAGCTGGAACTCGCCCACATGCACTGCAGGCAGGCACTGGCCAACCTCGATGGCCGGGACGACCTGACGGCGACTATGAAGCTCTGCACCGTCCGTGCCCGGCTGGCGTACGCCGAGGGCAACGCGCGCGAAGCACTCAGGCTGGCTTGGGACGCGGTGGAGATCTCACGGCAGGCCCACAACGCCACCGGACAGGCGCGCGCGCTCGAAGCGCTCGGCGACATCCTGCGCAGACTGCACAACCCCGGCGGCGCGATCGAGGCGTGGACCGACGCCGTCGCCTTTTACCGTGGCCGCGGCCGGGACGCCAAGGCTGATCGGCTGCAGGCTCGCATCGGCGAAGTGGCTGCCGATACCGAGGCGCTCATCCCCGGCGCGCGGCATGGGGACGAGGACACCGCTGCCATGCCGAGCCCACCTCGTGCCCGGACACGTCAACACCAATGAGTGAACCGTCGCTTTACCGGGCAGCGGTTTTCACCCGAGCGTGACCAAATTTGCGCAGCTAGGGGGTCCCGCACGTCCGCAGAACTACTGTGAGTAGTTTTCAGTTATCGCTAACGGCCCTTGCGACCGAAGACCAAGGCTCTCTAGCCTTCGGGCACCCTTCGTTGATCCATGTTCTGGACACCCCGTCCAGCATGACCAAGCCCCGAAGAGCTATCCCAGGGAGTACGCACGTGCACGACCCCGCTACCTATGCCACCCTCGCCGCCATCGCACTACTGGCGGTCAAGAACTGGTGGCGCTGCTGACGCGGCCACGACGGTGGTGCCCCGCGACACGCGTCCGGGGCACCACCGGCCGGTCGTCACGCGGAGTTTCCGGCCACCACCTCGCCGCCCTGGATGATGTGGTGGAAGTGCTTCGGCTCCGCCAGCACCCCGAGGTCCTCCAGGGGATCCCCGTCCACCACCAGCAGGTCCGCGTGCGCGCCCACTGCCAGCGTCCCGATCTCCCCCGTCAGGTTCAGCAGGTCCGCCGCCGTCGAGGTCGCCGAGCGGATCACCTCCAGCGGGGACTGGACTTCGCCGCGAAGCCGGAACTCGTGGTTCTGGTGCCGGTGCATCCCGCCCAGGAGGTCGGTTCCGTAGACCAGCTTCACGCCGCCGCGGGCCGCACGTTCCAACGCCGCCAGACCCGCGCCCAGGACCTCGTCGACCTTGCGCCAGCTCGACTCCGGCAACCCGTGCTCGCGGCCCTCCTCCTTCAGCGCCCAGTACGTCACCAGGGTCGGCACCAAGTAGGCGTCACGGGAAAGGAACAGCGAAACGCTCCGGTCGTCCAGCAGGTTGCCGTGCTCGATCGAACGGACGCCCAGCTCCAGCGCACGATTGACGGCCCGGGCGGTGTACGCGTGCGCCGCTACGTAACGGTTCGCCGCCGTCGCCTCCTCGACGATCGCGCTCAGCTCCTCCGCCGAGTACTGCGTCGAGTCGATGCGGTCGGTCGGGGACGCGACGCCGCCCGAGGCCATCACCTTGATGTGGTGGGCGCCCTTGCGCAGTTCGTCGCGGGCGGCCGCGCGGACCGCGTCGACGCCGTCGGCCACCCGGCCCAACCCCGCGCAGCACGGGTGGTCGTCCTTGACCTGGGTGCCGCGGGTGCGGCTGTCGCCGTGCCCACCGGTCTGGCTCAGCGCCCGCCCGCAGAACAGCAGCCGCGGCCCGCGGAACAGCCCGTCCGCCTGGGCGTCCGCCAGTCCGTAGTCGGCGCCCGACGCGTCGCGGACCGTGGTGAACCCGCGGTCGAGCATGCGGCTCATCGTCCGCGTGGCTTGAACGGCCACATAGGACGGTGACGACGACGGCAGCGAACCCAGGTCCGCCGTCGACGCCGTGACGTGCACGTGCGCGTCGACCAGCCCGGGCAGGACGACCGCGCCCCGCACGTCCACCGACGGCACGTCAGCGGCCGCGAGACCGGGCCCCACCTCCACGATCCGGCCGGAATCGCACCGCAGGTCACCCTCGGTGTACTCGCCGGAAACGGGGTCGAGCAGCCGGGCGTTGCGCAGCAGCAGGGATCCGGTCACTTTTCCTCCAGGAGTGCGGAGACGGCCAGCGGCGCGAACGATTCGGCCACCTTCACGGAATCCTCGTCGTAAGCGCCTTCCGCGTCGAGGATGTTGAGCACCCCGAGCGTCCGGCCGCCGGCGATCACCGGCACGTTGATGATCGATCCGCAGCCGAGGCTTTCGATCAGGTCGTGGTCGGCGAAGATCTCCCGCACCGCCGCGCGGTCCGGTCCGAAGTACGGCTCCTGCGCGGTGATGCACTTCTCGAGCCAGCCCGCGGCGACTTCGACGGTCTTCTCCCCGCCCACCGGGTACTCCGCCGGGTGGCTGCTGTGCACGCGCCGCAACGCGCGACGTTCGGGCACCCACGCCAGCACCGTGAACAGCCGCACGCCGATCGCGTCGCGCACCCGTTCCTCCACTGTGGACAGACTCACTTCGTCATCTCCTTCGCGGCGCGCACCGGCGCGCCGTGTTCGGTCAGTTCTTCCAGGGACCGGCCGGCGGTGGACAGGCCGAAGACGAGCACGCAAAGCACGCCCGCCGCCAGCACCGCCGTCGTCAGGCCGAAGACGCCGGCGAACCCGAGGCTCGCCGCGGACAGGCCGATGATCGTCGGCGCGAGGATGCTGCCGACCCGGCCGAACGCGCTGGACAGGCCGGTGCCGCTGGCGCGGATCCAGGTCGGGAACACCTCGGGCGTGTAGGAGTACACCCCGGCGTAGGTGCCGTTGAGGAAGAAGGACAGCACCGCGCCGGCGAGCGTGATCGACCACGGCGCGCTCGTCTGGCTCAGCCAGAACGCGCTCACGGCCGAGCCCGCGAGGTACAGCGCGATGGTGTGCTTGCGGTCGAGCCGTTCGGACAGCCACGCGGCGGAGAAGTACCCGGGCACCTGGGCCAGGTAGATGATGATCGAGAATTCGAAGCTCTTCGTCACCGTGATGCCGCGTTCCACCAGCAGCGTCGGGATCCACGAGAAGAAGCCGTAGTAGGAGAACGTGATCACGAACCAGACGGTCCAGATCACCGCCGTCCGGCGCCGCATCGCGGGGCTCCACAGGAACTTCAGTGCGCTGAAGAGGTTGACCTTCGGGGTCTCGGTGGCGGGCTGGGCGTCGGCGGGCGGCACCGGCGGGAGCGTCGTGCCGGTGGCCTTCTCGACGTCGCGTTCCATCTTGGCGACGACGCTCTCGGCTTCGGCGGACCGCCCCTGGGCGAGCAGGAACCGCGGCGACTCGGGCAGGGATCGGCGCCACCACAGCACCATCACGATCGGCAGTGCGGTGACGAGCTGCGCGATCCGCCAGCCGTCGTCGAACGACGGGACGACGAACCGGCCGATCAGCGCGGCCGCGACGAACCCGAAGGAGAAGAAGCCGGCCAGCGCGCCGACGAACCAGCCGCGCCGCTTGGCCGGCACGAACTCGGACAGGAACGGCGCGATGATGGCGCTTTCCGCGCCGGCGCCCGCCCCGGCGAGCACCCGCGCGCCGAGGAAGACCTCGTAGTTGGGCGAGAAGGACGCGATGACGGAGAACAGCGCGTAGAAGGCCAGCGCGTACATCATGACCTTCTTGCGGCCGATGCGGTCGCCGAGCAGGCCCGCGGCGATCGCGCCGAAGAGGAAGCCGAACGGCGTCGCCGAGCCGATCAGGCCGAGCTGGCCGTTGTCGAGGCCCCACACCGCCTTGGCGCTGGGCAGCAGGAAGGCGACGACCGCCGAGTCCATGCCGTCGAAGGTGTAGCCGAGCCCGCCGATCAGCAGCAGCTTGTAGTGGGGCCGGCTCAGCGGGAGCCGATCCAGTCGTGCCAGCAGGGTCATGGGGAACGCCTTCCGTGTCCGGGCGCCGGGGAGTGCGGACAACGTATACTGCGTTTTCGCAGTTTTGCAACGTTCATTGCAGGACAACCTCGCTGCGTTACGGTCTACGCGACCCGAGGGAGGGGACGAAGTGGCGGAAGCCGACGACGGTTTCGAGGCGTGGCTGCGGGACCGGCTGCCCGAGCGGGGGCTGCGGCCGAAGTCGGCGGCGGTGGTGGAGGTGCTGGTCTCCCAGCCGAGGCGGGCGTCGTTCGGCTCGACGGCCGAGCTGGCGCAGCTCGCCGGCGTCAACGTCGCGACCGTGACGCGCACGGCGCAGGCGCTGGGCTTCGCCGGCTGGCCGGCGCTGCAGCAGGAGCTGCGGGCCCGGTACATGTCGTCGCTGAGCGCGCCGCAGGTGGCCGAGGAGCACCGCGGCGTCGACTCGCCGGGCTCGGCGTCGCTGCGCCGGGACCTCGACAGCCTCGCCCTGCTCAACCGGCGTTTCGACGAAGAGGTGCTCCGCGAGGTCGCCCGCGCGATCGCCGCGGCCCGCCGGACGCTGGTGATCGCCGACGGAAGCTACGCGGCGGTCGGCATCGCCTTCGCGCACAACGCGCGCCTCGCGGGCTACGACGTCCACGCGGTGACGGCGGGCGACGCGGAACTGGCGAACCAGACGGCGAAGCTGACGTCGGACGACGTGCTGGTGGCGATCAGCTTCTGGCGCCTGTACGAGAGCACGGTCCTGGCGGCGAGCGAGGCGAAGAGCCGCGGCGCGCGGGTGTTCGCCGTGACGGACGCGGCCAGCCCGGCCCTGGCGGGCGCGGTGGAGCAGGTGCTGATGGTGCCGGCGGAGGGCGTGACGTTCTTCCCGTCGCTGACCGCGGGCATGGCCCTGGTCCAGGCGATCGTGGCCCAGCTGGCAGCGGTCGACCCGGCGCGGACGAGCGAGTCCATCGAGGCCGCGGAGGCGATGTGGTCCCGGTTCGACCTGCTCCACCGCCGCCCTTCGGCCAAGTCCTGATGCCTGCCTCACCCCTGGTTCGTTCGAGTGAAATTTACTGGGTGGACCGGCCACACACTGTCACCAGTCCGCCGTAGCGCCGACGGCGGTTGCCAGCTGGCAACCGGCCATATCGCGAGCGGCCACCAGGCGAAACGCCTCGCTGTCAATCGCCATTCTTCACCTTGCCCGAAGCAGAGAAGAGTCATTCGTCGAGCCACACTTGCAGATGCACGAGCGACGCGACGGCGATACCGGCAGTGTTGGCCGAATACGATTGACATGATCACTCACGCTCGGTTCGACCAGCGAGCAAGCGCATGTCCCGCCCGGACGGCCCGCCCTCGGCACCACCACGTGAACCCGGCGGTTCCGCCCCCGTGCTCGCATTATGCCACCTGGCAGACCGCCGGATCACCGATGACATCGTGGCAGAGTGCGGCCGGGCAAGCCGCCGTGATACGAATGCCTGCAATCAGACCGCCCCGAATCGCCTTGCCTCGAAACATCCGGCCACAGCGCAAACAGCCGAGCAGTGAAGAGCCTACCGTCGACACCGCCGGAAAAGTCCTTCACCAGGCGTGTTTTTCCGACGGTATCCTCGAACCGAAAGGTGCTACCTCAAAATCGAAAGCCGGTGTACCAGCCATGAAAAAATCGAAAGACGAACACCGACGACTCGGCAGCCGGGTCGCCGAAACCTGCGACAGTGCGGCAGCGTTCTTGGAGCTGGGAGTATTGGCCTCTTTCGTCCTCAACGAAAGTTTCCGCCCCAGCGCGAATTTCGCGAAACTCTTCGCACTGGGCCTTCGACTGGCAGCACAACGACTGAGGCAGCCTGGTCGCGGTTCGTGAATGACCCACCGAGGCTCGGACCGCACGTCCGTCCGACCCGAGCCTCGGCAGCCACGGCATCAGGTCAGCGTCAACCCCACAGAGTGAATGAGCGCGGTCAACCCATCCCAGGCCGGGACCCGACTGGCCGAATGGCGCGTGTACCCTCCGCAAGTCAAGACACCCGGATGACGCGCGGATCAAGCTGGCGCGTTGCACGCCCGGTCGGCGCACACCGGCCAGAAAGCGAAGTGGCCGTGCCCCAGGGCCGAGAAACCTCCCCCTCCCTCGACCGCGACCGTCTCGTCTGGGTCAAGAGCTCGGCGAGTTCGAGCGGAGGCGGCGCCAACTGCGTCGAGGTCGCGACCGCCGAAACACAGGTCGCGATGCGCGACTCGAAAGACCCCGCGCCAATGATCGTCGTTTCGAGCCGATCTTGGCGAGCATTGCTCTCTTCCTCTCTCCCGGCCCGTCGATAGCGATCGCACAAAGTCAAGCACGGCCGCCCCGTTCGTGAGCTATCATTCTGCTAGCTGGCAGATAGCCACCAGTCGGACGAACGGGGGCCGCGAGCCATGACCCGACCCAATTCGCCCATCGCCAGCCAGAGGCGTGTGCTGTCCGCAATTCGCGAGGCGCGAGAGGCCCTTTCTCTCACGCAACGGGAAGTAGCCGAAGCACTTGATTGGTCGGTTTCCAAAATAATCAGAATAGAACGCGGTTCGGTCGGCCTTTCTATTACAGATTTGAAAGCACTGCTGCTCCACTACGGCATCACAGACCGAGACCGGGTCGAAAGTTATGTCCAACTGGCAAGGGCCGGGAGACAGCCGGCTTGGTGGGATGAGTACCGACCCTTCTTCAAGCCGGACTTCGTGCGATACCTCGGACTCGAGTCGGCAGCCAAAATGATACAACAATATCAGTTTCACCTGGTTCCCGGGTTGCTGCAAACAGCTGCCTACACGAGATCCTTGGTCCTGAGCACCGGCTGGGGACAGGAGTGGGCCGAGCGCCAGGTGAAGGTGCGCCGGATGCGGCAAGCCAGACTGGAAGACCCCGAACTGGGACACAATTTCATACTCGACGAATCCGTTCTACACAGGCGAGTCACGGAATTCGCTCACTGGCGCGAACAGCTGCAGTGGATGCTGCAATTATCACGACGGAGCAACGTCAGCGTACGCATCCTCCCCTATACCGCAGGCTGGATCGAGGGAATAGAAAGCTCGTTCACGATCATGAAGATGTCCGACCAGGTGAACGACATTCACTTGAGTATCGAACGACCCGACGGTGACCAACAGTTCGCCGACGCGCGGGGCGCCGAAATGGCGGTGCAGTTCGGGAAGATCTTCGCGCGCATCGAAGCCGCTGCCTTGCCCGCTTCCGAAACTCCCGCGGTCATCGAGGCCAGCCTCCTCAACCGCCAGTAGCGCCATATCTGTGACTCGCGTCACTCTCCGACGAATTCCTCCTCCGAGGCTGGTCTTGATCCGGTCCACACCGCATCGACCACCGGGAAGCACTCCATGTCGACTCAGTCCACCCAGTCCACCGCCGTCGTCACCGGGGCCGGCCGGGGCTTCGGGCGCGCCATCGCCGCCGCGCTCGTGGCCGGCGGGCGCACCGTCGTCGGCGTCGCGCGCAGCGAGTCCGAACTCGACACCGTGCGCGAAGAACTCGGCTCGAGCTTCGTCCCCATCGCCGCCGACGCGACCGATGACGCCCTCGCCGAGAGCGTCCTGCGTGAGCACCGGCCCGGCCTGCTCGTCCTCAACGCGGGAGCCGTGCCGCACATGGCGCCCGTGCACGAACAGACCTGGGAAACCTTCAGCCGCAACTGGCACGTCGACACCCGGCACGTCTTCGCCTGGACGCGCGCCGCGCTGCGGGAGCCCCTCGGCACGGGCAGCGTCGTCGTTTCGATGTCGAGCGGGGCGGCCATCGGCGGGTCGCCGCTCAGTGGTGGCTACGCCAGCGCGAAGGCCGCGATCCGGTACCTGCGCGCGTACGCCGCCGACGAGTCGGAACGCGCCGGGCTCGGCCTCCGGTTCGCGACGCTCCTGCCGCAGCTGACCCCGCTCACCGGCCTCGGCACGACCGGCGTCGAGGGCTACGCCGCGCGCGCCGGCGTCGACCGCGACACGTTCGTGAAGAACATGGAGTCGGTCCTGACGCCGGAGCAGGTCGCCAAGGCCATCCTCGAAGTCGTCGACGGCGACGCGGCGGAATACCAGGTCAGCGGCACCGGGCTGCGTACGCTCTGACTGCCATGGCCGACTTCGCCACCGAGACCGCACCGTTCCGGCCCGAGCTGCTCGCGCACTGCTACCGCCTGCTCGGCTCGATCCACGACGCCGAGGACCTCGTGCAGGAGACGTACCTGCGCGCGTGGCGGGGCTTCGACGGGTTCGAGGGCCGGTCTTCGGTGCGGCGCTGGCTGTACAAGATCGCCACCACGGCCTGCCTGACCGCGCTGGAAACCCGGGCCCGGCGGCCGCTGCCGTCGGGCCTGGGCGCGCCGGCCGACGACCACCGGGTGGCGGTCGCGGCCGCGGATCCGTCCGTGCCCTGGCTCCAGCCGATCCCCGACGCCCTGCTCGACCCGGCGGCGGTCGTGGCCGGCCGCGCCGGCGTGCGGCTGGCGTTCATCGCCGCGCTGCAGCTCCTGCCCGCCCGGCAGCGGGCGGTGCTGACCCTGCGCGACGTGCTCGCGTTCCGCACCGGCGAAGTCGCCGAGCTGCTCGACACGACTCCCGCGGCGGTCGACAGCGCGCTGCGCCGGGCCCGCGGCCGGCTCGCCGAGGCGGGCCCGGTGGCGGCGGACCTGGCGGAACCGGCCGGGCAGGGTCCCCTGCTCGACCGGTACGTCGACGCGTTCGTCCGCGCCGACCCGGGCGCGCTGGTGACGTTGCTGCGCGCCGACGTCGAGCTGGAGATGCCGCCGATCCCGACGTGGTTCACCGGCCGGGACGCGGTCGCCGGGTTCCTCGGCCGCCGCGTCCTGCGCCCGGGGAACTGGCGGCTGGTGCCGACGCGGGCGAACGGCCAGCCGGCCCTGCTCGAGTACGCGGCCACGGGTGACGGCCGGTTCGAAGCCCACGGCGTCCAGGTCCTGACGCTGACCGGCCCCCGGATCGCGCGGATCACGGCGTTCAACGACCCGACGCTGGTCCCGGTCTTCGCGGCGCCCGCCATGATGGAGCCATGACCCGCATCGGCCTCCTCTACCCGACGCGCGACTGCGGCGAAGACGACTTCACCGCCCTGTGCGACCGGCTCGGCGCCGACCTCGACTTCGCCTACGTGGAATGGGGCGAGGGCATCGGGCGCGTCGACGACCTGGACGCCGCCGGCAAGACGGCCGCCGTGCACGAGCTCGGGGCGCCCGAACGGCTGACGAAAGCCGCCGGCGAGTTCGCCGCGACCCCCGACGTGGTCAGCTGGGCCTGCTCGAGCTGCAGCTTCACCCACGGCCTCGACGGCGCCCGCGAGCAGGCCGCGGCGCTGACCGCGCACCTCGGCGTCCCGGCGAGCAGCACGTCGCTGGCCTACCTCACCGCCCTGGCGGGGCTGGGCATCGACCGCGTCGCGCTCGCCTCCGTCTACCACCCGGACCTGACCGCCGTCTTCGCCGGCTTCCTCGCCGAGGCGGGCGTGACGACGGTGCACGCCGTCTCGGCAGACGCTCCTTCGGACCGCGCGCTCGCCGCCTGGGACCGGCGGCGGATCATCGAGCTCGCCACGACCGCCGACCACGGTGACGCGCAGGCGGTGCTCGTCCCGGAGACGGCCCTGCACACGACCCCGTTGCTCGCCGAGCTCGAAAGGCGGCTCCGGAAACCGGTGCTGACGGCGACCGCCGTCACGGTCCGGGACGCGCTGGAGCGAACCGGCGCGGTCCCGGAGCGTGCCGGGCTCGGGGCGCTCTTCGCTAGGGGCGCCCGCCGCCCGCCGAGCTCATCCTCTTCGTGAAGCGCGCCGCGACGTCGCGCAGCTTCGTGTTCGTGTTCTGCGACTCGACGATCAGGCGCTGCATCGCCGTGTCCTCGCTGACCCGGTGGATCAGCATCAGCATGCCTTTGGCCTGCTCGATCACCGCGCGCGTCTCCATCGCGTGCCGGAGCTCGTCGGCGAGCAGGCGGGCTTCGCGGTAGCGGCGGGTCAGCCGCAGCACGGTCTCCACGCACAACGTGAACAGCCGCAGCACCTTCGTGTCGAACTCGTGGTAGCCGTGCGCGCCGAAGCCGAACAGCGTGATCGCGCCGACGAGCGTGTCGTCCACCCGCAGCGGCACCGCGAGGTAGCTGCCCACGCCGAGCTCCTTGGCCGCGAGGACGAACTCGGGCCACCGCTCGCCCGTGTCGCCGACCGCGACCCGCACGACCTCGCCCGTCAGCGCCGCGAGCAGCCCGGGACCGTCGCCCGCCGCGTACTGGACGTCGTCGATGCGCCGGGCGCGCTCGTCGGTGAAGGCCGCGGTCTGGGTCGCGCCGTCGCGGACCACCACGATGCTCGCCAGGTCCGCGTCGGGCACCACCCGGACCGCCTCGCCGCAGACCGCGTCGAGCAGCCCCGGCGTGTCGGACACCGACTCGAGGACCCCCACGAGATCGGCCAAGACGACGTTCAGCTCGTCGACCCGCTCCGCCATGCCGTCGCCAGTGGTCGGCACAGCCCCACCCCTCCCATGCGTCAAGCGGCGAGCAAGGGGAAAGAGCCCGCCAGCAGCGTCAACCGAGACCACCGCTGGCGTTTCAACGGGTCCGCGAGAACTCTACCGGCCCCGGCGTCCGGTCCGGCGTCGGCCGCGCCGGGCAGCCGGCGGCCATCGGCGATATCCCGGTTTGTCCCCGCACGCTGCGGGTACGCCGCGCGGTAGAGGGGGTACGTGAGGAAGCCGTCATGGCCGAACAGGAGAACCACCACGGCTGGGCCCCGGACGTGGCCGGAGACGATCCGACCGCGGCCGAAGCCGCCGGCAAGGCCCGCGAGGCGAGCGGCTCGCGCGGCTCCGAAGTCACCGCGGACGGGACGCTGTCCCCGACGGACGTGAAGCCGGATTCGGGTGACAGCGGCCGGCGGGGCGCCGAGGAGATCGCGGCCGGGGAAGGCCGGGAGGCGGAGGGCCACAAGGGGGCGTCGCAGCGCCCGTACGGCTCGGTGGACTGAGCAACCGCACACCGGCGCGTGGGGAAGTCGCGCCCGGCGCCCCCGGTAACCACGCTAGCGGAAGGCACCGACAAGTTCCGGCGCCTTCCGAGCGTGCCCCTCGGCTTGTCCACAGCGCGGGTCGAGCGCCCCAATGTGGCGTTCGGTGCGCCCCACGCACCCAACGTGGCGTTCGGTGCGCCCCACGCACCGAACGCCACATTGGGGCGCACCCCGGTCAGCGGGCGACGGCCTGCCAGCGCTGGTTCGGGCCGTTCGTCGGCCGGTACAGCCCGACCCGCGCGCCGTCGTCGCGGGACTCGCCCGTGACGTCCAGCAGCCGGCCGTCCGCCGCGTTGACGAATGTCCACGTTCCGTCGCCCGTGGTCGACACCGTCCACTGCGCAGCCGCGTCGGCCGTTCCGGCCGGGGCCAGCGTCACCGCTCCGCCCGCCGTGCTGAGCACCTGGCCCGTCCCCACGGACGAGATCGTGAACCGGTCGCGGTTGCCGTAGCGGCCCGTGCGGTCGGTCAGCGTCCAGCGCTGCGCGGCCGCCGAAACGTCCGTCGTGCGCTGGACCAGCGAGCCGTCCTCCGCCGACAGTGACTTGCCGCTCTGCACGCCGGTGAACGTGAACGGCTTTCCCGAGCCCAGCCCCGTACCCGCGAGCGTCGACGAGACGCCGTCGACCAGGAACGTCGTCACCGAGCGCGCCGGGACCCGCAGCGTCGCGTGGGCCGACGTCACCCGCACCGGCTTGCCCCGCCGCAACGCTCCGGTGACGTCGGTGATGATCGGCGTCACCGACGCGCCCGGCCGGACGCACCCGAACCCGGACAGGTCCAGCGTGACGTCCTGTTCCGCCGTGCCCGAGTTGACGTGGACCACCGAAGACAGGGCGTCACCGCGCATCGCGGCCGTCGAGGCGGTGTCGTTCGACGCGATCAGCCGGTCGCCCGGGCGGATGTAGTGGGTGAAGTTCCGCATCGTGTCGAACTTCGTGTTGGTCCGGATAGGACAGTCGGACGTCTTGCAGTTGAACGGAACCTGGATCTCGCCCCAGTTCATCCCGGCCGCGGACTCCCCGCCGGGCTTCATGTTGTCGTAGTCCTCGATCGGCTGCCAGCTCACCCACGCGCTCGGTTCGAGCAGGCGCAGGTCGTCGGTGATCTGGCCGGCCAGCCCGAGCCCCGGGTCCATGCTGGTGAAGTCCTGCCGGTCGAGCCAGCTGCCGCCGACCTCGCTCATCCACAACGGCTTCGCCGCGCCCTTGGCGATGTCGCGCGGGATCGGCCGGTTGCCGGTGCCGTAGGTGTGCACGTTCAGCCGCCCGGCCGCCGCGCGCGCCGCCGGAGTCCAGCCGTTCCAGTCCGCGGCGAAGATGTCCGGGTTGGTTTCGTCGGGTGCGGAAACCACCTTCCCGGGCAGCGCCGCGGCCATCGCCGGGATCAGCTGCGACTGCACCGACGGCCCGATGTGCGCGCCCTCCTGCCGGCCGCCGGCCGGGTTCCCGTCGGCGCCGAGGGTCGTCTTCCAGTAGTTCGTGTTGGGCTCGTTCAGCGGGTTCACCGACGCGAACCTGATGCCGTGCGCGCGTTCCAGGGTCCGCACGACCTGCGCCAGGTACGCCGTGAAGTCACCGATCTTGTCCGGGCGCAGTTGCTCGTCGGTCGCGTTGAAGCCACCCGAGACGTACCCCGACACGGTCTGGAAGTACGGCGGCGAGTTGCTGAAGGCCTCCCACTTGGTGACGCGGTTCTTGATGCGGTCCACCCACCAGCGCTGGTTCGGGTCGGCGGCGGCGTCGAATTCGGCGGGATCCCCGGGTGTCCACCAGTCCTTGTCGGCCCGGGTCGTCCCGGCCGGCGCCTTCCACCAGCCCGGCACGGCACCGCCCGGACGCAGGTACGCCGGGACGTCCGGGGCGTTGCCACCGCCGATGTCGAACCGGGCGATGTTCAGGTTCAGCCCGTCGGGGCCGAAGACCAGGTCGGCCAGCTTGGTCCGGACCGCGTCGGGGTAGCCGCCGGTCGCCTCGGCCATCCACGCCAGGCTCGAACCCCAGCCTTCGAACGGCTGCTGGCGGTACGTCGGGTCGGGCTTCACGGTCACGGTGGTGGCCGCGGCCGCCGGTGCGGCCACGACTCCCAGCGCGACGAGCGGTACACAAAGGACGGTGAGCAAGCGGTTCATCGTCGAACTGCCCTTCGTTCCGGTGGGGACTTCCTCAGGCCTCGGTGTGTCCCAGCAGCGGCCGCGGCACGAACCGGGCCGCCGGGTCGAGCATCGTGTCCAGTTCGAGCACGACGAGTTCGTTGGCCCCCGCGCGGACGACCGGCCCCGGGACGTACAACGTCCGCTGCGGCCCGCGCCGCCAGTACCGGCCGAGCGGGAACCCGTTGAGCCACGCGAGACCCTTGCCCCACTCCCCGGTGTCGAGGAAGAGGTCCGCGGACGCCTCGGCCTCGAACGACGCGCGCAGCAGCACGGGACCGGCCACCGGTCCCTCCACAGTGGACGCCGACACCGGCCCGGGCAGCGCCCCCAGATCCAGGGGCAGCACGTCCCAGCCGGCCACCGGCTCGCCGTGCAGCGTCGCGCCGCCGATGATGCCCTTGGCTTCGCCGATCCGCGGGCCGTAGTCGACGCGGCCCTGGTCCTCGACCAGCACCAGCAGTTCGCCGTTCGCGCGCGGCAGCGCGAGCGCGCGGTCGTGGTGCTCGCGCAGCAGCGTGCCGATCGGGGCGCCGTCGAAGAACACCGTCGCACGGTCGCGGACCTCGCCGAACGCCAGGACGCCCGGCCGGTCACCCGAGACGGTCGTGCGCAGCAGGGCGATCCGCGGCATCGGCGTCAGGTCGTCGAACGCGGGCAGGTCCTCGTGGAACTCCCAGGCGCCCCAGCGGTCCGGGGCGTCGAGCAGCCGGACGGGGTCGCGAAGCACGGCCTCGAAAGCCGGTGCGGGCCGGGCCGGCGGCGGAACGGAGTCCGGCACCTTGTGGTAGCGCGCGATCACGTCGCGGAAGGCGTGGTACTTCGGCGTCGGGTCGCCGGCTTCGTCCAGCGGCGCGTCGTAGTCGTAGGAGGTGACCAGCGGCTGGTAGACGCCCTTGTCGTTCGCGCCGCTGGTGAGCCCGAAGTTGGTGCCGCCGTGGAACATGTACAGGTTGACCGACGCGCCCGCGGCGAGCAGCGCGTTGAGTTCGGCCGCCGCGTCCGCGGCCGACGTCGTGTGGTGGTGGGCGCCCCAGTGGTCGAACCAGCCGTTCCAGAACTCGCTGCACATCAGCGGCCCGGTGGGCTGGTGCGCGCGCAGGATCGCGAGCCGGGCCTCGGCGTTGGAGCCGAAGGACGCGGTGCGGTGCAGACCGTCCAGACTGCCCGCTTCGAGCATGTCCGGCTGGTCCACCGTGGTCAGTGGCACGGTGATCCCGGAGGCCCGCGTGTGCTCGGCCAGCGCCCGCAGGTACCGCTTGTCGTCGCCGAACGCGCCGTACTCGTTCTCGACCTGGACGAGCAGCACCGGCCCGCCGCGGTCGATCTGGTGCGGCACCACGACTTCGTAAACGCGCGTGAGGTATTCGCGCACGGCGTCGAGGTACTTCGGCTCGTACCGGCGGACCCCGACCGACGGGTCGCGGAACAGCCACGCCGGCAGGCCGCCGTTGTCCCACTCCGCGCAGATGTACGGGCCGGGCCGCACGATCGCGTACATCCCCGCGTCGGCGACGAGCCGCAGGAACCGGTCGAGGTCGAGCCCGCCGGAGAGGTCGAACTCGCCCGGCGAGGGGGCGTGCGCGTTCCACGGGACGTACGTCTCGATGGTGTTCAGGCCCATCCGCCGGGCCTTGTCGATCCGGTCGGCCCACAGGTCCGGGTGCACGCGGAAGTAGTGCAGGGCACCGGAAAGGATCCGGAACGGCCGGCCGTCGAGCAGGAAGTCGGTCTCCCCGATGACGAACTCAGGCATGGCCGCCCGCCTCCGGGGACAGCTGGAGCACGGTCCAGGACAGGGGTGGCAGTGTCACGGTGATGGTCGTCCCCCCGGGGTCGGACGTCACGGCGGTGCCCGGCAGGGGCACCGGCCGGACCGGTTGTGCGTCGGCGGTGTTGACGGCGTGGCGCGTCTCGCCTTCGGGTGTGCTCAGGGTTTCGGCGGCGTACACGCCGTACCGCGCGCCGCGCAGGCGGATCCGGACCTCGGTCGGCGACACCGTGGCCCGGTTGGTGAGGAACACCGCGCCGCGCCCGCCCTCCCCGGCCGTCGCGGCGACGTCCACGAGGTCGACCTCGCCGTGCTGTGCGGTGCGCAGGCTCTCGCCCTCGACGGTCAGGCGCAGGCTCGCCCCGCTCGCCAGCGCGGCCACCTGCCGGAACGGGTGGAACGTCGCCTGGCGCCAGGCCGGGCCGCCGGGCTCGGTCCGGATCGGCGCGATGACGTTCACCAGCTGCGCCTGGCTGGCCATCGTGACGCGGTCGACGTTGCGCAGCAGGGTGCTCAGCAGCGAGCCGACGACGACCGCGTCGGTGACCGTGTAGGTGTCCTCGATGATCCGCGGGTGTTCGCGCCAGCCGCCCTCGGCGAGCCGCGCCTGGTCGACCTCGTTCCAGCGGCGCAGGTCCCAGACGTTCCACTCGTCGACGCTGATCCCGATCTTCTTCTCGAGGCCCAGTTCGGCGAGGGTCTCGTCGATGATCCCCGCCGTCGTGCGGATGTAGCGGTCCAGTGCGGCGCCGCTGGCGAGGTAGCTGTCGGTGTCGCCGTGCAGTTCCTGGTAGTAGGCGTGCAGCGAGATGTGGTCGACGAGGTCCGCGGTGTGGCGCAGCACCGTGCGCTCCCACTCGCCGAACGTCGGCATGTCGGCGTGGGAGCTGCCGGCCACGACCAGTTCGACGTCCGGGTCGATCATCCGCATGACCCGGGCGGCCTCCGCGGCCAGGCGGCCGTACTCGCCGGCCGTCTTGTGGCCGATCTGCCACGGGCCGTCCATCTCGTTGCCGAGGCACCAGAGCTTGAAGCCGAACGGACGGTCGGCGCCGTTCGCGCGCCGCCGCTCGCTCAGCTCCGTGCCGCCCGGGTGGTTGCAGTACTCCAGGACGTCGGCGGCTTCCTGGATGCCGCGGGTGCCGAGGTTGACGGCGTACATCACCTCGGTCCCCGCCGCTTCGGCCCACGCGGCGAACTCGTGCAGGCCGAAGCGGTTGGACTCGACGCTGTGCCAGGCGGGGTCGAGCCGGGCCGGGCGATCCGGCCCGACGCCGTCTTCCCAGCGGTAGCTCGAGACGAAGTTGCCGCCGGGGTAGCGGACCACGGTCGGCCCGAGCTCGCGGACCAGCTCCAGGACGTCGCCGCGGAACCCGCGTTCGTCCGACGTGGAGTGTCCCGGTTCGTACAGGCCTGTGTAGACGGACCGGCCCATGTGCTCGACGAACGAGCCGAAGAGGCGACGGGGGACGGGGCCGATCACCTCGGCGGCGTCACCTTCGATGTGGACGGTCATCCGGCGCTGACCGTGAAGCCCTGCTGGTTGCCGTAGTCGACGATCGCCTGCTGCCAGGCCGCCAGCCCGGCGTCGAGCCCGGTGCCGTTCAGGTAGGCCTTGCCCGCGGTGTCGCTGAAGACGCTGTTGGCGTAGGTCTGGTACGGCAGGTAGGTCCAGCCCGGCGCGACGTCCTTCGACGCCTGGGTCAGCACCTGGTTGATCTTCTGGCCGCCGAAGTACGGCACCGCCTGGTCGACGAACGCCGGCGAGGTCAGGTCGGCCGTGGTGGACGGGAAGCCGCCGCTCTTGATGAACGGCTGGACGCCGCCGTCGTGGTTGAGCCAGCGCACGAACGCCGCGGCCAGCGCCGGGTTCTTGCTCTGCTTGAGCACCGACTGCGTGCTGCCGCCGTTCTCGGCGGTGACCGCCTTCTGCCCGTCGTAGGTCGGCATCGGCGCGACGGCCCACTTGCCACTGCCCCCGGGCACCGAGGAGATGAAGTTGCCGGGCATCCAGGCGCCGGTGACCAGGGACGAGATGGTGCCGTCGCCGAGGGCGCGGAACCAGTCGTCGGACCACTCCTTGACCGGGGCGAGCAGCTTGCCCTGGATCAGCTGGTCCCACATCGCCGTCCACTTCTTGGTGCCCGCGTCGGCGAAGTTCACCTTGACGTTCCGGCCGTCGACGCCGATCGGGTGCCCGCCGGCCTGCCAGATCATGCTCAGCACGAACCCGGGGTCACCGGTGTCCGAGGTGATGTACTTCGTGGGATCGGCGGCGTGCAGCTTCTTCGCCGCGGCGATGTACTCCTCCCACGTCTTCGGCACGGCGATGGCGTTCTTGTCGAAGACTTCCTTGTTGTAGAACAGCGCCATCGGCCCGGAGTCCTGCGGCAGGCCGTAGACCCCGTTGCCGTTCTTGACCTGCGCCCACGTCGAGGCGCTGTAGTCCTTTTCGAACGACCCGAAGCCGAACTGGTTCAGGTCGGCCAGTGCATCCGTCAGCGCGAACTGCGGGAGGGCGTAGTACTCGATCTGCGCGACGTCCGGCGCGCCGGAGCCGGCCTTGATCGCGTTCTGCAGCTTGGTGTACTCGTCCTTGTTCGTCCCGGCGTTGACGTAGTTGACCTTGACGTTCGGGTACTGCTTCTCGAACGCGGCGACCTGGTCCTTGGCCGACGGGGTCCAGCTCCAGTACGTGATCGACCCGCCCGCCTTGAGCGCGGCGTCGACGGAGTCCTGGGTGCCGGTGACGGCGGCGGGCCCGGCCGTGGAGCCCCCGGACGAACAGCCGGCCGCGAGAGCGGCGGCGAGCGCCACGGCGGCGAACGCCTTGGCGCGACTGCGGATGCGTGACATCGAGTGTCCCTTCACGACGGTGTGACGGCTCATTGCTTGACGCTCCCCGCGCTCAGTCCCGATTGCCAGAACCGTTGCATGAACAGGAAAGCGATGACGAGGGGAATGATGGTGAGCAGCGACCCGGTGAGCACCAGGTTGAAGATCGGCTGGGCGCCGGCGCCGTTGGCCTGCGCGCTCCACTGGTTGAGCCCGACGGTCAGCGGGTACCACTTCGGTTCGCTGAGCATGATCAGCGGCAGGAAGTAGTTGTTCCAGGTCTGCACCATCGTGAACAGCGCGACCGTGACGATCCCGGGGGCCAGCTGGCGCAGCGTCACGGTGAAGAAGATCCGGAGCTCCCCCGCGCCGTCGATCCGCGCCGCCTCCATCAGCTCGTCCGGGATGGCGTCGGCGGCGTAGACCCAGATCAGGTAGAGGCCGAACGGGCTGATCAGTGACGGGATGATGACGGACAGGGGCGTGTTCGTCAGCCCGAGCTTGCTGAACATCAGGAACGTCGGCACGGCGAGCGCCGTCGTGGGGACGGCCACCGCGCCGAGGACGATCGCGAACACCGCGCGACGGCCGGGGAAGCGGTACTTGGCCAGGCCGTAGCCCGCCGCCGTGGCGAGGATCGTCGCGCCGCCGGCGCCGACCACGACGTAGAGCAGGGTGTTCCCCAGCCAGCGGAAGAAGATCCCGTCGTTGTAGGTGAACGTCTGGGCGATGTTGTCGAAGAGGGCGAACGGGCCGCCGAAGGACAGGCCCGACGTCGAAAACAGCGCCGGCTGCGTCTTGGACGCGTTGATCACCAGCCACGCCAGCGGAACCAGCGTGTAGACCAGATACAGCGCCATGACGGCGGTGAGCGTGCGCGACTTGCGGGGCCGCGTCACCGAGAGCGGTTTCATCGCCACAGCGGCCACGTCACATCCCCTTCCGGGAGCCGCGCAGCTGCACGACGTAGGCGATGACCGCGGTGATCACGCCCATCACGATCGCGACCGTGGCGGAGTAGTTGTACTGCTGGCCCGCGAAGGAAAGGTTGTAGGCGTACATGTTGGGTGTGTAGAAGGTCCCGATGACGTTCGGCACCAGGTTGCGCATGATGTTCGGCTCGTTGAACAGCTGGAAGCTGCCGATGATCGAGAAGATCGTGGCGATCACGATGGCGCCGCGGATCGCGGGGAGCTTGACCGACCGGATCACGCGGAACGTGCCGGCGCCGTCGATCGCGGCCGCCTCGAACAGCTCGGTGGGGATCACCTTCAGCGCGGAGTAGAAGATCAGCATGTTGTAGCCGACGAACTCCCAGGTGACGACGTTGCCGATCGAGGTGAGCAGCCAGTTCTGCGAAAGCGGCTTCACCGCGTCGGTGCCGAGCAGGTGGTTGAGGTCCGCGGCCAGTCCGAAGTGGTCGCCGTAGATGAAGCCCCACATCAGGGTCGCGACCACGGCCGGCACCGCGTACGGCAGGAAGATCACGATCCGGAAGAACCCGGCGGCGTGCAGCCGGGCACTGTCGATCGCGAGGGCCGCGACCAGCGCGAGCAGCAGCATGATCGGCACCTGCACGGCGAGGAACACCAGTACTCGCTGGAAGGACTCCCAGAACTTGGGGTCGGCGAGCACCTGCGCGTAGTTGTCGGCGCCGACGAACACCGTGCCACCGAAGAAGGCCTGGTCGCGGAAGAGGCTGAGCACGAACGCGTAGACGACCGGCGCGATGAACGTCAGCGCGAACACGAGCATGAAGGGAGCGACGAAGAGCCAGCCTCGCCAGTTCCGCCGCGGTCGGCGGACCGGCGGTGCCGGGCGGGCCGGCGCCGGGACGGGCGGAGCCGCTGTGGACGTCATCGTCTCTCCGGTGTTGCAGATGTTTACGTCAACATGGACGGTCGGAGGGTAACGTGTTGACGTAAACATGTCCAGGACACCCGAGGAGACACTCGTGCCGGCTGCATCCCCCCGTCGTGGACCGTCGATGGCGGACGTCGCGCGCGAGGCGGGCGTGTCCGGCCAGACGGTGTCCCGCGTAGCGAACGGCAAGACCAATGTGGACGACGCCACCCGCGAGCGCGTCCTCGCCGCGATGCGCCGGATCGGCTACCGCCCCAACAGCGCGGCGCGCGCGCTCCGCAACGGCAAGTTCCGCAGCATCGGCGTGATCATCTCGGCGCTGCCGACGTTCGGCAACAGCCGCACGCTCGACGCCATCGCGGCGGCGGTCGTCCCGGAGGGGTTCTCGATCATCCTGATGCCGGTGACGCGCCCGACGCAGGGCGAGGTGACGGGGGCGTTCAGCAAGCTGAACGAGCAGGCCGTCGACGGCGTGATCATCCTGATCGAGCAGCACCAGCTCGACCAGAGCGAAATCGAGCTGCCGCACGGGCTCCCGGTGGTGGTGATCGACTCGAGCGCGCGGTACGACTACCCGGTGGTCGACACCGACCAGGCCGACGGCGCCGCCACGGCGACCCGCCACCTGCTGGAGCTGGGGCACGCGACGGTGTGGCACATCGCGGGGCCACCCCAGTCGTACTCGGCCGAGCGCCGCCGCAAGTCCTGGCGAGCGACGTTGGAGCTGGCGGGCGCGTACGTCCCGCCGGTGTTCGTCGGCGACTGGTCCCCGGCGTCGGGGTACGAGGTGGGGTTGCAGCTGGCCGCCGACCCGGCGGTGACGGCGGTGTTCGTGGCGAACGACCAGATGGCGTTGGGGCTGTTGCGGGCATTGCACGAAACGGGACGTCGCGTACCGGACGAGGTGAGCGTGGTGGGGTTCGACGACATGGAGGAGTCGGCGTGCTTCTGGCCCCCGCTGACGACGATCCGCCAGTCGTTCGAAGCGGTCGGCCACCACGCGGTTTCGGCGCTGCTGGCGGAGATCGAGACGGGAGCCGAGGTGGGCGAGCCGGTGACGGTGCCGACGGAGCTGATCCTCCGTTCGAGCACGGCACCCCCACCGGCCTGACCTCGCCCACCGCTCTCGGGCGGCGAAACTGTCGGTCCCCACCGGTAGCGTGGAAGACGGGGGGCGGCGCCCCGCGGCGAGCATTTCGAAGCCGGCGGCCTTGGAGGTGAGCCGACCCTCCAGGTACACGAGCCGACCCACCAGGCACGCCAGCCGACTCTCCAGGTACACGAGCCGACAGTCCAGGTCCTCGGGCCGACCCTCCCGGCACGCGGACCGACTCCCCGGCCGCTGGCACGTCGGCCGCCCCTCCCGGTGCACGAGCCGGCTTGTCCTGTTTGGCTACACCGGACCGCGGGCATTACTGGCCACCAAGCCGGGTCCGCCGGTTCCGCGAATGTCGCAGTGGTGTGGACCATTCGGCCCATTACTGCAGAAACGAGGCGTCATGCTCGCCATCCTCGCCGCCGTGCTCTTCGGGCTCGCCCTCCTGATGGAACTGGCCGGATTCGGCCTCGGCCCGATCATCACCACCAGCACGCTCACCACCGCCGGCCTGCTGTGCGTCGCCCTGCACCTGGCCGGCGTCGCGACCGACCGTTCGCGGTTCAGCCGGCGGCGGCGCCGCTGACCTCCGCCGCGCGCCGCAGCACCTGGGTGAACACCTCGGGTGACTGCGCGCCGGCGACGCCGAACCGCTCGTCGATCACGAAGAACGGCACCCCGGTCGCGCCGAGTGCCCGAGCCTGTTCGCCGTCCGCCGCGACTTCGGCTTCGTAGGCGTCCGACTCGAGCACCGCGCGGGCCTCGGCGGCGTCGAGCCCGGCTTCGGCCGCCAGCTCCACCAGCGAGTCGCGGTCGAACAGGGACCGCCGTTCGGTGAAGTGCGCGCGGTAGAAGCGATCGACGACGGCGTCGGCCAGCCCGCGCTCGCCGGCCAGGTGCACCAGGCGGTGGCCGTCGACGGTGTTTCCCATGTGGACGCCGTCGAGGTGGTACTCGAGACCGTCGGCGGCCGCGCGCTGTTCCATCTGCGCTTCCATCGCGTCGGCTTCTTCGAGCGTCCGGCCGTACTTTTCGGACAGCACCTCGCGCGTCGGCCGGGAAGTCCCGCGCGGGAAGGACGGGTCGAGCTGGAACGAGTGGTGCACGACCTCGACGTCGGCGCCGAGCTCGGCGACCGCCTGCTCGAAGCGGCGCTTGCCGAGATAGCACCAGGGACAGACGAGATCGGACCAGATGTCTACGCGCACGCCACCACGCTAACCGCGCGGGGGCACGCACTTCAAAGTAACCGTCGGCGACCTGCCGATAGGGTGAGCCGGTGACCGTCTCGACCGACGAAATCGTCCGCCACGCGGCGCGGCTGCTGTTCGCCGGTACCCGCCTCGACCTCGGCCGGATGGCGGCGGAGCTCGGGATCTCCCGCACGACGTTCTTCCGCCGCGTCGGCAACCGCGACGACCTCATGGGCGCGGGGCTGCGGCTGCTCTCCGACCGCACGTGGCAACGGGCCCTCGACAGCTGGCGCGACTCCCACGGCGACGCGGTCCGCACCCCCGAGGGCCGGCTGCGGTGCCTGTGGGTGATGGAGGAGTACCGGCGCGAGGTCGCGGCCAACGAGGGGATGCGCAAGCTGATCGAGGCGGAGTCGGCGGTGGCGCTGAGGGTGCTGACCGACCCGCGCGGCGCGGTCCAGCCGGCCCTGGTCGACGCGCACGTGGAGCTGTTCCGCGCGGACGCTTCGGCGGCAGGTCTGACGCCCCTGGTCGGGTTGCCGGACCTGGCATTCGCGGTGGTGCGGCTGGGCGAGTCGTTCCTGTACTCGGACGTGCTGGCGGCGCGGACGGTGGACCTGAAGGTCGCGACGACGTTGCTGGACACGCTGGTGGGCGGAGCCTTGAAGCCGGCTACGGACCGCTGACCGCCGCTGCCAAAGGCCGCACTTTCACGTGAAAGTGCGGCTTCAACGCGGTGAACGACTCGTTCATGACGTCGGGCCGGCCTACCCGCGCCGAGGTCGGTCTCTTCACTGAGCAAGCGCCCAGTCGGTCAACTACTCACCCATTCGGGTGTTGTGGAACATTTCGCTGAAGTGTTTCATGGCAGCACGGGAAAGCGGTTACCCCGCGCCCCGCACGCGGCACCTCCTGCGTTGCCGTGCAACGGTTCCGTCGATTCGCCCGCCTGTGTCCGGGCGCGCTTTCGCCTGCCCGGGGAAAGAGAGCGATCCATGTCCGTACTCACCAGCCCGCCGACGTCGTCCGGCCCGGGTGAGAAAGTTTCCCTCCGCCGGGGGTGGCGCGCCAAAGCCGCCGGCGTCGTCTTGGCCGCGCTCGCGCTGACCACCGGTGTCGCCGCTCCGGCGCCCGCCGCCGAGAACCCCTACGAACGCGGCCCCGCGCCGACCACCTCCAGCATCGAAGCGAGTCGCGGCAGCTTCGCCACCAGCACTGTCACGGTGTCGCGGCTGGCCGTCTCCGGCTTCGGCGGCGGCACCATCTACTACCCGACGAGCACGACCGCGGGCACGTTCGGGGCCATCTCGATCGCGCCCGGCTTCACCGCGCTCCAGTCGAGCATCGCCTGGCTCGGCCCGCGGCTCGCGTCGCAGGGCTTCGTGGTCTTCACGATCGACACCCTGACCACCAGCGACCAGCCCGACAGCCGGGGCCGGCAGCTGCTGGCCTCGCTCGACTACCTCACCCAGCAGAGCTCGGTGCGTTCCCGCATCGACAGCAGCCGGCTCGGCGTCGTCGGGCACTCGATGGGCGGCGGCGGCACGCTCGAGGCGGCGCGCTCCCGGCCGTCGCTGCAGGCCGCGATCCCGCTGACCGGCTGGAACCTGACCAAGACCTGGTCGACGGTCCGCGTGCCGACGCTCGTCGTCGGTGCGGAGGCGGACACCGTCGCCCCGGTGGCCTCGCACTCGATCCCCTTCTACAACAGCCTGCCGTCCTCTCTGGACAAGGCGTACCTCGAACTGCGCGGCGCCAGCCACTTCGCCCCCAACTCGTCGAACACGACGATCGCGAAGTACACCCTCTCCTGGCTCAAGCGGTTCATCGACAACGACACCCGCTACGAACAGTTCCTCTGCCCGATCCCGAGCACCAGCCTGTCCATTTCGGACTACCGGGGTAACTGCCCGCACAACGGCTGACCGGTCAGCCGGGCACGCCGAGGGAGACGACCACCTTTCCCTTGGCGTGCCCGGCTTCCTGGTAGGCGAACGCGGCACGCAGGCCGTCGAACGGGTAGGTCCGCTCGATGACCGGTGTGAGCCGGCCGCGCTCGGTGAACGCGGCCAGCTCACCCAGAACGGCCGCCTTGTCCCGGCAGGCGACCGCGTCGGCGAGCACCACTCGCCGTCGCGCGAACGGGCCCGAGGCCAGCGCGGCGAAGACGTGCCCGGCGGGCTGCAGCCGGCGCCCGGCCGGGCCACCGACGGCGACGAACGTGCCGTCGCGCTGCAGCACCCGGCGGCACGCGAACACGGACCGGCCGCCGGCGATGTCCAGCACGAAGTCGTAGCTCCGCCCACTGCGGGTGAAGTCCGCCGAGCGGTAGTCGACGACGTGCTTCGCGCCGAGCGAGCGGACGAGGTCGACGTTCGCCGGGCCGCAGACGGCGTCGACCTCGGCCCCCAAAGCTCGCGCCAGCTGGACGGCGAAGGTGCCGACGCCGCCGGAAGCGCCGTTGACCAGCACCCGCTGCCCGGGTTCCACCCCCCGCAAGGAGAGCAGCGCGGTCACGGCGGCCATCGGCATCGCCGCCGCCTGCTCGTGGGTCAGGTTCGCCGGCATCGGCGCCAGCAGACTTTCGGGCACGCAGACGTACTCGGCGTGGGCACCCCGCGGCAGGAGGGCGTAGACGTCGTCACCGGGAGCGAACTTCGTCCCTGCCGTCTCGACCCGGCCCGCCAGGTCGCAGCCGAGGACGCCGACCGGCGGGCGGCGCAGACCGAAGCCCCCGGTCATCAGGCGCGCCACGTGGGGCTCGCCTCTCAGGAAGTGCCAGTCGTACGGGTTGATCGACGTGGCGTGCACCCGCACCCGCACTTCGCCGTCGCCCGGCACCGGATCGGGCACGTCTTCCCAGGTCAGGCTGCCCGGTGGGCCGTACACACGCTGGACGAAGGCCTTCATCACGTCTCCCTTACGTCGTAAGTCTTACGTTGTAAGGTAGCTGCGGGCCAAGCACCGGGTCAAGGTGCCTTACGTTGTACGATCCTGGGCGTGACCACCGAAGCCCGGAGCCCGTTGAGCCGGGAGCGCGTGCTGCGGGCGGCCGTCGCGCTCGCCGACGAGCACGGCCTGCCCGCGGTGACGATGCGCCGGCTCGCGGAGGAGCTCGGCGCCGAAGCGATGTCGCTCTACTACCACGTGGCCAAGAAGGAGGACGTGCTCGACGGGATCGTCGACGTCGTGGCGCAGGAGATCAACGAGGCCGTCGCGCGCCTGGAAGACGGCCCGGACTGGAAGCGGACGGCCCGCCGGCGCATCCTCGCGGCCCGTCAGGTGTTCCTCCGCCACCGCTGGGCGCCGGCGCTGTTCGAGACGCGGTCGTCGACGAGCCTCGCCGTGCTGAAGTACTACGACAGCCTGGTCGGCGTGATGCGCGAAGGCGGGTTCTCGCACGACCGGATCCACCACGCGCTGCACGCGCTCGGCAGCCGGGCGCTGGGATTCAGCCAGGAGCTGTTCGACCCGGGCGCGGGCGCGTCGGCCGAGGTCCCGGCGGACCTGGCGGCGCAGCTGCCGAACCTGGCCGGAATGCTGAGCGAGATCGCCCACGACGACCCGGATTCGACGCTGGGCTGGTGCGATGACCAGGCCGAGTTCGAGTTCGGCCTGGACCTCGTCCTCGACGGCCTGGACCGGCTGCGGGAGCGGTAGTCCACCAGGTGGGACCGCGGCCCGGCCGGAGGCAGAATCGTCGGTGTGTCGCGACCACTGCGGAAGCTCGGCTTCCTGACCATCGGCCTGTTCGACCCCGCCGACCCGCGGCGGGGGCACGAGTCGACCCTCGAGATCATCGAGCTCGGCGAACAGCTCGGGTTCGACAGCGCCTGGGTGCGGCACCGGCACCTGCAGCACGGCATTTCCTCGCCCGTCGCCGTGCTCGCCGCCGCTTCCCAGCGGACGCGCCGGATCGAGCTCGGGACCGCCGTCATCCCGCTCGGCTGGGAGAACCCGCTGCGGCTGGCCGAGGATCTGGCCACCGTCGACCTGCTCTCGGGCGGCCGGCTCAACCCGGGGATCAGCGTCGGGCCGCCGATGCGGTGGGACGACGTCAAGCAGGCCCTCTACCCGGACACCGCCGACGTCGAAGACTTCTCCTACGACCGCGTGGAACGGCTGCTCGGTTTCGTGCGCGGCAAGCCGGCCACCGGATTCAGCGGGACGCAGGGCTTCGAGGTGTTCTCCGACCGGGTCCAGCCGCAGGCGCCCGGACTCGGCGACCGCCTGTGGTACGGCGGCGCGAGCCTGCGCTCGGCCGAGTGGGCCGGCAAGCACGCGATGAACTTCCTGACCAGCAGCGTGGTCAAGGCCGATGGTGACAGCACGGACTTCGCCGAGATCCAGCTTTCGCACATCAAGGCGTTCCGCTCCCATCATCCGGACGGTGCGACCGCCCGCGTCTCGCAGGGACTGGTCGTCATCCCGACCGACAGCGCGACGCCGGAGCAACGCGCGAAATACGAGGCGTACGCGGAGAAGCGGCTTCCCCGCACCGCGGAACCCCAGGGCCCGGCGCGGATGCTGTTCTCCCCCGACTTCGTGGGCACGTCGGCCGAGATCGCCGAACGGCTCCACGCACACAAGGCGTTCCGCGAGGTCGACGAGGTGGCTTTCGCCCTGCCGTTCACCTTCGAACACGAAGATTACGTGCAGATCCTCACCGACATCGCGGAACGCCTCGGTCCGGCGCTGGGCCGGAAGGCCTGACCTGCCTGCTACTTGTTGGTGCCCGGGGTCAGGACCTTGTCGATCACGAAGACCGTGGCGTTCTTCGTGGGGACGTTGCCACACAGGATCTTCGCGCCGTTGACGGTCATGTTGTCACCCGAGCCTTCGATCTTGAGCGGGCCGCCGGCGGTGTTCAGCGACTCCAGGGTGCCGGCCGACTCGAGGCCCTTGGCGTCGTAGCGCTTGCCGACGACGTGGTACTGCAGGATCGGCGCCAGCTCGGCCGGCTTGCCGGCGAGTTCGTTGAACTTGGCGTCGCCCAGCGCGGCGAACGCCGGGTCGGCCGGCGCGAACACCGTGATGGCCTGCTGGCTGTTGAGAGTGTCGACCAGGTTGGTGGCCTTGACGGCCGCCACCAGCTTGGTCAGCAGCGGGTTCGTCGACGCGGCCGACGCGACCGGCTGCGGGCCCATCGAGTCGAGCGAGCCGGGCGCGGACCCCTGCGGCAGCTGCGAACAGGCCGGCCCGAAGACGTCGGCGTTGGTGGTCACGCCGTTGGACGCGGCGGAGTCGGTCGGGGGTGCGGCCATCGACGAGGACGGTGCGGGGGCCGGGGCACTGCTGGAGCTCCCGGAGGAAGCGGTGTCGCTGCCGCTGCACGCGGTCAGCGAAAGCGCGGCCACGGCGGCGAAACCGATTCCGGCGACACGAAGCTTGGTCACGAAAATCACTCCAAAAAAAGCGGCTGTGAACTTCTTCTTGCGGATGATTCGGTGCTGGATCGGAAACGGATTGGCGTCCGATCGGGTGATGCGCGTCACCGGGCGGTGAAATTGATGCCGTGCCACCCGGTGGCACCGTCGGGAACGGTTCCGGCGCGCAGGTCGGTCTGCGTGTAGCCATTTTTGTCGGTCGCCCGGCAGACGACCTGGTGGCCGCCGGGCGTGGCGTCGAACTCGATCCACCACATGCGCCAGGTTTCGAGATTCACTTGCTGCGATAGCATGGCTTCGCGCCACGGGCCGTCGTCGATCCGCACTTCGACCCGCTCGATTCCGGTGTGCTGCGCCCACGCGATCCCGGCCACGCGCACCTTTCCGCCGGTGACGGTTTCGAACCCCTTCGGCGTGTCGATCCGCGATTCCGTCTTGATCGGCGCTTCCCTGCCCCAGCCGCGTTTCAGCCAATACGCCTGCCGCGCCTGCCAGGTCGTCACTTCGAGGTCGGTCACCCATTTCGTGGCCGACACGTAGCCGTACAACCCGGGTATCACCAGCCTCGCCGGAAAACCGTGCTCGATCGGCAGCGGTTCGCCGTTCATGCCGATCGCGAGCATGGCGCCGCGTCCACGGTCCATCGCCGCGGCGAGTGGGCTGCCGGACGTCCAGCCGTCCACACTGGACGAGAAGAGCTGCTCGGCGCCGGGGCGCACGCCGGCCTCCTCGAGCAGGTCCGCGAGGTCGACGCCGAGGAAGTTCGCCGTCGACACGTAGGTGCCGCCGACCTCGTTGGACACGCACGTCATCGTGATCGTGCGTTCCACGAGCGGCCGGTTTCGGATGTCCCCGTAGCCGTAGCGGACCTCGCGGTCGACCATGCCGTGCAGCCGCAGGCTCCAGTCCTCGGTGCGCACCTGCGGGACGGACAACGCGGTGTCCACGCGGTAGAAGTCCGAGTTGCGGGTGAGGAACGTCGGGGTGCCCAGCTTCGCGAAGTCGGCGTCCGCCGGGATCATCGGCGCGGTCCGGGCCGGGACCAGCCGCCCGACCGCCGCGCGCGACGACGCCGCGTCCCGGCTGCCGGCGAGCAGCTGCCCGCCGAGCCCGGCGACCCCGGCTCCGGCGACCACGCCGGCGCCGGCCAGCAGCACCGTCCGGCGCGACGAGCCCCCGGCGGGTTGCGGCGCGGCGTCGCGCCGGGCCAGTCGGTGCAGCAGGGCGAACACCGCGACCCCGGTGACCAGGCTCGCCAGCGGGGCGAGCAGCGCGAGCGCGCCGAGGTCGGGTCGTTCGTACACCGCGACGAGGCCGACCAGGCCGAACCCGGTGACCACGACGAGCCCCGGCCACGGCGTGCGGCGCGAGAGGAGACCCGCCACCGCCGACACGACCACCATGACCGCGGCCATCCCCGCGAGCAGCACGAGCTTGTCGTACGTGCCGAAGGTGCGGACCGCGAAGTCCTTGAGCTCCACCGGGGTCAGGTCGATGGCGCCGTTGCCCACCGCGAGGTACGGCGAAGCGTTGATGCCGACGAGGCCGGCGACGAGGTGTCCCGCCGCCAGCGCCGCCGCGAGCGCCAGGACGCCCAGGAGGGCGGCCAGCCGGCGGGTCAGCCGGGGCTCGGGCGCCTCACCGGGTGCCGGCGAGGCTGGTTCGGCCGTTGACGTGCTCATGGTTCTCCAGTCGTGGCACTAGGTCAGGGAGATCCGGGTGACCGCCGGGGTCGTGGGACCCGCCGAACCACCCGCGGGTTCGACGGTGATCCCGATCCGGTCGATGCCGGGTGGGAGGTCGGACATCAGCATCCGCGGCTGCAGGATCCCCGCCGAGAGCGCTTCCCCGGCGCGGATCATCCACACCTGGTAGACGTGCCCGGCGTCGAGAGCGGGCAGCCCGGAGGCGAGCAGGACGGCCTGGTTCCGGCTGCGTGAGACGACGAGCGTCGCGCTGCCCTCACCGGCGCTCTGGATGGCGGTCGCGTCCGGCGCGGACAGCACCGAGTCGACCGGAGCCGGCGGCGCGGACGTCGTGACGACGCCGACCCCGACCGCGACGACAGCGGCCGCGGCGGCCCCGAACAGCGCGACGCGCAGCCCGAAAGCTCTGGTGCGCCGGGGTTTTCCGGGCGCCGCGACCCGTGGCGGCAGCTGGCGGGTGCGGGCCGTCTCGGCGAGCACCAGCGCCTTCAGCTCGGGCGGCGGCCCGACAGCCTCGGCCACGCCGAGCCAGGTACCGGTCGCCCGCAGCTCGGCCACCTCCTGGCGGCACGCGGCGCATTCGGCGAGGTGCCGTTCGAATCCGGCACGCTCCACATCGGACACCGCGTCCAGCGCGTAGGCCCCGGTCAGCGTGTGCAGCTCGGCGGTCATCGATCCACCCCCAGGCAGTCACGCAGCCGGATCAAACCGTCCCGGATGCGGGTTTTCACGGTCCCGGGCGCCACCTTCAGCACCTCGGCGACCTCGGGATAGGTGTAGCCGTTGTAGTACGCCAGCACGATCGACTCGCGCTGGAGATCGGTGAGCTGGGCGAGGCACTGCCGCACCCGCTGCTGGTCGAGAGTGGCCAAAGTGGACTCGGTGACCTCGTCGAACGGCCGCCGCACATCCATCCGGCCCGCTCGGTCTTCACGGTCGAGCCCGGCCTGGTGTGAGCGCACGCGGTCCACGGCCCGGCGGTGGGCGATCGTCAGCACCCACGACAGCGCGCTGCCGCGCTCCGGGACGTACCTCGTGGCCTTGCGCCACACCTCCACCAGCACCTCCTGCGCCACTTCCTCGGCTTGGGCGTGGTTGCGCAGCACGCGCGTCACCAACCCGAGCACCGGTCCGGCGATGAAGTCGTACAGCGCCGCGAAGGCGGATTCGTCCCCCGCCGCGACGCGCCGGAGCAGCTCCTCGGCGTTCGCCGCGGGCACCGGCTCTCCGTCCGGTTGCAGCCGCAGCCGCCCTCGCTCTCCCATGCCCGGCACCCTCCACCTCACCCTGCTTGTGGGAGGCGTTCGCGGCCGGACGGCGTCGCGGACTGGTGTGGGGTGGCGCTTCCCACCCGGACGGTGCAACTCCGGCGCCGGGACCCATCCGGGGGTGCGACGGCTCCGAAAGCCTGGCGTCGAGTTGTGGGCGGCGGGGTTCGGGGGACTTCCGGATGTGCAGCGACTCAACTTGCGAAGTGGCTGAACTTCTGGGGTGACCTCAGTCGCGCATCGACTCCAAAAGTGGAGTCACTTCAGTTGCGCAGCGAACCCAGTCATGCACCCAATCCAGTCATAGAGTGGGTCCAGTCACGCGGCGGGTCCAGTCATGCGGTGGGTCCAGTCATGCGGTGGGTCCAGTTCTGCGGGGGTCCAGTCATGCGGTGGGTCCAGTCCCGCGGGGGGGGTCGAGTCATGTAGCGAATTCAGTCGCGCACCCGATCCAGTCATGTAGTGAATCCAGTCGCGCACCGACCGCAAGGTGCATTGATGCCGAAGGTGTAGTGACTGCACCTCTGTACCGACTTCAGATCGACTGCTCACGCCAGGTGAGGAAATTGCCCGATCGGCCACGCTGACGGTGACCTCGGACACTTCTTGATCACCCCAGAGTGTGAAAGTTTTTCGGAACGCTGGGCGTTGAACTGACTATGGGTTATCCCTGGAACCAGACGAAGTTAACCGACGAGTAGCAAAGGCGGTCCCCATGGCCGACCCGCACAGCGTGACCAGTGCCAGCTTCGACTTCGGCCTCCGCACCTTCGGGGCGGCGCCGCGGCCGGTGCCGGCCGAGCTGGAGTACGACACCCGTGACCCCTACGCGGTCGCCGTGGTGCTGCACGCCGGCCCGAGCGCCGTCCGGTGGCTCTTCGGGCGCGACCTGCTCGCCGACGGCCTGCTCGCCCGCCGCGGCGAGGGCGACGTCCGCATCGGGCCCGCCGACGACCCCGCGCTGGTCCTCGTGGAGCTCAACTCCCCCGACGGCGCCGCCGTGCTCGAGGCGCCCGCGAAGGAGATCGCCGCCTTCCTCGACCGGACCTACGACGCCATCCCGGCCGGGAGCGAGACGGACTGGTTCGACTTCGACGAGGAACTCGCGAAGCTGTCTTACCAGGACTGAGGCTCAGCCCGCCCCGCACGCGGGCCGTGGCCCCGCACGCGAGCTGTGGACCACCTGCGCAGCTCTGCGTCGGGCTGCGGCTGGACAGGCCTCACTGAGTACGGTCCCGCGGGTGAGCTTCTTCCTGACGAAAGTGCTCGCCGCGCTCGACGACGGCGGCGATCGTGTCCTGTTCCACTCCGGCGGCGTCGCGACCTACCACCAGGCCCGCGACCGCCTGCGCCGGCTGCACGCCGGGCTGGACATGACCGGGACCGTCGCCGTCGACCTGCGCAACCGGCCTGAGACGCTGCTCGTGCAACTCGCCGCCCTCCTGCGCGGCGCGACCGTGCTCATGGTCCCGGCCTCGGCGCCGACCCAGGACCGGCTCGCCGCGGCCAGGGGCGCCACCGTCGTCACCGACCGGCCACAGGACTGGCCACAGGACTGGCCAGGCGACGTCCGCACCCTCGACGACCTCGACGGCGAGCCCGAGCCCCTGGACCCGCCCCGAACCGTCACCCTCCTGTTCCCCACCGGCGGCACCACCGGTACCCCGAAGCTCATCCGCCACAGCGGCATCTACGACGGCATGGCGTACATCTTCACGCCGAACCCGGACGGCCCCGGCCGCACCCTGCTCGTCGCGCCGATGACGCACATGACCGGCAACGCCACCGTGCTCGGCGCGCTCCTGCGCGGCGACACCGTGGTGCTGCAGGACGGCTTCGACGCGGGAGCGGTCCTCCACGCCATCGAAGAACACCGCATCGACACGCTCTCCCTGACCCCGCCCCGCCTGGCCGCCGTGCTCGACCACCCGGCGCGGGCGACCACCGACCTCAGCAGCGTCCGCTCCCTCTCCCTCGGCGCCGCGCCGCTGCCGCCGCACCGGTTCGCCCAGGCCCTCGACGTCTTCGGCCCGGTCGTCGGCCAGGGCTACGGCCTCACCGAGGCCCCGATGATCGCGAGCATTTCCGCCGCCGAGCTGATCGGCCACCCGGAGCGGCTCGGCTCGGTCGGCCGGATCGTGCCCGGCATGGAAGCGCGGATCACCGCGGACGGCGAGGTCGAGGTCCGCGGACTGTCCATGATGGACGGTTACCTCGGCGGCCCGCCGGTCGGCGCCGGCTGGCTGCGCACCGGCGACCTCGGCCGTTTCGACGAGGAGGGCTACCTCTACCTGCTCGACCGCGCCGACGACGTCGTCGTGGTCGGCGACCACGGCACGAAAGTCCCGACCACCGTCGTGGAACACGCCCTGGAGACCCACCCGGCGGTGCGGAGCGCGGCCGTCTTCGGCCTCGCCACCGGAGACGGCCAAGCGCTGCACGCCGTCGTCGTCACCACGAGCGAAGTGACCGAAGACGACCTGAAAGCCCACGCGCGGGCCGCCTTCGGCCAGGAGCACTACGTCCCGGCGAACGTGGACTTCGCCGACGCACTCCCCCTCACCGACGTGGGCAAGGTCGACAAACGCGCGCTCGTTCAGCTCGTGACGGCGCCGTAGGACGACGACCGGACCAGCTTCGCGTACTTCCCGAGCACCCCTTCCGGGAACTTGTTCGGCAGCGGCTCCCAGCCCTCGCGACGACGAGCCAGCTCGGCCGCGTCGACCAGCAGGTCGATGCTGCGGCCCTTGATGTCGACCGCGATCCGGTCGCCGGTGCGGACGAACGCGATCGGCCCGCCGTCGGCCGCTTCGGGCGCGACGTGGCCGATGCACAGGCCGGTGGTGCCGCCGGAGAAGCGCCCGTCGGTCAGCAGGAGGACGTCCTTGCCGAGGCCGGCGCCCTTGATCGCCGCGGTGATCGCGAGCATCTCGCGCATCCCCGGCCCGCCCTTGGGGCCTTCGTAGCGGATGACGACGACGTCCCCGGCCTGGATCCGGCCCTCGTTCAGCGCCGCCATCGCCTCCTGCTCGCGCTCGAACACGCGCGCCGGGCCTTCGAAGTTGGCCGTGTCGAAGCCCGCGGACTTCACGACGGCGCCCTCGGGCGCGAGCGAGCCGCGCAGGATGGTGATGCCGCCGGTCGGGTGCAGCGGGTTGTCCAGCCGCCGCAGGACCTCGCCGTCGATCGGGTCGGGGTCCAGCTCGGCGAGGTTCTCCGCCACCGTGCGGCCGGTGACCGTCAGGGCGTCGCCGTGGATCAGGCCTTCGTCCAGCAGGGCCTTCATCAGCACCGGGATGCCGCCGTGGCGGTCGATGTCGTTCATGACGTACTTGCCGAACGGCTTGAGGTCGCCCAGGTGCGGGACGCGGTCGCCGACGCGGTTGAAGTCGTCGAGGGTCAGCTCGACCTTCGCCTCGTGCGCGATGGCCAGCAGGTGCAGCACGGCGTTGGTCGAGCCGCCGAGGGCCATGATGACGGTGATCGCGTTCTCGAACGCTTCCCGCGTCAGGATGTCGCGCGCGGTGATGCCCTTTTCGAGCAGCCCGACCACGGCTTCCCCCGAAAGGTGCGCGTAGTGGTCGCGACGGCGGTCCGCGGACGGCGGCGCGGCCGACCCCGGCATGCTCATCCCCATGGCCTCGGCCGCCGACGCCATCGTGTTCGCCGTGTACATGCCGCCGCAGGCGCCCTCGCCGGGGCAGATGGCGCGTTCGATGCGGTCCAGGTCGTCGGTCTTCATGCGGCCCGCCCGGCACGCGCCGACGGCCTCGAAGGCGTCGATGAGCGTGACGTCCTTCTCGGTGCCGTCGGTGAGCTTCACCCAGCCGGGAGCGATCGTCCCGGCGTAGAGGAACACCGACGCCAGGTCGAGGCGCGCGGCGGCCATCAGCATGCCCGGCAGCGACTTGTCGCAGCCGGCCAGCAGGATCGAGCCGTCGAGGCGCTCGGCCTGCATGACCGTCTCGACCGAGTCGGCGATGACCTCGCGCGACACCAGCGAGAAGTGCATGCCGTCGTGGCCCATCGAGATGCCGTCGGACACCGAGATCGTGCCGAACTGCAGCGGGTAGCCGCCGGCCGCGTGCACGCCCTCCTTCGACGCCTGCGCGAGCCGGTCGAGGGAGAGGTTGCACGGCGTGATCTCGTTCCACGAACTGGCGACGCCGATGATCGGTTTCTTCCAGTCGCCGTCCCCCATCCCGACGGCGCGGAGCATGCCGCGCGCGGGCGCGGCCTCGATCCCGTCGGTCACCGTGCGGCTGCGGGGCTTCGGGTCGATCGTCATCTCACTGGCCTCCGATACGACGTTCGGACGCACTGCATGCTACCCGCGTCCGCGCGGTCCGCTGGCCGGAACGATTCCCTTCCCCGGCCCGGGCGAAGCGGCGAAAACTCGGCGAGATGATCGCCACGGTGGTGTGGGGCACGGGCAACGTCGGCCGTGCGGCAATCCGGGCCGTCGACGCCCATCCGGCGCTGGAGCTCACCGCGGTGCTCGTCCACGACCCGGCGAAGGTCGGCAAGGACGCGGGCGCGCTGGCGGGGGTCGGCGAACTGGGCGTCGCGGCCACCGACGACGTCGGCGCCGTGCTGGCCGGGAGTCCGCGAGCCGTCGTCTACGCCGCTTCGGGTGACGTCCGGTTCGACGACGCGCTCGCCGACATCGTCCGCGCCCTCGGGTCGGGCGCGGTCGTCGTGACGCCGGCGCTCTACCCCCTCTACGACCAGCGCAACGCGCCGCCGGAGCTGCGCGACCCGGTGCTGGCCGCGATCGCCGACGGCGGCGGCTCGCTGTTCGTCTCCGGCGTCGACCCCGGCTGGGGCAACGACGTGCTGCCGCTGCTGATCAGCGGGCTCGGCACGGACGTCGACGTCATCCGCTGCCAGGAGATCTTCGACTACTCGACCTACGAGCAGCCGGACTCCGTCCGATACCTGGTCGGCATGGGCCAGCCGATGGACTACGACCCGCCGATGCTGATGACCGGCGTCCCGTCGATGGTCTGGGGCGGGCAGGTCCGGCTGATCGCGCGCGGCCTCGGCGTCGAGGTCGATGAACTGCGCGAGACGCTGCAGCGGCGTCCCCTCGAGGAAACCGTGACCACGCGCACCATGGGCGAGTTCGAGAAGGGCACGCAGGGCGCGGTGCGGTTCGAGGTCCAGGGCATCGTCGACGGCGAGCCGCGGATCGTCATCGAGCACGTCACGCGCATCCACCCGTCGTGCGCACCGGACTGGCCGACGCCGCCCAGCGGCGACGGCGCCCACCGCGTGATCATCGAAGGCCGCCCGCGCATCGAGGTCAGCGTCGAGGCGAGCGACGAGGGCGAAAACCGGTCGGCGGGCGGCAACGCGACCGCCGTCGGCCGGCTCGTCGGCGCGATCGACTGGCTGGCCGAGGCGGAACCCGGCCTCTACGACGCACTCGACGTCCCGCTGCGCCCGGCAGCCGGCAAGCTCGGAAGGAGGCGTCCGTGAACATCGACATCCCCGAGGGCAAGGACCCGATCGGGTACGTGTGGGGCGAAATGGTGCCCGGCATCGGGATCGCCGCGTCGCAGTTTTCGCTCGCGGTCTACGCGCACACGACGCTCGGGCTGCGGGAGTTCGAGGCCGCGCGGCTGCGGATCGCGCAGCTCAACGGGTGCGTCTTCTGCCTGGACTGGCGCACCGAGCGCGACGGCGTCAAGGTCGAGCCGGAGTTCGCGGACGCGGTCCTCGACTGGCGCACGACGGACCGCTTCGACGAGCGGACGCGCCTGGCGGCCGAGTACGCCGAGCGGTACACGCTGGACCACCACAACCTGGACGACGAGTTCTGGAAGCGGATGGGCGAGCACTACTCGCAGCAGCAGATCGTCGAGCTGAGCATGAGCCTCGGCGCGTGGCTGGCGTTCGGCCGGCTCAACCACGTCCTGGGTCTCGACACCGTCTGCGTCCTCCCGTCCCACCAGTCGTGAGTGTTCGGTCGGGTTCCAACCCGACCAAACACTCACGACGACTTGCGCCGGGCTAGAAGTCCGTGGCGATGATCTTTTCGATGTTCCGTTCCGCCAGCGCGGTGATGGTGACGAACGGGTTCACGCTCGTGTTGCCCGGGATCAGGGAGCCGTCGATCGCGTACAGGCCCTGGTACCCGGCCAGCCGGCCGTAGTTGTCGGTGGCCTTGCCGAGCACCGCGCCGCCGAGCGGGTGGTAGGTCAGGTGGTCGCCCCAGATCTTGTACACGCCGAAGAGGTCGGTGCGGTAGATCGTCCCCTCCTTGGAGTTGATCTTGTCGAAGATGGACTTCGCCATGTCGATCGACGGCTGCTTCCACGCCGTCTGCCAGTTGAGGTCCACGTTCTGCGTCGAGGGGTTGTAGGTGAACTGCGCTCGGTTGGGATTCTTCGTGATCGACAGGTAGAACGACGCCCACGTCTCGATCCCGGTCGGCAGTGGCGCGACTTCGGCGAACGCGCCGCCCGCGTTCCAGTTGTCGATGCCACCACAGGGGATGGACGACTGGAGGCTGCCGGTCGGGTCCCAGATGTGGTTGGCGCGCCCGCACATCACGTTCCCGTTGTCGCCCCAGCCCTTGCCGACCTCGCCGTTGAGGTTGGGCAGCGCACCGGTGGCCTTCAGCTTCACCAGCAGCTTGCTCGTGCCGACGCTGCCCGCGGCGAAGAACACCTTGTCCGCCGTCACGGACTTCGTCGCCGTCACCGCGCCCGTGGTGGTCAGCTGGTCCATGACGACCGTGTAGCCGCCGCCGGACGCCGGCGTCACCGACGTCACCCGGTGCAGCGGGGAGATGGTGACGCGGCCGGTCGCCTTGATCAGCGGCAGGTAGGTCTTCTGCAGGGACTTCTTGCCGTAGTTGTTGCCGTACAGGATTTCCCCGGCCAGCGCCGAGCGCGGCACGGTGTTGGCTTGCTCCTGCTCCATGTAGTTCCAGTCGTAGACGTCCGGCACGAAGACGAACGGGAACCCGGACCGCTGTGCTTGTTTCCGCCCGACGCGCGCGTACTGGTAGCACTCGGCGGTCTCGAACCAGTCGGAGCGGACGAGCCCGACGCCGAGCCCGGAGTTGGCGCGCGGGTAATAGGTGCCGTACATCTCGTCGGCGTTGACGGTCGGGAGGATCGCGCCGAAGTTCTCCCGCTTCGGCGTGACGGCCATGCCGCCGTTGACGAGCGAGCCGCCGCCGACGCCGCGGCCCTGGTACACGGTGATCCCGCTGAACTCCTCGGCGTCGAGGATGCCGGTGTACTTCGGGATGTCCTTGTCGATGGGGAACCCGAGGAAGTTGGACAGCGGCTGCTTCGTCCTGGTGCGCAACCAGAACGAGCGCTGGTCGGGCGTGGTCGTGTTGGCGAAGATCTTGCCGTCCGAGCCGGGCGTGTCCCAGGCCATGCCCAGTTCGATCAGCTGGACGTCGATGCCGGCCTGGGCGAGCCGCAGCGCGGTGACCTGGCCGCCGTAGCCCGAGCCGATCACGAGGGCGGGCACGCGGGCCGCGTCGGCGATGGTGGTGGAAGAGGTCGCCGCGGCCGCTCGGCTGCCCACTGCCGCGGCCGCCAAGATAGAACCAGTTCCAGCGATGAAAAGACGGCGGGAAACTGCGCCAGAAGCTGTTCTCCACACGGGTTCGTCACGCATGTGATAGTCCTCACCGTTGAGGTATATTAGAACAGGTTATAACTCAGTGGTGCAGACAAGTCGACATATACCCGTGAGTAACCTCCCCGGGTTGCGCGAGGATTCCGCTGAATGGGCCATGATGGACGACTGTGGAGTCGACCCGAGTGGACCGCTGGCTTTGGGCGGTCCGGCTGACCAAGACCCGCCCGGACGCGGCAGCGGCGTGCCGGGGCGGTCACGTGCGTGTCAACGACAAACCGGCGAAGCCCGCGACGACCGTGGTGCCGGGCGACGAAGTGCGCCTGCGCATCGCCGGGACGACCAGGATCCTCGACGTGGTACGGGTGATCCAGAAACGCGTGGGCGCGCCGGACGCGGTGACGTGCTACGTGGACCGGACGCCGAAGCCGCCCCCGGAGACCGCGATCCCGGTCGCCCGGCGCGACCGCGGCGCGGGCCGGCCGACCAAAAGGGAGCGTCGCGTGCTGGACGCGTTCCGGCAGCAGGAGCTTTGACCCGGTGCGCGATCGAATGGGGTCGATCGCGCCACTACCGCGGTTTCAGCCCGTCCATCACGAGCGTCAGCAAATGCGCGGTGCGCGCTTCCCGGTCCTTCCCGAAATCGGAACGCCACAAGAACCCGACGAGCTGCAGGATTTCTTCGGCGTCGACGTCCGGCCGGAGCGTTCCCGCACGCTTCCCCGCGTCCAGCAGCAGGGTGATCGCCGCGCACGTCGGCTCGTAGTACTCCCCTGAGAGATCGGCGCGCGTAGCGGCTTCGACGGCCTCGCCGACCCCGTGCTTGATCCGGCCGTACGCCGCCAGCCGCCCGAACCACCGCCGCAGCGCCTCGGCCGGCGGGTGCTCGGCCAGCAACGCCGGCGCCGCGTCGATCAGTTCCTGGACGTCGTGCCGGTAGACGGCCAGCAGGAGCGCTTCCCGGCTGGGGAAGTGGCGGTAGAGCGTGCCCTGGCCGACGCCGGCCGCCTTCGCGATCGACTGCAGCGAGGCGGCGCTCGACGCCTTGAGCGCAGTGCGCGCGACCTCGAGGATCCGCTCACGGTTCTGTTCGGCGTCGGCCCGCATCGGTGTCACACCCCTCACCCTAGCCAAGCGGACAGCTGTCCGCTACCGTCGGAGAGGTAACCGGACACATGTCCGCTTAATCGAGGAGCTGTCATGATCGAGAACAAGGTCGTCGTGATCACCGGCGCCAGCAGCGGGATCGGCGCGGCCACCGCGACCCTGCTGGCCGAGCGCGGCGCGAAGGTCGTGCTGGGCGCGCGACGCAAGGATCGCCTGGACGAACTGGCCGCGAAGCTCGGCGCGGTCGCGCTCCCCACCGACGTCCGGAACCCCTCGGACGTCACCGCGCTGGTCCGGCTGGCTCTCGATCGGCACGGCCGGCTGGACGTCCTGGTCGGCAACGCCGGCATCGCGCCGCTCTCGCGGTTCGACGACCTGCACACCGACGACTGGCACGCGATGTTCGACGTGAACGTGAAGGGCGTGCTCAACGGGATCGCGGCCGCCCTGCCGGTGTTCCGCGAGCAGGGAGCCGGCCAGTTCGTGCACACGGCGTCGACGGCGGCGTACCGGACTGTGCCGGCGATGGCGGTGTACGCGGCGACCAAGACGGCCGTCCGCACGATTTCCGAAGGCCTGCGCCAGGAGGCGGGGCCGGACCTGCGTGTCTCGCTCGTCTCCCCCGGCATCATCGCGACGGACTTCGTCGACGGCATCACGGACCCGGCCGAGAGGGCGCAGCTGACCAGCGTTCGGGACGAGGTGGCGATCTCGCCGGACGCGATCGCGCGGGCCATCGCGTTCGCCATCGACCAGCCCGCGGACGTCGACGTGAACGAGATCGTCGTGCGGCCGACCGCCCAGGCCTGACGCGGCGGGAGCCGGCGCGCGTCAGCGGCCTTGCCGGTGATGCCGTGAATGACTCATTCACCTCATCCACGGTCATGAATGACTCATTCACGGCGTTCGCGGGAGGCGGCACACCCGACGGCCAGCACCCCGGCGCGCTCCGCCGTGATGGCGAAGGTGACGCGGCGGGAGCGCCGGGTGTTCGGCCACCACCGCACGATCACTCCGGACTGAGGAACCCGAGCCGGTTGCCCAGGCAGTGATGGTCATCTCGCGGTCGGACGCCAGGATCGATGTCATCCGTGCGGATTTTCCGGACACACCGGGGAATTCGCCGGGCCGGGTCGGTTCCCGGCGGAAAACGGGTAGTCCTCCTGGCCTGACGGAGGGAAGTCATGACCACGGTGAACGAAGCCCCGGATCGCTTGCTGGCCGCCGCGCGGCCGCTCGTCGTGCGCTACTGCCGCGCCCGCCTCGATGCGGGATCCGCCGACGATGTCGCGCAGGACGTCTGCGTCGCACTGTTCAAGGCGATGCCGCGGCGGCCGCCGGAGCGGCCGTTCCCGAACTTCGTCTGCGGCATCGCCCGGCACAAGGTCGAGGCCGCCCGCAAGGCCGCGGCGCGCCAGTGGGACGAGCCGGTGGCCGAGCTGCCCGAGGAGAGCGACGCCACCCTCGACCCGGAGTACCACGCGCTGCGTCGCGAACTGGGCGAGCGCATGGCGAAGCTGCTTCAAGTCCTGCCGGAGAAGCAGCGGGAGATCGTGGTCCTGCGCGTGGCGGTCGGCCTGTCGGCGGAGGAGACGGCGGAGCTGGTCGGCTCGACGCCGGGTGCGGTGCGGGTCGCCCAGCACCGGGCGCTCAGCCAGCTGAGGAAGGTCGTCGGGGGCTGAGCCGGCGCTACGCTGGCCAGGTGAGCGACAGCGAGAACTTCGAAGGACGCGATGTCGGGTCCGGGATCTCCGTCATCCGCGAAAGCAGCGACGTCGTCGGTTCCGGGCCGCGCCTGCACCGGCACCCCTACACCGAAACGTTCGTCATCATCCGGGGGCGGGCCCGGTTCACCGTCGGCGACGAGCAGCGCGACGGCGGCGCCGGGGACGTGCTGGTCGTCCCGGCCGGCACCCCGCACAAGTTCGCGGTGCTCGGCCCCGGTGTCTACGAGGCCGTGCACATCCACGAGAGCGACCACTTCATCACCGAATGGCTGGAGTGACCCTCAGAGCCCGCCCTCGGGGATCATCGCGCGCAGCTTCGTCAGGGCGCGGTACTGGGTGATGCGGACGTTGCCCGCCGAGATGCCCAGCGCCTCCGCCGTCTCGTTCGCCGACAGGCCGACGACGATCCGCAGCGACAGGATCTCCTGGTGCAGCGGCGGCAGCGACGCCATCAGCCGCCCCAGCCGCGCGCCGAGGTCCAGCTCCAGCACGTGGCTTTCCGGCTCGTTGCCGCCCAGCGGCCGGTCCGGCAGCTCCGACACGGGCTTCGACCGGTCGCGCGCCACCGAGCGGAACGCGTCGGCGACCTTGTTCGCCGCGATCGCCCGCACCAGGTACAGGAACGAACCACCGCGGTCCTGGTAGCCGGGCAGCACCTTCAGCACGGCCAGGCAGACCTCCTGCGCGACGTCGTCGGCCGACAGGTACGACAGGTCGCGCCCGCCGATCCGGGCGCGGCAGTAGCGCACGACCGTCGGCTTGATCAGCCGCAGCAGCGCCTGGACCGCGTCCGGGTCGCCGGCACGCGCCGCCGCCACGAAAGGGTCGAGCTGCTCCTTCGTCAGCTTGCCGTCCGGACGCGGCAGCTCGTCGAGCACGACGTAGCCTTCGACCGCCGTCTCCGCCGTCATGGTGTCCACGGGTTTCCCTCCTCGCATCGTCCACCGGACCGCTCTCGGGTAACCCGTCGCCCACCAGAGCCCACAATGGTCCGGGGACGATTCTTCAATCCGCTTCCCACGATTTTCGGTCCGACAACCGGAGTAATCGAGCCGCTGACCAGCAACGTTGCAGTGGTGTGGTTCTTGTCCAGATATTGTCCGTTAACCACTAACGGGCCACCCGTGTTACCCGGCGGTCCTCCCCCGCGCTCGGGTCAATTAGTGGACAGATCCTGCCGTCGCGGGGTGTCCGGTAGCGAATCCGGGCCGCGTTCCGATCCTTGCCGCGTGACTCGACCCGACCGTCAGGAACCGAAGCCATGATCACCCATTGAACGCCACCGGGACCCCCGCGACGGCCGCCGCCCGGTTCGACGTGTTCTTGTGTTCCGCGGCGGCCGACCCAGCGGAGAAGGCGTTGCGCGCCGACGGGCTGCGCGTTTTCCGCGCTGATCCGTTCGATGATTTCGATCTCTGCGCCCGGGAACTGGCGGCGTGTCGCGTTCTGCTCGCCGATCTTCCGTCCCGTCTGCGCACGGACCGCGTGCTGACGCTCGTTCCAGGAGAATCGCTGGCGGACCTCGTCCGGCGGGTTCGTTCCGCCGTTTCCGTGGGTCCCGGGCTTTCCTCGTTGGCGGCGATCCACCGGGAACTCGTCGCGCGCCGGACGGTTTCGCTCACCGGGCCGGCGGGCGTCGGCAAGACGACCCTGGCCGAGCAGTACGCGGGTCTCTTCGGCCGGTCCGGGGGCCGGGTGCTGCGGACGGGCCCGTTCGGCCACCTCGACCCGGACGACTTCCTCCCGCAGTTCCACCTGGCCCTCGCGACGGCGGCGGGCACGTCCGGACTCGGGTTCGACCGGGTGCGCACCCGGCTGGCCCGCACGATCGAGACGGCGGGCGAGCGGGTGCTGGTGCTGGTCGACGACGTCCCGGCCGGGCTGCCACCGGGTGTCCTCGACCGGGTCGTGCTGCCGGCGCGCCGGGTCCGCACGCTGCTCACGAGCCGGCGCGCCCGCGGGCCGGGGGCGACGGTGGAGGTGCCGGGCCTGCCGCTCGAGGAGGGTTTGCGGGTACTGGGCGCGCCGGACCGGGGTTTCGTCGCCCGCTGCGACGGCCATCCGATGACGTTGCGGGCCACCGCGTTCACCTTGCGGGAGCGGCCCGGGACGTCGCCGGACACCCTGCCGGACACGGCGCCCCACGCCATCCGGGAGGTGCTCGTCCGGCTCGGCCGGCCGGCTCGCGAGGTGGTGCGGCTGGGCGGGGTCCTGGCCCCGGCCCCGATCCCGCCGGAGGTGGCTCGGGGTGCGGCGGACCCCGCCGAGTTCGAGGCGGCGGTGGCGGAACTGGCCGCGCAGGGGTTCGCGACGTGGGTGGACGGGAACGTGCGGCTGCAGGCGCTCGCGATGGAGGTCGCGTGCGGCGCGTTCGGGAAGCCGGGCGCGGACCGGGCGGCGGAAGCGGTCCTCGCCGCACTGACCGACAGCGGCGCTTCGGCCGAGGACCAGACCACCGCCGTCCGGCGGCATCTCCTGCTCCAGCACGCCCGCGTACTAGCCGACCACAGCGCCACTCACCGGGTCGCGCTCCTGCGTCCCCTCGCCGCCGCGCACGAAGCGCACGGGGATCCCGCCGCCGCCGGGGAAATCCACGCCGTCGTCCTCTCGACCGGCGAGGCGGCCTGCGCGGACTTCACCGCCGCGGCCCGGGTCGAACTCGCCTGCGGGCTCGACGCCGAAGCCCTCGGGCACGCGCGGCAGGCCCTCGTCCTGACCCCCGGCGACCACGAAGCCGCCCTGGTCGCGGCCCAAGCCCTCGACAGCCGGGGCGACTACGCCGAAGCCGACCGGACGTTCTGGCACACCCACCTCCCGGCCACCGGCGAAGAACGCCGCCACGCGGCGAAAGCCCGCCGGCTGCGCGGCCACCCCCGCGAGGCCGTCGCCCTCCTCGAACCCGCGCTCGCCGGCCCCGGCCCGCTCCGCGACGACCTGACCCTCGAGTACGCCCGGAACCTCTTCCAGGCCGGGCAGCCGAAGCGAGCAGGAGACGTCGCCGCGGGCATCGAAGACTGTCCCGACGCGCAGGTGATCCAAGCCGAAGCAGCTATGGCCGGCGAAGAACCGGCCGAACTCGAGAAGACCTACGCCCACCGATACGGCAGCGAAAGCCCCCTGACGCTGACCGCGTCGGTCCACGCCGGACGCGCCTTGCTGGCCGGAGGCCAACCGCGGCAGGCGCTGGAGAAGCTGGCCGGGATCGAGCGGATCGTCCGCCGCGCCCTGGGCGACGACCACCTGCTGCACCTCCGGATCCGCCACGCCATGGGTCTCGCGCACGCCCGGCTGCGCGCGTTCGATCGCCAGGCCGACCTGCTCGAAGGCATCCGCGAACCGCAGATCCGGCTGCTGGGCCGGGCCCACCCGGAAACCCTCGAGACCCGCCTCGACCTCGGCCTCGCGCTCGCCCTCGGCGGCCGCGGCCCGCTCGAGCGCGCGACGGCACTCGTCGACGACGCCGCCCGCGACGCCGAATCCGCGCCCGGCGTCAGCCCCGCGCTGGCCGCCAAGGCCCGGGCCGCCAAGCAGGTCGTCCGGCTGCCCGAGCCGTTCGTGTCCGCGCTCCACGCACTCGAACGGCCGGTCTGGCCCTGACGTTCACCCGGCGCCGGCCGGCTGCCAGCTGATCCCGTAGGCGAAGCCCGGCGCGAGGTGCCGGAACCGGACGTGCACCTCACCCGCGTCGTCGGTCTCCAGCACCGCGCCGCGCGGGGAGCGCGTGTCGTTCTGGAACGCCTTTTCCAGCAGCACGATCCGGCCCGGCACCCGATCGCCGAACCGGACGTGCAGGTCGAACAGATCGCACGGGTGCCGCGGCACGCAGATGTAATGCGGTTCCCGCATGTTCGCCCGGAATCGCAGTCCGATGTCGTGGCGCTCACCGCGTCGCAGCGGCTCCGGCAACCGCAACGCCAGCCCGAACCGGTCACTCGACTCCATCTCCCGGCCGGCGAGCACACCGCCGTGGAACACATCGACCGCCAGATCCGACTCGCGTACCGAAACGCCCGATTCCGCGGCCGCGGTGAGCGTCAGTGCCAGGTCCAGCTCGGCGATTTCGTCCGCGTCGGCGACCACCCGGCGGAATTCGAACGCCTCGGCCACCGGCTGGTCGAGTGCGAGGGTGACGCGCAGTTCTTCGGTGTGCCAACTCCGGCTCGGATAGCGCGGCCGCGCATCCGGGGCACCGGCCGCCACGGCCATTGCCGCGACCTGCTCGATTCCTTCGTCGATCCGCCGCCGGACCGTCCGGTCGTCGCGGTCGAGCGTGATCGCCGCCCAGTGCACCCGTTCCTGGTAAAACGGCTTCCGCGCCCGCTCGTCGAGTGCGAACGCCGCCCGCAACGCGATCTTCAGATCGTCCGGCAACGACTCGACCAGTGGCCGCAATCGGTCCGTGAGTTTACGCCTCATGGCCACCGAGTCGTCATCTTCCAAAATGCCACACGTGGCGCGCAAAGCGGGTCCGACGCGATCCGCGAGCGGTGTGGTGAAAATTCCCCTCCCTTTGCGCAGGACCTTCAGCTCGCCGACCACATCCGCCGCACTGAGGTCCACCGTTCCTCCCTCGCCGTTCCCGCACGGGGATCAATAGTCGTCAGCCCCGACGCGGATGTCCAGTCGATCATGGGGCGGCAAACGGATCGTTATCCCGCGGTTTCCGGACCCGCCGCCACGTGAAACGGGAAACCCTTCCCGGCCGCCGCATTCTTGGGGGCCGCACCGATTTCGCATCGGAAAACGACCGGCCCGGGACGCCCTCGCCCGGCCGTGTCGAAAGCGTCGAATACCCGGCCACCGCCGAGCCACTCCTGCGGGTGATCGTGGCGTGGCCGGGAGCGGACCGGGGTACTTGTTGATCATGAACCCGAAGATGTGGCGCCTGCTGGTCTCGGGGTCGCTGCGGCTGTTCCTGGTCAGCGCCGTGCCGGCCGCGGCGCACCTGTCGCTGTTCGTCGGGGTGGTCGCGACGGCGATCGTCTTCGTCGTGCCGGCGCCGCAGACCCTGCACCAGCGCCTGGGCCCCTAGCCGGAAACGATGCGCGCGAGCACGGACGGGACCGCCCGTTCGAGCCCGGCCGCGGCTTCCTCCTCACCGGCCAGGTGCCGGAGCAGGGCCTGCTGGAACAGGCCGTCGAGCAGCGCGTAGGCGACGGCCTGCGGCACGGCGGCCGAAGCCGGGGCCAACTCGGCGTAGCGCGCGACGACGTGGTGGATCATCTCCTCGCGGCGCTGGTCGATCTCCAGCACGTCGGCGCGGAAGGACTCCTCGAACAGGCTCTGGTTGCGCAGGTCGTACCAGAGGCGGTGCATCTTGGCGTCCGCGCGCAGCGTCGCGGCCATCGCCGCCGCGAAGTCGCGTTCCAGGTCGGCCGCCGTCCGCGCGCCGGCGACGATTTCGTCGTACCGGGTGACGCACACTTCCTCGAACTGCCGCACGCAGTGGGTCAGCAGGTCGACCTTGTCGGTGAAGTAGTAGTGCAGCACGCCGTGCGAGAACTCCGAGTTCTGCGCGATCTCCCGCAGGCTGGTGCGCGCGTAGCCGAGCTCGGCCAGCGTCTGCAGCGCAGACGCCGCGAGCTGGGCGCGCCGGTCGGCGAACTTGTCCACCTGGCGGCGCGAGATCCGGTCCCGGGTCCGCTCCTTCGCCTCTGTCACCTGCACCGTCCGTCACGTAGTCGTTGCCGGATCCAGTCTATCGAGCACTTGACCAGCTTTTCCTTGACAAGCGTCCAAGAGACCCTTGACGACCGTCCAGGCCCCGGAGATGCTGAGCGCCGACCGGCTCGAGGAGGAGGTGTCCATGGGGCGGCACGACCTGTCCGGGCGCGCGGCGCTGGTCACCGGCGGCGCGGGCGGCTTGGGGGCCGGCCTGGCCGGAGCGCTGGCCGAGGCCGGCGCCGCGGTGGTGATCGCCGACGTCCGGGAGGACCTGGGCCGCGCGACCGCGGACGCGCTCAAGCAGACCGGCGCCGCCGCCGCGTTCGTCCGGCTCGACGTCACCGACGACGCGAGCTGGGCGCAGGCCGTGGGCGAGACCATCGCCGAGCTCGGCGGCCTGGACATCGTGGTCAACAACGCCGACGTCGAAATCGCGGGCCCGCTCGCCGACCTGGACCCGGCGGGCTTGCGGCGGATGCTCGACGTCAACGTCCTCGGTACCGCGCTCGGCATCAAGCACGCCTTCCGCGCGATGCGCCCGGGCGGCGCGGCCGGCCACGGCGGCGCGGTCGTCAACCTCGCGTCGGTCGCCGCGACCGTCGCCTTTCCCGGCATCGCCGGCTACTCGGCGACGAAGTCCGCGGTCGACCGGCTGACCCGGGTGGCCGCGGCGGAGGCCGGGAAGCTCGGCTACGACGTGCGCGTCAACTGCGTCTACCCCGGGCTGGGCTCGCCGGAGCCGGGCACCCGGCCCGCGTCCGGCGAGGTCACCGACCTGGCCGGCGCCGTCGTGTTCCTGGCCTCCGACGCCGCCCGCTTCGTCACCGGCGCCGGCCTGCCGGTCGACGGCGGCCCGTGAGCGCTACGCCGCCTGCCACGGCCGGAGCTTCTCCGGGTTCCGCACCGCCCAGATCCGCCTGATCACCCCGTCCGCCACGTCGAACGCCAGCACCGTCTCAACCACGCCGTCGCGCTCGGCCACCAGCCCGGGCCGGCCGTTCACCACCCGCTCCCGCAGTTTCATGGCGGGGACCCGCTCGGTGATCCGCACGGTGTAGCGCGCCACCTGCTCCCCGCCCTCGACCGGGTGCGCCACCGTACTGGCGAGGCCGCCACCGTCGGCGACCGCGACGACCGACGGGTCCAGGAGCCCGACCAGGCCCGCGATGTCCTTGGCTTCCCAGGCCTTCTTGAACGCCCGGACGACCTCGGTGCTCCGCGCCGGGGAAGGCGACGGAGCGGGACGGAGGCGGCGCCGGGCCGACGTCGCGAGCTGACGGCACGCCGCCGAAGTGCGTCCCAGCACCGAAGCCACGTCGGAGAACGGGTAGCCGAACACGTCGTGCAGGACGAACGCCACCCGCTCCGCCGGCGTCATCGCCTCGCACACGACGAGGAACGCCATCGTGATCGACTCCTCGAGCAGCAGCAGCTCCGCCGGGTCCGCGAGGCTGTCCGACGGCACCGGCTCCGGGATCCACTCGCCGGCGTACCGCTCCCGGCGGACCCGCGCCGAGCCCAGCAGGTCCAGGCAGATCCGGCTCGCGACGGTCGTCAGCCACGCGCCGGGCCGGTCGACCGCGTCCCGCTGCCGCGCGGACAGGGCGTACCACCGGCCGTACGCCTCCTGGACGACGTCCTCGGCGTCGCTCAGGGAACCCAGCAGCCGGTAGGCGATCGCGATCAGCCGCGGCCGCTCGATCATCACGTCGTTCTCGCTCACACGCCCCTGACGAGTCCCGGCGCGCATCTGTGACACCGGCGTACGCGATCCGGCGTAGGCGCAAGTGCCGTACGTCGGCGGACGACCGGGGCCCGCCGGATCACCACCATTGAGCCATCCCGAAAGGAGGCACCATGACGCTCAAGCCCCGGGCCCGGAAGTGGTACCTGGTGGCGCACATCTTCTCGGCGGGCCTGTGGATCGGGATGGACGCCGTGCTCGGCATCCTGGTCTGCACCGCGCTGATCTCGGACGACGCCGCCGTCGTCGCGACCAGCCTGCGGGCGCTCGGCCTCTTCGCCGTCTGGCCGATGCTGGTCGCCGCGCTGCTCACGCTCGCCAGCGGTGTCGTGCTCGGGCTAGGGAGCAAGTACGGCCTCGTCCGGTACTGGTGGGTTGCCGTGAAGCTGGCCGTCAACGTCCTGATGGCGCTGCTGATCCTCTTCGCGCTGCGGCCCGGGATCGACGAGGCCGTGGAGCACCCCGAAGGCCTGCTCTACCCCGTCGTCGTCGCGCCCGCGCTCTTGCTGTTCGCCAGCGTCCTCTCGGTCTTCAAGCCGTGGGGCCGCGTCCGGAAGGAATCCCATGCCCCTGCCCGTCGCTCTGCCCGTTCGAACAACCGCCCTGACCAAACGCTACGGACCGGCCGCCGCGGTCGAGGACCTGAACCTGTCGGTGCACGCCGGTGAGGTCTACGGCTTCCTCGGCCCGAACGGCGCCGGCAAGACGACCACGCTGCGGATGCTGCTCGGCCTGATCCGGCCGACCGCCGGCCGCGTCCGGGTGCTCGGCGCCGAACCCGGGCCCGGCAGCCTCGCCCGCGTCGGCGCGCTGATCGAAGGCCCGGCCTTCTACCCGTACCTGTCCGGCCGGGCCAACCTGCGGGTCTTCGCCGACCACGCCGGCGTGCGGCGCACCCGCGTCGACGCCGTGCTCGACATCGTCAGCCTCGCAGACCGCGCGAAGGACCGGTATTCGACGTACTCGCTCGGCATGAAGCAGCGGCTCGGCCTGGCCGCCGCGCTGCTGAAGGACCCCGAGCTGGTCGTGCTCGACGAGCCGACCAACGGCCTCGACCCGGCCGGAATGGCCGACATGCGGGTCACCCTCCGCAAGCTCGCCGCCGACGGCTGCACCGTGCTGCTGTCCAGTCACCTGCTGGCCGAGGTCGAGCAGATCTGCGACCGCGTCGGCGTCCTCGACCACGGCCGGCTCGTCAGCGAAACCACCGTCGAGGACCTGCGGGCGGGCGGGGCGCTGCGCGTCGTCGCGGAGCCGCTCGAGCGGGCCCGCGACCACTTGCGCCGGTTGTACGGCGGCGTCCGCGTCGAGGGGAATGCCCTCGAACTCGACGTCGACCCGGGTGAAGCCGGGCGCGTCAACGCCGAGCTCGTCGGCGCGGGGGTCACCGTCACCGAGCTGCGCTGGCGCGAACCCGACCTCGAACAGACCTTCCTCGCCCTGACCGGAGGTACCGGCCATGCTGCGTGACATCCGCGCCGAGCTGACCAAGCAGGCGCGCCGCCCCGCGAGCTGGCTGCTGCTGGCCGTCGCCGTCGTGCTGTCGCTGACCTTCGGTTACGCCGTCCCGTACGCCGGGCTCAGCGGCGCCGCCGGTCCCCCGGGCTCCGGTCGCGGGCTGGCCGCGATGCTGCCCGGCGCGTTCGTCGGCAGCGCGCTGGGCGGGCTGCCGGTCTTCGTCGGGGCCCTCGCGCTGATCTTCGGCGTGCTGGTGGCGGGCAGCGAATACGGCTACGGCACGTGGAAGACGGTCCTGGTGCAGCACCCGTCACGCGTCGCCGTCTTCGCCGCGAAGCTGGTCACCGTCGCGATCGGGGCGCTGGCCGTCGTGCTCGCGCTGTTCGCCGCGACGGCGGGCGCGAGCGTGCTCGTCGCGGCGCTGAAGGACCAGGCGCTGGTCTGGCCGCCGGTGCGGGACGTCCTGCTGGGCCTCGGCGCCGGCTGGCTCGTCACGACGATGTGGGGCGCGCTCGGCGTCCTGCTCGCGATCGGCCTGCGGTCGGTCGCGCTGCCGATCGGGCTCGGCCTGGTGTGGCTGCTGGCCGTGCAGAACCTCCTCGCGTCGATCGCCGCACCCCTGCTGGACTGGGTCGCGCAGCTGCAGAAGGCCCTCCCCGGGCCGAACGCGGGCGCGCTCGCGGCGGCGTTCGGGGCGAGCGCGCCGGGCGTCGACCCGATCGTCGGCTCCGGGCAGGCCACCGTCGTGCTGGCCGCTTACCTGATCGCGTTCGCGGTACTCGGCGGCTGGCTGCTGCACCGCCGTGACATCGCCTGATGCGGGGTACCGGCCACCGGTGCGGTGAACCGGTACCGCCGTGCGCGCGGTGTAGTGTTTGCCGGTCCGACGGCGGGTGAGCCACGTGAGGTGCCATGACAGTGCGGCGGTACCCGGTGGCGGTCCTGCTCGTCGTCATGACGCTGGCGCTGGTCGTGGTGAACGGTTTCGCGTTCTGGGGCGACACCTTCGCCCTGTGGGTCGACGACGCCCTGCAGCTGAGCGCCGGGGTCGGCGCGGTCGTCTGCGGCGTCCTGGTCGCGCGCCGGGTCCGGGGGCACCAGCGGTGGTGGCGGGTGCTCGTGGCGATCGGCATGACCGGCTGGTCGCTCGGCCAGTGCGTCTGGTCGTGGTACCAGCTGATCGACGGGCGCGGGCTGCCGTCGCCGTCCCTGGCCGACGTCGGCTACCTCAGCTTCCCGGTGTTCGCGCTCGCCGCCCTCTTCGTCCTGGCCCGGGCGCGGATCCGGCCGGACCGCGAACGCTGGCAGCCCGCGCAGTGGACCGCGCACTTCGGCGTGGCGGTGGTGCTCGACGGCCTGATCGTCACCGGCTCGCTGTTCATCCTCACCTGGACCGCGGCGCTCGGGCAGCTGGTCCGGGCCACCGCGCCGGACAAGCCGACCTGGGCCGTCGCCATCTCCTACCCGCTCTCGGACCTGGTGATCGTGGTCGTCGCCGTGCTGCTGGTCGTGTTCGACCGGGTGGACCGGCCCTACCGCAGGAACCTGCTGCTGGCCGCCGTCGGGATCGTCGCGCTGGCCGCCTCCGACAGCGTGTTCGCCTACCTGGTCAGCATCGGCGCGGAGAGCATGAAGCCGTGGTCCGACGGCGGGTTCGTGCTCGGGCCGCTGTTCATCGCCTTCGCCCTGTCGGTGACGCCGGGGCAGCGGCGGCACGACGACGTGAGCCCGGCGGGCGGGGTCGACTGGTGGCAGCTGGCGCTGCCGTACGTCCCGGTGACGGCGGTGGCGCTGCTGATCACCGGCCAGCTGCTGGCCGGCGCCGGACCGGACGGCGTCGAGGTGTTCGTCGGCGTGCTGGTGGTGTTCCTCGTGCTCGCCCGGCAGCTGCTTTCCTTGCTGGACAACAGGTTGCTGCTGCGCCGGGTCTACGACGGACAGCAGCAGCTGACCCATCAGGCGTACCACGACCCGTTGACCGGGCTGGCCAACCGCGCGCTGTTCGCCGACCGGCTGGACCGGGCCGTGGAGACCGTCGACCGGCCGCTCGTGCTGATCTTCGTCGACCTCGACGACTTCAAGGAGGTCAACGACCGGTTCGGGCACGCGGGCGGCGACGTCCTGCTGCACGCCGTCGCGCAGCGGCTGCTGAGCTGCGTGCGCGCGGGCGACACGGTCGCGCGCCTGGGTGGCGACGAGTTCGCGATCCTGCTGGAAGGCGAGGTGGACGCGCCGCAGGCGGTCGCCGACCGGATCCAGGGCGCGCTGCGGCGGCCGTTCGCGGTGCACGGCACGCTCGTCCCGGTCCGCGCGAGCATGGGCCTGGTGGTGCCGGACCCGGCCGAGCCGCTGGTGACGTCGGACGTCCTGCTGGGCCGCGCGGACACGTCGATGTACGCGAGCAAGCGGCTGGGCAAGGACACGACCGTCGTCTACCGCCCGTCGCAGGACGGGCCGCCGGACTTCCCGTCGGCGTTGCGGCGGGCTTCGGGCGGTGTTCCGGAGGGCTTCAACCTGGTGTTCCAGCCGATCGTCCGGCTGGCCGACGAGGCCCCGGTGGCCGTCGAGGCGCTGGCCCGCTGGACCGCGCGCGACGGCACGGCGGTCTCGCCCGAGACGTTCGTCCGCGCGGCCGAGAGCGCGGGCCTCGGCGCCGAGCTGGACGCGCTGGTGCTGGACCTGGCGTGCCGCGAGATCACGACGGCCGGGCTGGACCTCACGGTGCACGTGAACGTGTGCGCGAGCCGCCTCGGCGCGGCCGCGCTGGAGCGGAGCGTCGCTTCCGCGCTGGACCGCTACCGGCTGCCGGCGTCCCGGCTCGTCGTCGAGATCACCGAGACGGTGCCGGTCCCGGACCTGGCGGCGGGGGCGGGCGCGATCCGGCGGTTGCAGGAGCTGGGCGTGCGGGTGGCGCTGGACGACTTCGGCGCGGGGTACAGCTCCCTGACGGTGCTGCACGCGCTGCCGGTCGACCTGATCAAGCTGGACCGGGCGTTGACGACGGGGGTGCAGCCGGAGCGCGACGCGGCGCTGTGCCGGTCGCTGGTCGGGCTGTGCGCGGATCTCGAGCTGGACGTGGTCGCCGAGGGGATCGAGACGGCCGAGCAGGCTTCCTTGGTCACCGCGGCGGGGTGCACCACCGCGCAGGGCTACCTCTACGGCCGCCCCGCTCCGCTCTCGGCCCTCCGGCTGTCGGCGATCCCCGCGGGTTAGGAGCCGGGTGACCGCTCAGTCCGCGCGGACTCCGGGTGGGAGGACGCCGAAGATCGTCGCCGTCGAACCCGCGCCGTTGCGGTTGATCGGGCCGCCCGCCAGCACCCACGCCCCCGTCGTCGGCAGGGCCTTCAGGTTCGCCAGGATCTCCAGGCTGATCCGGTGCCGCCGGTAGACCAGCTTCGACACCGTGTACGTCTCGTCGGTGCCGACGTCCGGGCTGAACGTGTCGGTACCCGTGCCGCCGCGGCGGCCGAGCCGTCCGGTGTCGATCAGCCACTCGACCGCCGGGATCGAGAACCCGGGCTGGTGCAGCACGCCGTCGGCGTCGGTGTTCGGGTAGGCCGGGGTGCCCCACTTCGCGTCCCAGCCGGTCCAGAGCACGACGACGGACTCGTCGGGGATCCGGCCGTGGCGCTTCTCCCAGGCCTTGAGGTCGTCGATCGTGACGCCGTAGTCGGGGTTGCCCGCGGCCTTCGCTCTTATGTCGATCTTCACGGCGGGCCGGAACAGATCCGCGGGGTCCATGTCGTCGGCCAAGGGTTCGCCGGTGGTGAAGTGGCCCGGCGCACCCCAGTGCGTGCCGGTGTGCTCGCCTTCGCGGACGAACTGCAGGTAGTAGCCGTCGTCCGGGATGGTGGCGATGGTTTCCAGCTCGAAGGCCGGGTCGCCGGGGAAGACGTTCGTCGTGGCGGGATCGTTGACGTGCGAGAGGTTCACCAGCTTCAGCTGGTCGAGCCGGACCGGCGGTGCTGTCGCGGCTGGGGCGGCCTGGGCGGTCCGCCCGGACAGCGCGGCGCCGAACACCCCGGCCAGCCCGGCGGCCAGCACCCTGCGTCTCATCGGCATGGGGACCCCTTTCACCGGAACACCGCCCGTGCGGTGTGCCTGCACGGTGATATCACCCGAGCCACGCGGGGCCAAGGAGCTGAGCGAGGATGGGCGCATGAACGACGACATCGAAGACCACGCCGACGAAGGCATCCTCGACCCCGAGGACACCTTGGACGACCGCGACGAGCTGGCGGAGGGGTACTCGCCGCCGGAACGCCCGCGGGAAACCGAGGACTGGGGCACGACCGCGCGCGAGACCGCCGAGGGCGAGAGCTGGGAAGGCCGGCTGGCCCGCGAGGTCCCGGACCTCGCGTCCGACGAGGGTGACGGTCTCGGCGACAGCGAAGACACCGACGGCGAGCTGATCGACGACGAGGTCGGCGACGTCCGCGCGGGCCGCCTGGTGGCGACGGACGAGGGCTTCGGCGCCGACACCGACGAAGAGCTGTACGCGTCCGACGCGGGCATCGACGGCGGCGCGGCGTCGGCGGAGGAAGCAGCCGTCCACGTGATCGACCCGTCTCGGCGCTGGTGACGAGCCGGACCCGCCCCCTCGACGGGTCCGGCCCCGATTTCGCGACCGGCCTAATCCTTTCCCCCGTCCGGCGCGTGGGGTAGGCGGCAGAGCGGTCATGTCCGGATCCGGCCGGACCCGCCCGCCCTGCCGGAAGGGGACACGGGATGCTCGAGGGGCTGCTGACACCCGGCGCGGGCGCGCTGTACGACGCGATGGTGCGCACCGGGCCGTTACCGCTGGACGACCCGCGGGCCGAGAGCCCGGAGATGCGGGAGCTGCTCGACCGCGGGTTCGCGCGCCGCGACTACCGCGACGACCCGGTGATCGCGCCGATGGAGCCGGTGCGCGCGGTCGACCACGCCATCCTCGGCGCGCAGCAGCAGCTGCTGGAGCAGCAGCGCCAGATCGTCGCGGCGCGCCAGCAGCTCGACGTGCTGCAGGCGGTGTACCGGGCGGCGAACGGCGCGGCCGGCACCGCGGCCGTCGAGGTGCTGACCGACCCGCGGCGCATCGGCTCGCTGTCGCTGGAGCTGTGCCTGTCCGCGCGCGAGGAGTTCCTGACGTTCACGACGCGCCACTTCAAGCGCAAGCCGGACGCGGGCACGGTGATGCGGCTGCCGGAGGCGGTGACCGAGCGCGGGGTCGTCCTGCGCAACGTGTACGAGCGCGCGGCGCTGGAGTTCGAGGGCGCGAAAGAGGTCGTCGACGCGAGCGTGGCCGCCGGCTGGACCATGCGGGTGGCGCCGGAGCTGCCGATGAAGATGGTGATCGCGGACCGCCATTCGGCGCTGGTCCCGCTCGACCCGAGCGGCATGGACGGCGCGCTGTTCATCCGCAGCCCGACGATCGTGGCGTCGTTGCGGATGCTGTTCGAGCTGGTCTGGAGCCAGGCGGTCGCGGTGCAGGGGCCGGATTCCCAGCCGCGCCACGGGCTGACCCCGACCCAGGCGAAGGTGCTCGACCTGCTGGCGACGGGCATGACGGACGGAGCGATCGCGCGGCACCTGGACGTGAGCGAGCGGACGGTCCGCAGGCACGTGCAGGGACTGCTGGAGGCCCTGCAGGCGGACAACCGGGTGGCGGCGGTCTTCGCCGCGACCCGGCTGGGCTGGCTGGGCTGACGCCCGCGCGGCTCAGCTTGTGCCCGGCCGGGCGTGCTGGGCTCAGGCCGACGCGAGTCGGCCCCTGCCCCGGCCGACGCAGCTCGGCCTGTGCCCCGGGCGGGGCTGGGCTACTCCAGCTTCTTGCACTGCGGCGGGCCCTCGGTCCAGATCCAGACGCACTGCCCCGGAGGCCGGACCGCGGGATCACCGCTGCCCGACGCCGCGGCCGCCACCGGCGCGCCCAGCGTCCCGATGACCGCCGCCACGGCCAATCCGGCCAGCGCTCGCTTGATCATGGTGGTCCTCCCCGTGCGGTGATCTTCCACCGTCAACGTAAGGCCGGGGCCCGGTGCACCGGCAGGGGCGGGTTCGGCCACTGTCCGCTTCCGGCCAGCGGCGGGCGGGGAGGCCGGGTTCCGAGGCAGGTTCCGCGCTCGGCCGGGCACAGGCTCCGAGGCGGGTTTCGAGGCCGGCCGGGCACGGTTCCGAGGCCGGATTCCGCGCTCGGCCGGGCACAGGTTCCGAGGCCGAGTTCCGCGCCCGGATTCCGAAGCCGAGTTCCGCGCCCGGATTCCGAGGCCGAGTTCCGCGCCCGGATTCCGAGGCCGGTTCCGCGCCCGGATTCCGAGGCCGAGTTCCGCGCCCGGATTCCGAGGCCGGGCGCGGCCCGGAGTCCGCACCGACCGGCACGGTCCGCGCGGTCGGAGCCCGCTCGAATCCGGCCGGAACCGGACGTTGGCCGCCCTCGACCGGTGTGCCGGGGGCGCTGCGCTCCTACCGTCAGGGCATGGGTGAGGAGGCGCCCCCGCGCTGGTGGGCCGAGGAGGGCGCGCGGCCCCGGCCGGAGCCGGCCGGCTGGTGGCCCGAGGCCGACACCCTGCACTGGGTCCAGAGCCGCCACCCCGCAGACGACGACCCACCCGGCTGAACCGCGAGCCACGCAGCGCCCCAATGTGGCGTTCGGTGCGTCTGACGCACCGAACGCCACATTTGGTGGGTCCCCCGCAACCCACGCCCCAGCGGGGCGCTCTATCCAGACCACGAGCGCTGTAGTGGTCCCGGCCTGGG
>NZ_JBVHUL010000004.1:416706-558074 GCF_055565395.1 Amycolatopsis sp. NPDC028719
TTGGCGGGAGACGGGGTAGAAAAGGAGTGGTCCGGGGCCACACGAGACCCCCCCCTCCCCACCCTCCCCGAACCGGGAGCCCCATGGTTTGGCGTTCGGTGCGTCGGACGCACCAAACGCCACATTGGGTGCGTCCCACGCAACCAACGCCACATCGGGGCGCTCGATCCGGACCACGAGCGCGGGCGCGGTCCCGGCCGGAGCCCGGAGCCCGGAGCCGGTAGCCGGCACTGGGTCAAGGTCCCACGCCTGAGGAACCCGGCTAAACGCGGTTGTATTCGCGTACAGCGTCGAGGTACTCGGAAATCGCGTCCCGGTTGCGCAGCAGGCACTCCGCTCGCCGGGCCATGCGGTCGCGCTCCTGCTCCAGCGTCGCGAGCATCTCCGGGGTCGCGTCCGGGAAGTAGATCGCGCGGGGCTTGTCGAGGCAGGGCAGGATCTGTTTGATGATGCGGGTGGGCAGCCCGGCGTCGAGCAGCCCGCGCACCTGGATCACGCGGTCGACCGTCGCCTCGTCGTAGTCGCGGTAGCCGTTCGCGCCGCGCGAAGCGATGATCAGGCCCTGCTCCTCGTAGTACCGGAGCAGCCGGCGGGATGTGCCGGTGCGCTCGGACAGCTCGCCGATCCGCATGTGCGCCACCTCACGTAGACCTTCACACGTATGTGAGGGTTCGAGCATAACGGCATGAGAAGTGCTCTCCTCGCCCTCACCACCGCCGCGTTCGTCACCGTGCTCACCGAGGCGCTGCCCGCCGGCGTGCTGCCCGGCATGAGCGCGAGCCTCGGCGTCGGCGAGTCCGCGGCGGGCCAGGCCGTGACGGTCTACGCCCTCGGCACGGCCCTCACCGCGGTCCCCCTCTCCGCGGCCACCGCGGCCTGGCCCCGCAAGCGCTTGCTGCTGGCCGGGGTGGCCGGGTTCGCCGTCGCCAACACCGTGACGGCGCTGTCCCCGGCCTACCCGCTCACCATGGTCGCCCGGTTCGTCGCCGGGGTGGCCGCGGGCGTCGTCTGGGCGCTGCTGGCCGGGTACGCGCGCCGGCTCGCACCCCCGGAAAACCAGGGCCGGGCCATCGCGATCGTCATGGCGGGCATCCCCCTGGCACTGTCGCTGGGCATCCCGGCCGGGACGTTCCTCGGCGGCCTGTTGGGCTGGCGCTCGGCGTTCGGCGTCATGTCGGCGATCGCCGTCGTGCTGCTCGCCTGGATCGCCGCGCGGGTCCCGGACCAGCCCGGGCAGGCCGGCGCCCGGGTGCCGGTCCGGCGCACGATCACCGTGCCGGGCGTCGTGCCCGTGCTGGCCGTGACGCTCGTGTTCGTGCTGGCCCACACCGTGCTCTACACCTACGTCGCGGCGTTCCTCGGGCACGCCGGGATGGGCGACGCCGTGGACGTCGTCCTGCTGGTGTTCGGCGTCGCGTCGATGGCCGGGATCTGGGTCGTCGGCGCCCGGATCGACCGCGCGCTGCGCACGCTGACGGTCCTCAGCACGGTCCTGGTCGCGGTCGCCGCGACACTCCTGGCGGTGTTCACGGGCGGCCCGGCGCTGGTCTACGCCGCCGTCGCCCTGTGGGGTCTGGGCTGGGGCGGCGTCCCGACGCTCCTGCAGACCGCGGCCGGCAACGCGGGCGGCGACGCGGCGGACAACGCCCAGGCCATGCTCGTCACGCTGTGGAACGCGGCGATGGCCGCGGGCGGCGTGCTCGGCGGTGTCCTGCTCGACGCCGCCGGACCGGCGTCGTTCCCCTGGACGCTGCTCGTGCTCCTCGTCCCGGTGCTCGCCGTGGTGCTCGGCGCGCGGCGGCACGGTTTCCCCGCAGCGGCGTGAGCGATCCCGGGTGGACGAAGGGCCCGGGCGGGTTCGCGCCCGGGCCCTCCAGCTTTCAGCAGCGGCCGGCGATGGCCCGCAGCAGTTCCGCGTTCGCGGTGTCCCCGGACAGCTCCCAGGCGAACACGCCGCCCAGCCCCTGGGACTTCGCGTAACCGGCCTTGGCCGACGCCGTCTCGGGCGTGTCGTAGCTCCACCACTGCGAGCCGCACTTCGCGTACGCCGTACCGGCGATCTTGCCGTTGGCCGGGCAAGTCGACTTGAGGACCTTGTAGTCCTCGACACCCGCTTCGTACGTGCCCGGCGCTGGGCCGGTGGCGGTGCCGCCGGGCTGCTTCTGCGTCACGCCGTCCCAGCCGCGGCCGTAGAACCCGAGGCCCAGCAACATCTTCGACGGCGGCACGCCCTGGTGGCGCAGCTTCTGGATGGCGGCGTCGGCGTAGAACCCGGCGGTCGGGATGCCCGGGTAGGACCGCAGCGGCGAGTGCGGCGCGGTGGGCCCGGTCGGCTGGCCACCCGCGACGAAGTAGTCGTAGGTCATCACGTTGTACCAGTCGAGGTAGCGGCTCGCCCCGGCGTAGTCGGTGGCGTCGATCTTGCCGTTCTTCGAGCCGTCCGCGGTGATCGCGGCGGTGACGAGCTGCCGGTGCCCGAACTTCTCGCGCAGCGCCTTGACCAGCGCCGTGAAGGCCTTCGGCCCGCTCGCGTCGCAGGTGTTGCCGCAGGCGTTCGGGTACTCCCAGTCGATGTCGATGCCGTCGAAGACGCCCGCCCAGCGCGGGTCGTTGACCAGGTTGTAGCAGGACTCGGCGAACGCGGCCGGGTTCTTCGCCGCCTCGGTGAAGCCGGCCGACCAGGTCCAGCCGCCGAAGGACCACAGCACCTTCAGCTTCGGGTGCAGCTTCTTCAGCTCGAGGATCTGGTTGAAGCTGCCGTGCAGCGCGCCGGGCTCGGCGCTGTCGGCCTGGCCGCTGACGCTCGTGGCGGCGTCGTAGGGCATGTCGTGGTCGGCCCACGGGTCACCGACCGCGCAGCCGCCGCCCGTCACGTTGCCGAACGCGTAGTTGACGTGGGTCAGCTTCGCGGCCGAACCGGACGTCTCGATGTCCTTGACGTGGTAATTGCGGGCGTAAACGTCCCAGTCGGCGAAGTAGGCCATCACCTTGCCCGGGGACGGCCCGGCTTCGGCCGCGGGCGGGGCGACGACGGAAGCACCGGCCAGCGCCAGCGCTGCGACGGCGATGCGTTTTCTCATGCCAAGCAAGGAATTCCCCTTCGGCGAGCCGGCCGGTCGGACGCGCTGAGGCTAACAGGTCCAGACCACTGCGGACCAGACCGAAACGTTGTGGTCAAAGGGTTTCTCGGTACCCCCGGAGCCGGGCGCGGATTCACCGCGTGCGATGATCGGCCGATGACCGAGTTCGGCTGCGCGCGCTGCTCGGGCGAAGACGCCCTGACCGCGCTGGCGTTCTGCACGACCCGCCTGCGCGAAACCCACCGTCTGGTCGAACAGTCGCATTTCGGCATCTCGCTGCGCGCGTGCCCGGAATGCGGTCAGGCGTTCGCCGCGATCTTCACCGAGTTCGTCGACTGGACCGGCGGTGAGGACGCGCAGTACTTCGACTTCGTGCCGCTCACCGCCGCCGAGGTGACCTCGTTGGCGGCGCAGGGATCCCGGGTGGACCTGGTGCGCCTGGGCGCGCTCGGCAGCGTCCGGCGGCGGCTCTCGTCGAGCTGGCCCACCGGCAAGGAGAAGCGGATCGCCTGGCGGAGGGACACTCTCTCGGTGCGCGAAGGCTACTGAGGACGTTCAGCGGCCAGGCGGAGGATCGCCGCGGCCGAACGGTCCACATCGGCCTCCGTCGTCGACCAGCCGGACACCGAAATCCGCAGATACCGGCGGCCGCGCCAGGTGGTTCCGCCGAGCCAGCAGGTGCCGTCGCGCTGAACCGCGGTGACGATCGCCTCGGTGCGGGCATCGTCCCCGAAGGACACCAGGACCTGGTTCAGGACGACGTCGTTGGCGATCTCGGCGCCGCCTTCGGCGAGGGCGCCGGCGAACCGGCGGGCCAGGCGGCAGCAGCGGTCGACGAGCTCGGCGACGCCGTCGCGGCCCAGTTCACGCAGCGCCGCCCAGACCGCGAACCCGCGGGCGCGGCGGGAGGACTCGAGCGTGAGATCGCCCATGCCGGACACCTCGCCGGCGCCGGTCAGGTAGGCGGCGCGGTGGGCGAAGGCGGCGGCGTGGACGTCCGGGCGGGCACAGAAGACGAACCCGGAGTCGTACGGGACGTTGAGCCACTTGTGCCCGTCGCAGGCCCAGGAGTCGGCCAGCTCGACGCCGTCGAGGAGCGCGGCTGTCGCGGGGTTGGCGGCGGCCCAGAGTCCGAAGGCGCCGTCGACGTGGATCCAGGCGTTCTTCGCGGCCGCGCGGGCGGCGCGGATGTCGTCGCAGGCGCCGGTGTTCACGTTGCCCGCCTGCAGGCAGACGATCGTGGGGCCGCCGCCGGCTTTCCTCGCGAGGTCGGCGACGTCGATCGCGCCGTGGGGACCGGCGGCCACCTCCTCGACGGCGGCCGTGCCGAAACCCAGCAGCCGCAGCGCGCGGTCGATGGTGGCGTGCCGTTCGGCACTCGCGAGGACGCGGACGCGCGGAGCGCCGAAGAGCCCCTCGCGCTCGACGTCCCAGCCGGCTTCGGCGAGGACGTGGTGCCGCGCCGCGGCGAGCCCGGCGATGTTCGCCGCCTGTCCCCCGGTGACGAACCCGGCCGACGCGGTGGCGGGGATGCCGAGCAGCTCCTTCAGCCAGCCGCCCGCGACGTCCTCCGCGGCCGCGGCGGCGGGCGAGAGGACGGCGTTGAACGCGTTCTGGTCCCAGCCGGCGACCAGCACCTCGGCGGCCGTGGCGGCGGGTAGCGACCCGCCGATGACGAAGCCGAAGAACCGCGGCCCGGCGGTGGCCATCAACCCGGGCTCGGCGGCCCGCGCGAGCTGTTCGAGCACTTCGGACGGTGGGCTCGGCTCCTTCGGCAGCGGCCCGCCGAAGCCGTCGCGCAGGGCGGCCTGGCCGGCGGCCGGGACGACGGGCCGGTCGGCCAGGCTTTCCCGGTGGTCGGCGGCCAGCTCGGCGGCCCGGGCCAGGAGGTCACGCATCTCGTCCACGGGACGACTGTAGGCCGCCTCGGGATGCGCGGCCCGCAGGTTTCGGCCGTCGAGGACAGGCCGGGCCGAGCGCCATCTCCGCCAGCCGCCACGCGAGGCGGCGCCCGCCGCGCGGCCGACCGGTCCCGGCCGTCGAGGACAGGCCGGGCCGAGCACCCCAAGGCGGCCTTGGTTGCGTCCCACGCACCGAAGGCCACCTTGGGTGCGTCCCACGCACCGAAGGCCACCTTGGGGCGCTCGGAACCGGCTGTCCTAAGCCGCCTTCGGGTGGGCCGCGCGGCGGTTCTCGCGGGCCAGCTCGACCGTCGTCGCGATCCTTCGCTGCCGCGTCTCCGGCCGCTTGGCCTTCGCGATCCACTCCAGGATCAGCCGGCGGGACGACGGGGGGAACGCCGCGAAATGCGCCGCCGCGGGCGGGTCGAACGCGTGCCGCAGATCCGGCGGCACCACTCCGTCCTGGGCCTCGGCCAGCGCGTCCCAGGTGCCCGTTCGCCGGGCGAGGTCGACCATCGCCTGGCCACGCGGCGTCATCAGGCCCGCCGACGTCAGCCGGGCCACGCGTTCGCGGTTGACCTTGCTCCACGTGCTCTTCGGATTCCGCGGTGTGAAACACAAGTACGTGCTGGAAGCGTCGCGCCGGAGCGCCTTGCTGTCGATCCAGCCGAAACACAGCGCCTGCTCCATCGCCTCGTGGACCAGCACGCCCGGCTCCGGGCTCCCCTTCCGCCGGAGCACCAGCCACACCGATGGCAGCGCGGCCGCCGCCAGCCACTCCCGCCACTGCGCCACCGACGTGATCTTCAGCACCGCGATGCCTTCCAGAGTCTCCATGCCCACATCGTCGCGGGTGAAGTGTTCATCTTCTGAGCACGTTGCCCCGGGAACAATCGGACGCCGCGCGGCGTAGCGTCCTGGTATGGAGACTCCGTTGAGCACCGACCGGCTCGTGATCCGGGACTGGACGGTGGACGACGCCGAAGCCGCGTTCGACATCTACGGCGCGGAAGACGTGACGCACTGGCTGACCCCGGCCATGGAGCGCGTCGGCGACGTCGGCGCGATGCGTCAGGTGCTGCACGCCTGGCAGGAGACGCAGCCGAACCTGCCGCCGCCGCGCGGACGGTGGGCCGTCGAGCGCAAGGAAGACGGCGTGGTGATCGGCGGCCTCGGCATCCGGCTGCTGCCGCCGTTCGAAGAGGACCTCGAGCTGAGCTGGCAGCTCAGCCCCGGAGCCTGGGGCCAGGGGTACGCGTCGGAGGCCGCGACCGCGCTGATCGAGTGGGCCTTCACCCAGGACACCGAGGAGCTGTTCGCCGTCGCGCGGCCGAACAACACGCGCGCGATCGCCGTCGCCAAGCGGCTCGGCATGCAGTGGGTCGGCGAGACCGAGAAGTACTACAACCTGCGGCTGCAGGTGTACCGGATCCGGCACACCGACCTCATCGACTGACCGGCTCCAGCAGGAAGACGCGGATCTCGCGGTCGCCGGCGCGCACGGCGTAGCGGTCGTAGGCCGGCCAGTACGACGCGACCGCGTCCCACATCTCCTGGCGCTCGCCGCCGGTCAGGAGCCGGCCGGCGACCTCGACGGTCCGGCCGCCGATCGCGACCGTCGCCTTCGGCTGGGCCAGCAGGTTCGCCGACCACGCCGGGTGGGCTTCGCCGCCCCAGTTCGAGCCGATCACGACGTACGCGCCGCCCCGCTCGACGTAGAGCAGCGGCACCTGCCGCGGCTCACCACTGCGGCGCCCGAGCGTCGTGAGCAGCAGCGTCCGCAGCCCGACGGCCGCGCCGACGCCGACCCGGCCGCCGCTGATCCGCAGCAGCACCCGGTCGGCGGGCACGAGCGCCCGCCCCAGCACCGCGAACGCCCTGCTCTTCCCGAACCCCGCGAACACCCCGCGCAAACCGGCCACGGTCGAACCCTAGGTCACCACCCCGACGGCGCCGGCGGCGGCACGACCGGCGGCCGGTCGTCGCACGTGATCGTGTTCGGGAGGAGCCAGGGAGCCAGCCAGCCGGAGTTGCCGCCGAGGTCGGTCAGCGAGAACTCCGAACCCGTGGGCGGGAAGTTGAACGAGCCGCAGTTGTTGACGCCGACCGCGCCGACGTTGCGGGCGTCGACGTTCCGGAACGACGCCGATCCCGCCGACCGGGCACTGAGGACGGACGTCCCGGTGCCATCGACGCGCAGGTCCGCGAACTTCAGCCCGGTGATCGAATACCTGTCCTTCACCGGGAAGTCGCTGACCAGCATGATCGCGTTGTAGGTGGTGTCGAGGAAGTGGTCGCCGGTCACCGAGATGTCCGCGGCGATGTCCCGCTCCAGCGCGTAGAACCAGATCGCGCCGAGGCCGATCTTCCAGTTCAGCTCGAAGGTTCCCGCTCGCACGGTCGTGTTGTCCGCGATCCGCAGCTTCCCGGCGAACGGCTCGGCGCCGAACCGCGATCCCACCTGGATCGCGCTGCCCTCGCGGATCGGGTCGGCGACCAGGTTGCCCGAGATGGTGGTGTCGGCGCCGCCGTACAGCGCGATCCCGTTGGCCAGCACCGGCGTCTGGACCGTGTTGTGGTCGAACGTGTTCCGCGCGTTCTGGGTCTTCTCCGCCCACATGGCCAGGCCGTCGTCCCCGGTGTTGCGCACGAAGTTGTTCGCCACCATCGAATCCGTCACTCCCGTGTGGAAGTTCAGGCCGTCGGCGATCTGGTCGGCGACGACGTTCCGCGTGACGCGCGTGTTCCGCATCGGCCCGTCGAACCAGAGGCCGACCTTCGTGTGGTGCAGGTACAGGGAGTCCACAGTGGAGTCGCTGAGCGCGCCGCCGATCGCGTTGACCTGATCGGTGTCGACGCGTTCCCGGACGTCGCCCTCGATCGCGAAACCCGAGAGGTGGACGTCGTGGCTGCCCCCGGCGGAGGCGGGCTTGCCGTAGAAGCCGACGCCGGTGTGCACCGACCCGTCGGGGTCCGGGGTGCCGAGCGCCACTTCGTGCCCCTTGACGATCGTGTACCAGCTGCCGGCGCCTTCGATCGTGACGTCGTCGACGACGATGTGCCGGTTGACCTGGTACGTCCCGGGCGGCAGGTACACCTTCAAGTGAGCGCGCCGCGCGAAGGAGATGGCGCGGTCGAGGGCGTCGGCCGAGTCGCGGCGGCCGGTCGGGTCGGCGCCGAACAGCAGCGCGTTGGCCGCGAAGGGAACGAACCGCGGCGGCGCGACGAGTTCGGAGTCGAGCAGGTCGACGACGGTCCACGCGGCGGCGCTCCCGGCCGGGACGGTGAGCCGGACCTTGTCCCCCGCGCGGTACGAACGGCCGAGCAGAAGGCGCTGTTCGTCGTAGAAGTGGCTGGGGCGGAACGGTTTCGCGATCACCGGCGACGGCGTGGCCGCCGCGGGCACGCACGAGCACTCGGTGATCCACCAGTCCGGGTGCAGCAGGTCCGCGCCGGGATCGTTGGTGAACGGGTACTGGTTGTACAGCCAGGAGTACTGCGAGGTCAGCGTCATCCGCTGCCGGTGCGCGCCGTTCACGGTGACGTCCAGCGGCGCGGTGATCCCGCCGCCGGCGGGCGCGTCCGGGATGCTGTAGCGGACGGTGATCGCGTTCGCGGCGGCCGGCAGCGTGAACTCGACGTACTGCCCGGGCGTCACCCGCACCGCCCGGCGGCCCGACGCCTCGGACGGGAGCGTGTACGCCGAGCGGTCCGGGCCGATCACGACGCCGTCGGTGCGGGCGTTCTCCGCCTCCTGCTCGAGGAAGCCGACACCGGCGCCGCGGCCGGCGACGAGCGCCGGGTCGAGCGCGGCCCGCGTGACGACCGGCCGGTCGGCGGCCGACGCGGGGGTGGCCACCGGGAGCAGGGCGGCGACCGCGGCGAACACGGTGGCGAGGGTGCGGCGCGCCATCACGGACCTCGATTCTCGAGTGGAGTGCCGCGGAAGAGTAGGTCGCGTCTCGCCTCTCCCACAAGGTTTTGCCGGAACTTACTCTGTACTTGCGTACAACAGTTCGGAAGTTGCGCAACCGGACGTCTGGCAGGGTGGGCTCATGACGCGCCCCGAAACCGCCGCCGAAGTCTTCGACGCGCTCGGCACGGACTACGAACTCGCCTTCCGGAACCTGGCCGAGCAGCGGGCCGCGCTCACCGCGCTGGCCGACCGGCTCCCCGCCGGCGCCACCGTGCTGGACGTCGGCTCGGGGACCGGGCGCCCGGCCGCCGACCTGCTCACCGCGGCCGGCCACGCGGTGACGGGATACGACGTCGCGCCGAAGATGGTCGAGATCGCGCGGACCCAGGTGCCCGCGGCCCGGTTCGAGGTCGGCGACATGCGCGAACTGTCCTTCGAAGCCGGCACCTGGGACGCGGTCACGGCGTTCTTCTCGACGTTGCAGCTCCCCCGGGCCGACCAGGAGACGATGCTCGGCCGGTTCGCGGCCTGGCTGAAGCCCGGTGGTTTCCTCGTCTGCGCCACCGTGCCCGCCGACGTGGACGGCGTCGACATAGTCTTCTTGGGACACCCGGTCCGCGCGAGCAGCTTCCCGGCCGACGTCCTCGCGGAGAAACTCCGTGCGGCCGGCCTGGAAATCGTCCGCGAGGAGCAGGCGCTGTTCGTTCCCGATCACCCCGAGGCGGGGCCCGAGCCGCACGTCTACTTCACCGCGCGCAAGCCTTCGTGAGTCGATCGTCGCGCCAACCGCTCACCGGGCCGACCGCTCGGTGGACATGAATTTTACTCAAGTTCGTGCGTATCCCGGGCCACGGACCCGAGCTAAAGTGAGGAATGGGCATCGAAGCTCCGGCCAGGCCGGTACCTCGCGAACACCGCGAGCTGGTGCGCGAGATGCTGACCAGACTGCCCGAGTTCGCCGACCGCCTCGCCCGCCTGCTCAGCGAAGAGGACGAGTTCTACCGCCAGGTGGAGGACGTCGCCCCCGGTGAGCTGCGCCAGGTCTGCCGGGCCAACCTCGAACGCGCGCTGACGGCGCTGGCCGAGGGCCGCGGCCTCGCCCTCGACGCCGCCCGCAAGACCGGGCTCGTCCAGGCGCGCCAAGGCATCCCGCTGCCCGCGGTGCTGCGCGCCTTCCGCATCGGCGGCACCTTCGTCTACGAGGCCCTCCTCGAGCTCGCGGGGCCGGAGTTCCTCACCCCCACCCGCACGATCGAGATCAACTCCTACGTCTGGAAGGCGATCGACCTCTACTCCGACGCCTTGACCACGGCATACGAGCAGGTCGCCGCCGAGCCGTCGCACGCCGACGCGCGCCGGCTGGACGACCTGCTCCGCGGCCGCCTCCCGAGCCAGGCCGACATGGAGGCCGCTGCCCGGGACCTGGGCCTGCCGACCGCGGGCATGTTCGTCGTCGTGGTCACCGAGCGCGTCGAGCCCGACGGGCAGGACACCGTCGAGGCGCTGCTGCGCGCCCGTCGCTGGCGGTCGGCGTGGCGGCCCGGCGGCGAGGCGGGCCTGGTCGCGATCGACCGCATCGAAGACGTCCGGCGGTTACGCGAAGTGCTGGGCTCGCTGCCGGTGGCGGCCGGGCTGAGCAAGCCGTTCAGCGGGTTCCCGGACGTCCCGGACGCGCTGCACCGGGCCCGGATCGCCCGCCGCTCGCTGCCCGCCGGGACGGCCGGCGTGGTGGTGTTCGGCGACTCGCCGGTGACGACGCTGGTCGCCGCGGCGCCGGGGATGGCCCGCGACGTCGTGCGGTCCGCGCTGGCGGGCGTGCTCGCCCTGCCGGGCGCGGAACGCAAGGTCATGCTCGACACGCTGCTCGCGTGGTTCGCCGGCCACGGCTCGGCGAAGGAGGCCGCGGACCGCCTGTTCGTGCACCCCAACACCGTCCGCTACCGGCTGCGCCGCGTGCAGGACCTGACCAAGAGGGACCTGAGCGACCCCGTCGACATCGGCGAGCTGTACGTCGCTCTCGAATCGGTGCGCCTCGACCCCGGACCGGCCGGCTAACTCCGATCTATTGACTTTCGATAGGTATCCAGCGATAGTCGTCGCATGTTGACCGAAAGACGCGCGGTTGCCGCGCTCCGGGTGTTTCTCGTGGTGCTGTTCGGCGTGCTCGTCGTGTTCCAGACGTTCTCGCTGCCGGGCGGGATCGCTTACCACGCGCAGCAAAACCCGCACGACGCGAACCTGCGCTGGCCGCTGACCGCCATCGCGGTGTTCCTCGTGCTGTGCGTGCAGGTGGTGCTCGTCGCGACCTGGCAGCTGCTGACACTGGTCAAGAAGGACCGGATCTTCACCGCCGCGTCCCTGAAGTGGGTCGACGCGATCGTCTGGGCCATCGGCGCCGCGTGGCTGGTCTTCGTCGGCATGCTGCTCTTCGTCGGCTTCAACGCCGACGACCCCGGGATGCCGATGCTGCTGTTCCTGGTCACCGTCGGGATCACCGTGCTCGGCCTGCTGATGGTGGTCATGCGCGCGCTGCTGCGTCAGGCGACCAGTCTGCGGACCGACCTGGAAGCGGTCATCTGATGGCGATCGTCGTGCGCATCGACGTCGAACTGGCCAAGCGCAAGATGAGCGTCGGGGAGTTCGCCGAGCAGGTCGGGCTCACGCCGGCCAACGTCGCCGTCCTGAAGAACGGGCGGGCGAAGGCGGTCCGGTTCAGCACGCTGGAAGCGATGTGCCGGGTGCTCGGCTGCCAGCCCGGCGACCTGCTGGAGTGGGTCGACGACCACGCCGGCGCGGAGGTGGCGGACCCGGCCTAGGCCGCGTCGGCTTCGACCAGCCTCGCCAGTTCCAGCAGCGTGCCTTCGAAGCCGGGACCGGCGGTGAGCGCCACCGTGAGCGGACCCCCGCGCCGGTCCGTGCCCACCGGGAGCGTCACCGCCGGCTCCGTCCACTGGGGACGGTCCACACCGGCCGAGACGACCACGTCCGGCCGGGCCGTCGCGCGCCGGCGGCTGCCGGCGTCGAGGTCGAGCACCACGTTGCCGTGCAGGGAAAGCAGCGCGGCGACGTCGGCGACGGCGTCACGCAGCTCCCGGTCGGCGATCGAGTCCGAATGCGCGCCGATCGCCGCTCGCGAGGGCTCACCACCGAGCCTCGGCACGATCACGCCGAGGTCGCCCGGGGTGCAGGCGAGGACGCGGATGCCGGGCACGCCGGCCAGCGGGTCGGTCAGGGTGATTCCCGCACTCGCGGCGACCGCCACGATCCGGGCCCGCCAGCGCGCGGTGGCCGCGATGGCGACCATCGAAGGGTCCTGGGGCAAAAGGGATGCTCTCCTTTGCGGTCCGGCGCGGCGGAGGGTGGATCGTCCGATGGTGGGCCCGTGCCCGTTGTGCCCGGGAACAAACATGTTTGGTTGCTTGGTCCGAACGGCGGCGCACATGCGGCCTTCCGGTCGCACCGGGCGGCTGTGACCGCCGGTCACACTTTGACGTGCGGCGTGGCGCGGGCCACTATCCGCAGCACCTGATTACCGCCGGGTAATTTGCGTGTCGACGAAGACCGACCCAGGAGGACCGTTGCGACGTGCTTTCGGCCTGATCTTGCTGGCACTGGGCGTTTTCGCGGTCGCCGGGGCGGTACTCCTCCCCACGTACGTCTACCCGAAGCTCGCCAAGGTGCCCCTCGACCAGGACTCCACGTCGGTGCTCGAAGGCACCGCGAGCAAGGTCCTCGCCGTGACCGACGACGGCTCCGGCCCCGTGTCGAACATCCGCGAGAACGCCAAGCTGACCGCGACGGGGCACGTGCAGGCGAACTTCGCCGCGCCGGAGATGCAGCGGGACACCGACTACGCGGTCTGGCTGCTGGCGGTGCAGGTCACCGACGACGCCGACGGCACGGTGCTCAGCGCGAGCAAGCGGCAGGTCTGCTTCGACCGGCGCACCGGCGAGGGCTACGAGCCGAACGGCGCGGCCGACCCGAAGTGCGACGCCCGGAGCAGCTACGTCACCGAACTGAAGGACAAGGCCGACAAGGACGGCCAGAAGCCGGCCGAGACGAACGTCGAGAAGGCGCAACCCGGCCTGAACTTCAAGTTCCCCTTCGGCACCGAACAGCAGGACTACAAGGTCTACGACGACAACACGGGCGCGGCCGTCACCGCCCGCTACACCGGCACCGAGACGGTGAACGGGATCGAGACCTACAAGTTCGTCCAGGACATCCCGGACACGAAGCTCGACTCGAAGAAGGTGCCCGGCTCGCTGGTCGGCTCCGACCAGTCCACAGTGGACGCCGACCTCTACTACCGCGGCGTCAACACGATGTGGGTCGAGCCGGTCACCGGGATCCAGGTCAAGCAGCAGCAACAGCAGCACCAGGAGCTGCGCGTCGGGACCAGTGGCAGCTCGACGGTCGTGTTCGACGGGACGCTCGCCTACAACGGCCGGACCATCGCGCAGATGGTCGACCAGGTGAACGCCAACAAGGGCAAGCTGGAGTTCCTGTCGAGCACCGGCCCGATCTGGCTCGGGATCGGCGGTGGGGTGCTGATCATCGCCGCGATCGTGCTGCTGGTCCGCCGGCGCCCGGCCGAGCCGCCGGCCCCGCGGCAGCGGCGCCAGGTGGTCTTCGCCCGGACCTGATCACCGCTTGCGCAAAACCAGGACAAGATTCCAGGACGCGATCTCGCGAAGGCCGGGAATCCGCACGATCCACATCGCCCAGCTCGGGTGGTACCGCGGATACCCGGCCACGAAATCGGCGAGCGGTGTCGCCTTGGCCCAGCGGAGCGCGGCACCGACCGAAACCGGGAACAGGCTTTCCCCGAATTTGTTCTTCGGCTGCTTCCCCAGTTTCCGGGAATACCGCCGCCGGGCGTAGTGCCCGCCGAGGAAGTGCCACGGCGCGGTCTCGTGGCCACCCCACGGCGAATACCACGGCGTGAAGGACGCGAAGACCGTGCCGCCGGGCTTGGTCACCCGGCACATCTCGTCGAGCATCACCCACGGCTCGGCGACGTGCTCCAGCACGTTCGACGAGTAGCAGACGTCGACCGATCCGGTGCGCACGGGCAGTTCCGTGCCACTGGCGCGGACCATGTTCTCGCCGGGCTCGCCGCGCGCGGACAGCTCGCCGACGTCCGGGTCGAGGCCGAGGTAGACCGCGCCGGCCGCGCGGAACGCGTCGGAGAAGTAGCCCGGGCCACCCCCGACGTCAAGCACCGTGCGCCCGGACAGCGGAGTGTGTGCCGCCAGTTGCCGGACCGAGTCGGCGGCCAGCGCCGAATAGAAGCCGTCCGGGTCGGTCTGCTCGGTGAGGAAGGTGCGGAACAGCGTGACGGAACGGCTCAGCGTCGCTTGATGAGGTCGGTCGAGCACCGGATTACCTACCATTGAACCGTCGCTTTCCCGAATACGTTCCTCTACTGTGTACGCACCGGTAACCTAGCATCGTCGCTACAGTTTGGATAACCCGATGGAACGACCTCGAGTGCTCCTCGTCAACTGGCGCGACACCGGCCACCCCGAGGGCGGCGGGTCGGAGCGGTACGTCGAGCGGATGGCCGAAGGGCTCGCGAGAGCCGGTTACCGGGTCGAAATCCAGTGCGCCGCCTACGCGGGCGCGACGGCCGGGGAATGGCGTGCGGGCGTCCGCTACCGGCGGCGCGGCAACAAGTTCGGCGTGTACGCGCACGCGTTGCGCGCGATTCGTCAAGCCCGCGCCGACCTGGTGGTCGACGTGCAGAACGGGATGCCGTTCTTCGCCCGGCTGGTCGCCGGCTGTCCCGTGCTGGTGCTCGTGCACCACGTCCACAAGGAACAGTGGATCAGCGCGCTCGGCGAGACGCTGGGCCGGGTCGGCTGGTGGATCGAGTCGCGGCTGGCGCCGTGGCTGTTCCGCAAGTGCCGGTACGCCACGGTTTCCGAGGTCACCAAGGCGGAGCTGGCGGGCCTCGGGATCGACCGTTCACGGGTGACGGTGGTACCGAACGGTCTCGACGCGCCGCCGGTGTGCGCGTCCGAACGCGACGCTTCCCCGACGCTGGTCGCGGTGAGCAGGCTGGTGCCGCACAAGCGGATCGAGCACGCCATCGACGTCGTCGCGCGGCTGGCGCGGCGCTGGCCTTCGCTGAAGCTCGAGGTGGTGGGCCAGGGTCCGTGGGACGAAGTGCTGCGCGCGCACGCGGCTTCGCGCGGGGTGGCGGACCGCGTGGTCCTGCACGGCTGGGTCGACGAGCAGGCCAAGCACGAGATCCTCGCGCGGTCGTGGCTGCACCTGTGCCCGTCGGTCAAGGAGGGCTGGGGCATCGTCATCATGGAGGCCGCGGCGCACGGCGTGCCGTCGGTCGCCTACCGCGCCGCGGGCGGCGTGGCCGAGTCCATCGTGGAGGGTCGCACGGGCCTGCTCGCCGAGGACTTCGAAGACTTCACCGCCCAGGTCGACGGCTTGCTCGCCGACGGCCTGCGGCGGGCGGAAATGGGCCTGGCCGGGGCCGAACGGGCCGGGATGTTCAGCTGGGACGCGAGTGTCGGGCAGTTCGAGTCGCTGGTCCGGGACGTCTCCGGGCTCCCGGCGCCCCGGCCGCGGGTCCTGAGCCAGGCGACGCGCGGCTCGGCTTTGGCGTCGTGAACCGTTGTCGGCTCACCTTCCGATGCAGTGAATGACTCATTCCTGGCGTCCAGCGCCAGGAATGAGTCATTCACTGCGGCAAGTTCGGGCCTCGGCGGCGCGGGCGCTGGGGGCGGCGAGGTTGTGAACGACTCGTTCACCTCGTCCGACGCGAGAAAAGGGTCGTTCAGGTCATCGCCGCGGCGCCTGGTCCCGGACCGCGTCGCGGAACTCGTCCAGCAGCCGTCCGGCGGCCGGCGCGTCGAAGTCCTTGCGGCGGGCCCGGACGGTCACCGTGGTCGTCTCCCCGGTGGTCGCCGCGCCGAACGCCACCCCTGACCGGCCGCTCGCGGCCGGGTAGAACGCCAGCGAGCGCACGGTGTCCCCGGTGGACACCACGCCGAGGTTGGACACCAGGAACGTCGAGCCGAGCCGGCTCGCCAGCAGCCGCGTGCCCAGCCGGGCCAGCCTGCTGCTGCGGGCCGGGAAGTCCGGCTCGGGCTCCTGCGCGGCGAGCACCGCGGCGACGTCCGCGCCGGGACGCAGCCGCAGCCGGAAGAACGCGCTGTCGTGCACCGGTTCCGGCGCGGCCCCGGAGCGCCACGACGCGCCCAGCGCGGCCACCATGCGGGCGGTGCGGGCACCGTGCGCGCGGTTCCAGCTCGAGGTGGCGCGGGCGGCGGCCGCGACGAACCCCGCGGCCCCCAGGCGCAGCCGAGGCTCGTGCCGGACGGCGAAGACGTCTCCCGCGGCCTGTCCGCGGCGGTCGGGCGTGATCCGGCCCGGGGGCGCGAAAAGCGCCTCAGCGAGCCGCTGGACCGCCGAAAGCACAAAGGGTTTGCCGCCGGTGCGGGCGCCGATCCCCCTCGCCGCCGAGGAAACCGGGACGTCGAGGAGGGTGCCGAGCAGGGAAAGCAGTCCCAGGCCGTCGAGGGCGCCGTGGTGCGCGGCGACGATCAGGGTGGGCTCCTCGACGCGGACGGCGACGCGCAGGAGCGGCGCGGTCCGTTCGTAGGGCGCTGAAGCAAAGCGGTCGCGGGTGGCCGGCAGGTCGGTGATCCGCTCGATTTCCGGCACTGCACCGAGATGCGGGTACTGCTGGACGGCGGCCGCGAGCCGGGCCCGGAGCTTTTCCGGTTCGGGGGCGGCCGTGCCGAGGGCCGCTTCGAGGAGGATGCTCCACGAAACGGTGGGGTCGCCGTAGAGCCCGACGACGCGGTGCGCGTCGTCGGAGGCGAGCCGGGTCACCGCGTCAGCGGTTCCCGTAGAGCTTGTTCGGGTGGTCGGCCGGGTTGTACTTCACCTGCGCGTTGAGCTTTTCCTGCACCTGGGCGGAGCTGTCCGGGTCGGCACCCTGCGTGAGGGCGAACCCGGCTCCGGTCGCCAGACCGCCTCCGATGATGACGGCGGCGACCACGCCGATGACCGTGCCCACGTGTCACTCCCTTCGCGGCGGGGAATTCCTGCCGCGGCCCAATGTACGCATCGGTAACTTGAGGCACAACAGTGCGACGCACAGCGACGCGAGCACTACTCCGTTCGCCACCAAGGCGGGCGCCCACGAGATCGCTTTCACCGCGGGCACACCCGGGGTCCGGTAGAGCGTCAGCCAGTCACCCGACCACACCGGCGTCGCGTCGGCGAGCAACCGGGAATCGACGTAGCCGGGCGTCCCGTGCTCGACGAGGATCCAGCCGATGCCCGCGGCGGTGAGCTCCCGGGCGGACGTCGCGGCGCGGACGTCGCCGATGCGCGGGTCCTCCCCGGCGATGCGGTCCTGTCCCACTTGGAGCGTGTCGTCCATCAGCACGGGTTTCGGCAGGACGCGCGGCGCCGGGTCGAGCTGCGTGCGGTCGTCGTTCCAGGCGAACCCGCGGAACGCCGAAAGCGGCAACGCGAGCACGTCGCCGGGGCGGTCACCGAGCACTTCGGACACTGCCCGCCAGTCGGCCGGGTACTGCACGGTGCTCAGCCGTCCCCAGCCGCCCCAGGCCAGGTCCGGCATGGTGAGCAGGGGGAAGACGGCCGCCGCCGTCACGAGCGCGATGCGTCCCCGCTCGGTTTTCAGCTTGGCCGCGGCTATTTCGATGGCCAGCGCGAAGCCCAGCGCGAGCGGCAACGCCCACCACGCGACCCATTTCTGGGCGTCGCGCAGCAGTCCCGCGCCGGGGAGGTGCCGCGTGGCCGCGGTCAGCAGCGCGTCACCGCCCGGCAGTGTCGCCAGGGACGCCAGGAGCACTCCCGCGGCGCCGAGGCCGAACAACGAGCGGGCCGGCGCATTCCCCCACCGCCGCGTGAGGGGCGCGAGGCCGGCGACCGCGATGGCGGCGACGATGAGCGTCAGCACCGGGATGAGGGGCAGGGACCGGCTGCCGGGCACCGTTTCGGCGTTCCAGATGCCGCCCAGGCCGAGCACGCTCAGCAGCGCGGGTCCCCAGCTTTCGGGGCGGGCGCTGAACGCCGTGACGCCGACCGGGTCCGAGAAGGTGCCCTCGGCGTTGAGGAAGGTCGGGACCAGCCACGGCAGGTTGAGCACGATGGCGATGGCGAGCGTCTGCCAGAGGCGGCGCGAACCGGCGGCCACGGCCATGACGACGACGGCGAGCACGCCGCCCGGCGGGGTCAGGACCGCCGGGGCGCACGCGAGCACCAGCTTCGGCAGGGCGTTCGGCTCGTGCTCGCGCGCGGCGAGGCCGGCTTTGACGATCCACGGCAGGCAGGCGTAGGTCAGCAGCAGCGGCCAGTGCCCGATGAACAGCCGCTCCGCGACGTACGGCGTCCAGGCGTACGCGGTCGCGGCGACGAGCCGAGTGCCCAGGTGCTCGGTGGGCACCAGGCGGCCGGCGCCCCAAGCGGCCCCGAACAGGGCCAACAGCAGGACGATCTTCTGGACGATGTCGCCGGGCAGCACGGTGGTCGCGAGCGCGACGACGGCGTCGGCCGGGACGGACCGCGGCAGCGTGGCGCCGATCCCGAAGGCGTCCGGCACGAAGTACTGCCGGGGCGCGAACACCATGTCGTAGGAGAGGACGAACCCGCGGCCCAGCAGCGGCGCGCAGACGGCGAACGCCAGCAGAGCGGACACCCCGGGCAACACGGGGAGCGCGAGCCGCCTGCCCGGTGCGTCCACTGCCCTTCCTTTCCGCTGTCCGCGCGGTTAGGGTCCCTGGAAATTACCCGCCGGTAATGGGAGCCCGCCGTTGAGCGTAGCCACCGAAGTGCCGGCCCGGACCGGCAACCGGGTCGCGGCGATCCTCGTCTCGCTCGCGCTCGCGGGCAACAACGCGGCCAGTTACGTGCTGAGCCTCGCGGCCGCGCGGATCCTCGCGCCGGGGGCGTTCGGGGAGCTGAGCTCGCTGCTGGCGGTGCTGGTGATCGGCGTCGTCCCGGCGATGGGGCTGCAGACGGTGGTGGCGCTGCGGGTGGCGCGCTCGCCTTCGCACGCCCAGGGTTCGCTGTTCGCGCTGGGGCTGATGACGAGCGCGATCGTCGCGACGGCGGCCTTGACGCTCAGCCCGTTGCTGGTGCTCCTGCTGCACCTGGGGTCGCTGACGCCGGCGCTGCTGGTGACGGCCGCGCTCGGGCCGTTGACGTTGCTGGGGGTGTTCCACGGGCTGCTGCAGGGCGCCCACCGGTTCGCCCTGCTGGCCGGGCTGATCGCGCTGGAGGGTTTGGGCAAGGTCGGCGGATCCCTGATCGGCCTGCTGGTGACGGGCTCCCCGACGGGGGCGCTGGCCGGGACCGCGCTCGGGTCGCTGGCGGTGGTCGTGGCGGGCTGGCAGGTGTGCGGCCGCCCGCGTCCCCGGTGGGCCGACCGCCACGGCGTCGAAGTACTCCACACGGCGCAAGCGATGCTGGCGCTGGTGCTGCTGGTGAACCTGGACCTGGTGCTGGCGCGGCACACGCTGCCGTCGTCGTCCGCCGGGGAATACGCGCTGGGTGCGATCGTCACGAAGATCGCGTACTGGCTGCCGCAGGCGGTGGGGGTGCTGGTGCTCCCCCGGTTCGCCGCGTCGTCCGGCCGCCGCCGGGTGCTGCCGGTGGCGTTGGCGGTGTGCGCTTTTCTGGACGCCTTCGTGCTGCTGGCTTCGCTGGTGCTGGGGCCGTCACTGCTGTCGTTGATCGGCGGGGCGCGGTACGCGGGGAGCACGATGCCGGTGTGGCCGTTCGCCCTGGCCGGGTCGATGCTGGCGCTGGTCCAGATCCTGTTGTACGCGCGGCTGGCCGACGGCGACCGCCGGGTGGCGGTACTGATGTGGGCGGCGGTGGCCGTGGAGACCCTCCTGATCACGGCTTGGCTGCACGCATCGGCGACCCAGGTGGTGACGGTGGCGGCCTGCTGCGCCGGCGGGCTGGCCGTGGCGGGTTTCGCGCTGGAGTTACGAGCCCGCCGCACCGGCTGAGCACCCCGGCCGCCGCTCGGAGGTCTTGAACGACTCATTCATGACCTCCGAAGACCTGGATGACTCATTCAGGACGCATGGCTGCGAGGCGGCTGCCGTCTGCCGCGGCCGAAGCTACGTGGCCGGTTCCGTCGGGTTGTCCTTGCGGGTGAACCAGTCCACGCACGTCGCCACCATCGCGGCCGCCGCCAAGAGCAATGCCGCCTGGGTCACCGGACCGTACGCCCACTCCTGGCCGTGGCCGAGGATGCGGCCCGTCACCGCTACCCCCGCCGCCACGGCCATGCCGCCGAACGCCAGGTACCGCGGGGCGCTGTCCCAGAACTGCCGGGCCAGCAGGCACGCGATCAGCAGCACCACCGGCAGCATCCCGCCCAGCGCCACCAGCAGCACGATCAGCGCCACCGGCACCAGCGCACCCCCGGGCAACACGGGGAACGACCGCCGCCGGGCCGGCCAGAAGACTCCCGCCAGCATCAGCGCCACCGCGAACGCGCCGATCAGCAACGATGTCCGGTACGCAGAGTCCGGCGTGAACGCCAGCGACACCACCCCGCCCGCGCCGGCCGGGACGATCCACGCCTGCTGCCAGCCGTCGACGCGGGTGCGGGCCAGCTCGCGTCCGTCCAAAGTGGCCACCCAGCCCGCGTTCGCGTTCTCCGGGACCGCCAGCACCGCCTCCGCGCCCGGCGCCACCTTCACCGAGCGCGACGCCGCGTCCCACTTCTCCACCTGCACCGCGCGGCGCACCGGCGGCGAAGAGGACACCGAAGGTCGCAGCCACAGGTCCTGGACGACGAACGACTCCGACCGGTCCGTCCGCAGCTCGTGCCCGCCGGACGGCAGCGAGATCCCGCCCTCCGAATCCCGGCACATCCGCAGCTCCAGGGGCCGGTGCGCGGTGATGTCGGCCAGCGTCCCCTGCACCGACGTCCGGTAGTCGAGCCCGTCGAGGTGGACGTTCGGCCCCGAGCCGCACGGCACCGTGAACGCCGGGTCCGGCCCGGGCAGGAGCCCGTCGGTGCCGGACAGCTCCAGGCTGCCGATCCCCACCGCCGAGCGGGCCGCGGGGTCGTCGTCGTCCCCGGGCAGCACGACCTGCAGCTGGTCGGTGTCCAGGGGTTCGAAGGACGCAGACCCGCCCGCGTCGAGCTGCACCGAGCGCGACCCGGCGCGGCCCACCAGCTCGACCTGACGCGGGATCTGTGCCCCGCTCGCGGGCGAAACCCCGATGTGCAGCCCGGAAATCCGCTTCGTCCCGCTCCAGCCGAGCGTCAGCGCCGGACGCAGGTCGGTGGCGTCGGGACGCCACGTCGTGCCCGCGTCGCCGTCGACCGCCGCGAAGCCGCCCGCCGCCGGGTCGCCGGCCAGCTGCGACGACGACGCCACCGTGACCCCCGGCAGCTGCACCGGGTTCTTGCCGCCGCCCGCGGGCAGCACCGAGCCGCCGACGAGGAACGTCTGCTCGGCGGGAGTGCTGAACAGCCGCCGGATGCCGTCGGGCTCCTCGCCGTCCCGCGCGGCGGACGCGTCACACCGCACCGCGCCGGCCGAAGGCAGGCAGGCGTACCGCGGCTGGGCGCCGCGCGTGAACGCGAACCCGGGCGCCGGCCCGGCGGGCAGGTCGGCCGGGACTTCCAGCGTGCGCTGGGGCTCGGTGCCGGGAATCTTCAGCTCCGCGATGCCGACGTTCCCGTCCTGCCGCCCGACCACCAGCGACAGCAGCGTGACGCGCACCTTGCGGGTGACCCCGGCCATGACGGAGTAGGTGTGCGACCCCGCGCCGCGGATCACCTGCTGGTCGACCGAGCCGTTGTCGGTGGTGACGCGGATCCGGGTCGGCGGCCAGCCCACCCGCAGGTCGTCGACCATCTGCAGGTCCACCGAGTTCACCAGCCGCGGGGTGTCCAGCTCCACCTCGAGCCACTGGCCGACCGGTCCGGTGAACGACGACGAGTGCCACGCCGTGCGCGGGTCGCCGTCGATCGCGGCGAACGGCTGGTGGCCCGGGTCGGACCCGCCGAACGCGTCGGCGAACGACGCGGCCGTCGACGCCGTCACCGCGCGGATACCCCGGTAGGCGGCGACGGTCTGGTGCTCCTCGCCCGGGAACGGCAGCAGGTCACCCGCGGCGCGCTGCTGGCGGAACGCCTCCCCGGCGGTCAGGGTCTGGCTGAGGTTGTCCCGCACGCCGCCGACGTTCCGCTCGGCGCGGCGCAGGCCGTCGGTCACCAGCCGCGGTCCGCCGGGTGAACCGCCGTCGCCGGTCAGCACGGTCGGCGTCGCCGGGTCCAGCTGGCCGGAGTCGATCAGCGGGAGCAGGTTCTCCGGGCCGCCGCTCACCGTCGGAACGTCCTTTGTGGACGTCGCGGTGGCCCGCGGCACCTGTTTGCGCACCTCGTAGATCTCGAGCGGCCCGAACTCCGCCGCCTTGCCGATGCCGGGCGAGCCGGCCAGCCCGGCCCGCAGCGTCGCGACCGGCGGAGCCGTGTTCCGCTCGCGGTCGATGTCGTTGCGCAGCAGCAGGAACCGGTACCCGGACCGCGCGAGCAACGCGGCGAGCCCGGGGTCGCCACGGCCGTCGGCGAGCGCCGCGTCGACCGAGTCCATCAGCCGCGTGTTGCCCTCCGACCCGAGCGGCACCTGGTTGCGCACCGCCCACGGGCTCTTCGCGATCGCCTGCGCGGGCTCGTCGACCGTGCGGCCCCAGTCGTACTCGCCGAACCCGGTGGCCGGCAGCAGCAACGTCCGGGCGTTCAGGTCGGCCTTGGCGACGTAGCCCATCGCGTCGTACCAGTAGCCGGGCACCTCGTCCCAGCCCGGCCCGGACCGCAGGTTCAGCAGCCACGCGGGCGCGGCCATCACCAGCACCAGCAGCAGGCCCAGCGCGGGACGCACGAACCGGCGCGCGGACTTCACCCGGAGCGGGCTCGAGATGCCGTGCACGAACGCCAGCATCAGCGGCAGCCGCAGCACCGGCTCGAACTTGTGCACGTTGCGCAGCGGGGCGAGCGGCCCGTCGAGCAGGTGCCGGACCTGCTCGGCCAGCGGGCTGTCGAGCGTGCCGACGTAGCCGATGGTCAGCAGCGTCAGGCCGGTGAGGACGCCCAGCACCAGGAACCGCCGCTCCGGCAGGCCGCGCCGGGTCAGCCCGAGCAGGCCGACGCCGGCGACGAGCCCGGTCGCGAGCATCAGCACGGGGTTGTCGATCAGCGACCAGCCGCCCGGCCACCACGGCGTGCCCTGCACGACGTAGGCGACCCACTGGTTGGTCCCGCGCAGCACTTCGAACAGCGACATGGGAGCGGTCGTGTTCGTCGCGGACTCGATGTAGTCCAGGAACGGCAGGCTGTATTCGCCGAGCAGCAGCAGCGGCAGGATCCACCACAGCGTCGCGCCGACGACGAAGACGAACCACCACAGGACCAGCTCGACGTGGTGGCGCGTCCACTTGCGCGTCAGCAGCCACAGTCCCGGCAGGACGAGCGCCATCACGACCATCGCGCCGTTGACCCCGCCCATGCACAGCACGGCGACGGCGGACAGCCCGGCGGCTCGCCGCGGCGAGCCGATCGTCCCGGCCCGGACCAGCGGCACCAGCACCCACGGGAGCAGCACCGCGGGGAGCATCTCCGCGGACAGACCGCCGATTTCGGTCAGCATGCGCGGCGCGAGCGCGTACCCTAGCGCGCCGATCAGCCGCGTGCGTTCGGTGCCGAGCCTCATCGCCCGCGCCAGCAGCAGGGCACCGCCGAACGCCGCCGAGAGCAGGACCGCCCCCCACAGCCGCTGCGCGACCCACGCCGGCATCCCGGTGGCCTGGCACAGCGCGAAGAACGGGCCCATCGGGAAGAGGTAGCCGTACGCCTGGTTCTGCAGCTCCCCCGCCGTGGCTTGCGGGTTCCACAGGTGCAGTGCGCGGCCGAGGAAGGCGAGCGGGTCGACGGCGAGGTCGAGCTTCGTGTCGAACGTCGTCTTCCCCGGCATCTGCAGGAACGACAACGTGGTCAGCGCCAGCACGATCCACGTGCCGGGCCGGCGGAAGAACGCGCCCACCGAGAACTTCCGGGCGCCGCCGGAGGGCGGGGCGTCGTCCCGGGACCGTTCGCGGGTGGCGGTTACCATCCGGTAGATACTAGGCCGAAACCTGGCTACGATGTGCCGACAGTTTTGTTGAAGGCAGAGTTCCCGAGTCCCCCGAACTCCAGGCAGGTGCGCCATCTCGTTCGAAGACGCCTGGGCTTTGGCCGAACCGGTCAAGGGCTGGATGACGCGCGCGCAGGGCGAAGCGCTGTGGAACGCCGCGTGCCGCCTCGAGAAGGGCGACGTCATCCTGGAAATCGGCAGCCACCAGGGCAGATCCACGATCGTCCTCGGCGCCGCGGCCCGCACGGTCGGCGCCACGGTGATCGCCGTCGACCCCTTCGTGGACGGCCGCCTGTTCGGCGGATCGCCGACGCGGCAGCTGTTCGAGCGCCACATCCGCCGGGCCGGGCTGGACGACGTCGTCGAGCTCGTTGCCGGTTACAGCACGGAACTGCGCCCTGACTGGGACCGGCCCCTACAGCTGCTTTACATCGACGGCAAGCACGACTACTGGACCTACACCGACGATCTGCGCTGGTCGGCACACCTGCCACCGGGCGCGGAAATCCTGGTCCACGACTGCTTTTCCTCGATCGGCGTCACGCTCGGCACGATCGCGAAGGTCCTCTTCGGACGCCGGTACACCTACGTGGACCGGGCGACGTCGCTGGCGCGGTTCCGGTTGTCGCCACCGTCCACGGCGGACCGCGTGCGCGTGCTGGCGCAGCTGCCGTGGTTCGTGCGCAACGTCGGGATCAAGGTGCTGCTGCGCCTGCGGCTGCGGCCGGTCGCCCGGCTCTTCGGCCACGACAGCCCGTACGACCCCTACTGAACTCCTACCCGGTCACCGGCTTCCCGATCTCGACCTTCGCCACGCACACCGGCGCGCCCGCGCTCGACAGCTGCAGGCCGATGTGGTCGAAGAGGCCGTCCACCGGCAGGTACAGCGAGTGCAGCCCGGCCTGGAACCACACCGGCGTCCGGTCCACCAGGCCTTCGCCGCCGTCGGAGGTGAAGTAGTCGATCTTCAGCAGGTGCCGCCCCAGCACCGGTGTGTCGAGCGGGACGCGCACCTGGGTCTGGCCGACCGTGTACCCGCAGTTCGGCACCGGCCCCGGCACCCCACGGGATTCCGCGGCCACCCCGGTGATCGGGTGCGGCGTGCCGGTGGCGTCGAGCAGGTGCATCCGGTTCGTCGGCTGGTCGAAGTGCGTGCCGGGCACCAGGCCGGCCACCCGGGACGCCTGCGAATCCGCGCCGAACCACTCGTGGACCACATCGGACGGCACGAACGTGTCGTAGAAGACCAGATCCGGGTCCTCGGCGACGGCCGCCCGGACGTTTCCGAGGTACTGCGCGGAATGGCCGAACCGCAGCGCCGGCGCGAGCCGCGAAAATCCCACCCCGGAACCGACGAGCAAAAGCACGCACACGGCTAGCGCGATCGGCCGTTCACGCTTTCCGCCGGACGGACCAATTTCGCCGGGCGGCAGAAACGCGAACGCCCCACAAAGGGCGGCCACGAGCGCCAGTTCGGCGAGGTACCTCGGATCGTCGCCGGCGGCCGGGCCGACTTCACGCAGCCGCGTCGACGCCAGCAGCCCGACGTCCACCGCGAAGAGCAGCCCGAGCAGCGCCCACGCCCGCCAGGCCCGGCGCCCGCCCACGCGCGCGCCGCCGGCCAGCAGCGCCAGTGCCGCGGCGAACAGCACGACCACGACCGCGAACGGCGACGGCGCCCAGGTCGCGCCCGGGCCCGGCCCGGACCACGGCCCGCCGGCCAGCCCGGGCAGGAAGGTGTCGCCGAGCATCCGGCCGGTCAGGTCGGCGACGGTCCCGGCGGTCATCGGCGGACCGCCGGCGGTCACCTGGCTCGAGGTCAGGGCGAGGTAGGTCACGACGAACGCGACGAGCAGCGCCGCGTGCCCCGCCCAGTAGCGCCACCGCTCCCGGAAGGACTGTCCGAGCAGGACGGTCACCCCGGCGAGCAGCACCGGGACCACGACGGCCTTTTCGTAGAACGCGAAACCGAAGAGCGTCCAGGCGAACGTGCCGATCCACCACCGGCCGCCCTCGCGCAGGTAGCGGACGTGCCAGTACAACGCCCCGACGGCCGCGAGCACCACCGGGACGATCTGGATGCCGTAGGCCCACCACAGCGTCGGGACCAGCAGCAGCGTCGAGGCCGTGAAGACGGTGAACGGCACCAGGATCGCCCAGCGGCGGCCGAAGCAGCGCGCGAGCAGGCACCAGAACAGCACGGTCGCGCCCGCCCGCATCAGCAGCAGCGGCGCCACGAGCAGCGGGAAGTTCAGCGGCGCCGACCACGTCAGCACCGCCACGACGAAGAACCCGCCGGGGCTCAGGTGCCCGTGGTAGTCCTGGAACAGGAACCCGAGGTCGAACGGCCCGGCCACGGCGGCCCGGTAGGTCATGATGAAGTCGTCCTGCGAGAAACTCCCGTGCAGCGCCGCCCAGGCGTGGAACGCGAACGGCACGACGCCGGCGACGAACGCCGCCAGCACCAGGGCCGTGGGTCTCCGGAGCGCCCGTGGCGCCGGCTTTTCCGTCAGCTGCAGCACGGGTTCCTCACTTCTTGCAGGCCGGCGGCTGGCACATGAGCGTGCTCAGCGCCTGGTAGAAGACGTCGGAGATCTTGCGCGGGTCCGGCGTGGTGAACGACTCGCCGCCGGTGGCGGCCGAGACCTGCTTCAGCTCGCTCGCGTCGATGTCGGGGCCGATGCCGATCCCGATCACCGGCAACGGTTTCCGCGGGTCCTGCAGCCGGGCCAGCTCCGCGAGCAGGCCGGGCAGCCCGACGGAGTCGCTGTCCTCGTTGCGGCCGTCGGTCAGCACGACGACGACGTTGATCCGGCCGAGCTGCCAGTTCTGCCGCGCGTTCTGGTACGCGGCGAGGATCGAGTCGTACAGCCCGGTCGCGCCGCCGGCCTTCGGCTTGACCGCCTGCAGCGTCGCCACCCCACCACCGGCGAGCTGTTCCGCGATCGACCGCATCGGCAGCAGTTCCCGGTAGTCCTTGGCGCCGTCGAGCTTGGTGGAAAACAACCACAGGCCGATTTCCGTCGTCGGCTTGAACAACCCGAGACCCTGCGTCGCGGCTTCCAGGGTGAGCGCCATCCGGCTCCGGCCGGTGCCGGGGACGGTGGCGGCCATCGAGCCGGAGACGTCGAGCAGGACCTGGACGCGGGCGCTGAGGTTCGCCCCGGCCCACGCCTGCAGCACGCCGTACATCGCGTCCGGCGCGGGCGGCCGGGCCGGGCGCGGCGCGGCGTCCGTGCGGGTGTCGCGCGGCCGGTCGCCGAGCAGCTGCCCGGACGGCGTCCGGAATCCGGCGTCGGCGAACGTCTTCGTGGCGGTCTGGTCGAGCAGCAGCCGCAGGAACCGCTCGGCCGCCGACCGCGAAGCCTCCGACGCGCGCGGAAGCACGACGTACGGGTAGTCGAGGCTGGGCACGCCGGCCGCCGGGTACGCGGCGACGAGCTCGCGCGCCAGCACGGACTGTTCCGACGCCGGCGACGCGGTGAAGGGTTCCTTGACCGCGGAGAGCTTGCGGATCTCCTCGGTGAACGCCGCAGCGGGGTCGGGCGCGTCCTTGGTCACCTGCTGCAGGCCGATCAGCGCGGCGATGCCGGCCGGGTCGCGGCTCGGGTCGGGCAGCCCGACCGGGCTTCCCGCGAGGACGTCCGACCAGGACGGTGACTTTCCCGGCCAGCCGGCCTGTTTCGCGACCTCGTCGGTCAGGGCCAGCACGACCGGCGAACTCGCCACCGACTGGCCGGACTCGGGCAGGTTCCACGCGCCGCCGTCGCGGGCCTGCAGCAGCCGGCTGCTCGACTCCGGCACCCAGACGTCGGGACCGTTCGCGCCGTTGGTTTCCAGTGCCGCCGCGGTGGCCGCCGACGCGGCCGCCGTGACCTCGACGGTGTAGCAGTCCGGCGCCGGCACGGTCCGGGCGAGCGTGGTGAGCACCGGCGCGACGTCCGGCGCCGCGGTGATGTGGACGGGCGTGGTGGTGTCGCAGCCGCCGGCGGCGAGGCGGTCGCGCAGGTAGTCGACGCCGGCCCAGGCGAGCAGGGCGACCACGAGCAGCACGCTCAGGACGACGACCCGCGCGTCGATGCGCCGGGATCGCGCCGGGTGTGCCGCCATGCACGCACCTTCCGTCATGAAGTCCTGGCAGCTTGCCAGCCGGGTGAGCGGGAAGCCAGACCCGATAGCGGAAAGTCACCATCGCCGCGTGATCCCGTGGTGAAGGAATTGCGCGGTGCGGCCGTCTCGGTGACGGTCCGGAACTGCGTAACATTTGCGCTTGACGCCCGTCCCACATGGGTAACAGCACGATGGCGAGTCGCGGAGACGATTTCGCTGTCCCCGAAACGGCGAACGGCACCGAACGGAGACGCAACCCGTGCGCACGATGTACGACGCGGTCACGGCCGCGAACATCCCCGCCGGCGCGGAGATGGTCGCGGGATACATCGACAAGATCAAACTGGAACCCTGGTCGGCCGCCGACTGGGCACGTTTCCCCAACGCGGTCAAGGTCACGATCGTCAAGAAGGCGAGCACGAACGACGGCCACGTCCTGGACGTCGAACCCGGCGACGCCACCCCGGCCGAAGCGCCGGGCTGGGTCCGGATGCGCCGCGCGGCCGGCGCGGACCCCACGATCTACTGCAACCTTTCGACCTGGCCCTCGGTGCGCTCGGCGTTCTCGTCGGCCGGCGTCGCCGAGCCGCACTACTGGATCGCCCACTACAACGGGGATCCCGCGATCCCCGACGGAGCGATCGCCAAGCAGTACCGCGGGGACGTCGCCCCGGGTTACGACGTCTCGTCCGTCGCCGACTACTGGCCCGGCGTGGACGGAAACGGATCCGCCTCGACTGGAGTGGAGATCATGGAGCGCATCACCGTCACCCCGCCCAACGCCAACCAGAACACGGTGCGCGTGTTCCTGTCCGGCAGCCCCGGCGCGGCGGTCATCATCCGCCCGCGGCTCGGCGGTGACGGGTTTTCGAAGCCGATGTGGGTCGGCGACATCTTCGCCTGGGGCAACGACCACCAGGGCGTCGGCCACAACCCCACGCAGGTCGCGGGCTACAACAACAAGCTGACGTCCCACCGGCGCTACGACCTGCCGGGCGCGGTGTGGGCCGACATCAACTACAGCTCGGCCGACCCCTTCGAGGTCGACATCGTCGGGTAGCGGCAGGTCCGGGGCCGTCCGCGTGTCGGCGGCCCCGGACTCCCCGCCCCGCTGGCAGTATCGCGGCATGGAACGCGTGCTCGGCATCGGTGGGTACTTCATCCGCGCGGCGGACCCGGCGGCACTGGGCGCGTGGTACCGGGACGCCCTCGGCCTCGGCGCCGACGAGCACGGGATGTGGCAGCAGGAGTCCGGGCCCACGGTGTTCGCGCCGTTCGAGGCCGGGACCGACTACTTCGGCGCCCGTTCCCAGCAGACCATGCTCAACTTCCGGGTCCGCGACCTCGACGCGATGCTCGCCCAGCTCCGCGAGAAGGGTGCGGAGGTGGCCGAGGAGACCCAGGACATGGCCGGCGTCGGCCGCTTCGGCTGGGTCACCGATCCGGAAGGCAACCGCATCGAACTCTGGCAACCCGCCTGAAGCGCCCCAATGTGGCCTTCGGTGCGTCTGACGCACCCAAGGCGGCCTTCGGTGCGTCAGACGCAACCAAGGCCACATTGGGGCGCTGGGGGGGGCGGAGCGTCGGTCAGGCGGGTGGGAGTGCGCGGCAGAGCGCGTCGATCGCCGCCGGGTACGCGTGTTCGGGCGGCGTCGCGTAGCCGACCACCAGTCCGTCCATTGTGGACATCGCGGTGCCCGGGTGCCGGAAGGCAGCCAGGCCGTCCAGCGCGAGTCCTTGCCACGCCGCGGCTTTCACCGCGGACGGCTCGCTGCCGGACGGCAACCGCAGCACCGCGTGCAGGCCGGCGGCGACACCGGTCGGCACCACGTGCGGCGCCCGCTCGGCCAGCGCCTCGACGAGCAGGTCGCGACGCCGCCGGTACCGCTGGCGCATGCGCCGGATGTGCTTGTCGTACCCGCCGGATTCCAGGAACTCCGCCAGCGTCAGCTGATCCAGCACGCCGGCCCACGCCTCGCGCTCGCCCTTCACCGCCAGCACGGCGTCGACGAGGCGCTCCGGCAGCACCAGCCACCCGAGCCGCACCGCCGGTGAGAGGCTCTTGCTCACCGACCCGGCGTAGACGACGTGCTCGGGGTCGAGGCCCTGGACCGCGCCGACCGGCTTGCGGTCGTAGCGGAACTCGCCGTCGTAGTCGTCCTCGATGAGCAGGCCGCCGGTCGCGCGGACGTGGTCGATCACCGCGGTGCGGCGGTCGTGGTGCAGCGGGCCGCCGGTCGGGAACTGGTGCGCGGGCGTCAACAGCACCGCCGGCACGTCCAGCTCGCCGACCCGCGCGCCTTTTTCGTCCAGGGCAAGGGGAACCGTCTCGACGCCGGCCGCGGCGAGGATCGAACGGTGGAACGCGAGACCGTACGCCTCGACGGCGAGCGGGCCGCGCAGGACCGCCGGGAACAGCAGCCGCAGCGCGTGCGCGAACCCCGAGCACACCACGATCCGCTCCGGCGACGTCCGCACGCCGCGGGCCCGCGCGAGGTAGCCGGCCAGTGCCTCCCGCAGTTCGCGCCGGCCGCGCGGGTCGCCGGGCCCGAAGGCGTCGTGCGGGGCGACGGCCAGCGCGCGGCGCGCGGCGGCAAGCCATTCCGGGCGCGGGAACGACGTCGCGTCCGGCCGGCCCTGCCGCAGGTCGTACCGCGGTGCCGGAACGCCCGGCGCCTTCTTCGGTGTCCGGGCCGCCGGGAGTGGCTCGGCCCGCGAGGCGACGCGCGTGCCGGAGCCCTGGACGGCGGTCAGCCAGCCCTCGGCGACCAGCTCGGCGTAGGCGTCGGCGACGGTGTTGCGCGCCAGCCCGAGGTCGGCGGCCAGCGACCGGTACGGCGGGAGCCGGGTGCCCGGGGCGAGCCGTCCGGTGCGGACGGCGTCGCGCAGCGCCGTGATGAGCGCGGCCCGCCTGCCGCCGGCGCCCGCCAGCTCCAGGTGGAGGTCGACTCCGGAATTGACCCACGAATCCGCCACGGAAATGCACCCTACACAGAGGTCAACCGCGCCCTAGATTTCTGGTCATGACGAACTCCCGCCTGAACTTCGCCAAGTCCGCCCCGAAGGCCTTCAAGGCCCTGATCGGCTTCGACGCCGCCGCCCGCGCCGGCCTGGACCCCGCACTGGTCGAGCTGGTCCAGATCCGCGCGTCGCAGCTCAACCGCTGCGCCTACTGCCTGCACATGCACACCTCGGACGCCCGCAAGGCCGGCGAGAGCGAGGAGCGGCTGCACCTGGTGGCCGTGTGGCGGGAAGCGGGTCCTTTCTTCAGCGAAAAGGAACAGGCCGCGCTGGCCTTGACCGAAGCCGTCACGCTGGTCTCCGGCGGCGTCCCCGACGACGTCTACGCCCGGACGGCCGGTCGGTTCGGCGAGGAAGAACTGGCCCAGCTTCTCGCGCTGATCTTCACCATCAACACGTGGAACCGCATCGCCATCACCACGGCGAAGGTGCCGGGCACGGACGAGCGGGCCGCCTGAATGCCCCTGAAGGCCACCATGAGGGCATCCAGTGCCCTCATGGTGGCCTTCAGGGGCTTGCGTCAGTCCGCGAGAGCCAGCAGGTCCTCCGGCTCCGAGGCCGCCGGCTCTTCGGTGACCGGCTGCTTGCGGGCGGCCAGGCCGCTGATCGCGATCAGCAACCCCAGCACCGCGATGCCGGTGACCACGCTCAACGCCGGCGTCAACCCGGTGAGCAGCGCCGCCGGGGAGGCCTCGCGGCCGCCGTTGGCGGTCAGGACCGCCGTCACCACCGCGAGCCCGATCGCGCCGCCCACCTGCAGCGACGTGTTCAGCAGGCCGCCCGCGAGCCCCTGCTCGCTGTCCGCGATCCCGGCCGTGGCCTGGATGTTGAGCGAAGAGAACGCCAGCGTGAAGCCGATGCCGAGCAGGATCATGCTGGGCAGCACGAACGCCGCGTACCCCGAGTGCTCGTCCACCCGCAGGAACAGCGCGTAGCCGATGACGTGCGCGACGACGCCGGCGAAGATCGTGCGCGGGGTGCCGATCCGGTCGATCAGCGGCTCGATGCGCGGCGAGCCGAACGCCACGATCAGCGCCGCCGGCAGGAAGCCGAGCGCCGTCTGCAGCGCCGACCAGCCGAGCACCCGCTGCAGGTACAGCATCACGACGAACTGGAACCCGATGTACGCGCCGAAGAACAGCGCGCCGCCGAGGTTCGCGCGGGCCAGCGGGCCGGCGCGGAGGATGCCCAGGCGCAGCAGCGGGTGGGGACTGCGCTTCTCGATGACCACGAACGTCACCAGCAGGGCGAGCGCGACGGCGAACGTGATCAGCGTGCGCGGTGCGGCCCAGCCGACCTCGGGCGCCTCGACGACGCCGAACACCAGCAGCAGCGAGCCGGCGGCGCCGGTGATGGCGCCCGGGAAGTCGTAGCCGCGGCCTTCTTCCCGCCGATAGGCCGGGATCAGCTTCCACGCGGCGGCGAACGCGACCAGGGCGATCGGCGCGGGCAGCAGGAACGTCCAGCGCCAGCCGACCTCGGTCAGCAGGCCGGAGAACACGAGCCCGGCGGAGTACCCGCTCGCCCCGAACACGGCGAAGATGCTGATCGCCTTGTTGCGGGCCGGGCCCTCCTGGAACGTCGTGGTGATGATGGACAGCGCGGCCGGGGCGGTGAACGCGGCGGCCAGGCCCTTGATGAAGCGGCTCGCGATGAGCAGCGCGCCGTCGTCGACGAGCCCGCCGAGCAGCGAGGCCAGCGCGAACACGGCGACGGCGACGAGGAACACGCGGCGGCGGCCGAGCAGGTCGGCGGTGCGCCCGCCGAGCAGCAGCAGCCCGCCGTAGCCCAGGACGTAGCCGCTGACGACCCATTGCAGCGCGTTGGTGGACAGGCCGAGGTCGGCCTGGATGGCGGGGAGCGCGACCCCGACCATCGACACGTCGAGCGCGTCGAGACCGATGACGATCGAAACGGTGAGCAGGACACCCCAGAGACGTGCGTCCCACCGGGTCGAGGTGGTGGACAAGGACACGGAAGAACTCATGTCGGCGACAGTACATGCACACGCATCTAATGTCTAAGCATTTAATGCGTTTGCATCTGATGCCCGTGCATGCTAAGTTGGTCGCCGTGAGCGACGTCGCCGAGCAGGGCCTGGTCCAGGAGTGGCACGAGTTGCTGGCCCGCTACTCGGCCGTGTTCACCACGCTCGAGTGCCGCCTGCAGGAGCGCCACGGGATCGGCGCGAACGAGTTCGAGGCCCTGGAACGGCTCGCGACCTGCGACTTCAAGTGCCGCTCGGCCGACCTCACCGGAGCCATCCACCTCAGCCAGAGCGCCACCTCGCGGCTGGTCGCCCGCCTCGAGAAGGAGGGCCTGGTCGAGCGCGCGCTGTGCGAGGTGGACCGGCGCGGCATCTTCGTCACCCTCACCGACGCCGGCCGGGAGAAGTACCTCGCGGCCAAGCGGACGCACCGCGAAGTGCTCAACGAAACCCTGCGCTGACGCGTCAGCCCACAGGCCCCTCGGCCGCCGTCACCTGGAGCTGCTGCTGACCGCCGGCGGCGCTGGTGACCGTCAGGGTCAGCTTGTCGCCCGGGTGGTGGGTGTCCATCACGTTCGTCAGCGTCGTCGCCGAGTCGATCGCCGTGCCGTCGATGGCGGTGATCACGGCCCCGGCCGCGAGGCCTGCCTGCTGCGCCGGGCCGCGGGCGACGACCTCGCGGACCTGGGCGCCCTGCCCCTGCGCGTCCGACACCGAGACGCCGATGAACGCCGTCTTGCCGATGTGGATCTTGTCGGACGCGGTGCCCGCGACGATCCGGTGCGCGATGTCGACGGCCTGGTTGATCGGGATGGCGAAGCCCTGACCACCGGCACCGCTGCGGCGGCCGTTGAGCTGGTACCCGGTGGACGCGGCGGTGTCGACGCCGATGACCTGTGCGTTCGCGTTGACGAGCGGGCCGCCGGAGTCGCCGGACTCGATGTTCGCGCGGACCTGGATCAGCCCGGTGAGCTGCTCGGACGAGCCGCTGGACTCGTCGGAGGCGGTGATCGACTGGTCCAGCGCGGTCACCGTGCCGGGCGCCGGGACGGGGTCGCCGCCGCGGCCGCCGGCGTTGCCGAGGCCGAGGATCTGGTCGCCCACCTTGACGGTGGACGAGTCGCCGATGCTCGCGGTGGGCAGGCCGGACGCGTCTTCGAGCTGCAGGACCGCGATGTCTTCGCTGCGGTCGTAGCCGACGACTTCAGCCTTGTACGTGTCCCCGGTGCCGATGCTGGTGACCTTGATGCTGGTCGCCCCGGCGACGACGTGGTTGTTCGTCAGCACCTCGCCGTCCGCGGTGAGCACGATCCCGGTGCCGGCCGCGGCGGCGCCCTGCAGGCCGAGCTCGGTGTTGATGTTGACGATGGCCGGGTTGACCTTCGCGGCGACGGCGTCGGCGTCGAGTGCCGTGGCCGACGCGCTGGGCTGCCCGGAGTAGCCGAAGTTCTGGTTGCCGCCGGCGGTGGAGCTGTTCGAGGCGGAGATGAAGTGCCCGATGCCGAGCCCGGCGACCACGGCGAGGGCGACCGCGACGACGGCGAAGGTCAGGGCCCGCAGCGGACGCCTGCGCGGCGGCTGCGGGACGGGCGGCGGGTAGCCGTAGCCGTGCGGGGCGCCCTCGTGGCCGTAGAAGCCCTGGGGCTGGGTGTACTGCGGAGGCGGGTACGGGCGGCCCCACTGGTCACGGGCCTGGCCGTACGGCTGCTGCCCGTAGTACTGCTGGTCGTGGGGCTGCTGCCCGTAGTACTGCTGCTGGTCGTGGGGCTGCTGCCCGTAGTAGCCCTGACCCTGCGGGTAGTCGCCCTGGCCGTAGCCGTACGGGTACTCGCCGCCGCCCCGCGGTCCTCGTTCGTACTCGCTCATGCACAGCTCCAGCCCTCGACAAGCCTCCGGCCGTTCCAGGAAACGCCTGGTTCCTGAGAATTTCCTGGCGCGCTTCCATGGAGTTGCTGTGGATGTACCCGAGGAGCCCCGGCCGGCATGCCGACGTGATCGAAGTTACGCCGCGCCCACCTGACGGGGGCTCATCGCCGGATCCGGTCCATGCCGGGGTCGACCAGCGGCTCGGCGGCCACGGTGGCCGCGACCCGGCGGCCGAAGTACTCGATCTCGACGCCGCTGCCGACGTCCGCCGACGCCGGGAGCCAGGCGTAGGCGATCGGCCGGCCGATCGTGTAGCCGTAGGCCGCGCTCGTGACGTAGCCCGAAGCGACCCCGTCGACGAACACCGGTTCCTTGCCCAGCACGACCGTGCGGCCGTCGTCGATCGTCAGGCACCGCAGCCGCCGTGACGCGGTGTCTTCACTGCGGCCTTCGATCGCCGCCCGTCCGAGGAAGTCGCCCTTGGCCGGCCGCACCGCGAAGCCGACACCGGCCTCGTACGGGTCGTGTTCGGTCGTCATGTCGGTGCCCCACAGCCGGTAGCCCTTCTCCAGCCGCAGGCCGTTGAAGGCGGCTCGTCCGGCCGCGATGACGCCCAGCGACTGCCCGGCCGCCCACAGCGCGTCCCACAGCCGCAGTCCGTTGTCCGCGCTCGTGTAGATCTCCCAGCCGAGTTCGCCCACATAGGACAGTCGCATCGCGACGACCGGCACCCCGGCGATCCGCGCCTGGCGGGCCCGGAAGTACTTCAACCCGGCGTGCGAGAAGTCTTCCCGGCTCAGCGGCTGCACGAGGTCACGCGCGAGCGGCCCCCAGACGCCGACGCAGCACGTCCCGCCGGTGATGTCGCGGATCTGCACCCCGGGAGGCGCGTGCTTCACGAGGTGGTCGACGTCGATGTTCCCGTTGATCCCGGCCTGGAAGCGCTCCGGTCCGAGCCGCGCCACGGTGACGTCGCTGCGGATGCCGCCCGCGTCGTCCAGCATCAGCGTGTAGGTGACCGACCCGACGGATTTCTCCAGCTGGTTCGTGGTCAGTGACTGCAAGAACGCCAGTGACCCGCTTCCGCTGACCTCGACGCGCTTCAGCGGCGTCATGTCGTACAGCGCCACACCGTTGCGCGTGTGCCACGCCTCGGCCGCCGCGATCGGCGAGTGGAACTGCGCCGACCACGCGTCCCGCGCCGGCGGGAGCCAATCGTGCGGAAGCTTCTTCAGCAGCGGCGCGTTGGCCTCGAACCAGTGCGGCCGTTCCCAGCCCCCCGCCTCCAGGAACACCGCCCCCAGCTCGCGCTGCCGCACGTGGAACGGCGAAACGCGCAGGTCGCGCGGGGAAAGCCTGGGCTGCAACGGGTGCAGGATGTCGTAGACCTCGGCGAAGTTCTGCTGCGAAGTCTCGCTCACGTACGACGGCGCGAGCTGGACGTCCTCGAAGCGGTGGACGTCGACCTCGTGCAGGTCCGTCTCGGAATGCCCGTCGACCAGCAGCTCGGCGACGGCCTTGGCGATGCCCGCGGAGTGCGTCACCCACACCGCTTCGGCGAGCCAGAACCCGCGGACGTCGGCGGACTCCCCGACCAGCGACTGACCGTCCGGGGTGAACGAGAAGATCCCGTTGAAGCCCTCCTCGACCTTGGTCTGCCGCAGCGCGGGCAGGAGCAGCTTGCTCTCCTCCCACGACGGCGCGAAGTCGTCTTCGGTGAAGGGCAGCATCGACGGCATCGCCGTCTCCGTCACCGACGGATCCAATGTGGACTCGTCGACCGGCATCGGCCGGTGCGCGTAGGAGCCGATGCCGATCCGGTCGGCGTGCTCGCGGAAGTACAGGTCCTGGTCCTGGTGGCGTAGGATCGGCAGGCTCGCTTCGACCTCCTCGGTGGTGTGCCCGACGAGCTCCGCGACCTGCCCGGTCTTCACGTACTGGTGGGCCAGGGGCAGCAACGGCACGTCCATGCCCACCATCGCGCCGATCTCCCGGCCCCAGAACCCCGCGCACGACACGACGACGTCCGCGGGGAAGTCGCCCTGGTCGGTCCGGACGCCGGTGACGCGCCCCCCTTCCTGGAGGACATCGGTGACACGCGTCGAGCCGACAAAACGAGCACCCCGCGCCGAAGCCCGCTCAGCGAGCACGGCCACCGCCTTCGCCGCCCGGGCCAGCCCGTCGGTCGGGGTGTGCAGCGCGCCGAAGACCTGCGAGCCGTCGAGCAGCGGCCAGCGCCGGACGCACTCGCCGGTGTCGATGAGGGAACCCGGGACGCCCCAGGACTGCGCCCAGCCGTGCTTGCGCTTGAGGTCCTCCCAGCGCGCCGGCGTCGTCGCGACCTCCATGCCGCCGACCTGGAGGAAACAGTCCAGCTCCAGGAACTTCGAGACGGTGTACTTCGCGAACTCCGTCATCGCCTTGGACGCGTTCGTCTGGAACACCAGGCCGGGCGCGTGCGACGTCGACCCGCCGGTGCGCGGCAGCGGGCCCTGGTCGAGCACGGTGACGTCGGCCCAGCCGCGGGCGGTCAGCTCGTCGGCCAGGTTCGCGCCGACGATGCCGGCGCCGATGATCACGACTTTCGGTGCGGTCATGGCGAACTCCTTCTACCGGAATACGACGGTGCTGTTGCCGTTGAGCAGGACGCGGCGTTCGCAGTGCCACCGCACCGCGCGGGAGAGGGCGAGGGCTTCGGCGTCACGGCCGACGGTCACGAGCTCGCGCGGCGAGTGGGTGTGGTCGACGCGCTGGACCTCCTGCTCGATGATCGGACCCTCGTCGAGGTCGGGGGTGACGTAGTGCGCGGTCGCGCCGACGTACTTGACGCCGCGGTCGTAGGCCTGGTGGTAGGGCTTGGCGCCCTTGAAGCCGGGCAGGAACGAGTGGTGGATGTTGATCGCGCGGCCTTCGAGCTTCTGGCACAGCTCGTTGGACAGCACCTGCATGTACCGGGCGAGCACGACGAGGTCGGCCTGGTACTCCCCGACCAGGTCGAGCAGCCGCTGCTCGGCCTCCGGCTTGGTCTCCGCCGTGACGGGCACGTGCACGAACGGGACGCCGGCCGCCTCGGCCATCGGCCGCAGGTCTTCGTGGTTGGACACGACGACGGCGATGTCCGCGCCGAGGCTGCCCGCGCGCCAGCGGAACAGCAGGTCGTTGAGGCAGTGCCCGAACTTCGACACCATCACGAGGATCCGCGGCGGCGTCCCGTCGGAGAACCCGAACTCCATCCCGAAGTCGCCGGCCACCGGCGCGAATGCCCGCGTGAGATCGTCCACTGTGGCCGGCCCCGGGCAGGTGAACGACGTGCGCAGGAACAGCGAGCCGCGGACGTCGTCGTCGAACTGCTGGTGCTCGACGATGTCGCAGCCCTGCCCGACGAGGAACGTCGTGACGGCGTGCACGATGCCGGAGCGTTCCGGGCACTTGAGCGTCAGGGTGAAGGTCACGAGACGTACTCCAGGCTCGCGTCGGCCAGCCACGCCGCGAAGTAGTTCGCGAACGACTGGCGGACGAGGATCGTGAAGCCCTCTTCCCGCACCATCAGCACGATCCCGGTGCGCGCGAACAGCGTCTGCACGCAGGTGCCGGGCGGCGACACCGCCGGGTCGAGGTCGATCGAGCACCCGTGCGCCAGCACATCCCGCGCGTGCTCCCCGGTCAGCCGCACGACGTTGCGCTGACACGACACGTCCACCACGGCCAAAACCGCACTTTCACGTGAAAGTGCGGCCTCCAGGTCGGCACTTTCACGTGAAAGCGCCGGTCCCAGGACGAGGTACTCGTCGGGGCCCATCCAGAGGATCTCGATGTCACGGCCGGTGGTGAAGGTGCATGGGGCGGGCAGGGCGACGCCGAGGAGGGTGTCGCCGTCGCGGAGGCGGACGGTGAGCTGGGTGCGGAACGGTTCTTCGACCGCGTCAACCGTCACGGCGGGCTCCTTCCTTGTCGAAGAGCACGGATTCGGTCACCGTCACCGGCACCACCTGGTCGCCGACCGGCACGTAGAGCGTTTCGCCGACGCGCTCACGCCCGGAGCGCACCAGAGCCAGGGCGAAGGACCGGCCCAGCGCGGCGCTGTCGTAGCTGGAGGTGACGTGGCCGAGCATCCGCACCGGCGGCTCGGGCACCACTTCCGATTCGATGATCTGGGAGCCTTCCGGCAGGAGCACCGACGGATCCACCGGGAGCAAACCGACCAGCTGCTTGCGGTCGGGGCGGTTGTTCTCGGCGCGGGCGAAGGACCGCTTGCCGAGGAAGTCCGCCTTCTTCTTGGACACCGCCCACGACATGCCGAGGTCCTGCGGCGTCACCGTGCCGTCGGTGTCCTGGCCGATGATCGGGTAACCCTTCTCGGCGCGCAGGACGTGCATGGTCTCGGTGCCGTACGGCGTGGCGCCCGAGTCCACTATGGACTGCCAGAGCGCGAGCCCGTACCACGACGGGACGTTGATCTCGTAGGCCAGCTCGCCGGAGAAGCTGATCCGGCAGACGCGGGCGGCGATTCCGGCGACTTCGGCGTCCTGCCAGGTCATGAACCCGAAGGCCTCGTTGGAGACGTCGAGGTTCGGCGCCAAGCGACCCAGGACTTCCCGGGACTTCGGCCCGACCAGGGGGATCGTGGCCCAGTGCTCGGTGACCGACGTCGCGAAAACCTCGAGGTGCGGCCACTCCGTCTGCAGCCACTCCTCCATCCAGTCGAGGACCATCGCCGCGTTGCCGGTCGTGGTGGTGACGAGGAAGCGCTCCTCGCCGACACGGATGACCGTGCCGTCGTCGATCACCATGCCGTCGACGCCGCACATCACGCCGTAGCGGATCCGGCCGACCTTGAGGGTGCTCATCATGTTCGTGTAGAGCATGTCGAGGAACCAGCCGGCGTCCGGGCCCTGGACGTCGATCTTGCCGAGAGTGGACCCGTCCATGACGGCCACGTCGTTGCGCGCCGCACGGCACTCGCGCCGGACGGCGTCGTGCATCGACTCGCCCGGTCGCGGGTAGTACCACGGCCGCTTCCACTGGCCGACGTTCTCGAACTCGGCGCCGTGCTCGACGTGCCACGGGTGGATCGCCGTGACGCGCACGGGATCGTGCAGCTCACCGCGGTGCCGTCCGGCCAGCGCCGCGAACGGCACGGGCGTGTACGGCGGGCGGAACGTCGTCGGCCGCTGCGTCGCCAAGTCGACACCGAGAGCTACCGCGGTGATGCCGGCGGCGAGCATGCCGGACGTCTTGCCCTGGTCGTGGGCGGTGCCGATCGTGGTGTAGCGCTTGATGTGCTCCAGCGAGCGCAGCCCGGCGCCGGTGGCACGCAGGACGTCGGACACGGTCGCGTCGCGCTGCTGGTCGACGAACCGCGTATCCACTTCGGACTCCGGCGCGGGCACCTGCCAAAGGATCTTCGCTTCCGGCAGGCCTTCGCCCGCCGCCGCGCCGACCACACTCACGGCCGGCAAGTCGCCGTCCGGGACGTACGCACCCAGCCGGGGGTCGTATCGCAGGGTGCCCCGAGCCTGGCTGTAGAGGTGCACGGCGGGGTTCCAGCCGCCGGACACGAGCAGCAGGTCGCACTCGACCCGCTCCCCCCGCATCTCCCCCAGTTTCGCCACGTGGGCGGCCGTGATGTGGGAGTCGCCGTCGGTGCCGATGACGCCGTAGCCCTCGCGAGCGTCGACGATCCGCACGATCCCGGCGCCGGCGCCGGCCAGGTCGGAGGCGGCGTCGTACGCGCTGTCGTTGGTGGTGAACACGACCACCCGCCGCCCGGCCAGGACGCCGTAGCGGTTCAGGTACGTGCGCGCGGCACCGGCGAGCATGATGCCGGGGCGGTCGTTGTCCGGGAACACGATCGGCCGCTCGTGGGCACCGGTGGCCAGCACGATCCTTCGAGCCCGGATCCGCCACACCCGCTGCCGCGAGATCCGTTCGGGCGCGGCGGGCTCGCCTCGGCGCTCCAAGGCCAGCACGAACCCGTCGTCGTAGATGCCGAACGCCGTGGTGCGCGCGAGGAACCGGACACCCTCCGGAGCTTCGCCGTCGGGCTGGTCGTCCACGAGCAGGACCCGGCCCTCGGCTTCGGCCGCGGCGGCGCGCCCGGCGGGTCCGGCGCCGATGACCAGGACGTCACAGTGGGCGTGCTTGGCGTCGTACCGCGCCGGGTCCGGTTCGGTGGCAAGCCGGCCCTGACCGCGCAGGCCACGGGCCTCCAGGCCGTCGTACAGCTCGACGGTGGTGGCCGACAGCATCGGTTCCGGGAACGGCGCTTCGATCTGGACGAGGGCGTTCGAGTCCTCGACGCCGGCCGCGACGATGCCGCGCGGCCGACCGTAGGTGATGCTGGTCGCGACCTGGCGGATGCCGTTGGCCAGCAACGCGGAAGCCAGGGTGTCGCCGAGGAAACCGGTCAGCTCGCGGCCGTCGAAGGTGAACTTGAGCGGGACGCCGGACAGCCGGGTCATGAGATCACCGGCCTGGGCTCGTCCAGGCGGTAGACCGCCAGGAGGTCGTGGGTGCGCGTGTCGCGGACGGCGTTGAACCACCGGCGGCAGCCCGCGGAGTGGCTCCAGCGCTCGGCCAGCGGCCCGCTGGGGTTGGCGCGGAAGAAGACGAACTTGGCCCAGTCCTCATCGGACAGTGCGGCGGGGTCTTCGGGGTAGGCGACGTGGGCTTGGCCGCCGTAGTGGAACTCGGCCTCTTCGCGTGGCCCGCACCACGGGCAGGGAATCAGTTGCATCAAAGCTCCTAATGCGCGACGGCGGCGGCGCCGTGTTCGTCGACGAGGGCACCGGTGGTGAACCGGTCGAGGCTGAACGGCTCGGCGTACTCGTGCGGCTTGCCGCGCGCGATGGTGGCCGCGAAGACGTCACCGACCCCCGGCGTGGCCTTGAAACCGCCGGTGCCCCAGCCGCAGTTGAGGAACAGGTTCTCGACCGGGGTGAGCCCGACGATCGGCGACGCGTCCGGGCTGACGTCGACGATCCCGGCCCACGTCCGCAGCAGGTGCGCCCGCGCGAACACCGGGAACAGCTCCAGCGCGGCGGCCATCTGCTCCTCGATGATGTGGAACGAACCGCGCTGGCCGTAGCCGCTGTAGCTGTCGATGCCGGCGCCCATCACGAGTTCGCCCTTGTGCGCCTGGGAAACGTAGACGTGCACGGCGTTCGACATGACGACCGTCGGGTGGATCGGCTCCAGCAGCTCGGACACCAGCGCCTGCAACGGGTGCGACACGAGCGGCAGGTCGAGGCCCACCATCTTCGCCAGCACCGACGAGTGCCCGGCGGCGCACAGCGCGACCTTGCCGGCGGCGATCCGGCCCCTCGACGTCTCGACCGCGGTAACTCGGCCGTTCACCGTCGAGATGCCGGTGACCTCGCAGTTCTGGATGAGGTCGACCCCCATTTCGTGGGCGGCGCGGGCGAAGCCCCAGGCCACGTAGTCGTGCTTCGCGATGCCCGCGCGCGGCTGGTAGGTCGCGCCGAGCACCGGGTACCGGACCTCCGGGGCGGTGTTGACGATCGGGCAGAGCTCCTTGACGCCGGCCGCGTCCACCCATTCGGCGTCGATGCCGTTGAGCTTGTTGGCCTCCACACGGCGGACGCTGTCGCGGATGTCCTGCAGGCTGTGCGCCAGGTTCAGCACCCCGCGCTGGCTGAACAGGATCGGGTAGCCGAGGTCCTCTTCGAGGCCTTCCCACAGCTTGAGGGAGTGTTCGTAGATGCCGGAACTCTCGTCCCAGAGGTAGTTGGAGCGGATGATGGTGGTGTTGCGGGCCATGTTGCCGCCCGCGAGCCAGCCCTTCTCCAGCACGGCGACGTTCGTGATGCCGTGCACCTTGGCCAGGTAGTACGCGGTGGCGAGCCCGTGCCCGCCGCCACCCACCACGATCACGTCGTAGGCCGGTTTCGGGTCGGGGTTCTCCCAGAGGTAGTCCGGGTGCTCCGGCAGGATGGTCATCGCGCACCCTTCGTGGTCGACTTCTGATATATCAATCGTCGATGTAGGCTAAGCGGCGTGCACCCACAGGTCAATGCCCCTTCGCTGGCGGAACAGGCGTACGTCTTCATCCGCGACCGGCTGGTCATGCTCGACATCGCGCCGGGCTCCCCCCTCAACGAGGAGGAGCTCGGCAGCGAACTCGGCATGGGCCGGACGCCGATCCGCGAAGCGCTGAAACGGCTGGAGTCCGAACGCCTGGTCGTCGCCTACCCGCGGCGCGGGACGTTCGCCACCGACGTCCACATCTCCGACCTCGCGCACATCTCCGAGGTGCGGCGGACGCTGGAGCCGATGGCCACGGCGGCCGCCGCCGAACGCGCGACCGAGGCCGACCGGGCGGCGCTCACCGAACTGCGCACGCAGCTCGACGCCGGGGTCCCCGCCGGGGACAACGCCGAGCTGCTGCGCACCGACCTCGCCCTGCACCGGGCGATCTACCGGTGCGTGCACAACCCGTTCCTCGAGGACACGCTGATCCGGTACGACAACCTCGCGACGCGGATCTGGTGCGTGTTCGTGCCCCGGCTGTCCGGGATGGCCGGCCACGTCGACGAGCACGTCCCGCTCCTCACCGCGATCATCGAAGGCGACGCCGAGAAGGCCGCCGCGCTCACGCTCGAGCACGTCGCCGGCTTCGAGGCCGCCATCCGGGCGTTGATCTAGACCGCGATTTTCGCGCGGACCCAGTCGTGGAACGCGCCGATGTGGTGCTCGCTGGGCACGAGCACCCCGCCGTTGACGTACGAGCGTGAGTCCATCGCGAGCTGACAGCGTTCGCACGCCTCGAAGTCCTGCAGGTTGACGCGGTGGAACAGCTCGACCGAGCGCGTCAGGTCTTGGCCGGATTCGACGACTCCGGGCAGGTAGAGCCAGTCGCAGCGCACCAGCGTCCGGTCGGGGGCCAGCGGGAACATGCGGTGGAGGATCACGTGGTCCGGAACGAGGTTGACGAAGACGCCCGGCTTGATCGTGATGGCGTAGTACTTGCGGTCCTGGGCTTCGGTGACGCCGGGGAGCCGGTCGACGCCTTCGCCGCCGTCGATGGTGAAGCCCTGGATCTCGCCACCGAACTCGGCGCCGTGGCCGACGTAGTACTGCGCGGCGTACCCGTCCGCGAACTCCGGGAGGACCTCGGTGAGCTCGGGGTGGATCGTCGCGCAGTGGTAGCACTCCATGAAGTTCTCGATGATCTGTTTCCAGTTCGCCTTGACGTCGTACTCGATGCGCTTGCCCAGCGCCAGGCCGTCGATGCCGTAGGCGTCGATCACGTCGGCGCTGCCGAGGCGTTCGGTGACGGCGCCGACGACGGTCTCCTCGAACGACGGCGGCTCGTCGGCCAGGCAGACCCAGGCGTAGCCGAGCCACTCGCGCAGGTGGACCTTCGTCAGGCCGAACTCGGTGCGGTCGACGTCCGGCATGCCGGTGAGGTTGGGCGCGGCGATGAGCTTGCCGTCGAGGCCGTACGTCCAGGCGTGGTACGGGCACTGGAAAGCACGCTTGACGGTGCCGCTTTCGGACGTGCAGAGGCGGGCGCCGCGGTGGCGGCAGACGTTGAGGAACGCGTTCAGCTTCCCGTCCCGCCCGCGCGAGACGAGGACGCTCTCCTTGCCGACCTGGACGGTCTCGAACGACCCGGGACCGGCGAGGTCCGCGCTGCGCACGGCGCAGAACCAGCCGGCCTCGAAGATCTTCGCCTGCTCCAGCGCGAAGACCGCCGGATCGGTGTAGGCGGAGCCCGGCAGGGTGGCCAGCAGGCTCGGCGGGAGATCGGTAGTGGTCACCGGCGTGGTCCTCTCCGCGGATCTGTTCCGGAGTTGCGCAGAACGCGTCTTGTTGCTCACTCCGGAACAGAGTGACTGCAGCCAGGACCGCTGTCAACCCAAGTTTTTCAACGCCCACCACAGGTTTCCGGCATCGCGCGTGATTGAGCGGGCATCACGCGTGATTGGAGGGGCATCACGCGTGATGCCCCTCCAATCACAGGTGATGCCCCTCCAGACACACGTGATGCCCCTTCTGTCACACCGTCGGGCCGTGGATGGCTCGACGGAAGAGGGTTTCGATCTCTTCGCGGGTCGGGCGGGGGTCGGCGAGGGCCGCCTGCATCAGGAGGCCGCAGAACAGGCCGGCCAGCAGACGGCCGGTCAGCGGGTCGGTGCGGGAGCCGAAGAACGCGATGAGCGCCTCGTCCCACGCCGCGCTCGCCTTGCGGAGCGCCGGCCGGTGCAGGGCCGCGACGTAGAGGTCGTACTCGACGACCGTGTCCCGGTACTGCTCGTTGATGTAGCCCATGACCAGGTCGGAGAGGGCCGCGGCGAAGTCGGCGTCCGGCGGGAGCGCCGACTCCCACTCCTTCAAGGCGTGGACGTTCTTCTCGGCCGCCTCGTGCAGGGCCACCTCCAGCAGGTCGTCCAGGGTCGCGAAGTGGTAGGTCGTCGAGCCCAGCGGCACCCCCGCCGCCGCCGCGACCGACCGGTGCGTGACCCCGTCGATCCCCCGCTGGGCGACCACCCCGATCGCCGCCTTGGCGATCCGCGCCCGCCGTTCGGGGTCGTTCGGACCACGGCGCCGCGTCGCGCCGGGTTCGGTTCTCGCCATCGAGCCCCCTTGTGGACATCTGTACACGCTTCGCGTACAAATGTACGCACTCAAGGCACCGAGCAGCCACTACCGATCCGGAAGGGGCCGCATGAAGGACCTTTACGTCGACGGCGTCTGGTCCGACGCCGAAAGCCACTCCGACGTGCTGAACCCCGCGACCGGCCAGGTGATCGAACAGGTCGCCGAAGCCGGCCGCGAGGAGGTCGACGCCGCGGTCAGAGCCGCCGAGCGGGCCTTCGACGAGGGCCCGTGGCGCCGGACCACGGCCACCGAGCGCGGCGAACTCCTGCGCAAGGTGGCCGGCCTGCTCGTCCGCGACCGCGAAGAACTCGCCCGCACCGAGAGCCTCGACACCGGCAAGACGCTGGGCGAAGGCCGCATCGACATCGACGACGTGACGAACGTCTTCCGCTACTACGCCGACCTCGCCGGCAAGGACGCCGGACGCCTGGTCGACGCGGGCAGCGCGACCGTCGTCAGCCGGATCGTGCACGAGCCGGTGGGCGTCTGCGCGCTCATCGCGCCGTGGAACTACCCGCTGCTGCAGATGTCCTGGAAGGTCGCGCCCGCCCTGGCCGCGGGCAACACCGTCGTGCTCAAGCCCAGCGAGGTCACGCCGCTGACCACGATCAAGCTCGTCGCCCTGCTGGAAGAGGCCGGGACGCCGCCGGGTGTGGTCAACCTGCTGCTCGGCGACGGCCGGGTCGGCGCGGCGATGGTCAAGCACCCGGGTGTCGACCTGGTCTCCTTCACCGGCGGCTACGCGACCGGCGAGAAGATCATGACGGCCGCCGCGAAGGGCGTCCGGCGGGTCGCCCTCGAGCTCGGCGGCAAGAACCCGAACGTGGTGTTCGACGACGCCGACTACGACACCGCCCTCGACTACGCGCTGATGGCCGCGTTCGTCCATTCGGGACAGGTCTGCTCGGCGGGCGCGCGCTTGATCATCCAGGATGGGATCCATGACCGGTTCGTGGCGGACCTCGCCGCGCGCGCCGACAAGATCCGGGTCGGCGACGGCCTCGACCCCGCGACCGAGACGGGCCCGCTCGTCTCGGCGCAGCACCGCGCCAAGGTGGAGGGCTACATCGAAAGCGCTCTCGAGGAAGGCGCCACGCTCCGGGCGGGCGGCAAGCGCCCCGAAGGACCGGAGTACGAAAACGGTTTCTTCCTCCGCCCGACCGTGTTTTCCGGCTGTACCAGGGACATGACGGTCGTCCGGGAAGAGGTCTTCGGCCCGGTCGTCACCGTGGAACGCTTCGCGCACGAGGCCGACGCGATCGCGCTGGCCAACGACACCGAGTACGGGCTCGCCGGGGCCGTGTGGACGTCGGACGCGTCCCGCGCCCAGCGGGTCGCCGGGGCCCTGCGCCACGGCACCGTGTGGATCAACGACTACCACCCCTACCTGCCGCAGGCGGAGTGGGGCGGGTTCGGCCGGTCCGGCATCGGCCGCGAGCTCGGACCGTCCGGGCTGGCGGAGTACCAGGAGAGCAAGCACGTCTACCAGAACATCGATCCCGTTCCGCAGCACTGGTTCAAGGGATGACTCCCACCACGTGAGGACGCCACGATGACCACGCAGGAAAAGCCGGACGCCGCGCCCGACGACAGCTCCGACCTCGAAAAGTTCGGTTACCGGCAGGAACTCGAACGCTCCCTCGGCTCCTTCTCCAGCTTCGCCGCCGGGTTCTCCTACATCTCGATCATGACCGGCGTGTTCCAGCTGTTCTTCTTCGGCTTCGGCGCGGGCGGGCCGGCGTTCATCTGGACCTGGCCGCTGGTCTTCATCGGCCAGCTCGCCGTCGCGCTGTGCTTCGCCGAACTCGCGGGCCAGTTCCCGCTCGCCGGCTCGGTGTACCAATGGGCGAAACAGATCGCGAAGCCCGCGACGTCGTGGCTGGCCGGGTGGATCATGATCATCGGCGCGATCGTCACGGCCGGCGCCGTCGCGGTCGCCTACCAGATCATCCTGCCGCAGGTCTCGACCGCGTTCCAGATCGTCGGCAGCGACTCCGACGCCGGGCTGACGTCGACGCCGGGCGGCGCGCAGAACGCCATCATCCTGGCCCTGGTGCTGGTCGTGTTCGCCACGATCGTGAACGTCATCGGCGTCAAGCTGATGGCGAAGATCAACAACTTCGGCGTCGCGGTGGAGCTGTCCGCGGTCATCCTGCTGATCATCGCGCTGGCGATCCACATCAAGCGCGGCCCGCAGGTGGTCTTCGAGACGCACGCCACGGGTGACGGTCACTCGCTCGGGTACCTCGGGGCGTTCCTGGTGGCGTCGCTGATGAGCGCGTACGTCTTCTACGGCTTCGACACCGCGGGCTCGCTCGCCGAAGAAACCACCCAGCCGCGCAAGCACGCGCCGCGCGCGATCCTGCGGGCGATCACCGCGTCGTTCATCGTCGGCGGCCTGGTGATGCTGGTCGGCATGATGGCCGTGGGCGACATCAACGCCGAAGAGCTGAGCACGTCCGGCATGCCGTACTTGCTGAAGAGCACGCTCGGCACCGGACTGGGCAACGCCTTCCTGATCTGCTCGGCGATCGCGATCACCGTGTGCTGCCTCGCCGTGCAGACCGCGGCGATCCGGATGGCGTGGGCGATGGCCCGCGACGGCCGGCTGCCGTTCAGCAAGGCGATGGCGAAGGTGTCGCCGCGGTCGAAGACGCCGGTCCTGCCGGCGCTGCTCACCGGCGGCCTGACCGTCGTGGTGCTGCTGATCAACCTCGGCAACCAGCGCGCGTTCTTCATCCTGACCTCGACGGCGATCATCCTGTTCTACATCCCCTACCTGATGGTCACCGGCCCGATGCTGCTGCGCCGGCTGCGCGGACAGTGGCCGCGCCCCGGGCACGGCCCGTACTTCAAGCTGGGCCGCTGGGGCACGCTGGTGAACCTGGTCGCGGTCGTCTACGGCGCCGGGATGACGGTCAACCTGATCTGGCCGCGCGCCGAGGTCTACGGCGACGACCACTGGTACTTCCAGTGGGGCGCGGTGATCGTCACCGGGCTGATCGTGATCATCGGTGCGATCATGCTGTACGTCCGGCGCGGCACGTGGGGCTCGTCGCACACGAGCCCCGAGCACATGCCCGACAACGCCCCGGACACCCTGCCCGGCTGAGGAGGACGCATGAGTTCCTACGACTTCATCATCGTCGGCGGCGGTTCGGCGGGCTGCGCGCTGGCGAACCGGCTTTCCGCGGACCCGGCGAACAAGGTCCTGGTCCTGGAAGCCGGGCGGTCCGACTACAAGTGGGACGTCTTCATCCACATGCCGGCCGCGCTGACCTTCCCGATCGGGTCGAAGTTCTACGACTGGGGCTACCGCAGCGAGCCCGAGCCGCACATGAACCGCCGCCGCATCTACCACGCGCGCGGCAAGGTGCTCGGCGGGTCGTCCAGCATCAACGGGATGATCTTCCAGCGCGGCAATCCCATGGACTACGAGCGCTGGGCGAGCGACCCCGGGATGTCCACTTGGGACTACGCGCACTGCCTGCCGTACTTCAAGCGCATGGAAAACTGCCTCGCCGACGCTCCCGACGGGCAGTGGCGCGGCCACGACGGACCCCTCGAACTGGAACGCGGCCCGGCCTCGAATCCCTTGTTCCAGGCGTTCTTCGACGCCGCCGAGCAAGCGGGCTACCCGCGCACCGACGACGTCAACGGCTACCGGCAGGAAGGCTTCGCGGCCTTCGACCGCAACGTCCGAAAAGGACGGCGGCTGTCCGCGGCCGGCGCCTACCTGCACCCGGCGGAGAACCGGCCCAACCTCACGGTGAAGACGCACGCGTTCGTGTCACAGATCCTCTTCGACGGCACCCGCGCGATCGGCGTCGAGTACGCCGAAGGCCGCGGCGTGCCGGGTGAGGTGTACGGCAAGGAGATCATCCTCTGCGGCGGCGCGATCAACAGCCCGCAACTGCTGCAGCTCTCCGGCGTCGGCAACGCGGCCGACCTGGAGAAGCTCGGCATCGACGTCGTGAAGGACCTGCCGGGCGTCGGCGAGAACCTGCAGGACCACCTGGAGGTGTACATCCAGTACGCCTGCAAGCAACCGGTGTCGATGCAGCCGTCGCTGGCGAAGTGGAAACGGCCCTACATCGGCGCGCAGTGGCTGTTCCTGCGCTCCGGGCCGGCCGCGACCAACCACTTCGAGGGCGGCGGGTTCGTCCGGTCGAACGACGAGGTGAAGTATCCGAACCTGATGTTCCACTTCCTGCCGGTGGCGATCCGCTACGACGGTTCGGCACCCACGGAAGGGCACGGCTACCAGGTGCACGTCGGCCCGATGTACGCCGACACCCGCGGCTCGGTGAAGATCACCTCGACCGACCCGCGGCAGCACCCGGCGCTCAAGTTCAACTACCTCTCGACCGAGAACGACCGTCGCGAGTGGGTAGAAGCCGTGCGGGTGGCGCGGAAGATCCTCAACCAGGCCGCGCTGGAGCCGTACAACGGCGGGGAGATCTCGCCGGGGCCCCGAGTGGACACAGATGACGAGATCCTCGACTGGGTCGCCAAGGACGCCGAGACGGCGCTGCACCCGTCGTGCACGACGAAGATGGGCGTGGACGACATGTCCGTCGTCGACCCGCAGACGATGCGGGTGCACGGCACCGAGGGCCTGCGCGTCGTCGACGCGTCGGTCATGCCCTACATCCCCAACGGCAACATCTACGCGCCGGTGATGATGACCGCCGAGAAGGCGGCCGACCTCATCCTCGGCAACACCCCGCTCGCCCCGATCAAGACGCCGTTCTACCGCCACGGCGAACCGTTACGTCACTGACGAAATGCATCTTTCCTAGGGAAAGCTCCGCCTTCGGCCCCCAAATCCGCCACTTTCAGGACGAAAGTGGCGGGTTTGGCGTGCCCGGATTGTCCGGTGACCAGGGCGGAAACTACCGGGGCGTACCCCCTTGACGACGCCCTTCCCGGGATTCAGACTTTGTTGCGGATCACAGTTGATGTTCCCCTATGCGCAACAGTCTCGGAGGACCCCATGATTCGCGCGTGCACGGTGGACGAGCTGCCCCCGGGTGAGTCCGTCCGAGTCCCCGGGTCTCCCGCCATCGCGGTGTTCCACACCGAAGACGGGGAGCTGTACGCCATCGACGACACGTGCACCCACCAGGACGCCTCCCTGGCCGACGGCTGGCTCGAGGGCTGCTTCGTCGAGTGCCCGCTGCACGCGGCGATGTTCGACCTGCGCACGGGCATGCCGAGCTGCCTGCCCGCGAAGGAGCCGGTCCGGACGTACTCCGTGGTCGTCGACGACGGTGTCATCTACGTGCGGAGCGCCGCGAAAGAGGACGCCGCGTGAAGCGCGTCGCGGTCGTCGGCGCGTCGCTCGCCGGGGTCCGCGCCGCGCAGGAGCTGCGCGCGCAGGGCTACGACGGCGGCATCGTGCTGATCGGCGACGAGCCCCACCTGCCCTACGACCGGCCGCCGCTGTCGAAGGCGTTCCTCGCCGGGACGGCCTCGCGGGCCTCGCTGGAGCTGCTCGACGCCGGCGACCTCGCGTCGCTGGCGCTGGACTTCCGGCTCGGCGTGCGGGCCACGGCCCTGGAGCCGGCCGCGCGTCGAGTGCTGCTGTCGGACGGCGGTTCCGTGCACGCGGACGGCGTCGTCATCGCCACCGGAGGCCGCGCGCGCACGCTGCCGGGCTTCGAAGGCGCCCACACGCTGCGGACGCTCGACGACGCCCTCGCTTTGCGCGCGGCCTTGGTGCCCGGAGTCCGGGTGGCGATCGTCGGGGCCGGGTTCATCGGCGCCGAGGTGGCCTCGACGTGCCGTTCTCTCGGCCTCGACGTGGTCGTCTTGGAAGCTTTGGCCGCGCCCTTGGCGCCCGTGCTGGGCCCGGAGCTGGCGGCCGTCTGCGCCCGGCTGCATGCCGACCACGGCACGGACCTGCGCTGCGGGGTGTCGGTGACCGGCATGGACGCGGCCGGCGTCCGCCTGGCCGACGGTTCGCTCGTCCCGGCCGACGTGGTCGTGACGGGCGTCGGCATGACCCCCGCGACGGACTGGCTGGCCGGGTCCGGGTTGAAGGTCGGCGACGGCGTCCACACCGACGCCGGCCTGGTCACGGACCTGCCCCAGGTGGTCGCGATCGGCGACGTCGCGCACTATCACGCCGACGGCGCCGGACGGCGGCACGAGCACTGGACGAACGCGTCGGAGCAGGCGCCGGTCGCGGTGGCGAACCTGCTGGCCGGCCGTACCGAGCGCACCTACACGCCGAGCGGTTACGTCTGGTCGGACCAGTATTCGGGGCGGTTGCAGCTCGCCGGCCACCCGCGTCCCGGCGACTCGCTCTCGTTCGTGGACGGCGATTCGACGTCCTCGTCGTTCGTGGCCGTCTGGGCGCGCGAAGGCGCCACCGTCGGCGTGTTCGCGTTGAACAACCCGAAACTGTTCAACCGGCTCCGACGTCCGCTTCGCGTTCAGGCGGCTGCCTGAAAGTCTCAACCGGCAGTTCAAAGATACGCTTCAGGCACATGGAGCTGACCTTGGCCGAGCTGCGGGCCTTGACGGGCTGGGCGGCCGACTGCGCTTCGCGGGCGTTGCCGTTGTACGAGTCGCGGGTCCCCGGCGATCGTCGTCCCCGGGAAGCGATCTCGGCTGCGCAGGAGTTCGCTTCGGGCGCTCCGCGCACGAAGCTGCTTCGCACGGTCGCCTGGGCGGCGCTCGCGGCAGCCGGCGAAACCTCCGACGCGGTGGCAGCCGCCGCGGCCCGCGCCGCCGTCGGTGCGGCGGGGGCGGCTTACCTGCACCCGCTGGAGTCGCCGCACCAGGTGAAACACATCGTCGGCCCCGCGCAGCAGTCGGCGCTGGCTCACGAACTCGCCGGCGGCGACGCGGAAGCCGAGATCGGCTGGGCGCTCGACCACGCACCACCGGCGGTCCGGGACATCCTGCGCCGCTTCCCGGAAGGCAAGCCCGGCCGGACCCGCCTGGGCGAACTGCACCGCCGCCTGGAGTCCGCCCTCCGCGCCTGAGCGGATCAGATGCTGGTGGGGCGTTCGACGACCACGGTGGCCATCAGGGAGTGCCCGACGCCGAGGCCCTGCTGCGCTTGCTGTTCGCACGCGAACAGTTCCGTCGCCAGCTGCTTCGCGTGCTCGGCCGACGGCAAGCCCTGCCCGTCGCGGGCGGCCGTGGTGATGATCCGGTTCCAGCGTTCGGCGAAGGCCGCGAAGAACAGCTCGACCTGTCGTGGCGCGTATCCGGCGGGAGGGTCGAAGCGCAGCTGCGCGGGGACGATGTCGGTGCTGCCGCGGGCGAGTTCGTTGAGGAGGGTGCGGTAGGGCGGGATCGCCGGGTTGAACGACCGGGTGGCGGTGTGCCGGCCGGCGAGGACGGACCGGTCGGTGAACGTCGTCCCGCCCAGCCGGGCTCCGGCCCGGGTCGCGGCTTCGACGAGCGCCTCGTCGAGCGACCTGCGGTCGAAGAAACTCATCTGGTCGTGCAGGGTTTCGGTCGCGTCTTCGAAGAAGCTCATGTTGTAGGACCAGCGGGTCTCCGGCCACTTCGGCGTCCACTCGACCGAGTAGCGGCCGAGGACGTCGACGATGATCACCGCGCGGTCGCGGGTCTCGACGATCCGCCGCATGAGGCCGGTCAGGACCTCGACGACGTCCTCGTGGGGCAGGTGGGAGTAGGGCACGCCGCAGGACAGGTAGAGGTCGAAGTCGCCCGTGGGCAGTTCGGACCGCATGTCCGCGACGGCGAACGTGGCCGGCCGTCCCGCGTGGAGCGCACGTGCCGTGCCGACCATGTCGGGGTCGAGGTCGACCCCGAGGTAGTCGAGGGTGTTCTCGCCGGTCAGCGGGGCGAGGGGGCCGTGCGGCTCGGTCAGCAGGGCCAGGCCGTCTCCCGTGCCGCAGCCGACGTCGAGCACCCGCAGCGGCCGGCCGGGCTCGGGCCGGATCCGGGTGATGGCGTCACGCAGCACGCGGTGGGTGACGATTTCTTCCAGCATCGTCTTGACCGGGTCGCGCCTCTTGGGCGACGTGTAGTGGGCCGTTGCGGCGCGGTAGGACATGATCGAAACGTAGTTCATCGCCGTCGCCGGCCGGGGCGGAATTCGCTAGAGGGCCAGTTCGCCGAGGTCGGACTCCAGCCTCGCCCGCCAGGTCCAGCGCCGCTCGCCGGTGTCCGTGCCCTCGCCCGCCGGTGGGCCCAACGGCAACGCCGGGTCGACGATCCCGAACGTCACCCGGTAGGCCAGCACCGACGCCGCCGTGCGGATCCACGCGTCTCCCGACGCACCCGCCGGCGGGGACACGCCGAGAGCGTGGCCGAACCACGTCGGCAGCAGCGCGTTCGAGCCCAGCGCGTCCGTGATCCGGGTCCGCAGCCGCACCTGCAGGTCGTGCCACGCGCGCTCGGCGCGCTCCAGCTGCGGCACGATCCGCGCCTCGACCGCGTCCGCCTCGAGCAAGGCCAGCCGCGCCTGGTCCGCCGCCGCGGCCGCCGCCGGGATCTCCTCGTCCAGCAGCGTCCGGCGCCGCGTCGACAACGCCCGCAACCGGGACTCCGCATCTCCGCGAGCCCGCGAAGCACGGTCCGTCGACGCCAGGACGCGCATCACCTCGAGCAGGTCCGCATCGCACTGCGCGTGCGCCGCGCGCACCGAATCCAAACGAAGAATTTCCTGCTCGTGCCGGGCGCGCTGCTCCTTTGTGACGAGTTCCTTGTGCAGGTCGTCCCAGCGCGCCGCCTCCTTCGCGAGCGCCCGGGTCTCCGCGCCGACGTCGTCGAGGTTGATCTGCGGCACGCCGTCGGCCACGCGGACCGCGCGCTCGAGGGCCTGCACCTGCTGCTGCAACCGCTCCAGCTGGCGGCCGAGCAGGTCGATCCGGTCCTCCTGGCGGTGACCGCCGCCGCTCTCGAGCCGCTCGGTCAGCTCGGCGACGCCCTGGCGCAAGCGGTCGTCGGATTCCTCGACGGCCGCGCGCAACCCGTCGACCGCCGCGAACAACTCGTCGAGGTCGCGCCGCGTCGAGTCGACGGGCTCGGCGTACTCCTGCGTGAACTCCGGATCGTCGCCGTAGGTCGCGTAGCCGTGGCTCATGGGATCCGGCTTTCCCGCCACAGCAGGCCGCACGTGACCGCGACGCCCAGGGCCATGAGGATCGTGCAGACGACGGCCCCGGACCACGGGACCAGTGCCAAGACCAGCAACCCGGCCGTGCCGGACCCCGCCCACGCCGCCCGTGTCCGCTCGCGGATGACGTCGCCGACACGGCGGACCGGCCCGAAGCCGACCCACGCACCCGCCGCGAACAGCGGGACGAGCGCGAGCAGCCACACCGGCGACAGGACGTCGAACAGCACGAGCGCGGCGGCGGCCAGGGGCACCAGCACCGGCGCGGCCGCGAAGTAGACGACCGCGCGCTGCGTCGCCGCGTGCCGCGACTCGAGCTCGGCGTTCGCGAGCCGGTGCTTCGCCTCGTCGAACGCCACCTCGGAATCGAGCAGGCGATGGGCCGTCGCGACGAGCTCGTCCATCGCGTCGACGTCCGCGGGCGGGGTCGCCAGCCCGTCCCGCAGGTCCTGCTTGAGCCGGCCCACGCGCGCTTCGGCCTGGTCGCGGTCGTGCTGGGCTGGAGTCGTCACGCGAACACTTTAAGTGCCACGAGCGTCACCACCGGCCAACGCGCCCGGTGAGTCGTTACAGCTCGCCCAGGGCCGTGACCGGCGATTCGACGCAGTCCGCGACGAACCGCAGGAACCCGCCCGCCGTGCCGCCGTCGCAGACTCGGTGGTCGAACGCCAGCGTCAGCTCGCAGACCTTCCGCACGGCCAGCGCGCCGTCGACCACCCACGGCCGGTCGATGATCCGGCCGATGCCGAGGATCGCGGCCTCGGGGTGGTTGATGATCGCGGCCGAGCCGTCGACGCCGAACACGCCGTAGTTGTTCACGGTGAACGTGCCGCCGGTGAGATCCGCGGGCGTCAGCTTGCCGTCGCGCGCGGTGCGGGCGCGGTCGCCGATCGCCGCCGAGAGGTCCCGGGTCGACAGCTCCCCCGCGTCCCGCACGACCGGGACGACCAGCCCGCGGTCGGTCTGCGCCGCGAAGCCGAGATGGATCTCGTCCAGCAGCACGATTTCGTCGCCCTCGACGCGCGAATTCAGTTCGGGGAACCGGCGAAGCCCCGCGACGGCGAACCGCGCGATCAGCCCGAGCAGGCTGACCGGCCGGTCCGTCTTGGCGTTCAGGGCCGCGCGGGCGGCGACCAGCCCGGACGCGTCGACGTCCACCCACACCGTGGCCTCGGGGATCTCCCGCCGGGACGTCGTGAGCTTGTCGGCGACGGCTTTGCGGACCCCGGTGAGCGGAATGCGCTTGCCCTTCGCGGCGGGCTTCTTCGGTGTCGAGTTCTTGAGGGCTGCCTCGACGTCGGCGCGGCGGATGATCCCGTCGGGGCCGCTCGGGGTGAGCCGGGCGAGGTCGATCCCGTTGTCGGAAGCCAGCTTCCGCACGAACGGAGAGATCACGCCGGGCGCCTTGGCCTTCGGCGCGGGCGCTTCGACGCGGCGGACGCGCTTGCGGCGGGTCGCCGGCGCGGTGCCGTAGCCGATGAGGACGTTGCCGCTCCCCGACGACGCCGCTGCCGTCGTGACACCGGGCTCGGCGAACCCGCCGACGGACAGCAGCGGCGCGCCGACCGGCAGCAGCTGCCCCGGCTCGCCGTGCAGCGCCGACACGACGCCCGCGAACGGCACGGGCACCTCGACCGCCGCCTTCGCCGTCTCGACCTCGACGACGATCTGGTCGACCTTGACCGTGTCGCCGACGTTGACGTGCCAGTTGAGGATCGCCGCCTCGGTCAGGCCCTCTCCGAGGTCGGGCAGGAGGAAGTCAGGCACCGGCCACCACCGGGGTGTCGTTCCACTGCAGGCGCGCGATCGTGTCGAGGATCCGGTCGACGTCGGGCAGCATGTGCCGCTCCAGCTTCGGCGCCGGGTACGGGATGTCGAGCCCGGTCACGCGCAGCACCGGCGCGTGCAGCTGGTGGAAGCACTGCTCCGTGACGCGAGCGACGACCTCGGCGCCGTAGCCGCCGAAGCCGGCGGCCTCGTGCACCACGACGGCCCGGCCGGTGCGGCGCACGGACGCCGTCACGGTCTCGTCGTCGAACGGCGACAGCGAGCGCAGGTCGACGACTTCGACGTCCCAGCCCTCGGCCGTCGCGGCTTCGGCGGTTTCCATCGCGGTGGCGACCATCGGGCCGTACGCGATGAGCGTGACGTCGTTGCCCTGCCGCCGCACCACGGCCTTGTCCATGGCCGGGCCGTTCCGGGTGAAGGTGACGTCCTCGCCCGACCAGTAACGGGCCTTGGGCTCGAGGAAGACGACCGGGTCCGGCGACTCGATGGCGTCGCGGAGCAGGTCGTAGGCGTCCTGCGCGGTGCCCGGCGTGACGACGCGCAGGCCCGGCGTGTGCGTGTAGTAGACCTCGCTGGAGTCGCAGTGGTGCTCTACGCCGCCGATGCCGCCGGCGTAGGGAATGCGGATCACCATCGGCAGCGAGAGCGCGCCGCGGGTGCGGTTGCGCAGCTTCGCCACGTGCGAGGTGATCTGCTCGAACGCCGGATAGGCGAAGGCGTCGAACTGCATCTCGACGACCGGGCGGAAGCCGCCCATCGCCATCCCGACGGCGAACCCGACGATGCCGGACTCGGCCAGCGGCGTGTCGAAGCAGCGGTCTTCGCCGAAGTCGGCGGTGATGCCGTCGGTGACGCGGAAGACGCCGCCGAGCGTGCCGACGTCCTCGCCGAACACGAGCACCCGGTCGTCGTCCTTGAGCGCGTCCCGCAGGGCCGCGTTGAGCGCCTGCGCCATCGTGGTCGTCATCAGGCCTCCAGTTCGGCCGCGACCATCGCCCGCTGGCGCTGCAGCTGGCGGGTCGGCTCGGCGTAGACGTGGTCGAACAGCGACATCGGGTCGAGCTCGGCGTCGGCGTTCAGGGTGTCGCGGACGGACTGGGCGAACTCCTCGGCTTCGGCGTGGCAGAGCTCGATTTCGTTCTCGGTGAGGGCGTCCCCGAGGTAGGTCTCGAGGCGCTTGAGCGGGTCCGCTTCGCGCCACTTCGCGACTTCGTCCGCGTCGCGGTAGCGGCTGGCGTCGTCGGCGTTGGTGTGGGCGTCGATGCGGTAGGTGTGGGCCTCGACGAGGACCGGGCCCTTGCCTTCGCGGGCGTATTTCACCGCGTCGTCGAGGACGGCGAGGACCGCGACAGCGTCGTTGCCGTCGACCTGCTCCGAGCGCATGCCGTAGCCGATTCCCTTGTAGGCCAACGCGGGCGCCGCGCTCTGCTTCTCGAAGGGGACGGAGATGGCGTAGCCGTTGTTCTGCACGAAGAACACCACGGGCGCCTTGAAGACGGCGGCGAAGTTGAGCGCCTCGTGGAAGTCACCTTCGCTGGTGGCGCCGTCCCCGATCATCGCGAGCGCGACGGCGTCTTCGCCGCGTCGCTGCATCGCGTGCGCGAGACCGGCGGCGTGCAGAGTCTGCGTCGCAAGCGGAGTGCACTGGGGCGCTACGCGCGTCTCGGTGGGGTTGTAGCCGCAGTGCGCGTCGCCGCGAAGCAGCGTCAGGACTTCGCCGGGCTCCAGGCCGCGCGCGACGAGAGCGACGGAGTCCCGGTAGGTGGGGAAGAGCCAGTCGTTGTCCTGCAGGGCGAGCGCGGCGGCGACCTGGCAGGCCTCCTGGCCGGCGCTGGAGGGGTAGACGGCGAGGCGGCCCTGCTTGGTGAGCGCGGTCGCCTGGACGTCGAACCGGCGGCCCAGGACCATCAGCCGGTAAGCGGCTTTCAGGCGGTCCTTCGCAGGCTCGGCGTACTCGCCGTGCTGGTCGGCGCGCGTCCCGTCCTCGGCGACGAACCGCACCGGCGACACGGACGGCAGCAGGGTCTCCACGGCCATGGCGCACACCACCTCTCGCAGACATATGATGCTGAAATGGTCGTTCCTGGTGATCGTCTGTTCAAGGGTTCGCGGAAATGAGCGACAAACGGTCTGCGTTGGTGCCTTCTGATGACCAACCGTCCAACGACGCGCCGACCCAGGGGGCGCTTCCGGGACGAACGGTCCCGGCCCTGGACGAGGTCGACCGGGCGATGCTGGCGGAGCTGTCTTCGGACGGCCGCCTGGCGGTCCGCGCGCTGGCCGAGAAGCTGCACATCTCGCGCACGAACGCGTACGCGCGGTTGGAGCGGTTGATGGCGGAAGGGGTGATCACGGGCTTCGGCGCGCGGATCGACCCGCGCCGGGCCGGACTGGGCACGTCGGCGTACATCATGGTGACGGTGGAGCAGACGTCGTGGCGCACGATGGCGACGGACCTGCACGAGATCCCGTACGTCGACCACGTGGCCCTGGTCGGCGGCGACTTCGACATCCTGCTGCTGGTCCGGACGCCGGACAACCAGACGCTCCGGGACGTCGTCCTGGAGCGGCTGCAGGCCCTGGAGGGCGTGCGGTCGACGCGGACGTGGCTGATCTTCGAGGAACTGCCGGGCTCGGTACTGAGCTGACGCCGTGTCGCCCCACCAGTCACGCGAGATGCCCCCTCAATCACGCGAGATGCCCCTCCGATCACGCGAGATGCCCGCCTGATCACGCGAGTTCCGGGCATCAGGTGGGACGGCTCGCGTACTCAGACGGTCGGCTCGCGCACCTCAAGGGTCGACTCGCGTGATTGGAGGGTCGGCTCGCGTGTTCAGGGAGTCGACTCGGGCTGGCCGAAGGTCCACACCAGCACCGTCTGGCCTTCCTCCGCGACCCCGCCGGCCCCGCGGTAGGTAGCCGCGGCCGCGGTGTTGTCCCCCTCCGTCACCACCCACATGCCGTAACACCCGCGGTCCCGGGCCACGTCCGCCAGCGCCGTCACCAGAGCCCGGCCGATCCCCCGGCCCCGGAACGGCGAGTCGACCCCCAGCTCGTACAGGAACATCTCGGTCCCCTTGTCCGGGTGCGTCGTCTCGACGCCCGTCACCATGCCCGCCGGCTCCTCGTTCACGTACGCGATCAGCAGGTGGTGCCCCGGCGACTCGAGGAAGCGCGCGGCCGCGGACGGGATCGGCGGGTCGTCGAACAGGTGCCCCGCCGCCAGGAGCGGGGCGAGTGCGGCCACCCGGCGGATGTCCATGGGGCACCACCTTTGCCCCGCAGCACCCTTGACCGCAAGCGCGCCACGCGCTAGCGGTACCCGGTCGCCGGACGACTCTTATTTTATGTCGAGAATTAACTAGACCCTCAACCGCCCGAAACTATTGACGCCGTCCCCTTCGCCCGGTGAGGATCGGCCGGTCCGCCGCCGTTCACCGCAGAATGGACCAGACCATGGCCAGAAGATCACGCGCGTGGTCCCGTGCGCGCCGAAGTTCGCTCGTCACCCTGATGAGCCTGAGCCTGCTGGGTGGGGTCGCGCAAGCCGCACCCGCCCAAGCCGCCGAGCCACCACAGCCCGTGATCGGCCAGCCCGCCAAGGACAAGGACGGCTGCGCCAAGATCGAAAAGAGCCTGCCGACCCTGGCCGACTGGCCCAAGGTCGTCAGCCGCTTCAAGGGCAAGGCCGACGACGAGGCGCGCATCGCCCAGATCCTCGCGGGCATGACCCTCGAGGAAAAGGTCGGGCAGATGACGCAGCCCGAGATCACCTCGATCACCCCCGACGAGGTCAAGCAGTACGCCATCGGCTCCGTCCTCAACGGCGGCGGCGCGTGGCCCGGCGGCAACAAGCACGCCACCCAGCAGGACTGGCTGAACCTCGCCGACGCCTACTGGAACGCCTCGAAGACCAGCCGCACCAAGATCCCCGTCATCTGGGGCATCGACGCGGTGCACGGCAACAACAACGTCTACGGCGCGACCGTGTTCCCCCACAACATCGGTCTCGGCGCGGCGCACGACCCGTGCCTGGTGCGTGACGTCGCCGGCGCGACCGCCCGGCAGATCCGCGCCACCGGCCAGGACTGGGCCTTTTCGCCCACCCTCGCCGTCGTCCAGGACGACCGCTGGGGCCGCACCTACGAAGGCTTCTCCGAGGACCCGCGCATCACGCGTTCCTACGGCTTCGAGGCCATCAACGGTCTCCAGGACGGCGCCACCAAGCGCATCGGCTACAACGGCGTGATCGCCACCGCCAAGCACTTCATCGGCGACGGCGGCACGCTCAAGGGCCAGGACCAGGGCGTCAACCCCTCGTCCGAGGCCGACATGATCAACATCCACGGCCAGGGCTACTACGGCGCGCTCGCCGCCGGCACCCAGACCGTCATGGTGTCGTTCAACAGCTGGACCAACGCCGACCTCGGCATCAACGAGGGCAAGCTGCACGGCAGCGACAAGGCGATGAACCAGATCCTCAAGGGCAAGATGGGCTTCGACGGCCTCGTCGTGTCGGACTGGAACGGCATCGGCCAGGTCACCGGCTGCACGAACTCCTCGTGCCCGCAGGCGATCAACGCCGGCATCGACATCGTGATGGTGCCGGCCGACTGGAAGGCGTTCATCACCAACACGATCGCCCAGGTCAAGGACGGCCAGATCCCGATGGCGCGGATCGACGACGCCGTCACCCGCATCCTGCGCGTCAAGATCCGGGACGGCCTGTTCGAGTCGCAGAAGCCCTCCGACCGCTCCTACGCGAACTCCGACGAGGCGCTGAAGGACAACTGGCTGGCCCGCGACGCCGCGCGCGAGTCGCAGACGCTGCTGAAGAACAACGGCAACGTGCTGCCGCTCAAGCCGAAGTCGAAGGTGCTGGTGGTCGGCAAGAGCGCCGACAACATCCAGAACCAGACCGGCGGCTGGACGCTGAGCTGGCAGGGCACCGGCAACACCAACGCCGACTTCCCGAACGCCACCTCGATCCTGACCGGCATCAAGCAGGACCTCGGCGACGCGAACGTCACCTTTGACGAAAAGGGCGACATCGACCCGAAGGGCTACGACGCCGTCATCGCCGTCATCGGTGAGACGCCGTACGCCGAGGGCGTCGGCGACCTGACCCGCAAGACCCTCGAGGCGTCGAAGCTCTACCCCGAGGACCTGGCCGTGCTGGACAAGGTCAGCGGCAAGGGCACCCCGGTCGTCACGGTCTACGTCGGCGGCCGCCCGCTGTACATGAACAAGGAGATCAACCGCTCCGACGCGTTCGTGGCGGCCTGGCTGCCCGGCACCGAGGGCGGCGGCGTCGCCGACATGCTGGTCAAGGGCAAGGACGGCACCGGTTACCAGGGCACGCTGTCGTACTCGTGGCCGAAGAGCGCGTGCCAGTCGCCGCTCAACCCGTGGTCGCCGGACTACGACCCGCTGTTCAAGCTGGGCTACGGCCTGAAGTCGGGCCAGCGCACCACGATCGGCCGGCTGGACGAGACCCCCGGCCCGGCGACCTGTGGATCCACCGGTGGCGGCGGGACGGCGACCGAGGACCTGTCGATCTACGACCGCACCGACGTCGCGCCGTACAAGAGCTTCATCGGCTCGGCTTCGAACTGGGGCGGCACGGAGATCGGCCCGGACGGCACGGCCGAGCACCCCGAGATCACGACCGTCCCGACGGACGTCAACGTGCAGGGCGACGGCCTGAAGACGACCTGGACGGGCACCGGCGCGGCCCAGTTCTACCTGCAGAACCCGGCGGGCACGAACGACCTGCGCAGCTACCTGAACGCGGACGGGGCGCTCGAGTTCGACACCACCGTGCAGCAGGCGCCGGTCAACCGGACGGTGATCAGCATGCACTGCGTCTACCCGTGCTTCTCGGAGGTGAACGCGACGAAGCTGTTCACCGACCTGGCGGGCGGCCCGAAGACGACGGTCAAGATCCCGTTGTCCTGCTTCAACAACGGGCTGGACTTCGAGCACATCAACACGCCGTTCCTGGTCTACACCGACGCCGCGTTCCAGGCGTCGTTCGCGAACGTGCGGTGGGTCCCCAACGGGGCCAAGGATCCTGATGCGAGACCTTGTTCGAGTTTGACCTAGGTACCGGCCGGGCCGGGAGCGGAAGCTCCCGGCCCGGTTTCGTTTGATGCGACAGACTGGGGCGATGACCTCCGAAGCGATCGCGCTCGCCGACGAACTGCTGGACGTGCTGGGCACCTGGACGCCGCTCGAGGCGACCTTCGTGGGCGTCCCCGGCCACGACGCCGAGCTGCCTGACCCGAGCGAAGCCGGCCACGAGCGGCTTCGCGCACGGGCCGCCGGCATCCTCGCTCGGGCCCGGGCTTCGGCGGACGCCGACCGGGTCACGCTCGGCGTCGTCACGCAGCAAGCGGAAGCCGTGCTCGCACGGCTCGACGCGAACGACGTCGAGTTCACCCTCGCCGACCCGCTGTTCGCCGTCGGGATCAACCACCTCGCCTTCCTGCCGCAGCTCACCCCCTCCGGCGAACAGGCCGAGGAGGATTTCCTCACCCGGCTCGCCGCGATGCCCGCCTTCTACGAAGCCTTGGCGCGGCGCCACCGCGGCGGCCTGCGCGCCGGGCGGACGCCGGTCGACCGGATGGCTCACAACGCCGTCGCGTTCCTCGACCGGTTCCTGGCGCAGGAGCAGCCGTTCCCCCAGCCGCTGACCGGGGACCGGGGCGAGTGCCGCGATCGATTGGTGGCCGAGGCCGTCCGGCCCGCCCTGGCGCGCTACCGCGAGTTTCTCGCGACCGAAGTCGCCGGGCACGGCGGGCCCGACGACCGACCGGGACTCTGCTGGCTGGAAGACGGCGAGGCGCACTACGCGGCGTTGGCGCGCATGCACACGACCACCGACCACGCGCCCGAAGAGCTGCACCGGCTGGGCCTCGACGTGCTCGCCGGGCTCGAAGCCGAGTACGCCGAGCTCGGTGGCCGCGTATTCGGGCTGACCGACCCGGTCGAGGTGCGTCGCCGGCTGCGCAGCGACGAAAGCCTCCGCTGGCGCGACGCCGAGGAAATGCTCGAAACCGCGCGCGCCGCCGTCGCCCGCGCGACCGCCGCCGCGCCGGACTGGTTTCCCCGGGTGCCGGAAGCCGAGTGCGTCGTGCGGGCGGTCCCGGACGCCGAAGCACCGGTCGCCGCGGCGGCGTACTACATGCCGCCCGCGCTCGACGGTTCGCGGCCGGGCGTCTACTTCACCAACACGCACGAGGTGCGCACGCGCGACCGGTTCGTCGCCGAGACGGTGGCGTTCCACGAAGCGGTGCCGGGCCACCACTTCGCGGAGTCGCTGGCGCAGGAACTGACCGGGTTGCCGCAGCTGCGGCGGATCGCGCTGATCACCGCCTACAGCGAGGGCTGGGCCCTCTACACCGAGCGGCTCGCCGACGAGATGGGCCTGTTCTCCAGCGAGGTCATGCGGCTCGGCATGGTCGCCGAGGACTCGGTCCGCGCCGCGCGGCTGGTGGTCGACACGGGCCTGCACGCCCTGCGCTGGACGCGCGAGCAGTGCGTCGAGTTCCTGCGCACGCACACCGTGCTGAGCGAGGTCGAGGTCCAATCCGAGACGGACCGCTACATCGAATCCCCCGGCCAGGCGCTGGCGTACATGACCGGCCGGCTGGAAATCCTGCGCCTGCGCCGGTTCGCCGAGGAGAAGCTCGGGAAAGCGTTCGACATCAAGGACTTCCACGACGTGGTCCTCGGCGGCGGCCCGCTGCCGCTGAAGGTCCTGGACGACGTGGTCCGCGCCTGGGCCGGCTAGTGCTGCATGCCGTAGGACTTCTGGCACGGGTAGCCGTCGCCGGTGGCCGACCAGCTCGCCGGGTAGCCGTTCTGCGCCCAGGCCGCGTAGGCCTGCGCGTAGCTGTAGCCGCGCGCGTAGAGCCACTGGCACGGCGTCTGCCCGGCCGCCGGGGTGATCGCGATCCACGGCTGGGCGTAGATCCAGCTCGACTGGGCGTACCACTGGCTGCCCGCGGGGGCGTACACCTTCGGCGGGGCCGCGGTGGTGGTCACGATCACCGGCGCCGGTGGTGGTGACACGGTGACGGTCGGGGTGCTCGGTGCCGTGGTGACCACCGTCTGGATGCCTGCCGGAACGGCGTGGCCGGCGACGGGCACCCCGCACGCGGCGAGCGCGAGCACGGCGGACAGGGCGGCGGTGGCGCGGAAAAGACGCATCGGCTGGCTCATTTCGTCCGGGTCATGTGGCTGCCGGTGACAACGCCGCCGGAAACGGTGTACGTGCCGGAAAAAGTACGCGTGCTGCCGTCGATCTGGACGGCCGACAGCACGACCGAGACCGTGCTGCCCCGCACGTCCGTGACGGTCACCGTGGCCCACGACGTCGTCGCGAAACCGTTGACGTACTTGGTGTACCCGCCACCGCCGGCGATGCGGCTGCCGCCGAGCGACCACGCCGTCGCGAAGTCGCGCCGGTTGATCGCGTCGTAGTACGCGATCACCGTGCGCGCCTCCGCGGTGTCCACCGGCGCGACGTAGGCGGGTGGCTGCTGCACGTACACCGTCTGCGGCGCCGCGGGTACGGCGACTACGGCGGTACTGGTCGTCGGCGCCGGCGGCACGGCCACCGGCACCGGCACGCCGACGACCGGCGTTCCACAGGCAGCCACACCCACCGAGACCAGGGCGGCGACGAGAATTGCGGCAGTTCTCATGGGAATCACTTCTTCCGTCGCTTCCTGGAATCGGCCTCCCGGCCGGATCCGCAACGGATCCACGAGAACGCGACGCAAGCGTTATCCCGTTGAATTCAGCCGTTCTGGCGCACGATGTCGTAAGCCGTCATCGCGGCGGCCAGGTGGCGGGCGTCCGCGGGGCGCGTCGCGTCGTACCCCGTGATCAGCTGGATGCGGCCCAGGCGGTACGTCAGCGTGTTGCGGTGGATGTTCAACGCCGTCGCCGCTTCGCCGCGGTTGTAGTCCGACGTCACGAACGCGCGCAGGGCGTCGATCAGGTGCGGGTGGTCCTCGAGCGGAGCCAGGACGAGAGCGAGCGCTTCCCGCGCCGGGCTCGGCTGCGAAAGCTGGTACTCGATGGCCAGGTCGGCCAGCCGGTAGAGCCGGGGCGGCCGGCGCAGGTTCTCCGCCAGGGCAAGGATTTCCACGGCTTCGGAGTGCGCGGCGGGAATGTCGGCGAGAGCCGGCGCCCGAGCCGCCGCGGCGGTGCACGGACGGCCGCAGACGCGGTCCACCCGGGCCGCCACCGAGGCGGCCGACGACACCGGTGACGCCACCGGCACCAGCAGCACGCCGCCGTCACCCTTGACCGTCACCAGCACGTCCGGTTGACCGTCCAACTCGGACCGGACGGCGCGGAAGAGGTCCGTCGCCGCACGGGATCCCCCGGACGCCGGCAGCGCGGGCAGGTGGAACACCACGACGTCGTAGCTTTCCGCCAGCTCGCGGCGGCGCACCGGCCGGCCGGCGAGCAAGCTGGCGGCGAGGTGCTGCCGGTCCTCCCGGTGCTCCCAGTCCAGCTCGTCGCGCTCGCGCAGGTACGCCTCCGCGACGCGCGGCATCACCTCACCGAGGAAGTCGAGCATCCGGGCGCCCAGCGCGAGGCGGTCACCGTCCACCATCTCCCAGGCGACGCTCGCGGCCAGCGGGTAGATCTTCAGCACGGCGTCCAGCGGCAGGCCGTCGCGGGCGCGTTCGGCCCCCCAGGCGATCGGCAGGGCCAGTTCGCCGGACGTCGGCCGACGGTCCTCGGCGACCGTGGTGAGGAACAGCTCGAACACCGCCGCCGCGTTGGCGACCAGATCGCCCTCCAGCACGCTCGCCGGCAGCAGCCGGTACGCGGGGATCTCGGCGGCGCACCGAGCCATCATCGCGGCCGCGATCTCACCCGATCGAGGGAACAGCTCAGCCACCGGATCCATGCCACATTGTCACCATGCACAAACGCCGTCGGCAAGTTTCTGCTCGTCCTGCCAGCAGACAGCGTTGATCAACGGGCGCATGCTGTGCATAGCAACCAGACGAGAGGACTTCGCCATGGTGCGGGGAACGAAACGATGGCTGGCCGGGCTCGGGATCGCGAGCCTGCTCGCCCTGGGCGTGGCGGCGCCGGCCCAGGCCGCGACGGCCGGCGGCAACAACGACTTCGGCTGCCGCCCGAGCGCGGCCCACCCGAACCCGGTCGTGCTGCTCCACGGCACCTTCGCCACCTACTACGAGGACCTCAACTTCCTCCAGGCCGACCTGGCCGCCCGCGGCTACTGCACGTTCTCCCTGACCTACGGCGCCTACCCGCAGTTCCCGTTCGTCGGCGGGCTCACGCCGGTCGCGGAGTCGTCGCTGGAGATCAAGAACTTCGTCGAAAAGGTCCGCGCGGCCACCGGCGCGGCCAAGGTGGACGTCGTCGGCCACTCCGAAGGCGGCCTGCAGGCGATCTACCTGGCCAAGATGCAGGGCATCCAGAGCGAGATCGGCCAGGTCGTCGCGATCGCCCCGCCGACGCACGGCGCCAACGCGTCCGGGCTCCTGACGCTGGCCTACACGCTGCTCGGCAAGTCCACCTGGGACACCATCGTCAAGACGATCGGCCTGCCGATCTTCGCCGACGAGCTGGACGGCGGCGCCGCGATCGTCGCGCTCAACACCGGCCCGGTCGCCCAGCCCGGCATCGGCTACACGATCATCACCTCACGCTACGACGAGCTGGTGACCCCGACCGAGACGTCGTTCATCCGCGAGCCCGGGGTGAAGAACCAGTACGTCCAGGACTTCTGCCCGTTCGACCCGGTCGGCCACATCGGCGAGGCCTACGACCTGAACGTGTGGCACCTGGTCCGCACCGCCCTGGACCCGGCGCACGCCACCCCGATCAGGGTCTGCGCGGTGGGCTCCCCCGGCTGACCTGCTGACCTGCTGCCCAAAGCCGTGAATGTCGCATTGAGGGACTTCAAGTCCCTCAATGCGACATTCACGGCCTTCCGGCTACCTCAGGCCAGGCCGATCGCGAACACGTGCAGGTCCGGGTCCGCAGGCAGGGTCACCGAGGCGATCCGCTTCCCGGCCGGGGCGTCGAACGGCGCCGTCGCGTACACCGACGCCCCGCCGCCCGGGCCGCCCGGCTGGTTGCGGTGGTCGGTGCGGGCCACCAGCGTGTTGCCGAACACCGGGTCCGTGCCGCCGCCCGGGAACACCCAGTCGCCGAACGACAGGTCCGCCTGGGCGGTGGTGCCGTCGGTGAAGGTGACCGTCGCGGAGCCGCGGTGGTCGCCGTTCGAGGCGGTGCCCACGAACGACAGCCGGGTCCCGGACACCTGCACGGTCTGCCCGGCCGCGACGACGTTGTCCGGCCGTCCCGCCGGCGCGGCGGGCCAGGTGAACGTCGTGCCGGCCGCCGAAGCCGTCTTGCCGCCGACCAAGCCCGCCGTGGCCAGGGCCTGCCGGGAGAGGCTGTTCCCGGCGCCGTCGATGTCGGCCGAACCGGTGTCGCCGTCGTCGGAGATGCCGACGTTCGAATACGCCGCCGCGAGTCCGCCCTTCGGCGCGACCAGCACGATCACCGAACCGGGCACCGAATTCCCGCCGCCGCGGACCGTCACCGGGACCCGGTAGTAGCCCTCGGGTGTCCCGGCCGCCACCGACACCGTCAGCTTCGCGGTGCCGCTGCCCGTCCGGTCGTCGAGCCGGAGCTGCCGAGGACCGGTGACCGTGATCCCCGCCGGGGCCTGCGTGGCCACGTCCAGAACGCGGTCGTGCCCGCCGAGCCGCTGCCCGCTCACCGTGGCCTCGCCGCTGGTGCCGGGTTCGACGACGACCTGGTTGGTCGCCGACGCCAGGAACGGTCGCTCACTGTCCCGGTAGGACGGCGGGGCCGAGTTCGCCGCCCAGCGCTTGTCCGGAGTGGACACCAGCGAGAAGTCCAGCCGCCCGCCGTCGCGCGCGGTGTTCGCGGGCAGGTACGTGCGGTCCCAGTCACGGCCGTTGAGCGCCAGGTCGTGGACGTACGTCGCCGGCGCCTGGGGCGCGTGGACGTCGATGGCCCGCCCGTTCGGCAGCGAGAGCACGGCACGCTCGAACAGCGGGCTGCCCACGACCAGGTCCGGCGTCCCCGGCGTCCCCGGGTAGATGCCGAGCGCGGCCCAGACGTACCACGACGACTGCGCGCCGAGGTCGTCGTTGCCCGGCTCGCCGTCCGGGGTCGCGCTGAACAGCGTCGTCGCGATCTCGCGGACCACCTGCTGCGTCTTCCACGGCTGCCCGACGTGGTTGTACAGGAACGGGACGCCGAAGTCGGGCTCGTTGCCGGCCCACATGTACGGCTCGTTCGGGCCGGCGTTCAGCTTCTGGAAGAAGGTGTCCAGCCGCTGTGACACCGCCGCGGGCCCGCCCATCGCCGTCACCAGGCCGGCCGGGTCCTGCGGCACCAGCCAGGTGTACTGCGCGGCGTTGCCCTCGTCGAAGCCGTCCTGGCCGAACTTGCCGGGCGGCGGCGGCACGTACGCCGGGCCGTCCGGGAAGCGGCCGTCCTGCGCGCGCGGCTGGAGGTACCCCGTCGAGGGGTTGAAGATGTTCTGCCAGTTCTGGCCGCGCTGGGTGAACTCGCGCGCGACGTCGCGGTCGCCGATGCCCTGGGCGAACTGAGCGATGGCGAAGTCGTCGATGGCCCATTCGAGGGTGATCGACGCGCCGACGCGGGCGTGGTCACCGCGCGAAGCGTCGTTGTTCGGCAGGTACCCGCGCGCGACGTAGTCCGCGATGCCGCGCCGTTCCTGGTACGCGCCAGGCGTGTCGTCGACCGAGGTCGCGCCCTTGACGAGGTACTTCAGCGCGGTCTTGACGTCGAAGTCGCGGGCGCCGAACGCGTACAGGTTCGAGATCAGCGCGACCGAGCTGTCCCCGGTCATCTGGCCGGTGTAGTCGTTCGCCATCGGCCAGCGCGGCCACCAGCCACCCTGCACGGCGTCGTTCGTCAGCGACTGCGCCATGTCGCTGGCTTCCTTCGGGAAGAGCATGGCGTGCAGCGGCGCGAGCGAGCGGTAGGTGTCCCAGTCGGAGAAGTTCGCGTACTGGTGCCGCCCCTTCGGCAAGGTGCGGACCTGGTCGTCGAAGCCGATGTAGCGCCCGTCGGCGTCGTCGAACGTGTTCGGGTGCATCAGCGAGTGGTACAGCGCGGTGTAGAACGTCTTGAGCTGCGCGGTGTCGCGCCCCGCGACGCGGATCTTGCCCAGCGCCTGCGTCCACCGGTCCCGGGTGGACTTCCGGACGGCGGCGAAGTCGAAGCCCGGCACCTCCGCCGCCATGTTGGCCTTCGCGCCGTCGACGCCCACGTAGGACATCGACACCTTGGCGTGCACGGTCTCCGAACCGAACGTCAGGTACGCACCCGCCTTGGGCGAGTCGACGCTGTCGGTCCCGGGTTTGACGCCGGCGCCGTCCCAGGTGCCGTGCGCGGTGAACGGCTGGTCGAACGCGATGGCGTAGTAGACGGTGTAGTGGTTCCCCTTGCCGCAGAAGTTCCCGGTGGTCGCCGAACCGCTGACCTCGCGGTCACCGGTGATCTTCAGGGTGGCGGCGGAGTTCCCGGCAAGGCTCGCGCCGCCCTTGACCAGCACCTGCGGCGTCGACCCGGCCGGGTAGGTGAACGTCGCCAGCCCGGTGCGGGTCGTGGCGGTCAGCTCGGCCCGGACCTTCGAGTCGGCGAGCGTCACGGCGTAGTAGCCCGGTTCGGCCTTCTCGTCGTCGTGGGTGAAGTGCTCGACGCGGTCCCAGGGCGCGCTGCCGACGTCGCCGGTGACCGGCAGGATCGGCACGTCGCCGAACGCGTTGCAGCCGACGGAGGCGTGGTCGAGGCTGAAACCTCGGATCTGGTCGGAGTGGTACTGGTAGCCGGCGTACGCGCCCTGCGTGTCCGGGGAGAACTGCATCATCCCGAACGGTGCCGCCGGCCCGGGGAAGTTGTTGATCTCGCCGACCGAACTGCCGCCGCGGCCGGTCCCGATCAGCGGGTCGACGTACGCCGACGGATCACTGACCAGCGGAGACCCGGGTGACATCGTTGTCGGAGCCGCCGAAGCGACGGCGGGTGCCGCGAGCACCGCCGTCGTCACGAGAGCCGCCATGAATCCGAACCGCACCGGGTGCCTCCCGATCGACGCCGACCATTTCATCCGACCTTTGCCTGTGGACGGGCTCGGGGTCAACACTTTGACAAAGACCTGGCTCGTGCCCCTCAAGGTATGAAGATCCGGTCAGGATCGGGTGGCGACCGTGTCAGTGCGCCTAACCTCGACGCCGTGTGCGCACGTGTACTGGTCGCCGAGGACGACGAGAAGCAGGCCGAGGTCCTCCGGCTCTACCTCGAAAGCGAGGGTCACACCGTCGTGCTGGCCCCGGACGGCCGGGCGGCGCTCGACGAGGCCCGCCGCGAGTGCCCCGACCTGCTGGTCCTCGACGTGATGATGCCCAAGGTCGACGGCCTCGACGTCTGCCGGATCCTGCGCGGCGAGTCCGACGTCGCGGTGCTGATGCTCACCGCCCGCGCCACCGAGGACGACCTGCTGCTCGGCCTCGACCTCGGCGCCGACGACTACCTCACCAAGCCGTACAGCCCGCGCGAGCTGATGGCCCGCGTCCGGACGCTGCTGCGCCGGACAGCGACGCGCAGCGAACCGCCCGACACGGCGTTGCGCGCCGGCGCGCTGCGGCTCGACCCGGTGCGGCACGAGGTGGCGATCGACGGCCGCCCGGTGGAGACGACGCCGGGTGAGTTCCAGCTGCTCGAGACGCTCATCCGGCAGCCGGGCCGGGTGTTCACCCGCCGGCAGCTGCTGGAGCTCACCCGCGGCGACGACCGGTTCGTCAGCACCCGGATCATCGACGTCCACGTGCTCAACCTGCGCAAGAAGCTCGAGCCGGACCCGCAGAGACCCGTCTACCTGCGCACCGTGTTCGGCGTGGGCTACAAGCTGACGGCGGACGATGACGCGTAGCTTCCCCCTCAGGCGCAGTCTCGTCGTCCGGCTGACCGCCGTCTCCCTGCTGATCGCGCTGGGCTCGATCGCCGCGACCGCGTGGCTCGCCGTGCAGACCACCACCCGCGCGATCCAGCAGGAGCAGGGCCAGGCCCTCTCCGGCGACGCGACCATCTACACCGAGGTGCTCGGCTTCGCGGCGGCCAACCACACCTGGGACCAGGTCGGGCCGAAGCTCAAGACGCTGTCGGACCAGACCGGCCGCCGGATCGTGCTGACCACCCTCGACCGCCGCGTCCTCGGCGACTCCGGCGGCGCGCCGGTCACCCTGCCGGTGAAGGCGACCGCGTCGGTCGACCCGCTGCACGTCGACCCGGTGCTGCTGCCCCAGGCGGGCACCAGCGGCATCGACCCGCGCGCGGTGGGCCCGTTCCGGCTGCCGCAGAAGGAACGCGACGACGTCGAAGGCCTGGCCAGGAAGGCCGCCGCCTGCCTCGACCGGATGGGCATCGCCGGCGAGGTGCGGGAGTCGGCGAGCGGGCGGGCGCAGCTCACCGGGACGGACCCGCTCAGCGTCCGCTACTTCGCGGCCAAGTGCGGGATCTACGAACTGGCCGTGCCGACCCCGACCGAGCAAGCCGCGCTCGACAGCCTCAACGAGGCCGTGAACCGCTGCCTGCAGAGCCAGGGCGCGGACGCGGTGAAACTGGACCTCGACCTCCAGGTGTTCGGGAGCCCCGCCCAGGGGCCGAGCCGCGGTTGCCTCGACTCGGCCCGCCGCGAGCAGCTCACGCCGTTCGTCGCGCCGCCCGCGCTGCTCTTCACGCTCGGCCCGGGCGGCTCGCAGCTGCCGACGTTCGCGCTGTCGCGGGAGAACCTGGCGCGGATCCTCGCGGTGACCGGGGGCGTGCTGGTGCTGGCGGCCGCGATCACGGTGCTCGTCGCGCGCCGGCTGTCCCGGCCGCTGCGCGCGCTGACCGAGGCGGCGCAGCAGGACCGGCCGGCGCCGGTGAAGTCCCGCGACGAGGTCGGCTACCTCGCCGCCGCCTTCAACGACCTCACCGCCCGCCGCGAGCGCATCGAGGAGCAGCGCAAGGCGATGGTCAGCGACATCGCCCACGAGCTGCGCAACCCGCTCAACGTCATCCGCGGCCGGCTGGAGGCCGCCGAGGACGGCCACCTGCCGTTCGACCACGCCCTGTCGGCGTCGCTGCTCGAGGAAACCGTGCTGCTGCAGCACATCGTCGAGGACCTGCAGGACCTCGCCGCGGCCGACGCCGGCCGGCTGCGGCTGCACCCGGAGTTCGTCGACGCGGCCGAGCTGGCCGGCCACGTCGCCGCCGCGCACGCCGACCGGGCCGCCGCGGCCGGTGTCACGCTCGGCGTTTCGGCCCACGGCGAGACGGGGTTCGAGGCCGACCCGGTGCGCCTGCGCCAGATCGTCGGCAACCTGGTGACCAACGCGGTCCGGCACACGCCGGCCGGGGGCCGCGTGACGATCCACGTGTCGTCCACTGTGGACGAGGTGGTGATCGCCGTCGCGGACACCGGCACCGGCATCGCCGCCGGGGACCTGCCGCACGTGTTCGACCGGTTCTGGCGGGCCGAGAAGTCCCGCAGCCGCCAGACCGGCGGCAGCGGGCTCGGCCTCGCCATCGTGCGGCACCTGGTCGAGGCGCACGGCGGCACCGTGACCGTCGAGTCCGAAGTGGACATGGGCTCGACGTTCACCGTCCGGCTACCGAAGCCGGATCTCCGTGGTGAGGGTGCCGGGGTGCGGGACGCGCAGGACGTGCAGCCGCCGGGCGCCGTCGCGGAGGAAGGTGACGGCGGTGGCGGTGACGGTCGCGCCCAGGGACGTGCCCCAGCCGATCGTGATCGTCGTGCGGCCGCGGCGGATCGTCAGCCCTGACGCCGTCGCGCTCGCGTCGGCACCGTAGGCGACCGGCGTGCCGTCGGCGAACCGCACGTCGTCGCCCGGGTGCAGGACCAGCGGGATCTGCTCGGTGAGCGGGGTCGTGCCGCGGACCGCGCGGGTGACGGTGTCGCGCGTGATCGTCAAGTCCGTCCGGATCCGGGTGTCCAGGCCGTACCGGACGACGACCGGTGCGGAGCCGGGCACCTTCCGGGTGCCGTCCCACGCGCGGTCGCCGATGGCGTACGTCGCGTCCAGCAGGCCGCGGGCGTCCGGGGTGCCGTTCGGGAGCAGGCTGGCCCAGCACTGCGTGTCGTCCTGCTGCGAGTGGACGACCATGCCGGCCCGCGGGTGCCACAGCATGCCCTGCGCGCCGCGGACGTAGCTCGACGGCCGGGTGCCCCAGAACCCGGCGAGGTAGAGCTGCGGCCGCCGCACGTAGACGTACGTCTGGTTCAGCCCGGCGTCCCGGCGCTGGACGGCAAAGTCGGTCGAGCGCAGGTACGGCAGCTGCCGGATCGACGCCTGCTTCTCGCCGTGCGACGGGAAAGCCTCGCCGTAGGAGACGTGGGCGAGGATGCGCGGCGAGGTGTCCTGCTTGGCCGGCCCGATCGCCGGGCCCGGCGTCTTCGCCCACTGTCTCCGGGTCTCGGCGCGGTCCTCGCGGGTGGTGAAGAACGCGGCCAGGTCCGGGACCTCCGGCACGAACAGCGAGCCGAGGTTGGTCCGGTCGGGATCCGGGATGACGTCGTCGTAGCACGAGACGTGCGTGCGGCTCGACGTCGCCACGTAGGTCAGCGAGCCGGAGCCGTCCGGCTCGCGGACGACGTTGTAGCCGAACCAGTCCGCGAACCTCCGGGCCATCCCCACGACCGTCCGGTTGCGGGTCAGCGCGTAGATCTCGGCGAGCTCCGGGAGCATCACCTCGAAGTTGTAGTTGACGTCCATCCCGGTCGGCTCGTAGAAGAACCCGGCCGGGCTCTGGCCGTTCACCGCGAGGAACTCGATGCGGTCGTGCAGCTCCCGGGCCAGCTCGGCGTCCGGATTCAGCTTCAGCGCCAGCTGGGATGACGCCAGCCCGGACGTGTTCTGGTTGGCGTACTCGACCGGGTGCGCCCAGATCGGATTGGCCGGGTCGAGGAACCACGTCATGCCCTGGTGCAGCGCGGCTTCCAGCTCCCTGCGCCGGGCAGGCAGCGCGTTGACCTGGCGCAGGTCGGCCAGGGTCTTCGCGAGGTAGCCGAGGCCGAACCCGGTGGCGGCCTTGGACTTCTCGGTGATCGAGTACTCCGGGAACGAGCCGTCGGCGTGCTGCAGGTTCAGGTAGTGCGCGATCGCCGCGTCGAGCCGGTTCCGCAGGGCGGGGTCCAGGTGGTACGGGTTCCACGGCCGCCGGTTCGCGTAGCACCAGCTCAGGGTGTAGACGTGCTCCTGGACGCGGGCGTTGTACGGCTCGCTCGGCGTGCGCCACCAGCCGCCACCGAAGAAGCCCAGCGTGGTGGGATCGGTGCTGACATCGTTGACAATGCCCGGCAAAATGGCGAGGTAGGGCGCGAAGCGCTGCTCCAAGGGCGAGAAGAGCCGCCGGTCCGGGGCGCCGGGCGGCAGCGGGGCGAGCGGCGGGAACGGTCCCGCCGGCGGCGGCACGGCGGCCGAGGCCGTCCCGGTCCCGGCGATTCCCAGCAACGCGGCGGCGGTGGCTCCGCCGAGGAAGGTTCTGCGATCGATCACGACTGCCTCCCAGCAGTTCGGCAGCACTAGCCTTTGAGGCCGCTCTGGGCGAGCCCTTCGACGAACTGGCGCTGCGCGATGATGAACACGACCAGGACCGGCACGACCGTGGTGGTCGCGGCGGCGAGCTGGACGTTCCAGAGGTGCCCGCCGTAGACGTCGACGTACTGCGTCAGCGCCACCGGCAGCGTGAACATGCTCTTGTCGGTCAGGTACACGAGGGGTTCCAGGAAGAAGTTCCACGTGTTGAGGAACGTGAAGATGGCGACCGCGGCCAACGCCGGTTTGGCGATCGGCAGGGCGACGCGGCGGTAGAGCCCGAACCGCGAGAGCCCGTCGAGCCGGCCGGCTTCTTCGAGTTCGCCCGGGATCGTGATGAAGAACTGCCGCATCACGAACGTCGCCAGCACGCTCGGCGCGCCGAAGATCGGGACGACGATCAGCGGCCAGTGCGTGTTGGTCAGCCCGAGGTCGTCGACCAGCCGGAACAGCGGTATGATCGTGACCTCGCTCGGCACCATCAGCCCGACGAGGATCAGCCCGAACACCTTCTCGCCGCGGAACCGGATGCGGGCGAACGCGTAGCCGGCCAGCGAAGAGAAGAACATCGTGCCGAGCGTGACGAGCACCGCGATGTAGAGGCTGTTGAAGTACTGCTGCGCCAACGGGAAGTCCGTGAACGCGACTCTGTAGTTCTCCCACTGCGGGGACGCCGGGAACAGCTTCGGCGGGTACGCGAGCACCTCGTTGGCCGGCAGCAGCGACGCCGTGATCATCCACCAGGTGGGGAACACGAACGGCACGGCCAGCACGACCATCACGGCGTAGCAGGCGATCTTGGCCCTACGACTCATGGAACACCCACCGCTTCCGCATCCGCCACTGCAGCAGCGTGAGCACGAGGATGACGAGGAACAGCACTACGGCCAGCGCGGAGCCGTAGCCGAGGTCGTGGTTGGCGAAGGCCTGCTGGTAGAAGTAGAACACCAGCACGTTGGTGCTGTCCGCGGGCCCGCCGAGGGTCAGCACCTGGATCTGCGCGAACACCTGCAGCGCGCCGGCCACCGTGATGATCGCCGTCAGCAGCGTCGTCGGACTGATCATCGGGAGGATCACCGAGCGGAACCGGCGCCACGGTCCCGCACCGTCCAATTGCGACGCCTCCATGATGGACGCCGGAATGCCTTGGAGGGCCGCGAGGAACAGCACCATGTTGAGCCCGACGTTCTTCAGCACCTGCACCACGATCACCGACAGCATCGCCGTGCCGTTGCCGCGCAGCCAGTTCGGCCCGTCGACGCCGATCGTCTGCAGGAGCGCGTTGATCCCGCCGTTGTCCTGCAGGAGGAAGTTCCACACGATCGTCCACGCGACGAGCGTGACGACCACCGGCGAGAAGAAGACCGTCCGGAACACCGTGGTCCCGCGCAGCTTCAGGTTGAGCAGCAACGCCAGCGAAAGCGCGAGCGCCAGGTTCAGCACGACCAGGCCGACGCAGAAGATCGCCGTGGCACGGGCGACCTTCGGCGCGGTCGGGTCGTCGAAGAGCTTCGCGTAGTTGTCCGCGCCCGCGAACGCCGACGTCCCGGCCAGCAGGTTGACGTCCTGGAAGCTGTACCAGACGACGGCGGCGAGCGGCGCAACCACGAAGGCGAGGAAGCCGAGCGCCTGCGGGGTGATGAAGATCCACCCCGCCAGCGCGTCCCGCCGCGACTGCATCCAATAAGGACTTCGCGGCCGGGCGGGGACGCTCACGGCGGGCCGCTCCGACGTCACGGTCACTGGCTCAGCGCGGGGTCGATGGCCTGGCAGACACCGGCCAGCGCGGCGGGCACGTTCGCGTCCGGCTTCCACATCGGGTCCAAAGCGGACTGGACGAGCGACGCGATCCGCGCGCTCCCGGTGTGCGACGGCAGCACCGCGCCGGTCTTGATCCCGTTCACCACGACGTTCTGCAGCTGGTCCTGGCTGAACAGCGGGTTCGCCTTGGCGAGGGTGGCCGCGTTGAGCAGGCTGTCGCGGGCCGGCGGGAAGTACTGCCCGAGCTTCGCCGAGTTGGCCGGGTTGGTGAAGAACGCGAGGAAGTCCGCGGCGGCCTTGGCATGCTTGCCCTTCACCGGCACGCCGATCCCGGCCTGCCCGATGACCTGTGCGTTCGCCTTCGGCCCGGCGGGCAGCGGGACGATGCCCCACTCGAACGGCTTGGCCTTCAGCAGCCCGGCGCGGCTGATCTGCGCGATGGTCAGGCCGCTTTCCCCGGCGAAGAAGTCCGCCGTCGTGCCCGGGCCGGGCAGCGCCTTGTCGGTGAAGATCGCCTGGTGCAGGAACGTCATCGCGGACGTCATCTCCGGGGTCGAGAACCCGCAGGTCTTGCCGTCCGGGCCCCACGCGTCGGCACCGAAGCCGCGCCACACCGAAGCCAGCAGCACCCACTGCTTGTACTCGAACTCCCGGATGACCAGGCCGGCCTTGCCGGTGTCGCGCGCGGCGACCTGGGTGGCGATCCGCCGGGCGGCGTCCCAGGTCCACCGTCCACTCGCGAGCAGCTGGTCCGGGGTCTCGGTGATCCCTGCCTGGGTGAGGAGGTTCTTGTTGTAGAACATGCCGAACGGCGACGTCGAGAACGGGTAGGCGTACAGGCCGCTGTCCTTGGTCCACAGCTTCGTCGCGGACGGGACCAGCTCGCCGGCGTTGTAGCCGGCGGCCGCGTCCAATGTGGGCTTCAGGTTGGCCAGCGCACCGGACTGCACGAAGTCGGGGGCGTCGCGTTCGAGGATCCACGCCAGGTCGGGCGGGTTGCCGCCGGAGAGCTGGGTGGTGAGCGCGGCCGAGTAGGCGCTGGTGTCCCCCGGGACGACGTCGAACTTGACCGACGCGACCTCCGGGTGGGCCTGGCGGTACTCGGCGGCGATGGAGTCGAAGAGGGCGAGCTGGTTCTTGTCGGTCGTCCAGACCGTCATGCGCAGGGCGATGTTCTTGTCGTCGCCGGCGCCGCCCGAGCACGCCGTCGAAGCCAGTGCGACGGCGGACAGGGCCGCGGCGAGCAGCCGGATTCTCCGGTAGGCCACGATGCCTCCTGGTTATTCGAATTAGCAGCGACCGTAAGTGCCGCCGCCGGTGCTGTCAACAGGCCGTTCGGCCTCAGCGGGAGTCTGTTGTGGAGGGTTTCGCCGTGGTGGCGCCCTCGTGAATCGTGCACGGCAGGAGCAGCTGCCGGGGCTCGGGGTTCTTCAGCAGCCCGACGAGCACGCGCACGGCGTGCCCGCCCATTTCGTGACGCGGGATGCGGAACATCGACCAGTCCGTCGCGGTGCTCGGGACGGCATGCACCTGGGGCTGCTGCGACGGGTCGGCGTCGCCCAGCACCACGATCGACAGATCTTCGGGCACCTTCAGGCCGAGGTCGTGCGCGCACGCGAGGATGCCGTCGGCCATCGCCGAGCTCTCGACGAGCAACGCCGTGACGCCCTCGTCGAGCACCTGCCGCAGCGCGATGGCCGGGTCCTCTTCGAGGAACACCAGCGGCGGCCGACGTCTCCTGCGCGCCGCCGCTTCGTACCCGCTGCGGCGGTCGAGCGTCGGCTCGTTCTCCTCGGTCACGCTGAGCAGGCCGATCCGCCGGTGCCCGAGGTCCCACAGCCGCTCGTGGACCTCACGGGTGGCCGCGACGTAGTCCGCGCCGACGTAGCTGATCGGCCCGGTCGGCGACTCGCGGCGCCCGACGAACACGAACGGGAACTGTTCCTCGACGAGCTGCGCGAGCTCCTGCGGGTCGTTGTGGCGGCCGAGCAGGATCGAGCCGTCGGCGATGCGCAGCCGGTTCGTGCCCGCCTCGTAGATGCGGCGGCGCCCGTCGCGGCGGCCACCGCTGGTGAACAGCAGCAGGTCGAAGCCCTGGGCCTCGGCCTCCTCCTCGATGCCGAGCAGGAACGGCCGGTAGAAGTCGGCCACCCCGGACGGGAACACCGACTCGTAGGTGAAGACGCCGAGGATCTGGTTGGTCCCGCCGCGCAGCCGGCGCCCCATGATGTCCACGGTGTAGCCGGTTTCGCGGAGCACCTGCTGCACGCGGTCGCGGGTCTCGGGGGTGATGCGCAGGCTGTCGGAGCCGTTGAGCACCATCGAGACGACGGCCTGCGAGACGCCGGCCAGGCGCGCCACCTGGGCCTGCGTGACCCGGCCCGAACCCGCCGTCATCCGTGACTCCCTCCAGCGTGACTGCGTCGAACCTTACCGGCGGCACTTCAGTACCCCCGCACTTCCGGCCACCGGCGTTCCACCCCGGCGGCGTCCAGCACGCGGGCGAAGTCCTCGAAGAGGCGCGGGTCGGTCTTGACGTCGTGAGGTTCGACGTCCTCGGTGAGGGCGAACGCGGCGAGCAGCCCGGCGACCTCGCCGATGTTCCACTCCACCGGGTGCAGCCGGAAGCAGCCGTTGGTGATGTGCGTGGTGCCGATGTTCTTGCCGGCGGGCAGGAGGTTCTTCGTGCGGACGGGCAGCAGCGCGCCGAGCGGGATCTCGTAGGGCACGCTGGCGACGTCGATGTAGTTGTCCCCGCCGGTCGACGGGTGCAGGTCGATCCGGTAGCTCCCGACCCCGACGGCGTCCTCGCGGCGGACGCGGCCGTCGACGCCGAGGATCTCGGCCGAGACGTCGTGCTCGGTGACGGTCGTGACGGCCTTGATGCGCCGCGCTTCGCGGACGTAGGCGGACTTCGCGAGGCCGTCCTTCGTGTCGGTGACGTCGGGGCGGAGCTTGAGGCCGGGGAAGCCGGTGCCGCCGTCCGCGCGGGGCGCTTCGGTCTGCAGCCAGTACAGGACGGACAGGCTCAGCTGCTTGGCTTCGTGGTGCGCCTCGGCGACGTCTGCTTCGGTCGTGTGGCCCGGGATCGTCAGCGCGGGCTTGAGCCAGTAGTCGTTGAGCGGCCAGTTGACGAGCGTGATGTCGGAGTCGAAGGCACCGTCGGTGTGCAGGTTGCGGGCCAGGATGCGGCGGAACGCCCACAGTTCCTTGTCCCCGGCGTCGGCGCTCTGGTCCGCGCTCACGGCGAGCGGGTCGCCCGGCGGGTTCGGGACGAAGGTGCGCTTGACGGGCTCGAGCGTCCGCGGGTCGGGCGCGACGAAGCCGAGCAGCGGGCCGGGCCAGAAGTCCGGCTGGTAGTCGCGCCAGAAGCCGTACATCTCCGGCCTGTCGATGACGTGGTTTTCGCCTTGGTGGTGGGAAACCGCGAAGCAGTAGGTGATGCCTTGCAGGTTGGCCGGGTCGGCCTGCTCGGGCGCGTTCGGTTCGCCGTGCTCACTGCGGGCTTCGGCGCCGGTGACGTGCTCGGTGCCGGTGAGCGGCAGGAGGTCGCCGTTCTCGGTGGCGTCGAGGACGTACTGGGCTTTGACGGTGACGCGGTCTTCGCCTTCGAGGACCACGGCGTCGACGCGGTCGCCGGTGGTGTGCGCCGCGACCGGGCGGTGGTGGCGCAGGACGTGGATCCGCCCGGCGCTGACGTGCGGCGCGAGCATGGCCTCGAGGACGGCCAGGGCGACGCGGGGTTCGTGGCAGAGCTTGCTGACCCTCCCCGCGCCCGGGTTCAGCTCCGGGCGCTTCGCGGCTTCGGCGCGCAGCGGGTAGTGGCGGCGGTAGTGGTCGCGGATGCCCGCACGCAGGTCGCGGTAGGTGCGGGTGGAGCCGAACCGCTCGATCCAGGGGTTCTCGTCCGGCGGCACGGCCTGGGTGGTGAGCTGGCCGCCGACCCAGCCGGTCTCCTCGGTGAGCACGACCCGCCGGCCGCAGGACGCCGCGGCCAGCGCGGCGGCGACCCCGCCGAGTCCCCCGCCGACCACCAGAATCTCCGTGTCCAGTTCCCTCATGAAGCCTTCCCCGCCGCTGATAATTCGAATTACTACGCGGGTATGGTGCGTCGGCGAACGTCCACACGTCAAGAGTCAGAACCAGACAGACCGCGTGATCAGCCGGGCATCACACGTGACTGAGCAGGCATCGAGCGTGATTGGAGGGGCATCAGCGCGATGCCCCTCCAATCACGAGTGATGCCCCTCCAGACACAGGTGATGCCCGGCTGATCACGCGAGATGCCCCTCCCGTCACGGGTTACAGGGGGAGGCCGGCGTAGTTGTCGGCCAGCTCGGTGGCCGCGGACACCGAGCTCACCGTGCGGCGGAGTTGCGAGAGCTGGAGCTGGGCGTCGAAGTCGTCGCCGTGGCGGTGCAGCATCGACGTCATCCACCACGAAAAGTGCGTGCACCGCCAGACTCGCCGCAACGCCGTCTCCGAGTACGCCGCCGCAAGCGTGTCGTCGCCGCGGAACGACGCCGTCAACGCGCGTGCCAGCAGCGCGACGTCCGCCACGGCCAGGTTCAGCCCCTTCGCCCCCGTCGGCGGCACGATGTGCGCGGCGTCCCCGGCCAGGTACAGGTTCCCGTGCCGCATCGGCGTCGACACGAAACTCCGCATCGGCAGCACGCTCTTCTCCGTGATCTTGCCCGTCTGCAGCGTCCAGCCGGGGAACGCGAGCCGCGTGGACAGCGCCGTCCAGATCCGGTCGTCGCTCCACTCGGCGATGTCCTCGTCCGGCGCGACCTGCAGGTAGAACCGGCTCACCCGCGGCGAGCGCATGCTGTGCATCGCGAAGCCGTCCGGGTGCCAGGCGTAGATCAGCTCGTCGGCCGACGGCGCGACGTCGGCCAGCACGCCCAGCCACGCGAACGGGTACGCCCGCTCCCACACCTGAGCGTCCGGAATGGACAGCCGGCTCGGCCCGTGGAATCCGTCGCAGCCGACGACCACGTCCGCGTCGATCCGCCGCGCCGCGCCGTCCGCGTCGACGAAGGTCACGTACGGCGAGCCCGTCACGTCGTGCAGGGCGACGTCCGAAGCCGAGTAAAACGCCGGACGGCCCGCCTTCTCCCTCGCCACCATGAGGTCCTTGGTGACCTCGGTCTGCCCGTAGATCGTCACCGACCGGCCGACGAGGTCGACGAAGTCCAGGTGGTGCCGCTCGCCGGGCCACTGCAGGTGGATGCCGCGGTGCTCCATGCCTTCGGCGTCGAGCCGGTCGCCGAGGCCCACCGAGCGCAGCAGCTCGACCGTGCCTCCCTCGAGCATGCCCGCGCGGATGCGCGCCTGGACGTACTCGGGGGTCTGCCGTTCGAGCAGCACCGAGTCGACGCCTTCGAGGCCGAGCAGGTGGGACAGCAGCAGCCCGGCCGGGCCGGCGCCGACGATGACGACCTGGGTGCGCACGGCAACGTCCTTTCACGCGGAGACGTCGAGCATGGAACGCCCGCCGCGCGCACTCTACGACATTCTCACTCAGTGAGAGGAATTCCCCATCGCGCGCGAGACCCCGCGCGCGGCGGCACGCAACGCCGGGATCTGCATCCGCGCGTCCCGGTCGTTGGGCACGATCACCGACAGCGCCGCGACGACGGCACCGTCCGGCCCCCGCACCGGCACGGCGATGCCCGTCGTCTCTTCGTCGATGAACCCCGCGCAGAACGCGTAGCCGTCGCGCCGGACGTCGGCGAGGAACCGCCGCAGCCGCGCGGGATCGGTCAACGTCGTGCGCCGGAACGCCTCCAGCGGGCCCGCCAGCACCTGTTCCTGCAGCTCGGCCGGGGCGTGGGCGAGCAGCACCAGCCCGGACGACGACGCGTGCAGCGGCAGCCGGCCGGCCACCCGCGTCACGTTCACGACCGCGCCGGGCGCCGACAGCCGCTCGACGAACAGCACTTCGCGGTCCTCCAGCACCGCGAGTTGGGTGTGGTGCCCGACGACGGCGTGCAGGTCCTCCATGAACGGCATCGCCGCTTCGCGCAGCCCGAGCGTCGGCGACGCGCGCGACGCGAGCTCCCACAACCGGACGCCCACGCGGATCCTCCGATCGGGGTCGCGGCGCAGCCAGCCGTGCCCGACCAGCTCGTCGACCATCCGGGACGCGGTCGCGACGTGCAGATCGGCCCGCCGCGCGATGTCGGTGACCCGCAGCGCCGGGGTGTCCGGCCCGAAGGTCTCGAAGATGCGGACGACGCGCGAGAGCACGGACTCCCCCTGCGCGCGCTTCAAGATGTCACCAGCACCATGTCAGGCAGTGTGCTCCACCTGCGCGGGGCACACTGCCCGGCGTCACGGCAGCGAGTTCAGGAACGGCTCGTGGCTGTTCTGGAACTCCCAGTTGTAGTACTTGTCCCAGTTGATCGACCACGTCATCAGCCCGCGCAGCGCCGGCGACGTGCCGCCGCGCAGCGTGTACGAACCGCAGCCACTGCCCTTGACCAGGCAGTTCACCGCCGTCTGGACGTCGGCGGGCGACGTGTAGCCGTTGCCGGCGCTGACCGCCGCCGGCACTCCGACCGCGATCTGGTCCGGCCGCAGCCCGGGGAAGAACTGCCCGGTGTTCGCGACGGTGAAGCCGGCCTTGAGCATGTCGGTCATCGCGATGTGGAACTCGGCGCCACCCATGTTGTGGTACTGGTTGTCCAGGCCCATGACCGGGCCGGAGTTGTAGTCCTGGACGTGCAGCACGGTGAGCGAGTCCCGCAGCGCGTGGATCACCGGCAGGTAGGCGCCGGTCCGCGCGTCGCCGGCACCCGAACCGCCGTAGAACTGGTAGCCGACCTGCACGAAGAACGTCTCCGGCGCCATCGTGAGCACGAAACCCGAGCCGTACTTGGCCTTGAGCGCCTTCAGCGCGGAGATCAGGTTGACGATCACCGGCGTGGTCGGGTTGCGGAAGTCGGTGTCGCCGGCGTCGAGCGAGAGCGAGTGGCCCTCGAAGTCGACGTCGAGGCCGTTGAGGCCGTACTTGTCGATGATCGCCGAGACGGAGCTGACGAACTTGTCGCGCGCGGCGGTGGTGGTCAGCTGGACCTGGCCGTTCTGCCCGCCGATGGAGATCAGGACCTTCTTGCCCTGCGCCTGCTTGGCCTTGATGGCGGCGGTGAAGTCCGCGTCGCTCTCGACGTTCGGGCATTCGGTGGCGGGGCAGCGGTTGAAGCGGATGTCGCCCGAAGTGACGGACGTCGGCTCGCCGAACGCGAGATCGATGATGTCCCAGGCGGCGGGGACGTCGGCCATCCGGACGTAGCCGGAGCCGTTCGCGAAGCTGGCGTGCAGGTAACCGACGAGCGAGTGCTTCGGCAGGCCGGTGTCGACGCAGCCGGTGGTGGTCGCGCTGGTCGTCGGGCTCTTCGGTGATTCACCTGCGGAGTTGTACGCGGCGACGGCGTAACTGTGGGTTTCGCACGCCTTCAGGCCTCCGATGGTGGCGCTGGTCCCGCTGACGGTCGCGACGGCGGTGCTGCCTTCGTAGACGCGGTACCCGGTGACGGTGCCGGCGGCGGCACCCCAGCTCAGCGCGATGGAGTTCGTGGTGGCGGTTGCTCGAGGGGTGCCGGGCGCACCGGGCGTGCCGGGGGTGCTGCCGCCGGGGCCGTCGAGGACGACGTCGTCGGCGTAGTAGGTGCCGGCGCCGTACCAGCCGTGGAGGTAGAGCTGGGCGGAGGTCTGGTTGCCGGTGGTGAAGGCGAGGGACAGCTGGTTGTAGGCGCCCGCGTTGCCGGACCAGGTGGAGGCGCCGCCGGTGATGCCGAGGTAGACGGGGTTTCCGCGCACCCAGGCGGAGACGGTGTAGGTGGTGTTCGGCTGCACGGACACGGTCTGCGAGCACTGGGCGTAGTCGGCGCCGACGGGCGTGGCGGCGAGGGCGTACCCACCACCGTGCACGGGCGTGCTGACGGCGGTGGCGTTGCCGCAGGTCCAGCCGGAGAGCGAGCCGGCTTCGAAACCCGGGTTGGTGAGGAGGTTGGCCGCCTCGGCGGGACCGGCCGCGAGACCGGAGAGCGCGAGCACGAAGGCGGCGAGGGTTGCGGACAGTCTGGAACGCCTCATCGGGTCCTCCAGTCGGGGAGTTACCGATATTGTCTAGACCAATATGTAAAATGTCCAGACCAACCCAGGGTGACGGCCGGCCGCGCGGCGCCGGTGACGACCGGCCGCGCGGCGCCGATGCGGGTATACGTGCCCGCCTTGCGATGCAGTGAATGACTCATTCCTGGCGTCCGGTGCCAGGAATGAGTCATTCACTGCATCCGACTCCCCGTGCCCGCCTCGATGGGCGCCGGGCTTCCGACCGACCCTGCCCCGCACCCCCGTCAACCAGGCCACTCCAAGCTCGCCCCGGCCAGCACCCCGACTTGCGCCACAAGCCCCCGGCGACAGCGCCGGCACAGTCGCTCAGCAGCCCAGCCGAAGTCCCTGAAGGCCACCTTCAGGGCACCCAGTTCCCCGAAGGTGGCCTTCAGAGCACGTCAGCGCCCCAGTTTGGTGAACGACAAAGCCGGGTCCACCGCGCCGGCCCGGTGAGGCGTAGCCACCATCCGCGTCCGCTCCGCGCGAGCCCGGTCGATCACCTGCACACTGCTCCACCCCACCGGAACCCGCGAAGCCAGCAGCGCCTCGCGCCACTTCCCCGCGCGCCGGACGTGCCGGGCGAACGACCGCGGCCGCACGATCCGCCCCCGGCTGCGCTGCCCCGCCAGTGCCTCCGCGGCCGTCACGTCCAGGAACAACAGGCGCACCGGCCGGCCGCTGACCGCTCCCACCAGGGCCAGCAACGCCCGGGTCGAAGCACGCGTCGACGGCTCGTGGACCACGATCGGCCCCGCCGCCAGCGCCCGCCGCACCACTCGGGCGCGGTGCCACGCGTGGACCACCGGCCGGTAGCACCGGTACGGCAGGGGCACCGCCGTCAGCCGGGCGCGGACCTGGTCGGAGTCCAGCACCGGCAGGCCGGGCGCGGCGTGGCGGAGCATCGTCGTCTTGCCCGCGCCGGGCAGGCCCGCCACCACGAGCAGGTCGCGGGGCCCCAGCTCGATCACCGTGGTCTCGCTCATGCCCCGTCAACGCCCCGCCGAAGGTAATGGTTCCTTTACCTTCAACTCACGGACGGTGATCAAAACAGCGGCAGACTCGACGGTGCGGCCGGCGCCACCCGGAGAGACGCCCGGATGTCACCAGCCGTGCCCGTCGTCACCCAGTGGCCTGAAAACCCATGCGCGGCAAGGCATTCGTCGGCCCGGAACCGCTTCGGGTGAAGATCGTCCGGACCTCTTCCCGGCGTCCGGATTTTCCCTATCTTCTGGAAGGACGCACCGCTAGAACAGGGGAACTCGCCATGACCCAGTCGCTGGAACTCCCGGTCCAGGAATTCTGTCTCGATTGGACGCTCACGGGCGACGCCGGTGGCCGGGTCGGGGTCACGCTCTCCGGGCAGGTCTCCCTGCTCGACAACAACCGGTTCTACAAGATCGACGGCGTCGTCTACGTCACCGAAGGTGATGCCGACATCCGCGCGGTCGGGAACCCGTGCGTGTCCGTGCGGCGCAACGGCGTCGAGAAGACCGGGCGGCAGTGGGGCTGGGAGATGTGTTCGGCCCGCAAGCGCCTCGCCGCGCTGAACACGATGGAGGGCTACTTCGTCCGCACCGGCTACTGGGCGCCGGCCGATCGCGCCATCCAATTGAGCCTCTGCGCCGAAACCGGGTGGAGCCGGCGCAAGAGCTACAGCCCGCACGTCACCGTCCGGATGGTCGACTGACCACTGTGGACGCCCGGCGCCGCGCCGCCGCGACCACGAGCCCGGCCGCGACCGCGCCCGCCACCGCGCACCCGGCGCCGAACCCCGGGGCCGGTTCGTGCACGCGCAGCACCACGACGCACAGCCACGCGACGGCGCCGAACAGCAGGCCCAGCACCGGCCCGCCGACCGGCGCACCGCGCCAGCGGTGGCCGTTGCGGATCGTCCGCAGCCCGGACTCGAGGTAGGCCAGCGCGAACAGCGCCAGGAGGAGACTGCCGGCTCCCATCGCGCTGGCCAGCGGGTGCTGGCTGGTGCGCAGCGTGAAGGTCTGCTCGACCGGTCCGGTCCGCACCGTCGCGGTAACCGCGCCGCCGACCACCCACCGCGCGATCGCCGGCAGGGTGAGCTGCGCGGTGAAGCCGTTGCCCGCCGGTTTCGCGGCGGTCTCGGCCGAGCCGAGCGGGATCCCGGCCGCGGACAGCGTGAGCGAGACCGGGCCCGGGTTGCCAGTGCCGGCCAGCGTCAACGGCTTGCTGAGGTCCACTTCGACCGGCGCCGTGACGGGCTCGGTGCCGAGCAGCAACGTCGGCGACGCCTGGTGCGGCAGCCGCTCCGGGTTGAGCAGCGCGAGGACGACCAGCACGATCGCGGCCGCCGCCGCGGCCAGCCGCAGCCACAGCACCGCGGCCTGCGAGCCGGCCGCCGGGTCGACCGGACCGGAACCGCCACCCGTGCGGCCGGAGTCCGGGCCGCCGCCCGCACCGCCGGCCGAACCCGAGCCATCTCCGGCCCAGCCGCCCGAACCATCACCCGGCCGGCCGCCGCCCGGCCCGCCGTCCGCCGACCCGCTCGGCGCGACCAGCGTCGGGTTCGGCCCCGACGGCCGCTGGACCGGCCGGGTCCGGGCCTCCTCCGGCGGCGCCGGCGCGGTGGGCGAGTTGAGCCCGGCGATCACCCGCGGCGTCAGGTGCAGCACCGGCACCCCGGACCGTTCGAGCCAGCCCGGTCCGTAGACGGCGGTCGCGGCCCCGGCCAGGTCGGCCGCGAAGGACTCGGCCTCGCGATACCGCGCATCGAGCTCACGCGCGAGGCTGCGCATGATCACGCCGGCGATCGGCATCGGGACACCCGCGATCGGCCGCGGGTCGGTGAACATGTGCTGGCGCATCATGCTGATCGCGCCCCGCGTGTTGTCGAACGGCAGCTGCCGGGACAGCAGTTCGTAGAGCACCGTGCCGGCCGCGTAGACGTCGGCCGCCGGGCTCAGCGCGTTGCCCATCGCCTGTTCGGGCGCGATGTACGCCGGAGTACCGAGGATTTCGCCACCGTGCGTGACGAGCGTGGCGCCCTCGCTGATCACCCGCGCGATGCCGAAGTCGGCCACCTTCATCACGCCCTGCAGGGTGAACAGCAGGTTCCGCGGCTTGACGTCGAGGTGCAGCACGCCGGCCCGGTGCGCCGCGTGCAGCCCGGCGAGCATCGCCAGGCCGATCGCGCACGCCTGCTCGCCGCTGACGCCGCCGCCGTGGAACCGGCTGTGCACGGTGCCGCCGTCGAGCCGTTCCATGACCAGCAGGTGCTCGCGGCCGGTGCGGACGTAGTCGTACACCGGCACGATGTGCGGGTGGTCCAGGCTGGCCAGCACGCGGGCCTCGCGATCGAACAGCTCGCTGCTCGCCGCGTGGTTGAGCACGTCCCAGGGCAGCTGCTTGATCGCGACGCTGCGCCCGAGCGTCCGGTGCGTCCCGGCGAAGACGAGCCCCATGCCGCCTTCGCCGATCTCGGCGCCGATGTCGTACTGCGGCAGGGCGGCGACCAGCTCGGCCGGTGCGCTCATCGGGTGAATTCCTGGGTGGGCGGGATCGCCATCCGGACGGTGGTGTCACTGCCTGTGGTCTCGCTGTCGGCCCGTGGTGGCGCCGGGTGCGGCGTCAGGTAGCCGAGCAGGAACGCGATCGCCGCGGCACCCAGCACCACCGGGATCTCGATCGCCGGCTCCGGCGGGACCAACCGCAGCACCGACAGCGTGATCACCGCGACCAGGCCGGTGCCGAACCCGGCGGGCAGGAACCGCAGGCCCCGGCGCCAGCGGTTGGGGGCCAGCCGGTGCCGGGCGAGCGCGAGCAGCGCGGCCAGCCAGGCGAGGACGGTGAGCACGAGCATCGCCAGGCCGAAGACGCCGTAGACCGACCAGAAGGAGCCGCGGACGTCGGCGACCGTCGTCGCCTCGCCGAGCGTGGCGCGCTGGGCGTCGAGCAGCTCGACCGACGACGGCAGCAGCCCGGTCGCCTGTCCGGCGAGGTCGCCGAGGTCCAGCACGAACGTCCGGGTGATCGAGCCCCGCGCCGGCACTTCGAACGGCGCGGTCGTGTCATAGGCGAAGAAGGTGAGCGCGAGCGCGACGCCGGAGAGCCGCACGCTGCGCACCTTCACCGGGGCGGTCCCGGAGTTGGTGGCGACGACCTGCAGCTCGACCTGCTTGGCCGGGTCGATCGGGACCGTGGCGTCGGCGATCGGCCGCCGGTCGATCGACACCTGCACGCCGAGCGAGCCGGATTCGGACTGCGCCGACGCGGCCGGCGCGCCGAGCAGCACCCCGCACAAACCCAACGCAACCCCCGCCGCGATGACACGTCCCATTGGGCATCCCCTACTTGCGTTATCCGACTGGTCCGGAATGCTACAGCGAGCACACACCGGGGAGGGACGTCCCAATGCGATTCGTGGTTCGGTTGTTTTTCGGCACCGTGGCCGGAGCGATACTTCTGCTCACGTTCACGAACACGGGTAACGCACAAGTTCCACCCTCGGTTGGTTTGAAACCGTCGAGCGGACCGGCGGGCAGTTCGTTCACCATTTCCTGGAATGGTTTTCCGACCTGCCGGATCATCAATTTCTTCTGGGCCGGCACAGCACTCGGCGCCAAGGTGGCCCCGGCGGCCGGCGGGCAGTTCGCGACGGCCGTGCCTGCGACCGCGAAGCCGGGCTCCTACACGGTGACCGCAACGTGCACGAGCCAGAAACAAACCGCCAGCGGCACCTTCGTCGTCACCGGAGTCACCACGACCACCCCGCCGCCACCGGTGACCACGACCCCGCCACCGCCCGTGACCACGCGCCCGACCAGGCCAGGCACCACCACGACCCCGCCTTCGACCACGAGCACCACCCCGCCGACGACCACGACCACGCCGCCGTCGTCCACCGCGCCGACCCCTCCCGGCACCCCCACGACCACCAGCACCGAGCCCAAGCCGGGTGAGCTGGTGCTCGACCGGCCGAGCGTCCAGCCCGGCGACGAACTGTCGGCGTCCGGCAAGGGGTGCGAGCCGAGCCGGATGGTCACCTTGACCTCCGACGGCGTCGAGGTCGGCTCCGCCTACACCGACGGCTCCGGCGCCTTCACCGCGCCGGTCGAGTTCACGCGGATCGAGGCGGGGCCGCACACCGTCGTCGCCGAGTGCGGGGTGCGGCTGACCGGCGCGGTCGACCAGGTCGTGACGCGGTCGTCCGGCGGGCAGACCGGGACGCTGGTCATCCTCGTGTTCTTCGTGCTCGCGGGCAGCACGGCGATCCGCTTCCGCTGACCTCCGGTTGACATGCAGCCAATCGGCTGCCTATCGTGCATAGGCAGCCGATTGGCTGCATGTCTCTGGAGAGGCGCGATGGACGAGGTGTTCAAGGCACTGGCCGATCCCAGCCGCCGCCAGCTGCTGGACGCGCTCAACGAGCGCACCGGCCAGACCCTGCGCGAGCTGTGCGCGGGGCTGGACATGGCCCGCCAGTCGGTGAGCAAGCACCTGGCCGTGCTCGAGGCGGCCGGGCTGGTCACGACGACCTGGCGCGGCCGCGAAAAGCTGCACCACCTCGACGCCGCGCCGATCAACGCGATCGCCGAGCGCTGGATGACCCGCTTCGACCGGCAGCGGGCCGGCGCGCTGGCCGATCTGAAACGAGCCCTGGAGTCGGAACCCATGAACGAATTCGCTTACACCACCTACATCAGCACCACCCCGGAAAAGCTCTGGCAAGCGCTTACCGAACCGGCGTTCACCCGGCAGTACTGGGGCGTCGCGTTCGAAACCGACTGGAAGAAAGGTTCGCCGATGGTCTGGTCGGAAAGCGGCGCGAAAACGAGTCATCCCGATCAGGTCGTGCTCGAATCGGACCCGTACCGCCGGCTCTCCTACACCTGGCACACATTCACGGAAGAATGGGCCGATCGCAACGGAATCGCCCCGGAAACGCTGGCGAAACTGCAGCGGGAAGGCCGCTCGAAGGTCACCTTCACGCTCGAACCCCAAGGGGAAACCGTGAAGCTGACGGTGCTGCACGACGGTTTCGAACCGGACAGCACGGTCAAGGCGATGTGCAGCCAGGGCTGGCCCGCGCTGCTCTCGAGCCTGAAGACGCTCCTGGAAACCGGATCTCCGCTGCCCCCAGCGTAACCAACCGGACTTTCGCGCCGAACCAGACAGATCTGGCACAGGCAAACGTCTGAATCCTCCCCCTTTCGTGGTCGCCTGGTCAAAATCCCGGTGAATTTCCTACTCTCGGCGTCCTCCGTTGCGGATTTGTGAGCGTTAGGCTCGCATAATCCGTGACCGAGAATGGTCCGTCGAGTGACGGGGAGAGTGTCAGTGCGTAGCCGCTGGATCGTGGCGGCCGTGGTCGTGGCCGCCGCGGCGGGAGCCGTCGTGGCGTTCTGGCCGGACAGCGCTTCCGCCGGCGACCCGGAGATCGCGGTGTCGCGCTCGGCGTGCGGCACCGGCTGGTCGGATCCGAAGCCCGGGCCGCAGACGTTCCGCCTGCACAACACCGGCTCGGTGACCGCCGAGGTCGACCTGATCGACCCGGCGACCGGGGTGATCTACGGCGAGGTCGAGGGCCTCGGCCCGGCGACCACCCGGCCGCTGCAGGTCAATCTCGGCAACGGCAGTTACGCGTTCCGCTGCCTCCCGGAGGACGCCGGCGCGATCGTCGGACCGGCCGTGCAGCTCAGCGGCGGGGCCGAGCGGACCGGGCCCGGCGTCGCACCGGTGACGCACAACGACCTGCTGGGGCCGCTCAAGGCCTACCAGCAGCACGTCACGACGGGCCTCGGCGAGCTGGTCGCGAACACGGGCGCGCTGAAGAACGCGGTCCACGGCGGCGACCGCGCGGCAAGCGAAGCGGCGTGGCTGACGGCCCACCTGACGTACGAGCGCCTCGGCGCGGCGTACGACGCGTTCGGCGACTCCGACGGCGCGCTCAACGGCACCGCCGACGGCCTCCCGGACGGCACGTCCGACGCGGGTTTCACCGGCTTCCACCGCCTCGAGCAGGGCCTGTGGCACGGCGAGGACCTCGGCGCGCTCGGCCCGGTGGCCGACCGCCTGGACACGGACGCCCACGCGCTGCAGGCATCGTTCGCCGACAGCCAGGTCGACGGCAACGACCTCGGCCTGCGCGCGCACGAGATCATGGAGAACACGCTGCAGTTCGAACTGACGGGCCGCACGGACTACGGCAGCGGCACCACCCTGGCCACGGCCCGCGCCAACCTCGACGGCACCCGCGCGGTGCTGGACGTGCTCCGCCCGCTCCTGGCACCGAGGTACCCGGACCTGTCCGAAGTGGACAAGTGGCTGACCCGCACCCAGACCGCTTTGGACGCGGCCCACCACCCGGACGGCAGCTGGACGCCGCTGGACCGGTTGCCGCAGAAGGAGAGGCAGAAGCTGAACGCGGACGTGAGCGAGCTGACGGAACTGCTGGCCCCGATCGCCGCGATCGCCGAGCCGAGGAGGGTTTCGTGACGGACCAGCCTCGCTGTCCCGTGCCGCACCCGGCCGCGGGCCTGCCGCGCCGTTCCTTCCTGCGCCGGGCCGCGATGGGCGCCGGCCTGACCGTGGCCGCCGGAGCCGGGCTCGGCGCGTCGTCGGCGATCACCGACAGCACGTCACCGGTTCCCTTCCACGGCCGGAACCAGGCCGCCATCCTGCGGACTCCGCCCACCCAGACCGTCGTCGCCTCCTTCGATGTCGTCGCCGAGTCGAAGGCCGAACTGACCGACCTCTTCCGCGCCATCACCGACCGGGCACGGTTCCTCACCACCGGCGGGGCACCCGCCGCCCTCGGCATCACCGCCCCGCCCGCCGACTCCGGCGTGCTCGGGCCCGTAGTGCCCGGCGGGGACCTCGGCGTGATCCTCGGCGCCGGCGCGTCGCTGTTCGACGACCGGTACGGCCTGGCGAAGCTCAAGCCCGCCAAGCTGAAGCCGATGACGACGTTCGCGAACGACGCCCTCGACCCCGCCCGGTGCCACGGCGACCTCAGCCTCACGCTGTCCGCGAACTCCACCGACACCGTCCTGCACGCGCTGCGCGACATCGCCCGCGCGACCCGCGGCGGCATGCAGCTGCGCTGGAAGCTCAACGGCTTCAGCTCCCCGCCGCGCCCGGCCGGGACCCCGCGGAACCTGATGGGTTTCAAGGACGGCACCGCCAACCCGGAGGAAGCCGACTTCGACCGTCTCGTGTGGACGTCCACACAAACCGAACCCGCCTGGGCCGCGGGCGGCAGCTACCAGGTCATCCGGCTGATCCGGATGCTGGTCGAGTTCTGGGACCGGGTTTCGCTGGCCGAGCAGGAGAACATGTTCGGCCGCCGCCGGGACACCGGTGCCCCGCTCGACGGCACCGAGGAAACCGACGTCCCCCGCTACGCCGACGACCCCATCGGCACCGTGATCCCGCTGACCAGCCACATCCGGAAGGCCAACCCGCGCACGCCGGAAACCGACGCCAGCCGGATCCTGCGCCGCGCCGTGAACTACGACCGCGGTATCGACGGCAACGGCAACCTCGACATGGGCCTGATCTTCGTCTGCTACCAGCAGGACCTGGAGCGGCAGTTCGAAGCGGTCCAGACCCGGCTGGCCGACGAACCCCTGACCGACTACATCTCCCCGTTCGGCGGCGGCTACTTCTTCGCGCTGCCGGGCGTCACCGGGCCGGACGACCACTTCGGCCGCTCTTTGCTCGCCTGACCGCGAACCCACCACGAAAGGAATCCACTGTGGACACGAGAATCCGCCGCCGGCGGCGGGGACTGCTCGGCGCCGGGGCCCTCGCCTCGGTCGCCGTGCTGGCCGCCGTCACCGGCTCCGCGGCGAGCACCGCGGACGCCCAGCCGCTGAACCTGTTCCCCGCGCACGGAATACCCACGGCCACGCCGATCAAGCACGTGGTGGTCATCTTCGGCGAGAACATCTCGTTCGACCACTACTTCGGCACCTACCCGAACGCGGCCAACACCGACGGCACCCCGTTCACCGCCGCGCGCAACACCCCGAAGGTCAACGGCCTGGACCACAAGCTGCTGACGGACAACCCGAACGCCTACAACCCCAAGCGGCTCACGCACGAGCAGGCGCTGACCTGCGACCAGAACCACAACTACGGCGCCGAGCAGGCCGCCTTCAACGGCGGCAAGATGGACAAGTTCGTCGAGAAGACCGAGACGGACAAGTGCACCGGCCAGCCGGTGCTGTTCGGCGAGCCCGGCCTGGTGATGGACTACTTCGACGGCAACACCGTCACCGGCATGTGGAACTACGCGCAGCACTACGCGCTGAACGACAACTCGTTCAACACGGTGTTCGGCCCGTCCAGCCCGGGCGCGATCGACCTGATCTCGGGCAACACCCACGGCGTCCAGGCGGTCGACCCGGTGACGCACGAGCCGGTCAGCGACGCCTACACCGTGCAGTCGCCGGACGCGAACGGCGTCGGCACGATGATCAACGACCCGGACCCGGCCTGGGACGACTGCTCGGGCAAGAACCACACGAGCAAGGACAACCTGGCCACGATGCACGGCCGCAACGTCGGCGACCTGCTCAACCAGCGCCACGTCACGTGGGGCTGGTTCCAGGGCGGCTTCCGCCCGACCGGCGAAGCGAACGGCTACGCGGTCTGCGGCCAGACCCACACCAACGTCGGCGGCAACGCGGTCGTCGACTACAGCCCGCACCACGAGCCGTTCCAGTACTACCCGTCGACGGCGAACCCGAAGCACCTGCCGCCGTCGTCGGTGCAGGCGATCGGCCAGACCGACCGCGCGAACCACCAGTACGACATCTCCGACTTCGACGCCGCACTGCAGGCCGGCTCGATGCCCGCGGTGAGCTTCCTGAAGGCCCCGGAGTACCAGGACGGCCACGCGGGTTACTCCGACCCGCTGGACGAGCAGCAGTTCGTGGTCGGGGAGATCAACAAGATCCAGCAGTCCCCGGACTGGAAGTCGACGGCGATCGTCCTGGCCTACGACGACTCCGACGGCTGGTACGACCACGTGGCTTCGAAGGTGATCAACGGTTCGCGCGACGCCTCGCAGGACCAGCCGGTCTGCACGGGCAAGCCGGCGACGCTGGGCGGCTACGCGGACCGCTGCGGCTACGGCCCGCGGCTGCCGCTGCTGGTGATTTCGCCGTACAGCAAGGTCAACCACGTCGACCACTCGCTGACCGACCAGACCTCGGTGCTGAAGTTCATCGAGGACAACTGGTTCGCCGGCCGGATCGGCGACTCGTCGTTCGACTCCCGCGCGGGGTCGCTCAACGGGATGTTCGACTTCTGGTGGCCGGAAGCGAAGAAGGTCACGCTCGACCCGAAGACCGGTACCGTCGTGCACAGCTAGACCCCAGCGCCCCAATGTGGCGTTCGGTGCGTCAGACGCACCGAACGCCACATTGGGTGCGTCGGACGCAACCAACGCCACATTGGGGCGCTCCGAACGGTGGGGTCAAGGCCGCACGGACGCCCGATCCCAGGTCAACGTCACCACGGTCCCCGCCTCGCCGGACGCGATGTCCGCCCGGTCGGCGCTCGCCCGCAGCAGCGTCAAACCCCGCCCCCGCACGGAAACCGGGCGCGGGTCCACCACCGGGGTCCGCCACTTCCCGTGGTCGCTGATGACCACTTCGATCCGGTCCGGGTGCACCGCCGCGTCGAGGTCGACCACCCCGGCCCCCGCCCCGGTGTACGCGTGGTCGGCGACGTTGGCCAGCGCCTCGTAGCTCGCCAGCACGATGTCCTGCGCCCGCCCTTCCTCGACGCCCGCCGAGAGGACCCACGCCATCAGGTCGTGGCGGAGCCGCCGCAGGTCCTGGGGCACCGCCTGCACGCCGTGGCAGCGGAACGGTCCCGGGGGTTCGTCCATCGGCAGTCGCCTTTCCGGGCCCGTCACCGGGCCAGCGCTTCGTCGACCGTCGCGTGGACGCCGATCCACGTGTCGAGGCCGGTGGTCTTCAGCGGTCCCGACGTCACCGGCGAGTCGCTCACCACCCGCAGCGCCCGCTCGGGCAGCCGCCGGTGCGCGGCCGCGAGCACCTGCAGGCCCGCCGAGCAGAAGAACGTCACCGCGCGCAGGTCGACCACCAGCGTCCGCGGCTCTTCGGCCAGCACGACGTCGACGACTTCCTCGAACTCGGGCGCGCTCAGCAGGTCGATCTCCCCCGCCACGCACAGCACCGCGGCCGTGTCCCGCCAGTCGAGCGTGACCGCCAGCTCGACGGCGGGGAGATCCCGGGATGAAGAGGTCACGGCCCCTTATGGTGCCCCAATCTCCGCCACCTCGCCATCGGTGCGTTCAGCGGCGCGGCAGCTTGACGACCGTGACCCAGAAGTCGTCGATCTTCCGGACCACCTCGACGAACTTCTCGAAGTCCACAGGCTTGGTGACGTAGGCGTTGGCGTGCAGGTCGTAGCTGCGCACGATGTCCTCGTCCGCTTCGGACGTCGTCAGCACGACCACCGGGATCGTGCGCAGGTCCGGGTCCTGCTTGATCTCGCCGAGCACCTCCCGGCCGTCCTTGCGGGGGAGGTTGAGGTCGAGCAGGATCAGGTCCGGCCGCGGCGCCTGCCCGAAGCGACCCTTGCGGTTCAGGAACTCGATCGCTTCGACGCCGTCGCTCGCGACGTGCAGCGCGTTGCGGATCTTGTGGTGCTCGAAGGCCTCGCGCGTCATCAGCACGTCGCCGGGGTCGTCCTCGACGAGCAGGATGTCGATCGGCTCGTGCGGCTGCGTCATGCGTCCCCCTCGTCGCCGGCCACCGGGATGGTGAAGCGGAACGTGGTGCGTTCCGCTTCGGTGTCGAGCCAGATCCGGCCGCCGTGGTACTCGACGATCCGGCGGCACAGGGCCAGGCCGATGCCGGTGCCCGGGTACGCGCTGCGGGTGTGCAGCCGCTGGAACAGCGCGAAGACCCGTTCGGCGTACTCCGCGTCGATGCCGATCCCGTTGTCCGACACCGTGAACACCCAGTCGTCGCCATCGCGCTCCGCGCCGACCCGCACCTCCGGCGGCGTCTCGCCCTTGAACTTCAGGGCGTTGCCGATCAGGTTCTGGAACACCGCCGTCATCAGGGCCGGCTCGACGCGGACCTCGGGCAGCTCGCCGCGGTCGACCTTGCCGGCGCTCAGCGAGAGCGCCACCTCCAGGTTCGCGAGCGCGTCGTCGACCAGCCGGCCCGCCTCGACCACGACGTGCTCGCCCGGCTTGCGCCCGACCCGCGAGAACGCCAGGAGGTCGTTGATCAGGACCTGCATCCGCTTCGCGCCGTCGACGGCGAACTCGATGTACTGCTCGCCGCGCTCGTCGAGCAGGCCCTGGTAGCGCTTCTGCAGCAGCTGGCAGAAGCTCGCCACCTTCCGCAGCGGTTCCTGCAAGTCGTGCGAAGCGACGTAGGCGAACTGCTCCAGGTCGGCGTTCGACCGCTCGAGTTCGCGCGTCCGGCGGTCCAGCAGCGCGTGCGCCCGCTCGAGCTCCGCGACCTCGTCGAGGATGCGCTGCCGCATGGCCTCGACGTCCGCGCCGAGCTGGGCGATCTCGAGCGGTCCGCTTCCGTTCACCGGCCGGTGGACGTCCTGGTCGGCGACCTGGCGGACTTCGCCCGCCAGCCGCAGGATCGGCCGGGTGATGACCTGCCGCAGGCCGAGGAACAGCACCACGAACAGCAGCACGATCAGCACCGCGACGGCCACGAGCATCGCGGTCAGGAAGCTCGCCGCGCTGTCGAGGTCGGCCCGGCCGGAGTCGCGGACGGCGGTGAGGTGGTCGAACTGGGTGCCGAGGGCCCCGCGGACCGCGTCGAACAGGATACGGCCGCGTTCGATCTGCGCCTGGGTGAGCGGGCTCGCGCCGGGTTCGACGGCGGGCGCGGCCGCGGCCTGCCAGGCGGTGGCCGCGCGCAGGACGGCCTCCAGGTCGTCGCCGGCCTGGGTGCCGGGGAGGGCGCCGAGCTGGCGCAGCTGCCCGACCGCGTCGCCCTCCGCCCGGCGGCCTTCGGTGTAGGGGGCGAGGAAGCCCGGCTGCCTGCCGAGCTGGTAGCCGCGGACGCCGGTCTCCTGGTTCAGCAGCGCGGTCGACAGCTGCGTCGCGGCCAGCCGCTGGGGCCCGATGACGTCGAGGAGGCTGTTGCGGGCTTCGGTGAGGTTGTTCATCGCGATCGCGGCGCCGGCCACCGCGGCGAGCAGCAGCACCGCTTCGACGACGGCGAACAGGGACAGCCAGCGGCGGATCGTCCAGCCGCGTGCTTCAGCGCTCATCGATTTTGCTTCCCCGGGTCGTGGCTGAGCAGAGCGAGGGCGACGTCGTCGTCGAGCGGGCCGGAGTTGAGCCGCTCGGCGCGGGCGATCAGCTCGTCGAGCAGGTCGGTGCCGGCCAGGCCGGTCTGGTGCTGGATCTCGAGGACGATGGCGGCCATCCGCTCGTGGCCGAGCCGTTCCGACCCGGCGCCGACGCGGCCTTCGAACACGCCGTCGGTGTAGAGCAGCAGCGACCAGCCCGGTTCCAAGGGCACGTCGAGGGCTTCCCACTTCGTGCCTTCGACGATGCCGAGCGGGACGCCGAGGTGTTTCCCGGGGAGCAGGTGCCCGTCGCCCGGGGTGAGCAGCAGCGGCGGCAGGTGCCCGGCGAGCGACAGGCGCAGGGATCTTCGGTCCGGCGCGACGACGACCATGCAGACGGTGGCGAACAGCGGCTCGATGCGCTCGTGCACCAGCACCCGCTCGACCATGCTCAGCACGTCGGCCATCGGCAGGCCGGCCATCACGAGCGAGCGCCACGCGATCCGCAGCGCGACGCCGAGCGCGGCCTCGTCCGGGCCGTGGCCGCAGACGTCGCCGATCATCATGTGCACGGTGCCGTCGGCGAGCTCGATCGCGTCGTAGAAGTCGCCGCCCAGCAGGGATCCGTTGCGGCCCGGGCGGTAGCGGGAGGCCAGCTCGAGGTGCGGGTCGCGCAGCAGCGGGACGGGCAGCAGGCCGCGTTCGAGCCGCGCGTTCTCCCGGGCGAGCAGCTGCTGCTGCAGGAACTGCTGCTCGACCTGCTCGGCGCGCTTGCGTTCCCGGGCGAAGCGCAGCGCCTTCACCAGCAGCGGCCCGTCCACCTGGTCCTTGACGAGGTAGTCCTGGGCGCCGGCGGCGACCGCGGCGACGCCGGTGGCCTGGTCGTGCCCGCCGGTCAGGACGACGATCGCGACGCCGGGCGCGTGCTGGCCGAGCTTCGTCAGCCCGCTCAACCCCATGGCGTCGGGCAGTTGCAGGTCGAGGATGACGCAGTCGGCGGTGAGCGGGCCGGCCAGCGCGGCGGCGAGCGTTTCGACGCGTTCGAGCGAGAACGGCACGGACGTGTCCGCGAGCATCTCCTCGACCAGCAGTGCGTCGCCGTCGTCGTCCTCCACCAGCAGCACGCGCAAGCGGGTACCGGAGTCCCACGATGAGTCCTGCGCGGCGGTCACCGGCTTCTCCCGTTCGGCTGCTCGTGAGCCAGCACATCCAGACGATCACCCTAGCGGCACCGGCAGCGGCCGCCTACGGCCGCGAAACCGGTCCCACGAGAGGTAGCGCTTTATAGCACCCCGGTGTGACACCACGCGGGTAACGGTTCGGGTCGTGACCGTGCCGGAACCGGACGTTCCCGGCCTATGCTCCGGATGCCGGAGACTCAGGAGGGCGGCGAAGGGTTTCCGCCGGACCCACCACCAGAATTCCACCCCTACGGCCAGTTCCCGGCCGTACCGCCCCACGTCCACCAAGCCGCCCGGCCCGAGCGGCCGGCGACCGTCCGCAAGGCCGCGTTCGCCTGGTGGGCGGCGGTCGCGTGCTGGTTCCTCGGTTCGCTGCTCAGCCAGCTCCTGGACAGCACCCTCTTCCGGTTCACGATCTCCGAATCGGCGTGGGACGGCGACGGCACCGTGGTGGCCAGGACAACGCAAGGCCCGCTCCCCACCGAGGTCGCGGTGATCACGTTCCTGCTGCCGGGCGCGCTGTGGGCACTGCTGGTGTACGGGATGTACCGCGGCGCGCTCTGGGCGCGCAAGCTGCTGGCGATCTCCGGCGTGCTCGGCATCTTGAACGTGGTGATCCAGCTGCTCGTCCTCGCCGGCGCGGACCCGATGCAGAGCGGCGACCTCGCGCACCTGGCGTTCTACCTCGGAACGCTGGTCCTGTCGATCGCCGGCTTCGTCCTGATGTACCGGGACGAAGCGGTGCCGTTCTTCGTCAAGCGCCGCTGAGCCGCGCGGCCAAGAACTCCTGCTCCACGGCGTTGTCGCTCAACGCGAGCGCCGCTCGGTACGCCTCAGCCGCCTCAGCGTCACGGCCAAGGCGATGCAGCAAATCGGCCTTCGCGGCGGGCAAGTAGCGGTAACCGGCAAGCCGCCCGTCCTCCTCCAGCCGGGCGATCTCGGCGAGCGCCGCCGCCGGGCCGGCCACCATCGCCAGCGCGACCGCGCGGTTGAGCGCCACCACGGGCGAGGGCCACAGGCGCAGCAGCACGTCGTAGAGGGTCAGGATCTGCGGCCAGTCGGTTTCGGCGTAGCTGGGCGCCTGCGCGTGCAGGGCGGCGATCGCGGCCTGGACGCCGAACCGTCCGGGTGGGCCGCCTTTGAGCGCCTCGACGACGAGCCGGTCGGCCTCGGCGACCATCGCGGTGTCCCAGCACGCGCGGTCCTGGTCTTCCAGCCGCAGCAGCCGGCCGGCGTCGTCGGTCCGGGTGGCCCGGCGGGCCTGGTGGACCAGCAGGAGCGCGAGCAGCCCGGCGACCTCGGTGACGGCGGGCAGCAGGGCCCGCAGCATCCGCGCCAGGTCCAGCGCGCGGCCGGTCAGCTCGTCCCGCACGAGGTCGTCCCCCGACGCCGCCGTGTGGCCGGCCGAATAGAGCAGGTGCAGCACGGTCAGCACGACGGACACGCGCGCCGGCAGTTCTTCGGCCGACGGCACCGCGTACGGGATCCGCGCGGCGGCGATCTTCTTCTTGGCGCGGGTGATCCGGGCCGCCATCGTCGGCTCGGGCACCAGGAAGGCGTGCGCGATGTCGGCCGTCGCGACCCCGCACACCAGCCGCAGCGTCAGCGCGATCTGGGCCTCCTGCGCCAGCGCCGGGTGGCAGCAGGTGAAGACCAGCCGGAGCCGGTCGTCCGGGATCGGCCCGGCGGGCTCGGGGGGCTCGGCGGCGGCCGGCTCGACGAGCAGCGGCAGCTTGCGCCGCAGCACTTCCCGGTGCCGGACGCCGTTGAGCGCGCTCCGGCGCGCGACCGTGGTCAGCCACGCGCCGGGCCGGTCCGGAACGCCGTCGCTCGCCCAGCGCTTCAGCGCCTGGAGGTAGGCGTCCTGAACGGCCTCTTCGGCTTCGTCGAGGTCGCGGGTGACCCGCACCGTCGCGGCGAGCACGTAGGCCCACTCGCGACGGTGCGCTTCGGCGACGGCGTCGGCGACCGCGGTCAGTCCGCCACGACCTGGAAGTCGACGAGCGGCCGGACCTCGACGCCGCCCTCGACGACCGGCGTCAGCTTCGCGCAGGCGAGGGCGTGGTCGAGGTCGCGGGCCTCCAGGACGTACACCCCGGCCAGCACCTCCTTGGTCTCCACGAACGGCCCGTCGGTCACCAGGTCGCCACGGATCGCGGTGGCCGTCTCGTTCGGCTGCAGAGCCAGGCCAGCGGTCACCTTCCCGCCCAGTTCGCCGATCCGCTCGGGCAGGCCGATGTGCCGGTCCATGATCTCTTTCGGCAGGTCATCGGGGGCCACCCGCTCGTAGATCAGCACCGCGTACTGCGCCATGTCCGTTTCCTCTCGTCGTGGTCCTTTCCTACTCCGTCACGCGAGAGAGGGCGAAATCGACAGGGCGGTGAGAACTTTTCAGCGCGCGGCTGATCAACGGTTCGGACGGCCGTGCGGGTGCTGCTGCTGCCACGAGCTGATCACCGAGCTCACGTACTGCTGCCAGGTGTCCTGAACCGGCGGCGCCGACGGCGTGGGGCGCGCGGGCTTGCGTCCCGCGGCGGCCGGGGCGCTCGTGGTCCGGACGGGCGAGTCGTGCACCCGCGCGGTGAGCGGCGGCGGCTCCGCGGAGGCACTCATCGTCTCCACCGCTTCGCTCGAGGGCGGCGGCGCGGCGGGGGCGGTCGCCCCGGGCGGCGGCGTGGCCGTCCCGCCGACCTGCTGCGGCTGGAGGAGCACGACGGCGGCCAGCCCGAGCGCGACGGCCCCACCGGCGGCGAGGACGTAGGGCTTGGTCCGCCGGGGCTCGGCGGGCGGCGCTTCCCGCGGGCGCTCGTCCTCGGGCTCGGGAGCCGCGAGCTCGGCGTCGAGGATGGCCAGGGGGTCGGGCTTGGTCTCGGGCTCCGGGGCGGGCGCGGGTTCCGCGGCGAGCATCGCGTCGAGGTCACCGCGGATCATCAGCGGTTTCGTCTGCGAAAGGTTCACCAGTTCGGCGACCGAGGGGAGTTCGCCCTCACCGCCCGTGCGTGCCATCGAAAGACCTCCACCCTGTCGGCGTCACCTGGAGGAACCATGCCCGAGCCGCGAGAGCTGCTCCGCTTCGCCGTCGTCGGCTTGGCCGCGTACGGGGGTCACCCTACTGGGCGACTACAGCCTGAAGCTCACCGTGTGCCGGGAGAAACCGGTAACGGCGCTTTTCTTCGCGACGGCGTTCGCATGCCTGCTGCCCCCCGCGCTGGTCGTTCGCAGGACGAGGCGCCCATCACCGCCTGCGCGAGGCGGCGCTGTTCGTCGTGGTCAACGCGGGTGCGGTGGCGGTGAACCTGGTGCCGCCGCTGGTCTCGGCACGGCGTTCCGCTGGTACGGCTACCGGGGTGGGTGTTCCCGTCGTCGGCACCACCAGTGGGCGTCCCCCGGAGTGGTGGAGACGAGCGTGTCGCCTTTGGTGCGTTTGACGCACCCAAGGCGGCCTTCGGTGCGTCACACGCAACCAAGGCCGCCTTGGGGCGCTGACGCCAGGCCCGCGCTCGGCCCCGGCTACTTCGGCCGAAGTCCGATCGCCGGGGTCCGGGCCGGAGACCAAACCCAGTCGCGGCCCGGCCTCTGCGGCAGCCGAACAGTGAAACGCGACATCGCCGCACGTCGCGAATGACTCATTCAAGACGTTTGCCCGGGGGCCACGCCCGTCGAGCCGCGTCGAGGCAGCCGGGCCGAGTGACTTCGCCGGAACCCCGCCACGGAAGGGCGGGGCCCTCCCCGGCCGGCCCCGCTCACTCCCCGCCCGGCAGCGCCCGCTCCGCCACCAACGCCAGCTCCAGCCGCAGCCGCTCCCCGGGATCGTCCAACCGCGCCCCGAACAACTCGCCCAGCTTCCGCAACCGAGCCCGAACAGTCTGCGGGTGCAGCTCGAGCAGCCGCCCCAGCTCCGGTGCGCTCCCCCGGGTCTGGACCAGCGCCAGCAACGTCTCCGCCAACTGCTCCCGCCGCCGCCCGGACAACCCCGCCAACGGTGCCAACGTCGTCGATGCCAGCTGCGCCACCAGGAACTCGTCCGCCAGCAGCACCAAAGTCGTCAGGTGGTCGCGGCACCACACCACCGGGCCCGGCGCGTCCAGCAACCCCCGCGCCGCCAGGTCGAGCGCGCGGCGGGCCACCCGGAACGACTCCGGGGCCTCGGCCGGGGACACCAGCGGGCCGACCGCCGCCAGCCAGCCGGCCGGCAGCGAAGCCAGCCCTGCCAGGTCCGTGTCGGGGGCCGGGGTCAGCGCTGCCGGCGGGGTGCCGAGCGGGTCGGCCGGGACGTGCTCGGGCAGCAGCCCCGACGGGAAGTCCGGCGCGCCCGGCAACGCCCGGAACGCCACCGCGGCCACCTGCGCGGGCACCGGCAGCCCGGACGCCGCGAGCAGACCGTCCACTTCGGCCGGTGCGCGGCCACCGAGCAGGGCGCGCAGCAGCCGGCGGTGGCGCTCGCCCGTACTGGACATCGCCGCTTCGGCCGCGCGGTAGCCCTCGGCGACCGCCGCCATCGACGTCTCGGCGTCGGCGAACATCCCCTCGGCCGCGCCGTACAGGACGTCGCCGGACAAGCCCGCATCCCGGGCGATGTCGGCGATCCACCGCCACGTGACCCGGCTCGACACGCGGATGGCCGCCTGCACCGACTCGCGGCTCAGACCACTGTGGAACGCCTCGCGCCCGTGCCCGCGGAACTCGGCCAGCCGGCCGGCCTGCCACAGCGCGGGCGTGCCGACGCGGTCGATGTCGCGCTCGATCCCGCGCCGCGCCTGCTCGATCGCCGTGGCCCGGGTGGGTCCGTGGCCGAAAGTGCCGGAATATTCCGGAATCTCGGCGGCGATGCCATCGACGCAGGCCCGCGCGATCTCGGGGATCCGCGGACGCACCGCGTCGCCGAACTCGCGGGGCAGCCGGGCCCACACGGAACCGTCCGAGGCAGCGGAACCGCGCATGGAAATCCGGTCCTCCACGAGGGGAATTGGCGCGGAGAAATACTTCCGCCATCTGACACGGAGCGTAGAACGCGCACCCGTTCGTGTCAAAAGGACGTCATCGCGTCACCCTTTCGGGGAACGGCTCGTTGATTATCAGTCACACAACCGTCGGATACGCTCTGCCCCGCCCGGGCGAGCTCGAAGGGGGATTCGTGGTCGAGTACCGCAGCTTCCGCCTGCTGGCGTCGCTGCCGCGCGCACTGGGCGCCGGCCTGCGCCCGCACGTCGGGCACGCCGCGGCCTCGATGATCCAGGAGGTCCGGCGCACGGTCCCGGCCTACGGCCTGCCGCTCAAGGGCGTGTTCGGCAAGGTCCTGGTCAAGAGCGTCGAGTTCGCGGTGCAGCACTGCGTCGACTCGATGGGCGAGCCGGGCCTGTCCCACGAGCACTGGGCCGACTTCTACCGCGGCCGTGGCCGCGTCGAGTTCACCGAAGGCCGCAACCTCGACGCGCTGCAGGACAGCGCCACCATCGGAGCCCGGGTGGCCTGGCGGGCGATGCACCCCGGCGTCGTCGCCGCAGGGGTCGACCCGGCCGTCATCTCGGTCGCCGCCGAGGCCATCTTCGCCTACGTCGACGAGCTGTGCGCCACCGCGATCGAGGGCTACCAGCAGGCGCAGGCCGAAGCCGAGGGCGCCGTCCCGGTCCGGCGGCGGCGCCTGCTCGAGCTCATCGTCCAAGCCCCCGAAGGCGCGGCGAGCAGCATCGCCGAGCTCGCCGGCGGCGCGGGCTGGCCGTTGCCGGAGGCCGCCGCGATGGTCGCCCTCGAACGCGGCCCCCAGGCCGCCGACTTCCCGGCCGACGTGCTCGGCGACGGCGTCCTGGCCGGCCTTGACGGCCCCGAGCCGCACCTGCTCACCCGCGATCCCGACGCCGACCTCGCCCCGCTGGAAGCCAAGCTCGACGGCTGGCGGGCCGCGGTGTCCCCGACCGTGCCCCTGGCCGACGCCCCGGCCGCGCTGCGCACCGCCCGCCGCGCGCTGCTGCTGTCCGGCCACGACATTCCCGGGCCGATCATCTGGTGCCGCGACCACCTCGCCACGCTCTGGCTGCTCGCGGAGGACTTCCTGGCCGCCGAGCTGGCCCGCCGGAGTCTCGACCCGTTCGCCTCCCTCAGCGAGAAGCAGCGCGACCGGCTCAGCGAGACGCTGCTGGCCTGGCTGGAGACGCGGGGCGGGGCGCCGGAGATCGCGCAGCGCCTCGGCGTCCACCCGCAGACCGTGCGCAACCGGCTGCGGCAGCTCGAAGAGCTCTTCGGCGACCGCCTCAAGGACGCCGACGACCGCCTCGGCATGCAGCTCGCCCTGCGCGCTCAGCTGCTCATGCGCGCGCACCGGCCGGACGGTGAACGGGAACGCTGACGGCGCGGTCGAGCGCGCGCACCGGCATCGGCAGCACGCGCCGCCACGGACGGCACCCCGGCCGCGGCGGCCGGAGCTGCTGCTGGGGAGAGAGAAAACTCGCGCGGCACGACATCAGTGCGTCCGGTGCGTCAGTGCGACCATACCTTCGAGGAATACGCGGATACCGGCGGAATGTCGATACGCATTACCAGTGATTCCGGGAGAGTCCGCACCCTCGATCACCTTTTCGGCCCCGTTGTTGTCACGCGCACCCGCATTCGGCGTAAGTGGTGTTCGCCACACCGGACGCAAGTAGTCGGATGCCCTATTTTCAGGTTCGCGAGAAACATCACGAGCGAAAACGCGAAACACTTTCAACATACCTCCGGCCCGGACCGCCGGAAGTTGTCACCCGCGCACCAACCGGCCCAAGCGGAAGTGTCACCTCGCGTCGCGCGCTTCCACCCGTTCGGGTGTAGTCCGGACGGGTTATCGCAAAGTCGGCGGAAGACCCGTTGACAGTGCCGTTCGCGCGAAATTATGTTGCCGGAGCCACAAAATCCGGACCGGCTTCGACGACGAAGAGGCCGGTTTTGGTGCCAGCAAGGATAAAACATGACCGACGTGGACACCGGGTTCGCCGCCGCCGCTGTGCGGGCGGGCCGGCCCCACCCTGGCGAGCGCTCTTCCGGACCGGCGTACCGGCAGCAGTCCGGGTCGGCCGACCGGCCCCGGACCGCCTCCCCGCCCGCCCAGCGGACCTCGGGGGAACCCCGGCCTGTGCGCGCTTCCGGCGCCAGCGGGCTGTGGGCGTCGCTGCCCCGCGAGCTGGCGATCCGCTTCAAGCCGCGGGTCGAGCCGCTGGCCCGCGCCGTCCTGCGGGAGGTCCAGCGGGCGGTGCCCGAGTACCGCCGGCCCCTCGAAGGCGCGTTCGGGCACATCATCACCCAGGGTGTCCGGCAGGCGATCATCCAGTGCCTCGACAGTGTCGGCACCCCCGGTGCCGTGCCGCTCGAGACGTGGACGACCGTGTTCCGCAACCTCGGCAAGATCGAGTTCACCGAGGGCCGCAGCCTCGACTGCCTGCAGACGGCCTACCGGGTCGGCGGGCGCGTCGCGTGGCGGCACATCTCGGAGTTCGGGCAGGCCAACGGCCTCGCCGCGGACACGCTGTGCACCAGCGCCGAGGCCATCTTCGCCTACGTCGACGAGATTTCCGCCCTCTCGATCGAGGGCTACACGGCGGCGCAGGCCCGGGCCGCCGGCACCCTGGCGCGCCGCCGGAGACGGCTGCTCGAACTGCTGCTCGCCGACCCGCCGTCGGCGCCGCAGACGATCAGCGCGCAGGCCGCGACCGCGCAGTGGGCGCTGCCCGCCGAGGTCACGGTCGTCGCCCTCGAACCCCGCTCCGACCAGCACAGCCTGGCCGCGCCGGACCTGCACTCCGACGTCCTCGTCGACCTCGAGGGCGGCGAGCCGTGCCTGGTCACCGGCGACGCGGAGAAGCACCTGAAGAACCTCACCGAGCGGCTGGGCGGCTGGCGCGCGGTGATCGGCCCGGCCGTGCGGCTCACCGAAGCGCCGCGGTCGCTGCTGTGGGCGCGCCGGACGCTGAAGCTCGTCCAGCGCGGGGTGCTGCCGGACGCGCCGGTCACGCGCTGCACCGACCACCTGTCCACGCTGTGGCTGCTCGCCGACGAATTCCTGGTCCGCGAGCTGTGTTCCCGCAGCCTGGAGCCGTTCCGGACCCTCACGCCGAAGCAGCGGGCGCGCCTCGGCGAGACGCTGCTGATCTGGCTGCAGTCCCGCGGCAGCGCACCCGAGATCGCGAAGAAGCTCAAGGTGCACCCGCAGACCGTGCGGTACCGCATGCACCAGCTGACCGACCTGTTCGGCGACCGGCTGAACAACGCCGACGACCGGCTCGACATGGAGATCGCGCTGCGGGCGGAAGCCCTGCTCGGCTCCTGACTCCCCTTCGACGACGAGGTGAGCCATGACGGGACCGTCCGGCGAAACGACGTTCGGGCCGATGCTCGGCGGCGACGGGCGGCCGGGACAGCTGTGGGCCCTGCTCCCCCGGGAGCTGGCCGCGGTGTTCCGGCCGCGAATGCTCGACGTCGCCGACGAGGTGCTGCGCGAGATCCAGCGGACCATCCCGGACTACGCGCGGCCGCTCGACGGCGCCTTCGGCAAGGCGCTGCGGGCGGGCGTGCAGGCGGCGATCCTGCAGTTCATCGACCGGATCGCGGCGGCCGGCTCGGTCCCGGACGAGCGGCGGCGGGTGTTCGTCGGGCTCGGCGTGCACGAGCTCGCGCAGGGCCGCAACCTCGACGTCCTGCAGGCGGCCTACCGCGTCGGCGCGCGCGTCACCTGGCGGCGGATGGCCGAGGTGGGGACGCGGGCGGGCGTGCCGCCGGCGACGCTGTGCGTGCTGGCCGAGGCGATCTTCGCCTACATCGACGAGCTGTCGGCGTTGTCGATCGAAGGGCACGCGGCGGCGCAGGCCCGGGCGGCGGGCGCGTTGGAGCGACGCCGCCGCCGGTTGCTGGACCTGCTGCTGGCGGACCCGCCGTCGCCGTCGCGGACGGTCCAGGAAGCGGCGACGGCGGCGGACTGGCCGTTGCCGCACCGGCTGGTCGCGGTGGCGCTGGACGGGCCGGCGGACATCGCCGGCCTGGCCGCGCTGGAGGACTTCGAAGACGGGACGCCGCGGCTGCTGCTGCCGGCGCCGCCGGACCGGTCGGGGTTGACGGCGGCGCTGGCCGGCCGGCGGGCGGCGGTCGGCCCGCCGGTGCCCCCGCGCCAGGCCGGGCGCTCACTGGCGACGGCGCAGGAGGCGTTGCGCCTCACGGCGGCCGACGTCCTCCCGGACGAGCCGCTGACCTGGTGCGAAGACCACCTGGCGACGTTGTGGTTGCGCAAGGATCCATTCCTCGCGACCGAGGTGTCGCGGCGCCGGCTGGCCCCGCTGACGGCGTTGCCCCCGAAGCAGTACAACCGCCTCGCGGGGACGCTGCTGGCGTGGCTGGAGACGTGCGGCAACGTCCGCGAAGTCGCCGAACGCCTGGCGATCCACCCGCAGACGGTCCGCGCGCGGGCCCAGGAGCTGGAGACGTTGTTCGCGGACCACCTGCGGAACCCGGACGACCGCTTCGAGATGATCCTCGCCCTCCGCGCCACCCTTACCCAGCCGTGATGCCCCTCCAATCACGCGTGATGCCTGCTCAATCACGTCCGATGCCTCTTTCCGCACAGCGGACCGGTGTGCGAAAAGGGGAATCTCGCGTGATCAGAGTGGCATCTCGCGTGATTGAGAGGGCATCACTCGTGATCTTGGCCCTCCGCGCGGCACACGCCGCGGCGCCGGCGCACCTCGTCGTCGGACGCGTCCGCACGCAGCTCGCGGGCGAGATCGTCCGCTTCGGACCATGCGGCACAGTCGACGAGCGTCGCCCGCAGGCCCGGCAGTATCGGTACGCTCCGGCGTTCTCAGCCCGAGCCGAGACAGACGAAGGGCCGGCGGAACGGGTCGACGGCGATCGCGTCGGCCAGCGCCAGCGCGGGGCTGTCCCGGACGGCCAGGGCGCGGTAGTAGTCGTCCATCGCGGCCGCCGAGGCCAGGTCGCCGACGCGTGACAGCGGCGCGATCACCGTGCGGGAGCCGCTGGCGAGCAGGGCGCTGGCGAAGCCGAGGGCTTCGTCGCCCGGCCGGATCCGGTTGAGCGCGAGCTCGCAGGCGGCGAAGACGACCTGCCGTGGCGGTTGCCGCAGCCCGGCCATCTCGTGCCCGAAGAGGGCGCCGTCGGCGAGTTCGAGCCGGGAGAACAACGCGTTTTCGGGCTCGTGCGCGCCGTGGGCGGCGAAGTGGGCGAGCTTGGCGCCGTCCATCGCGCGCAGCACGGACTTCACGGTGGCCTTGGCGCCGGTCATGGTCGTCGCGGTGCGGTAGTGGGTGGTCAGCTTCTCCAGCTCACCACGGGCACCGGCCAGGCCGGGCCCGCGGACGAGCACGATCTTGCGGGCGCGCGTCAGCTTCGTCCGCTCGGCGGCGAGCCACGCGGTCGCCGACGGCGCGACGACGGTGGGCCGCCCCCGCAGCCCGGGCAGGACGCCCCACGGCACGGCGTAGAGCGGCCCGGTCGGGACGATGACCAGGTCCCGGTCGCCGAACAGCTCCGCCAGCGGCTGGATGAGCTGGGCGTCGAGCTTGTCGGCCTGCTTGCGCGCGGAGGTCATGACGACCTCGGCGAGCCGTTCGGGCAGGTTGTCGGGCGCGAGGGCGTCGAGGTCGACGTTGAGCACGCGCGCGGACTCGGCGGCGGCACCGGCGGACCCGAGCCGCACGAGCCGGCACTCACCCCCGGCGACGACGACGGCGACGAGCTCGTCCCCGGAGGCGGCGAAGCTGACCAGGGCACGCTTCCCGAGTTGCGTGACGACCTCGCCGAGCCCCGCCAGTGGCCGCGGCCGTCCCCAGCGCCCGGTGTGCCACCCGAGCCGCTGGGCCTCGCGCAGGCGTTCGTTGTACTTGGTCCGCAGCCCGGCGATGGGATGGCCGTCGTGCTGGGCCTCCTGGATGGCCTGGCCCAGACCCCGCACCTCGGCGACGCGCGCGGCGAGCTCGGGATCGGTACCGGCGGAAAGCGGTTCGTAGCGGTAGGTCTGGGCGCGAGTCCGCTCGAGCCAGACGAACAGCCGCCGGGCATCGCCGCGTTCGAGCACGAGCTTGACGGCGAGATCGGCGAGCTCCTGGCCGTGCAGCGCGGTCCCGGAGACGAGGTCGAGCCCGCCCATCCGGTCCCGGACGGCGTCGAGTTCGGTGAGCCCGGACCGGATTTCGGTGAGCGCCTTGGCCCGGCTCCCCTGGGCGACGGCGAGTTCGGCCCGGCAGAGGCGGCGCAGCATCCGGTAGTCGATGGGGGTGAGCTGCCCGGGGCGCGGGACCTTGTCCAGGGTTTCGACGGCGCGTTTGAGGTTGCCCCGCCGGATGTCCAGCCGGACGGCCAGCATCCGCGCGGTGGCGGCCTGGTCGGCGAGTTGCGGAGCCGGCATCTTCGCGGCCAGCCGAAGCGCACGCGTCGGCAGGGCGGCAGGAATCTCTCCGGCGCGGAGGGCATCGCGGGCATCAGCCTGCAAGCCGGTCAAGGTGGCGTTGGCGATACAGGTCTGACAGCCGACCCGCAGCATCTTGCGACGGCCGGAGTCGGCCATCTGCCGCGCGAGCTCGATCTCGTCGGTCATCAAGGCCGCGGAAGCGCGGTACAGCTCCGCACGCGCCACCTCCCGGGTGATGCTCTGCTCGGCGACCAGCTTCGGCAGCACCTCGTCCAGGTGGGCGCCCGCTTCTTCGGCGAGCCCCGCCGCCAGCAGGGCCTCCGCCTGCTCGAAGCGCAGGCCCGCCGGAACGTCCAGGTCCAGCGCGCGGTAGCTGCGCTCGGCCATCTCGTACAGCCGGAGTGCCTCGGGGACATCGCCAGTGCGCAAGGCGAGCATGCCCATGGTGCGCCGCATGTCGGCGGCCACGGTGCGGAGCTCGTACTTCTCGGCGAGCTCGAGCGAACGATTGAGGTCCGCCTGGGCCTCGCCCACGTTGCCGAGCCGGATCTGGACCCACGCACGCGACGACAGGGTCTGCACGAAAGCACCCATCCGCGTCTCGGGTGCCGGACCGTTCGCCAGCCTGAACTCCTGGTGCGCGACGGAGATGTCGAACGAGACCAGGCTTTCTTCGTTGCGGCCGACGCTCATCAAGCGGGCCGCGTAGTTGTGGTTGAGCGAGCCGTTGAGCTCGGCCTGGAGGACGACGTCCGGTACCGCGTTGATCAGCAATCGGACATCGTCGAGCCCGGCCAGGCCCGCCGCGAGGTCGCCGCTGATCTCGGACGACAGCGCGGCCATGAGGCTGGCCAGCCGGATCCGGGTGACCAGCCAGTCGGTCCGGTGCTCCTGCGCGACCGGATGGATCGAGTCCAGCATCGCCATGCCGCGACGCAGCAGCCGGACTCCCTCCCGGTAGTGCTTCAGGCAGGATCCTTCGGCGGCTTGTCGCTGAAGGCCGCGGACCGTCTCGATGACTTCGGTCGGGTCCAGGTTCGTCACAGGCACACTCCTATGACATCACAGCAAGTCGCAGAAAGAAGCCCGCCTGCCAGGCGAAGATCGGCAGGCGGGCGATCACGAATCGGTGAAGATCAGGACTTGACGACCTGGTAGCACGGGTTGCCGCAGTTCGGCGTCATGACCGGACCGTCCTTGAGCGGCGGGTGGTCGATGTGCACCCAGCCGTGCTCGTCGGCCTCCGGGTGCGGGACCACCGGTCCGGCCTTCTCGACCGGCTCCGGGGTTTCCTCCGGTTTGGTGTCCGTGGGCGTCGACATGGTCGATCTCCTCTCCCCTGGGGATCTGCATGGGGCCGCTCGCCGTGACGGTGAGTCCCCCTCGCGAGGCCCTCTCCCCGCGAATGGGGCAATAGTTCCACAGCGGAGCCGTGATCGGGAGGGTTTTCGCTACAGAAAGTCAGTCCGACGCGCGTGATCAGGGCAAACGTTCCGGCCGGAACGTCCTAACGAGTGAACTCTGTAACGACGTCCATTGCGGACGTGCACCCCCGCCGGGTGGCCGAGGGCGGGCCGGGCCGTCCGGGGTGAGCCGTTCCGCCGGGTGCCGACGGCGATCTCCGGCCACGGCCGGCACGGGCTCCGGGCGGGCTGCGCTCGGCACGACGGGCCGGACACCGGCGGCGCGGCGCCGTCCGGCCGACGGCTCGCCGACCTCTGTTGCGGCACTCCGGTGTTGCGGTGCCGCAGCGCCGCGGTGTTGCGGCAACTGCCGTGCTCCGGCGGCTCCGGTGCTGCAGTGCCGCGGTGTTGCGGTGCCGCAGTGTTGCGGCGCCGCAGCGCTCCGGCGCCGCGATGTTGCGGCAACTGCCGTGCTCCGGCGGCTCCGGTGCTGCAGTGCCGCGGTGTTTCGATGCCGCAGTGTTGCGGCGCCGCAGCGCTCCGGCGCCGCGATGTTGCGGCAACTGCCGTGCTCCGGCGGCTCCGGTGCTGCAGTGCCGCGGTGTTGCGGTGCCGCGGCGCTCCGGCATTCCGGCATTCCGGCGCTGCGGCACTCCGGCGCTGCAGTGCCGCCGCGCTCCGGCGCGGGCCGCCTCTCAGCCGGCGCACGAACTCCTGGCGCCGAGGGCGCCGGGAAGCGCTGCGGGCACGTGCCCGCTTTCGGTGCTCCACCGCTCTCCTGGCCGCTCGGCCAAGAGAGTCCGTTGTGGACCGTTACTTCGTCATGCCCGCTGTTCCGTCACCGCCTTGTGGATCGCCTCCACCAGCCTTGCGTTCTCCGGGGCCGCTCCGCCCGGAAAGGCGAACCGGCGGCGGTTGTAGCCGTACGCCAAGCCGCTGCGTGGGTCCGCGAACGCCTGGGAGCCCGCCGCGCCGCTGTGGCCGAATGCTCCCTGCCCCAGGACCGGGTAGTCGTCCGAGACGATCGCGAAGCCTAGGCCGAATGCGTTGTGGTTGCGGGTCGCCAGGTCCGCGCCGATCGAATGGATCTGGGCGAACTCCGCCGCCGTCTCCGGGTTCAGGAGGCGGTCGGGGCCGCTGATCGCCGCCGCGTACATTCCGGCCAGGCCGCGGGCCGAGGCCACGCCGCCCACCGAGGCCGGGCTCAGCCTGCGGACCACTTTGAGGTTCGGGAGGTCCCAGAGTTCCGGCCCCTTCGGGTGGTTGCGGTTGAACGCGATGCCCGAAATGCTTTCCGGCCCCGTCTCGTTCGCCTCCAGCTCGGCCAGCTGCTCCGGGGTCGGCAGCATCGGCTGCGTCGTCAGGAACCGCGGCTCCAGCTCGTCCGGCAACCCCAGGTAGAAGTCCAAGCCGAACGGCCGCCGGATGCGCTCCTCGTAGTGCTCCTGGATGCTGCGACCGGTCACGCGCCGGACGACCTCGCCGGTCAGGGCGCCGATCACCAGCGCGTGGTAGCCGAACGCCGTGCCGGGGCGCCAGTACGGCCGCTGCGGGGCGAGCCGCTCGGCGATCACGCGGTCGTCGGCGATCTCGTCGGCCGTGAAACCGGCGTCCGCGCCCACGACGCCGGCGCGGTGCGCGAGCAGCTCCCGCAGGGTGATCGTGGCCTTGCCCGCCGCGCCGAACTCCGGCCAGTAGTGGCTGACCCGCTGGTCGAGGTCGAGCACGCCGTCCTGGACGAGCAGCGCCACCACCAGGTGCGCCGCACCCTTCGTCGAGGAGAACACGCCGGTCAGTGAGTCGGCGGCGATCTCGGGGCCGGTCCACAGGTCGACGACGCGCTCGCCGTCGACGTGCGCCACGAGCTGGGCGGCGTAGTCACCGCCTTCGCCGGTCGCGACGGCGGCGAACTCCTCGCGGACGGCCTCGAACCCGTCGGCGACGGTCCCCTGGATGTGCTCGGACGACATGGCGGCTCCCTCAGTGATCTTTCGCCTGTGCCTGAACTCAACCTAGGGGGCGACGGGGTATTCCGGGTAACGCCGGAGCGCCTCGGCGGGATGTTCCCGGTATGGGGGAACCGGAGTTCGAAGCCGAACCGACCGAAACCACGCGGCCCGGCCGCGGCCTGGCGATCGCGTCGCTCGCGATCGGCGCGTCGGGGCTCACGCTCGCCGTCGCCACCTGGGCGGCCTGGCTGATCGTGCGGCCGCCGGTCGTGACCGCGTGGGTGTACTCCTGGGTCGCGCAGGCGTTCGTGCTGGTCCTCGGCGCGCTGTGGTTCGCGCTGCTGCCGATCAGCGTGCTGGCGCTGGTCTTCGGCGTTTACGCCGGTGCGCGCACCCATCCGGGCCCGGGCCGGATCGGCGCCACGCTCGCCGTCATCACCGCGCTGCTCGCCTTGTCGGGGGCCGCGGTGTTCGCGACGGCGTCGTGGCGGCAGGTCGGCCCGCCCGTCGCCTACTTCGACAACCAGCCCGGCTCGGCCCGGTAGAAGTCCCGCGCCGGCGGGTACCACCGGATCATGAAGCTGACCTCCACCGTGCTCGGCGCACCGGAACCACGCGCGCTCGCCGAGTTCTATTCGAAGCTGCTCGGCTGGCCGATCGAGACCGACGAGCCGGAGTGGGTGACGTTGCGCCCGGACGACGGCGGCGCCGGGCTGTCGTTCCAGCTGGAGACCGAGCACGTCCCACCGGTGTGGCCGCCCGCCGGCGGGGCCCAGCAGATGCAGCTGCACCTCGACATCGAGGTCGACGACCTCGTCGCGGCGACGGCGGCCGCGACCGCCGCGGGTGCCGTGGTCGCGGACTTCCAGCCTCAGGAGGACGTCCGCGTCTGCTTCGATCCGGCCGGGCACCCGTTCTGCCTCTGGACGCGTACCTGAGGTGACGCCCCGCGTTCGCGCGGTCACAGGATCCGCTATGTTCGCCTGAGGTCCTGTTTCCGGCGAACGGAGTTGAGTCCTGTGGGGGTGCACCGGATCTGGCACCACGGACTGGTCCCCACCGAGGGAAAACGCCCCCTGGACGCCTTGCGCAGCAGGCTGATCACCCGCCAGCGGCAGCACGACGACTACACGATCGCCGATCTCGGCTCGTCCGACGACGGCGGTTCGCGCCGGTGCGACCTCAAGTTCGGGTGGACGGGCGGCGAGGGCCGCTACTCCGTTCAGGTATTGCTTTCGCTGTGCTACCACGCCGGGGAAGACCGGGTGGCGTGGTTGCTGGCCGCCGCGTGCTCGCGGCCGTGGCGCAGCTGCCACGAAGCGCCGGCGCACCGGATCGGGCTGGAGGAGCTCGGCGCGAGCGGGAGCGACGAGATCCCGATCGAAGCGCCGGTCCTCGCGATGCGCGGCTGGTCTCGCGAGGAGTGCGACCGCGTCGCGGAACTGCTGGGCGAGGCGCTGGTGGCGCCGTGGCGGACGTCGGCGGTGCTGGTGCTCACCGAACCGCCGACGGTCCCGGTCGACGGCTGGCCCGGGCTGGTCAACGTCTTCGACGTCGACGACCGCTTCCGCCGCACCCTCAACCAGCACGTGCCCCTCGGCTACGAGGTGCCGCTGGGCGCGCGGTTGTACGCGCCGCTGTGCGACCAGCTCCCCGACTTCGTCGAGACGGCCAGCCCGGTCTCCGGCGAGGCGCTCCAGGGCGCGATCACGCGGCTGCTCCAGACGCGCGGCCGGACGCCGCTGCCCGAGGAGTGGGCGGAGGTGCCGAGCGTGAAGGCGTGGTACGCCGCGGATCCGTTCGACGCGCCGGAACGGGGACCGGACGCCGAGCTGACGGAGAAGCTGGACCGCGCCGAGCGCGAGCTGGCGGAGGCGCGGGGCGTGATCACGATCCTGCGCAAGAAGTCGAAGGCCGACGCCGAGGACCGGGATCGGCACGCCGGCGAAGCGAAGGTGCTTCGCCGGCGGCTCGACGAACTCACCGCGACCGACGTCGCGTGCCTGCGGACGCAGCTGGCGCAGCTGCAGGGCGAGGTGGACGACTACGCGCGCGCGTTCGAGGAGACGGAGGCCGAACGCGACGAGCTCCGACGCGTGAACGGGCTGCTGGCGGGCACGCTCGCCCGGTACCACGACGCCGACGACGAGGTCGCCGCCGCCGAGCGCCCGCCCGAGGAGTTCCCGAGCTTCGCCGAGCTGATCGGCGCCGCGACGGCGACGCTCAAGCACCTCGCGATCACGGCCGAGCCGGCGCCGGCCGCGATCCTCGACCACCACCCGAAAGCCGCCGCCTGGCGCCGCAAGGCGTGGGACGCGCTCCGCACTCTCGACGCGTACGCCTGCGCGCGGACCACGCTGCTCGAAGCGGGCCAGGACCCCGGACCCGAGTTGTCGGACGTGCTCGCGTTCGCCCGCACCGGCCAGCCCGGTTCGCTGATCAGCGCCAACATCATCGCCCTGGCCGAGTCGGACACCGTGACCACGAACGAACGGCTCCGGCAGGCGCGGTCCTTCCGCGTCGACCCGCGGACGAACCCGGCCGGCCGCGACTACTTCGGCGCCCACATCGCCCTGGAACGCTTCAAGTCGCCGGCGCCGCGGCTGCACTTCCTCGACGACACGGACCGCACGGGCACGGTGTACGTCGGGTACCTCGGTGCCCACCTGCCGACGTCGAAGACCAACTGAGCGAGAATCGCGCGCATGACGGAGATCGCGCGGAAGAACCTGGCCTACTGCTGGATCGCCCGCGGTGACCGGGTGCTGTTCCTCCGGCGCGGGCCGGGCGTCTTCCTCGCGGGGCGGTGGGAACTGCCCGGCGGGACGGCCGAGCCGGACGAGGCCTTCGAAGCCACCGCGGTCCGGGAAGCGGCTGAGGAAACGGGATTGCGGGTGCGGGTCACGGGTGAACTCGCCCGCGACTCCTGGCCGGACGTCGCCGGGCGCGCGATGGAGATCCACGCTTTCGTTTACACGGTGGAAGAAGACGGCACCGGAGACGTCGTGCTCAACCCGGAAGAGCACGACGACTTCGCGTGGCTCGCGCCGCGGGAAGCCGGGCGGCTCGAGATGGCGGAGCACTTCCGCCGGTTGCTGTGATCGCCGCGGGCGCGGCGACGGTCTTCGGTGGACGGAGGAGGCGAGAGTGGTCATGCCCCTGACACTACCGAACACACGTGCGAAAGATCATCGCTGAATCGGGTGAAGCCCAGAGACGTGGCGGCGCGGCAATTTCGATTGCAGCACAAGAGAACGCGCGTAGGCAGCCCCCGATTTCCACGCTACCGGAAGGCACCGACAAAAACGGCCCAGGGAACCCCCGGATTCCACGTTACCCGCGGGCACCGACAAAAAAGCGGGCTACCGGGGAACCAAATACCGCAGCAGCACGCTGTTCCCGTCCGTCAGCACAGAAGCGAGCTCCAGCGAAGCCGGGTCGATCGCCGCGCCCACCGCCACCCGGCTCGACGTTCCCGACACCAGGAACGGCGCCACCGTCAAGCGGAACTCGTCGACCACGCCCGCCTCGATCAGCGACCCGAACAACCGCGGCCCGCCTTCGCAGTCGATGCGGGCCAAGCCCTCCGCCGCCAGCGTCGAGACCACCTCGGCGGCCGAGACTTCCGACGCACCCACGACGAACACGCGGGCCCCGTTCGCCACCCATCCATCACGCAGCGACGAAGGCGCCGCCGCGGACGTGAACACCAGCGTCGGGACCGCCGCCCTCGTGATCACCGGCGCGTCCGGGGGCAGGGAACGCCCTGTCGTCACCACCGCGACCGGGGCGATCGGGGCCAGCCCGAACCGGCGGCGGCGCTCGGCCGTGCGCGCGTCGGGGCGCATGCCCTCGAACCCCTCCGCCATCGCCGTGCCCGCGCCCACCAGCACCACGTCCGCCAGGTCGTTGCCCAGCCGGTAGACGATGCGGTCGGCCGGGGTCGGCAGGGCCGCCGAGCGGCCCTCGACCGTGCTCGCGCCGTCCGTGCTGGACACGAAGTTGACCGCGACCCACCGGGGACCGGCCGGGTACTGGTAGAGCTGCTCGAGGTCGTGGTCGTCGAGGCCGCGCCCGACCGGCCAGATCTGCCGGATCACTCCCACCGGACCGCCTTCGCCGGCGGGCGCGTGCCCGCGATGCTCGCCGCCATCTCGGCCACGTGCCTCGTCGCGCGCACGTGCCGGGTCCGGATGATCGCCGCCCCGGCCGACGCCGCGAGCGCCGCCAGCGCCAGTCCGGCGGGAGTCCCGTCGCCGGCGACCGAAACCAGCACCGGCACATCCCGGGGCAGCGACGGCGGCGCCCGCAGCACCCCGGCGTCCAGGACGAAACCGGGCGCGGCAGGAACCGAAGAACCGGCGTAACCCGCTCCGAACCGCGCCGCGACGTCGGTGAGGTCACTCCGCGCGAGGATCAGGTCGGCGCCGGCCTCACAACACGCGGCGGCCACCTCGGCGTCCGCGGTGTCGACGGCCAGGAAGAGATCCGGGAACTTCGAGCGGGCCCACGCCACCAGGGACTCGACGCCGGTTCCGGCGAAACCCACGAGATCGGCGCCGTCCTCGACCGCGCCCAGTACCACGTCCCGCGCCGTATCCGGCTCCGGGAGCACGTCGACCGCGGCCAGCACCAGTGCGCGGTCCCTGCTCGACCGGCGGCCCCGGAAGACGAGGTCGGGGGTCTTCATCGCACGCTCCCTGCTGGACATCCGGACGTCCCGATCCTAAGCGGGCCCGGCAGGTGAGCACTCTTCGCCGGCGGGTGGCGGGGCCTCGTCGCCGGGCCACCCGAGGCGTGCCGGAATACCTCAGGAGGCGATGGCCTCGTTGATCGCCAACAGCTCCTGAGCGGTGCGCGTGGCGGTGAACTCGATGACCTCGTAGCGGGCGAGGCGCCGGATGACGAACGGATCACTGGCGAGGATCGCGTCGAGCCTGCCGCGCAGCACCGAACGCGTCAGGATCACGTGGTCGGCCGCACCGTTCCCCTTTCCGGAAACGAGGAACACTCCCTTCGTGAATTGCTTGCGCAACCAGTCCGAATGGTCCGGTAGCGCGTAGTCGACTTCTGTTTCGGGCGCCGTGTAGGTCAGCAGGGCGATGTACATGATTCGATGGTAGGACTCCCGCGGCCGCAGCGCATCCGCCTGGCGAGTGTCGACGCCCACGTGTTTCACCCATATTCGGTCAAGAACAACGCAATTCCTTTACCAACGCTTTTCGACATTTCTCCTCGATTGCCGTACGTCCGTCGTCGTACGCCGCGGTGCCGCCGCCGGGCCGACGCGGTGACCGCCTCCGGGGCGCGACACTCGACGCCATGAACGCAGTGACCCGGGTCCGGCACGAAGGAAGACGAGCCGAGCGCATCGCCCACGCCGTCGGCGCGGCGCTGTTCCTGAGCGGCGTCGTGCACGCGATCGTCCTCATCGCCGCCGGCGGCTCGTGGCTGGGCCCGCTGTCGATGCGCAAGGCCGTCACGTTCGGCCTGTCGTTCGGGCTGACGCTCGCGTCGGTCGCCTGGGCGACGTCGTTCCTCACCCTCCGGCCCCGAGTGCGCTCGATCCTCCTCGGCGCGTTCACGGCCGCGAGCGTCGCCGAGGTCGCCCTGGTCAGCATGCAGGCCTGGCGCGGGGTGCCGTCACACTTCAACTTCGAGACGCCGTTCGACAACGCCGTTTCGATGACGCTCGCCGCCGGCGGTGGCGTGATCATCCTGACGACCATCGGGTTCACCGCCGCGGCGCTGGTCGAGCCCGGTCCGGAGGCGGCGAGCCTACGCCTGGCCGTCCGCGCCGGCCTGGTCGTGCTCCTGGTCGCGCTGGCCACCGGCGCGGTGATGATCGCCCGCGGCGTCGTCGAGGCACGCGGCGGCGACCCACAGGGCGCCTACACCACCGCCGGCTCGCTCAAGCCGCTGCACGCGGTCGCCATGCACGCGATCCTCGTGCTCCCCGCGCTGGCCTGGCTCCTGCGGTTCACCCGCTGGCCGGAGAGCCACCGGCTGCGCGTCGTCCGGATCGCCGTCGGCGCCGACGCCCTGCTCACCGCGGTCATCGGCGTCGAGTCCTTCATCGGCATCGACCCGCTGGCCGCGCCGCTGCCCGTCCTCGCGTTGTCCGTGCTGGCCACGGCCGTGCTCGCCGGCACCGGGGTCTACGCGCTGTCCGGCATTGAACCGCCCGTCCGATTCACCCGTGTCCTCATCGGGAAGGCAAGGGGCCGGTAAAGCGGCGGACGGAGACCACGCGTGCGGCACGGTATGACCACCAGAGGCCTTTTCCAGCAGAGCGCAGCCCACAGCCCGTCGTTCTTCTCCGTGGCCAGGGCGATGGGACAGCACGCCGACGACCTCGCGGACTTCTGCATCCCCTGCAACCCGTACTTCCCGACCGACGCGATGTTCGGCGAGCTCGAGCGCAACCTCCGCACGATCCTGAAGTTCTACCCGAGCGACGCGAGCGCGATCACCGCGCAGCTGGCGCACGTGCTGCGGCTCAACCCGTCGACGATCTCCCTGGCCAACGGCTCGACCGAGCTGATCACCTGGATCGACCGGCTGCTGGTCGACGCCAGCATCGCCGTGCCGATCCCGACGTTCGGCCGCTGGACCGACCAGCCCCTCGAGACCGGCAAGCGCGTCGACATGTTCCTGCTCAAGGAGTCCGACAACTTCGAGCTGCGCGTGGACTCCTACGTCGAGTTCATCAAGCGTCGCGGCTCCCGGGTCGCGGTGCTGTGCAATCCGAACAACCCCGACGGCGGGTACCTGCCGCGCCGCGAGGTGATCCGGTTCATGGACGCGCTCGAAGACCTCGACCTCGTGGTGATCGACGAGTCGTTCATCGACTTCGTCGAGGCCGAGATGAGCCCGTCGGTGGCCGCCGAAGCCGTCGTGCGGCCGAACGTCATCGTGCTGAAGAGCCTCGGCAAGAACTTCGGGCTGCACGGGATCCGGTTCGGCTACCAGGTGTCGAACCCGGCGCTGACGCGCAAGCTGTCGGCCGCGCTGCCGAAGTGGAACGTGAACTCGCTCGCCGAGACCATCATCTTCATGCTCGCCGAGCACCGCGCGGAGTACGAGGACAGCCTCAAGAAGCTCGCCCTCGACCGGTTCATGATGAACTCGCAGCTGAACCAGTTCCCGGAGCTGACGGTGTTCCCGTCGCAGGCGAACTTCCTGCTCGTCAAGCTGCCCGGCTCGGTCGACGGCGCCGAGCTGCGCGACTACCTGCTCGCCGAGCACCACCTGCTGGTGCGCCAGTGCGGCAACAAGATCGGCATGACCAGCCAGTTCATGCGCTTCGGGGTGCGGCCGGACACCGAGGTCGAGCGGCTGGTCGAGGGCCTGCGCGGGGTCGAGCGGCTGGGCGGCGGCGGCCGCCACACGCCGGCGATCGAGCTCGTCGCGCACTCCCGCGAGCCGGAACGGTCGATCAGCTGAGCACCTGGGCCATGGCGGGCTCGACGGCGAACGACCGGCCGTTCGCCGGGCTCGACCGCTCGGGCCGCACGCGGCGCCTGCGCCGGCTCGCCGAAAGCGCCTTGACCGCCTACGACGTACCGGTGGCCCGCCTGACGCCGCTCGGGCGCGGGATCAACACGACGTTCCGCGTCGACGGCGCGGACGGCCACCGGTACGTGCTGCGCGTGCAGCGCGCGGACGGCCCGGGCGCCGCGCAGGTGCGGGCCGAAATGGCGTGGCTCGCCGCGCTGGGCCGCGAAACGGACCTCGTGGTGCCGCGGCCGGTGCCGACGCGGGCGCGGGACTGGGTGACCGTGGTCGCCGACCCGGCGGTGCCGGAGCCCCGCACCTGCGTGCTCTGCCACTGGGTCGACGGCCGGTTCGTCGACGAACGGCTCAGCGCGCCGCAGCTCTACGCGGTCGGCGAGTTCACCGCGCGGCTGCACCTGCACGGCGCGCGGATGAACGGCCTCGACCGCGGCCGCGTCGACGACCTGACCGAGTTCGGCCGTGCGCAGGTCGACGGCTTCTCCGACGCCGTGCTCGACCGGGCGGTCGCGCAGGCCGGCGGCGACGAACGGGTCCGCACCGCGGCCGCGCGGGTGCGGGGGGTGCGAACCGAGCTGGGGTGCGGCTCAGGTGTCTTCGGCCTGGTCCACGGCGACCTGCGCCAGGAGAACTACCTGTTCCACCGCGGCCGGGTCCGGGCGATCGACTTCGACGACTGCGGGTACGGGCACTACGCCTACGACCTCGCCGTGGCGCTCGACGAGCTGAAACACCTGCCGCAGCGGGACGAGCTGCGGGAGGCGCTCCTGGACGGCTACCGCTCGGTGCGCCCGGACGCGGCGACGACCGACCCGGTGGTGCTGAACGCCTTCGCCGGGCTTCGCCGGGTGCAGCTGCGGTTACGGACCTGACGTTACCAGTAGCGCTACAAGCTGGCGCTACAATTGCTACATGGCCGGACGATCGAGCAACGCCACCAGCACCCGCGACCGCCTGCTGCTGGCGGCTGGGCAGCTCCTGCACGAGGCGCCGGGCGGTCCGGTGTCGACGCGGGCGATCTGCGAACGCGCCGGCGTCCAGGCCCCCACGCTGTACCACCACTTCGGCAGCAAGCAGGGCCTGCTCGACGCCGTCGTGAACTACGGCTTCACGCAGTACGTGCAGGCTCCCGCACCGGGCGGCGACCCGGTGGACCGGATCCGCGCCGGCTGGGACCGGCACGTCGAGTACGGCCTGGAAAACCCGCAGTTCTACGTGCTGCTCTACGGCCAGATCGAGCCGGGGGTGCCGTGCAACCTCACCTCCAGCGCCGAGGCGATGTTGCTGGAGCTGTTCACACCGCTCGCGCGTGACGGCCGGCTGCGCGTCGAGGCGACGGAGGCGGCGCGGCAGCTCGCGGCGGCGAACAGCGGGGTCACGCTCAGCTTGATCGCCCAGCCCGAGGAGAGCCGCGATCTGGCGATGTCCGCGCAGGTCAGGGAGGCCGTCCTGGCGGGGCTGCTCACCGAGCGACCGGCCGATGGCTCGTCCGTCGGCGCGCTCGCGGTCGCTTTGTCGACCGCGCTCGCCGACGACGTCGACGAGCTGACCACGACCGAGCGGCACCTGCTGCGGGAGTGGTTGCACCGTCTCTCGAACTGACGGTGCTACATTTGCTACATTGATCCCTATGACACATGTAGCGAACCTGGGCACCTACGGCCTGTTCCTCTCCCCGCACCGTGACGACGCGACCCGCAAGCAGCACGCCGTCGCGGCGGACGAGCTCGGCTACGGCACGGCCTGGCTCGGCACCGGGCGGGCCTCGATCAGCGACCTCGCCCTGGTCGAAGACATCCTGGCCGCCACCGAGCGGATCACCGTGGCGACGGCGATCGTGAACGTCTGGGCCGACGAGCCGGAGCCGCTGGCCGAGTCGTACCACCGGCTGGCGGACCGGTACGGAAAGCGCTTGCTGCTGGGCATCGGCGTCGGCCACCCCGAGTCGGTCACCGAGTACCACAGCCCGTACGACACGCTCGTCGGCTTCCTCGACCGGCTCGACGCGGCCGGTGTGCCCGCCGAGGCCCGGGTGCTCGCCGCGCTCGGTGACCGGGTGCTGAAGCTGGCCGCCGAGCGCACCGCGGGTGCGCACCCGTACCTCGTGCCGGTCGCGCACACGCGGCACGCCCGGTCGGTCCTGGGGGCGGGCAAGATCCTGGCCCCGGAGCAGAAAGTCGTCGTCGGCGCCCCCGAGGAGGCTCGCGAAGTCGGGCGCGCCTTCATCCGCGAGCCCTACCTCGGGCTGCGCAACTACGTGAACAACCTGCTGCGCCACGGGTACACCGACGCCGACGTCGCGGGCGGCGGCAGCGACCGGCTGATCGACGACCTCGCGCTGCACGGGACGCCCGAGGAGATCGCGAAGGGGCTGCGGTCCCATGTGGACGCGGGCGCCGACCACGTGGCCGTGCAGGTGATCGGCCGGTCGGCCGAGATCGAGGCCGAGAACCACCGGCGGCTGGCCGAAGTGCTGCTCTGATCAGCCGGGCGCGGGCAGGAGGGCGTTCAGCGCGGTGACGATCGTGCGTTCCTCGTAGGCGAAGTGGTCGTCCAAAGCGGACGCCAGCCGGTCGAGCTCCGTCCGCAGCCGGGCGGGATCGGTTTCCTCGTCGACGAGCCGCTGGATCTCCTCCTGCAACCGCGCGACGACGACGTGGTCCTCGCCGAGTTCGTCCAGCGCCGGCGCGAGCGCCGGGAAGCGCGCGGCCAGCATCGGGAAGATCGCCGCGCCTTCCCCGGTGTGGTGCCGGGCGAGGGCGGCGCAGAAGCCGGAACACCGCGTGCTCAGGCGCTGCGACCCGCCGTTGCGAAGCTCCCGCAGCTCGGCGCGCAGCCAGTCGTGCACCTCGACGAGCCAGTCGCCCATGCGGCGCACGGCTTCGAGGCGGTGCAGCTCCACGACCGGCAGCACGCGCGCCGTTTTCGCCTGGTAGGCGGCGAATCCCGGTTCGCGGGCGACGATCTCGGCGAACACCGCGTCGCGGTCCGGTGGGAACGCGGCCATCGCCTCGAACGTCTCGGTGCCGGTTTCGACGGTGACCACCGGGTTGTGCCGGATGTTGTGGTACCAGGCGGGATGCTTCGGCGAGCCCATCGCCGAAGCGACGACGACGAGGCGGCCGTCGATGTCCAAGGCTCCCAAGGGAACGCGGTGGGGCCGGCCGGTGCGGGCACCGGTCGTGGTGAGGTGGATCAAGGTGCTCCTTTGGCGATGAAGTGATCGCCGGAGGCCGTGAAGCGACACGGAACGGGCGCGCGGAGGGCACACTTCTGCCAGGGCAGGCAGAACGTGTCGATTCAGGGGGCTGAGTAGCCACTACCTCCGTGCGTAGGCCCATCCGGGGCGCATCGCCACGGTAGCACGAATCAGCGTGCTTCGGCGGCCTTTCGCGCTTCCTCGGCGGCCGCGTCGGCCTGCTCGTAGGTTTCCTTCGCCTTCTCGAACTCCGCCGTCGCGCGCCCGGACCGTTCCTCGGCCTCCGCCAGGCGGGTGCGCAGGTCCTCGACGCGGGCCGTCGCCTGCTCGGCCGCGCGTTCGGTGCGGACCAGGTCGCGCTCGGCCACCGCGCGCTCCTTGGCCAGCTCGGCGGCCTCCTTGCGCAGGCGCTCGCGCTCGGCCCGGGCGCGTTCGCGCTCCTTGCGGTCTTCTTCCTCGCGCCGATGGTCCTTTTCGGCCTTCTTCGGCTTCGCCGGTTCGGCCTTGTCCACCAGCTTCGCCGGGCGCTTGCCGGTCGACGGCGGAGCGGTCGCGGCGAGGGTGAACCACTGGTCGGTGTCCTGGTGCGCCACCGACGTCAGGCGCCCGGCCACGGCGAGCCGCGCGGTGCCCGGGTCGGCCGCGACGGCTTCCAGGGTCGCTTCGACCTCGCGGGAGACGGTGTCGCTCATCGACGGCAGCCCGCGGATGATCCGCCTGATCAGCTCGCCGCGGCGGCGGGTCAGGGCGCGCAGCTCGTCGCCGGCGAGGCGGGTGTGGGCGTCGCGCAGCTCGTCGCCGAGTTCGGCCAGCTCACGCAGTTCGGCGGCGTCTTCCCTGGCCAGGCGGTTGACGATCGCCGCGGCCGTGGTCGGTTTGCGCAGCTCGCGGATCCGGGCCGCGAGCTCGGCGTCCCCCTCCGCCTTCGCGGCCTTCGCCGCCGCGTTGCGCGCGCTGACGAACTCCGCGAGGTCACCCCCGTAGAGCTCGCCGGCCACCGTGTCGAAGTCCATCGCGCTCCAGCGAACCACATCGGACTGGTGCGAGCACCCTGCGAAGAGTCATCATCGGGGGCATGTACTTCGATCTGGGTGTCCGGGACTTCCTCGACCGCGCGGAAACGGTGTACCCGGACCGCGTCGCGGTGGTCGACGAGCCGGACCAGCCCGCGCCGAGCTGGGGTTCGCTCACCTACCGCGAGGTGGCGCGACGGGCCCGCGCGCAGGCCGCACACCTCGACGAGCTGGGCGTGCCGGTCGGCGGGCGCGTCGCGATGGTGTCGCACAACGCCGCGCGGCTGCTCGTGTCGTTCTTCGGCGTGTCCGGCTGGGGCCGGGTCCTGGTGCCGGTGAACTTCCGGCTGGCGCCGGCCGAGGTCAAGTACATCGTGGAGCACTCCGGGGCCGAGGTGCTGATCGTCGACCCCGAGCTGGCGCACCTGCTGGACACGGTCACGGCCAAGCACGTCTTCGTCCTCGGCCGCGACGACGAGGCGATCTGGGGCGGCGACGCGTCCCCCCGTCCGTGGGCCGGCGACGAGTCCGCGACGGCGACCATCAACTACACCTCGGGCACGACCGCCCGGCCGAAGGGCGTGCAGCTCACCCAGCGCAACATCTGGCTGAACGCGGCCGTGTTCGGCCTGCACACGACGTTGAGCGACAACGACGTCCTGCTGCACACGCTGCCGATGTTCCACTGCAACGGCTGGGGCATGCCCTACGCGGTGACCGGACTCGGCGGGCGGCACATCGTGCTGCGGAAGGTCGACGGCACCGAGATCCTGCGGCGCATCGACGAGCACGGCGTGACGATCCTTTGTGCCGCGCCCGCGGTGGTCACGGCGGCGCTGGACGCCGCCGCGACCTGGGAGGGCGAGATCCCGGGCCGCGACCGCGTCCGGATCGTGGTGGCCGGCGCACCGCCGCCGACGCGCACGATCGAGCGGGTGCGGGCGGAGCTGGGCTGGGAGTTCATCCAGATCTACGGGCTGACCGAGACGGCGCCGCTGCTGACGGTCAACCGCATGCGCAGCGAGTGGGCGGACCTGGACCCGCACGAGCAGGCCCGGCTCCTGGGCCGCGCGGGAACGCCGGCGCTGGGCGTCCGGATCGCGCTCGACTCGGACGGCGAGGTGCTCGCGCAGTCGAACCACAACCTGGACGGGTATTGGGAGAACCCCGACGAGACGGCCCGGGTCCAGGAGGGCAACTGGTTCCACACGGGCGACGGCGGTTCCTTTGAAGACGGCTACTTGACGATCGCCGACCGCAAGAAGGACGTGATCATCTCGGGCGGCGAGAACGTGTCGTCGATCGAGGTGGAGGACGCGCTGAACTCGCATCCGGCGGTCCGCGAGGCGGCGGTGATCGGCATCCCGGACGAGAAGTGGGGCGAGCTGGTGACGGCTCTGGTGGTCACTTCCGCGGAGGTGAGTGCGGAGGAGCTGATCAAGCACTGCCGGGAGTATCTGGCGGGGTACAAGTGCCCGAAGCGGGTGGAGTTCCTGGCGGAGCTGCCGCGGACGGCGACGGGGAAGATCCAGAAGTTCAAGCTCCGGGAGCCGTTTTGGCAGGGTCAGCAGCGCCAGGTCAACTGAGGCCGTACGACACGCGTATTCAAGCGGACGACAGGCGTACCTGAACGGCGAACTCGCGTACCTGGCGAGACGACACGCGCGGGCGATGGCAGCCTTGCCGTGTCGTCCATCCAGGGGCGTGCGTCGTCCGGCTGTGTACGCGTGTCGTCCGGTTGAATGTCAACGGACCATCCGGAAGAACGTCCGTACCTCGTCGGCGAACAGCTGAGGCTGCTCATAAGCCGCGAAATGACCGCCCCGCTCCAGCTCGTTCCAGTGCCGGATGTCCGTGTACCGCCGCGAAGCCCACCGGCGCGACGGCCGCGGCATCTCCTTCGGGAAGATCGAACAGCCCGTCGGCACGTCCACCGTGTCGTCCGTGGCCTCCGAGAACCACCGCTGCACCTTCCGGATGCTCTCCCAGTACAACCGCGCCGACGACGCCGCCGTGCCTGTCAGCCAGTACAGCGTCACGTCGTCCAGCAGCTCGTCGCGGGTGAACGGGAAGCCGTCCGACCACGCGTGGAACTTCTCCACCAGCCAGCCGCACAGCCCGGCCGGGGAGTCCAGCAACCCGTAACCCACCGTCTGCGAGCGGGTCGACTGCAGCACCGAATACCCGTCCTCCCAGCGCTGCGCGTGCTCCAGATCGGAAAGCGCCGCGCGCTCGGCCGAAGTCAAGTCGCCGAACGTCGACGGGTCCGGGGCCGCGATCGGCGGGTTCAGGTGGATGCCTGCCAGATGACCGGCGTCCTGCTGGGCCAGCGACGTCGTGATCGAGGTGCCCCAGTCGCCGCCCTGGGCGCCGTACCGGGTGTAGCCCAAGCCGGCCATCAGCGCGGCCCACGCGGCAGCGATGCGCTCGATCCCCCAGCCCGGCGACGACGGCTTGTCGCTGAAGCCGTAGCCCGGCAGCGACGGGATCACCAGGTGGAACTCCTCCGACAGCAGGGGAATCACCTTGGTGAACTCCAGGAACGAGCCGGGCCACCCGTGCGTCAGGATCAGCGGGAGCGCGCCGGGCGAAGCCGACCGCACGTGCAGGAAGTGGATCCCCAGGCCGTCGATTTCCGTGCGGTACTGCGGAAACCGGTTCACCCGCGCTTCCAGCGCACGCCAGTCGTAACCGGAAGCCCAGTATTCGCACAGGGAACGCAGGTATCCCAGCGGCGTGCCCTGGCTCCAGTCGTCCGGCCCGGCCTCGGGCCAGCGGGTCCGGCGCAGCCGCGCGCGCAGGTCGTCGAGATCCGCTTCCGGGACCTCGATGCGGAACGGCGTGCTCACGCCGGGACGTACGTCAGCTGGACGACGCCGTTGCCGAACGTGGCCGATTTCTTCAGCACCAGCGGAAACGTCGGCCCTTCCTCGGGGAACAGCCGCTTCCCCCGCCCCACGACGATCGGGTACAGCAGCAGGTTCAGCTCGTCGACCAGGCCTTCGGACAGCAGCCAGCGCACCGCCGTCGTGCTGCCGCTGGTCATGATGTCGCCGCCGGGCGAAACCTTCAGCGCCCGGACGGCCTCGGCGGGATCGCCGGTAAGCAGCGTCGAGTTGTTCCAGCCCACTTCGGACAAAGTCGATGAAAGCACGTATTTGCGGACGTTGTTCATGAACTCGGCACCTTCGTCGTCCTCGACGGTGCGGCCGGGCCACGCCTCCGCGAACCCTTCGTAGGTGACGCGCCCGAGCAGCATCGCGTCGGCTGCGGCCATCCCGCCGCCGACGGCCCGGCCGATTTCGTCGGTCCAGTACCGGAGCGACCACTTGTCGGGCGCCTCGACCACGCCGTCGAGCGAGATGAACAGGTTCGAAACGATCTTGCGCATGGGCCCCCTTCGATCGGAGGGGTCCACCTTAACGGGCGAAGCGTCAGGATCGTCCACTCGCGACGGTCTCCCGGACGCGCGCGCTGTCCGCCTCCGCGCGAGCCCGTTCCTCCTCCGTCGCCGGCTCCAGGCGCGCCGGAACGTCCTTGTGGTGCGGGGTCCCGGCGATCGGGTCGCGGTCGAGCGCGTCCGTCAGCAGGTTGATCCGGGGACCGCTGACCACGCGCCGGCCGTGCGCGTCCGGGTGGGCCATGCCGTAGCCGTGCGGCAGGGAAAGCTGGCCCGGCCGCATCGCCGGGTCGGCTTCCGCACGGACGACGACCCGGCCGGCCGGCGTCACGACCGCCACCCAGTCGCCCGCCGAAGCGCCGATGGAAGCCAGCTCTTCGGGACGCGCACGCAGCGCGCCGTCCGGATCCGTGCGGCGCCAGCGCGGGTCGCGCAGGATCTGGTTCGCGTTGTGCGCCCGGCGCTGGCCGTTGAGCAGCGAGTACGGGAACGCCGGGTCGGGCCGTTCCGCGGCCGGATCCAGAGAACCCAGCCACTCCAGCAGCTCCGGCACCGCCAACCGGACGCGCGAGCGGCGCATCAGGCTCCACACTTCGTCCTGTTCGTGGGCGGAGAACGGCGTCGGGCCGGCCAAGACGCGCGAGAACAGCTCCTCCCCGAGCTCCAACCCGGTCGAAGAGCTCCCCAAAGCGCGTTGCACCGGCACGGTCATCGTCTTCGCCGCCCGGTGACAACCAGCCCAGAGCGGCGCGATCGACGCCGCGCCGTCGGGCAGTGACGCGCCCAGCGTCCGGTACAGGAGCACCGGCAGGATCGCGGAACGCTCCGGCATCGCCTGCACCAGCGCACCGATCCCCGCCTGCAGCTCGGCACGCGGTCCGGCGGCGAGGGACGCGAGGACGTCGGACGGCGGCAGCACGCCCAGCGCGTCGAACAGCCGCGTGTAGATCTCGGCTTCGACGAGCGTGCCCGGCAGCGGGTCCAGCAACGGCCGCCGCAGCTGGAAGTAGTTCGTCGGCCATTCGAAGGTGAAGAGCGTGAACTCCCACTTCTCGTGCTGGGACGCCGCCGGCAACACGTACTCGGCCAGCGCGGCCGTCTCGGTGTAGGCGACGTCGACGACCACGGACAGCTCGGCCTCCCGCACCGCCCGTTCGACCTCGCGCGTGCCCGCGAACGTGTTGGCCGGGTTGGACGACTCCACCCACAGCGCGCGCACCCGGTTCGGGTGGTCGGTGAGGATCTCCTCGGCCAGGGTGTTCGCCGGCAGCAGGCCGCCGATGTACTCGAACCCGGTGATCTCGGACCGCTGCCCGCCGGCCGAGCCCCACAGCGGCAGCAGCCACGAGTGCAGGTTGTTCGTGCCGCGCCGGCCGAAGTGCCCGGTGACCAGGTAAAGCAGCTTCTCGAGGTAGCTGTTGAGCGTCGAGTGCCGGCCCTGCTGGATGCCCAGCTCGACCCGCACGGTCATCGCCGACGCCGCGAGGATCAGGTCGACGGCCCGTTCGACGTCCACACGGGACACTTCGGCGTGCGCGATCCACTCGTCCACCGGGATCTTCCCCAGCACCGCGGCGACCTCGTCGAAGCCTTCGGTGCGCGTGGCGAGGAACTCCTCGTCGGCGCCGCCGCGTTCGAGCACCAGCGCCAGGATCGCGCCCAGCAGGTAGGCGTCGGTGCCCGGGCGCAGCGGCAGGTGCAGGTCGGCGATCTCCGCGGTCTCGGTGCGCCGCGGGTCGAGCACGATCATCCTGCGCGCAGGATCGTTCTTGATCGTGTTGAGCGCGTGCCGCGCGTTGCTGAACCCGTGCGCCTGCCAGGGGTTGCAGCCCAGCACGAGCAGCAGGTCGCAGTGCTCGACGTCCTCGGCGGTGTGCACGAGCGTCGAGCCGAACAGCTGTCCGTTTACCCAAAAGTCGCCGGTCTTCTCCTGCGACAGCGCGTTGAAGTGGCGCGTCGAGTTCATCCACTTCAGCAGCGACGCGCCGTACGCTCCGCCGGAGTGGTTGCCCTGGCCACCGCCGCCGACGTAGGCGAACGAGCCGGGCCGGCCGGCCGCGGTGTCGGCGTCCCGGATCGCGTGCAGCTTCGCGGCGATCTCGGTGAGCGCGGTGTCCCAGTCGATGGGCTCGTGGGTACCGTCGGGACGCCGGCGCAGCGGCGTCGTCAGCCGGTCGTCGTGATCGCCGTACCAGGTCAGGCGCTGCGCCTTCTGACACAGGTACCCGGCCGAGCGCGGGTGCGCCTTGTCGCCGCGGACGCGGGTGATCTTCCGGCCCTCGACCTGCACTTCCAGCCCGCAGTTGAGGTAGCAGAGGCTGCACGCGGTGCGGTGCCACTCGCTCATGGCGTTCCCTTCAGAGCAGGTCCAGCACGCGGCCCAAGGTCGTGAGGCGCGCTTCGAGCGTTTCGCCGGCCGGGTACAGGCGGACCGTGTCGATGCCGGTGTCGCGCCAGACGCGCAGCCGGGCACGGACCATCTCTTCGGTGCCGATCAGCGTCGTGCCGAGCACCATTTCGTCGGTGACCAGCGCGGTCGCGCCGTCGCGGTCGCCGGCCTGCCAGCGCTCGCGGACCTCGGCGGCGACGTCCGCCCAGCCCTGACGGCTGTAGGCGTCGTTGTAGAAGTTCGTGGTGGCCGAGCCCATGCCGCCGAGGCTGAAGGCGAGCTCCTTCTTGCGGCTGCCGACCATGACGCGCAGCTCGTCCTCGTTGTCCGCGAAGGCGACTTCGGCGCCTTGGCAGACGTCGATGCTCTCGCGCGTGCGGCCCGACTTCGCGAGTCCGGCGTCGAGAGGCCCGAAGTACGCGTCGGCGCCTTCGGGGACGAAGCTGGTGCCGAGCCAGCCGTCCGCGACCTCGCCGGTCAGCTCCAGGAGCTTCGGCGACAGCGTCGCGAGGTAGATCGGGATGTCCGGGTTCGGCGTGGTGGACAACCGCATCGGGCGCGCTTCGCCGGGCAGCGGGATCTCGAAAGCCTTGCCGGAGAACGAAATCTTCTCGCCGGCGAAGGCCTGACGAATGATTTCGACGGTCTCGCGCATGCGTGTCAGCGGCTTCGCGAACGGGACGCCGTGCAGGCCTTCGATCACCTGCGGCCCCGACGGGCCCAGCCCCAGCGCGAACCGGCCGCCGGACAGGTCGGCCAGCGTCAACGCGGCCTGCGCGATCGCGACCGGCGTGCGCGTGCCGAGCTGGATGATGCCGGAACCCAGCCGGATCCGGTCGGTGCGGGCGGCGAGGTAGCCGAGCGCGGACGGCGCGTCCGAACCCCAGGCTTCGGCGACCCAGCAGACGTCGAGACCGAGCTTTTCCGCCTCCAGCACGAAGTCCAGCGTCGTGCGCGTGTCCTGGGAGAACTCGACCGTCGTCGCGGTCTTCATCGGCCTTCGACCCGGTCCTTGATGGCGGCGAGGTTGCCGGTCATCGCGGTTTCGAACTCCCGCATCCGCACGAAGACGATCTTCTGTTCCTTCTCCGGCATCCGGTCGATGGCGAACGACAGCCCGGACCGGCCCGGGCCCATCTGCATCCACTGCGACAGCCGGGTGCCGCCGTCAGCCGGTTCGAGGGTGAACTTCCAGACCGAGCTCGGCTCGGCCGGATCCTGCACCGCCCACGCGAACACGCGCGGCTCTTCGCACTCGACGACGTACGACGTCGTCTCCCACTCGCCGAACGCGTCGTGCTTGCTCTTGCCCACGAACGTCCGGCCGACTTCGCGCCATTCGACGGACTGCAGTTCGGCACTCAGGGAAGGCATCACCGCGATGTCCGAGACGACCGGCCAGACGACCTCCGGGGCAGCGGCGATCCAGGTCGAAACCTCGGCCGTCGGCTTGTCCGCGTACCGCGCGCCGGTCCACTCCATCGTGGTCGCACCTCTCTCAGTGAGCCTCTGACCACGATAGTTGCGTAGATAGACCTACCCTGTCAACGTCACTCCTGCCGGGCGAACCGCGCTTCGACGTCCGGACGCTGCGCCAGCCGGGGCGGAAAGCCGGGGCCGCGCCGCATCCGGGTGTCCTCCGGCGTCATCGGTTCGCCGCAGTCCGCGCAGACGATTTCGGCGTGGGTGTCGTGCCCGCAAGCGGCGTGGTGCACGGTGATCGGCGGGCCCGCTTCGCTCGCGAGCCACTTGTCGCCCCAGCGCGTCATCGCGAGAAGCACGGGGTAGAAGTCACGGCCCTTCTCGGTGAGCACGTAGTCGTAGCGCACCGGTTCGGTCTGGTAGGCGACCTTCTCCAGGAGACCCTCGTCGACCAGCCGCTTGAGCCGGTCGGCGAGGGTGTTGCGCGCGATGCCGAGCGCCTGCTGGAACTCGTCGAAGCGGCGGACGCCGTAGAAGGCGTCCCGCAGCACGAGCGGGGTCCACCAGTCCCCCAGCAGGTCCATGGTGCGCGCGATCGAGCACGGCCACTGCGCGAACGAGGTCCGTTTCATGCGGCCGAGGATACGCCGTTGCCCGGAGAGACTCAGCAGGTCAGACCAGGTGGCCGGTGGTCACGTCGACGTGGTCCGGGACCTCGTCGTGCTCGTCGCCGACCGAGAGCGTCCCCGCCGGCTCCACCAGGAGCACGCTCGCGCCCGTCTTCGACGACGGCTTGTGGAACCTCCCCTTCGGCACGACGAACACCTGGCCGCGAGCCAGCGACACCACCCGCTCGTCCGGGTCGCGCAGGCCGATCTCGATCTCGCCGTCGAGGACCAGGAAGAACTCGTCGGTGTCTTCGTGGACGTGCCACACGTGTTCGCCGGCGAAGCGCGCCAGCCGGATGTCGTAGTCGTTCACGCGGGTGACGATCCGCGGGCTCCAGGCGGCGTCGAAGCTCGCCAGGACTTCGTTCAGGTCGATCGGGTTCATGCCACCATGGTCGACCTGGTCTTTCCGGCGCACGAGTGCTAGGAATCGCACATGCCGCAAGAATTCTCGCACCAGGTCGTGGCGATCGTGACGGCGGAGTCGAACCCGTTCGAGCTGGGGGTCGCGACCGAGCTGTTCGGGCTGCGGCGGCCCGAGCTGGACCGGCCCTGGTACGACTTCACGCTCTGCTCCGCGACCCCGGACGTGCGGATGAACCTCGGGATGTTCACGCTCACCGGCGTCGCCGGCATCGAGGCCGCGGACACGGCCGACACACTGATCGCGCCGGCCCGGCCGGACACCGGCGTGCCGACCGACCCGGCGATCATCGCGGCGATCCGCCGGGCCGCCGACCGGGGCGCCCGGCTGGTCAGCTTCTGCACCGGCGCGTTCGCCCTCGCCGAAGCCGGCGTGCTCGACGGCAAGCGCGCGACCACCCACTGGCAGTGGGCCACCGAGTTCGCTTCGAGGTTTCCCCGGGTGCGGTGGGAGCCGGACGTGCTGTTCGTCGACGAGGGCGACGTCCTCACCGCGGCCGGCAGCGCGGCGTCGCTCGACCTCGGCCTGCACCTCATCCAGCGCGACCACGGCGCCGAAGTCGTCAACGCGGTCAGCCGCCGCCTGGTCTTCACCGGCCACCGCGACGGCGGCCAGCAGCAGTTCATCGCGCGCCCGGTGCCGGCGGTGCCGGAAACCTCCCTCGCGCCGGTGCTCGCGTGGGCGCTGGGCCGCCTGGACCGGCCCCTGACCGTGCACGACCTCGCGACGCGCGCGGCGACCAGCCCGGCGACACTGCACCGAAAGTTCCGCGCGGAGCTCGGCACGACCCCGCTGGCGTGGCTGACGACCGAGCGCGTGACGCTGGCCTGCCGCCTCATCGAACGCGGCGAGCTGCGCCTCGACCGGGTGGCCGAGGCGAGCGGCTTCGGCACGGCGGCGAACCTGCGCCTGCAGCTGAGGCGGCACACGGGTCTCAGCCCCAGCGCCTACCGCCGCCGGTTCGGCCCGGTGCCGGCATCAGGTCGTGAGTGAGAACCAGTGTTGCAGCCCTGTTTCTCACTCACGACCGCTTGGAGCGCCTGGGCGAGCGCGTCCTGCTGCAGCCGCGCGGGATAGCCCTTCGGATCGGCCGCGGCCAGGACGTTCACGCCTTCGACCAGTGCCACCAGGCTTTTCGTCGTCAGCTCGAGCCGCTCGTCCGTCCACTCCGGACGGCACGCCGCGACCAGCCGGCGGATCCGGGCCAGGAACGAGTGGTTCGCCGCGCGGTGGCGTTCGGCCAGGTCTTCGTCGGCCAGGGCCGCCGCGAGGAAGCCCACCCAGACGCGGGATTCGTCGTGGTGGCCGTGCGGCAGGTCGACGGCCTGGCCGAGCACCGCTTCCAGGGCACCGGACGCGTCCCCGCTCGCGGCTTCGGCAGCATCGGCGCGGACGGCCGTGCGGTCGTAGAGCAGGTCACGCGCGTGCAGCAGCAACGCTTTCTTCGTCGGGAACGCGTGCATCACCAGCCCCGTCGTGCAGCCGGCGCGCTCGGCGACCGCGCGCAGCGTCAGGCCCGGCAGGCCGTCCTCGGCGAGCACTTGCCACACCGCGTTGGACAACAGCTCCCGCTGCGCCCCCACGTCACGCTGTCTCGGCACGAAACCTCCTTTTCCGGAAGCGTAACAGCTGCTACGGTAACGCTTGTTACGGAAAGGAGTGCCGTGCCCGCCACCCTGGAGATCACGGCCGTGACCTGGGACGACCCGGACGCCGTCCGCCTGCGCGCGGCCCAGCGCACCGAACTGGACGCCCGCTACGGCACCGACGACCACGAGCCCGGCGCGATGCCGACCGCCGACACCGTCGCGGTGTTCCTCGTCGCGCGGGACGCCCGCGGGACAGCCATCGGCTGCGGCGGGCTTCGCCTCCTGGGGCCGGGTTCGGGCGAGGTCAAGCGCATGTACGTCGAGCCGGCGGCTCGCGGCACCGGCGTCGCGGCCGCCCTGCTGCGCGCGCTCGAAGACCGCGCGCGCGACTTCGGCATCGACCGACTGCTCCTGGAGACGGGCACCGGGCAGCCGGACGCGATCCGGTTTTACCAGCGCGAAGGCTACGAACCCATCGACGCTTACGGGCCGTACGTCGGCGAGCCGCTCTCACGCTGCTTCGCGCGCGACCTGTGATCGGATTTCCGATGGCCACCCCAGCCTGAGCTATTGGTGGCCGGAGGTGCGGCGGGCCTACCGTCGAAGGCACGGCGATCCGGGGTTCTCTTCGCCGTTCCCTTCACGAACCGCACTCCTTCACGAAACCGGAGTTCCCTTGCGCATCAAGCAGATCTGCGCCGTGCTGGCCACGGTCGCCGTCTTCGCCCTGCCCGCCACCCCCGCGGACGCGGCGTCGAGGATCATCCCCCTCGACCTCGCCGCCGGGCAGCAGCCGGAGAACATCGCCCTGGAGCCCGACGGCTCCGCCGACCTCACCTTCGCCTACACCGGCGAAATCGGCCGCGTCACGCCCGGCGGGCAGGTCCGGATCATCGCCCGCATCCCGGTACCGGACGACGGCGACGTCCCGGTGGTCCACCGGAAACTGTTCCTCGGCGGCATCGTCCGCGCACCCGGTGGCGACCTGTACGTCGCCGTCTCGACCGGCACCGCGGCGACCGGCCTCTACCGGGTCCGGCCCGGCGCCGCGCCGGTCCGGGTGGCCGCGCTGCCGCCGTCCGGGTTCCAGAACGGCGTCGCGCGCGACCCGGCCACCGGCGACCTCTTCGTCGCCGATTCCTTCGGCTCCACGGTCTGGCGGGTCTCGCCACGCGGGCATGTTTCCGCCTTCGCGACCGGCGAGCTGCTCGCTCCGGTGAGCGGCTTCGGCGCCAACGGGATCAAGGTCCACGCCGGCGCGGTCTGGGCGTCCAATTTGGACCGGGGCACACTGGTGCGGTTCCCGCTCACCGGTGGTTCCGGGCAGGTCTTCGCGACGGGCCTGGGGCCGGTCGACGACTTCGCCTTCCACGACGGCACGGTCGTCGCCGCGATCAACCAGGAGAACCGGGTGGTCACGGTCGGCCGCGACGGCGTGCAGACGATCCTGTCCACTTCGGACGGTCTCGCCAACCCGACCGCCGTCGCCATCCGCGGCGACACGGCGTACGTCACGGACGGCGCCTACTTCGGCGGATCGCCGAACCTCCTCCGGGCGACACTCGCCGTTCCCGCAATGTGCACCATGCAGAAAGCAATCCTGAATCCGGTTTCCCAGCCGTAGATCGACAGCCGGGCGATCCGGTCCCCGGCGGGTCGGTGAACTTTCAAATGCCTGCTCGCGCCCGGCACGTGCATTCGCACGCGAGCTGTGCACGTTCGATGTCAAGATCTTCGGCACACCGGGGAAATGGTTGCTGTGCGCCAAATTCGCCGGTATGTTTGCGCCGTCCCCGGAAAACCGGTATCGGTCGCGGGGGTTCGCGCTGCTCGGCCGCGGTGGGGAGGCCGTCACCCGGGATAGCGCTTTCCGGTGGTCCGGGTCACCGCCGGGGAGCAGGAGGGAAGCGGTGCCTTGGCGTACTCGGGGACGGTCATGGACGACCGGGTGACCGAGCCGTACCTGGTCGGGCAGGAAGCCATCGCGGGCGAGCTGCTGCGCGGCAAGTGGTGCGTCTACCTGCATGAATGGCTCGGCGACGAGCACGACCTCGCCACTTGGCGCGAGGAGGTGGCCACGCACGCGGCGAAGTCCGGCGTCGAGGTCTGCTTCCTGGACATCCCGCGCAAGGACATGACGCTCGTGGCCAACGTGCACGCACTGCCGAGCTTCGAGCAGGTGACGCAGTCCGTGGCGGCACTGGAGCACCACCGGAGCACGGTCGCGGCCGACCGGCGGCGCGGCCACCGGTCAGCCCGCTGACACGAGCGCGAACAGTCGGGGACAACCCTGGACGCTTCCACCCACGGCTGAGCGAAACTGTCGGTGCCCTCCGCTAGCGTGGAAACGGGGCTGCTCGGATCTTGACCTCAACCTCGCTTCAGCTTTTACCGTCGCCACCATGACTGCTCCTCCCATCCCCCGCACCGTCTGGATCGCCTCCGGCGTCATGGCGCTCGGCGGCTTCCTGGGCAACATGGACGGCTCGATCGTCGCGGTCGGGCTGGAGTCGATGAGGCTGCGCCTGGGGGTCAGCCTCATCGAAATCCAGTGGGTGGCGACAGCGTTCCTCCTCGGCCTCTCCGCCGCGCTCCCGCTGACCCCGTGGCTCGTGCGGAAGCTCGGCGCCGGACGGCTGTGGCTTTGGGCGCTGGCCACGTTTCTGCTGACGTCGGTGGCCTGCGCGCTCGCCCCGGACGCCGGCACCCTGATCGCCTTCCGCGCGCTCCAGGGCATGACCACCGGCGTCATGGTCACCGCCGGGCAGACGGTGATCGGGCTCGCCGTCGGGCCGGAGCGGCTCGGCCGCACCATGGGCACGCTGGGCCTGGTCGTCGGGCTGGCGCCGGTCGTCGGGCCGAGCGTCGGCGGGTTGCTGCTCGCGCACTTCTCGTGGCCGGTGCTGTTCTGGCTCAACCTGCCCATCGGGCTGGTCGCGTTCGGCCTCGCGCTGCGGTACGTGCCGCGCGGCGACCGCGGGCAGCCGCCGCCGGTGGACTGGCCGGGGTTGCTGCTCGTCTCGCTCGGCCTGCCGCTGCTGGTCTACACGCTCACCGAACTCGACGCCGTGCTGGCGACCGTCGGCACGCTCGCGCTCGCGTTGTTCGTCCGGCGATCGCTGCGCGTGCGGCACCCGGTGCTGAACCTGCGGCTGGCCGCCCGGCCCGTCATGGGCTCGGCGCTGGCGTCCGTCCTGCTGGCCGGCGCCGGGATGTTCGGCGCGGTCCTGCTGCTGCCCCTGTGGTTCCAGGTCCGGCTCGGTGCGGGGCCGGCCGAGGCCGGTGTCCTGCTCGCGCCGATGGGCCTGGCCACGACGGTGTTCGTGCTCGTGGCCGGACGGCTGGCGGACCGCTACGGCGGCGGCACCGTCGCGCTCACCGGGGCACTGGTGGTGCTGGCGAGCACCGTCCCGATGCCGTGGCTCGGCCCGGACACCCCGATGTGACTGGTCCAGGCGCTGCTCGTGGTCCGCGGCGCGGGACTGGGGCTGTCGATCCTGCCCGCGTCGACGGCGGCGTACGCGTCGGTCGAGGCGGGCGAACTCGGGCACGCGACGGCGTTGGTCAACATCGTGCTGCGCGTGGGCGGCGCGGCCGGGGGCGCGTTGTGCGTGATCGTGCTGTCCCGCGGCCTCCCCACCGGCCCGGCGACCGGGTTCGGCTGGGCGTTCGGGGTACTGGGAGTCATCTGCGTGCTCGGCGCGGTGGCCGCCGGCCGGCTCCGGCGCGCCGAGCGATCGTCCACAGTGGACATTCCGAGGTGATTCACCAGGGAACCTGGCGCGATCACCGGTTTGGTGATTTCCTGGAGCCGGTCAACCACGGTCGGTAAGGGGAAGGGCTGACGATGGCGGGGGTATCGAAGCGGCTGGTGACGGCCGCGGCGGCGGCAGCGGTACTGGGGAGCTTGCTGGCGGCGACGCCCGCGTCGGCCGCCCCGTCGATCGACTGGCGGCCGTGCGCGGACGCGCCGGAGGTGGAATGCGGCGCGGTGACCGTGCCGATCGACTGGGCGCACCCGGACCGGGGCACGGCGAGCATCGCGCTCGCCCGGCGCAAAGCGACGGACCCGCAGGCGCGCATCGGGTCGGTCCTGATGGACCCGGGCGGCCCCGGCGGACCCGGCGCCGGTCAGGTCAAGGGCGGCTGGTCGCTTTCGCCGGAGATCACCAAGCGCTTCGACACCGTCGGCTTCGACCCGCGCGGCGTCGGCGACAGCACGCAGATCAAGTGCGGGCTCGACGAGGTCATCGCCGACCACCCGGAGGTTCCGCGCAACCAGGCCGAATTCGATCAGCTCGCGGCGTACAACCGCAACCTCGGCGAAAGCTGCAACCGGCTTTCCGGGCCACTGGGGCAGTTCGGTGACACCGTGAGCGTCGCGCGGGACATGGACGCCATCCGCGCCGCGCTCGGCGAGGAGAAGCTGACGTACTACGGGGTTTCGTACGGCACGCTGATGGGCCAGCAGTACGCCGAGCTGTTCCCGGACAAGGTCCGCGCGCTCGTGCTGGACAGCAACATGGACCACTCGCAGTTCACCGCGTTCGAGTTCCTGAACAGCGAAACGCAGTCGGTGCAGGCGGAGTTCGGCGAGTTCGTGGCGTGGTGCGGCCGGGCACCGGGCTGCGCGCTGCACGGCCGGGACGTCTCGAAGCTGACGCGCGACCTGCAGGACAAGGCCGCGCGCGGGGAGCTGAAGGACCCGCAGAGCGGCGAGGTCGTCACGCCGCTGTCGCTGGCGTCGATCTTCCAGGGTTCCTTCTACGGCCCGAGCTGGGATCGGCTCGCGACGGTCCTCAAGTCGTTCGCGGACGGCACCCAGCCCGCCGCGTCGGCGCAGCCGAAGGAGGAAATCCCGGTCAACACCGTGTTCCAGAGCGTGTTCTGCGACGACTGGAAGCTGCCGGTGCACAGCTACGCCGAGCTCGAGGCCTACCGCCGGACGGCCGCGGCCTTCGCCCCGGACGTCAAGGTCAACTCCCTGGGCTGGCAGGCGGTCACCGGGTGCATCGGCTGGCCGAACAAGGCGAGCAACCCGCAGCACCCGCTGCAGGTGCACGGCGCGCCGCCGCTGCTGATGCTGAGCAGCAGGCACGACCCGGCGACGCCGTACGCGTGGTCGCAGGCCGCGGCCCGGCAAAGCGGCAGCACGCTGCTCACCTACGACGGCTGGGGCCACGGCGCGTACTCCAAGAACAGCCAGTGCGTGATCAAGGCGACCGACGACTACCTGATCAGCGGAAAGCTCCCGCCGCGCGGCACGCACTGCGCGGCGGTCGAACCGGGGACGCCCGAAGCGCGGATGGCCGGGCCGAAACCGCCGGCGACGATCGGCTTCTGACGCTTCCGTCGCGGGGGTGGGAGGAGGGGAAGGGGTGCGGGCCGCAGAAGAGGGGGGGGGTTGAGTCTTTTCCCATTTTCTTTCCCCTCCCCTGCGGGTGTC
>NZ_JBVHUL010000004.1:558084-674192 GCF_055565395.1 Amycolatopsis sp. NPDC028719
CTCACCACAAAACAAACCCCCCCCCCCCCTCCCCCCCCCCCCCCCCCCCCTCCCCCCCCCCAACCCCCCCCCCCCCCCCCCCCCCCCGCGACGGAGGGAGCTTTCGATGCTTCGCCGATTTCTCGCCATGGCCGCGGTGGTCATCGCGGCGAGTTCGCTCCTGACCGCACCGGCGCAAGCGACGCCCCGCCACGGCGGGTATCTCGCGCTCGGCGATTCCGTGGCGTTCGGTTACCGGCCCGACGCGGGCGCGGCCTATTTGAACGCGGCCAACTTCAGCGGCTACGCCGAGAAGTACGCGGCACTGCGCGGCCTCCGGCTCGCGAACGCGTCCTGCCCGGGTGAGACGACGGGCAGCCTGCTGGTCGTCACCGCACCGAGCAACGGCTGCGAAAACGGCTACCGCTTGGCCTATCCCCTGCACGTTTCGTATGCGGGCGCGCAGATCGACTACGCCGTGCAGTACCTGCGGACCCACCGGGACACCCGGCTCGTGACGCTGACCATCGGCGCGAACGACATGTTCCGGTGCCCTGACACGACGCCGGACCACTGCACGGGCGCCACTTTCGACGCCGCTTTGGCCCAGGTGAGCCGGAATCTCGCGGCGATCCTCTCCACGGTGCGCGCCCACTACCGCGGCGACGTCGTGCTGGTGTCGTACTACTCGCTCGACTACCGCGACCCGGCCCAAGTGGCGCAGGTCAAGGCGATCAACGCGGCGCTGACGCAGGTGACCCGCCGCTACCACGGCAAGATCGCGGACGGCTTCACGGCGTTCTTCCTGGCATCCCTGCGCACCGGCGGCGACCCGTGCGCGGCGGGGCTGCTGATCAAGCTGCCGGGCGGCGGCTGCGACGTCCACCCGACCGCGGCCGGCCACCGCGCCCTGACGGCGGCCTTGGCGTTCGCGCGCTGAGCCGGACGGCTGTCATTCGCGACTCCGGTGACCGCGACAGCACAGCCTCCGGATGGAAACGCGCTGAGTCAGACGGCCTGAACCTCGACCCCGGCGGCTTCGAAGGCGCGCACGGCCTCTGGAGCGGCGTCGGTGTCCGTGACGAGGGCGTGCACCTGCGCCGTCTCACAGATCCGCGCGAAGGCGCGCCGGCCCAGCTTCGAGCCGTCCGCGACGGCGACCACACGCTCGGCACGTTCCACCATCAGCCGGTTGATGCTCGCCTCGCCCTCGTGGTGGGCGAACGCGCCGGCGTCGGGGTCGAAGGCGTCAACCCCGAGGAACAGCAGGTCGATGGTGAGCTCGCTGAGCACGCGCGTGGCGAGCGGCCCGCTCAGTTCGAACGACTGCGGCCGCGCGACGCCCCCAGTGACGACGATCTTGACGTTCGGCCGCACGGCGAGCTCGTGCGCGATGTTCAGCGCGTTGGTGACGACGGTGATCCCGGGCGCGTCCCCCCGGCCGCCCAGGTCCGAGCGGATGGCCAGCGCACGGGCGACGCCGGCGGTGGTGGTCCCCCCGTTGAGGCCGACAACCATCCCCTTCGCGGCCAAGGCAGCGGCGGCGGCGCTGATCCGCTGCTTTTCGGGGACGTGCCGCGCGGTCTTGTAGCGCAGGGGGAGGTCATAGGCGAGATCGTTGGCGACGGCGCCCCCGCGGGTGCGCGTGAGCAGCTGCTGTTCGGCGAGGTGGTCGAGATCCCGCCGGATGGTGGCGGCGGAGACGTCCAGCTCCGCGGCGACGTCCTCGACGTCGATCTTTTCCCGCTGCCCCAACATGTCCAGCAGGGTGGTCAACCGTTCGTGCCGGGCCATCGGCGGTACTCCTAGCTTGGGCTCTCGGTCGCCTATCGCGCATCCGGTTGCGCTGTTGGCCGCCGTTTCGAGCAGTATGCTGCATCGAGGGTGACGCTTTGCACGTGGGGCTTGGGTTGTCCCTTGTGTGGCTGGCATCCACTGATACGGCTTCGCCGGGGCGTGGGAAATCGGCGCTTCTTGTCCTTGCTTACCGCTCGGTGCCGGAGCGCCGATTTCCCACGCAACGGTGTCCCTGCCGAGGACTTGTTCTCACCAGTTCGAGTGATGACATACGTTCGATCTTCGGTAATCTTGTTGTATGGACCGGGAAACGGTGTGGCAAGCGGACGCGGTGGCCTTGGCCGACCGCATCTCCGCACTGCTCACCGTTGTGCGGTCTGCCGAGGCCGAGATCGGTTCTCTGCTGGCGGAAATCGAGTCCCGCGGCGTCATGGAACTCTTCGGATACCGTTCTGCCGCACGGCTTTTCAAACACCTCGCCGACGTTCCCAAGTCCGCTGCCGAGACCGTGGTCAAGCGAGCCCGCGCTCTCACTCCGAGCCGCACCCTGGATGGCACGCCCATTCCCGCTATCGCTCCCGCCACCGGCGCTGCCGCCACCGGCGCTGCCGCCTCGGAGGGGCGGTTGAGCAGCCCGATGATCGACACGATCGTCGGGGTGACGACCCAGATCCCGCCCGAGCACCGCGATGATGCCGAGCAGCACCTGCTCACGTTCGCCGCCGAAGCCGGGCACAAGCAGGTCGCCGCTTTGGTGCACGCATCCTGGCCCACCTCGACCCTGATGGCGCCGCACCCGACGAGACCGAACCGGCCGCCCAGCCGCGAATTGTCGTTGCGTCGCAAGAGAACCGGATTTTGGGAGCTGAACGGCCGTTTCGACGACGAGACCGGCGCCCGAGCCAGCGCCCTGTTCGACTCGCTCGCCGAGCGCCACAGCACCGACGAGGGCCCAGACTTACGCTCCCCACTGGAACGCTACGGCGACGCCTTCTCCGACGCCATCGACCTGACTTTCAACTCTCCGGAGTTGCCGATGCAGGCCGGCGAACGAGCCCGCAGCCAACCGGCTACGGGCCTACACCCACGCCCAACATCGACCTCGCGCCGGCAGCCGGGCCGGCTGGCGATCTCCGCCGCCAAGAAGGTCGCGTGCCGGCTATGCGCAACAACTGTCACGGAGTGCAGGCACGAAAAAGGCCACCCTCGACGAGAGTGGCCCGCGTGAACGAATCAGCGCTGCTTGATCAGGGACGACCCCACTCGAAGCGGCGGGACTACCGAGGCTTGCGCCGCCAAAGGCCGGTGACCACGGCCAGCGCTCGGGACCGAGGCGTCCGGACCACGGCCGGCTCCGGGCCGACCCTGCGGCGCATCCGGTAGGCGAGCTCGAGCACTTCGAGGTCCTCGGGCCGGCGTCTGCCGTGGACGTCCGGCCGGAGCATCAGCTCCCCCACCGTGACGGGCTTGCCACTGGCACGGTGGGCCGTGCGCGCCATCGGGAACCTCCGCTGGATTGGGCCGATCAGGACCTGATGGCTGGTGATTCTATGAATCTGATTCGGGTTCGTCACCTTACTGGCCAGTTCTGTCCGGCGTGTTCGCCGAACCCGTCAGCCAGGACGCTAGCCTCGGCGCATGATCACTGTGGGGAGCCTCGGCGCGGAAGACCGTCCGGCCTGGGAAAACCTGTTCGCCGGCTACAACACGTTCTACGGCCGGACGCTCGCGCCCGAGCTGGTGGACCGCGCCTGGCGTGAGTTCGGAACCGGCGAACGGATGCACGCGCTCGGTGCGCGGCTCGACGGCGAACTCGTCGGCATCGTCCACTTCTTCACGCACGTCAGCACGACGTCCGCCGACGTCTGCTACCTGCAGGACCTGTTCACCGATGACAAGGCGCGCGGGCGCGGGGTCGGCCGCACCCTGATCGAGGCCGTCGCCGACTGGGCGCGCGAGCGGGGCTGCGTCCGCGTCTACTGGCACACGCACACCTCGAACACCACCGCCCGGCGCCTCTACGACCAGGTCGCCCTCGACAAGGGGTTCATGCAGTACCAGATCCCGCTCGGCTCCTGACGTCACCGGCGGTGACGGCCACCGCCGCCGCAGTCGTGGTGGCGGCCGCCGTCGTGGCCGGCACTCCACCCTCGCCACCACAGCGAGGAATCCGGGATCTCGTGCCGCACCGGAGCCACCTGCTTCGGCGAGCCCTGCGGCTTCGCCTGCTTCAGCGGTTTCACCGGCAGATTCGCCTGGCCGATGATCTTGACCGCCTTCGCGAGGTTTCCGCGGCGAGCGGGCGATACTCCGGAACTCGATTTCGGCTCGGCAGCCGCCGGGACGATTCCGCCCGGATCGACGGGTGGCGCCACGGATTCCGGAGCGGGCTTCGCGGGCGGAATCACGACGTCCGCGGGGAACGGCACCAGCGGGACCGTCGCGGGTTCCAGGTCGACCTGCGGCCACGCCGCGCCCGCGCTCCGCTCGACCGGCATCGACACCGCCGTCGCGACTCCGCCGGTCAGTGCGAGCGCGCCGGCGACGACGGAGAACACCCGAATCCGGGCCAGGGATCCCAGAGCCGGCGACTTCTCCCGGTGCCGCGCTCGACTGTTCGCCACGCGCTGACGGTCGTGCGCCTCGGCGGACCGGACCAGCAGCTCGGCCACGGTGACCGCCTCACTGCGCGGAGCCCTGCGTGCCATCAAACCCTCCACCTGGGCCGTCCGGGCGCGGGCACTGCGTCCGGACGGCCGATCATAGGAATGGTTCAGGGTTCTGTAAAGGCTCGCTCACCCAGAGTTTCAGCCGAGCCGGCCGCCCCCGTCCACATGCAGCACACTGCCCGTGACGAACGGGTTCGCCAGCGCCTGCAGGGTCGCCGCCGCGACGTCCGCGGTGCTGCCCACCCGCCGCGCCGGAGTCGCTTCCGCGGTCCGGCGGAAGAAATCTTCTTTTCCCGCGCCGAGGCGGTCCCACGCGCCGGAGTCGACGATCCCCGGCGAGATCGCGGTGACGCGGATCGGCGCGAGGTCGACCGCGAGCGCCTGCGCGAGGAACGCGACCGCGCCGTTCGTCGTGGCCATGACCGTGCGCTCCGGGGCCGGCCGCCACGCCGCGACCCCGGAGAACAAGGCGATGGCGCCGCCGTCGCGGAACCGCGGGGCGAAGTGCTTGGCCAGCATGAGCGGCCCGATCACCTTGGCGTCGAACGCCCTCGTGACCGCGTCCCGCGCCAAGCCCGCGACCGGTCCGTTCGCCGGCGCTCCGGCGAGCGAGACCAGGTAGTCGAGTTCGCCCACTTCGGCCGCAAGCGCTTTCAGCGACGATTCGTTGCCGAGATCCGCGAATGCGGCGCGAATTCCGGGAACGCCGATCCGCGCCGGATCCCGCCCGGCCAAGGTGACTTCGGCACCGGCCGCGTGCGCGTCCGCCGCGATCCGGCGCGCGATCCCCGATCCGCCGCCGACTACGACCAGCCGCTTTCCTCCGAACGACATTTCCGTGCTCCTTCCGTCTCGCACACCGGAGTCAGCGCCCGACACCGCCGGAACAATCCCTTCGCGATCCCGACGTTTTCGACGACTGCGATAGAATGAGCGAATGCCTACGCTGCGCGCGCTCGAGTGCCTGGTCGCGGTGCTGGACGCCGGGTCGATCACCGAGGCGGCGGCCCGGCTGCACCTCTCGCAGCCCGCGCTGTCGCACCAGATCGCCGCGCTCGAACGGGAACTGGGCACGCCGGTGCTCGAACGGCTCCCGCGCGGGGTCCGGCCGACCGCCACCGGGCGGGCGGTCCTGGCCGACGCGCGCGCCGCGCTGGCCGCCGCCGAGCGCGTGGTCCGGGCCGGTCGCGCGGTCGCCACCGGCGGCGAGGGCACGCTGCGGATCGCGTGCGCGGAGAGCATGACCGCCGGGCTGCTCGCTCCCGTGCTGCGGAAGTGGCACCGGCACCGCCCGGGCGTGCTGATCACGCTCACCGAGACGACGAGCGCGGACGCGCTGGTGGCGACCCTGGACGCGGGCGAGGCCGACGTCGCGGTCGGGCCGCGGCCGAGCCACTGGACCGGGCCGGCGGACCTGGTGGGACGCGAAGAGATCGTCGTCGCGCTGGCCGCCGACCACCCGCTCGCCACCCGGGCGGCGGTATCGATGGCCGACCTGGCCGGGGTGCCGGTGGTGCACTACCACCCGGACAACGGCCTCGGAGCCTGGCTCGACGAGCAAGCCGCACAGCGCGCTACCGTGCTCGGCGCGGTGATGCGGACGAAGCAGGCGGCGACGGCGGCGCAGCTCGCGGCGGCCGGGCTGGGTGTCGCGCTGGTCCCGACGACGGCGCTGACCCGCACGTTCGCGGGTGCGCTGCGGCGGCTGAAGCCCGCTCTGCACCGTGATGTCGTCACGTTCACCGCGACGCCGTCGGATTCGCTCGTCCGGCGGTTTTCTTCGGACGTGACGCACCGCGGGATCGCCGTACCCGGTGCCCTGCTGGACGAACTCTCCTCAGCGACCCGTTAAGTCCTGGTGAATGTGACAGATTCCCTACGAAGGTTTTGTGCCATCAGGACGAACTTCTCTTCGCGGCCCCGATTTCGCTGTGCCATTCGCCAAAGTTCGCTTCCATCGGATAGCTTGCTCCTACCGGTCAGTACCGGTGGGTGGGGCCGATCGGGTGAGGCGATCAGCGAAGATCGAGGGAAGCGGGGACGACCATGCCGAAGCACCGGCCACGTCGCAAGAGCACACGCGGTGTCCGCCGCACCGCGGCCGCGCTCGCCGGCGGCGCGCTCGTCGTGCTGCCCACGCTGACCACCGGCCTGCCCACGCCGGTCGTCATCGCCGGTGCCGGGGAGACCCTGCCCGACCAGGCCGCTCCGCTGCAGCAGCCGAACATCGTCATGCCCCCCATCGCCGTCGACGGCAGCCTCCCGCAGCCGCCGGTGCCGATGCCGCTGGTCGTGCCGGGTGGGCACGCCGGCTCGGCGGGCATCTCCGGACCGCTCGGCATCCCGGCCAGCATGCTCAAGGCGTACCAGAACGCCGCCGACATCCTCGCCCGGGAACAGCCGAACTGCCACCTCGACTGGGCACTGATCGCGAGCATCGGCCGGATCGAGTCGAACCACGCGCGCGGCGGGTACGTCAACGCCGGCGGCGACACCCTCGAGCCCATCCTCGGCCCGGTGCTCAACGGCGCCGGCGCGTTCGCCGCGATCCCCGACACCGACGGCGGCAAGTACGACGGCGATGCCGTCTGGGACCGCGCGGTCGGCCCGACGCAGTTCATCCCGGCCACGTGGAAGGGCTACGCCTCCGACGGCAACGGCGACGGCGTCTCGAACCCGAACAACATCTACGACGAGGCCCTGGCCACCGGGCGCTACCTGTGCTCCGGCGGGCTCGACCTCTCGACCGACGCGGGCCAGCGGATCGCCGTGCGCCGCTACAACAACTCGCAGTCCTATGTGGACACTGTGATGGCGTGGGCCGCGGCCTACCGCGGCGGGGTCGCCCAGCTGCCCGACAGCGAGGTGCCGATCGGTGCGCCGGACGCTCCGGACGCCGCCGCCGCGGGTGGCCCGGTCGGTGCACCCGCCCCGCCCGCGCCGCCCGTGGCCGCCCAGCCGCCGGGCTCGCTACCGGGCACGGTGACTTCGCCGACCAGCACGTCGCCGTCGTCGTCCACCCCGGCGACGACGCCGGGAACGCCGAGCACGGACCCGACGACGACCCCGCCGTCGTCCACGACGCCGCCGCCGGAGACCACGAGCACCACGCCGACGACCAGCACCACGGCGCCGGCCAGCACGCCGGCCGACTCGGTGAGCACGGCGACCGAAACCACCACCACCAGCCCGACGACGTGAGCCCGGTGGAGCCGTTCCTGGTGCACATCCGCTGCGACGCCGACGGCTACACCCACGCCGTGACCGAGGACGAGTTCGCGGCGGGCCGGCACGACGGGCGGTTCCGCGCGGTGTGCGGGCACGTGGTGCTCGCGGCGCCGATGATCGAGGCGCCCGGCCGGTTCGACCCCGTGTGCCGGGACGTCCTGCGTGAGGCTCCCGCCGAGCCCTCGGTGCCCCGGCAGGAACGCCGCCGGTCGAGGTGGCGCGTCCGCCGCTAGCCGACCAGTGCCTGGATGCCGTCGAGCATGCGGTTCAGGCCGAACTCGTAAGCGGTGTCGCCCTGGGCTTTCGCGCTCTCGTCGAAGCCGCCGCCGAGCCAGACGCGGTTCATCGCCGGGTGCGCGTCGACCACGAAGTAGTTCTCCCAGAACGACGACCGCTGGTGCCACCACGCCTCGGTCGACTGCCCGGTGCTGCGCTCGAGGCGGGTGTTCTCCGCGCCGAGGGCCGCGTTCGCGTCGACGTAGGTGCCGATCCCGTTGGCCGCCGCCACGGCCTCCCGCGGCGGCAGGCCCAACTCGTCCATGATGGACAGCAGGTACTCCTGCCCGGCCAGCTGACCGGGCCCGAGCGGCGGCCGGACCCGCGAAACCTCGCACAGCCACGGGTGCGTGCGGTACGCCGCGCGCGTCCGCTCGGCGTAGAGCGCCACCTGCTCGCGCCAGTCCGCCGGGCGCGGTTCGCCCGGCCCGGGCAGGCGCCGCTCGACGAGCACGTCGTCGACCATCAGGTCGACCAGCTCGGCCTTGCCGGGCACGTAGGTGTAGAGCGTCATCGTGCCGGCGCCGAGCTCCTTGGCGACGCGGTGCATCGACGCGGCGGACAGCCCGTCGGCGTCCGCGACCGCGATCGCGGCGGCGACGATCCGCTCGACCGTCAGCGTCGGACGGCGGCCCCGGGTCGGCTCGGTGGCACCACCGCGGGCGCGCCAGAGCAGCGCGAGCGTCCGGTCCACCTCTTCGGCGCCAGTGCGTTCGGCGGTCATGCGCTCCCCTCGCTCCTCCGGCGCGATCCTACCCGGGCCGGCCGTCCGACCTGGCATTCTGGAGGTATGACCGGACGCAAACCGCCCAAGGTCTCCTTCCGCTGGTGGGTCGACCGGCAGATCGGCGAGGCCCGCGAACGCGGCGAGTTCGACGACCTCCCCGGCACCGGCAAGCCGCTGCCGAAGCCCACCGGCAACGACGCCGCGACCGACTGGGTGCTGCGGCAGGTCCGGGCCGGCGGCCACGACACGAAGGCGCTGCTGCCCCCGGCCCTCGCCCTCAAGCGCGAAGTCCAGGACCTGCCGGAGCGGCTCGCCGGCGAGCGGGCCGAAGAGCGGGTGCGGGAGGTCGTGGCGGACCTCAACGAGCGGATCCGCCAGGCCTACCTCAACCACCACACCGGCCCGCCGCTCACCGTCGCGCTGGTGGACGTCGAGGAAGCCGTCGAGGACTGGCGGCGCTCACGAGCCGCGTCGTAGCAACGCTCGTTCGGCTGCCGTCCACGCCGTCGTCGTGAGCAGGTAGATCCCGGCCGCCTGCGGCACGACCAGCGTCGCGAGCACCGTGCCGTAGGGCAGCAACCGGAGCAGCCTGCCGCCCGGGACCTGCGCGGTCGCGTCGCGGTGGCGGTCCTGCCAGCGCACCGAAAACCACGCGACGACCGCCAGCCCGGCCGCGACCACGAACACGAGCGGGCCGCCGGCCAGGCCGTGCGCGCCCAGCGGCGTCCCGAACAGCGTCGCGCCGAGCAGCGAGTTGGGCTCGCCGCCGACCGTGGGCGTCGTGAAGAGCCGGTACATGACCATGAAGAACGGCAGCTGCAGCAGCATCGGCAGGCAGCCGGTGAACAGCGAGGCCCCGGACTCCTGCTGCAGCTTCGTCATCTCCGCGGCCAGCCGGTCGCGGTCACGGCCGTGCTTGGCCCGCAGCTCCTGGATCTCCGGCATCAGGGCGGCCCGGGCGCGCTCGCCGCGGGCCGCCGAGCGGGCGAGGGGGTGCAGCAGCAGCCGCACGCCGAGGGTGAACAGGACGATGGCCAGCGCGGTCGAGAGCGGGCCGGTGAGCGCGTGGATCAGGTGGTACGCGCCCGCCACGGGCACGTCGAGGAAGCCGAACATGGGCAGCACTCCGCAAGAGTGGAAGGGGTGTGAGTGAGCGGAATGGCTGCGTTTCCCAGGTGCTCCTACGCAGCCGTGCTGCGGGAAGCGGGTGCTCGCGGCCTGCTGCGCCCCGGGGCGCCGGGGTCGCGCAGGCGGATCGACTCGGCGCGCCGGGCCCGGCGGCGCAAGGCGGCGACGCGGCCGCGCACGGGCACCGACCACAGGGCGACCTCGCACCCGTGCGTGCTGCCGACCAGCAGCACGACCAGGAGGCTCGCGGCGGCGAGAGAGGCGAAGGCGACCAGGGCCGTCGGGCTGGTCACGACGGGGAACGCGAGCTCCAGCAGGGTGTTCACAGCGGTCGCCCCCTTCCTCTTCGTGACCCCAGGGTAGCGGAATCGGGACCCCTGCCGTCCCGAGCTAACAGCCCGATGGGCTGTAACCTGGTTCGATGAGAGGCCAATTCGTCGTCGTGCCGATCCTGGCGCTGCTCCTGCTGTTCACCGTTCCCTGGTGGACGCTCGTCCTCGCGCCGGACTGGGGCACGGCGGCCACGATCGCCGGCACCGCGGTGTTCGCGCTGGGCCTGGTGACCATGCCGGTCGCCATGGTCCGCGGCCACGGGCGGCGCCAGCGCGACGGCGGCGCGCGCCTCGGCGACTCGCTGCTGGCCGTGATCTGGGTGCTGTTCAGCTGGTCCGTGCTGAGCCTGGTGCTGCGCGCCGCGCTGCTCGGCGTCGACGATCCGGCGCGGTCGCGGATCGTCGCGGGCGTGACCTTCGTGGTGGCGGCCGGCCTGCTCGTGCACGGCAACCGCGTCGCCATGCGGGTGCCGCCGGTGAAGGCGGCCGACGTCGTCATCCCGCGGCTCGGCCCGGGCCTCGACGGCCTGCGCGTCGCCGTGCTGACCGACACCCACTACGGGCCGATCGACCGGACGAAGTGGTCGGAGCAGGTCGTCGCGGCGGTCAACGCCCTCGAAGCGGACGTCGTCTGCCACGCCGGCGACCTCGCCGACGGCGCAGTGGCCAAGCGCCGCAAGCAGGTCGACCCGCTCGGCGGCGTCCAGGCCGCGCTCGGCCGGTTCTACATCACCGGCAACCACGAGTACTTCGGCGAGGCCCAGGCGTGGCTCGACCACATGGAAGGGCTCGGCTGGGACACGCTGCACAACCGCTCGACGCTCCTGGAGCGCGACGGCGACCGCATCCTGTTCGCCGGCATCGACGACCCGACGGGCGCGGCGTCCGGCCTGCCCGGCCACGGTCCCGACCTGGCCGCCGCGTTGGCCGACCGGCCCGCCGACGTCCCGGTGGTGTTGCTCGCGCACCAGCCCAAGCAGGTGCGCGAGGCGCGCGAAGCCGGCGTCGACCTGCAGATCTCCGGGCACACGCACGGCGGGCAGATCTGGCCGTTCCACCTCCTGGTCCGGCTCGACCAGCCGACGCTGTCGGGCCTGACCCGGCACGGCCCGACCCAGCTGTACAACAGCCGGGGCACCGGGTTCTGGGGACCGCCGTTCCGGGTCTTCGCGCCCAGCGAGATCACGCTCCTCACCCTGCGCTCCGCCTGACCCGAGCGCCCCCAGGCCACAGAGGGGATCGTTCCCTACCGACAACTTTTTTTGTCTTGACACTTTCGATCGTCGGATGTCAGGCTGTCCGCCATGACCACCACCGCGATCCGCCCCCGGTCCCTCGTTCCTTCGACCACCACCCGCGGGCTGCTGACCTGCGGCGTCCTCGCCGGGCCCGTCTTCGTCCTCACCGGCGTCGGCCAAGGCCTGACCCGCGCCGGCTTCGACTTCACGCGCCACCCCGCGAGTGTCCTTTCCAACGGCTCGCTCGGGTTCCTCCAGATCACGAACTTCCTGATCACCGGCCTGCTGACGATCGCGGCCGCGGCCGGGATCCGGCGCGTCCTGCCCGGCCGGTGGGGGCCGAGACTGCTGACCGTCTACGGCGTGAGCCTGCTCTGCGCGGGCGTCTTCCGCGCCGACCCGCAGGACGGCTTCCCGGCCGGCACCCCCGCCGGTCCGCCGGCGGCGATCAGCTGGCACGGCACGCTGCACTTCGTCGCCGGCGGTATCGGCTTTGCCGCCCTGGTCGCGGCCTGCTTCGCGATCGGCTCGCACCTCACGCCCGCGCGAGCGTGGTACTCGCGGCTCAGCGGGTTGCTGTTCCTCGTGGGCTTCGCGGGCGTAGCGTCCGGCTCGGCGAGCCCGGCCGTCATCCTCGGTTTCTGGGCGGCCGTGGCGATCGCCTGGGTCTGGCTCGCCACCACGTCCGTCCACCTGATGCCGCGAGGAGAGTCCCGATGAGCACCATGGTTTCAGCCGCCGACGGCACGAAGATCGCCTACACCCGCGCCGGCTCCGGCCCCGCGCTCGTCCTCGTCGACGGCGCGATGTGCTACCGCGGCTCGTCCCCGAACGACGCGCTCGCGAAGGAACTGTCCACGCGCTTCACCGTGTACACCTACGACCGCCGCGGCCGGGGCGAGAGCACCGACACCGGGCCGTACGCGGCCGAGCGCGAGGTCGAGGACATCGCCGCGCTGGTCAAGGAAGCGGGCGGGGAGGCGTTCCTGTTCGGCATCTCGTCGGGCGCGGCGCTGGCGCTCGAAGCGGCTCGCACTCTCCCGGTGACCAAGCTGGCGCTGTACGAGCCCCCGTTCGTCGTCGACGGCACCCGTCCCCGCGTCCCGGCCGACTATGCGGCCCGCCTCGGCTCGGCATTGGCCGCGGGAAAGCGCGGCACGGCGGTGAAGATGTTCATGACCGAAGGCGTCGGCCTCGGCGGCGCGATGGTGGCGATGATGCGGATCATGCCGTTCTGGTCGAAGCTCAAGCGCGTGGCCCACACGATCCCGTACGACACGGCGCTGGTCGTCGAGCACCAGGCGGGGTCGCCGCTGCCGGCGGCGTGGCCGGAGGTGAACGTCCCGACACTGGTCGTGGACGGCGGCCGCAGCCCGGCCTGGATGCGCAACGGCGTGTCGTCGCTGGCGAAGGTGCTGCCGTCGGCGGAGTACCGGACGCTGCCGGGCCAGACGCACATCGTGAAGGCCGCGGCGCTGGCCCCGGTCCTGGCGGAGTTCTACCTGAGCTAGGCGGCGATCGTCCGGACCCAGACAAGGAAGGGCGGGATCGGCGGATCGGGCTCGCCGGCCGCGACGGGCTCGAGGTCGTCCCACGGCATGAACCCCGGGCTCGGGTCGGCGAGGAAGGCCTCGACGATCGGGCCGAGTTCCCCGGCCGGCACGTACTCGGCCGCGAAGGGAAGCTCGTCGGGGCCGAGCGACGTGAGCGAGACCTTGAGGGCGCCGACCTGCTCGTCGTGCCAGACGTAGAAGGTCGCCGGCCCGCCGGGGCGCAAGCGCGCGTCGAGAGCCGACGCCACGGCCTCGAAGGCCGCGACGATCCGCTCGGCCGTCACCTCGGCCCGCTGCTCCGGGGACGCTCCCACGTACCAGGAGTTCTGCCGCGCTTCGGCGACGTGGTCCGCCGGCTCCAGCAGGTACTCCTCCGTCGCCAGCTCGGCGATAGCGTTCAGCACGAAGCCATTGTGTCCAGGAGGATCGGCCCGTGCGCATCCGGATCATCGACGCCGACATCACCACGCTCGAAGTCGACGTCGTCGTCAACGCCGCCAACTCCTCGCTGCTCGGTGGCGGCGGGGTCGACGGGGCCATCCACCGCAAGGGTGGCCCCGAGATCCTCGCCGCGTGCCGGAAGCTGCGGGCCGGGCACTACGGGAAGGGGCTCAAGACCGGGCAGGCTGTCGCCACCAGCGCCGGGAACCTGCCCGCCACCTGGGTCGTGCACACCGTCGGCCCGGTGTGGTCGCCGGCCGAAGACCGCTCCGGACTCCTTGCCGACTGCCACGGGAACTCGCTGCGAGTGGCGAGGGAACTCGGCGCCAGGACCGTCGCCTTCCCCGCCATCTCCACCGGGATCTACCGGTGGCCCCTGGAGTCGGCCGCCGAAATCGCCCTGACCACCGTGGTCCAAGCCGAGCCCGGGCCGATCGAGGAAGTCGTCTTCGCCCTGCGCGGGGAAGCCGCCGTGAACGCCTTCCGGGCTCGTCACAACTCCCTTGCCTGAACGATCACCGACCGGGCAGGGTGCAGGCGTGCCCACCCGCGCCCTGGTCTTCGACTTCGACGGCACCCTCGCCGACACCGAATCCGCCGTCCTGCAGTCGTGGCGGGACGTCTTCCGCGAGCACGGCGTCGAGCTGCCGATGGAAGCCTGGTACGCCGTCATCGGCACGCAGCACACCACCGCCGCCATGTTCGCCCTGCTCGGCGAGCACGTCCCCGGCATCGATCCGGAGGCGCTGCGGCCCGTCACCCGGGCCCGCGTGCTGAAACTCCTCGAAAAGCTCGGCCCGCGCGAAGGCGTCCGAAGCTACTTGGAGACCGCGAAGGACCACGGCCTCAAGCTGGCCGTCGCCTCCAGCTCGTCCGGGGCCTGGGTGAACCCGCACCTCGAACGGCTGGACATCGCGCGCTACTTCGACGCTGTCCTCACCGGGGACCTGCACCGGGCCAAGCCCGACCCGGACCTCTACCTCGCCGCGCTCGACGCCCTCGGGGCCGAAGCGGCCGAGACCATCGCCTTCGAGGACACGCCCCACGGCGTCACCTCCGCCAAAGCCGCCGGACTGACCTGCGTCGCCGTGCCGAACGCCATCACCGAGAGCCTCGACTTCGGCCAGGCCGACGTCGTGCTGCCGTCGTTCACCGCCAAGCCCCTGGAAGCCCTCCTCAGCCGCTGACCAGCGCCTGCAGCCGGTCCAGGAACGGCAGCTGGCCCTTCACGAGCTTCTCGCGCGCGACCTCGAGCGGGAACCACTCGACCCGGTCCACCTCGGGGAACTCCTGCTGGCGACCCGAGCGTGGCGGCCACTCCAAGGAGAACGTCCCGGGCACCACCGCGGCCGGGTCGAGGTCGGCTTCGACCGCCCACGCCGTGACGACCTTGCCGCCCGACTGCTTCACCTCACCGAGCGGCACGTACTCACCGGAGGGCGCGGGCAGGCCCAGCTCCTCCTCGAACTCGCGCCGGGCCGCGTGCTCCGGCGGCTCGTCCGGGTCCAGCTCGCCCTTCGGCAGCGACCACGCCGCCGCGTCCTTCTTCGCCCAGAACGGCCCGCCCATGTGCCCGAGCAGCACTTCGACGTCCTCGCCCCGCCCGCGGTGGAGCAGGAGCCCGGCACTGCGTTTGCCCGCCATCGACACAGTCTCCCGAAAGTCGCCAAAAAAGATTTCGCGGGGCTGTCGATCCGGGGAGAACCCACTCGACGCGTAGGCAGAAGGCAAGGAAGAACCCAGGAGAGGAACCCCGATGACCACCACGATCACCCCCCAGACCCAGACCGCCGCCACCCGCACCGAGGCCACGAACCCGGTCACCGGCATCGTCGTCGGCGCCTCGCGGATCGTGATCTCGTTCCTGTTCGGCTTCCACGGCCTGCAGGGATTCGGCTTCTTCGGTGGCATCGACGGCCAGGGCGGCGGCGTCCCGTTCGGCTCGTTCCCCGGCTGGTGGGGCAGCGTCCTCGAGCTCGCCGGCGCGCTGCTGCTCCTCGTCGGGCTCGCCAGCCGGCCGGCCGCGATCCTGCTGTCGGGCGTGATGGCCTACGCGTACTTCACCGTGCACGCCCCGATGGGCCTGCTGCCGCTGCAGAACATGGGCGAGCCGTCCGCCGTCTACGCGTGGGTCTTCCTGCTGTTCGCCGCGATCGGCCCGGGCCGCTTCGCCCTCGACACGCTCCTCAAGCGCCGCCGCTGAGCTCACCAAAAGCCTCTGAAGGCCACCATCAGGGCACTGGATGCCCTCATGGTGGCCTTCAGAGGCATTTGCGTGGAGTCAGTAGCCGCCCTGAGCCGCCGCCAGGTCCGACCGCGCCATCACGTGTTCCATCAGGCTGGTCAGCACCTGCTTCGTCGACTCGCGCTCGCGGGCGTCGCACAGCAGCAGCGGGACGTCCATGCCGACGTCGAGCGCCTGCCGGACCTCCTCGGTGCCGTAGCGGTACGCGCCGTCGAAGCAGTTCACGCCGACGACGAACGGCAGGTTGCGGCGCTCGAAGAAGTCGACCGCCGCGAAGCAGCTGTCCAGCCGGCGCGTGTCGGCCAGCACGACGGCGCCGAGCGCGCCCTCCGCCAGCTCGTCCCACATGAACCAGAACCGGTCCTGCCCCGGCGTGCCGAACAGGTACAGGATCAGGTCCGGGTTGATCGTGATGCGGCCGAAGTCGAGCGCGACCGTCGTGGTGGTCTTCTGCTCGATCCCCGAGAGGTCGTCGACGCCCTCGGACGCGGTCGTGATGACCTCTTCGGTCCGCAGCGGCGGCACTTCGCTCACCGAGCCGACCATCGTGGTCTTGCCGACCCCGAACCCGCCGGCGATGAGTACCTTGACCGCGGTCGCGGTCAGGTTCCGCCGGGGGTCAGAGTTTCCGGATGCCATCAAGGACCGCCTGCAATACGTGTCGGTTGGGGGATTCCTGGGCCGGTGCCGCGGTACGGAACAGCACCAGGTTCTGCTCGATGAGGTCGCTGAGCATCACCTTGACCACGGGCAGCGGCAGGTCGACCCGCGCGGCCACCTCGGCCACCGAGACCGGCCGCTGGCACAGGGCGATGATGCGCGCGTACTCCGGTTCGAGCATGCCCGCTTCGTGCGCGGTGCGCAGCGCCACCACGAGCGTGATGAGGTCGAGCCCGAGCGTGTCCGACCGCGTGCGGCCGCCCGTGACCGCGTACGACCGGACCAGGGGGCCGGCCTCGTCGTCGAACCAGGCTTCGTGCCGTCCGCTCATGGCGACGTGGGAAGGACGCCGGCACCGGTCCGCGGGGCCGAGGTGAGCACCTGGCCGACGCGCTTCACCATCAGGTTCATCTCGTACGCGACCAGCCCCATGTCCGCGTCTTCACGGGCCAGCAGGGCGAGGCAGGCACCCCGGCCGGCCGCCGTCACGAACAGGAACGCGTGGTCCATCTCCACCATCGTCTGGCGGACGTTGCCGCCGCCGAAGTGCCGTCCGGTCCCGCGCGCCAGGCTCTGGAACGCCGAAGCGACCGCCGAAAGGTGCTCGGCGTCCTCCTCGGAGAGGTTCCCCGACCTGCCGATGAGCAGGCCGTCCGAGGACAGGACCACCGCGCGATCCGCCCCGGCGACCCGCTTGACGAGGTCGTCCAGCAGCCAGTCGAGCTCACTGACGCCTGAGTTGGCCATTACTCGCGCTCTCCGTACCTGTCGTCGTTCTCGGCTGGTTCTTCGTCACGGCCGCGCCGGGTGCCCTGCTGGAAGGCGGACAGCCGGCTGCGGGCGGCCTCCGGCGAATCCAGCCGGACTTCCTCCCGCTCCTGCGTGGCGGGCTTATCTTCCCGCAACTGCGGAACGAGGCTCTGCTGACGTCGCCGTTGCGGCAGCGGCGGGCGGCCCGGGGCCTCCGGGCGGCGCGGCTGCTCCGGCCGGCCTTGGGGCATCGCGGGCCGCGGTTCGGACGGCGGCCACACCGGCGGCTGCGCGGCCGGGCGGGCCGGCCGGGACGTCCGCACGGGCGGCACGGGCGGGCGCACCGGGGCGACCGCCGGCTGCGCCTGCGTCGGCTGGCTGACCGGCTCGGACACGGATCCGACGGGGACCGGCGTCGGCACGGACGGCGGCTGGACCGGTGCCGGCGGGGCGGCGGGCGCCGGGGCCGTTTCGGGCTGCGACACCGGCTGGGACACGGGCATCGGTGGCTCGGTCCGGTGGCGGGCCGCCGGGCGGCGGACCGGCCGGCGCAGCGGCGCGACCTCGTCGTTCACCGGCTCCGGCTCGACCGGGTTCGGCACCAGCTCCGGCTTCGGCGGGGTGATCGGCTGCTCCGGCTCGGACTCCGCCAATGGGGCCAGCAGGTCGGTGCGCACCAGCACGATGGCCCGGGTGCCGCCGTAGGCCGACTCCCGCAGGTGCACCTGGATGCCGTGGCGGGCCGCCAGCCGCGCGACCACGAACAGGCCGAGGCGCGGTTCGTCGGACAGCGCCATGATCCCGAAGTCCGGCGGGCTGGACAGCATCGTGTTGATCTCTTCGGTCTGGTCCGGCTCGAGCCCGAGGCCCTGGTCCTCGACCTCGATCACGACGCCCTTGCCGACCACGTTGCCGCGCACCTCGACCCGCGACTGCGGCGGCGAGAACGACGTCGCGTTGTCGATCAGCTCGGCGAGCAGGTGCACGAGGTCGCCGACGACCGGGCCGCGGATCGCGATCTGCGGCAGCGCGGCCGTCTTGACCCGGGCGAAGTCCTCCGTCTCGGCGGACGCGCCGCGGACCAGCTCGGCCAGCCCGACCGGGTTGCGCCACTGCCGGCCCGGCTGCCCGCCGCCGAGGATGATCAGGTTCTCGGCGTTGCGGCGGGCGCGGGTGGAGAGGTGGTCGAGCTGGAACAGGGTGTCCAGCTGCTCCGGGTCCTCCTGCTTGCGCTCCGCCTGGTCGAGCACCTTGAGCTGGCGGTGCACGATGACCTGGCTGCGGTGGGCGATGTTGAGGAACACCGCCTTGGTGCCCTCCTTGATCTTCGCCTCGTCGATGGCGGCCGCGATGGCGGTCTGCTGCGCCTTGTTGAACGCGTCGGCGACCTGGCCGATCTCGTCGGTGCCGTGGTCGAGGAAGTGCCCGCCCTCTTCGAGGTCGACGGGCTCGCCCGCCTGGACCCGGGCGACCAGCTCGGGCAGCCGGACCTCGGCGGCGTCGAGGGTGTCCTCGCGCAGCCGGTGCAGGCGGCCGATGAGCCGGTTCGACAACCGGACGGCGACGAACACCACGAAGACCGCGAACAGGACCGCGATCACACCGGCGATCAGCGACTCGGTGAACGTCGAGTCGGCGTCGTTGATCGCGGCCTGGCTGGCGTTCGAGCTCTGCAGGACGAAGATGCCCGACAGGGCGTCGCCGACGAGCCGGGCGCTGGTGCGCCACTGGTCCTGCGGCACCGGCAGCTTGGTCAGGTCACCGCGCAGGAAAGCGGTTTCGACCTGGGTCACCACCTGCCACGGCTGGCTCGCCAGCAGCTGGTCGTACTTCGCCTTGACCTCGGGGATCATCTTCGGCGCCGACGCGTCGAGCTGCGCGTGGTAGGCACCGACCTGGCCGACGTAGGTGCGGAAGTCCTCGTTGCTCAGCCCGCCCGCGGCGAGCCCGGCGGCGGCGAGCGCGTCACTGCGCTGCATCGACTCGGCCGCGGTGAACATCGGGATGGCGGTCAGCCGGTCGAACGCGTTCTGCGCGCCGCGCGCGTTCTGCGCCAGTCCGGCCAGGCCGTCGGTGAACTGGTCGATGATCTTGTTGTAGAAGGTGTAGGCCTGGCTGATCTGGATCTGGCCGCTGTCGACCGCCTGGCGCGTCTGCGGCAGCTGCTGGAAGAGCCCGAAGAACGTGGTGATGTTCTTCTGGACACTCGGCGGGGTGTCGTCGTAGCCCGCGAAGTTGTCCCTCAGGTACTCGATCGTCTTCGCGGCGTTCTGGTCCGTCTTGGGACGGACGGCCGCGAGCACGGCCCGCTGGTTGCCCTGGCCCGCGAGCAGGCTCAGGGTCGCCTGGCGCTCCTGCTGCAGCGCGCCGAAGAACGGGATCGACGGAGCTTCCGAGCCCCGGATCCGGTTCACGTAGTCACGACCGGTGACCGCGTCGTAGATGAGGTAGCCCGCGAGCGCCACCCCGACGAGCAACAAGGCCACACTGGGGATGAGCGCGATCGTGAGCACGCGCTTCCGAATCGAGGATCCCCGGTTGCGTCGAAGAGAAATCTGCTTCACCTGGGTCCGTTTTCCTTCCGGCAGTACATGGTTTCGGGTCGCCCGAGGCGGTCAACACCCGGATTCCGACCAGCCGGATCAACATCACCGTGGTCTGCTTCGCCCGCGACGACGGTATGCAGCCCTTCAAGGCGCGTCAAGTCCGTGGCGAGAACGTGATCTTGGAACGGTGACCCGTCCACACTTGCTGCCTGCGCTTGGAAAGTCCACCACCGAAAGTCGTGACGTTCGTCCCAGCACTGCTTCCGTTCCGTCAGCGGGATGCAGGCTGTCCGGTGGTGCGATCGACCCAAGCACCGGAGCGGGAGCCGCTACGTACGTGAGCGCCGGATGGTTCGGTGAGAAAGGTCACGGACTCGCCACGAAGACCGGTGCCAGTCACTCCGTCCGGTCTTTGCGGCCGCATCAAAGCGGAATTGCACGGCATTCGCCGGCATCGCCACGGATTCGCCGGACGGCGAGCCAGAATTCCCCCCATTCCGTATCTGCAGTGGTTCAACCACTCCCGGTGGCGCCGACGAAAGGCCCGGAACCGGTTCCGCGACATCAGGCCCGGAACTCGGCGGCGAGGGTGTTCCAGAACTGGAGCTCGTAGCTCTGGAAGAGCCGGGCGCAGAGGTGGGCTTCGCGTTCGTCGAGCCGGTGCGCGTCGAGCCCGGCCTGGACGGCGGCGAGCGCTTGTTCCTCAATTTCCGGAACGTCCGCAGCGAAAAAGTCGAAGAACGCACACGCGTCGTCGCCGAAGCCGTAGTGCTCGCGCATGCCGGCGGCGACGTCCGCGCAGTACCGGCCGAACGCGGCGAAGTTCGCGAAGATCCCCGCCGCCGTCGCCGAGGATTCGCCGTTCAGCGCGAGCCACGCGACGTACGCGGGGTACGCCTGGCAGCCCGCGCGCGGGCGTTCCTCGCCGTGGTCCGGACCAGTGGCCGCGATCAACGCGTCGAGCATCCCGTTCGCCTGCTGCTCTCCCGGTGCGAGCCCGCCGAAGAAGGCGCGCGCGTTCGGTTCGTCGGCGCGGGCGGCGAGCGCGTGGAAGCTGCGCCAATCGCTCGACGTGATCCGCTTCTCTTCGGCGGCGAGTGCGGCGAACACCGCGCGCGGTGCGCGGCCCGCGGTGATCAGCGGGACGAGCAGGTTGTCGCCGTCGCGCGGTGCGAGCTTCTTCTGGATCTCGTCGAGCAGTGCACGAGCCGAGCGCGCCATCGGTTCCCCCCGGAGTCGGTCGTCCTCTCCAGTGAAGCGCGGTTCGCGCGCGGACGCACGTGTGCACTGTGGACAGACGTGGGGAGCTGACGGTGCGAGCCGGTGTGAAGGGGACGTCTGACGTGGCCGCGATTCTCTATCCACCCGGCCCGGGAGCCCCTACAGTGTGGCCATCCGCAGCACCCGAGGAGGCCAGCGTTGACCACCCCGTCCGTCGCCGAGCAGACCGAAGGCCTGACGATCCCGCGGCTGCTGCACCGCAACGCGGCCGAGTACCCGGACCTGCCGGCGATCACCTCGCTCGACCTCGAAGGCAAGCCGACGCTCAGCTGGCTGGAGTTCCGCACCGCGATCGCCGAGGTGTCCCGCGGCCTCGCCGGGCTCGGGCTCGCCCGCGGTGACCGCATGCTGATCATGGCGCCCGGCTGCCCGGACCACATCGTCGCCGACCTCGCCGCGACGCACCTGTCCGCGATCCCGTGCACCGCCTACGCCACCCTCAGCCCGGACCAGATCCGGTTCGTCGCGCGGCACAGCGCGGCGCCGGTCGTGGTGCTCGGCGGCGAGTCCGAGCTGACGCGCTGGCGGCCGGTGCTCGAAGACCTCCCGGCGCTGCGCCACATCGTCGTCATGGACGCGGCCGCGATCCCGGCCGGCGACGACCGGTTCCTCTCCTTCGCCTCATTGCGGGACCAGGGCCGGGAAGCGCTTGCCGCCGACCCCGGCGCGTTCGAGGCGTCCTGGCAGGAGATCAAGCCGGACGACCCGCTGTCCATGATCTACACCTCCGGCACGACGGGCGACCCCAAGGGCGTCGTGCTGTCGCACCGCAACGCCATCCACCAGGCGTACGCGGTCACCGAGCTGCACCACCCGCCGATGCACGCGACGAACATCGCGTACCTGCCGCTCGCGCACATCGCCGAGCGGGAGCTGTCGATCTACCTGCCGATCGTGTGGGCCGGCCACGTGCACACGCTCGCCGACCCCTCGGGTGTCGTCGGCGCGCTCGGCCAGGTGCACCCGGAGAGCTTCTTCGGCGTCCCGCGCGTGTGGGAGAAGATGGTCGCCGGGCTGAAGAACATGCTCGGCGGCGTGCCGGAGGACCGGCGGACCGCGTTGCTGCAGGCGAACGAGCTGCTGCAGCAGGGCTACAAGCTGCGCAGCGCCGGGCAGCCGGTACCGGCCGAGCTCGCCGAGAAGATCAAGCAGACCGACGAAGCCGCGCTCGCCCCGATCCGCGCGCTGCTCGGGCTGGACAAGGTGCTGGTCGCGTCCAGCGGCGCGGCCGCCCTGCCGGTCGAGATCATCTACTTCCTGGCCGGCCTCGGCGTCGAGATCTGCGAGGTCTGGGGCCTGTCGGAAACGACCGGGGCGGCGACGTCGAACTCCGGTGAGGCGTTCCGCGCGGGCACGGTCGGCAAGCCGCTCGCCGACGTCGAGGTCAAGGTCGCCGAAGACGGCGAGCTGCTGGTGCGCGGCCCGATCGTCTTCCTCGGCTACCTCCAGGAGGACGGGACGATCAAGGACGCCACCGACGCCGACGGCTGGTACGCCACCGGCGACATCGGCACGATCGACGAAGACGGCTTCGTGACGATCACCGACCGCAAGAAGGAACTGATCATCACCTCGAGCGGCAAGAACATCGCGCCGACCCGCGTCGAGGGCCTGCTCAAGGAGCACCCGCTGATCGGCCAGGCGGTCGCGATCGGCGACGACCGGCCGTACGTGACGGCGCTGATCGTGCTCGACGACGAGATCGCGCCCGGCTGGGCTGCGGCGAACGGCGTCGAGGCTGCGCCGGAGGAGCTCGCCGACCACCCGGCGGTGCGGGCCGAGCTGGAACGCGCGGTCGAGTCGGCGAACAGCAGGCTGGCCCGGATCGAGCAGATCAAGCGCTACCACGTGCTGCCGAAGGCGTGGACGCCCGAGTCCGGCGAGCTGACCCCGACGCTCAAGCTCAAGCGCCGGGTCATCAACGACCGCTACTCGACCGACATCGAAGCGTTGTACGCGGCAACCCGCGACCCCGAACCCGCCGCCGGCGCCTGACCAACCCGCCACTTTCGCCGAGAAAGATGCGTCTAAGGGCCCCTCGAACGCCACTTTCCCTAGGAAAGATGCGTTTGGGGGGCCCTCGGACGCATCTTTCCTAGGGAAAGTGCGGCTTTGGGACGCAAAGTGGTCAGGCGGTGCGGGGCGAAGTGTCGGTCCACTTGCGCAGCCGGGGCGGGACGCGCTTCTCCAGGCCGTAGTTCTCCAGGTGGGCGGAGAAGACCTCGTCGAACGCCTTCTGGACCGTCTCGGTGTCCCACACCGGACGTTCGAGGATCGGCTGCTTGAGGAACGGCTGGCCCATGACGTGCAGCTGCGGGCCGTTGCACCGGATCATCTGGCCGGTGATGCCGTGCGAGCCCTCGCCGAGCAGGAACAGCACGACCGGCGCGATCCGCGACGGCGTGCGGTCCGGCGGGCACGCCCGCAGGGAGCGTTCGGACTTCCACACCATCCGCGTGTGGGCCAGCGGGCAGACGGCGTTGACGCGGATGCCCTGCTCTTCGAGGTCGAGCGCCCACGAGTAGGTGAGCGACGCGACCGCGCCCTTGCTCGCCGCGTACACGCCGAGCTTGCGCTGCCCGAGCGAGGCACCCGAGGAGATGTTGACGATCGAGCCACCGGTGCCGGCGCCGACCATCGCCTTGATCGCGGCCAGGCCGGTGTTCACCACGCCCATGACGTTCACCTGGACGAGCTCGCGCGCCTGCTCGGCGTCGTCCTCCCAGGGCAGGGCCTCGTAGTTCAGGCCGGCGTTGTTGACCAGCCCGTCGATCCCGCCGAACTCCTTGACGCACAGGTCGACGATCTCCTGCGCCTCGCCGGCCTCGGCCACGCTGTGCCCGCTGGCCACGGCGCGGCCGCCGTGCGCGCGGATGTTCTCCGCCGTGCGCTCGGCCAGCTCGACGTCGATGTCGTTGACGACCACCGACCCGCCCGCGCGCGCGACGTGCACCGCGAACGCCTCGCCCAGGCCACGGCCGGCGCCGGTCACCACGACCGCCTTGCCCTGCATCAACCCGTCCATCGTCATCTCCCCGCTCTGCGCGCCGGCGGCGGCGCGGTCCGTCCACCCCGGCCGGCTCTCAGTCCAGTCTTGGCCCATTCGGTCCAGTGGGGAGTGACGCGACGACGAGCGGCCGTCGCCCTGCGCCGAGCGAATCCGGTTCGATCAGCCCGGAGGTACCCACGCGCCGGTCACGGCTCACCCAGGCCCCTCGATGGCGGGTAATCCGATCGGTTCGGAAGGGCAGCGGCGGCGGTCGTTCCAGAGACATCGGCGCGTAGCCGGCGGCATACTGTCAGTGCTTCCGGGTGGTCAGCCGTGACTCCCCCGGACGGGGTCGTCACTGGCGAGGCACAATGCGGGACGACCCACATTCACTCGATCGGGGGGCGGTGGTTACGAGGTGACGACGCGCGCGACCCCCCGGCTCCGGGCCGTCCTGGCCAACCGGGAGTTCCGCGCGCTGTGGTTCGCCGAAACGCAGTCGATGCTCGGCGACCAGCTGACCATCGTCGCGCTGGCCATCCTGATCTTCGACCGGACCGGGTCGCCGCTGCTCTCGGCCGTCGTCTACTCGCTGACGTTCCTCCCCGCACTCGCCGGCGGGCTCGGGTTGTCCCAGCTCGCGGACCGCTTCCCGCGGCGCGCGGTGCTGGTGACCGGCTCGCTCGCGCAGGCCGTGCTGATCGGCCTGATGGCCGTGCCCGGGATGCCGATGGGCTGGCTGTTCGTCCTCTTCGTCTTCGCCCGGCTGGCGAACGCCCCCGGCAACGCGGCGCAGAACGCGCTCGGCCGGGAGATCTTCGCCGACGACGACGTCTACCTGCAGAGCCAGGACCTGCGCGGGATCACGAACAACACGGCGATGCTGGCCGGCCTCGCCGCCGGCGGCCTGCTGGTGACCGGCATCGGCACGTCGTGGGCGCTGGCGATCGACGCGGCGACGTTCCTGGTCGCCGCCCTCGCCGTGCGGCTGTCGGTGCTGCGGCGACCGGCCGCGGGCGACGGCGGCACCCCCTGGTTCGGCGCCGTCCGGCAGGTTTTCGGCGACGAACGGCTCCGCGTGCTGCTCTACCTGTCGTGGCTCGTCGGCCTCGCGGTGATCCCGGAGGGCCTCGCCGCGCCGCTCGCCGCACAGCTGGGCGCGGGCGATCAGGCGGTGGGCTGGCTGCTGGCGGCCGATCCGCTGGGCTTCGTCGTCGGGACGTTCCTGCTGTCGCGGTTCGTCTCGACGGAGCACCGGCGCCGGCTGCTGGGGGTGCTGGCCGCGCTGCCGCTGGCCGCGCTCGCGGCGTTCGCGCTGCAGCCGAACCTGGCGTTCGCGCTGATCCTGCTCGCGCTGGCCGGCGCGACGGGCGCGTATGTCATCACGGTCTCGGCCACGTTCATCACGTGGGTGCCGAACGACATCCGGGGCAGCGCCGGCGGGCTCTACCGGACCGGGCTGCGGGTGGCCCAGGGGGTGGGCGTCGGCATCGGCGGGCTGGTGGCCCAATGGGCCGGTTCCGCGAACACGACGATCGCGCTCGCGGGGGCGGTGGGACTGCTGCTGGCCGTCCCGGTCGCGTTGTCCTGGCGCCGGGTCGGCGGTGCGGAACCGGAGCCACCGCCGTCATGAGCGGGGAACGGGCTCTCCGCGGCGGAACGGATCAGAAGTCACGGTTGGCCATCGGGGGTCACCTCTCCGTGCGAGCAAGATCATGAATGGCATTCGCGGACGCCGTGGGCGACAATTCGCGGGTGGTTCAGAAGTCGCGGTTGCGCATGGGGGCCACCTCCGTGCGGGGAGAGTCTCGCAGAACCTTTTGTGCCGCGTTCCCGGCAGTTCCTCCGGGACCTTGGCCGGCCTGTTGCTGTGGGATGGTACCCGGCTGGGGAATGCGTGAACACTCTGCCAGGTACCGATGAGATTACTCAAGGCGGCGACTAGCCTGGAAAGGAGGTGACCAATTGCATCCAGGACCGGACGGCGACCCGGGCGCGCCGCACGAGCCGGCCCCGGCACGGCCGGCGCACGCCGGCGCGGACTCGGCCGAACAGCGCGTGACCACGGACGGGTCGGCGAACACGACCGGTGGTCCGGTCGCGACCGCCCGGAGCGAGCACCCGTACCGGCCGCGCAACTGGGCACTGTGGCGCCGCCGGCCGGTGCAGGTCGCGTTCATGCTCGCGGCCGAGGCCGTCGCGGTCGCGATTCTCGTCGTCGCTTTCGCGGGCTCGCCGATTCCGTCCGGAAACGACTGGATCAATTTCGCGATTCTGGCGGCGGGCGCCACCGTGCACATCCAGCTGACCCAGCGCCAGGAAGAACGGCGGCGGAACCGCACGAAAACGGTGCTGATCGACCTCACCGCCGTCTGGACGTTTTCCGCCGCGATGATCCTGCCGGTTCCGCTCATTCTCTTCGTCATCGCGGTGATCCGGGCGCAGCACTGGTTCATCGCCCGCCGGCCCGCCCACAACTTCCTTTTCTCGTCGATCACGCACGGCCTCGCGGCCACGCTCGCGCACCTCACCTACACGTCACTCGGGCCGCACCTGCCGGGCCCGCCGGACTGGGGCGGCTTCCTCCGCGAGTTCGGCACGATCGTGCTCACCGGGGCCATCTACGAGGCCATCCAAATCGCGTACGTGGGCGGGGTCCTGCTGCTCGGATCCCCCGCCGGCCGCACGGTTCGCAACGTCCTCGGCAGCCCCGCCGACAACACGCTCGAAGCGATCACCATCGGCCTCGGGGCGGTGACCGCGATCCTGCTCGCCGCCGTGCCGCCGATGGTGGCGGTGATGGCCGTGGTCACCGTGGTCTTCAATCGCCTCGCGGAACTCGATCAGCTCCAGAACGACGTCCGGACCGACCCGAAAACCGGGATTCTCAACATGCGCGGCTGGTCGGAGTCGGCGGAGCGGGCACTGGAACGGACCGCTCGATCGGGTGATCAACTGGCGCTGCTGATGGTCGATCTCGACCACTTCAAGTGGATTAACGACACCTATGGACATCCGGCGGGCGACGACGTGCTCCGGACGGTTGCGCAAACCCTCGACGAAGTGACTCGGCCGAGCGACTTGGTCGGCCGTTTCGGGGGTGAGGAATTCCTCATTCTGCTCCCGGACATCGACGAAGAGTCGACGTGGGACGCGGCCGAGCGGATACGGGTCGCGATCGCCAAGCTGCACATCGTGACGACGGACAAACGCGGCGACCCGGCGACGATCGCCGACCGGACCACCTCGATCGGCGTGGCCCGCCACCCCCGCCACGGCGACACCCTGGAGCGGCTGCTGCAGTCGGCGGACGCGGCGGTGTACCTGGCGAAGGAGAACGGCCGCGACCAGGTGTGTTTCGCACCGGACACCCCGGGCGGCGGGCTCCCGGCTCCGGATGGGCCTTGAGCCGAGCGGGTCCGGCCTCTCCGGCAAAGGTGGCTGCGGTGCTCCGAGCGGCCGGTTGACGGCCACGGCGCTGAGCAAGGCCCGCCAGGCCACGCTGCGGCCGCGTGGCCGGAAGGATTCACGTTCCCAGGCGCACCGTGAGCTCCGACTTCACCAGCACCTCGGCGCAGGTCCCGGACGCCGCCGGGTCGAGCCGCAGGCGCTCGCCGCGGTAGCCCGCCGATTCCAGGCGCAGCACGCGAGCCCCCGGCGCCGGGCGGGGGTGGCACCAGTGGCGGACGATTCCGGTGCCGTCCGGGTCCTTCGCCAGGACGAGGTACTCGTGGCCGAGATCGTCGCTCACCCGGCCGAGGCCGTTCCACCACAGCGCCCGCACCGCGAGGCTCTCGCCGTCGCGCACCAGCTCGACCGGCGCATCGGCCCGGACGTCCACCCGGAACCCTCGCTCGCCGACCCGCACCGAGCGGACGTCGAGGAAGCCACGGCCGGCCGCGCCCCGGGGCACCAGCACCTCCCGGCCACCGTCCTCCGGGCGCGGGGCCCAGGCGGCCACCACCAGCTCCGCCGCCGACCGACCGTCTTCACCGTCCGGAACCGGCGCACCTCCGCGCAGCTCGTCCGCGAGCAGCCGCGCGCCCGCGGCCTCCGCCCAGCCCAGCGCCGCCGCGCGCAACCCCGGCTCCGCCTTCAGCCGGTCGAGCAGCGCGCCGTGCCGCCGTCCGCTGAACCGGGCCGCCCGGACCAGGCGAGCCGTCTCCGGGCCACCGGCCGCCGGGCCGAAGATCCCCGTCATCGCCCGGTCGAGCGCCCGCAGCTGCGAAGCCAGCACCACCCGCACGACCGCCGGCGGGCAGCGGACAGCCAGCTCCGCGGGCGAACACTCGCGCAACGCCCGGGCGAGCACCTCCAGCTCGGGCGGGACCGGACGCAGCCGCGCACCCGGAGCCAGCCGCCGCAACGCGCGAACCGTGTTCTCCACCGGCGCCGAACGCCCGCCGGGATCGGTCGAGGCCACCGCACGCCCTCCTGGTCCGCCGCGCCCCCGAGACCATTCTCGCCGCCACCGGCCCACCGCGGAACGTAAGAAGGGGCAGCTCCCGCGCCACCCGATCGGGCAGAAGCGGTCCCGGGGGTTATCCCCGTGTCGCCGCCGTGTCGGGGCTGGCACCCTTGAGACCATGCCAGCCCCGACCGAGCCGTCTCGTGTCCGCCGACCCTGGTCGACGTCCGGCTGGCTGCTGCTGGTCCTGCTGATCGTCTTCGCCTTCGGCCTGATCGCTTCGCGTCCGCCGTCCCCGCCGGACCAGGGGCCACCCACCGGGGACGTGCTCGCCGCGCAGAACGCCATCGAGGCGCTGGTCCACCCGGGCCCGCACCCCGACGCGCTCGCGCGGCTGCCGAAGGACTTCACCGCGCTCAGCGGCGTCACCCCCGGCGCGATGCCGGCCCGCGACGGCACGGTCCGCGCCGTCCACGTCGACGGCGGCTGCTCGACGCCGTGGGGCGACGACAACACGAAGTGGGACTACGCCGTGCCGTGCAAGGCCCACGACCTCGGCTACGACCTGCTGCGCTACGCCGACCGCAAGGGCCACCCGCTCGGCCCGGAGGTCCGCGAGGCCCTCGACAACCAGCTCTCGCACGACATGCACCACGCCTGCGACCTCAACCCGATGGACTCCGCGGGCACCTGCCGGATCGTCGCGTCCTTCTACTCGGCCGGGCTGGTCGTCAACTCGTGGCACCAGCGCTGGGGCCCGCCGGTCGGCGACCCGATCGGCCCGATGGTCGCCGGCGTGCTCGTCATCGGCTGCCTGCTGGTGGTCCGGCTGCGCGGCTGGCTGCGCGCCCGCCGCGAGCCCCGGCTGCCGGTTCCCGCCACCGCCCCGGCCTCGGTCGGCCGGTGGGCGCTGCTCGGCGCCGCCGGGGTCGTCCTCCTGCTCGTCGGCGAGTCGGTGACGGCGCTCGCGCACTGGGCCGGGGCACCCGAGACGTCGCTTTGGCCGCTGACCTGGCTCGCCCAGCTCGTCCCGCTGATCTTCTTCGCCGGCGGCCACGCCAACGCGGCCGGCTGGCGCACCGAACAGGACCACGGCGGCGGCTACCGCCACTTCCTCGCCGAACGCGCCAGCCCGCTGCTGCGCCCGGCGTTGATCTTCGCGGTCGTCGCCCTCCTGACGCCGCTCGCGCTCGAGCTCCTCGGCATCCCGGCCGGGACGACCGCGACGGTCATGCGGATCGCGCTGCACCCGCTGTGGCTGCTCGGGGTCTACCTGCTGACGATCGTCTGCGCGCCCCCGCTGCTGGCCCTGCACCGCCGCGTGCCGGCGGCCGCGGCGGTCGGGCTGCTGGCGCTGGTCGTCGCCGGTGAAGTCGCGGCGAACACGACCGGCTCGCCGTTGCCCCGCTTCGCGGCGACGTTCGCCCTCGCCCTCCTGGCCCAGCAGCTCGCCTTCGCGCACGCTGACGGCGTACGCCCATCTCGACGCCTTCTCGCCGCGGCCGCCGCGACCGGGGTCGCCGGCCTCGCCGTGGCGAGTGTCCTGCGGGACGGGCCGCCCGTCCTGCTCGGCAGCCCCGGCGCCCCGGCGGCGTTCTCGGCGCCGCCGTGGGGCGTGCTGCTGCTCGGCCTGGTCCAGCTCGGCGTGCTCGGGCTCCTGGCCCGCCCGCTCGGCAGGTTCGCCGAGCGGCCGCGCGTCGCCGCCGCGTGCCGGTTCGTCGTGCGCGCGCCGATGAGCCTCTACCTGGCGTTCCTCGCCGGGATGCTGCTGCTCGTCGCGGTCGTCTACCTGCCCGGCCGGATCGCCGACGGGCTGAGCTGGCTGATCCGGCCGCGCACGCTGGTCGCGGTCGGGTTGCTCGCCGTGCCCGCGACGCTGGTGTTCTGGTGGTTCGAACGGCACGGCCACCACGGACGGCGGCCCCGCGCGGCCGAGCTCCCCGGCCGCCGCACGGTGGCTCTGACCAGGGCCGCGGCCGGGTTCGGCATCGGCTACGCGACGCTCGGCGTGTTCGGCTTCGCGCTGACCCGCTTCGGCGGGGTGGCCGCCGACGCCGACCTGCTGGGCCTGCGGCTCGACCCGATCCAGAGCCTGGTGCACCTGCTGCTCGGGGTGTTCCTGCTGCACACGATCCGGCTCGGGGCCGGCGCGGCGACCGGCACCTGGCTCACCACGGCGCTCGCCTGCGCGCCCTCGCTCCTGTTCGCCGACGGCGGCGGCACTTCCGAGCTCCTCGGCGTCACGCTCCACGCGGCGACGGCCGGGTTCGCCCTGCTCGCGACGGCGGGCACCCTGCTGCCGGCCCGCAGACCGGCAAATGCGACGTCCTGACCAGGCGAAACCGGCACACCTGCGGGAAACTGGGTGGTGCGTGCCACATTCCCGGGGGGATGTGTAACGCTACGGCAACCCGGGGCAGGCACCATGCGTCCCAACCCGTAGCACGACCGATCGATGCAGTGAGGAGTCGCCCGCGTGGATCATCCGCCTCGGAACGGGCAAGGCGACCGCCGCCCCGCCCGGCCCCGGCCGGACGAGCCAGGCCGGCGCGCCACCCCTGCGCCTCGTCGGCCCGCACCGCGTCGTGAGCCGGTGGACGCGCGCCGCACCGCGCCGCCGCCCCGCCGTCCCCAGCCGCGGCCGGCCGCACGGGCCCGCCGCAACTCCTTCCGCGGCGCGAAGATCGCGCTGGCCGTGGTGTCGCTGCTGGTGATGGGCCTGACCGGGTACGCGTGGGCCGCCATGCAGGGCCTGGTCAACGGGCTGAACTACGCGAACGTGATCAGTGACGGCGGCGGTGGCGACAAGCCCGCCGACGGCGCCCGCGACATCCTGCTCGTCGGCCTCGACAGCCGGACCGACGCCCAGGGCAACCCGCTCTCGCGCGAGGTGCTCGACGAGCTGCGCGCCGGCGACGCCGACGGCGAGCTCAACACCGACTCGCTGATCTTCGTGCACATCCCGAACGACGGCAGCAAGGCCGTCGCGATGTCACTGCCGCGCGACTCCTACGTCGACATCCCCGGCTACGGCAAGCACAAGATCAACTCCGCCTACGCCCGGGCGATGCTGCAGGCCCGCAAGGACCTGCAGAAGCAAGGCGTCACCGACCCGAAGGAGCTCGACGTCAAGGCCAACCAGGCCGGGGCGAAGGAGCTCATCGAAACCATCGAGAAGCTCACCGGGTCGACCATCGACAACTACGCCGCGGTCAACCTGCTCGGCTTCAGCGACATCACCAAGGCCATCGGCGGCGTCGACGTCTGCCTCAACAACAACGTCAAGGACCAGTACTCCGGCGCGAACTTCACCAAGGGGCAGCACACGATCTCCGGCGTCGAGGCGCTCGAGTTCGTCCGGCAGCGCCACGGCCTGCCCAACGGCGACCTCGACCGGGTCGTCCGCCAGCAGGTGTTCATGGCCGGCATGGCCCGCAAGGTGCTCTCGGCCGGCACGCTGACCAACCCCGGCAAGCTGTCCGACCTGATCGACGCCATCAAGAAGTCGGTCGTGCTCAACCAGAACTGGGACATCTTCGGGTTCGCCCAGCAGATGAAGGGCCTGACCGGCGGCCAGCTCGAGTTCCGCACCATCCCGGTGAAGAACATCGAGTACAAGACCCCCGAGGACGGCGTCGCCATCCAGGTCGACCCGGCCGAGGTGAAGCAGTTCGTGCAGAGCCTCGCCGGGCCGCAGCCGGGCCAGGCGGCCCCGCCGGCGCAGCAGGCCGACCCCGCGAACAAGGCGACCACGGTCGACGTCCGCAACGCCTCCGGCAAGACCGGCCTGGCCGCGAGCGTCGCCAAGACCCTGGAGGGCAAGGGTTTCACCTCCGGCGACACGGCGAACTCGGCCTCGCGCAAGACGACGGTCATCTGGGTCCCCAAGGGCGGCAAGGACAAGGGCCAGGCCGTCGCGGACGCACTCGGCGGCTCGCCGACGATCCAGGAGGACAAGAGCGTCCAGGCGGGACACGTGATGGTGTTCCTCGGCTCGGACTACGAAGGCCCGAGCTCCGGCACGGCCGCCGGTTCCGGCGCGGCCGCGGGTTCGTCGTCCTCGTCGGCCGCTCCGCCGCCGGTCGCGGACGAGGACAAGCCGATCACCGCCGAAGGCGTCCCCTGCGTCAACTGAGGACCGCCCCTTCCCGACCGTCCATCAGGGACACTGAGACCGTTTTTGGGGCCTGCAAAGTGCAATTTGCAGACCTGATCCCCCGTCGTTAACCCGTTCGGCCTAACTCGCGCAATCGGTATCAAAGACATGCCCGGAATCGCGTAAGGGCCGGGCTCCTGCGCACTTACATACCTGTGAGGGTGCACCTGCACGGGAAAGTTGTCACCGCCGTGAGGGTGCCGCGGGAGAGCACGGCAGGGGACATTGATGTGCTGATCGACGCCGAGGACTACCAGCGGATTCTCGGAGACGAGCTCCGCAAGCTCAGGCGCAGCCGAGGGTGGACGCGCAAGGAGCTGAACCAGCACCTGCAGAGCGAGATCTCGCTGCAGACGCTGGCCACCTACGAACTGGGCACCAGACAGTGTTCCGTGGTGCGCCTGGTCGAGCTGTGCGTCGCGATGGACGAGCTGCCCCAGGACCTGCTGGCCAAGGTGCACCGCCGCGTGTTCGTCGACGAGCCCGGCCGGGTCCGCGTCGACCTGCGCAAGGTCGTCGCCGACGCTTCCCCCGAGCTGCTGCCGCTGCGCCGCTGGGCCGAGGACCGGCTGCGCCAGGCCGGCGAGCACGGGGCCGCCGAGGTCGCGCTCGACCTGCCGGCGCTGGAGCGCATGGCCGAACTGTGCGAGCTGCCGACCGTCGACCTGATCGGCCGCCTCCGCCGCTACGTCTCCCGCTGATCCCCGCGGGTCCCCACCGGCCTCCTCCGCCGGTGGGGACCCGCCGGGTCAGCCGAGGAGGAAGTCTTCGCGCCGCACCTTCCGCGTGTCCAGCCAGTACCGCCAGGTGAAGCCCGGCCAGATCGTCCGGTTGACGCCCTTCGCGTCCAGGTACCAGCTCTTGCAGCCCCCGCGCGTCCAAATCCCCTTCGCCAGCTTGCGCTGGATGTCGCCGTTGAACCGCTCCTGCACCTCGGGCTTCGGCTCGATGGCCCGCCCGCGGGCCAGCCGCAGCGCCTCGGCGACGTAGGAGATCTGCGCCTCGATCATGAACACGACGGAGTTGTGCCCGAGGCCGGTGTTCGGGCCGAGCAGGAAGAACAGGTTCGGGAAGCCGGCGACGGTGATCCCGAGGTGCGTCCGCATCCCCTCGGTCGCCCACTCCTTGCCCAGGTTGCGCCCCTCGCGCCCGACGATCTCCAGGTCGTCGAAGGCGTCGGTGACGTGGAAGCCGGTGCCGTAGACGATGACGTCGGCCTCGTGCTCGACACCCGCGGCGTCGACGACGCTGCGCTCCCGGACCTCGCGCACGCCGTCGGTGACGACCTCGACGTTGTCCCGGGCCAGCGCCGGGTAGTAGTCGTTGGAGATGAGCACGCGCTTGCAGCCCATGGTGTAGTCCGGGGTGACCTTGCGCCGCAGCGCGGGGTCGGTGATCGCGCGGTCGATGTTGCGCTTGGCCAGGCGCTGCCCGAGCTTCATCACCCACGACTGGCCGTTGAAGCCGATCGCGCGCGCCTCGAGCAGCCAGTACAGGACGTTCCGGTAGGCGCGCTGGGCCGGCGGGAACGCCTTGAACAGCGCACGCGTGCGCCCGGACATCTCGTGGTCGGCCTTCGGCATGATCCACGGCGGCGTGCGCTGGAACAGCGTCAGCTCCCCCACCTCGGGCGCGATCTTCGGCACGAACTGGACGGCGCTGGCGCCGGTGCCGATCACGGCGACCTTCTTGCCCTTCAGGTCGACGTCGTGGCGCCACCGCGCCGAGTGGAACGCCGGGCCGGCGAACTTCTCGATCCCCGGCAGCTCCGGGATCTGCGGCAGGTGCAGCGCCCCGACCCCGGCGACCAGCGCGCCCGCCACGAACTCGTCGCCGCCCCTCGTGGCGACGTGCCAGCGGTTCTCCTCGGCGTCCCAGCGGGCGCCGGTCATCTCCTGGCCGAAGCGGACGAAGCGGCGCAGGTCGTGCTTGTCGGCGACCTCGCGCATGTAGCGCCAGATCTCCGGCTGCGGCGAGTACGCCCGCGACCAGTCCGGGTTCTGCTCGAAGGAGAACGAGTACATGTGCGACGGGATGTCGCAGGCGCACCCGGGGTAGCTGTTGTCCCGCCACGTGCCGCCGACGTCGTGCGCCTTCTCGAGGATGACGAAGTCGTCACGCCCTTCTTTGCGCAGCTGGATCGCCATGCCGAGACCGGAGAACCCGGTCCCGACGATGACCACCCCGGTTTCCGTGCGGTTGCCCATCGCGCCTCCCGGTTTGCCTGTGCCCTGTTTTCCTGTTACCCGTCGTCCAGCTTACTCAGAGTAGGTTACTAGCGGTAGAGTCTCCCCCGTGACCACCGCGAAGCGCAAGCGCATGCCCCGGGCCGAGCGGATGCGGCAGATGGTCGAGGTCGCCGAGCAGGTGTTTTCGGCGCGCGGCTACGCGGCGGCGTCCATGGACGAGATCGCCGAACTCGTGGGCGTCTCCAAGCCGATGCTCTACGAGTACTTCAACTCCAAGGAAGGCCTGCTGCTGGCCTGCATCCGCGAGTCGCGGTCGGTCCTGCGCGAAGTCACCGAGCAGGCGACGGTCGGCGCCGCGACCGCCGAGGACGCGCTGCGCCGCGGCCTGCTGGCCTTCTTCGTCTTCATCCGGGACCGGCGCGAGGCGTGGTCGCTGCTGCGCCACGAGATGGCCTTGATCGGCACACCGGCCGCCGACGAAGTCGAGGAGACCCGGCGCCAGCAGACCGACCTGATCGCCGCGCTGATGAGCGGCTACTTCGACAGCGGCGACGACCTGAGGGCCGAAGCGGCCGCGGAATTCGTGGTCGGAGCGTGCGAACGCCTCGCGATCTGGTGCGAGCGACACGATGAGGTGAACCCCGAAACGGCCACCGAATACGCCATGGACGTGCTGTGGAGCGGCCTGCAGAGCCGTGCACGGTAGCCTGCGCGTGCATTAGGCCATTCGGTCGTTACTCAGCGCTGTCGTGTCGTGTGACACAGAGTTGCTCTACGGTACTCAAGACACGGTAGAAAGTGTGCTGGACCTTCACGACCGAGAGGGGGCGCGGCAGCGCGATTCCGAAAACCGGCGTCATGGAATCACGGAGACCGCGTCACGGTTGTGTAGGCAAGGAGAGGGGCGTGAGGCAGATGGTGGAAGCGATCACGGCAACGTACGTCCAAGAGGACGCCGACTGGGCGATCACGGTCAGCGGCCGCGGCAAGGAGCTGACCGCCCGCGCACCCGGCATCATCGCCGCGCGGGACCGGGCCGACCAGCTGGTCGAGGAGCTCGGAGGCGACGGCAGGAACACCGTCGTGCACCTGCTCAACGGCAGCGCACTGGACTTCACCCAGACATACATGACCGCCCGGCTCACCCTGCCCAAGCAGGCGCCGCTCGAGGTCCCGCCGCCCGGCAGCGTGCCGAAGCAGCAAACCATCGAGAAGGCACCGGCCACTACTCCGGCCGCCGCCGAGAAGAAGCCCGCGTTGCCGCCGAGCAAGCAGCTCCCCAAGGCAGTCGAGGAGAGCAAACCGGCCGCCGAGCCGGCCCCCGCCGCCGAGAAGACGGCCGAGGCCCGCGCCTAGCGCTACTTCAGCAGCTTGCGCACCAGCAGGACCAGCACGAGGATGCCCCCGCCGATCAGCGGGAACTTCACCTTCGGATTGTCCAGCTTGGCACGCAGGCCGTCCTTCGCCGACTCCGCCAGCTTCTTCGGGTCGGCCTTGACGGTCAACTGATCGAGCGTCGCGGCCAAAGCCGTCCTGGCCTGCTCGATCTCACGCTCGATCGTCTCGGGATCGCGGGCCACGTGTCCTCCTCGCCGCAGTGACTTCCAGAGCCCCAACTTAGACGACCGCCCCACCCCCGCCGCAGGGGCCACGCCGCACGCTACGCTTCCAAGTGCTGCGGGCCCGTAGCCCAATTGGCAGAGGCACACGGTTTAGGTCCGTGCCAGTGAGAGTTCGAGTCTCTCCGGGCCCACCCGCCGCTCGCGAGACCCTGCTCGGCGCTTCGCGCCTCCGCGGGCCTCCCTCGCTTCGTCGTATTTCCTGGGGGTGCAACCCCCAGACCCCGCCCGGCGGGCTTCGCCCCCGGACCCCCTCCGTGGGTGGTCGCCTTTGGTCTTTGGCCGCCGGTCTGCTTCGCCCCCGGACTCCTCCGCGGGTGGTCGCCTTTGGTCTTTGGCCGCCGGTCTGCTTCGCCCCCGGACCCCCTCCGTGGGTGGTCGCCTTTGGTCTTTGGCCACCGGTCTGCTTCGCCCCCGGACTCCTCCGTGGGTGGTCACCTTGGGGTTTGCGGCTGCCAGTTTTCGTGTGCGTAGGCCGTCAAGGTGCGTGGTTTCTTGCCTGTCAGGTGCTCGAAGTCTTTCGTGACCTGGCTGGATGCTCCTTGTCGGACTTGCTCGAACAGGTGCAGCATGTGGTCTACCCATGCTTCCGGGCGGCCGGACTTTGCGAAATGGGCGCGGTGCTCTGGCGGTGTTGCGTCCACGTGGTGGATCGGGCGGCCTGATGTCTTCGCCAGGACCTCTGCCACCTCTCCGAATGTCAGTGAGTCCGGGCCTGTGATGGTGTAGGCGTGGCCGTTGTGGCCCTCATTGGTCAGGACTGTTGTGGCCGCGTCTGCCAGGTCGCGGGTGTCCGTGAATGCTGCACGGCCTTCGCCGCTTCCCGCGTACAGCTCGTTGCTTTCGCGTAGTGCCTTGGCGAAGACCCACTCGTCCTCGTCGAAGTTCTGCATGAACCAGTTCGGGCGCAGGATCGTCCAGCTCGTGCCTGAGTTCTGGACGGCTAGCTCGACTGCTCTGCGCGGTGCGCGGTTTGGGGTTCGGTCTACGCCTGCCGCGGACATCAGGACCACGCGTTGTGCCGCCGGGAACGCGGCGAGGAAGCGTGTGAAGATCGCCGCCGCGTCGGTGTTGCTGTCCAGTCCTTTGAGGAACAGCGCCTCTGCGTCGCCCACTGCCGGGGCCCAGGTTGTTTCGTCGTACCAGTCGAACTTCACCGGGGTTACCGAGCCGCTTGCTTTGGCGGGGTGACGGCTTGCCGCCCGGACCGGTATGCCCGCTGCCGTCAGCGCCTGCGTCACGCGTCGGCCGGCCTTGCCTGTCGCGCCTTCGATCCACACTGTCATCTCTTCAAGCTAGACACGGTTGGCGAGACGGTGAATGGCTCAAAAGCGCGTTGTGTTGTCCCAGCGTCTTGCTAGGGTGAAGTGGTGGACGTGCTCGCGGATGTGCTCGGGGCGTTGCGCGCCGGTACGCCTGTTGCTGCGCACACCGAGGCGCACGCGCCGTGGGGCCTGCGCTTCGACCACACCACCGGTGCCGCCTTCCACGTCGTGCTGGCGGGTACGTCGTGGCTCACCCCGCTGCCCGGGGGCCCGAAGTTCGAGCCGGTCGAGCTCGGTACGGGTGACGTCGTCCTGCTCGGTCGCGGTGTTCCGCACGCCATGACCTCCGCGCCCGGTGCGGCCCTCGTCGACTTCCGGCCTACCCGGCCTTCGCCGGCCACGCCCTTCGGCCGCGTTTCGCTCCCCGGGCCCGGTGCCCGCGCGACGATCCTCTGCGGCGCGTACCGGTTGCGGCGGCACCGGCCGCACCCGCTGCTGCGGGACCTGCCCGAGGTCATGCACCTGCCCGCCCTCCCCGGACACCACCCGGGCCTGCGCACACTGGTCCGGCTCCTCGGCGACGAACTCGCCGCGCACCCGCCCGGGGCCGCCGTGGTCGCGCCCTCGCTGGTCGACGCCCTGCTCGTCTACATGCTCCGCGCGTGGCTGAGCGAGACCGCCGGGGCACCGGGGTGGTCGGGCGCCCTCGCCGACCCCGTGACGGCCCGGGCGCTGGACGCGATCCACGGCGATCCGGCCCGGGCGTGGACCGTCGCGGAGCTCGGCGCCGCGGCGGGGCTGTCGCGGGCCGCGTTCGCCCGGCGGTTCACCACCCTGGTCGGCGAGCCGCCGCTGACCTACCTCACCCGCTGGCGGATGACGACGGCCGCGCGGCTCCTCCGCGACACCGACAAGCCCCTGGCGCAGGTGGCCACGGCCGTCGGATACGGGTCGGCGTTCGCCTTCGCCAAAGCCTTCCGGCGCGAGTACGCGACGACCCCCGGCGGCTACCGCGGCGGCGCGCTCAGCTGAGTGCGACCGAGATGTGCGGCGCCAGCGCGCGCAGGAAGTCCGGCGCGTCGAAGATCTCCCCCGCCGACGCGACACCCTTCGCCTTCGTCCGTCCACTCAGGACCCGGTCCACCGCTTCGACGGCGAGCGGCGCGCTGACCGCGTAGATGTCCTCGCCGCGGGCGACGGCCCGGCGCTCCTCACCGCCGGAGCGGACGACGACGTCGACCACGAAGCTCTCGGCCGAATCACGCTCACCGGCCGCCGCCAGGCCCTTCGCCGCGTCGACCGTCATGTACGACGTCACGGACGGAACCGCCAGGTGACGCGGGATCGTCACGATGTCGGCCATCGAGAACTCGCCGAGCACCGGCCGGACGCCGAGCGGTTCGGGGAACGTCCACTCCAGCGTCGGCAGCGCGTCGTCGCGGTGCTCCAGCCGGCCGTCCGCGAACCGGATGCGCTTGCTGCCCCGGCGTTCCCGGGACACCCGGCCGGCCGCGAGGGTGCCGGGCGTGGGGTGCCAGCCGCTCAGCCCGTACGCGACGTGGACCTCCTCGGCCGCCGTCCAATCGCCCATCGCCGCGGTGGCCAGCAGGTCGCCCAGCCCGCCGAAGAACGCCATCGCGGGCACCACCACCGTGTCCACGTCCAGCGCGAAGGTGTCGAGATTGGCTTCGATCTCGGCCGCGACGTCCACGTACGGAACGCCGGCTCGCGCCGCCGCTTCGACGACCGGGATGGCCGTCTCCGCGAACGGGCCCGCGCAGTTGATCACGGCCGCGACGCCGTCGAGCGCCCGGTCGAGCGACGCCGGGTCGTCGACCGAAGCCGGCCGTCCACCCGGCAACCGGGCCGCGTCACGGCCGGAGAGGATGGGCTCGAAGCCGCGTCTGCGCAGCTCGGCCACGACGAAACGTCCTGTGTGCCCGTAGGCGCCGTACACCAGTACCGAAGTCATGACGCCATCCTCGCGACGGTTCCGCGCCGGCGACAGTGTCCGGAACGACGTGATGCGTACACTTTCGGACATGCACGCAGTCGCGCTGGCCGCCACCGACGGGATGCTGTCGTTCGAGCTGACGATCGCGTCCGAGGTGTTCGGCGAGGACCCGCGATACGACTTCGCCGTCTGTGGCTCGGGTCCGGTGCGGGTCGGCCGCTTCGTCCTGGAACCCGACGACGGGCTCGACCGGCTGGCGCACGCCGGCACGGTGATCGTGCCCGGCTGGGCCGACGTCGACGCGGACCCGCCGGCCGGCCTGGTCGAGGCGGTGCGGGCGGCGCACGCGGCCGGCGCGCGGGTGGCGTCCCTCTGCACGGGCGCGTTCGTGCTGGCCGCGGCGGGCCTGCTGGACGGCCTCCGGGCGACGACGCACTGGGCGCACACCGACGTCCTCGCCGCCCGGTTCCCGCGGGTGACGGTGGACCCGGACGTGCTGTACGTGGACAACGGCAGCGTGCTGACGTCGGCGGGCAAGGCCGCGGCGATGGACCTGTGCCTGCACCTGGTCCGCGCCGACCACGGCCCGGCGGCGGCCAACGCGGTCGCCCGCCGCCTGGTGGTGCCGCCGCACCGGGCGGGCGGCCAGGCCCAGTACGTGTCGGCCCCGGTCCCCGCCCGCGACGACCACCCGCTCGCGGCGCTGCTCCCGTGGATCACGGCCCGCCTCGACCAGCCGCTGACGGTGGCGGACCTGGCCAGGCAGGCCAAGGTCAGCGCCCGCCACCTGACCCGCCACTTCCACGCGGCGACGGGCACGACACCGTTGCAGTGGCTGCTGGTCCAGCGCATCCGCCGCGCGCAGGAACTGCTGGAGAAGACGGACGCGGCAGTGGACACGATCGCGTCGGCGGTCGGCATGGGCACGGCGACGACGTTGCGCAGGCACTTCAACCGGACGGTCGGCGTGCCCCCGGACACCTATCGGCGGACGTTCCGCGGTTAGGGTCCGGCCACCGTTCGGCTGTGCGCGAAGTCAGTAGCGCGCGTCGCTCTGCAGCAGCGGCGGGTACACAGTGGACGGTTCGCCGTCGACCGTCGTGCCCGCGAACTGCAGCATCGCGCGCTGGGCGCCGTGCATCGGGGCCGGGTAGTCGAGCGTCGGCGCCGAAACCTCGTCCAGGCGCGCCAGGTCCGAGGTCGAGAGCGTCACGTCCAGTCCCGCGAGGTTGCCGGTCAGGTGCTCCAGCCGCCGGGCGCCGACGATCGGGACCACCGTCCCGGGCCGCGCCCGCAGCCACGCCAGGGAAACAGCCGCCGAAGTCGTCTCCAAAGCCGAAGCGATCGAAGCGACGACGTCGATCACGGCGTACTCCTCTTCGGACGGACCGCCCACGAACGCCGCGCGCGCGGAGTCCGGCGTGGCGGTGTCACGCCGGTACTTGCCCGACAGGAAGCCGTTCTTCAGCGGGCTCCACGGCGTCAGCGCGATGCCCTGGTCGAGCGCGAACGGCGCCAGCTCCCCCTCCACCGTCCGCGCCAGCAGCGAGTACTCGACCTGCAGCGCGACCAACGGCGTCCAGCCCCGCAGCAACGCCGTCGTCTGAGCCTGCGCGGTGACCCACGCCGGGGTGTTCGAAAAGCCGACGTACCGGATCTTGCCCGCGCGCACGAGGTCGTCGAGGGTGCGGAGGGTCTCGTCGATCGGCGTGTGGCGGTCCCAGTTGTGCAGCCAGTACAGGTCGAGGTGGTCGGTCCGCAGCCGCCGCAGGGACTCGTCGAGCTGGGCGATGATCGACGCGCGGCCCGCGCCGCCGCCGTTGGGGTCGCCCACGTGCATGTTGCCGAAGAACTTCGACGCGAGCACCACGTGCGAGCGCAGGCCCGGCCGCGCCGCGAAGAAGTCGCCGAGGATCTTCTCCGAGTGGCCGTTCGTGTAGAAGTTGGCCGTGTCGACGAAGTTCCCGCCGGCGTCGAGGTAGGTCTGCAGGATCTTCTCGGACTCCTCGACGCTGCACCCCGCGCCGCCGGGGTCCTCGCCGAAGGTCATCGCGCCGAGGGCGAACGGGCTGACGCGCAGCCCGGAGCGGCCGAGGGTGACGTAGTGGTCGAGTGGCATGTAACTCTCCTCAGGTGTCGGATTGACCACCACCAGGAAACCGCGAAACCCCAGTTCAGCGGTAGATCGATCGAAGCGACCTCTTGCACGATCCTCTCGGCTTCGATTGTTTTCGGCAAACCGGTGTGCTTTCCTGGCGGAGTGCTGACCGAGCTCCGCGACCTCGTCGCCACCCACGCGCGCGCCGACCTGCGCACACCGATCCCGGGCCTGCTGCTGTCCGAAGTGGACACCAGCGAGCCGCACCACTCGCTGGCCGAGCCGCTCCTCGTCGTCATGGCCCAGGGCGGCAAGCGCCTGCTGCTCGGCGAGCAGGTGCACGAGTACCGCGCCGGGCAGTACCTGCTGGTCAGCACCGATCTGCCGGTGACCGGCCACTTCGTCGGCGCGACGCCGGAGACGCCGGCCCTGGGGCTGGGTCTCGCGCTGCGGCCCGCGGCCATCGCCCCGCTGCTGCTCGAAGCCCCGCCCGACCGGTTCTCGCGCACCCCGCCGGCGTCGCCGATCGCGACCGGTGACGCGAGTCCCGAACTGCTCGACGCCGTCGTCCGGCTGGTGCGGCTGCTCGACCACCCCGCCGACGCACGCGTGCTCGCGCCGCTGATCGAGCGGGAGATCCTCTGGCGGCTGCTCACCGGCCCGCACGGCGGCCTGGTCCGGCAGATCGGCTTGGCCGACAGCGGATCCCACTCGATCAACGGCGCGATCCGGTGGATCCGCGAGAACTTCGCCGAGCCGATGCGGGTCGACGAGCTCGCGAAGCTGAGCGGGCTGAGCCCGTCGGCGTTCCACCGGCACTTCCGCGCGGTCACGGCGATGAGCCCGCTGCAGTTCCAGAAGCGCATCCGCCTGCAGGAAGCCCGCTCGCTGCTGCTGGCCGACGCGGGTGACGTCGCGGGCGTCGGGCACCTCGTCGGCTACGACAGCCCGTCGCAGTTCAACCGCGAGTACCGCCGCCTGTTCGGCGCCCCGCCCGGCCAGGACGCGGCGCGGCTGCGCGCGGCCGCCGCCCCGGCCGCGCGGCTTCCGTGAGGTCCGATCCGTTCAAGACCCGCGGCCGGGCCGGTGCGACGCTGACCGCATGGCTGTGAACCTTTCCGCGGCGGCGTCGTTCATGGCGACGCACGCCCGGCTCCTCGACCGACGCCGCTTCGAGCTGCTCAGCGGCGAAACGAACGCCGACGCCGTGCTGGCGGCCGTCGACGGCTACCGCAATCCCGACGGGGGCTACGGCTGGGGCCTCGAGCCCGACCTGCGGGCGCCGGAGAGCCAGCCCGGCGGCGCCCTCCACGCCTTCGAGGTCTTCGAAGAGGCCGGACCCACCCCGCACGCGGCCCTCCTCTGCGACTGGCTGGCTTCGGTGTCCACGCCGGACGGCGGCCTGCCCTTCGCCCTGCCCGTGGCGGATCCGGCGGGCTGCGCGCCGTTCTGGGTCCAGGCCGACCCGGCGGTGGCCACGCTGCAGAGCACGGCGTTCGCCGCCGGTGTCGCCCTGCGCGTCGCCCGCCGTGACGGGGCCGTGCGCGAACACCCGTGGCTCGCCGCGGCGACGGAGTACTGCTTCCGCGAGATCCGTGCCCTGACCGAGACGCCGCACGCGATCGTGCTGTCGTTCGCGGTCGGCTTCGTGGACGCGGCCCACGACTTCCACGCCGAGGCGGCGACGCTGCTGGACCGGCTGGCACCGTTCGTCCCACCCGACGGCCTGGCCCCGGTGGCGGGCGGATCGGAGGGGGAAACCCTGCGCGCACTGGACTTCGCGCCGCTGCCGGACCGCCCGGCCCGCGCGTTGTTCAAGGACGCCGTGATCGACGCGGAGCTGCAGCGGCTCGCCGGCGAGCAGCACGACGACGGCGGCTGGCGGGTCGACTTCGCGAGCTATTCGCCCGTGGCGGAGCTCGAGTGGAGCGGCTACGCGACCGTCCGCGCGGTCTCGATCCTGCAGCGCAACGGAGTGCTCTGAAGATCTACACGAGTGACGTCGGCGCTCACCCGCCCGTGGCACGTCAGGTCACGGGCGGTGAGCGGTCACGCGCCTTCCGGTAGCCGCGGCCATACCCGTACTGTGACGGGGAAGCCGGTGCCCGGAGGTGAAGCATGTCGTCGCGCAACCCGTTGAGCTGGTTCACCCGCTGGGCCGACTGGTTCGAGGAGCGCGGCGTCTACGTGCCCGGCGAGGAGAGCCGCGCGGTCGACCCCGTCCGCGATTTCGGCTGGCTGATGGCGTCGTGGGTGGCCGGCGTGGCGATCTTCATCCTGCTGTTCGCCCTCGCGGTTTAAGTGGCATATCGCCGATGATTGTCACGACCCGTGCCTTTCCGGTCACGGATTGGCCACGGCGCGGCACCAGGTGCGCGACAACCCCCCGTGTCCGCTCGTAACCACGCGCGATCACGGCCAGAGTGGAGCGGGTTCGCCCGGCACGCCCCGTTGCCGAACGGCATCCCCGACCCGCCGACTGGAGTACCCGCGATGGCGCTCGCGCGCACGTGCAAGATCATGTTCACCACAGGACTGCTTTCCCTGGCGGTGGCGTGCGGGGTCCCTTCGGCGCAGGAGGGCACCGCGGCGCTCGGGGCGGGTGGCGGGCAGGCGGGCGCCAGCGCGGCGCAGGCGGGCAACGACCTCAAGTTCGGCGCCGACCACCGGTTCCCCAGCGGCGTCACCATCTCGGTCGGCTCGCCGGAGTCGTTCAAGCCCAGCGCTTCGGCCTACCCGCGCAGCCCGCGCGGCGCGGCCTTCGACGTGCAGCTGACGAACGACGGCGACACGACGTACAAGCTCTCGGGCCTCACCGTCACCGCCACCTCGGCGGGCACCCCGGTCAAGCAGGTCGTGGACACGACCCAGGGGTTCACCGGCATCGCCGACGCGGGCAAGGACGTCGCACCCGGCCGCTCGGTGCACGTCACCCTGGCTTTCGCGGTACCGCAGGAAGCGACGCAGCTGCGGCTGCAGATCCGGCCGAGCGCGACGGAAGCCGCCGCGGTCACCTACTGCGGTCCCGCCTGACCTTGCCAATCCGGCTGAAAGCAGGCGGATACGTTTCGCGGCCGGCCAGCGCAAGGCGCCGGTCTCCGCCGTGACTGCTGTCGGATCGGCAACAAACAGCACAGTAGGCTCGGGGCCATGACCGAGCGACTTTCCCCCGGCGACGAAGCCCCGGACTTCACCCTGCCCGACAGCGAGGGCAAGGACGTCTCGCTGCGCGACTTCCGCGGCAAGTCCGTCGTCGTGTACTTCTACCCGGCGGCGAGCACCCCGGGCTGCACCAAGCAGGCGTGCGACTTCCGCGACAACCTCGCCGAGCTGAACGACGCCGGTTACCAGGTGATCGGCATTTCGCCGGACAAGCAGGCGAAGCTCGCGAAGTTCGTCGAGAACGAGAAGCTGACGTTCCCGATGCTGGGCGACCCGGAGAAGAAGGTCATCGAGGCGTGGGCCGCGTACGGCGAGAAGAAGAACTACGGCAAGACGTACCAGGGCGTGATCCGCTCGACGTTCGTCGTCGACCCCGACGGCAAGATCGCCCACGCCTTCTACAACGTCCGCGCGGCCGGCCACGTGGCGAAGCTGATCCGCGATCTGGGCCTGGCTTCCTGATCACCCGCCCGGCACCACCGGTCGGCAGCCCGAGGCCGCTGCCGCCGGTGCCCGGCTAGCTCTCCGCCAGCTCCCGCAACGCCGGCAGCAGCGCCCGCAAAGCCCGCCCCCGGTGGGAAACCGCGTCCTTCTCCGCCGGCTCCATCTCCGCCGACGTCCGAGACTCCCCGTCCGGCCGGAAGATCGGGTCGTAGCCGAACCCGTTCGTCCCCCGCCGCGAACGAACCATCGTCCCCCGCCACTCGCCGCGGACCACGGTCTCCTCGCCGGACACCAGCACCAACGCCGCCGCGCAGACGAACTGCGCGCCGCGGCGCTCGTCCGGGACGTCGCCGAGCTGGCCCAGCACCAGGTTCAGGTTCGCCTCGTCGTCGCCGTGCCGGCCCGACCAGCGCGCCGACAGCACGCCCGGCATGCCGTTCAACGCGTCGATCGCGATGCCCGAGTCGTCGGCGATGGCCGGCAACCCGCACGCCGCCACCGCGTCACGGGCCTTCGCCACCGCGTTGCCCTCGAAATCGGGCGCGGTCTCCGGGGCCTCCGGGAACGCGGGGACGTCCGCGAGCCCGAGCACCTCGATGCCGGAAATGCCTTCGGCAGCAAGGATTCGCCGCAGCTCCCCGAGCTTCTTGGCGTTGCGCGTGGCCAGAAGCAGCTTCGTCACTTCGAGCCCTTCTTCTTGTCCGGACGCGGTTCCGGCAGCTCGCCCGGGTACGGCAGCGCGAGCGCCTCGTTCTGCAGCCGGGTCAGCTCTTCGCAGCCGGCCTGGGCCAGGTCCAGCATCTTGTCCAATGTGGACCGGGCGAAGGTCGCGCCCTCACCGGTGCCCTGGACCTCGATCAGCGTGCCCGCGTCCGTCGCCACCACGTTCATGTCGACCTCGGCGCGCGAGTCCTCCTCGTACGGCAGGTCGAGCCGCACGCGGCCGTCGACCACGCCGACGCTCACCGCGGCCACCGACGACGAGAGCGGCTGCGGGTCGTTGAGCCGGTTCGCCGCGCCCAGCCACGTGATCGCGTCGGCCAGGGCCACGTAACCACCGGTCACCGCGGCCGTGCGGGTGCCGCCGTCGGCCTGGATGACGTCGCAGTCGATGACGATCGTGTTCTCGCCCAGCGCCGCCAGGTCGATGCAGGCGCGCAGCGAACGGCCGATCAGCCGCGAGATCTCGTGCGTGCGCCCGCCGATCCGGCCCTTCACCGACTCGCGGTCACCACGCGTGTTGGTCGCGGACGGCAGCATCGCGTACTCGGCGGTCACCCAGCCGAGCCCGGACCCGGCCCGCCAGCGCGGCACTCCCTCGGTGACGCTCGCGGCGCACAACACCCGGGTGTCGCCGAATTCGATCAGCACCGACCCCGCCGGCCACCGCTGGAACCCCCGGGTGATCTTGATGTCACGGAGCTGGTCGTCGTTCCTGCCATCTTTTCGAGCCACGGGAGCACTCTAGGACCGGCCGCTCAGACGTCGTAGACGGCACCCTGCTTGACGACCTCGGCCCCCGGGAACTCCGCCGACGCCTCGGCCAGGACCGCGCCCGCGTCCGTCCACGGCGCGATGTGCGTCAGCAGCAGCCGCCCGACGCCGGCCTCGCGCGCCAGCTCGCCGGCCTGCTTCCCCGACAGGTGCACGCCGGCCGGCCGCTCGGCCGAATCCGTCCACGACGCCTCGGCCAGCAGCAGGTCGACGCCGTCGGCGAGCTCGTTCAGCGCCGTGCACGGTCCGGTGTCGCCGGTGAACGCGAGGATCCGGCCGCCGTAGGAGATGCGCACGCCGTACGCCGGAGTCGGGTGGTCGACCTCGACCGCGACGACCTCGAACGGCCCGATCCGGAACGGCTCCGGCCGCAGCGGGTGGAAGGCGTAGACGTCGGTGAGGTCCGTGATGGCCCGTTCGGCTTCGTTGGGCGCGTACGCGTTCGCGAGCCGCAGAGGCGCGTCGTGCGGTGCGTACAGCGGCAGCAGGCGCGGGCGCGCCGGGTACGGCGGCGCCGGGTGGTAGCGCCGCAGGACGGTGAGCGCGCTGACGTCGGCGCAGTGGTCGGGGTGCAGGTGCGTGAGCACCAGGGCGTCCAGGTCGAACGGGTCGGCCACGGCCTGCAGCTGCGCCAGCGTTCCGTTGCCGAGTTCCAGGCCGAGCAGGAAGCCTTCCGCCTCGACCAGGTATCCGGACGCGGCGGTGTTGGGCCCGGGGATGCTGCCGGAGCACCCGAGGATGGTCAGTCGCACGTCGCCACCCTAAGCGCCGGGAAGCCTGATCACGCGGTGGTGGGAGCGAGGACACCCGGGGCGAACCCCATGAACCGCTGGGCGAGCCGGGTGAACGGCTCGGCCGAACCGGTGGCGAGGAACTCGTGCCGCGGCGGCGTCTCCCGGGTCGTCAGCAGGTCCCGCTCGGTGAGCACCCGGACGACGTCCTTGGCGGTCTCGTCCGCGCTCGACACCAGGGTGACCTCCTGGCCCATCACGATCTGCAGCACGCCCTGCAGGAGCGGGTAGTGCGTGCAGCCGAGCACGAGCGTGTCGACCTCGGCGTCGAGCAGCGGCTGCAGGTAGCCCTGCGCGAGCCCGAGGACCTGGCGGCCGGAGGTGATGCCGCGCTCGACGAAGTCGACGAACCGCGGGCAGGCGACGCTGGTGAGCGTGATGCCCGGCGCGGCGGCGAACGCGTCCTCGTAGGCGCGCGACCGCACGGTGCCCTCGGTGCCGATCACGCCGACGCGGCCGGTGTGCGTGGCCACGACGGCGCGGCGCGCGGCGGGCAGGACGACCTCGATGACCGGGACGTCGTAGCGCTCGCGGGCATCGCGCAGGCAGGCCGCGGACGCCGTGTTGCAGGCGATGACCAGCGCCTTCACGCCGCTTTCGACGATCTCGTCGAGGGCCGCGAGCGCGTAGCTGCGGGCGGTGGCGATCGGGAGCGGGCCGTACGGGTTGTGCGCCGTGTCGCCGACGTAGCGGAGCTGCTCCGCGGGCAGCTGCTCGAGGAGCGCCCTCGCGACCGTCAGCCCGCCGACACCGGAATCGAACACGCCGATCGGGGCATCAGCGGGCGAAGAGGTCACCCTTCGAGGTTACCCGGCACCGCCGGCTCGGTTTTGCGCGACTTGCCCGTGCGGCCGGTCAGCCACGCCGCGAGGACGCCGGCCAGCGCGCCGAAGACGTGTCCCTGCCACGAAACACCGCTGTTGCCCGGCAGCAGCCCGAGCAGCATGCCGCTCCAGACGCCGAGCAGGACGACGGCGACCAGGATCTGCCCGGCCGCGCGGTTGAAGATGCCGCGCACCAGCAGGTAGGCGAGCCAGCCGAAGGCCAGCCCGGACGCGCCGACGGTGACCGCGTTCGCCGGCCCGATCAGCCACACCCCGAGCCCGGACACCACCCAGATGATGGCCGTGACCAGGGCGAACCGGCCGATCCCGGCGGCCATGGCGAGGAAGGAGAACACAAGCACCGGCACGGTGTTCGCGAACAGGTGCGACCAGCCGGCGTGCAGCAGCGGCGCGAACAGCACGCCGTCGAGACCGGACAGCGCCCGCGAATGGATGCCGCCCTGGTCCAGGTCGCCGGGCAGGATCACGTCCACCAGCTCGACCAAGTAGAGCAGCAGGGTGAACGAGAGCGCGACGAGCGCGGCCGCCTTCGGCCGCGGTGGCAGCACGCGCTTGGCGGCGTCGGTTTCCGGGGCGGGGTTCAAGGTGCTCACGTGATCGACGCTACGTCGGTCCGGGCGCGCGCACCTCGGGTGAAATCCCTGATCCCGGCAGTGAGGCTTGTTCAGCCGTCGCCCGGCGCAAAGGTCACCACCGGTCGGCGGCCTGCGGTCCGTCGCGCCGGTCTAACCAGAACAAGCCTCATTTTGTCGGTGCCTCCCGCTAGCGTTTCGGACATGGGGAACTTCGACGTAACCGGATACCTGGAGCGGCTCGGCCTGGAGGCGGAGCCGCCGAGCGTGGCCGCGCTGTGGCGGCTGCACGCGGCGCACGTCGAGCGCGTGCCGTACGAGGCGCTGGAAGTCCAGCTCGGGCGGTCGACACCGCTGGAGCCGTCGGCGTCGCTGGCGCGGATCCTGCGTGGTCGCGGCGGGTACTGCTATCACCTGAACGGCGCCTTCTCGGCCCTGCTGCGCGAGCTCGGTTACCAGGTCACGCGTCACTTCGGCGGGGTGCAGGGCAGCGCGGGCGACGCGCCGAACATCGACCGCAACCACCTGGCGCTGACCGTCACCGGCGTGCCGGACGAGCCGGAGACGACGTGGCTGGTGGACGCCGGGCTCGGCGACGGCATCCACGAGCCGCTCCCCCTACGGGAAGGGTTGTACACCCAGGGCCCGCACATCTACCGGCTGCGGCCGTCGGAGGTGGCGCCGGGCGGCTGGCGGTTCGACCACGACCCGTCGGGCAGCTTCACCGGCTTCGACTTCGCGCCGGGCGCGGCGGAGATGGCCGGCTTCGCGGAGAAGCACGCGTGGCTGTCGACGGCGCCGGAGTCGGGGTTCGTCCGGGTCTGCGTGCTGCAACGCCGGGACTCGGCGGGCGTCGACACCCTGCGGGCGCTGACCCTGAACCGTCACGGCGTGAAGGAGCTCGTCGACTCCCCGGCGGACTGGTGGACGGCCGCGTCGGACGTCTTCGGCATCACGCCGGACCTGTTCACGGCCGGGGAGCGCGAGCGACTGTGGCGGCAGGTCGTGACCCAGCACGAGGCGCACGTGAGCGGCGGGCCGGTGGTCGCCGTGTGACTCAGGCGGGTGGCGCGGGCAGCGGGATCTTGCCCAGCGCGAAGTCGACAGCCGCGTCGGCGTGCAGGCGGGTCGTGGGGAACGTCGGCACCGGCGAGTCCTCCGGGCCGACGAGCAGCTCGATCTCGGTGCACCCGTAGATGACGCCCTCGGCACCCGCATCGACCAGCCGGTTGATCACGCCGCGGTAGGCCTCGCGGGACTCGGGCTTCACGACGCCGAGCACCAGCTCGTCGTAGATGACGCGGTGGACGAGGTCGCGGTCTTCGGGTCTCGGCACGAGCACGTCCAGCCCGTGCGCGGCCAGCCGGTCGCGGTAGAACGGCTGCCCCATGGTGAACCCGGTCCCGAGCAGGCCGACCCGGCGGATCCCGGCGGCCTTGATGGCCGCGGCGGTGGCGTCGCCGAGGTGCAGCAGCGGGATGCCGAGGCCGCCGGTGAGCCGGTCGGCGACCTTGTGCATGGTGTTGGTGCAGAGCACGACGAAGCCGGCGCCCGCCGCTTCGAGCGCGCGAGCCGCCCGGTTCAGCTCGGCACCGGCGTCGTCCCAGCGGTCTTCGGCCTGCATGCGCTCGATGGCGGCGAAGTCGACGGAGTAGAGCACGGTGTGCGCGGAGTGGAACCCCCCACGCACGGTCCTCACCCGTTCGTTGACGAGCCGGTAGTACTCGATCGACGATTCCCAGCTCATCCCACCCAGCAGCCCGATGACCTTCATGATGTCAGCATGCCCGAACTGCGCACGGCTTTCGCCGGGGTTTCGAACGTCCTGGTCACCGACGGCACCTCGAGCGTCCTGGTCGACGGTTTCTTCTCACGGCCGTCGCTGCTGAAGGTGGCGACGCGCGTGGCGCCGGACCGCGGCCGGATCGACGAGGCCCTGCGCCGCCTCGGCGTCACGAAGCTCGACGCCGTCCTGGTGGCGCACTCCCACGTCGACCACGCCCTCGACGCGCCGGTCGTCGCCCAGCTGACCGGCGCCACGCTGGCCGGCTCGCCGTCGACCCGGAAGGTCCAGGAAGGTTACGGCTTGGCCGCCGAGCCGTTCGAGGAGCTCATCCCGGGCAAATCCGTGGAGTTCGGCGCTTTCACGGTGACGCCGGTCGATGCCGAGCACAGCGCCGGCGACCGGGTGCCGGGTGAGATCACCGAGCCCGTCCGGCTGCCGGCCAAGGCGAAGGCCTTCAAGACCGGGCGCTGCTACTCGTTCCACATCGCACACGCGGCGCGCAACGTCGTGGTCCACGCGTCGGCGAACTTCGTGCCCGGAGCCCTCGAGGGCTACTCGGCGGACGTCGTCTACCTGGGCGTCGGCGCGGCGGGAAAGCAGACCGAGGAGTGGCGGGAGCAGTACTGGCGGGAGACCGTCGGCGCGCTCGGCCCGCGCGTCGTGCGGCCGGTCCACTGGGACGCCTTCTGGCGCCCGCTCTCGAAGCCGCTCAAGCTGCTGCCGAAGGTGTTCGACGACCTGGGCGCGACCATGGCCACCTTCGAGCGGCTCGCCGAGGCAGACGGGATCGGCCTCGCCCTCCCCGAACTTTGGAAGGCCGAGTGACTCAGGCCCAGAGCTGCCCGTCGAGCCGTGCCGCGGCCTCGTCGAGCGATCCCGCGTAGGCGCCGGTCGAGAGGTACTTCCAGCCGGCGTCCGCGACGACGAAAGCGACGTCCGCGGTCTCGCCGCGAGCGGCGGCCTTTTCCGCGACGGCCAGCGCCGCGTGCAGCACCGCGCCCGTCGAAATGCCCGCGAAGATGCCTTCGTTCTCCAGCAGCTCACGCGTGCGGCGCAGCGCGTCGTACGCGCCGACGGAGTAGCGGCCATTGAGGACACTCGGGTCGTACAGCTCCGGGACGAACCCCTCGTCGAGGTTGCGCAGGCCGTACACCAGCTCGCCGTAGCGGGGCTCGGCCGCGATGACCTGGACGTCCGGCTTCGCCTCGTGCAGGTACCGGCCGACGCCCACCAGCGTCCCGGTCGTGCCGAGGCCGCCGACGAAGTGCGTCAGCGTCGGCAGGTCCTTGAGCAGCTCCGGCCCGGTGCCGCGGTAGTGCGCTTCGGCGTTGGCCGGGTTGCCGTACTGGTAGAGCATCACCCAGTCCGGGTTCGCCTCGGCAAGCTCCTTCGCCCGCCGGACGGCCTCGTTCGAGCCGCCCGCGGCCGGCGAAAACACGATCCGCGCGCCGTAGGCCTGCAGCAGCTGCTTGCGCTCGGTCGAGGTGTTCTCCGGCATCACGCAGACCAGCCCGTAGCCCTTGAGCTTGGCGGCCATGGCCAGCGAGATGCCGGTGTTGCCCGACGTCGGCTCCAGGATCGTGGAGCCGCGCCGCAGCTTGCCCTCGCGCTCGGCGGCCTCGATCATGGCCAGCGCGGGGCGGTCCTTGATCGAGCCGGTCGGGTTGCGGTCCTCCAGCTTCGCCCACAGGCGCACGTCGTGCGTGGGCGAAAGCCGGGGCAGCCCGACCAGCGGGGTGCCGCCGAGCGCGTCGAGCAGGGACTCGAAGCGAGCCATCGATCAGCCACCGGCCACGGCGGGGAGGATGGTCAGGGTGTCGCCGTCCTTGACCTCGGCCTCGAGCCCGCCGGCGAAGCGCACGTCCTCGTCGTTGACGTAGACGTTGATGAAGCGGTGCAGCTTCTCCTCCTTCACCAGGCGGCCCTTGATGCCGGCGTGGCGGGACTCGACGTCGTCGATGACCTCGAGGACGGTCGCGCCCTTCGCCTCGACGGACTTCTCGCCGCCGGTGTGGGTGCGCAGGATCGTCGGGATGGAGACGGTCACGGCCATGGGTTCTTACCTCCGGTGGGTTCTTACACGCAGACGCCGGTGGCGCGGCGGTTTATTCCGAGGGGACTCAGCCGACGATCTCGACCGGCTCCTCGGTGATCTCGGCGTCCACGATCCGGTACGACCGGAACTCGTGCACTTCGGGGTCGCGGGTGGAGACGAGCACGTAGTGCGCGTCCGGCTCGGCCGCGATGTTCGCGTCGGTCCGCGACGGGTAGGCCTCGGTCGCGGTGTGCGAGTGGTAGATCACCACGGGCACCTCGTCGTTGGCGGCCATCTCGCGGTAGAGCTTCAGCAGGTCACCGGAGTCGAACTCGTAGAACGTCGGCGAGCGCGCGGCGTTCAGCATGGGGATGAACCGCTCGGGCGAATCCGACCCTTCGGGCCCGGCGATCACCCCACAGGCCTCGTCGGGATGGTCACGGCGGGCATGGGCGACGATCTCGTCGACGAGTTCACGGCGGATCCGGAGCACACCCACATCTTAGGTGGTGGACACAAGCTGTCCAGATCGTGAGACATACCGCTCACCAGGGAATCCTGGGACACTGAGGCCCATGCCGCTGTCGTCGAAAGTGCGCGATCGGTGCCGGAGGTACCTCGGCACGGACGAGCGGATCCAGTACGTCATCCCGGGCATGTCGCTCTACGTCAACCGCTCCCACATGCGCGTCGGGTTCCTGGTCATGGTGACCGACCGGCACGTGACGCTGCTGGCCTGCAGCCGCTGGACCTTGCACCGCCCCAAGCAGATCTGGGAGCGCCTGCCACGCGACACCGAGCTGGGGCCGCTGGAGATCCACCCGTCGCTGGGCCCGATCCTCTCCGTCGCCGGGATCGACCTGGAGATCGACGAGGAGTACGTGAGCGCGGTGCGCGCCGCCAACCTGGAGTTCAAGGACGACGCCCTGCCCGAGGACCCCTACCCGGGCGGCTGACCCTGGTCACAGCTCCAGGAACACCGGCACGTCGTCCCGGGCCGGCGCGGCCGTGGCGACGTGACTTTCCAGGTCCTGCAGCCAGACGGCGGTCCGCTCGGCGCCCCACCGCGCCGCGAACATGCTGGTGCCAGCCGCAGGGTGACCGTTTGGGCGTGGACGAGCGCGACCCGCAGGCAGCGGGCGCTCGCCAGGCGAGATCGAGCTCGGTCCCGCCGTCCCAGGCCGCGAGCACCCGGGCGAAGGTGGCGGCCACCTCGGCCCGCATCAGCCGACGAGCTCCTCCAGCACCAAGGTCACTCCGGGGAAGCTGTTCACGTCGTCGTTGTGGATCCGGACGATCCGCTTCTCCTCGGTCCGCAGGCGAGGATGATCCGTGCGCCGCGTCCCGGTGTTACGCGAACGCTTCCGGCCACACGTCCCGGTAAGCCGGCACTCCACCCGCGGTCGTCGCCGCCAGCAGGCCGTGCACCATCGCCCGCGCGAACACCCTCGCTGCCGCCGAGCACAGCGCGTCCAGCACTGCCGGGCGCGCCGCCGCGCCGAACGGGCCGCTCGCGTCCGGCAGCTCGCGCGCGCCCGTGGCCAGCGCGAACACCGTGTCGCCGTCGAACATCGTGTGGGCCGGGCGCACCGCGCGGGCCAGCCCGTCCTGGGCCGCGACCGCGATCCGGCGCGCCTCGGCCTTCGACAGCGCCGCGTCCACCGCGACCACGCCGATGGTCGTGTTGAGGTCGGTCGAGCGAGTGGGCAGTGAAGCAGGCCGCGAAGGCCAGGTCACGCCGAAGTCGCCGTGGTCGGCCGCATACGCGCGTCCGGTCGAGAGGTCCACCGCTTCGCCCGCGGCATTGACCGCCGCCAGGGCCCCGACGGTGAACTCACCGACGACCTCACTGGCCGAGCCGATGCCGCCCTTGAGCGACCCGACGGCCGCCCCGGCACCCGCGCCGACCGTCCCCTGCGCGAACGAGCCGGAAGCCGCTTCACACGCCGCGTAGCCGAAGGACGCGTCGGGCCGGTTGCTCCACTCGCTGCGCGGCAGGTCGAACAGCACCGCCGCGGGCACGATCGGCACGACCTCGTGGGGCCGCGTGCCGACCGGGAAACCCAGGTTCCGCTCGGCGAGCCACCGCATGACGCCGTCGGCCGCGGCCAGCCCGTACGCGCTCCCGCCGGACAGGCAGATCGCGTTGACCCGCTGCACCAGGTTCTCCGGCTCCAGCAGGTTCGTCTCCCGCGTGCCGGGCGCGCCGCCGCGCTGGTCGACCGCACCGACCGCGCCCTCGGCCACCAGGACCACCGTCGTCCCGGTCGCCCAGCCGTCGCCGACCCGCTCGTGGTGCCCGACCAGGACCCCCGGCACGTCGGTGATCATCCGGTCAGCGCCTGGATCAGCGTCTCCTGCACCCAGGTCAGCCAGTGGTAGACGCCGAGGTGCGGCGCCCGCGGGTCGTCTTCGGGCAGCTCGTCGGGCATGTCGTCGGTGACGTCGAGCGCGGTGCCGAGCGCCAGCCGGACGTCGTTGAGCGCGCCCAGCCAGGCGTCGGCCTGCTCCTCGGTCAGCCGGACGTGGCCGCCGTCGCGGGGCAGCGTGTCGAGGACGATCTTGGCCACGCCGACCTTGAGGTCGAGCAGCTCCGGCTCGTGCAGCGAACGCATCGCCGACGCGGAGTCGAGGTCCTCGCGGGTCGGGTTGTCCGGGTCGAGCTTGTGGAAGTCCGGCAGCAGCCGCGACAGCACCGGGTCGTCCGGCGACTCGGTCGGCCCGGTCCGAATGCCGGTCAGCTCGGCGAGCTCGTCCTGCGGCGCCTCCTCGGCGCGCGCGGTGAGCATGTCTTCGAGCTGGCTGACCAGCCCGCGCAGCACCGCGGCTTCCTGCTGCTCGAACCCGGCGTGGATCACCGCGCCCTTGCGCCGCCAGCCGTTCACGAGGTCTGCTCCATCGTGGCCCAGAGGCCCGCCGCGTGCAGTTTCGCCACGTCGGTCTCGACCTTCTCCTTGGTGCCGGACGAGACGATCGCCTTGCCCTTGTGGTGCACGTCGAGCATCAGCTTGGTGGCGTGGTCGCGCCCGTACCCGAACAGCTTTTGGAAGACGTACGTCACGTACGACATCAGGTTGACCGGGTCGTTCCACACCACGGTCCGCCAGGGTGTGTCCGACTCGGCGACCTCGGCACCGGCCGGCTCGACCTGCGTCTGCTCGGCTGCGACAGGCATGGACATGCACCCCATGGTGTCACGGGGGCGACAGGGTACGCCGCGCCAGGTCCGGCCATGTGGGTGAATAGGCTGACCCCATGGGTTCACCGGAGCCGGCCACGACCAGCACTGCGCTGCTCACCGACCACTACGAGCTGACCATGCTGGGCAGCGCGCTCGCCGACGGGACGCACGCGCGGCCCTGCGTGTTCGAGGTGTTCGCCCGGCGCCTGCCGGACGGACGCCGCTACGGCGTCGTCGCGGGTACCGCCCGCGTCCTCGACGCCATCGCGGACTTCCGGTTCACCGACGCCGAACTGGCGCAGCTGGAAGCCACCGCGGTCGTCGACGACGCGACGCTGTCCTGGCTCGCGGACTACGAGTTCTCGGGTGACATCGACGGCTATCCCGAGGGCGAGCTGTACTTCCCGGGCTCGCCGTTGCTCACCGTCACCGGCTCGTTCGCCGAGTGCGTGCTGCTCGAGACGCTGGTGCTGTCGATCCTCAACCACGACAGCGCGATCGCCTCCGCCGCGGCCCGGATGTCCGGGGCCGCGCACGGCCGCCCGATCATCGAGATGGGCGGGCGCCGCACGCACGAGTACGCCGCGGTCGCGGCGGCGCGGGCCGCCTACCTGGCCGGGTTCGCGACGACGTCCAACCTCGAGGCCGGCCGCCGCTACGGGATCCCGACGCGCGGAACCGTCGCGCACGCCTTCATGCTGCTGCACGACAGCGAAGAGGCGGCGTTCCGCGCGCAGGTCGAGAAGATGGGCGCCGACACGACGCTGCTCGTCGACACCTACGACATCACCGCCGGCATCGAGACCGCCGTCCGCGTCGCCGGGCCGGAGCTCGGCGCGATCCGGATCGACTCGGGCGACGTCGGCCCGCTCGCCCGCCGCGCCCGCGAGCAGCTCGACTCCCTCGGTGCGAAGGACACCCGGATCGTCGTCTCCGGCGACCTCGACGAGCACGCCATCGCGGCGCTGCGCGCGGAGCCCGTGGACGCGTACGGCGTCGGGACGTCAGTGGTCACCGGGTCCGGCGCGCCGACCGCCGGGATGGTCTACAAGCTGGTCGAGGTGGACGGCAGGCCGGTCGCCAAGCGCAGCGCCCACAAGGAGTCCCGCGGCGGGCGCAAGTCCGCGCTGCGGCGCCACCGCGGCACCGGCACGGCGGTCGAAGAGGTCGTCTGGACGACGGCGGGCGACGCACCCGAGCCGGACGCGAACGACCGGCCCCTGCAGATCCCGCTGATCCGCGCCGGGCGCCCGGTGGCGGACCTGCCTACGCTCGACGACGCGAGGCAGCGGCTGCGCCGCGGCCTGGTCAGCCTGCCGTGGGAGGGCCTCAAGCTCTCGCACGGCGAGCCCGCTATCCCGACGCTCTTCCTCTGATCCTCTGAAACGGAGACCGGCCATGGGGACCGCGCTGATCGTGGTGGACGTGCAGAACGACTTCTGCGAAGGGGGTTCGCTGGCCGTCGCGGGCGGCGCGGCGGCCGCGGAGACGATCTCCGCGCTGAGCAACGGCGGCGGCTACTCGCACGTGGTGGCCACCCGTGACCACCACATCGACCCGGGCGCCCACTTCAGCGATACCCCGGACTTCAAGGAGAGCTGGCCGCCACACTGCGTGGCCGGCACGCCGGGCGCGTCGTTCCACCCCGCGCTCGACGTCGTCCCGATCGGCGAGGTCTTCTCCAAGGGCGAGTACAGCGCGGCCTACTCCGGCTTCGAGGGCGCGTCCCGGGACAGCAAGTCCCTGGAGACGTGGCTGCGCGAGCACGACGTGACCGACGTCGACGTCGTCGGCATCGCCACCGACTACTGCGTGCGGGCGACGGCGCTCGACGCGGCCCGGGCCGGGTTCGGCGTGCGGGTCCTGCTCGACCACACGGCCGGGATCGCGCGTGCTTCGGTCGACAGCACGTTGCGGGACTTCGACGAAGCCGGCGTCGCGTACACCGGAACGGCGCACGTCGCGTGAAGGATCTGCAGGCCGCGCTGGCGGAACACCGGCTCGTCGCGATCCTGCGGGCGGCCGACGCGTCGCGCTTCGCCGACGCGGCGATGGTGCTGCACGCGGCGGGCATCCGCCTGCTCGAGGCGACGCTGACGACACCGGGCGCGCCCGCCGCGATCACCTCGCTGCGCCTGGCGCTCGGCGACGACGCGCTGATCGGCGCGGGCAGCGTCCGCGAACCATCCGATGTGGACATCGCGGTCGACGCGGGTGCGGCGTACCTGGTCACGCCGACGGTGAACCCGGCGGTCCTGGAACGCGCCGCCGGGCTGGATACGCCGGTGATCTGCGGCGCGCTGACGCCCACGGAGATCGACCAGGCCTGGCGCCTCGGCGCGGCCGCGGTCAAGGTGTTCCCGATCGCGGCGGTGGGCGGGGTCGCCTACCTGCGCGCGGTTCGGGCCCCGCTGCCCGACGTCCCGCTGGTCCCGACGGGCGGCGTCCACCTGGCCGACGTCGAGCGTTACCTGCGCGCGGGCGCGATCGCGGTGGCCGCGGCGACGCCGTTGCTGGGCGACGCGCTCTCGCCCAGCGGAAGCCTCCCGGACCTGGCGGCGCGAGCCGGCGAGTTCGTCGCGGCGGCGGCCCGCTTCACCACCGCCTGAGCGCGCTACTTCTTGCCGAACGGGTCGCAGGCCGCCGTGCCCAGGTAGATGTCACCGCTCGCCGGGCCGCCCTGCGGGAACAGCTTGACGTGCAGCGCGTGCGTCACGAGGCTGCCGTCCGGCGGCTGGGGCGTCACGGTCTCGTTGAGCACCACCGTCGCCAGCGCCGTGCCCGCCGGCCCGCCCGGGATGACGATCCGGTGGTTCGGCGGGATCTGCGCGGGCACGGTGATCCCGTCGACCGCGCCGATCGAGACTTCGCCGCCGCTGCCGGTCTCCGACGTGGCGCACTTGGCCGAGTAGCTGCGGACGGTGATCACCGGGCCGCCGAAGCGCTCGAGCACGCCGGCTTCGAAGCGGTGCCCGGTCGCCTGCGCGATCGCCACGTCGCCCGACCGCCCGCAGCCGCTCTCGCCGGTGCCGAACGTCGCGACGTCCCCCGTCACGCCTCCCTGCGTGCGCGCGCGCAAGGGGCCGTCGGCCGTGCATTTCGCCAGGTCACCCGTGACGACGTGCTCGTTGTCGATCGTCACGTCCAGCGAGCCCGCGGACGCCCATCCGGTGGACGTCGCGGGGGCCGCGGCGGCCAGGAGGGGCGCGGCCAGCGTCGCCGCCGCCAGCAACCGGAATGTCCTCTTCCTGGCGTTTCGCATCCACCGGCCTCCTAGGTTCCGTGACAGTTCGTAGTTACCCCTTTCGTCATCGGCAGGCACGCGGGCACCCCTGATCGGGTCCACCCGGACGGGTGGCCGGTGAGGAACGCAACTTCCGGGGTTTTCCCGGGGTAACGAGCGTTACTGTGCCGTTCGTTGCCCACCCGGCAGCAGCCACGGCGGAGACCCGCGCCTCGCGCTGATCGGTCGCGGAACGTATCCGCCTGCTTTCGGCCGGATGGGCAACGGCGATCTTTGCTCACCCAGGGAGGTTCTGTGTCTTCGCTGTCCTTCGCCGGCAAGCGGCCCGTGCTGGCCGACCTCGTCCCCGGCTCGCTCGTCCGGGACATCGCGCTGGTCGCCGGCGGTGCCGTGCTCACCGGCGCCGCCGCGCAGCTGACCATCCCGGTGCCGGGCAGCCCGGTGCCGATGACCGGCCAGACGTTCGCCGCACTGCTGGTCGGCGCGTCGCTCGGCATGTCGCGCGGGGCCGCGTCGATGCTGGTGTACCTGCTGGTCGGCGCCGTGGGCGTGCCGTGGTTCCAGCACGGCACCGCGGGCCTGTCCGGCGCGAGCGCCGGCTACATCGTCGGGTTCGTCTTCGCCGGCGCGCTGGTCGGCGCGCTCGCCGGCCGCGGCGGCGACCGGACGCCGGTGCGCACCGCGGGCACCATGGTGCTCGGCAACCTCGTCGTCTACGCGTTCGGCGTGCCGTGGCTGATGGCCTCGACCGGGTTCGACCTGACGACGGCGTTCGCCAAGGGCGTGACGCCGTTCCTGATCGGGGACGCGATCAAGATCGTCGTGGCCGCCGGCCTGCTGCCGCTCACCTGGAAGCTGGTCTCGGGCCGCCGTTCCGAGGACTGAAGTGAGCTGAAGGGCACCTTCCTCGCGTCTGACGCGAGGAAGGTGCCCTTCGGCACACGGCGCGAGTGGCCCGTTCGCGACGGAGCACCGATCCTGTCGGCGGTGGCGGCTAATGTGTCGCTGTGCCCGCTCGAACAGACTTCCCCGGCGTCCTCGAACTCCTCACCCACGCGGTGGAGTCCGTAGGCGGTGCCGAACGCCCCGGGCAGGTCGAGATGGCCGACGCCGTCGGCCGCGCCATCCGCACCGGCGAGCACCTGGCCGTGCAGGCCGGCACCGGCACCGGCAAGTCGTTGGCCTACCTCGTTCCCGCGATCCGCCACGCCGTCGAGAAGGAAGCCACCGTCGTGGTTTCCACGGCGACGATCGCGCTGCAGCGCCAGCTCGTCGACCGCGACCTCCCGCGCCTGGCGAAGGCGCTGAAGAAGCCGCTGGGCCGCGAACCGACCTTCGCGATCCTCAAGGGCCGCCGCAACTACATGTGCCTGCACCGCCTGGACTCCGGCGCGCCGGACGAGCCGGAGGACGCCCAGCTCTTCGACCCGTTCGCGGTGTCGCGCCTCGGCAAGGAGGTCACGCGGCTGCGGGAGTGGGCGTCGGACACCGAAACCGGCGACCGCGACGAGCTCGTCCCCGGCGTCACCGACCAGGCGTGGCGCCAGGTGTCCGTGACGGCGAAGGAATGTCTCGGCGCGTCACGCTGCCCGATCGGCACGGACTGCTTCGCCGAGAAGGCCCGCGCCGAGGCCGGCCGCGCCGACGTCATCGTGACCAACCACGCGCTGCTGGCGATCGACGCCCTGCAGGGCTACCAGGTCCTGCCGGACCACGACGTCGTGATCATCGACGAGGCGCACGACCTCGTCGACCGCGTCACCTCCGTCGCCACCGGCGAGCTCACCAGCGCGATGTGCGCGGCGGCCGCGCGCCGCTGCGGCAAGCTGATCGACGCCGACGTCGCCGACGGCCTCCTGGAGGCCGGTGACGGGCTGGCGCTGATCGTCGACGACCTGCCCGCGGGCCGGATGGACGAGCTGCCCCAGCCGTTGAGGGGCGCGATCCCGGCGATCCGCGACGCCGCGCACCGGTGCATCACGGCGCTGGGCTCGGATCGCAAGGAGGACGTCGAAGGCGCCACCGCGCGCAAGCTGGCGCGCTCGCTGCTCGACGAGGTGCACGACACCGCGGTCCGGCTGCTGGAGGCGTTCGACGACGACCAGGCCCACCAGCGCGACGTCGTCTGGCTCTCCGGCGACAAGTACTCGTCGAACCCGCGGCCGCCGGCGCTGAAGGTGGCTCCGCTGGGTGTCGCCGGGCTGCTGCGCGAGCGCGTCTTCAACCTCCACACGACGGTCCTCACCTCGGCGACGCTGACGCTGGGCGGCACGTTCGACACCATGGCGCGGCAGTGGGGGCTCCCGCCGGGCGCGGCCCGCGTCGAGAAGGCCCCGGGGGCCGCGACGGACAAGGAAGCGCCGTCCGACGCCGGCACCGGGCCGAAGTGGACCGGCCTCGACGTCGGCTCGCCCTTCGACCACAAGCGCAACGGCATCCTCTACCTGGCCAAGCACCTGCCGCCGCCGGGGCGCGACGGCCTGGCGGCGTCCACAATGGACGAACTGGCGGAGCTGGTCGATGCCGCGGGCGGGCGCACGCTGGGGCTGTTCTCCTCGATGCGGGCGGCCAAGCAGGCGGCCGAGGAGATGCGCGGGCGCCTCGACTTCCCGATCCTCTGCCAGGGTGAGGACGCGACCTCGCTGCTGGTCCAGAAGTTCTCCGAGGACGTCCGCACGTGCCTGTTCGGCACGCTGAGCCTGTGGCAGGGCGTGGACGTCCCCGGGCCGTCGCTGCAACTCGTGGTGGTCGACCGGATCCCGTTCCCGCGCCCGGACGACCCGGTCTCCTCGGCTCGCCAGCGCGCGGTGGAAGCCCGCGGTGGCAACGGCTTCCTCACCGTGGCGGCCACGCACGCGGCGCTGCTGCTCGCGCAGGGCACCGGGCGGCTGCACCGGTCGGTCACCGACCGCGGAGTGGTGGCGGTGCTGGATTCGCGGCTCGCGAACGCCCGCTACGGCGGATTCCTCCGTGCTTCGCTGCCGCCGTTCTGGCCGACGATGGACCCGAAGGTGGCGCGTGACGCCTTGCGCCGGCTGGACGCAGCCGCGCCCGCGTGACGCGGTCCACGGCCGCGCCCGGTACGGTGAACCCACCGACGCAGCAAGGGAGCACCGGTTGACCCAGGATTCGTCCAGCGCACAGTCCCGGACCGTCAGTGTCGACGACACCGGCGTGCGGCGGCGGCTCGCGGACGGCAGCGAAGAAGCTGTCACGTGGGCCGGCCTGTCGTCGGTGATGGTCCGGGTGATCCCCGACGGCCCGTGGAACGAAGACGTGTTCTTCATGCTGGTCGGAACCGACGGCAAGGGCACCGCGGTGCCCAGCGGCGATCCGGCGGCCGACGCGCTGATCGAGCGCCTGCAGTCGTTGCCGGGCTTCGACAACGAGAAGTTCATCGAGGCCATGACGACCGACGCCGACCAGGCCTACGTCGTCTGGGAATCCAGCGAGAACTGAGGTGCGCTGCCCGATCTGCGGTGCGGAAGACGGCCTGAGCCGCCTCGCCGATCTCCAGCCCCAGAACTGGATTCACCTTCTCTTCAAACGTCCGGGATTTCTCGGGTCGCGTCCGCACTTCATGGCGCGTCATGCCCGCGCCTACCGGTCGTGCGGCGGTGTTCTGCCGTGCCTCGACCAGGCGGACCGCGAGAAGCTCGCCGGGGACTGGCCGAACCTCATCCCGGTCGCTCCCGACCCTAAGCCGGGAACTCCTCCGTCACCGGGATCCCCTTCTTGAGCGTCCGGCTCACCGTGCAGAGCCGCTCGATCGCGCGATCCACGGCCCCGGCCAGCGCCTCCCGCTGATCCGCCGCCAAAGTCGACACATCGACATCGAAGGCGACGTGTACCGCGTCCAGCTCCGAGGCCCCCGCACGCCGGTCGGCTTCGACGGTCACGCGGAACTTCGCGTCTTCGCCCACCCGCCGAGTGATCAGCTCTTCGGCGGTCACCGCGCTGCAGCCCGCGGCCGCGATCTGCAGCAGCTCCGCGGGCGAGAACGCCCCTGCCGCGCCAGTGCGGCCCAGCCGCACCGAAGCACCCCGGTCGTTGCGGCCGACGAAGGAGTGTTGGCCGTCTCGTTGTACTTCGAGTCCCATGCCCGCTCCAACCCGGTCAGGAAACCGCTTGTTCCGGCGCCCACTGGGCGAGAACCGTGATGGTGCCCGGATCGACCTCGGTGAACCCGGCGTCCCGCACGGCGACGACGCGATCGCGCCGCCACGCGCCCTCGGGGTCGTCACCGGGGTGCAGTTCCTTCCACCGCGCGACACTCGCCGTCCGCACGGCGGTCCGGTAGCCCCGCGCGGCCCAGCCGGCCAGGGCGTCGTCGTCCAGCAGCGCGGCGAGGATCATCGTGGCGTGCCCGACCTGGGCGGCGGCCTTGCCGACGGTCATCGGCGCGTGCGGGTTGAGCAGGAGCAGCGGGACACCGGCGGGCGGCGGCCCGGGCTCGTCGGGCGGCAGCTCGCTGCCCGAGATCTGCAGCCGCGAGACCTCCTTGGGTGCCTCGGCGACCAGTCCCGGCACCAGGGCTCGCGCCTCCGCGCCGTCGATCTCGACCGTGATGCCCGGCAGGTCCTGGACGGCCGCCCAGTGCGCGCCCCGGGCCCGCCGCGCCACCTTGCGGATCCGGTTGTCGAGCCACGCGTGCATCGGCTCGGCCCACTCGCCGCCGGGCTCGGCGCGCTCGTCGAGGCAGACGGCCAGCGCGGCGGCCGCCGCGGCCTCCAGCAGCGGCGTGCGGGCCGGCGGCTCGGCCCGCTCTATGCGCAGGATCACCGGCATCGCCCGGACTTCCTCCGGGAGCTCGTCCGAAGTGTCCGAGGTGTCTTCGGCCGGAAGCCCCAGCCAATAGGCGTAGCGGGCACCCAGGGGGTCGAGAACGCTGCTCACGGCCGCATCAGCTCGAGCCCGTCGGCGGCGTCGGCCGCCTCGACCTCGCCGCGGGTGAGGCCGAGCACGAACAGCACGGCGTCGAGGTACGGGTGCGAGAGCGCGGTGTCGGCCACCTCGCGCAGCGCGGGCTTGGCGTTGAACGCGACGCCCATGCCCGCCGCCGACAGCATGTCGATGTCGTTGGCGCCGTCCCCGACCGCGACGCACTGTTCCAGCGGGATGTCGTACTCGCCGGCGACGCGGCGAAGCACCTTCGCCTTGCCTGCGCGGTCGACGACATCCCCGACCACGCGCCCGGTGAGCTTGCCGTCGACGATCTCGAGTTCGTTCGCCGCCGCGAAGTCGAGTCCGAGCTCCTCGACGAGGCCGCCGATGACCTGGGTGAACCCGCCGGACACCACGCCGGTCTTGAACCCCATCCGCTTGAGCGTGCGGATCGTGGTGCGGGCGCCCGGGGTCAGCTCGATCGTCGCGGCGACCTCGTCGATCACCGTCGCGGGCAGGCCCGCCAGCAGCGCGACCCGGCGTTCCAGCGACTCCGTGAAGTTGAGCTCGCCGCGCATGGCGGCCTCGGTGATCTCACGGATCTGCGGCTCGACGCCGGCGTGCGCGCCCAGCATCTCGATGACCTCGCCCTGGATGAGCGTCGAGTCGACGTCGAAGACGACCAGCCGCTTCGCGCGGCGCGTGATCCCGGCCCGTTCGACGGCGATGTCCACGCCCGCCTCGACCGCGGCATCGGCGAGCTCCGAGCGCAGGGCCGCGTCGGCTTGCGGGGTGTCCTGGTCGACCGAGACGTACAGCTCCAGCCCGGTCACCGGGTAGTCGGCGACGCTGCGGATCGCGTCGATGTTGGCGCCGAGCGACGCCAGCCGGCGCGCGACCTCCGAAAAGCCCCGCGCGGTGACCGGGCGGCCGAGGATCACCAGTACGTGCGAAGAGTCGCGGCGGCCGAGCGCGAACGGGTCGTCCCCGATCGCCGAGCCGATCTTGACCTCGACCGTCATGCCTACGGACGCCATCGCCTGCTCGACGGACTCCTGCAGGCCCTCCGGATCGCGGTACACGCCGGCGAGCACGCCGAGCACGAGCTGCCCGCGGATGACGACCTGCTCGACGTCGAGCACGTCGACGTCGTGGCGGGTCAGCACGGCGAACAGCACGGACGAGACGCCCGGCTTGTCGGGCCCGGTGGTCGTGATCAGGACGGGGGTCTGGGTCACTGGTCATCCCTCGTTCGGCGACGCTGCACGATCAGTCTGCCGGTCCGGACACGGACACAAGTAGAGCGCGTGCCCGGCTTCACAAAAGCCGGGCACGCGCTCACTCGATCGGGTCCTACTTGCCGTCGTCCTGCTCGCTCGCGTTGTCCCGGGAGTGGTCACCCGGGATCACCGCTTCGGTGAGCACCTGCGACGGCGCCGCGTGGCTGTTGACCTTCTGCTTCCCGAAGAAGCCGATCTCGCCCTCGTTGTGGAGGCGCTCGATCATGTGCGGGTAGTGCAGCTCGAACGCGGGCCGCTCCGAACGGATCCGGGGCAGCTCGGTGAAGTTGTGCCGCGGCGGCGGGCAGGACGTCGCCCACTCCAGCGAGTTGCCGTAGCCCCACGGGTCGTCCACCGTGACGATCTCGCCGTACCGGTAGCTCTTGAAGACGTTCCAGATGAACGGCAGCGTCGAGGCACCGAGGATGTACGCGCCGATCGTCGAGATCGTGTTCAGCGTCGTGAAGCCGTCACTGGTCAGGTAGTCCGCGTACCGGCGCGGCATACCCTCGGCACCCAGCCAGTGCTGGACGAGGAACGTGCCGTGGAAGCCGATGAACGTGGTCCAGAAGTGCCACTTGCCGAGCTTCTCGTCCATCATCCGGCCGGTGATCTTCGGGAACCAGAAGTAGATGCCGGCGAAGGTGGCGAACACGATCGTGCCGTAGAGCACATAGTGGAAGTGCGCGACGACGAAGTAGCTGTCCGACACGTGGAAGTCGATCGCCGGCGCGGCCAGCATGATGCCGGTCAGGCCGCCGAAGAGGAACGTGACGATGAAGCCCATCGAGAAGATCATCGGCGTCTCGAAGGACAGCTGGCCCTTCCACATCGTGCCGATCCAGTTGAAGAACTTCACACCGGTCGGGACCGCGATCAGGAAGGTCATGAAGGAGAAGAACGGCAGCAGCACGGCCCCGGTGGCGTACATGTGGTGCGCCCACACCGCGACCGACAGCGCCGCGATGGCCAGCGTCGCCCAGACCAGGCTCTTGTAGCCGAACATGGGCTTGCGGCTGAACACCGGGAAGATCTCCGACACGATCCCGAAGAACGGGAGCGCGACGATGTAGACCTCGGGATGGCCGAAGAACCAGAACAGGTGCTGCCAGAGGATCACGCCGCCGTTTTCGGGGTCGAACACGTGCGCCCCGAGGTGCCGGTCCGCCAGCAGGCCCATCAGGGCCGCGGTCAGGATCGGGAAGGCGAGCAGGATCAGGATCGACGTCACCAGGATGTTCCAGGTGAAGATCGGCATCCGGTACATCGTCATGCCCGGCGCGCGCAGGCAGACCACGGTGGTGACCATGTTGACCGCGCCGAGGATGGTGCCGAGACCGGAGACCACCAGGCCGGAGATCCACAGGTCCGCGCCGACGCCCGGCGAGTGGATCGCGTCCGACAGCGGGGTGTAGGCGAACCAGCCGAAGTCGGCGGCGCCACCCGGCGTCAGGAAGCCCGACAGCACGATCAGGCCGCCGAACAGGTACAGCCAGTACGAGAACGCGTTCAACCGCGGGAACGCGACGTCCGGCGAGCCGATCTGCAGCGGGAGCACGAAGTTCGCGAAACCGAAGAGGATCGGGGTCGCGTACAGCAGCAGCATCACCGTGCCGTGCATGGTGAAGAGCTGGTTGTACTGCTCCTGCGAAAGGAACTGCTGCCCGGGCCGCGCCAGCTCGGTGCGGATGAGCATGGCCATCGCGCCGCCCGCCATGAAGAAGGCGAACGACGTGACCAGGTACATGATCCCGATCTGCTTGTGGTCCGTCGTGCGGAACAACCGCAGCAGGTACGAACCCTTGACCGACTCGCGCGCGGGGTACGGGCGCGTCGCGATCGGCTTGGGGGCTACGGCCGTCACTCCTGCCTCCAACACTGAAACCTCGGGGTGGTCATCGTCCGGCCGCCGGGCGCGGGCGAGGCCCGGTTCCGGCGGTCATGGGGATCGTAGCCCTCGCTACCGACAGTCGCGCGCACCGGCTGGCAAGATCGGGCGGTGGCCGACGAATACACGCGCGCCGCGGTCCGCGCGGCACGGACCGTCACCTCCCGGCTGGGTCTGCGCGAGCACGAGCCCGAGGTGCTCCACGAACGCTCGAACGTGCTGGTGAAGCTGGGTCCGCTGGTCGCGCGGGTGCCGGGGACCACCCGCCTCTCCCGGCCCGGTCCGGCGTGGCAGGAACGGGACGTGGCGCTGTCCCGGTTCCTCACCGAACGTGGTGTGCTCGTCGTCTCACCGGCCACCGATCCCCCGGCCGGACCGCATTTCGCGGAGGGCCTGCCCGTCACGCTCTGGCACCACACCCCGCACGATCCGGACCACCGGTACGCACCGGACGTCGTCGCGCGTTCGCTCGCCGAGGTGCACGCCGCGTTGCGGGAGTTCCCCGGCGAGCTCCCCCGGCGCGGCCCGCTCGACGACCTGGAGCTGATCTTCGACCGGCACGATCTGGACGGCGAAACGCCCCGGCTGCGCGCGGAGGCGGCCCGCCTCGCCGCGACGCTGCCGGACCTCGCCGTGCAGCCGCTGCACGGCGACGCGCACCCCGGCAACCTGATCGCCACTCCCGCGGGCCCCTGCTGGCTCGACTTCGAGGACACCTGGCTCGGGCCGCTGGCCTGGGACCTCGGGATCCTCGCCCGGCAGGGCGGCCCGGAGTTCGTGGCCGCCTACCCGGGCTCGTCCGACGAGACCGCGCTCGAGCCGTGGATCCGGGTACGGGAGCTCTACGCGGTCGCGTGGCAGTACGTGATCTCGATCCGGTTCCCGCACCGGCTCCCCGGCGCCCGCTCGGCGCTCGCCGCCTACTTCTCGTGAGTCGCCGGGTACCAGGAAAGGATCGCCTCGACCACGCCCGCCGGGTCCTCCAGCGGGGTCAGGTGGCCGGCTTCCGGGAGCACCACGAGCGTCGCGCCGTCCATGACCTCGGCCATCGCGCTCGCCGCCGAAACCGGGGTGATCGGGTCCTCTTCGCCGACGATGACCAGCGCGGGAACGCCGCAGTCCCGCAGCAGTTCCTGGGAATCCGGCCGGGTCCGCAGCGCCAGCGCCGTCCACGAGATGCCGGCCGGCGGCTGGGATTCGATGATCTCCCGGACGGTCTCGACGACGTCCGGGCGCTGCTCTCGCGTCGACCCGGCCAGCAGGTTCGGCAGGTTGGCCTCGGCGAGCCAGCCCCCGGTGCCTTCGTCCTCGACGCGCTGGGCGACGTCCAGCCGGCTCTGCGCGGCCTCGGGCGTGTCCGGCGCGGCCTTCGTGTCGATGAGCACGAGCCCGCCGACCCGCTCCGGTGCCAGCCGCAGCACGGCCATCGCGAGGTAGCCGCCCATCGAGCAGCCGCCGAGCACGACGCGGTCCAGTTCCAGGCGGTCCAGCAGGGCGACGACGTCGCGCGCGGCGTCCTCGAGGTCCGGTTCGCGGTCCGAGTCCGGCAGCGGCGAGCGGCCCAGCCCGCGCTGATCCGGGGTGATCACCCGAAGGTGTGAAGCGAGGGGCTCGCGCACCGCGTTCCACATGCGGGAATCCAGGGGGAAGGCGTGGAGGAGGACCAGCGGCAGTTCGGTCATGGGCGTCATTTTGTCGGACCCCCTCGCTAGCTTCGCCGATGTGTTCACCGACATCGAAACCGGCCGGCTGCTGCTGCGTCCGCTCCACGAGGCGGACCGGCAGGCGATGGTCGACATCCACACGGACCCGCGCACCAACCGCTTCAACCCCGACCCGCCCGACGTCCCGCGCGCGTCGGCGATGTTCTCGGAGTGGCTGGTGCACTGGGCCGAGCACGGCTTCGGCTACCCGGCGGTGACCGAACGCGGCGGCACCGAGGTCATCGGCATGTGCGGGGTGCGCATGCGGGAGTTCCACGGCGAGAAGGTGCTCAACCTCGGCTACCGGTTCCGGCCGTCGGCGTGGGGCAAGGGGTACGCGGTGGAGGCCGGGCTGGCGGTCCTGGAGTGGTGTGCCCGCGAACTGCCGTCGGTGCCGGTGCTGGCGAGCGTCAGCACCGCGAACAAGCCGTCGCTGCGGGTGGCGGAGCGGCTCGGCTTCACCGAGTACACGGAGGAGATGTACGACGGCGCCTTCTCGCGGCACTACCGGCGCTGAGCCGGACGATGTTTGACAACTCCAGAAGGAAACGCGTCACCGGCGGCGGTTCGGCCGCCGGCGCGCCCGGGCGTCCCAGCAGGGCCGGTGCCAGTGCCGCCGGTCGGCGACCGAGCCGGTCTCGTCGGCGGGCCAGACGACGAGGTGCGGCGTGCCCGGCCGGATCTCGTGGTCGCAGCCGGGGCAGCGGTAGTCCTTGGTGGCCTGCGAGCCGGGCACGGTCCGCACGAGCCAGTCGCCGTCGGTCCCGGACTCGGCACGGGCCCAGCCGGTCGCGGCGCCGAGGTCGCGTTCGGGCGGCCCGCCGTCCGCGCGGCGGCCGGGACGGTTGCGTCGAGGCACGCCCAAACGGTATCCGCCACCCTCGCACCCCTCGCCCGGTCCCTCCACCCGCGAACCGACCCCCCAGGTCCACAAGCCGACCCTCCGATCACGCGTGATGCCCCTCCAATCACGCGTGATGCCCCTCCAGACACGCGAGATTCCCCTCCAGACACACGTGATGCCCGTCGGGGCTGGCCGCGCTCGCCCCGCCCACTCGGTACGCAGTGGACAGGTCGAAACACCCGAGGGGCTCGCCGGAGCACCTTCCCCAAACGGGAACCGTCAGCCCTGGGCGAGGGCCAGTGGCACCAGCTGTTCGGCGGTGGTGAGCGACCCGTGCTGTCCGATCAGCGACGACTCCACGGCTTCGGCGAGCCCCCGCACCATCCCGAAGCGGCCCCGGGCCGCCGCGACGACGTCGCCGATCCGCGGCAGCACGCGATCGCTGACCGTGTGCCCGAACCACCCCTCGGCGATGGCCTCCTCCCGCGACCGCACCCAGGCCCGCTCGCCCAGCACCGCCCGCCAGGCCGCGAGGACGTCCGCGGCCGCGCCCGGCTCGGTGTAGACGTGCCGGGCGCGCACCTCGCCCCCGAAGGTCCGGACCCCGGAAAGCAGCTCCGGGACGTCTTCGAGGTCGAGCTTGTCGTCGACGGCGACCATCCCGTGGTCGGCCACCACCGCGAGCAGGGCACCGGCGGGCAGACCGTCCACAAGGGACTCGACGAGCCGGTCGATCTGCCGCAGCTGCATCCGCCACGCGGTGGACCCGGGGCCGTACACGTGCCCGAGCAGGTCGAGTTCGTTGTGGTAGGCGTAGCAGAACGCGCGCCCGCCGAGCACCGACAGCGTCCGCGCGGCGAGGTCGCCCAGCGCGTGCACCCCGGCGTAGCGCGCCCCGGCCTGGGTAGCCATGGTCAAGGCCGTGTCGCGGTACTGGGCGGACGACACCACCGCGGCATCGACGCCCGCCGCGGCCGCCCGTTCGAACGTCGTCGGCAGCGGCTGCACCTCGCGTGGCGGGAGAGCGCCGCGCAGGTCGCTGCCGTCCTCGTGGCTGCACCAGCGCAACGCGTTGAGCACACCGGTGCCCGGCATTTCGAACGTGTAGCCGACCATGCCGTGCTCGCCGGAAGCGAGCCCGGTGCCGATCGCCGCGACCCCGGCGGCCGTCGTGGACGGGAAGCCCACGCGCAGCGACTCCCGGGCGAGCTCGGTCAGCACCGGTGCGTCCGAGGCGTACTCGGCCAGCAGCTCCCAGCCGAGCCCGTCGACCAGCAGGACCCCGGCACTGCGGGCCTCCGGCAGCGCCAGCGTGCTGCCGAAGCCGGGCACCCCGAGCGCGGCGAGCAGGGACGGGACGACCTGGCCGAGGTGCGGAACGTCGGCGAGCATGGGCGGCTGCACGCGCCCAGCTTCCCATCCCCGTGGTCCTCCGGCGATAATCGCGGCATGCCGACCTACGCCTACCGCTGCCGCGAGTGCACCGAGACCTTCGAGCTCCTGCGCCCGATGAGCGAATCGAGCGCGCCGGCGTCCTGCCCGGAGGGTCACGCCGACACCGTCAAGCTGCTCACCACGGTCGCCCTCACCGGGGCCGCGAGCGGACCCGCGGTCCCGGCGGGTGGCGGCGGTGGCTGCTGCGGCGGCGGCTGCTGCGGCTAAAGCACCTTCAGCGCCTGCTCCAAGTCGGCCCAGAGGTCTTCGACGTCTTCAAGCCCGGCCGACAGCCGGATCAGCTGGTCCGACACGCCCGCGTCGTGCCGGTCGCCGGCGTCGACGATCCGGTGGCTGATCGAACCCGGGTGCTGGATCAGTGTGTCGACGCTACCGAGGCTGACGGCCGGCGTGATCAGCCGGACCGCGCCGATCAGGGCGTGCGGGTCGCCGTCGACCTCGAACGCCACCAGCGGCCCGCCCAGCCGCGGGTAGTGGACGGCCGTCACCGCCGGGTGGTCGCCGAGCCGTGCAGCCAGCGTCGCCGCGGTGGCCGACGCGGCGTTGACCCGCAGCGGCAGCGTGGAAAGCCCGCGCAGCAACAGGTATCCGGCGAGCGGGTGCAGCACGCCGCCGGTGGCGAAGCGGATCTGCCGCAGCCGGGCGGCTTCCGCGGCGTCGCACGCGACGATCCCGCCCATCACGTCGCCGTGGCCACCGAGGAACTTCGTCGCGCTGTGGAGCACGATCCGCGCCCCGTGGCAGCCGGGGCGCTGCAGTACCGGGGTCGCGAAGGTGTTGTCCACCAAAAGAGGCACGTCCCCGCAAGCACGGGCCAGCTCGGCGATGTCGGCCTCGGCGAGCGTCGGGTTCGCGGGCGTCTCGACGAACACCAGCCCGGTGTCGGGCCGCAGCGCGGCGGCGACGGCGCCGGGCGCGGCCCAGGTGACTTCGGTGCCGAGCAGCCCGGACTCGAGCAGGTGGTCACTGCAGCCGTACAGCGGGCGCACGGCGACGACGTGCCGTTTCCCTTGCGCCACCGCGGAAAGCAGGCAGGCCGAGACGGCGGCCATGCCGCTGGCGAACGCGACGCCGTGCTCGAAGCCTTCGAGCTCGGCGAGCGCGCGCTCGAACCGTTCGACGGTCGGGTTGCCCACCCGGCCGTAGATCGGCGGGCCGTCGAGTTCGCCGCCGGCGGCGAACTCGTCGATCCGGGCGGCTTCGGCGGCGCTGTCGCGGGAGGGGTAGGTCGTCGACAGGTCGAGCGGGACGGCGTGCACGCCGAGGTCCGTGAGGTCGTCACGGCCGGCGTGGACGGCACGCGTGCGCAGCGAAGAGGTCATGCCGACATGGTCGAGCTTTCACCGGATCCCAAGCAACGGTCTCGGATATCATTCGCCGATGTCCGATTCCGTCGAACTCAGTCCGGTCGACCTCCGGATTCTGCGCCTGCTCCAGAACGATGCCCGGATCACGAACAAGGACCTGGCGGCCGCGGTCGGCATCGCGCCGTCGACGTGCCTGGACCGTGTGGCCCGGCTGCGGGACACCGGCGTGATCACCGGGCAGCACGCGTCGGTCGACGCGGCGAAGCTGGGCCGCCCGTTGGAGGCGTTCCTGTTCGTCCAGGTCCGCCCGCACCGGCGGCCGCTGGTGGACCCGTTCGTCGAGCACCTGCTGTCCCTGCCCGAGGTGCGCGCGGTCTACCACCTGACCGGGCCGGACGACTTCCTCGCGCACGTCGCGACCAGCTCCGCGGCCGAACTGCAGCGTCTGGTCCTCGACGAGCTGACCGCCCGGGACGAGGTCGCCCGCGTGCACACGAACCTCGTGTTCCAGCACTGGAGCGGCGGGCCGCTGCTGCCACCGGGGGCCTGACTTCAGAGCGTCTCCAGCCAGCGGCGGGTCTGGCGCGGGGAGGTCAGCCGGACGATCTCCGGCCCGGGCGATTCGGCGGCCCAGGCCCGGATGCGCGCCCGCTTGTTCGCGAACGAGACGAAGTGCCAGCGGATGATCGAGTCGGCGGAGAACACCTGGCGGAACGACTCGACATTGCCGTTGCAGATCCGGACGCGGGTCACCGACCGCACCAGCGTCCGCCGCACCAGGCGGCCGAGGGAGAGCCAGCGCGGGTAGTCGAGGCCGACGACCAGCTGCGTGCGCTCCAGCACGATGTCCCGCCACTTGCCGTAGGCGGCGTCGAGGACCCAGCGCTCGCCCGCGCACACCTCGGCGATCCGTCGGCGCTGCTCGTCGTCGGGCACCGGGACCCAACCCGGCTGCCAGCTGAGGTCGTCGGCCGAGACGTACGGCAGGCCGGTGCGCTCGGCGATCCGGGCCGCGAGCGTCGACTTGCCCGAGCCGGTCACGCCGTAGACGACGATGCGTTCAGGCGTCGAGGTCACGGGCGGGCTCCCGCGGCCCGCGGTAGGGCAGCGTCTGGCTGTAGACGACGTTCGTGGTCGTGCTGCCGAACTGGGCCAGCTCGTCCATCGTGTGCTCGAGGTGGGCCATCGAGGCCGCGGCGATCTTGAGCGTGTAGCAGTCGTCGCCGGTGGTGCGCAGGCATTCGAGGATCTCGAGGCGCTCGCCGAGCAGCTTGTGCAGTGCCTCGTGCCGGCTGCCGGGGTACTTGAGCCGGACGACGGCGAGCACCGGGTAGCCGACCTTGCCGAGGTCGACGTCGGCCCGGTAGCCGGTGATCACGCCGGTCGCCTCGAGCCGCCGGAGCCGTTCGGTCGCGGCCGACGCGCTGAGGTTCACGCGGCGGCCGAGCTCGGTGAGCGGCAGCCGGGCGTCCCGCTGGAGCTCGACCAGGATGGCCCAGTCCGTCGCGTCGAGGCTCTCGGTCATGAGCCGAATCTACCGTGAGATCCACGGCCGAAGCCGCCGAACGCCGTGATCGCTCCCTTCCGATCACGGCTGGAGCGTCGATAGCCTTTCCCGGTGAAGATCGGCGTGAACGTCCCCAACTTCGGCCCCGGCACCGACCCCGGCGCGCTGCGCGCCTGGGCGCGGACCGTGGAAGGCCTCGGCTACGACCTGCTGATGGTGTCCGACCACGTCGCGATCACCCCGGACGTCGCGGGCCAGTACCCGGCGCCGTTCTACGAGCCGTTCACGACGCTGTCGTGGCTCGCGGGCGTCACCGAGCGGGTGCGGCTCGGCACCACCGTGCTGGTCGTGCCGTACCGGCATCCCCTGCTGGTGGCCCGGATGGCGGCGAACCTCGACGCGCTCAGCGGCGGCCGGCTCGTGCTCGGGGCCGGTATCGGCTGGGCGAAGCAGGAGTTCGCCGCGCTCGGTGTGCCGTTCGAGCAGCGCGGGAAGCTCACCAGCGAGTACCTGCGGGCGATCCGCGCGGCCTGGGCCGACCAGGACGACTACCGCGCCGGCCCGATCCCGCTGTGGCTGGGCGGGCACAGCGACGCGGGGCTGCGCCGTGCGGTGGAGCTCGGCGACGCATGGCATCCGCTGCGGATGACCATGTCCGGGTTCCGGGAGGGCCTGGAGCGTCTGAAGACCCTGGCCGGCGACCGGCCGGTGCCGGCGTTCGCGCCGCGGATCGTCTTGCGGACGACCGGCGAACCGGTGACCGGCCCGGACCGGCGCGCCGGTGAAGGCACCCTCGAGCAGGTCCTCGACGACCTGGCCCAGCTGCGGGCGCTCGGCGCGGACACCGTCGTGCTCGACCCGTTCGATGCGGACCCCGCCGAAACCCTCCACCCGGAGATCGCGTGGCGGGACCTCGCGGCAGTCGCCGCGTCTTGGAAGGAGAACCGGTGAAGGACACCGAAGAAGCCCTGTTGCGGCGCGCGATCGAGCTCGCTCGCGAGGCGCGCGAGGAACACGGCAACCCGCCGTTCGGCTCCCTGCTGGCCGACGCGGACGGCAACGTCCTCGCCGAGGATCGCAACACGTCGTTGACGGACAACGACATCACGGCGCACCCGGAGCTGAAGCTCGCCCGCTGGGCGGCGCAGAACCTGGCCCCCGAGGTCGCGGCGGCGACCACGATGTTCACCAGCACCCAGCCGTGCGGCATGTGCACGGGCGCGATCGAGCGGTCCGGGCTCGGCCGCGTCGTCTACGCGCTGTCGACGGAACAGTTCCTGACGCTGCGCCCGCCGGTCACCTGGGGCAAGCACCAGCTGGACGGCCCGGCGCTGTTCGACGAAGCCCGCGTTCCGGTCGAGGGCTACTACAAGTGACGAGCTACGAGGTGCGCCCGGTGGCGCGCGTCGAGTCGCCTCTCGAGGACCGCCGGACGGCCCCGAAGCAGGGTGACGAGGGCGCGCCCCCGGCCCGGGTGGTGTTCGCACCGGAGTTCCACCCGGCGGCGGCCGACCTCCGCCCGGGCGACCGCCTGGTGCTGCTGACGTGGCTGCACGAAGCCGACCGCGAGGTCCAGGCGGTCCACCCGCGCGGCGACCCGGACCGCCCCCGCGAAGGGGTGTTCTCGACGCGTTCCCCCGACCGCCCGAACCCGATCGGCCTCCACACGGTGACGGTGACGGCGGTCGAGGACGGAACGCTGACGGTGACGGGTCTGGAAGCGATCGACGGCACGCCGGTCCTGGACGTGAAGCCGGTCCTCGGCGAGGTGGCCGCCCGCTGAGCCGGCCGATCACGATCCGGGCACCGAGGTAACGACGGCCTCCGTCCGGCCGACCTCCTGCGTACAAACGGAGCAAAGCCCGGACGTGCGACGGAGGACTCGCGATGACCAGTGCGTACGAACCCGCGCCGCCCGGCCCGTGGGCGCCGCCGCAGGATCCGCCGCCGGTGCGGACGAAGACGAATCCCTGGCACCTGGTGCTCGCGGCCGCGGCCGGCGCGGCTCTGGTCGGCGCCTTGTGGGTCGGTCTGGACCTGGCCGATTCCGGCACGCCCATCGGCCCGCCCGGCACGGCTGGCACGGCCGGCGAGGCGTTCGACCTCCGCGGCACGTTCACCCTGAACAGCGGTGGATACGGCTACAGCACCTGCGGCGGCTCCGGCGGCTATTCGGACATCACCACCGGGACGACGGTCACCGTCTACAACGCCGCCGGAACCGTGCTCTCCCAAGGCGCGCTGGGGATGGGACACTCAGGCGGCGGCGGCAGCTGCGTGTTCACGCTGTCCGCGCCGAACGTTCCGGCGGGCGAGAAGTTCTACCTCGTCGAGGTGTCCCACCGGGGCCGGATCATGGTGCAGCCCGACGACGCGCGCAACGGGAACGTCGCCCTCAGCCTGGGAAGCTGATCAGTAGTCCTTGAAGCCCTTCCCGGTCTTCCGGCCCAGCCGGCCGGCCGTCACGAGGTGCTCCAGCAGCGGCGCCGGCGCGAACCCCTCCTCGCGGAACTCGTTGTACAGGGTCCGCTGGATGGCCAGCGAAACGTCCAGTCCGACCACGTCCAGCAGCTCGAACGGGCCCATCGGCAGGCCGCAGCCCACCTTCATGGCCGTGTCGATGTCGTCCGCCCCCGCGTAGTGGGCCTCCAGCATCTTCACGGCGTCGTTCAGGTACGGGAACAGCAGTGCGTTGACGATGAAGCCCGCGCGGTCTCCACAGTGGACCGCGTGCTTGCCCACCGCGGCGCAGACCGCGCTCGCCGTCGCCACCACGTCCGGGGCGGTCGCGATCGTCGAGACCACCTCCACCAGCTTCATCACCGGGGCCGGGTTGAAGAAGTGGAGACCGAGCACGTCGGACGGCCGGGAGGTCGCCGCCGCGCATTCGATCACCGGCAGGGAAGACGTCGTCGTCGCCAGCACCGCGCCTGGGCGGACGACCTCGTCCAGTGCCGCGAACACCGCCTGCTTCACCGAAAGCTCTTCGGCCACCGCCTCGACGACCAGGTCGACGTCGGCCAGTGCTTCGAAGTCGGTGACCGGGGTGATCCGGGACAAGGCGAGAGCCGCGTCCTCTTCGGACAGCTTCCCCTTGACCACGGCCTTGTCGAGCGACTTCTTCACCTTCGCCACGGACGCCTGCGCCTTCTCCAGGCTCCGGGCGCGCAGCACGACGTCGAGACCGCGTTTCGCGAACACCTCCGCGATGCCGGTCGCCATCGTCCCGGTGCCGATCACACCGACCCGGGCCACCGGCCGAGGCGCGACACTGTCCATAGTGGACGACGCCACTACATCCGAGACCACGTTGGGCGAATCCGGTGCATCGTAGGCGTAGAAGCCGCGGCCCGTCTTGCGTCCCAGCTGGCCCGCCGTGATCATCTGCTTGAGCAGCGGCGCCGGCGCGTGCAGCCGGTTGCGGGACTGGTGGTACATCGTGTCGAGGATTTCGTATGCGGTGTCCAGCCCGATCAGGTCGAGCAGCGCGAGCGGGCCCATCGGGTAGCCGCAGCCGAAGCGCATCGCGGCGTCGAGGTCCTCGCGCGTGGCGTAACGCTGCTCGTACATCCGCACGGCGTGGTTGAGGTAGCCGAACAGCAGCGCGTTCGCGATGAAGCCGGCCCGGTCGCCGATCACCACCGGCACCTTGCCGAGCCGCTCGGCGAACGCGACCACCTCGGTGACCACCTCCGGCTCGGTGACCACGGTCTTCACGATCTCGACCAGCTTCTGCACCGGCGCCGGGTTGAAGAAGTGCATGCCGACGACCTTGCCGGGGCGCGCCGTGTGCACCCCGATCTCGGTGATCGACAGCGACGAGGTGTTGGACACGAACACGACGTCCGGCCGGGTGACCTTGTCCAGCTCGGTGAAGACGTCGGCCTTCAGCGCGAGGCTTTCCGGGATCGCCTCGATCACGATGTCCACTTCGGACAGATCCGACAGCGAAGTGCTGTACCGGATCCGTTCCAGCAGTGCCTCACGGCTGGCCTCGTCGAGCTTTCCGCCGGAGAGCGCCCGTTCGGTGGAGTGCCGCAGGTGACCACGGCCCCGCTCGACCCCCGCCTGGTCGAGCTCGACCGTGACGACGTCGAGTCCGCTGCGCGCGAGCACTTCGGCGATACCCGCCCCCATCGTTCCGAGGCCGACCACTCCGACTGTCGAGATGTCCCGCGCCATCGAGGCCTCCAGAGATGTTACTCACCGGTAATTGGCCCCTGACTCTGCCACACGCAACCGCCGGAAGCCCAGACGGAATCGAGTCAGTACCGGGCAAGTCACCCGGTCGGCGAACCGGGTTCACTCGCCGAAGTTGCCGTCCACCAGCTCTTTCGCCTTGTCCAGCGCGGCGGGCGCCTGCGGGCCGCGGGCCCGCACGCGGATCCGGTCACCCTGGCGGGCACCGAGCGACATCAGGGCCAGCACGCTGTGGCCGTCGGCCTCCTGGTCACCGAGCCGGACGGTGACTTCGGCGTCGAACGCGCTCAGCGCGCGCACCAGCACCGCGGCCGGGCGGGCGTGCAACCCGACCTCGTTCCGCAGGACCAGCTCGACCTCGTCCGCACCGCCGGCGGCGGGTTCGGCCGGCGAAAGGTCCTCGGGCATCCCGGCTGCCGCGGCGGCCTCCGCCACCGCCTTGCGGTCCTTGCCCGATTGAGCCGCGACCGCCGCGGCGATCGCGCCTTCGACCAGCGGGCCGTCCGCGACGATGGCGGCCGAGGGGTCGGCCAGCGATTCGACGGCCAGCTCGGCGGTCATCTGGGCGCTGCCAAGGTCGTAGAGCAGCACGATCCCATCACCGGAGTCGGCGCGCTGGGTGGCCGCGACGACCTCGTCGTAGTCGGTGCCGATCGAGCCGTCGGACAGACCTCCAGCGGCCATGATGGTGACGTCCGGCGCCATCTGGGCGGCCAGCTCCGCCAAGCCTTCCGCGAGCTTCGCGCTGTGCGAAACGAGCACGATGCCGACGCTCACCGGGCGGCCTCCGCGAACGCGCGCAGCAGCAGTGCCGACGACCGCGCACCCGGGTCCAGGTGCCCCACTGCGCGCTCGCCCAGGTAGGACGCGCGCCCCTTGCGCGGCACCAACTCCACTGTGGACTCGGCGCCGCGGTCGGCCGCGTCGGCCGCCGCGGTCAGCACCGCGGCGACGTCCCCGCCGTCCTCGGCTGCCTTCTCCGCGGCCGCCACCGCCGGGATCAGGGCGTCGACCATGGTCGCGTCGCCGCCCACCGCCTTCCCGCGGGCCTGGACGCCTTCGAGCCCGGCGCGCAACGCGTCCAGCAGCCCCGGGACGTCGAGGTCACCGGCGGTGCCGAGCTTGGCCGAAGCACGCAGGAAAGCCGTGCCGTACAACGGACCCGCCGCCCCGCCGACCTTGGAGATCAACGTCGTCGCGACGAGCTTCAGGACCGCACCCGGCGTCTCCGGCGCACCCGCGTCGAGGGCCGCGACGACGGCGGTGAACCCGCGGTTCAGGTTCTCGCCGTGGTCGCCGTCGCCGATCGCGCGGTCGAGGTCGATCAGCTCCACGCGGTGCTCGGCGACCACCGCCGCGGCGGCGCGCACGGCCGCCGCGACCCCGTCGGCCTTGCAGGTCATCAGACCCCCCACCGCAGCGCCGCGGTGTTCACCGGGGCGTCCCAGAGCTCGGTCAGCTCGTCGTCCAGTTTGAGCAACGTCAGACTCATCCCCTGCATCTCGAGGCTGGTGATGTACGGGCCGACCAGCCGGCGTTCGACCACGATCCCACGCTCGGCCAGCAGCCGCTCGGCGATGCCGTGCGCCAGGTAGAGCTCGACGAGCGGGGTCGCCCCCATCGAGTTGGTGAACAGCAGCACGCGGTCACCGGAGGAGAACGGCAGGTCCTCGACCACCGCCTGGACCATCCGCGCGACCAGCGCGTCGGCCGGTTCGAGCGGGATCCGTTCGCGGCCGGGCTCGCCGTGGATGCCGATGCCGAACTCGATCTCGCCGTCGCCGAGGTCGAAGCTGGGCGTGCCGGCGTGCGGCACGGTCGGCGCGGTCAGTGCGACGCCGATCGACCGCACCCGGCCGATCACCTTCTGCGCCAGCGCGGTCACGGCGTCGAGCGAGTCGCCGCGCTCGGCGGCCGCACCGGTGATCTTTTCCAGCAGCACCGTGCCGCCGACCCCGCGGCGGCCCGCGGTGTAGGTCGAGTCCTTGACCGCGACGTCGTCGTCGATCACGACGCTGCGCACCTCGAGGCCTTCGGCGGCGGCCAGCTCGGCGGCCGTCTCGAAGTTCAGCACGTCGCCGGTGTAGTTCTTGACGATGAGCAGGGCGCCCGCCTCGCCGGTGGTCGCGGTGACGGCGGCCTGCACGGCGTCCGGCGTCGGCGACGTGAACACCGCGCCCGGCACGGCCGCCGCGAGCATGCCCCGGCCGACGAACCCGCCGTGCAGCGGCTCGTGCCCGGACCCGCCGCCGGAGATGACGGCGACCTTCCCGGCGACCGGCGCGTCGGCGCGGACCACCACGTCCGGATCCTCCTGGACGCGCAGGATGTCCGCGTGCGCGGCGGCGAGGCCCCGCAGCGACTCCACGACCACGTTCGCCGGATCGTTGATGATCTTCTTCACGGCAACCTCCGGCACATCGGCGGGTGGGGTGTCCCCTTCCTACCTCTCCGCGCCTCGCGCCGCCAGGTCAGGGTTTCGGGAGCTTCGTGACCACGTTCTTCGCGACGGTGACCGCCTTGCCGCACGGGTCGTCGGCGTCCGGCTTGGCGTTGTAGTTCTCGTAGTCCACCTGGGCCAGTTCGAAGTCGTCGCCCTGCCACGGCCGGTGCTGCCACTCGACCGTGCACCGCGACGCGCTCGTGCCGCCCTGCTTCTGGAACGCCGTGACGCCGTTGCCGAGGTCCACGGTGGAGTAACCGTCCCCGGCGATCGGCGGCAGTCCCGGCAGGAACTTGACGGTCACGGTCGGGTTGGCACCGTTGCTTTGCCACTGGCAGGAGTGCAGGCCCGACGGCGCGGACTTCGCCGACGGCACGGTGGGGGCGACCGCCGCGGTGTCGGCCATGGCGCACGGGTCGGCGGTCAGCAGGGTGCCCGCCGGCGTCGAGTACTTCTCCGGCGAGCTGTGCAGCTTCTGCACGATGGCGTCCATGAGCGTCCGCCCGGGACGGCACGGATCGCCGGGGTAGGTGACCGACACCGTCAGCGCCATGTCCGGGTTCAGCGCCGTCATCGTCGCGACCGTGCAGCTCGTCTCGTCGGTCTTGTTCACGCGCAGCGGCAGCCCGCCGGTCTGCCCGGTGGTCTTGTCCGCGTGCGGCAGCAGGGTGTTGCCGATCTCGAACCCGAGCCGGATCTCCTTGCCGCCGGGGTCCTTCACCCTGTTGGTGCACCGGTCGAAGGCGATCGACGACGGCGACGGGTCCTCCTCGACCGTGCCGAGGCCGAGCGCGCCGAGGGCTTCCTTGGTCAGGAACTGGCACGGCTTGACCGTGCGCAGCACGTTCGCGGCCACGGCGGCATCGGTGATCGGGCCGTCGGAGACCGGGCCGGTGCCGCCGGCCGCCGCGGGCACCGTCGTCCGCGCGAAGTTGGACTTGCCGAGGTCCTGCCCGCACGCGGTCAACGGCAGCGCGAGGGCGGTGACCAGCAGGAACAGCTTCGGGAGACGGCGGCGCCGAACGTCGGGGAGCACGCGATGCACGGTAGCCGGAACCTCGCGTCCCTGTCCGGGCAACCCGGCTATTCGGCCTTGGCGGCGGGTGTGTCTTCGCTCTCGGGCTCGGCCGGCACGATCAGCGGCCGGACCTTGGCCCAGATGATGAACAACGCGGCGACCACCAGCATGCCGATGCCGGCCCACAGGTTGATGTTCACCCCGGCGGCCTTCGCGATGTCCTCGTCGGAGGTGAAGCCGATGCCCATGATCGTCAGGATGACGCCGTAGACGCCGATCAGCAGGGCGATGATCAGCCGGATGTCGAAGGCGCCCGCCTTCCGCGGTCGCGCGCCGGACTCGGTAGCCATGACGGACCTCCTAGAAGATGGCGTTGAGGGCGATGGTCAGGATGAGCACGATGCCCGCGAGCAGGCCCGGCTTGCGGTACCAGCCCGCGTTCTCGCCGGTGTCGTCGTGCTTGCGGGTTTCCTTCGGGGTCAGCGAGTAGACCAGCCCCACCAGCTCTTCGTCCGGCTTCGGCTTGGTCGCCAGCGACACCACGACGCTCACCACGATGTCGACGACGAACGCCGTGCCGGCGGCGACGAAGCTGGTGCCCTGGCCCTCGAGCCCGATCACCCCGGCCTGCGACAGGCCCCAGACCGTGATCGCGGACGCGGTGCCGAGCACCAGGCCGCTCCAGCCGGCGTGCGGGGTCATCCGCTTCCAGAACATGCCCAGGATGAACGTCGCGAACAGCGGCGCGTTGAAGAACGAGAACAGGTCCTGCAGGTAGTTCAGGATGTTGCCGGAGTTCGACGCGATGAACGCGGTGCCGATGGCGAGGATCGTGCCGACCGACGTCACCACGCGCCCGAGGCGCAGGTAGTAGCCGTCCGGCTTGTCCTTCTTGATGTAGGTCTGCCAGATGTCGTACGTGAAGACCGTGTTGAACGAACTGAGGTTCGCGGCCATGCCGGCCATGAACGAGGCCAGCAGGCCGGCGATCGCGATGCCGAGCATGCCGTTCGGGAGCAGGTCGCGCATCAGCAGCAGGAGCGCGTTGTTGAACGTGACGCCGCTTTCCGCGGTGCCGCCGTCCAGCAGGACCTGCTTGTCCTTGACGTACTCGGACACGGTGACCGCGGCGATCATGCCGGGGATGATCACGATGAACGGGACCAGCATCTTCGGGAACGCGCCGATGATCGGCGTGCGCCGCGCGGCGGACATGCTCTTCGACGCCATCGCGCGCTGGACCTCGACGAAGTTCGTCGTCCAGTAGCCGAAGGAGAGCACGAAGCCCAGACCGAACACGATGCCGAGGATCGAGAGGATGTTGTTGCCGAAGCCCGTCAGGTTGTCACCGGGCCACGAGTGCAGCTGCGCGGTGCCGCCCGGGCTGGTGGTGACCTTGTCGACCAGGCCCTGCCAGCCGCCGACCTTGACCAGGCCGATGATCGTCAGCGGCACCAGCGCGATGACGATCACGAAGAACTGCAGGACCTCGTTGTAGATCGCGGCGGAGAGGCCGCCGAGCGCGGTGTAGGAGAGGACGATCACGGCGGCGATGATGATCGACACCCACAGCGGCCAGCCGAGCAGCAGGTTCACCACGCTGGCCAGCAGGAACAGGTTCGCGCCGGCGATCAGGATCTGGGCGGCGGCGAAGCTGACGCCGTTGACGAGGTGGGCGGGCTTGCCGAAGCGGCGCCGCATGAACTCGGGGACGCTGCGGACCTTCGAGCCGTAGTAGAACGGCATCATCACGATGCCGAGGAACAGCATCGCCGGGATCGCGCCGATCCAGAAGTAGTGGACGGTCGGCAGGCCGTACTGGGCCCCGTTGGCCGACATGCCCATGACCTCGACCGCGCCGAGGTTCGCCGAGATGAACGCCAGGCCGGTGACCCAGGCGGGCAGTGAGCGGCCCGACAGGAAGAAGTCGAGACTGCTCGACACTTGACGCCGTGCCAGGTACCCGATGCCGAGCACGAGCACGAAGTAGAACGCCAACTCGATGTAGTCGATCGCGCTCGCGTCGAGTCGCAGGTTCGCATCGGCTAGGACGAGCACCCGACCCACCTCTTTTCAAACTGGACAACAACCCACAGGAATCACCACTGCTCTGTCGGATCCGGACAGTACTGCATGGATTCAGGGTCGGCACGTTGACGCGTCCAAAGTGGCCAGAAGGCGCGTTCCCCCGGCCTTGACCTGGGGAAACGCGCCCTCTGTCACGCACCGCGGGAGCGGCTGTGGATCACCGGTCGGTCGGGACCGCGATCTCGCCGTCTTCTTCGATCAGCTTGGCGAGCACTTCGTCGGGCAGGTAGGTGCGGTGCGGGTAGCCCGGGCCCCACGAGTTGAGCAGCGGCACGGCGCCGAGTTCGTCGGCCCGCGGGTTGGCGAGCACCGAGTGCACGTCGTCGACCGACTTGGCCCAGCGGAACGCCTTGATGCCCTGCTTGGCCTCGGGCGCGTACTTCTCGCGCGCCGCCCAGTCGTCGGTGGCGTAGGAGTCGTCCCACAGGACGTGCCCGGCTTCCTTGAGCACTTCGGCCGCGGCGCGGACCGACGTGCCGTTGTCGTCGCCGGGGTTGGTTTCGGGCCACTCGTCGCGCTTCTTGGCCGAGTCCCAGAGCCAGCGGGCGGCGTACTCGCTGCCGTTGAAGATCGAGATGCAGCGCGACCAGCCGAAGCCGACGCAGGCGCCTTCCTTGCCCTGGTCGTAGAACGCGTACCAGGCATCGGTGTCCGGGGTACCGCCCGGCTCGAGGCAGACGCAGTGACCGCCGCGGATCCGGCCCAGCTTCTTGACGCCGGCCTTGGCGATGAAGAACTCGCCGGAGGCCTCGTCCTGCTCCGGGGTGTCGAAAGCGGAGTACCAGTTGACCCCGATCACGACGGGCGCCCGCGTGGGCCGGTCGTCGTCGGACAGCGCGGTGAGCGGATACCTTTCGACGTGCCGCCAGTCGTCCGGAATGAACCGGCCCAGCCGCGGGTCGGCCGGATCGGAACCGAGTGGGCGATAACGCATGACTTCCTCCTCCGTGCAGGCGAAAAAGCGCGCACACCGGCCGGACAGGCACGCGCACACGAGCTCGAAGGCGGACTGAAAACGTAGGCACGACAAAGAAAGACGGCCGAGCGCACCACCCTCCGGCCACACCGGACGCACCGGCGGAACCCCTCGAAATCGAGTGTCGCACAACTGCCCGCAAGAGGATCCCGAACTCACCCGAACAGCGCATAAAGGCAGGTCAGAAAGGATCTGGTCACTGTTCTGACGTCTATCGGGTTAATGATTTCCTGGCGGAGTAATCACGGGAGAATCAGATACCGCAATTCGGCATCGGTTCGGTATCGGTGTTTCAGGCCGGCCGGACGATGGTCTCGACATGGCGCACATCTGAAACAACGGGCACGCTTCGCGCGATCTTCACTCACGATCACGAAGGTTCCCATCATCCGACCGATCATCGCGACCAACGCGGACGCCATGCGGCTTTGGTGGTGCGGCTCCGGGTCGTGGTCCACGCTCGACCCGGACACCGGGGAGCAGCTGTCCGGGCACGGCGGCCTGATGATCAAGGGCGAAAACCACATCGCGAGTTTCGCCCGCGGCAAGACCTACTCGTGCACCTTCGACGTGCGGTGAGCCTCAGTCCGGGACGTGCCGGAAGCGGGGCACCGGGCCGTCCGCCGTCTCCACCGTCTCGCCGAACATCGCCTCCGGCCGCACCCACAACCCGCGCGCGCCGTACAGCGCCCGGTACACCACCAGCCGCTCCTCGGTCTCGCTGTGGGATGCCACCCCGAGCACCTCGTACTCGCCGCCCTTGTAGTGGACGTACCGGCCGGGTTCCACGTCAGAACAGCCGGAACTCGTCGGACTCGATGCCGCGCAGCTCGTCGTAGTCCAGCGTCAGGCACCTGATCCCGCGGTCCTCCGCCAGCGTCCGGGCCTGGGGCTTGATGATCTGCGCCGCGAACACGCCCTGGACCGGGGCCAGCAGCGGGTCGCGGTTCAGCAGCTCCAGGTACCTCGTCAGCTGCTCCACCCCGTCGATCTCGCCGCGGCGCTTGATCTCCACCGCCACCGACTTGCCGTCGGCGTCGCGGGCCATGATGTCGACCGGGCCGATCGCCGTCGGGAACTCGCGGCGGACCAGCGTGTAGCCGTCGCCGAGGGTCTTGATGTGCTCGGCCAGCAGCTCCTGCAGGTGCGCCTCGACGCCGTCCTTCTGCAGGCCCGGCTCGGGACCCAGGTCGCGGGCGTGGTTGTGGTAGATCTCGTCGATCGTGATCACCAGCTTCTCGCCCTGCTTGTTCTCGACGATCCAGAGCTTGCCGTCCTCGATCAGCCAGCAGGGTGGGCTCATCCAGTTCAACGGCTTGTACGCGCGGTCGTCGGAGTGGACGGACACCGACCCGTCGGACTTCACGAGCAACAGGCGGGTGGCCATCGGCAGGTGGGCGGTGAGCCGGCCGGCGTAGTCGACCTGGCACCGCGCGATCACGAGACGCACCCGAGGAGGGTAGGACAGGGTCGGTGATACTGGGCGCGTGGACCCCATTCAGCGTGTCGCGTCCCGCGAGGTGTACCGGAACAACTGGATGACCGTGCGCGAAGACGACATCCGCCGCCCGGACGGCTCGGCGGGCATCTACGGCGTGATCGACAAGCCGGACTACGCCCTCGTCATCGCCCAGGACGGCGACCGGTTCCGGCTGGTCGAGCAGTTCCGCTACCCGCTGGGCGAGCGGCGCTGGGAGTTCCCGCAGGGCACCGCGCCCGGCCTCGCCGACGTACCGCCCGCGGAGCTCGCCGCGCGCGAACTGCGCGAAGAGACGGGCCTGCGCGCCGGCTCGATGGTGCCGCTCGGCAAGCTGGACGTCGCCGCCGGCATGAGCAGCCAGCGCGGCTGGGTGTTCCTCGCCACCGACATCACCGAGGGCGAGCCCGAACGCGAGGTCGAGGAGCAGGACATGCGCAGCGCGTGGTTCTCGCGCGCGGACCTCGAGAAGATGATCCTGGCCGGGGAGATCACCGACGCGCAGTCGATCGCCGCGTGGGGTCAGCTCATGCTGGCCGAGCGGCACCGGCCTTGAGCATCCCGCGGATCACCAGGTGGTGGAACGGCTTGATGAGCGCGAAGTAAGCCGGGCCGACGCGGTTGTGGAAGTGCACGATCGTGCCGAGCCGGAAGCCGCGGGGCACCGATTCGACCGTCAGGTAGCCACTCAGGTGACTGTCGTCCACGCCCGCGACCAGGTAGCGCTCCGGGTCGCCGGCCCGGACGGTGAAGAACGCGACCCGGTCGCCGGGCGCGAACCCGACGTCCTCGGGCCGCAGCCGGCCACCGCGCGGCACCGAGGCGGTGTCCAGCCGCAGCGCCTTGGCGAGGACGTACCGGGCGCCGAACAGCGCCTTCACCCAGACGGGCGACCAGCCGAACACCCCCGCGACGAACTCCCGCAGGCTGTTCTCGCTCTCGATCTCCTTGAACTCGACGTAGTCGGCGCCATCGGCGAACGGTTCGGTCATTTCCTTCTCCCCAGAACGAGTTCCAACGCACTCTTGAGCTCCCGGCCGGACAGCGGCGGCACGACCTGCCCGGCGCCGACGACGATCAGGTACAGCGCCTGCGCCAGGCCGGCGTCGCCGCTGACCTCGGTCAGGTAGGCCACGCGGGTCCGGTCGACGCGCTCCTGGACCGCCCGCGCTTCGGCGTCCTGCAGGGCCCACGCCCGGATGGCGATCTCGAGCCCGAGGCCGGGTCCGGGCGCGAGGACGAGCTTCAGCAACGTGCTCAGGCGGTCGCCTTCGGCCGCTTCGGCCTGCTCCACGAACCGGATCGTGCGCTCGGTCTCGAAGTGCTCCAGCAGGGCGGTCCGGTAGCCGGTCATGCCCTTGAAGTGGTGGTAGAACGAGCCCTTCGACAGGCCGAGCCGCTCGGACAGCCGCTCGATGGTCACCGATGGCGCGCCCTGCTCCGCCAGCAGCACCAACCCCGCGTCCAGCCAGTCCCGCTTGCTCGCCATGTCCATACCATACCGTATGGTACGGCCGACCGCCACGAAGAAACGCGGCCGGAGCCTCGGCCGCTCAGTCGGGCCAGGAGGGCTTGCGCTTCTCGAGGAACGCCGCCATGCCTTCGCGCGCACCGGGCAGCTGGGACGCCGAGGCCATGACCTCCAGCGCGATCGCGTAGGCGTCGGCCTCGGGCCGGTCGAGCTGGGCGTAGAGCGTGACCTTGCCCATCGTCTTGCTCGCCCGGCTGCCACGGGTCGCCCGTGCCAGCAGCTCGGCGACGGCGTCGTCCAGCTCATCGTCGGGGACTACGCGGTTGACCAGGCCCCACTCCAGCGCGGTGGGCGCGTCGATGACGTCGCCGGTCAGCGCCAGCTCCATCAGGCGCTTGCGGCCGATCGAGCGCGCCACCGGAACCGCCGGCGTGTGGCAGAACCAGCCGCCCTTGCCGCCCGGCAGCGCGAAGCCCGCCGATTCGGCCGCGATGGCGAGATCGCACGACGCCACGAGCTGGCACCCCGCCGCAGTGGCCAGGCCGTGCACCCGCGCGATGACGACCTGCGGCACGGACTGCATGGTCTTCATCAGGTCGGTGCACAGCGTCAGCAGCTCGCGCACGCCCATCAGGTCGCGCGCGGCGACGTCGCCGAAGTCGTGCCCGGCCGAGAACACCGGCCCGGCGCCGGCCAGCACGATGCCGGTCGCGTCGGACGTCCCCGCCTCGTGGAACGCGGCCAGCAGTTCGGCCAGGTGCTCCGCGGAGAGCGAGTTGCGCCGTGCCGCGCGGTTCATGGTGATCGTGACGGTGTCGGCGTCGCGCTTGACCAGGATGTGCTCGTACTCGGTCATGCCTCGACGGTAACTCTTCGGAAGGTGCGCCGATAGCTGTCCGGGCCGACCCCCACTTCGGCGCGCATCCGGCGCCGCAGGTTCGCCGCCGTCCCCAGTCCGGAGCGTTCCGCGACGCGTTCGACCGGCAGCGACGTCGTCTCCAGCAGCCGCTGCGCGAGCCGCACGCGCTGCACCCGCAGCCACCGCCCCGGCGTCACGCCCGCGGCGGCCGCGAACTCGCGGTGGAACGTCCGCTCGCTCATCCGCGCGTGCCCGACGAGGTCCTCGACCCCGATGCCGGACCCGAGCCGCGCCAGCGCCCAGTCCATTGTGGACGACAATCCCGGTTGGGAAGCGTTGGCCGGCAACGGGGTGTCGACGTACTGGCGCTGTCCGCCCTCGCGCACCGGGGGCATCACCAGGCGGCGGGCCAGCGACGCGGCGACCTCCGCGCCGTGGTCGCGGCGGACCAGGTGGAGACACAGGTCGAGGCCGCCCACGACGCCCGCGGACGTCAGGACACCGCCGTCATCGGCGTAGAGGACGTCGCGCTGGAGGTCGGCCCGCGGCGCGACGCTGGTGAGGGCGTCGAAGTCGCGCCAGTGCGTGGTCGCCGGGCGGCCGTCGAGCAGGCCGGCGGCGGCCAGCGTGAACGCGCCCGAGCACAGCGCGGCGACGGTCGTCCCCGCCCGGTGCGCCCGGCGCAGCGCCGCGACGGCGGCCGGCGAGACCGGCGCGAGCGGATCGTCGCGGCCCGGCGCCAGGACGAGGTCGCAGCCGTCGAGGCCGGCCAGCCCGTGCGTCGCCGCGACGTCCCCGAACGGCGAGACGGCGGTGCGGACGCGGCCCGGGCTGCACAACCGCAGCGTGAACGGGCCGATCCCGCTGTCGGTCCGGTCCTGGCCCCAGACCTCGCCGATCACCGCGAGGTCGAACATCCGGGTGCCCGGCAGCAGCAGAACGCCGATCGTGCGCATGGCAGGAAAGTACCGCATCGCGCGTCTTCTGCCACTCCCCCGCGCGGCCGGAGCCCGCGAGACTCGACGTCATGACCGAAACGGCACTCATCCTGATCGACGTCCAGCGCGGGTTCGACGAGGCAGGTTTCTGGGGACCGCGCAACAACCCCGGCGCCGAAGCGAACATGAAGGCGCTGCTCGACGCGTGGCAGGAGCGGCGGCTGCCCGTCGTGCTCGTGCACCACGACTCCGTGAAGCCGGACTCGCCGCTGCGGCCCGGTCAGCCGGGCAACGACTTCAAGCTCGAACTCGACGGCGCGCGGCCGGACCTCGTGTTCGGCAAGAAGGTGAACTCGGCGTTCCTCGGCGACGTCGACCTCGACGCGTGGCTGCGCAAGCGCGGCATCACGAGCTTCGTCCTGGCCGGTATCCAGACGAACTTCTGCTGCGAAACCACCGCGCGCATGGGCGGGAACCTGGGCTACGACGTGACTTTCGCGCTCGACGCGACGTTCACGTTCGACCTCCCGGGCGTGACCGCCGACGAGCTGTACCGCGTCACGGCGGCGAACCTGGCGAACCAGTTCGCCACCGTGAAGTCCACGAAGGAGATCCTGGCCGGCCTCAGCCGAGGCCGTGGCGCTCACGGATGAGCGAGACGATCCCGTCCATGATCCCGGTCAGCTCGTAGTCCTTCGGCGTGAACACGCGGGCGATGCCGCGCTCGGTCAGCAGCGCGGCGTCGTCCGGCGGGATGATGCCGCCGACGATCACCGGCACGTCACCGGCGCCCGCGGCGCGCAGGCCGTCGACCACAGTCGGGACGACCTCCAGGTGCGAACCGGAGAGCACCGACAGCCCGACGACGTGCACGCCCTCCTGCACGGCGGCCGCGACGATCTGCTCGGGCGTCAGCCGGATGCCCTGGTAGACGACCTCGAAGCCGACGTCGCGGGCCCGGACGGCGACCTGCTCGGCGCCGTTGGAGTGCCCGTCGAGGCCGGGCTTGCCGACCAGGATCCGCAGCCGCTCGCCGAGTTCCGCTTCGGTTTCCCGCACCCGGGAGCGGACGCGCTCGATCTCCGGGTCGCCCCCGCCGCCCGCGGTCGCGGAAACCCCGGTGGGCGCCCGGTATTCGCCGAACACCTCGCGCAGCGCCCCGGACCACTCGCCGGTGGTCACGCCCGCGCGTGCACAGTCCACAGTGGCCTCGAAGAGGTTTTCCGTGGTCTGCGCGCGTTCCTTCAGCACGGCCAGGGACCGCTCGACGGCCGCGTTGTCGCGCTGGGTGCGCCATTCCTCGATCGCGGTGACCGCCGCCTTTTCGACGGCGGGATCGATCGTCTCGATCGCCTTGGCGCCCTCGGCCTGCAGCGGCGACGGCTCGGTCGTCTCGAACTTGTTGACGCCGACCAGGACGCGCTCGCCGTTTTCCATCCCGCGGCGGTACTCGGCGAGCGACCCGACCAGCTGCGACTTCATGTAGCCGCTCTCGACCGCGGCGACCGCGCCGCCGAGGTCCTGCACACGCGCGATCTCCTCGCGCGCGCCGGCCATGATCTCGTCCACCTTGGCCTGGATGACGTGCGAGCCGTCGAAGATGTCCTCGTACTCCAGCAGGTCCGTCTCGAACGCGAGCACCTGCTGCATCCGCAGCGCCCACTGCTGATCCCACGGCCGGGGCAGGCCGAGCGCCTCGTTCCAGGCGGGCAGCTGGATGGCGCGGGCGCGGGCGCCGCGCGAAAGCGACACCGCGAGCATCTCCAGCACGATCCGCTGGACGTTGTTCTCCGGCTGGGCTTCGGTGAGCCCGAGCGAGTTGACCTGGACGCCGTAGCGCAGGCGGCGCGCCTTCGGATCCGTTACGCCGTAACGATCCCGCGTGAGCTCGTCCCAGAGCGCGGTGAACGCGCGCATCTTGGACATCTCCTCGACGAACCGGACGCCGGCGTTGACGAAGAACGAGATCCGCGCGACGACCTTGGCCATGTCGGCCTGCTCGACCTGCCCGGAGTCGCGGACGGCGTCGAGCACGGCGATCGCGGTGCACAGCGCGTAGGCGACCTCCTGCGTCGGCGTCGCGCCGGCTTCCTGCAGGTGGTAGCTGCAGATGTTGATCGGGTTCCACTTCGGCACGTGGTGCACGGTCCACGCGATCATGTCGGTGATCAGCCGCAGGCTGGGCCCCGGCGGGAAGATGTAGGTCCCGCGGGACAGGTACTCCTTGATGATGTCGTTCTGCGTGGTGCCGGTGAGCTTCGCGAGGACCTCGTCCACGTCGCGCCCCTCGGCTTCGGCCTGCTCGCGCGCCACGGAGACGTACAGCGCGAGCAGCCACATGGCCGGCGCGTTGATCGTCATCGACGTGTTGGCCTCGGCGAGCGGGATGCCGTCGAAGAGCCGCCGCATGTCGCCGATGTGCGACACGGGCACGCCCACCTTGCCGACCTCACCGCGGGAAAGCTGGTGGTCCGGGTCGTAGCCGGTCTGCGTCGGCAGGTCGAACGCCACCGAAAGCCCGGTCTGCCCCTTGGCGAGGTTGCGCCGGTAAAGCTCGTTCGACGCGGCCGCGGAGGAGTGCCCCGCGTAGGTCCGCATCACCCACGGTCGGTCTCGCTCGCGGTCCGTTGGGTACGGCACAGGACACCTCCGGCGGTGGACGTTTCGTCGAGTGTACCGACCGGTAACTTAAGGTGGCAGTGCAATCGGACACGTCCGGGTGGTTCAGCGCGGGTCCTGTGCTCGCACGACCAGGTCCCTGACCTGCTCGGCGTCCCCGATCCCGCGGAACTCCACGCGACGCAGCGACAGGGCCCTGTCCGGTGGCGGCCCCCACGCCGGCGGGGAGAAGAACGCCCCGATCCGGGCGATCGGGTCCGGCCGGCCGAAGGAGAGCGTGCCGGTGCCCGTGCGGCCAGTCCGCACGACCGGGGCCGGCACCAGCGCCAGGTACTCCCACCGCGCCCGGAACCACGGCCGTTCGTGGATCGCGAGCACCCGCAGTGTCGTGAGGAAGCAGGAGGTCGAGCGCGCCATCCGCTGCCGGAAGAAGATCAGCACGGCGGGCGGGAGGAGGCCGAACACCATCATCGGCAGGACGAAGTAGGCCATCGGGTTGTTCCGGATGAGCGACGCGGTGAAGATCAGGGACGTCAGCGCGGCCCAGACCAGGGCCATGCCCAGCCGGAGCCACTCCTCGATGTGCAGGGGGTGCCGGCGGGGCCGTCCCCACCACAGCACGTGCTCCCCCGGGAAGAGGACCGCGTGGACGGCCGGGTTCGCGCCTGCCGGTCCGGCTCCCGGATCCGAGCGGTCCTCGGCGACGTCGTCACGCTGGTCGGGCACCGGGACTCCCCTTTGTCTTACCCGGCTCACGCACGGCAAGCCCGGAGGGTTGCCCCGATCCGGGTCAGAAGAGCGAATCGTCCGGTTTGCCGGTGGCTCGCCGCCGACGGGCGGCGCCGATCGCCTCGGCGAGCAGCGCCCGCACCCGCTCCGGCTCGGGGATGCCCGCCAGAACGACCGGGAGCGGGCCGGACTTGTTCTGGTGGGCCCCGTACCTCGCGGCCGCCACGAGGTGCGGTTCGACGGTGCCGAAGGTGACGGTCCCGGTGCCGCCGCGTTCCGGCACCACGACCGGCGCGGCCAGGCCACCGAGGCGCGCGGACGTCGTCCGCCGCCACACCAGGCCCGCGTCGACGAGCACCCGCCGGTCGGTCACGACGTAGGTCAGCCGGCGGAGTTGCAGCCACCGCACGCCGGCTTGGACGAGCAGCAGAGCGCCGCCCACGGCCGTGGCCTGGAGCGCCGGCCGGCTGTCCACGGCGGACGTCATGCCGAGCAGACCGGCCACCACGGCCAAGACCAGCCCGGCCGCGAAGTAGTCGTAGCGGTGGAACAACCGCCGGATCGCCGGCTTGCCCGTCCACAGCACTGCTTCCCGCATGCACGGAGCACGTTCGAACGGGCGCCGAGGTTGTCCCTCAGGCGGCCGAAGTGTCCGTTTCCGGCGGGGCCTGGCGGGCCTTGGCCTCGTCGATGGCCTTGGTGAGCAGGTCGCGGACACGCTTGGGTTCGCCGACGCCGATCAGCGTCACTTCGCCCGTTCCGACGGTGATGGTGCCGGTGCGGGACGGCCCCGGCTTGAGGACGGGCGCGGACAGCCCGGCCAGCTCGCTGGCGCGTTCCTTCTGCCGGAACAGCCCCGAACGCGCGATGATCCGGCTGTCGGTCACGGCGTAGGTCGTGCGCCCGAGCGCGAGGTACCGGACGGCGGATCGGCCGACGGCGCCGTACAGGCCGATCACCAGCACGACGACAGCTCCGGCCATGGCGCCCCCGCTGGGCTGCTTCGCGAGCAGGAACCAGAGCGCGGCGACGGCGAGGATGAGTCCGGCAGGGGCGATCACCCCGTCCGTGGCGACGTACAACGGGCGCTGGACCGGCTCTCCCGCCCAGAGCACGCGCTCACCGGGTAGAAGCTCGATTTCCCCTGCTGACATGGCCGAACACTACTCTGCGGAGGCCCCTCCCGCCGATTTCCGCGCGCGCCGCGCACGCTCGTGCACCCTCCGTGCCCAACGCACCCCATTACGCGGCGGACGGTGTGACGGAAATCCGCGAGACCGGACCGGTGCGCGTCGTTTAGCGTGGTCAGCCGTGACGTGGAGTGCTTACGGGAGTTACCTGCTCATCGTGGTCCTGATCGTGCTCGCGCCGGGCCCGGACACGATGGTGATGCTGAAGAACGCGCTGTCCGGCGGGTTCCGGGGCGGGTTGCTCGCGTCGCTCGGCATCTTCACCGGCAACGCCGTCCAGGGCAGTGCCGCCGCGCTCGGGCTCGGCGTCCTCATCGCGCGGTCGCAGCCGGTGTTCCTCGCGCTCAAGTGGGTCGGCGCGGCCTACCTCGTCTTCCTCGGCTTCCAGGCGCTGCGCGGGGCGTTCCGCGGGAACTACGACGTCGTCGAGCAGGTCCAGCGCCGCCGCGGCGGCGGGTTCCGGCGGTTCCGCGAAGGGTTCCTCTCCAACATCACGAACCCCAAGGTGCTGGTGCTGTACCTCTCGGTGCTGCCACAGTTCCTGACGGCCGAGTCGAGCATCGGCGACTCGCTGCTGCTGGCCTACACCGTCGCGGTGCTCGGCGCGCTGTGGCTGCTGGTGCTGCTGGTGTTCGTGCACCGCGTCCGCGCGTGGCTGGGCCGCCGCCGGGTCCGCCGTGCGCTGGACGGCGTCACCGGCACCGCGCTGCTCGGGTTCGGCGCGGCCCTCGCCCTGGAGTCCTGATGACGTGGAGCACCTACCTCGGGTTCGCCGGGATGATGGCGTTCCTGGCGATGATGCCGGGCCCGGACACGATGGTCGTGCTGAAGAACGCGCTGACGGGCGGCGCCCGGGGCGGCGGCTGGGCGTGCGCGGGCATCAGCGTCGCGAACTTCCTGCAGGGCACGGCGGCGGCGCTCGGGCTGGGCGCGGTGATCACGCGCTACCAGCCGGTCTTCGAGACGGTGAAGTGGCTGGGCGCGGCCTACCTGGTGTTCCTGGGCATCCAGGCGTTGCGCGGCGCTTGGCGCGGGGACTACGAAGCCCTCGACGACGTCCGCCGCGCTCGCGCCACCCGGAGCCGCCGGTTCCGCGAGGGCTTCCTGTCGAACATCACCAACCCCAAGGTGATCGTGCTGTACCTGTCGGTGCTGCCGCAGTTCCTGACGCCGGCGTCGACGCTGGGTGACTCGCTGCTGCTGGCGTACACCGTCGCGGCGCTCGGGGTGGTGTGGCAGGTGCTGCTTCTGCTGTTCGTGCACCGGGTGCGCGCGTGGCTGCGGCGGCGCCGGGTCCGCCGTTCCCTCGACGGCGTCACCGGCACCGCGCTCATCGGCTTCGGAGCCGCCCTCGCGTTCGAGGGCTGACTCAGGAGCCGCAGCGCCAGAGGACGGGACCGGTGTCGCCGTCGCCCCGGCCGAAGACCGTTCCGTCGTCACCGATCAGGTCGGCCGACGCCGAGGTCGCCCCGTCGGGCAGCGGCAGCTTCGTCACCAGGCCGGTGCCCTGCCAGACCGCGGGCGGGCCGTCCCAGGCGCCGACCCGGCCGGCGATCGTGCCGTGGCGGTTGACGCTTTCGGCGGTGCCACCGCCTTCGAGCAGGTGCGGCGTGTCCTGCGACCACAGCACGGCCTTCGGGCCCGCGGCGTCGAGCACCGCGCCCACGGCGGTGCCGCCGCTGATCTCCCGGGCCAGCACCGGGGTCCCGGGGGACGGCGGTTGCGGGGTGAGGGTGCCCGAGCGCCAGAGGTAGGCCGAATACCCGCCGCTGAGCAGGACGGTGCCGTCTTCGTCGATGTCCACCGCGGACGCGTAGGGCAGCTCGGGCGGGGCGATGACGCGCGGTCCCGCGGCGAGCACGGACCACAGGATCACGACGCTGCCGGTCCCGCCGGGAACGCTCGCGGTGGCCACGACGTCGCCGCGGTCGTTGATCGCGTCCGCGCGCGCGTCCCGGTAGCCCGCGGGCAGCCGGAGCGGCTCGTACGTTCCGTCGCGGTACAAGAAGATCTGGTGGGTCGCCGGGGTGGTGTCGAACGACGTGGCGTTCACGAGCACCGTCCCGGAGCGGGTCTGGCCGGCGGGCACCGCCGAGTCGAAGCCGGCGGGCAGGTCGAGCTGCCGCGGTTCCCCGTGCTCCCACAGCACCACGCCGAACGCGCTCTGGCTGACGAACGTGCGGCCCGAGAAGTTCCCCTCGCCGTCCGTCGCGTCGACGTAGTAGGAGCTGGGTTCGGCGAAGGGCGGCACCGGGACCGGCTCGGCCCGCCAGGTGCACGCGGCCGGTGCCGGGTCCGCGCCCGCCGGCGCCGCCGTGACGACGGCCAGGGCCAGCACGGCCAGCCCCGCCGCCGTGATTCGCTTGACCAGGTTCATGGAGTTCCCCCTCGGTTGACTCGGTCGCCGTCACCACGCGCCGGCGCCGTTCGCCGTTGAGCACCGGGGACCCGGTTCACCCGTTCGGCCGCCCCGGTCAGAGCGTGCGGTCAAGCCAGTCGTAGACCCGGCCGGCCGCGAGCCGCTGGGCGCCGACGTGGCAGTGCGCGTCCGCGCCCTCCTCCGCCGTGAACGTCATCAGCGTCTTCGGGGCGTTCAGGTGGTCGTACAGCCGGCGCGGCTCGGTTTCCGTTTCCCCGCCGAAGAACAGGTCGTCCGCCGCTTCGCACACCAGCGCCGGGCACGTGATCTTCTCCGCGATGCCGCCCTCCAGTGTGTATTCGAGGTACTTCGCGATGAACTCGCGGTCGGTCGCCGCGCCCAGGACGTACCGGCCGTGGTCGAACGCCCAGCGCATGGTCGAGCTCGCCTCGCGGCCGGCCGCCAGGAGCGCGTCGAACTCCGGGTCCTCCGCGGCCCGCGCCCGGCGGGCGATTTCCGCGCGGTCCCACGGCAGCAGGCCGGTCACCGCCGCGCCCGCGTCGTACACGCCGTCGACCGCGACGACCGCCGCCAGGCGGGGCTCGAACGCCGCCGCGCGCGGGGCGAGCATGCCGCCGAGGCTGATGCCGAGCAGCGCCACGCGGGACGGGTCCACGCCGTCAAGCCCCAGTGCGAAGTCCACCACCGGCGTGACGACGTGCTCCCAGTCCGGCCGGAACACGAGCTTCTCGCGCCGGCGCGCGCTCGGCTGGCCCGGGCCGTCGAACGTCAGCACGTGGTAGCCGCGCTCGGCACCCGCCGCCGCGCCCAGGTAGTGGCATTCCTCGGCGCTGCCGTCGAAACCGTTGTGCACGATCAGCAGCGGCTTCGGCCCGGCACCCGGCGCTCGGTAGAAGTACCCCTGCAGAACCGTTCCCTCGTAAGGGATTTCGACCGGCTCCGCGACGCCCGCGCGCCGGAAGCACTCGACGCTGCGGTCGTACGCCGCCGCGATCCGCGGGTCCGCCGGGTCGCCGTGGAGGAAGAACTCGGACGAGAAGTAGTACGTCGACGCGCGCAGCAGCAGGTCCCGCGCGGTGATGGGCCCGGCATCGGCTGCCTCGGCGTAGAGGCGGTCGGCCAGGGCGCGGTAGGCGTCGTGCCAGCTGTCGTAGTCGCCGGCCGTCACGGTCGACGCGGCCGCGAGCACCTCGCCGAAGTCCGAGCCGCCGTAGGACGCGTGGCCGAACAGGCGCAGCGTCTCGAACCAGAACTGCGGGTCTTCGGTGAACATGAGCTGCTTCATCGGATTTCCTCTTCCACGAAGGTTTCGAACGCGCGCGCGGGCCGGCCGGTGACCTCTTCGACGGCCGGGGTGACGCGGTCTTCGGTCCCGCGCCGGATGTCCTCGTCGAGCGCGGCGAGCACCCGCGCGAAGTCCGCCGGAATTCCCGAAGCCGTCAGCCGCGCCGCGAATTCGGCGGTGCTCACGGCGCGGTGCCGCACCGGACGGCCGGTGCGCGCGGCGATGATCGATGCGGCCTCGGAATAGCTCACCGCGCCGGGGCCGGTGAGCACGTGTTCGGTGTTGTGCGGTTCGGGATCGGTGAGCGCGCGGACGGCGACCGCGGCGATGTCGCCGGCGTCGACGAACGCGACCCGCGCGTCCCCGGTGGCGGTGACGATCTCGCCGTCACGGACGCCCTGGGCGACGAGGTGCTCGCCGGTGAAGTTCTGCATGAACCAGGACGGCCGCAGCACGGCCCACTCCGGCGCCGCGCGCACCAGCCGTTGCAGGTCGCCGAGCCCGGGCGTGTCCGCCGTGACGGCCGACGAGCTGAGCAGGACGACCCGGCGGACGCCCGCCGCCAGGGCGTCGTCGAGGAAGGGCTCGACCAGGCCCGCCGGTGCGGCTTCGCCGATCGGCGCGATGAGGTAGACGGCGGTGGCGCCGCGCAGGGCGTCGGCGTGGGTCGCTCGGTCGGTCCAGTCGAACCGGACCTGCCCGGGCTCACCCGGCTTGCGCGTGGCCGCCCGAGCCGTGACGCCGCGGTCGCGCAGGCCCGCGACGACCCGGCGCCCGGTGGTGCCGGTGCCGCCGAGGACCAGGACGTCAGCCACGGGTGCCGCCGGTGAAGGCCGCGGTCAGCTCGTCGAGGCCGCCGAGGACCTCGGCCGCGGCGAGCGGGCTCCAGTAGTCGCGGTAGGAGCGGATTTCGCCGTCCGCGACGGTGATCACGGAGATGTACGACAGCTCGTACGGCTTCTGCGACGCGACGACGACCCCACCGGCGGTCAGTTCGACGACGACCACGCCGGGGTCGGCCGTTTCGTGCACGGTCTTCGCGACGATCTCGCGGATGTCGAGCAGGTTCGGGTAGTCGCGCAGGTACTCGCGGATCGCGTCGCGCCCCTCGACGCGCTTCGGGTAGCCGGGGCCGGCGAACGGGAACTCGAGGACGCCGTCCTCGGCCCACAGCCCGGCGAACCCGGCCATGTCGTGCTTGAGCAGCAGATCGAGCGCGTGGTCGACGAAGTCGTGCATCGCAGCCTCCTTGACGAGTGGACGAGACGGTACCGTCCCGACGTCACTGTAGACGGGACGGTACGGTCCCGTCCACCCGCTACACTGCCGCCCATGGCACGTACTCCGACCGGCGCCGCGGTCCTCCAGCCCGAGGTCACGCAGGCCATCACCGACGCCGTCCTGCACGAGCTCGCCGAGCAGGGCTACGGCCGGTTGTCGATGGAGGCGGTGGCGAAACGCGCCGGGGTCGGCAAGAGCGCGCTCTACCGGCGCTGGGGGTCGAAGGACGAGATGATCGCCGCGGTGATCACGGAGTTCAGCGTGACCCGCGCGGCCGACGTGGACACCGGGTCACTGCGCGGCGACCTGCGGGAGACGATGCAGGCCCTGATCGGCTGGCTGACGCACCCGCTGTTCTCGCGGATCCTGCCGGACCTGATCGCGGAGGACATGCGGAACCCGGAGCGCAGCCGCAGCACGCGCGAGAGCATCGGCAGATCGCGGCGCGAGGTCGGCGAAGTGATGCTGCGCCGGGCCATCGCCCGCGGCGAGCTGCCCGAAGACCTCGACCTGGAGATGGCGCTGGACGTGCTGGCCGCGCCGATCTACTGGCGTCTGGTGGTCCGGCAGGCCGAGGCGGAGCCGGACTACGTGGACCGGCTCGTGGACTACGCCCTGCGCGCACTGGGCGCGCAGGGCGGCTGAGTCAGTTCCGCTCGGGATCGCCGCTGACGCGCTTGATGTTCGCGCCCAGCCGGTTCAGGTTCTCCACGAAGTGCGGGTAGCCGCGGTCGATGTGGAAGACGTCCCAGACCTCGGTGACGCCGTCGGCGCACAGGCCCGCGAGCACGAGACCCGCGCCCGCGCGGATGTCGGACGCCCAGACCGGCGCGCTCGACAGCCTTTCCACCCCGCGAACCACGGCGTGGTGGCCGTCCGTGCGCGCGTCGCCGGAGAGGCGGATCATCTCCTCGATGAACCGGAACCGCGCCTCGTAGACGTTCTCCGTGATCATCGACGTGCCTTCGGACACCGCCGAGAGCGCCACCGCGAACGGCTGCAGGTCGGTCGCGAAGCCGGGGTACGGCAGCGTCACCCAGTCGACCGCCTTCGGGCGCTCGGGCTGGACCACGCGGAAACCCTTGTCGCCGAACGTCTCGACGTCCGCGCCGGCCAGCTGCAGCTTGTTCAGGATCAGGTCGAGGTGGTGCGGGTTCACGCCGCGGACCGTGATGTCGCCGCGGGTCATCGACGCCGCGAAAGCCCAGGTCGCGCCGACGATCCGGTCGCCGATCACGCTGTGCTGGGTCGGGTGCAGCTGCTCCACGCCGTGCACGGTCAGCGTCGACGTCCCGGCGCCCTCGATCTTCGCGCCCATCTCGGTGAGCATCGTGCAGATGTCGACGATCTCGGGCTCGCGCGCGCAGTTGTCGATGACCGTGGTGCCCTCGGCCAGGACGGCCGCCATCAGGATGTTCTCGGTCGCGCCGACACTGGGGAAGTCGAGCCAGATCTGCGCGCCGACCAGCGTCTCGGCCTTCGCGACGACGCAGCCGTGCTCGATGGTGCTCGTCGCGCCCAGCTTGCGCAGGCCGTTCTGGTGCATGTCCAGCGGGCGCGAGCCGATCGCGTCGCCGCCCGGCAGCGCGACGACGGCCTGCTTCAGCCGCCCGACCAGCGGGCCCAGCACGCAGACGGACGCGCGCAGCTTGCCCATCGCGGCCGAGTCCGCGCGGTGCGACAGCTCGGCCGGCGTCGTGATGGTGGCGGTGTCGCCCTCGATCACGACCTCGCAGCCGACGCTCCGCAGCACGTCGCCCATCAGCGGGACGTCGAGGATCTGCGGGCAGTTCGTGATGGTCGTGGTGCCCTCGGCCAGCAGGGCCGCGGCCATCAGCTTCAGCACGCTGTTCTTGGCGCCGACCACGTCGACCTCGCCGACCAGCCGGGCTCCGCCATGCACGTCGAAGTGCTCGCTCATGGCCGCCAATCATGCCCTCTCGCCCGGATTCGGCCCGGGCGGGGGCCGCTATGGTGGGTTCATGGTCGTTCGCATCAACCGCGTCTACACGAAGGTCGGCGACAGCGGCACGACCGCGCTCGGCGACGGGTCCCGCGTGCCCAAGACGTCCCCGCGCCTGGGCGCGTACGCGGACACCGACGAGACGAACTCGGTGCTGGGCCTGGCGATCGCGGTCGGCGGCCTCCCGGCCGAAGTGACGGACGTGCTGCGCACGGTGCAGAACGATCTCTTCGACGTCGGCGCGGACCTCTGCCTGCCGATTTCCGACGACCCGCCCTACCCGCCGTTGCGGATCACCGAGAAGTACGTCGAGCGGCTCGAGGGCTGGTGCGACGAGTTCAACGAGCGCCTGCCGAAGCTGACGTCGTTCATCCTGCCGGGCGGCACGCCGGGGGCGGCCTTCCTGCACCAGGCGCGGACGGTGTCCCGGCGCGCGGAGCGAAGCGCCTGGGCCCTGTACGAAGCCGAGCGGGAGACGACGAACCCGATCGCCCTCAAGTACCTGAACCGGCTGTCGGACCTGCTGTTCATCCTCGCCCGGCTGGCGAACCCCGAGGGTGACGTGCTGTGGCAGCCGGGCGGGCAGCCCTCCTAGATCCCCCAGCTCTCCCGCAGCGACCCGAGCGTCTGGTGGAAGCCGGGGAACGTCTTCTTCACGCACTCCGGGTCGTCCAGGGTGATACCGGGCGTCCGCAGGCCCGTGATGCTGAACGCCATCGCGATCCGGTGGTCGCGGCGGCACTTGACCAAGGCACCGGTGGGCGTGCCCGGCCGGATCTCGATCCAGTCGCGGCCCGTCTCGACCTGGATGCCCAGCGCGCGCAGGTTCTCCTCGCACGCGTCCAGGCGGTCGCACTCCTTGATGCGCGTGTTGTAGACGTCCTCGATGCGCACTGGGCCCGAAGCGAACGGCGCGATCGCCGCCAGCGTCGGGACCGTGTCGGAGATGTCGCGCATGGTCACCGTGACCCCGCGCAGGCCGTCCGAGGGCCCCGCGACCGTCACCGAATCCTCGGTCAGCTCGACGTGCGCGCCCATCTGCTCCAGCACGTCGGCGAAACGGACGTCGCCCTGCAGCGCGGCCGACCCCAGGCCCGGGATGGTCACCGTGCGGCCCGTGACCGCCGCCGCGGCCAGGAAGTAGCTGGCTGTCGACGCGTCGGGCTCCACCGGGTACTCGCACGCCTGGTACGGCTGCGGCGGCACGACGAACGTCTTGCCCTCGCGCCGGACGTCGACGCCGAAGCGCCGCATCATCTCCAGCGTGATCTCGACGTACGGCACCGACACGAGATCCGTCACCGTGATCCGCAGCCCCTCCGCGGTCAGCGGCCCGAGCAGCAGCAACGCCGTCAGGAACTGGGACGACAGCCCCGCGTCGAGGGTCAGCGAACCGCCTTTGACGCCGTTCGCGCGGATCGTCAGCGGGTGGTGCCCCGGCTCGCCCTCGAAGGTCAGGTCGACGCCGAGCTCCCGCAGCGCGTCGGTCAGGGGGCCGAGCGGCCGCCGGCGCATCTGGTCGGACGCGTCGAAGTGGAACGTGCCGGTGCCGGCGGCGGCCAGCGCGGGCAGGAACCGGGCCGTCGTGGCGCCGTCGCGGCAGAAGACGTCCGCTTCGGCGACGCCCGGGCCCGAAGGGCGGCCCTCGATGGTCCAGGCGCCCGGCTGGCGGTCGACGCCGTAACCCAGCTTGACGAGCCCCTCGGCGAAGCCCTCGGTGTCGTCCGAGTGCAGCGGACGGCCGAGGGTCGTGGTGCCGTGCGCGGCGGCGGCCAGGAACAGGCCGCGGGCGGTGACGGACTTGGAGCCGGGGATCTCGACGAGAGTCACGAACCCAAGTCTACGGAGAGCGGCACTTTCCCGTGAAAGTGCCGCCTGGGGTTACTTTGGGGAGATCTCCGCCATCGGGCCCCAGTCGGAGGCGTCCTGGACGTTGATGATCTGCGGGTGGTCGCTGAGGTAGGCGCCCAGGTTCGCGGTCGCCCACTTGAAGTGGTCGGAACCGACGTGCGCGACGGCGGCGTCCTGCCCCTCGAAGCCCTCGACCAGCACGTACGTGTTCTTGTCTTCGAGGCTGCGGGACCACTCGAAGAACCGGTTGCCCGCCTCGCCGCGGGTGTTCTTGGTGTAGTCCGCGACGATGTCCGGCCAGGCTTCCGCGTGCTCCGGCTTGACCGGGAACTTGACCACGATGAAGATCATGCGCCCAACCCTAAGCCCTCGGAACGGACTCCGGCTGTCTCGATCTGAGACAGCGTCAGGAGGCGCGCGGGAGACGGCGCCCCGGCGGGGCGGATTCGAGCCAGGAGAGGAAGCCCGTGAGCGCGCCCGGCCCCATGGCGATCTCGATCGCTTCCTGGGTTTCCGACTCGCAGCGCAGCACCGTCGAGCCTTCGGGAACGGCGTAGGCCTCGCTCCCGGACGGGTCACGCCGGTCGGCGATCTGCATGCTTTCGCGCTGGAAGACGCGGTCCGGGCCGGTCCGCAGGCTCCACACGCGGTACCAGACGAACTCGTCGCCCTCGTAGCGGCCGAGCCCCAGGTGCCAGCTGGACCGGGCGGCGTCCGGACGCCACCGCAGCGCGACGCTCACGCCCCCGCCGCGGCGCATCCGGATCCACCGCTGGCCGTACCAGGCGACCAGCACGGCGAGCACGATCAGGAGCCCGACTACGACCACGGTGATCTTCACGGCCCGGCTCCTGCCCGCATCCCGCTCAGGCCGTCTGACCTGCCGCGCGGAGCTGGGCCGTGGCCCTCGTCCGCTCGGTCTCGTCGTCGGCGCTCAGTGCCGCCTTCGCCGCGTTGACGTCGATTTCGTCGGACAGCTCGGCGCTCTCGGCGAGAATGCTCACCCCGGTGCCGGTCACGGAGAGGAATCCGCCGTGCACGGCCGCGCAGACCGTCTCGCCGTCGGTGGTCGAAACCTTGACCACGCCACCCTCGACGAGCTGCCCGAGCACGGGCTCGTGGCCGGCCATGATGCCGATCTCGCCCTCGGTGGTCTGGGCCACCACGAAAGTGGCGGTACCCGACCAGAGACGGCGCTCGACGGCCACCAGCTCCACGGACATCTCAGCCACGTAGCACTCCTTCGCTCGGGGTGTTACCACCGAGTGTAATGGGTCTGTCCTGGGTTACGAGAACGGCGGGGGCCTGAGTCCACATAGGACACTGCCCCCGCCGCGCTCCGAAAATCACTTCTTGGTGATTTCCTTGTACTTCTTCTCGAGGTCCTCGAGGCCACCGATACCCAGGAACGCCTGCTCCGGGTAGTGGTCGAAGTCACCCTTCGAGATGCGGTCGAACGACTCGATGGTCTCCGAGAGCGGCACCGTCGAGCCCGGGATCTGCGTGAACGCCTCGGCGACCAGCATGTTCTGCGACAGGAACCGCTCGATGCGGCGCGCGCGCTGAACGGTCAGCTTGTCCTCTTCCGAGAGCTCGTCCATCCCGAGGATCGCGATGATGTCCTGCAGCTCCTTGTACTTCTGCAGGATCCGGATGACCTCGGAAGCCACGCGGTAGTGGTCCTCACCGACGATGGCCGGGTCGAGGATCGTCGACGTCGACGCCAGCGGGTCCACCGCCGGGAAGATGCCCTTCTGGAAGACACCACGCGAGAGCTCGGTGGTGGCGTCCAGGTGGGCGAACGTCGCGGCCGGGGCCGGGTCGGTGTAGTCGTCCGCGGGGACGTAGATCGCCTGCATCGAGGTGATCGAGCGACCCCGGGTCGAGGTGATCCGCTCCTGCAGCTGACCCATCTCGTCGGCCAGCGTCGGCTGGTAACCCACGGCCGAAGGCATGCGGCCCAGCAGGGTCGACACCTCGGAACCGGCCTGGGTGAACCGGAAGATGTTGTCGATGAACAGCAGCACGTCCTGGTTCTGCACATCGCGGAAGTACTCCGCCATGGTCAGCGCGGACAGGGCGACGCGCATGCGCGTGCCCGGCGGCTCGTCCATCTGGCCGAACACGAGGGCGGTGTCGTTGATGACGCCGTCTTCGCTCATCTCCAGGAAGAGGTCGTTGCCCTCACGGGTGCGCTCGCCGACCCCGGCGAACACCGACGTACCACCGAAGTTCCGGGCGACACGGGTGATCATCTCCTTGATGAGCACCGTCTTGCCGACGCCGGCGCCGCCGAACAGGCCGATCTTGCCACCCTGGACGTACGGGGTGAGCAGGTCGACGACCTTCAGGCCGGTCTCCAGCATCTCCGTCTTGCCCTCGAGCTGGTCGAAGGACGGCGGGTTGCGGTGGATGCCCCAGCGCTCGAGGTCGTCGCCGTAGCCGGGCTCGTCGAGGCACTCGCCGAGCGCGTTGTAGACGTGGCCCTTGACCTTGTCGCCCACCGGCACGGTGATCGGCTTGCCGGTGTCGGTGACCTCGGCGCCCCGGACCAGGCCGTCCTGCGGCTGGAGCGAGATGGTGCGGACGAGGTTGTCACCCAGGTGGCTGGCGACCTCGAGGGTCACCGTCTTCCGGAGCTGCTCGAACTCGATCTCGACCTTGAGGGCGTTGAACTGGTCGGGCACGGAACCGCGCGGGAACTCGACGTCGACGACCGGACCGGTCACCGACACGATGCGCCCCTTGGCGCGCGGGGCTTCAGTACTGGTCATCAATCATCACTTCCTGCTGCGGTGAGCGCGTTCGCGCCACCGACGATTTCGGAGATCTCCTGGGTGATCTGCGCCTGGCGGGCCTGGTTCATCTCCCGCGTCAGGTTGCCGACCAGCTCGTTCGCGTTGTCCGACGCGGCCTTCATCGCCGTCCGGCGGGCGGCCAGCTCGGACGCCGCCGACTCGAGCAGCGCCGAGTAGAGACGCGTGTTGATGTACTTCGGCAGGAGCGCGTCCAGGAGCTTGTCGGCGCTCGGCTCGAACTCGTAGCTGGGGAGCAGCCCGGCGGGCTTCTCCTCTTCGCCTTCGGAGTACTCGACCTCGAGCGGCGCGACGCGCTTGGCGGTCGGGCGCTGCGTCAGCATCGACACGAACTCGGTGTAGACGATGTGGATCTCGTCGACACCCTCGATACCGTCGGCGTTGCCGTGCTCGTCGTCCACGCCGCGCATGAACGACTCCACCAGGGCGTCCCCGGCCGCGACCGCGTCGGCGTAGCCCGGCTGGTCGGAGAAGCCCGTCCAGCCGTCGACGACGTCGCGGTTGCGGAACCGGTAGTAGTTCAGCCCCTTGTTGCCGGTGACGTAGACCTTCGGCTCCTTGCCCTCGTCACGAAGCAGGGCGAGCAGCTCTTCGGTCGCGCGCAGCACGTTGGAGTTGTACCCACCGCATTGGCCCTTGTCGCTGGTCACGACCAGGACGGCGGCCCGCTTCGGGTTCGGGCGCTCCACCAGCATCGGGTGGTCGAGCGTGGTGGCCGCGCCGGCCAGCGCCGAGAGCACCTTGGTGATCTCGTCGGCGTACGGCCGGGAAGCGGCGACCCGCGCCCGCGCCTTCGTGATGCGCGCGGTGGCGATGAGCTCCATCGCCTTGGTGATCTTGCCGATCGACTTGGTCGCCTTGATGCGCGACCGGAGTTCCCGGAGTTGTGCGGCCATGAGCTACCAGCTCACTTCTTCGGGGCGGGCTTGTTGACCTTGACGGTCTCCTGCCCGACCTTGTCGGATTCCATGGCGTCCGCGTTCGCCTCGAGCGGCTTGCCCTCGGAGGTCGTGAACTCCTTCTTGAACTCGTTCACCGCGTCGACCGCCTTCTCGCGAGTCTCCTGGGGGAACTTGCCCGATTCGCGGATGCCGTCGAGCAGGTCGGCGTGCTTGCGGCGGGCCGAGTCGAGGAACTCGTGGTTGAAGCGGCGGACGTCCTCGGTCGGGACCGAGTCGTAGTGGCCGTTCGTGCCCAGGTACACCGTGAGGACCTGCTCCTCGACCGGGATCGGCGAGTACTGCGGCTGCTTGAGCACCTCGTACAGCCGGGCACCGCGCTCGAGCTGCGCCTTCGACGCGTCGTCGAGGTCCGAGGCGAAGGCGGCGAACGCCTCCAGCTCGCGGTACTGCGAAAGGTCGATCCGGAGCGAGCCCGCAACGTCCTTCATCGCCTTGACCTGCGCGGCACCACCCACGCGGGACACCGAGATGCCCACGTCGATGGCCGGGCGCTGGCCGGCGTTGAACAGGTCCGACTGGAAGAAGCACTGGCCGTCGGTGATCGAGATGACGTTCGTCGGGATGTAGGCCGACACGTCGTTGGCCTTGGTCTCGATGATCGGCAGCCCGGTCAGCGAGCCGGCACCCAGCTCGTCCGACAGCTTCGCGCACCGCTCCAGCAGGCGGGAGTGCAAGTAGAAGACGTCGCCGGGGAACGCCTCGCGGCCCGGCGGGCGGCGCAGCAGCAGCGAGATCGCGCGGTACGCGTCGGCCTGCTTGGTCAGGTCGTCGAACACGATGAGGACGTGCTTGCCCTCGTACATCCAGTGCTGGCCGATGGCCGAGCCGGTGTACGGCGCGATCCACTTGAAGCCGGCGGAGTCCGACGCGGGAGCCGCGACGATGGTGGTGTACTCCATCGCGCCCGAGTCCTCGAGGGACTTCTTGACCGCGGCGATCGTGGAGCCCTTCTGGCCGATGGCGACGTAGATGCAGCGAACCTGCTTCTTCGGGTCGCCGGTCTCCCAGTTGGCCTTCTGGTTGATGATCGTGTCCACCGCGACGGCCGTCTTGCCCGTCTTGCGGTCACCGATGATCAGCTGGCGCTGGCCGCGGCCGATCGGGGTCATCGCGTCGATGGCGGTGATGCCGGTCTGCAGCGGCTCCGACACCGGCTGGCGCTCGACCACCGAAGCGGCCTTGACCTCCAGCGGACGGCGGTCGGTGGTCTCGATCTCGCCGAGGCCGTCGATGGGGGCGCCCAGCGGGTTGACGACGCGGCCGAGGTAGCCGTCGCCGACCGGCACCGACAGGACCTGCCCGGTGCGCTTGACCTGCTGGCCCTCTTCGATGCTTTCGAAGTCACCGAGGATCGCGGCACCGATGGAGCGCGCGTCCAGGTTCAGTGCGACGCCCAGGACGCCGCCGGGGAACTCGAGCAGCTCGTTGGCCATGGCCGAGGGCAGGCCCTCGATGTGGGCGATGCCGTCACCGGCGTCGATCACGGTGCCAACTTCTTCCCGGCTCACGTCCGGGGCGTAACTCGAGACGTAGTTCTCGATCGCGCTACGGATCTCATCCGAGGAGATCGTCAGCTCGGCCATGTCTTTCCCGCTCTCGCTTCGTTCTTGCCAGTATGCAAAGTCTTGTGTGACCTGGGGCTATGCCCGGGCCAGCCGCCTGCGCAGCGCCGCCAGCTGCCCCGACGCGCTCCCGTCGATGACCTCGTCGCCGACGCGGACGACGAGCCCGCCGCCGAGCCGGGGGTCGACCTCGACGTGCAGCGCGATCTGCCGCCCGTAGATGTCGTTCAGCTTCGCGCCCAGCTGGGCGGTCTGCTCGTCGGTCAGGGCGCTCGCGCTGGTCACGTACGCGACCGAGCGCCGGCGGCGTTCCGCGGCCAGCTTGACCAGCTCGTCGAGCCCGACGCCGACGCCGCGGCCCTTGGCCCGGCGGACGACCTGCTCGACGAGGGTCTCGGTGACCACGTCCACCTTGTCGGCGAACAACCCGCGCACCAGCGTCCGCTTGGCTTCCGCGGGGCCGGTCAGGTCCGAGAGCGCCGTCTCGAGCTCCGGGTGGTTGGCCACGACCCGCGAGACCTGGAACAGCTGGGTCTCGACGGCGTCGATGTTGCCGGTCTTCTCGGCCGCGGTGAGCAGCGCGGAGCGACCGAGCGACTCGAGTCCGTCGACCAGCTGACGCGGGCTGGACCAGCGGCTGCCCGCCACGGCGTCGAGCACCTTCAGGGCCGGTTCGGACAGCTTGCCGTCGAACAGCCGACGCACCAGCGCGGTGCGCGCTTCCGGCGTCGCCGAGGCGTCGCTCACCGCCCGGCGCAGGCCGATCTCCCGGTCCAGCAGGTCGACGACCGAGAGCAGCTCGTCGCCGACCGTGGCCGCGTCGGCTCCCGCGTCGGCCAGAACCTCGCCGAGGCGTTCCTCGGCGAGGCCGAGCGCTTCACGGCTCGCAGCATGCAGCGTCATCTCTGGTCTACTTCCCCGCTCCACCAGCGGCACCGGCGGTGTCCAGCTCCGCGAGGAACCGGTCGACGGTGCCACGACGGCGCGCCTCGTCTTCGAGCGACTCGCCGACGATGCGGCTGGCCAGCTCCACGGCGTTGCGGCCCATGTCGGCCCGCAGCTCGGCGATGATCTGCGCCTTCTGGGCCTGCAGCTGAGCGTGCCCCTGGGCGACGATGCGCTGGGACTCGGACTCGGCCTCGGCCCGCAGCTCCGCCTTGATCTGCTCGGCTTCGAGCCGGGCGTCGTCGCGGATCTTCGCGGCCTCGCTCCGGGCCTCCTGCAGCTGCGCCTTGTACTTCGCCAGCGCGTCTTCGGCTTCGGCCTGGGCCTTCTCGGCCTTCTCGATGCCGCCCTCGATCATCTGGGCGCGCTCTTCGTACGCGGCCTCGAAGCGAGGGACGACGTACTTCTTAAGAACGAGCAGCAGGATCACGAAGGCGACGATCCCGAGAATGACCTCGGGAATGTGCGGGATGATCGGGTTGGGCGCCTCTTCGGCGGCCAACACCAAGTCAGTCTTCAGCACGTCGTCTCCTTAAGCGATGAGCTGGCGAACTCAGGCGGCGGAGGCGATGAAGTAGATGACGATACCGATCAGGGCCAGCACCTCGGTAAGCACGAAGGTCGAGAAGCCGATGCCCTGCAGCTTGCCCTGCGCCTCCGGCTGACGCGCGGTGCCGTTGATGACGGCGGCGAAGATCAGGCCCACACCGATACCCGGGCCGATCGCGCCCAGGCCGTACCCGATGGCGGCGAGGCCGGGGTTGATGTTGACGGCCTGCTCGGCGGCCTGGGCCAGAACGATGTTGCTCACGTGCATTTCCCTTCACTTCGGTCCGCGCGCTCGCGCGGATCGGGGGCTTGTGTTCTCAGTGCTCCGACGCCAGCGCGGCGCCGATGTACCCGGCCGACAGCAGGGCGAAGATGTAGGCCTGCAGCACCTGGATGAAGGCTTCGAGGAAGGTCATCAGAATCGCGAAGACGAACGCCACCGGCGAGACGAGCTTGAGCCCGAAACCGTCGGTCTCGGTCAGCAGGAAGCTGCCGCCGAGGGTGAACACCATGATGATGAGGTGACCGGCGAACATCGCGGCGAACACTCGGATGGCGAGCGTGGCCGGCGCGATGAAGAACTTCTGCGCGAACTCGATCGTCGAGAACAGCGGCAGCACGAAGCCCGGGACTCCGGCCGGTGCAAGCTCCTTCTTCAGGTATCCCCTGAAGCCGTAGCGCTTGAAACCGACGTAGTGGTAGACCGGGTAGACGACCAGCACCGAAAGCGCGAGCGGGAAACCGATCCGCGCCATGGTCGGGAACTGGAAGAACGGGATGATCCCGAACAGGTTGTTCACCAGTACGAAGGTGAACAGGCCGAGGATCAGCGGGATGAACGGCTTGAAGTCCTTCGAGCCGATCTGTTCCCGCGCGATGTTGTTGCGGCCGAAGTTGTAGACCGACTCGGCGATGAACTGCGACTTGCCGGGGACGACCTTCAGCTTCCGGGACGCCAGCACGAAGTAGGCGATGATGATGACCAGCGAGATCACCACGAGCAGCATCGGCTTGGTGAAGCTGCCCCAGTACCCGGAGCCGAAGATAGGCGGCAGGTTGAAGTCCGCCACACCGGGGGGCGTGAATGTGCCACCCTCGGTCAGTACCAGCGCGCCCACTGGGCTCCTTCCGGTTCTCCCGGCCGGCGTTCACTCCGCCGGGGGAATCGTCACGATCTGGACTTAACGTACCCGATACGTATCGGGACGTCGGAGGCGGCTACCCCACGGTTCGCAGAACACACCTTCACGTTCTGCACACGGGGTTGTCTCGCGTGAACACTGCCCTGCGGTCTACTTCGGACCAGCGGCGAAGAGGCGGAACTACACGGTCGCCACACTGCTGATCGCGGTTCGTCTTAGGGAGCGTGCGGCCGAGGCCGCCACCCTTGACGCGGACCATACCAGCAGGTCAATCAGTGCCGTACAGGCGTACTCCATACCAACCGATCAGCGCAGGACCTAAGTCCCGGGTCGATCCGGGACCCAGGTCCGGGGCCGGGCGGGACCGGCTCCGGAACGTCGCAGGCGGCGGGTCCCGGCAGCTTTTCGAGGAGCGCACGAAGGCGCACTTTTGTGGTCCCGGTCACACTCGGCCGGCCGCAGTGCGGTGCACGGTGAGTAACGGAAGAACCGGGCGTTCCGGACCGGCGTCAGGAGGGGATGATCGTCGGGATCTTGGTCTTGCGGAAGGCCGCGAACTCGGCCGCGGCGGCCAGCAGGATGGCGACGATCATCGTGATGCCCAAGGACATCGGGTGCAGCGCGGTGACGCCCTTGAGCAAGGTGAGCGCACCGAACAGCAGCACGACCTTCACGACGTACCCGCCGAGCGCGATGACCATGACGAACATCGGGTCCTGGCCGGCGCTGAACTTCATCAGGCCCAGGGTGGACAGCGACGCCAGCATGGCGAGCACCCCGCCGACGAGCGAGCCCAGGAAGCCGGGCAGGCCGTTGAGGATGCTGAAGAGCACGATGCAGACGATCACCGCGGGCGGGGTGATCAGCAGCGAAGCCTTCGTCATCGCGCGGGCGGCCTGCAGCACCACCTTGGCGTGCGGGTTCTCCTGCGCTTCGGTTCCGGTCTCGCTCACGGCATGGCTCCCTGCTCGGTTCAGCCACCGAGTGTAGAGAACGCGCCTGGTCAGGTTCCGGCCTGGTTGCGCGAACGCAGGCGCGGGACGATCGAGACGACGACCGCGAACACCAGCCCGACCCCGATGATCCACAGCGCCGCCGCGTCGTCGAACAGGGTCACCGAGACCGCGCCGAACGCCAGGATCCCGGCCCACAAGTAGATGAGCAGCACCGCGCGGCGCTGGGAGTGGCCGATCTCCAGCAGCCGGTGGTGCAGGTGCATCTTGTCGGCCGCGAACGGGCTCTCGCCGCGGCGCGTGCGCCGGACGACCGCCATGATCAGGTCCAGCAGCGGGACGAACAGCACCGCCGCCACGACCACCAGCGGCGACAGCAGCGCGATCGCGTCCTTGCCGCTGAACTGCGGGTACGGCACGCGCCCGGACGCGGACGTCGTCGCGCCCGCGAGCATCAGGCCGATCATCATCGACCCGGAGTCGCCCATGAAGATCTTGGCGGGCTGGAAGTTGTACGGCAGGAACCCCAGACACGCGCCGGCGAGCGTGGCCGCGATCAGCGCGGGCGGGTAGGTGCCGACGTCGCCGCCGGAGCTGTCGAGCAGGCCGAGGGAGAACGCGCACGTCGCCGCCGCCGCGATGAACCCGAGGCCGCCGGCCAGCCCGTCGAGGCCGTCGACGAAGTTCATCGCGTTGACCATCACCACGACCATCACGACGGTGAGCAGCGCGCCCTGGTTCTTGTCGAGCACCAGCACCGAGCCGAACGAGTCGCCCTGCCCGCCCCACGGCACCCAGAACGACACCCACTGCACGCCGAAGATGACCAGGATCCCGGCGCACATGACCTGGCCGGCCAGCTTCGTCCAGGCGTCCAGCTCGAACCGGTCGTCGAGCGCGCCGATCAGCGAGATGACCCCCGCCGCGAGCAGCACGCCGACCGAGTCGAACGAAGCGTCGAAACCGTGCGACAGCGCGGGCAGCTGGTGGGCGAGGCCCATCGCGCCGGCGACGCCGAGGAAGATGCCGATCCCGCCCATCCGCGGGATCGGGGCGACGTGGACGTCGCGCGCCCGCGGGTTGGCGATCGCGCCGACGCGGATCGCGAGGCGCCGGACGACGCCGGTGAGCAGGTACGTCACCGCCGTCGCGGTCAGCGCGACGAGGATGTATTCCCGGATGGGGAGAAGACCGGATGTGGGCGGCACGGGTGCGTCACGCTCGCGGGGTCGGGGTCACCCGCGACACGCTATCGTGTCGCGGTTTCCGACGTGATCCGGCTTCAGGCCAACGATTCCGCGGGTACACCGAGCACCTCCGCGATGGCGTCCTTGCTCACGGCGCCCTCGCGCAGCACCACCGGTTCGGTGCCGGTGAGGTCCACGATGCTCGACGCGACGGGCTCGCCGCTCGACCCGCCGTCGAGGTACACCGCGACCGAGTCACCGAGCTGTTCCTGCGCCTCCTGCGCGGTGCTGGCCGGCGGCCGGCCCGAGACGTTCGCGCTCGACACGGCCATCGGGCCGACGTCGCGCAGCAGCTCCAGGGCCACCGGGTGCAACGGCATCCGGAGCATCACGGTGCCGCGGGCGTCGCCGAGGTTCCACTGCAGACTCGGCGCGTGCGGGAGCACGATGGACAGATCGCCCGGCCAGAACGCTTCGACGAGCGCGCGCGCCTGCGGGGGCACGCCGAGCACCAGGCCGTCCACAGTGGACCACGATCCGACGAGCACGCCGACCGGCATGTCCGGGCCGCGGTTCTTCGCGCGCAGCAGCGCCTGGACGGCGCCCGCGTCGAACGCGTCGGCACCGATGCCGTAGACCGTGTCGGTCGGCAGGACGACCAGCCTGCTCGACCGCACCGCGCCCGCGGCCGCCGCCAGTCCGTCGGCCCGGGACTCCCGCTTGCTGCAGTCGTAGACCACGCTCATGAGCGCCAAGCGTAGTCCCGCCGCCGGAGCGGGCGTCCGCCGCGTCACACCGGCCGGGCCCGCGGCGGGCGCGGCGACACCGGCGGGTATCGGCGCGCGGCCCGCGGGGGGCGCCCCCGTCTTCCACGCTACCGGCGAGCACCGACGGTTTCCGGCGTTCGCGGCGCGCGCGGCCGGACTTGTCCACAGCACCGGACTGCAGTGAATGACCCATTCACCTCGTCCGGCGCCAGGAATGAGTCATTCACTGCGGTCCGGCGCGAGGTGCTCGTCGCCGGCCAGACTTTCGTCGTGGGGCAAGCGGGTGGACCTCGCCGCGAGGCGGAACCGGGACAGCGAGGCTCAATACGGTCGATCTTCGGGAACCACCACCCCCGTGGGTTCCCAGTGAAGGAGCCGCAGATGCGTTCCAGAACCCCGAAGGCGCTCGTCCTGCTCGCCGCGGTCACCGTCCTCACCGGGCTCGGCGCCGGCACCGCCGCCGCCGAGCCGCTGACCCGCGGCTGGCCGGCGCCGATCGACGCCGCGCACTGGGAGAACCAGGACCACATGACCTGGTCGGACTACAAGAAGGTGCCCGGCACGAACTGGGCCGATCCTTCCCTGAAGCCGACGCAGCGCACGTTCAAGGGCGCGGTCGTCCTCGCCGACTACCCGGACCAGGACTTCGTCGTCACGAAGCCGGCGAACTCGACGATCTTCGGCAACCCCGGCCCCGCCGCCGCGAACATCCCGCGGGCCGGCGTCGCGCAGTACTACCAGGACTTCCTCAACAAGCCCGAAGCGCTCAACAACGGGCACACGATCAACGAGTACTGGATGGAGGACTCCGGCGGCCGCTTCGGTGTGCAGCTGACCGCGTTCGGGCCGTACCGGATGCCGGGGAAGTCCTACGAGTACGGCATGGAGTTCCAGCCGGGCGCCTGCCCGCCCGGCGCGAACTGCGCCCGGGACATCCGCAAGGACGCCGGCGACGCCTGGCGCGCCGACGTCGGCGACACCGCGAACCAGTTCGACTTCGTCTTCTACCTGTCGGCCGGCCAGGACGAGAGCTCGACCTGGCAGGAGTTCGGCGAGATGAAGTTCGGCACCAAGGAGAGCGTGCCGGACGCGTTCGGCCCGCCGGACCACGACCTGCCCAACTACGCGGCGACGCGGTACGTGCCGTGGACGTCGTGGGCGTCGGCCGCCAGCATCTGGCCGAACGCCCAGAACGGCAGCTCGGTGCAGGCCGAGAGCTCGGGTCAGTCGACCTACGCCCACGAGTTCAGCCACATCCTGGGCATCGGCGACAACTACAACAACCCGTTCGGCGTCCCGCCGTCCCGCAGCTACAGCGGACCGTGGGACATGCTGTCGCGCGGGACGTTCAACGGGCCCGGCGGCCCGCACACGCGCTGGCAGATCCCGGCGACGCAGGGCAGTTCGATGGGTGCCCAGCACCAGCTGCGCAACAAGCTGAAGCTCGGCATCGTCGACCCGGCGGACGTCCTGCAGCTGGACCGGACCGCGCTGGCGTCCTCGGGTCCGGTGTCGGCCCGCCTGACCGCGCGGGAGACGGAGGCGCAGCCCGGCGCGTTCACCGGGCTGAACATCAAGCTCACCGGTGGCGACAAGGCGCCGAAGTGCGACCGCGCCAAGGACCCGTTCTGCGACGGCGGCGGCTACGACAACTACACCGTCGAGGTCGTCGACCGGATGGGCGCGGACTCGTTCGCCCCGGACTCCGGCGTCCTGATCACCAAGACGAAGAACAAGGACGACGCGCCCTTCGACTGGGTGATCGACGCGAACCCGCAGGACATCGGCATCACCGACTACACGAAGCCGGACGGCACGCCGGTGAAGATCACCGTCGGCGACTACCGGCAGCTCAACGACGCCCTGTTCAAGGCGGGCACCGAGGCGTCGGCCCCGTACGAGTACACGGACGAGGCGAACCGATTGCGGTTCCTGATCACCGACCTGGCCCGCGACCGCCGCGGCGTCCTGTCGTACACGGTGACGGTGGCGTCTCTGGACGGGTCGGGCAGCCAGGCACGCGGAGCGGCGGTGACCCCGGCCCCGCCGGCGTTCGCCCGCGGCGGCCTCGCGACGTGCGACTTCGGCCTGCTCAACACGGGTTCGGCCCGCGGCGCGCAGGCACCGTATGACACGGACACGTACCGGCTGAGCGTGTCGACGGACGCCCGAGGCTGGCAGGTCCGGCTGCCGAACGAGCTGGCGACGGCGAAGTTCGGCGGGCACGTGAAGGTGCCGGCGTACGCGAAGCGAGGATCGGGCGGTGACCTGGCGGCCCGGGTGAAGCTGACGGCGACGTCGGTGAGCGACCCGTCGAAGACCGCGACGGCGAGCTGCACGGCGTTCGGCTTCTAGCGCCCGGCCGAGGTCCGGCGCCCCGCGGCGGCCCTCCCCAAGCGCCCCAATGTGGCGGGGTGTGTGGCCTACGCAACAAAAGCCACACCCGGTGGGGGGGAAAGAACCAACCAACACCCTTAGCGCTCACCCCCCCACGTGGAAAAAGCCGG
>NZ_JBVHUL010000004.1:674202-715890 GCF_055565395.1 Amycolatopsis sp. NPDC028719
ACCCCCCCCGACCCCCCCCCCCCCCCCCCCCCCTTTTTTTTTTTTTCCCCCCCCCCCCCCCCCCGCCACATTGGGTGCGTGAGACGCAACCAACGCCACATTGGGGCGCTCGCCCCGCGCTGTGGACAAGTCCGGCCGCCACGCGAAAACGCGTCCGAAACTGTCGGTGGCCACCCGTAGCGTGGAAGACGGGGGGCGCCCCCGGGGCGGGTCAGCCCAGCCGGCGAGCCGGTCCGTTGGCAACGTCAGGTGCCAGGGTCCCGCCGAAGCCGGGGTGGCGCCGCCGGCTCGCACGGTCGGCTGCGGTCAAACGTCTTGAATGACTCATTCATGTCGCCGGACGAGGTGAATGAGTCATTCACGACGTCTCGATTTCCAGGGGCCGCGCGAGGCTGCTCAGCCCAGCCGGCGAGCCGTGACGAACCGCGCCCGCCCCGTCAGATCCGCGTGGTCCTCGACCCCGGTCAGCACCCGCCGCGCCCGCACCAAAGCCGGCACCGCCGACCCGTGGGTGTCGTCGTGCTCGATGGCCAGTCCGCCTCCCGGGCGCAGCAACCGCGCCCCCGCCGCGATCGCGTGGCGGATCACCGCCAGGCCGCTCTCCTCCGCGAACACCGCGCGGGGCGGGTCGTGCTCCGCGACCTCCGGGGGCACCGGTGTCCCCTCCGGGACGTACGGCGGGTTGCACAGCACCAGGTCGACCAGGCCGTCGAGCTCGGCGAACATCGTCGGGTCGCCGATGTCGCCCGAATACAGGCGGATCGGGGTGTTGCCCGCGTCCGCGTGGACGTCCGCGTTGTGGCGCGCCCACGCCAGCGCCTGCGGGTCGACGTCGACCGCGTAGACCACCGCGTCCGGGCGGGCGTGGGCCACCGCCAGCGCCAGCGCCCCGGAGCCGGTGCACAGGTCCACCACCACCGGGAACTCGCGCCCCTGCAGGAACTTGACGCCCCACTCGAGCAGCAGCTCGGTCTCCGGCCGCGGCACGAACACCCCCGCGCCGACCGCGACCGTGATCTCCCCCAGCGCCGCCCAGCCGGTCAGGTACTGCAGGGGAATCCGCTTCGCGCGCTGCTGGACGAGCTGGCCGATGGCCTCGATGACCGGCGGGTCGACCAGCGGCACCATCGGCAGCCGGCCGCGTTCGACCCCGAGCACGTGCGCCGCGATCACCTCGGCGTCGAACCGCGGCGAGGCGACGCCGGCGCGTTCGAGAATCCGGGTGGCCTCGATGATGGCCAGGCGCAGCGGCTGCCGATTCACTCGTCGTCCTTCACCTCGTCAAGCCTGGCACACCAGGCGGAACTCCCCCGTGAGGACACGCGCCGGTCCCACGCCGTCCAGCGTATCGAGGCACCCTCAGCCCTCGGCGGACAAGTACCCGGCCAGCGCGCTCCGCCGCCGCTGCAGCGCCCCGATCCGGTCGTCCATCGTGGCCAGCTCGCGGTGCAGCAGCCCGGCCAGCTCCGGGCACAGGTCGAGGCGCGCCTCCTCCCCGCGGGCACACTGCAGCGCGGACGCGATGACCTCGGTGGTCAGCCCGCCCCCGAGCAGCCGCCGGATCTGCCGCACCCGCACGAGGGCGTCCTCGTCGTAGGCCCGGTAGCCGTTGCCGTCGCGCGCCGCCGTCAGCAGGCCCTGCTCCTCGTAGTAGCGCAGCAGCCGCGTGCTGACCCCCGTGCGTCCCGCGAGCTCGCCGATCCGCATTCCGACCCCCTGGCAGGTTGACCTTCACACCGATGTGAAGACCTAACGTCGCCGGCATGACCGGACATTTCCTGGAAGTCGTGCTCCCGAACGAACAGCCGGACCTCGACCCCGCGCGGCCCGCCGAGCTCGCACGGCGAGCCGAAGACCTCGGCTACCACGCCGCCTGGCTGCCCGACCACCTGATCCCGCCCGGTGCCTTCGGCGACGTCTTCGGCGGCGTCTACGAACCGCTGGTCACGCTGGCGCACATCGCCGCCCGCACGGACCGGATCCGGCTCGGGACGTCGGTGCTGATCGTGCCGCTGCGGGAGCCGTTCGCACTGGCCAAGCAGGTCGCGACGCTCGATGCGCTCTCCGGGCACCGGTTCGACCTCGGGGTCGGCACCGGCTGGAACGAGCCCGAGTTCGCCGAGGTCGGGGCGGACTTCCGGACGCGCGGCAAGCGGACCGACGCCACCCTCGACCTGCTCGCCGAGCTCCTGCGCACCGGCCGCGGCCCCCGCGGCGGGTACTTCGAGCCGCGGCCGGCCGGGCCGGTGCCGATCACCGTCGGCGGCAACTCGGACGTCGCGCTGCGCCGGGCCGCGCGGATCGGTTCGGGCTGGATGAGCGCGGGCCTGTCCCCCGCCGAAGTCGGCGAACGCGCCGAAAAGCTCACCGGCATGACAAACGGCCGCGAAACACGGGTCACCGCCAGAATGGAGTGGAACGGCGGCGATCTCGGAGCCGCCATCGCGCGATTCCGGGCGTATATCCTGGCCGGGGCGGACGCGGTGGCCGTCCACTTCGGCCCGGCCGAGGACTACGGACAGCGGATGACCGTGTTCGCCGAGGGCGTCGCCGATCTCTAGGATGCCCGAGACGCCGACCCCCGGGAGCGCCAGTGCCGACCGAGCCGACCACGCGCCGCCGGGTCGCGTTCATCTTCCCCATCTACAACGAGGAAGCGAACATCGACCTGCTGCACCGCACGGTCGACGAGGTCACCGCGCCCCTGGCCGGGCGGTACGACTTCAGCTTCATCTACGTCGACGACGGCAGCCGGGACGCGTCCCTGGAGCGGCTCACCGAGCTGGGCGGGCGCGATCCCCGTGTCACGGTGGTCGAGCTGTCCCGCAACTTCGGCCACCAGATGGCCGTCACCGCGGGACTCGACCTGGTGGACGCCGACGCCACGATCATCATGGACAGCGACCTGCAGGACCCGCCGCGGGTCGCGCTCGAGCTGCTCGAGAAGTGGGAAGAGGGCTACGAGGTCGTCTACGCGCAGCGCCGGTCACGCCGGGATTCGCCGTTCAAGCGGTTCACCGCGACCGCGTTCTACTGGTTCCTGCAGAAGATGGCCGCGGTCGAGATCCCGAAGAACACCGGCGACTTCCGGCTGGTCGACCGCAAGGTCGTCGACGAGCTGCGCAAGTACCGCGAGCGCGACCGGTTCCTGCGCGGCCTCGTCAGCTACGTCGGGTTCCGGCAGACGGCGGTGCTGTTCGACCGCGACCAGCGCCACGCCGGCGTCACCGGCTACCCGTTGACGAAGATGCTGCGCTTCGCCGCCGACGGCATCCTCGGGTTCTCGACGACGCCACTGCGGATGATCACGCGGATGGGCTACCTGATCTCGCTGCTGAGCTTCCTCGGCGTGCTCTACGTCGTCGGCGTGAAGCTGTTCGCGCCGGAGACGGCGGTGCCCGGCTGGGCGTTCATCACCATCGCGATGTTCTTCCTCGGCGGCATCCAGATCATCATGCTGGGCGTGCTCGGCAGCTACATCGGCCGGACGTACTCGCAGGTCCAGAACCGGCCGCTGTACACGGTGGCCTCGGTCCGCACCGGCATCCCCGAGACGGCCGAGGACAACCGGAGCGCCGCCCGATGAGGTTCGTCACGGCCACGCAGGTCCGCTTCGGGATCGTCGGGATCGGCAACACGCTCGTCGACGCACTCGGCTACGCGCTGCTGGCGACACTGGGCGTGCCGACGTTCGTCGCGAACTTCATCTCGACGACGGCCGGGATGCTGCTGTCGTTCACGCTGAACCGCAACTTCACGTTCCGCGCGAAGGACGGCGACATCCGGAAGCAGGCGCTGCTGTTCTTCGGGGTGACGGCGTTCGGGCTCTGGGTCATCCAGTTCGGCGTGATCACGCTGGTGAGCCGCTTGTTCCCGGGAATCAACCTGCTGGTGCCGAAGGGCGCGGCGATCGTCGTCGGGCTGTTCTGGAACTACCTGCTCTACCACTACGTGGTGTTCCGGCACCGGCCCGTTTCGCCCGTTCCCGGTGCAGCACCCGCCGACTCTGCGTGATCTCGTACGCTGTTCCGAGTGCGATCCCGTGAACTGCGCTTCGGCCTGGGCGTCTTCGTCCTCTCCCTGGGCGTCCTGCTGGTCCGGTTCCTCGTGCCGAGGCCGGTCGGCATGGCCGACAACGGTGACGGCTGGCGCCTGCTGTGCGACCTCGGCGGCCGGCACCCGGAGCTCAGTTCCGAGTTCTACGTGCACTTCAGCTACGGGCCGGGTTCGGCCTGCAAGAGCGACTACATCTCGAGCCAGGCGTGGCTCGACTGGTTCGCGAGCAAGCTGGGGAAGGTGCTCGGCTCGTCGGCGGAGCTCAACCTGCTGGTGCTCGGCGCGATCACGTGCGTGCTGGTCGCGGCCGGTGTCGCGGCGACGGTCCTCGGCCTGGAGCTGAGCCGGCGCAACCGCGTCGTCGCGGCGGTGCTGCTGCTGCTCGTGATGGCCGATTCGGCGTTCTTCGGTTACTTCGCCTCGGTGCTCAGCGAGGGCGCCGGGTTCGCCGGGATGCTGCTGATGGCCGGCGGCCTGCTGCTGATGAACCGCACGGGCGCGTGGCGCTATTGGGGCGCCGCGCTGACCGTGGTGGGTGCGCTGATCGGCATCAACGCGAAGTCGCAGACGCTGCTGCTGATCCCGCTGTTCGTGGTGGCGCTGGCGCTGATCCGGCCGCTCGGCGCGCGGGGCCGGGCCCGGTGGCTGCTGCCGCTGGGCGTGCTGGTGGTCGTGGGCGCGGGGACGGCGGCGGTGCAGTCCCACGGCGACCCGGCCAACGCCGAGTACCGCGAAGCGAACATGTACCACGTGGTGTTCGACAGCATCGTGGACGGCAAGCACGACACGGACGCCGACCTGGCGGCGCTGGGCCTGCCCCCGAGCGCGAAGAAGTTCATCGGCACCGGCTGGTGGGCGGCGCACCCGTGGACCGACGCGGACTACAACGGCTTCCGAGACAAGATCAGCCGCCGCAACGTGGTCCAGTACTACGCGTCCCACCCGGCGCGCACGGTGCAGATCCTCCAGCAGGGCGCGATCGACACCCTGACGGCCCGCCCGTCCCGGCTGGGCAGCTTCGCGGAGTCGGCCGGGTTCCCGAAGATGGCCCAGGAGTACCGGGTGCCGGTGTTCTCCGGGCTGTCCGCGCTGGCCGCGCCACTGGGGCTGTTCGTGCTGGTGCCGTTCTGGCTGTTGATCGGCTGGGCCGGCGTGCGGGCGTTCCGCCGCCGCGCGCGCGAGTACGGCGTCGTGGTGTTCTTCCTGCTGCTGTTCGCGGTGGGCCAGTTCGGGCTGTCCGCGCTGGGCGAAGGCGTCGAGGGCGTGAAGCACCAGCTGCTGACGCTGTTCCCGACGTTCCTGGCGTTCGTGTTCGCGGTGCTGAGCTTCTTCCCGCGGCCGGCTCGGCCGGTGGCGGAAGCCGCGCCCGAAGAGGAGCCGGTGACCGAGGTCTTCGAGGCCTTCCGCGAGCCGGAGAAGCCCGCCCTCCGCTGACGGCGCCGTGTCGACCCCGCAATCACGCGTGCCGACCCGGGAATCACGCGTGCCGGCGCTCCGATCACGGCGCGGCCTGACCGGCGGTGTGCGGGAAGGGCCGACACACGTGATCAGGAAGCCGACACGCGTGCTGGGAGGGTCGACACGGCGTGCGGGCCGTGGCGGTCACGCCGCGCGGGGCCTCGTCCACAGCCAGGCGACCGCCAGGACGCCGGCCAGGCAGGGTGCCATCCCGGCCCAGCCCAGCGCCGGCGGTAAGCCGGTGTCGCCGGACGTGTCCCGGATCAGCAGCCCCGCCAAGCCCACGCCGGCGCCGAGCACGAGCCCCACGGTCGCGGCCGCGCGGGCCCACCGCTTGCCCGCCCTGACCGCCAGGATCGTCGCGAGCCAGGCGAGTACCCCCAGAGCGCCGATGACGGACAGCAGGACCTGGTAGGTGGTGACGGCCGAGCCGATCTGCGCCGGGGTGTACGCGGGATAGCCGGCGCGAAGGTGATCGGCCAGCAGCGAGGTGGCGGTCAACGGGAAGATCGCCGCGAGGACGGTCAGGACGAGCCCGGCCCCCAGCACTGCAGGCACACGGTTCGTGGCGATCATCCGTACATCGCCACCTGCTGGAATGCCGCGAGCGCGCGGTCGATGGGGTGCGGCTGCGGCACGCCCGAGTCGAGGCGGTTCCACCTCTGCAGGTTCATGGCGACCGCCAGCTGACGTTCGCCGTCGGCCCGGATCGCGGCGAGTGCCCCGCCGCCCCAGACCGTGCCGCCGTGGCCCCAGAACGTGGCCTGGCCGGGCGCCTCCATCGGGTGCAGGCCGAGGCCGTAGTCGATCAGCTTGCCCTCCTGGGAGATCACCGGGACGGTGCGCCGCATCTGCTCGAGCGACGTCCGGCCGACGATCTCGCCCGCGTGCAGCAGGCGGAAGAACCGGTTGAGATCCGCGACGGTCGAAACCAGCGCCGCCGCCGGCCCGACCCACGACATGTCGAAGACGCTGTAGTCGCGCGGCGGGTCGATCATGCCGAACCACGCCTCGTAGAGCCGCGAGTGCGGCCCCTCGACGTCCGTGTCCTCGGGGAACCCGGTGTCCCGGAGGCCGGCGCGCTCGATGACGTCCTGGGTGATGTGCTTCTCGGCCGCGGTGCCGGTCACGTGCTCCAGGAGCTGCCCCAGGAGCAGGTAGCCGGTGTTCGAATACACCCCCGGCGCGCCGCCCGGGGTGCCGGTGGCGGGCGCGGCGACCCCCATCCCGATCAGGTCGACGGGGTCGAACCGCGTGAGCCGGTGGTCGTCGAAGCTCTGGGGCCCGGTCTTCGCGAGGTCGGGGAACGCGCTGAGCGAGGGGTAGGCGTACGGCAGGTATTCGGCGAGCCCGCTCGTGTGGTCGAGCAGCATCCGGACGGTGATCGCGGCACCGCGCTCGCCGGGGACCAGCCGCGGCAGGTAGTGGCCGATGGGGGTGTCGAGCCCGATCTCGCCGTTCTCGACCTGCCGCAGCACCGCGGCGGCGGTGAACGTCTTCGTGATGCTGCCGACGCGGTGCCGCAGGTCCGCGCTGACCGGCCGGCCGGTGCCGACGTCGGCGACCCCGGCGGCGCCGCGCCAGACCTGCTCGCCGGCCCGTACCTCGGCGAACAGGCCCGGCATCCCGGCGCGGTGGACGTTCTCGAGGGCCGCGTCCAGTCCGGCGGTGTCCAGTGAGTGCTGCACGACAGTGTCCTTCCTCCATGGGAGCGAACTCCCCCAGCCATCTGTCCTCATTATGCACGCGGTGCGTGCAACAGCAAGTGCATAAGCTAGACTGGCTGGGACGAGAGGGGCGAGATGACCGGCCGAAGGCGTTGGGCGACCGAAGAAATCCTGGACACGGCGGCGGAGCTCCTGCGCACCGGTGACGCGGAGTCGTTCAGCGTGCGCAAGCTCGCGGCGGCGCTCGGCACCGATTCGTCCAGCCTGTACCGGCACTTCCGGAACAAGACCGAACTGCTGCGCGCGGTCGCCGACCGGATCCTCGTGTCGGCCATGGACGGCTACCACCCCGAGGGCGACTGGAAGCAGCGCCTCACCGCCACGGCGCTGCGCTTGCGGGAGGCCTTCGGCCAGCATCCGCAGATCGCCGCGATCTGGGGCCGCTACGCGTCAGGCGGCGCCGGGTCCCGGCTCGTCATGGAAGAGGTGCTGCAGGCCCTGCGCGCGTCCGGGCTGCCCGACGAAGAGATCCCGGCGCGCTACCACCGGCTGGCGATCCTCATCGCCGCGCTGATCGCGTCCGAGGCCGGGGTCAGCACCGTCACCCCCACCGAGCACGAACAAGGCATGGAACAGTTCCGCGTCGCGGTGCTGGGCGCCGACCCCGAGCGCTTCCCGGCTTTGTCCCACTTCGCCCGCGAAGTGCGCCCCCTCGGCGCAGACCGCCGGGCGGCGTTCGAGGAGCTCCTCGCCGCCCAGCTCGCGCAGATCGAAGCCGGAATCCCGCGCTAGTCAGCCGGCGGAAGTGGCCAGCCGCTCTTCGCGGTCGGCCGTCGCCAGCGCGTCCAGGACGCCGTCGAGTTCGCCGTCCAGGACCTGGTCCAGGTTGTACGCCTTGTAGTTCACCCGGTGGTCCGAGATGCGGTTCTCCGGGTAGTTGTACGTGCGGATCCGCTCCGACCGGTCGACCGTGCGGATCTGCGACTTGCGGGCGTCGGACGCCTTCGCCGCCGCCTCTTCTTCCGCGATCGCCTGAAGCCGGGCCTGCAGCACCTGGAGGGCCCGCGCGCGGTTCTGGATCTGGGACTTCTCGTTCTGGCACGACACGACGATGCCCGTCGGCAGGTGCGTGATCCGGACCGCCGAGTCGGTCGTGTTGACGCTCTGGCCGCCCGGGCCCGACGACCGGAACACGTCGATGCGCAGGTCGTTCGGGTCGATCTCGACCTCGACCTCCTCCGGCTCCGGGTAGATCAGCACCCCGGACGCCGACGTGTGGATCCGGCCCTGCGACTCGGTCGCCGGCACGCGCTGCACGCGGTGCACGCCGCCCTCGAACTTCAGGCGGGACCAGACGCCGTCGACGACGGGCGACTTCGTCTTGATCGAGAGCGTGACGTCCTTGAAGCCGCCCAGGTCGGAGTCCACCGAGTCGAGGACCTCGGCCTTCCAGCCGTGCCGCTCGGCGTAGCGCAGGTACATCCGCAGCAGGTCGCCGGCGAACAGGGCCGACTCCTCGCCACCTTCGCCGGACTTGATCTCCATCACGACGTCGGAGCCGTCGTACGGGTCGCGCGGCAGCAGCAGCTCGGTGAGCTTCGATTCCAGCTCGGGGATCCGCGCGGCCAGCACTTCGGCCTCCGCGGCGAACTCCGCGTCCTCCGAAGCCATCTCCTTCGCGGCCGAGAGGTCGTCGCGGACGGAGTCGAGCTCCTGGACGGCACGCACCACCGGGGTCAGCTCGGCGTAGCGGCGGCCGAGCTTGCGGGCGCGCGCCTGGTCGGCGTGCACCGCCGGGTCCGCGAGCTGGCTCTCCAGCTCCGCGTGTTCGGCGAGCAGCCCCTTGAGCGAGCTCGAATCCACCTCTGCCACCTCTCAGCCCGGGTCAAGACAAGAAACGGCGCCCACCCGCGCGTGCGGGTGGGCGCCGTGAAAAAAGCTACTTGGCGTCGGCGTCCTTCTTCTGACGCTTGCCGTAGCGAGCCTCGAAGCGCGCGACCCGGCCACCGGTGTCCATGATCTTCTGCTTGCCCGTGTAGAACGGGTGGCAGTTCGAGCAGATCTCGACGTGGATGTCGCCACTGGTCTTGGTGCTGCGCGTGGTGAAGCTGTTTCCGCAGTCGCAGTTCACGTTCGTGACCACGTACTCGGGGTGAATACCGCTCTTCATGGTGTCCTCTCTCGTTGGCTCCGGGTCCCCAGTCGTTCTCGCGGGGTGAACCGGCGCCGGACTTCAGCGGGTAATTCTGCCAGACAGGCTGACGATCAGTGGAACGCACCCCGCTGACCTGGTATTCCGAACGTGCCGGAGGCCTCCCCGCGGTCGAGTGGGGAGGCCTCCGTCGAGCACGCTCAGTCGTCTTCGCCGCCGCCGAGGGCGGTCTTCGAGACCTGCATGAGGAACTCGGTGTTCGTCTTCGTCTTGCGCAGCCGCGAGATCAGCAGGTCGATGGCCTGCTGCGAGTCGAGCGCGTGCAGCACCCGGCTCAGCTTCACGGTGACGGCCAGCTCGTCCGGGTTGAGCAGCAGCTCGTCCTTGCGAGTACCGGACGGGTTGACGTCGACGGCCGGGAACACGCGGCGCTCGGCGATCTTGCGGTCGAGCTTGAGCTCCGCGTTACCGGTGCCCTTGAACTCTTCGAAGATGACCGTGTCCATCGTCGACCCGGTCTCCACCATCGCCGTGGCGAAGATGGTCAGCGAGCCGCCGTTCTCGATGTTGCGCGCCGCGCCGAGGAACCGCTTCGGCGGGTAGAGCGCGGTCGAGTCGACACCACCGGACAGGATCCGGCCGGACGCCGGGGCCGCCAGGTTGTACGCGCGGCCGAGCCGGGTGATCGAGTCGAGCAGCACGACGACGTCGTGGCCCATCTCGACCAGGCGCTTGGCCCGCTCGATCGACAGCTCCGCGACCGAGGTGTGGTCCGCCGGCGGCCGGTCGAAGGTCGAGGCGATGACCTCACCCTTCACCGAGCGCTGCATGTCCGTGACCTCTTCCGGACGCTCGTCGACCAGGACGACCATCAGGTGGCACTCGGGGTTGTTCGTGGAGATCGCGTTCGCGATGTCCTGCATGATCGTGGTCTTACCGGCCTTCGGCGGCGACACGATCAGGGCGCGCTGCCCCTTGCCGACCGGCATGATCAGGTCGATCACGCGGGTCGTGAGCTTGTGCGACTCGGTCTCGAGGCGCAGCCGCTCGTTCGGGTACAGCGGGGTCAGCTTGGTGAAGTCGGGACGCCGCTTGGCCTCGTCCGGCTCCAGCCCGTTGATCGAGTCGACGCGCACCAGCGGGTTGAACTTCTGCCGCTGCTGCTCGCCTTCCCGCGGCTGGCGCACGCTGCCGGTGATGGCGTCACCGCGGCGCAGGCCGTACTTGCGGACCAGCGACAGCGAGACGTACACGTCGTTCGGGCCGGCGAGGTAGCCGGAGGTCCGCACGAACGCGTAGTTGTCCAGCACGTCCAGGATGCCCGCGACGGGCAGCAGGACGTCGTCCTCGCGGATCTCGGTGTCCGGCGAACCGGCCTCACGCTGGCCGCCGCCACTGCCCCGGCGACGACGGTCGCGGAAGCGACGGCCGCGACGGCCGCCTTCCTCGTCGTCGTCGAGCTGCTGGGACCGGTTGTCCTGGCCGCCGCGGTTGCCGCCGTCCTGCTGGCTGCGCTGGCGGTTGCCGTCCTGGCGGTTGTCATTGCGGCTGTCGTTGCGGCCGCCGCCCTGGCGCTGCTGGTCGCGGTTGTTCCCGCCACCACCCTGGCCCTGCTGGCGGTCGCCCTGCTGCCGGTCACCCTGCTGGCGGTCGCCCTGCTGACGGTCGCCGCCGCCCTGGCGGTCACCGCCGCCCTGGCTGTCGGGCGACCCGGCGGCCCGGTTCGAGCCGCGACGACGACGGCCGCGGCCGCCCTCCTCGGGCTGGCCGTCCTGGCTCTGCTGGCCGTCCTGCTTGTCCTGCTGCGGGCGCTCGGCCTGCGGCGGGGCGTCCACAGCCGGGGCGCTCGCCACCGGGGCCTCGGCCTTCGGCTCCGGCTTGGTCTCGGCCGGCGCCGACTGCGCCTGGGCCTTGGGCTCCCGCTTCGGGGCCTTGACCGGCTCGCCGACGCCCTCCAGCGGCAGGGTCTCGTTGGCCGCACGCTTGCGAGACTTGCCCTGACGCTCACGGATCGCGGCGATCAGATCGCCCTTGCGCATGCCCGTCGTCTCACCGACGCCGAGCTCCCCAGCCAGCGAACGCAGTTCCGCCACGGTCTTCCCGGTCAACCCGCCGACCGTCTTCTTGGGAGCGGGGGTGGTGCCGTTCGACTCCGCGGCGCTGCTACCCACGTCGCTCAAAAGATCGGTGTTGCTCACACATGTCCTTCCTGACCGATCCACGCCTCCAGGCGGATCAGCGGACTGCCGCTCGCTTCTGATCGCGAACCGGCGTATCTGCCCCCCGATACGGGAGATGAGCTCTTCGGCCGTGCGAAACACAGCTGGAGCGCCTCCACCACAGGGGTTTGCGTCCTCCATTCGGAGGACACGGAATTCGGCACCGCCGAAACCGGAAACCCGCCTGCGTTCCTCCGCGTTACCCCGCTTGCCAGGCGGTGCGGATTCGGCGGATCAACGAAGGATGCGATCCGGGGACCGGCATCGGGTGCGGAAACGCACGGTGATCGAACGCCCCCGAGGGTAGACCGCGCCGGTGCCGGGTGCAACAACCACCCCCCGCGTGGCGGGCGGGGTGGCGGCCACGTGACCCAGCCTTTACTGAGCCGCAACCTGCACACCTGCGAGATCAACGGGCAGCTCGAAGACGTCGAAGCCTTCAACGTCGACCCCGGGCGGCAGTATTCCCGCCGTGGTCAGCGCGAGCACCGTGGGACCCGCGCCGGAGATGGCGGCCGCGACTCCGCGTGCACGCAGAGTCGTCACCAGCTCGCCGCTCGCCGGGTACGCGGGGGCCCGGTAGTGCTGGTGCAGGCGGTCTTCGGTGGCCGCGAGGAGCAGCTCCGGTTTCGCCGTCAGGGCGCGCACGGCGAGCGCGGCGCGGCCGGCGTTGTGCGCGGCGTCGGCGTGCGGCACGGTGGCCGGCAGCAGGCCGCGCGTGGTCGCGGTGGCCGAGCGCACCGACGGCACCGCCACGACCGGCCGGATCGCCACGTGCGGCTCGAGGCGCTCGGCGTGGAACTCCGCGCCTTCGCACCAGGCCAGGACGAGCCCGCCGAACAGGCTCGCCGCGGCGTTGTCGGCGTGGCCTTCGAAGCCGGCGGCCAGCTGCAGCGCGCCGAACTCGTCGAGGTCCCGGCCCGCCAGGGCGTACCCGGCAGCGACTCCGGAGACCACCGCGGCCGCCGACGAGCCGAGCCCGCGCGCGTGCGGGATCGCGTTGTAGCAGCGCAGGTGCAGGCCCGGCGGCTCGACGCCGAGGTGCGCGCAGGTCCGCCGGATGGCCCGCACGACGAGGTGGGTTTCGTCGGTGGGGACGTCCTCGACCCCGCCGGCGCCCGCGTCGATGACCTCGACCTTGAGCCCGGCGTCGGTGACCCGCACCTCGACGACGTCGTGCAGGCCCAGCGCCATGCCGAAGGCGTCGAAGCCGGGCCCGAGGTTCGCCGTCGACGCGGGGACGGTGACCTTGAACCCGGTCACCGGAGCGCCCCAATGTGGCGTTGGGTGCGTGGGACGCTCCCAATGTGGCGTTGGGTGCGTGAGACGCACCGAACGCCACATTGGGGCGCTGGCGAGCCGGCGCTCACCGCAGGTCCAGCGCCGCCGCGACCGCCGAGGGGTCCACCGCGAGGGGTTCGACCTCGACGTTGCCCGCCAGGGCCGTCTGCGGGTCCTTCAGGCCGTGGCCGGTGACGGTGCAGACCACGCGCGACCCGCGGGGCAGCCGGCCGTCGGCGGCCGTCGCGAGCAGGCCGGCCACGCTGGTGGCCGACGCCGGCTCGACGAACACGCCCTCGCGCCCGGCCAGCAGCCGGTACGCCTCGAGGATCTTCTCGTCCGTCACGGCTTCGAAGAGCCCGTCGGACGCGTCCTTCGCCTTCACCGCGGCCGTCCACGACGCCGGGCTGCCGATCCGGATCGCGGTGGCGATCGTGTCCGGGTCGCGCACCGGCTCGCCGTGCACCAGCGGCGCCGCACCGGCCGCCTGGAAGCCGAACATCCGCGGCGTGTTCTTCACCACATCGTCGGCCGCGTACTCCGAATACCCCGCCCAGTAGGCGGTGATGTTCCCCGCGTTGCCGACCGGCAGGCAGTGGATGTCCGGCGCCGCGCCGAGCGCGTCGCAGATTTCGAACGCCGCGGTCTTCTGGCCGGCGATGCGCACCGGGTTGACCGAGTTGACCAGGGTGACCGGGTAGTCGGCCGCGGTCTTGCGGGCCAGCTCGAGGCAGTCGTCGAAGTTGCCGTCCACCTGCAGGATTCGCGCGCCGTGCAGGACGGCCTGGGCGAGCTTGCCCATCGCGATCTTGCCCTGCGGCACCAGCACGGCGCAGGTGAGCCCGGCGCGGGCGGCGTAGGCCGCGGCCGAGGCGGACGTGTTGCCGGTCGACGCGCAGATCACCGCCTTGAGGCCGCTCGCGAGCGCGTGCGTGATCGCCACGGTCATCCCGCGGTCCTTGAACGAGCCCGTCGGGTTGGCGCCCTCGACCTTGAGGTACACCTCGCAGCCGGTCAGCTCGGACAGGTGCCGCGCGGGCAGCAGCGGCGTGTTGCCTTCCCCGAGCGTGACGACCTGCGCCCCGTCCGGGACCGGGACGCGGTCCCGGTACGCCTCGATGATTCCCGGCCAGGGCTGGCTTGTCACTGGTCTTCGCCTTCCACCCGCATGACGCTGACGACTTCGTGGACGACGTCGAGCTTGGCAATTTCGTCCACAGTGGACTGCAGGGCCGCGTCCGGGGCCTGGTGGGTCACCACGACCAGGCTCGCGCGGTCGCCGACGTCGCTCTGCCGCACGGCCGCGATGCTCACGCCGTGCCCGGCGAACGCCTGCGCCACCTGGGCGAGCACGCCGGCGCGGTCGGCCACGGAAAGGCTTACGTGGTAACGGGTCGGGGTCTGGCCCATCGGCCGCACCGGCAGCGCCGCGTGCGCGGACTCGCGCGGGCCGCGGCCGCCGGCCACCAGGTTGCGCGCCACCGCGACGAGGTCGCCGAGCACCGCGCTCGCGGTCGGCGCGCCGCCCGCGCCCTGGCCGTAGAACATCAGCTCGCCGGCGGCGTCGGCCTCGACGTAGACGGCGTTGAACGCACCACCCACGCCGGCCAGCTGGTGGCTGCGCGGGATCATCACCGGGTGCACGCGGGCGGAGACCGACTCGACGCCGTCGTCGTCGGCCACGCGTTCGCAGATCGCCAGGAGCTTGACCGTGCGGCCGAGCATCCGGGCCGCGCCGAGGTCGGCGGCGGTGACGTCGGCGATGCCCTCGCGGTGCACGTCCGAAGCCGTCACGCGCGTGTGGAAGGCGAGCGACGCGAGGATCGCGGCCTTGGACGCGGCGTCGTAGCCGTCGACGTCGGCGGTCGGGTCGGCTTCGGCGTACCCGAGGCGGCTGGCCTCGTCGAGCGTCTCCGCGTAGCCGGCGCCGGTCGAGTCCATCGCGGACAGGATGTAGTTCGTGGTCCCGTTGACGATGCCCATCACGCGGGTGATCCGGTCGCCCGCGAGGGATTCGCGCAGCGGGCGCAGCAGCGGGATGGCCCCGGCGACCGCGGCCTCGAAGTAGAGGTCGGCGCCCGCGGCGTCGGCCGCCTCGAACAGGTCGGCGGAGTGTTCGGCGAGCAGGGCCTTGTTCGCCGTGACGACGGACTTCCCGGCCTTCAGCGCGGCCAGCAGCCAGCCGCGCACCGGCTCGATGCCCCCGACGAGCTCGACCACGACGTCGACGTCGTCGCGGGTGACGAGCTTCTCGGCGTCGGCGGTCAGCAGCTCCGGCGGCAGCTCGGGGTGCTTGTCCGGGCGGCGGACGGCGATGCCGGCCAGCTCGACCGCCACTCCCGCCCGGGCGGCCAGCTCGTCGGCCTGCTCGGAGAGCAGCCGGGCGACTTCGCTGCCGACGGTCCCGCAGCCGAGCAGGGCGACCTTGACGGCTCGCCGTTCCTCTGGGGCAGCCACAGTGTTCAGACCTCCAGGCGAAGCATGTCGTCGGTCGTCTCGCGCCGCAGCAGCAGCCGGGAGCCGCCGTTGCGCACGGCGACCACGGCCGGGCGCGGCTGCCGGTTGTACGTGCTCGCCATCGAGTAGCAGTAGGCACCGGTCGCCGCGACCGCCAGCAGGTCGCCGGGAGCCAGCGTGTCGGGCAACCAGCAGTCTCGTACGACGATGTCGCCGGACTCACAGTGTTTTCCCACGACCCGGGACAGCACGGCCTGCACCGGCTGGTCGTTGTCGCCCGCGGAGCGGGAAACCACCCGGACGTCGTACACCGCGTCGTAGAGCGCGGTCCGGATGTTGTCGCTCATCCCCCCGTCGACGCTGACGTACCGGCGCGACAGGTCGTCGCCGAGCGAGACGTCCTTGATGGTGCCGACCTCGTACAGCGTGACCGTGCCGGGACCGGCGATGGCGCGGCCGGGCTCGCCGGCGATGCGCGGCACCGGCAGGCCCGCGTACGCGCACTCCTTGCGGACGATCTCGCGGATCTGCGTGATCATCTGCGCCGGCGGCGGCGGGTTGTCCTTTTCGGTGTAGGCGATGCCGAAGCCGCCGCCGAGGTCGACCAGGCTCAGCTGGTCGAGCAGCTCGGGGCCGTGCTCCTTGGCGAGGTCGGCGAGCAGCCCGACGACGCGGCGGGCGGCGACCTCGAAGCCGTCGGCGTCGAAGATCTGCGAGCCGATGTGGCTGTGCAGGCCGACGAGCTTGAGCGAGCGCGCGTTGAGCACCCGGCGCACCGCCTCGGCCGCGTCGCCGGAAGCCAGCGAGAAGCCGAACTTCTGGTCTTCGTGGGCGGTCGCGATGAACTCGTGGGTGTGCGCCTCGACGCCGACGGTGACCCGGATGAGCACCGCCTGCACGACGTCGTGGCGCGCGGCGAGGTCGGCCAGCCGGGCGATCTCGAAGTACGAGTCGAGCACGATCGTGCCGACCCCGGCGACGATCGCGGCTTCGAGCTCCGCGGGCGACTTGTTGTTGCCGTGGAAGGTGATCCGCTCGGCCGGGAAGTTCGCGCGCTGCGCCACGGCGAGCTCGCCGCCGCTGCAGACGTCGAGGCTCAGCCCCTGCTCGGCCACCCAGCGGGCGATCTCGATGGACAGGAACGCCTTCGACGCGTAGTGCACGAGCGACGGGTCGTCGAACGCCTCGGCGTAGTCCGCGCAGCGGGACTTGAAGTCGGCCTCGTCGACCACGAACAGGGGCGTGCCGTGCTTCTCGGCGAGCTCGCGGACGTCGACCCCGGCGATCCGCACGACGCCGTCGGCGGCGCGGAAGGTGTTGCGGGGCCAGACCTTCGCGGGGAGGTTGTCGAGCTCCTCGACCCCGGACGGCTGGAGCCCGGAGGTGTCGGCGTGGGGGTAGACGTCGGCGTGCCTGGGGCCCGCGGGGTGAGCCATTTCTTACATCCGTTCCGGAGCGGAAACACCGAGGAGGGCGAGGCCGTTCGCCAGCACCTGGCGGGCGGCCTCGCACAGCGCGAGCCGGGCGTACGTCAGAGGGGTCGCCTCTTCGTCGCCCATGGGCAGCACGCGGCCCACGGTGTAGAACTTGTGGTAGGCGCCCGCGAGTTCTTCGAGGTAGCGCGCGATCCGGTGCGGCTCCCGCATTTCGGCGGCGCGGCGCACGGTTTCCGGGAACTCGCCGATGGTGCGGATCAGGTCGCCCTCGGCGGGCAGCGTCAGCAGTCCGAAATCGACGTCCGAACCGGACTTGAGGCCGAGGTCGGCCGCGTTGCGCTGCAGGGACGCCAGCCGCGCGTGGGCGTACTGGACGTAGTAGACGGGGTTGTCGTTGGAGTGCTTGCGCAGCAGGTCCAGGTCCACGTCCAAAGTGGAGTCCACGGAGTACCGGATCAGCTCGTAGCGGGCCGGGTCGACGCCGACGGCCTCGACGAGGTCCTCCATGGTGATCACGGTGCCCGCGCGCTTGGACATCCGCACCGGCTTGCCGTCGCTGACCAGGTTGACCATCTGGCCGATCAGCACCTCGACCGTCGCCGGGTCGTCGCCGAACGCGGCGGCCGCGGCCTTCAGGCGGGCGATGTAGCCGTGGTGGTCCGCGCCGAGCATGTAGATGCAGAGGTCGAAGCCGCGGTTGCGCTTGTCCTTGAAGTAGGCCAGGTCGCCGGCGATGTAGGCCGGGTTGCCGTCCTGCTTGATGACGACGCGGTCCTTGTCGTCGCCGTACTCGGACGACTTCAGCCACCACGCGCCGTCGTTGAAGTACAGGTTCCCGGAGTCCTTCAGCTGCTGGACGGCGGCGTCGACCGCGCCGGACTCGTGCAGCGAGTTCTCGTGGAAGTAGACGTCGAAGTCGGTGCCGAACTCGTGCAGGCTCTCCCTGATCTCGGTGAACATCAGCTCGATGCCGATCCGGCGGAACGTCTCGTGGCGCTGTTCCTCCGGCAGCGACAGCGCGCTCGGCTCGGCCTTGATGACCTCGGCGGCGATGTCGTTGATGTAGCCGCCCGCGTAGCCGTCTTCCGGCGCGGGCTCGCCCTTCGCGGCGGCGATCAGGGACCGGACGAACCGGTCGATCTGGGCCCCGGCGTCGTTGAAGTAGTACTCGCGGGTGACGTCGGCGCCCTGCGCGCCCAGCACCCGGCCCAGCGCGTCGCCGACCGCGGCCCAGCGGGTGCCGCCCAGGTGGATCGGGCCGGTCGGGTTCGCCGAGACGAACTCGAGGTTGATCTTCGTGCCGGCCAGCGCGTCGCCGCGGCCGAACGCGGCGCCGGCGTCGAGCACCTGGCGCACGATGTCGCCCTGCGCGGCCGCGGCGAGCCGGAAGTTGAGGAAGCCGGGGCCCGCCACCTCGGCGGAGGCGACGCCGTCGGTGGCCGCGACCGCCTCGGCGAGCGCCTCGGCGAAGTCGCGCGGCTTCAGCCCGGCCTTCTTGGCCACCTGCAGCGCCAGGTTCGTCGCGTAGTCGCCGTGGTCGGGGTTGCGCGGGCGTTCGATGGTCACCTGCTCCGGCAGCACGGCGTCGTCGATGCCGCGTGCGGCGAGCACCTGCACGGCGGAGCTGCGGACCAGGTCGGCGAGAGCGGCGGGAGTCACTCCGCGAATTCTAGGTGTGCCCAGGTCCGGCGCTCGCAGCGGTCTCGGCCACGTCACGATGGGCATCCTCGTGAGGCGTTAACGGTGATCAGACGGCCTGTCTCTACACTGGCCCGGGCGGGAATCCGTCCGCAGCCACCAGAGGGAGAACGCGGGAGCCATGGCGAACGGGACAACTCGGAAAAAGGGGTCGGCGGTGAAGGCGGCCCGCGGTTCCGTGGTGAGCAAGAAGGGCACGCCGTGGGGCACGATCGTCGCCGTCGTCGCCATCGTGGCACTGGCCGCCTCGGTGATCATCTACTACATGGTGCAGTCGGCGCCGAAGCGTGAGCAGGCCGACCGCGAGCAGGCCGCCGCCTCCTTCGCGCCCACCGCGTCCGACCCGGACCCCTCGAAGCGCATCCCCGGCGTGGTCACGGCCACCTACACCGGCAGCGTGCACGTGCTCCCGACCGAGCGCGTCGCCTACGACAAGACCCCGCCGTTCGGCGGCCCGCACGACGGCTACTGGGCCACCTGCACCGGCACGGTGTACCCGAACGCGGTCCGGACCGAGAACATGGTCCACGCGCTGGAGCACGGCGCCGTCTGGATCGCCTACAACCCGCAGCAGATCAGCGGCGACGCGCTGAACCTGCTGAAGGTCCGCGCCGAGGGCAAGCCGTACACGATGCTGTCGCCGTACCCGGGTCTCGACAAGCCGATCTCCCTGCAGTCGTGGGGGCACCAGCTGAAGCTGGACAAGGCCGACGACGCCCGCATCGACGAGTTCATCGCGGCGCTGCGCAGCAACCCGAACGGCGTCTACCCCGAGGTCGGCGCGTCCTGTGACGCCCTCGGCCCGGGCCAGTTCGACCCGGACAACCCGCCGCCGTTCGACCCGTCGAAGCCGGGCCCGGACGCCAAGCCGATGGACTACAAGGGCAGCACGGGCGCGCAGGCCGACCAGCAGACCGGTGGCATGAGCCAGCAGCCCGTCCCCTCGACCGGCGCCCCGGCGCCTTCGGCGACCCCCACCAAGTGAGTACCGAAGCCGACCTCGACGTCGAAGCTCCCGAGCAGCCGACCTGGTCCCGCTGGGTGATCATCGGCGGGACACTGCTCGCGGTGCTGCTCATCGGCGCGACGGCGGGGATGTTCCTCACCCGCACCATCGACGGCGACTCGGCGGCCGGCACCCCGGCCGCCGGGTCCGTCGAGGTCGGCTTCGCGCAGGACATGTCGACGCACCACCTGCAGGCCGTCACGATGGCCGGCTGGGCCCGCGACCACTCGACCGACCCGGAGATCCGCCAGCTGGCCTTCGACATCGAGCGCACGCAGCTCGAGCAGGTCGGCCGGATGAAGGGCTGGCTCATGCTGTGGGACCAGCCGGAGCAGGCGATCGGCGCGCCGATGAAGTGGATGACGGAGCCGATGGCCGGCCACGACGGCATGGCGATGGGCACGTCCTCGGTCAACCCGGGCGCCGGCGCCCTGATGCCGGGCATGGCGACCGAGGCGGAGCTGGCGAAGCTGCGGTCGCTGTCGGGCAAGGCGCTGGACGTGTACTTCCTCCAGCTGATGCTCCGCCACCACCAGGGCGGAACGTCGATGGCCCAGTACGCGGCGGGGCATTCGAACATGACCGCGTTGCAGGCGCTGGTCCGGAGCATCCTGACGTCGCAGGGCGCGGAGATGGACCAGATGAAGCTGATGCTTTCGGGCCGGGGCGCCCAGCCACTCCCCTGACTACCAGCTGAGTTCCTGGCAGCGCCGCGCACAGTGCGGCGCTTCCACCTGCAGTGTCGCGTGCTCGATCGCGTACCGCGAAGCCAGCAGGTTCTGCGCCTCCGTCAGCACGTCCGACTGCTGCGCGGGCGGCGCCAGCGTCAGGTGCGCCGAGGCCACCTCCATCCCCGAAGTCAGCGTCCAGACGTGCAGGTCGTGCACGTCCGCCACGCCCGGGAGCGCGGCCAGCTCGGCGTTGATCGCGCCGACGTCGACGCCCTGGGGCGCGTGCTGGAACAGGATGCGCAGCGCGCGGCGGGCCAGCGTCCACGTGCGGGGCAGCACGAACAGCCCGATCGCGACACCGATGATCGGGTCGGCGTAGCGCCAGCCCGTCAGCAGCGTAAGCGCGCCGCTGAGCAGCACGCCGACCGAGCCGATCAGGTCGGCCAGCACCTCGAGGTAGGCGCCGCGGACGTTGAGGCTCTCCTTCGCGCCCGAGCGCAGCACGGCGAACGACACGATGTTGGCGACGAGGCCGGCCGTGGCGGCCAGCAGCACCGGCAGGCCCGGCACCGCGGGCGGGTCGCTGATCCGGCCGACGGCTTCGACGAGGACGTACCCCGCGACCCCGAACAGCAGGACCGCGTTGGCCAGGGCGGCCAGCACCTCCGCGCGGTAGAGCCCGAACGTGCGGCTGACCGTGGGGCCCGTGCGCCGCGCCAGGATGATCGCGGCGAGCGCCATGCCGACCCCGAGGACGTCGGTGAACATGTGCGCCGCGTCGGAGATCAGGGCCAGCGAGCCGGTCGTGAAGCCGACGATGAACTCGAGCACCATGAAGCCGGCGCCGATGCCGAGGGCGATGGTCAGGCTCCGCACGTACCGGCCCGACGCGCTCGCCGGCGCGACCGCCTGGCCGTGTCCGTGGCCGTGTCCCATTCCGCCTCCGTTCCCGGGTCACCGTCGAGGCCAAACATATAGTCGGATGCGCATATATGCAACAGAGGGCAGCCTAAGTTCACCCACCCGAAAGCTACTCCGCGCGCCGATCGCGCCCAATCCACCAGGAGGGTTTCCCAGCGTGCGGACAGTCACGCTTCGACGTCGACCATTCGCCGCAGCAGATCGCGCAGCTTCACGCGATCGTGCGGGCCGAGCGCCGTGAGCAGTTCGGCCGCGAAACCCAGCGCCCGCTCGGCGGCGCGGTCGGCCAGCCGTTCAACGAGGCGTACTGCACGGCGAAGTTCGCCGTCGAAGGCTTGATGGAGTCGCTCGCGCCGGTCGCCGCGGCCCAGGGCGTCACCGTGTGCGTCGTCGAGCCGGGCGCGGTCGCGACGGAGTTCGTGAACTACATCGGCGTCGACGAGCGGCTGGCTCGCCTAGCGCACCAGCCGGAAGAAGCCGCGCACCTGCTCGACGAACAGACCGGGCTGCTCGAGCGCGGCGAAGTGCCCGCCGACGGGCAGCTCCTCGAACCACCGCAGATCGGTGTAGCGCTGCTCGGCCTGCCGCCGCGACGGCCGGACGATTTCCTTGGGGAACACCGAAACCCCGGCCGGAACGTCCACTGCGGACAGGTCGCGGTCGTTGTTCTCCCAGTACATCCGAGCCGACGACGCCGCCGTCGCGGTGAACCAGTAGGCGGAGATGTCGTCGAGGATCTTCTGCCGGTCGACGGCGTCCTCCGGGTGGCCCTTGTTGTCGGTCCAGGCCCAGAACTTCTCGGCGATCCAGGCGGCCTGGCCGGCGGGCGAGTCGGTGAGGCCGTAGCCGAGCGTCTGCGGCCGGGTCGCCTGCTGGGCCGAGTAGCCGGCCCCGGAGCGCCGGAACTCTTCGAGGTCGGCGAGGGCGCGGCGCTCCCCCGGCGTCGGATCGTCCTGGTCCATCCGCACGGGCGCGAAGTTGACGTGCACTCCGGCGACCCGCCCGGACCGCGCGAGGGCGTTCGAGACGGCGGCGCCCCAATCGCCACCTTGCGCGCCGTAGCGGTCGTAGCCGAGCTGCTGCATGAGCTGGTCGAAGAGCTCGGCGACCCGCGCGATCTTCAGCGCGGGCTTGTCACTCCACCCGAAACCGGGCAGCGACGGAGCGACGACGTGGAAGGCGTCCGCGGGATCTCCGCCGTACTTCGCGGGGTCCGCGAGCGGCCCGAAGACGTCGAGGAACTCGAGAACGGACCCGGGCCACCCGTGGGTCAGCACGAGCGGCAGCGCATCGGCTTCCGGCGACCGCAGGTGCACGAAGTGCAGCCCGACGCCATCGACCTCGGCCCGGAACTGCGGAAAGGCGTTGAGCCGGGCGGCGAACCCGAAGTCGTACTCCTCACCCCAGTCCCGGCACAGTTCCCGGACATAGGAGAGCGGCACGCCCTGCGACCAGTCCTGGACGGTCTCGGCCTCGGGCCACCGAGTCCGCCGAAGCCGCTCCCGCAGGTCCGCGATATCGGCCTCGTCGAGAGAGACCTGGAACGGCTTGACCATCTCGGCTCCTTCAGGTGGGCTGCCTACGCTAGCCACGTCCGGGCCAATGGATCAACTTTCCTTCCGCTGACCAGCGGGTTCTTGGATGGGACCACCTGCCCGCGAGAGGTCCGGAGGATGCGCTAAGCTTTCGGAGTCGCCCAGCGATGGGCCCTCGTAGCTCAGGGGATAGAGCACTGCCCTCCGGAGGCAGGTGTCGCAGGTTCGAATCCTGCCGAGGGCACCGCAAGGATGGGAACGGGAGAGATGTCAGACATGACATCCTCCCCTTTCTTGTTTTCACGGTCGCGCTGGCCGCGCCGCCTGCCCCGGTCGAACGGCAAGATGGCCGCTTCGTGAGCAGCCTGGCGCGCTGCAGGGACGGTCGGCCCGAGCAGGGTGACCGTGCACTTGATCTGGTTCGTGGTCTTGTTGTAGTGGAGTTCGAGCCGGAGGGCTTCGAACAGCCGCCGGGCGACATCTTCCGGTAGCTCCTCCACCCGGACCTCCCCCACCGGCAGGGCGTCAAGCAGGTCGGGGTTGGCCGTCTGCTGGTTCTCCTCTTCGACTTCGGCGAGCTGGGCTTCGAGCTCAGCTTTGCGTTTGTGAAGGCCATCGCGTTCCTCGTTGACTTCGTCGACGAGGTCCTTGGTCGGCTTGTCGAACAGAGCCAAGCTACGGACGAGATTCTTGATCATGCGCGTCGCGTCGTCGATCTCGCGGCGCAAGGCGTCGATGCGCTGCTGCCGTTCTTGCTTCGCGGTGGCACCGAGTTCTCGGGCGGTGTCGCCCATCAGACTGCGACGGTAGCTCCCGAAGATGTGAGCCGACAGGAACTCGTTGAGCTTGGCGACGATCGCGTCTTCGCGGATCCAGAAGCTGCCGGCGGCGGGATGCCCCTCCGGGACGTAGCCCTTCTTCGGCGCGCACACGTAGTAGGCGTGCCCCCGACGAGTCTTGCCGTTCATCCGTCGGCCGCAGCCGCCGCAGAACAGGTAGGTGCGCAACAGGTAGCTGCGTTTGGTCTGGGGGTGCTTGACGTTGGTATTGCTGGTGCTGCGCGACCCGAAGCGGTGTCGGCTGATTTCCTGGGCCTGCAGCCAATCCTCCAACGTGACGAGAGGTTCGTGAACCGGCTGCGCGGACCAGATCCACTCCTCGACGGGATTGAACTGGTTGCCGCGGGACTTGCGGCCGCGCACGTTCCACACCATGTGCCCGGTGTACTTCGGATTGGTGAGGACGTCGCGCACGTTCGAGGAAGTCCAGTGGCCGACGGCGCGCTTCGGGTCGACCGGGACCGGCGGTGGGTAGGTGGCGAGGTCGCGGTTGAGCCGGTCGGCGATCGCCTGGTAGCCGAGGCGTTCGGTGATCCGCCAGTGGTATGCCTTCCGCACCGCAGGCGCCTGCGCGGAGTTGACTTCTAGGAACGTCTTCTTAGCGCCCTTGGCCCGCTTGGCAGGGACCGGGTGCGGGACGTGCCTGGCGCGGTAGCCGTAGCACGGCTTGCCGATGTTGTAGCCGGCCTCGGTGTGGACCGCGTAGCCGTCCCACGACTTCTCCAGCATGTCGACGACGTAGAACTCGGATAGGGTCTGCTTCACGCGCCGCGTGAGCAGCTGGGTGGCCCGCTTGGGTTTGCGTCCGTCCACCAACCCGAGCTGGAACGGTTCGTCGGAGGCCAGCAGGCGCACCCCAGCCTGTTCCAGGCGGTGCTCGATGGTAGTGCCGTAATACATGTGCCGGGCGGTGCGCTCGATCGACTCGCAGATGACGTAGTCGAAACGCCGGTTCGGCTGCTGGGCTTCCGCGAGTAGGTCCTGGATTCCGCCGTCACGCGGGACCGGGATGTCGAACTGCTCGTGGGCGCGACCGCTCCCGCGGGCGTCGAGGTCCATGCGACCAGACTCGACGTCGAAGAAGTGCGCGACAATCAAGCCGTCCTCGGGCAAGGCACGCTGCGAGTTTCCCAGCTGACGCGGCAAGGACAGGGTCGGGTCCTGCATGTCCTTCGTGGACACGCGTCCGAGCCATGCGAAGCGAAGGAACGACGGCCGCGCCGCGACACCGGCCGAAGCGCCGCCCGCCGGTTCACTGTAGGCGCTTCGCGCGCGTCCTACGCTGCGCTGTCCGGCCCACGCACGGACCTGTTCCGGGCCTGCCACTGCGTCACCTCCCAGAGCACCCGTGCCTGCTCGGCAGCCAGCCGCTGAGCCGCGTTTCCTTCTACGGTCCTGATATCAACCACCAATTCCGGTGGCTCGTCAGCAGCCAGCCGTCCGGTGACGTCGTCCCGGCGGCCGTTCACTGACGACTTCGACGATCTCGGCCAGCTGTACCAGCTGAAGCAGCTGCGCGACAAGGTGAACCTTCAGGCGCGCGCGAGCTGATCTCCCAGCGGGTCCGGCGGACGCCGTCGACCCCGTGCGCCTGGCGCGGGCGGGACGTCGTCGTCCATCCCGACCGCGGCCGAAGGTCCGCCACGGGAATCAATCCGGCGGCGCGCAGGCTCGCACCGCTTTCGCCCGCCTGCGTGTAGGTGACGAGACGCAAGTAGCCCATGGCTCGCGCCGCGCGCCAGACCGCGCCATAGAGCTTCGAGTTCGCGTTGGGTTCGCCGGTGGTGCAGCTGCGGGTGACCTCGAGCGTGACGCCGTCGTCGAGACACCTGGCGACCGGACGACCGGCTGTCGCCACGCCGACCAGTTCCTCCCCGCGCGCGACGCCGATCGCAAACTTCATGCCGCGGGGCGGACGGTGGTGCCGGTGGTGCGCGTCGATGAACTCGCAGGCCTGCCGGAAGGTCAGGGGAACGATCATCAAGCGCACCGCGGCTCCTCCCCCGTCCAGGGCTGAGCGCGCCGGAACACACGCTCGTCGACCAGCGGCTCGTGGACCATCGGCGCCGAGGTCACCCACTGCTCGGCAGGAGCAGGACGGCCGGCCGCCGTGCGAGCCCAGACCTGGCGCCCCGTGTACTTGACGTTGGTGACGATCCGCTGGACAGCTTTCGCCGTCCACCGCTCGCTCGGCGCCGGGTACTGGCGAAGGTCGGCGTCCAGACGTGCCGCAATGGCGGCGAACGTCAAGCCGTCGTCGGCTCGCCACACGAAGATCTGCTTCACGACCGCGGCGGTCTGCCAGTCAGGGACCAGGACGGCCCGAAGCTTGCTGCATCCGCCGGGATCGGTGACGCGGATGCGCAGCGCGCGGTAGCCGTAGGGCGGGGGCCCGATCTGGTAACCGGAACGGACGATTTCGATCATCGCCTCGCGGGCGCGGCGGGTTGTTTCGGCACGGTGCCGAGCGAGCGCGTCCCGGCCCTCCTCGGCGACGCCAGGTCGTTTTGTCCACAGGCTTACCCACAGCTGGGACCACCGCTGTGGACGGGTCTCGGCCACCGGCCTGCCAGTGTGCTCGCAGCAGGAGAAGCGGATAGTCATGCCGCTCGCCTCCATCCCGCATGGACGGCGTCGTTGACTTCGGGCCGGGTCGGCCGGGGAACGCCGCTTGCCGCCGCGGCGGCAAGCTCGACGTCGTGGGCGAGTCCGAAGACGAGCACCTCGTGATGCGCCGGGAGTGCGGTCGGCGCGCCGGCAGCACGGGCTCGGGCAGCAGCTCGACGGGCAGGGAGCGAGACGCGGGTGACCAGCCGGCTGCCGCGCAGTCCGGCGGTCAGGGCCACGCACCGCTCGACCGGCGCCAGCCCGGCAGCGGTCGCGGCGGCGATGAGCGGGGTAGCCAGGTCCGCCAACGTGCTGTCCGGACGCCGGCGCGGTCTTGCGACGATGACGAAGTGGCCGCCTGAACGCAGCAGCGATTCGCCGTAGAACATCGTCGCGGCGATGTCAGCGAGCGCGGACTCGACCGGGTCGCGGTCTGGAATGTTCGCTGACCCCGGCTCCATTCGCAGGGCGGTCACCACGAGTCCGACTCGCCCGATCAAGCCGGCGGCCCGGGCGGTCGCGAGGATCTTCGGACGGGCATCGAGGACCGAGCCGTCGCGCCAGGCGCCCGCAGTCTTGGCGGCGGTGACGTTGGCGCGGGCAAGGGACCACCACCGGGTGCGGCCGGTCAAGCCAAGCGCGTCCCGGCCGGTGCTCAGCGCCGCGGTCAGTACGGTCCCCGCACCGCAATCAGGATCGAGAACGAGGTCGCCGGGTTGGCTGTAGACGGCGATCGCGTGCGCGGCGACGGCAGGAGGAATCCGCTCGTCGTCGATCTCGGTGCCAGGCACACACCCGGCGTCGCGCAGCTGCTCAAGCGGGCTCCGCTGCCCGGTTGGCCAGACCGAAAGAGGCAGCCCGTCGACCGACGACCCAAGTGATTTCAGATGTTCATTCATCGGAGGTCTTCTCCCCTGCCACGGCGGCCTTGCAGACCGGCTTGCGGGCGAAGATCAAGAGGTCGTCGTGCACGCGGGCGTGCCGCGCAGGCGGCATAGCGGGCGGCGCGGCCGGCGCCGCGGCAGCGAGCGCCCCGTTACGAACCGGCGCGCGCAGCAAGGCGATGCGATCGAGATAGCGCAGGTTGGCGCCCTGCGCGGCACGCACGAACGAGCCTGCGGGGTCGATGAGCCGACCCTCCACACGATCACCATGCGTGATCACGGCGAGTATGCCGGTCGGGTTGAGCGCATCGGCCCAATCAGCCGGTCGGAACCAGCCGCCGGGCCGCGGTCCGGACGCGGTGATGATGAGGTCGTAGCGGTCCGGACCGACGCCGGTCGCGGTCGTGTCCGGACCGGACCGATCGCGCGCAGGTGGCGCACCGACCCCGACGCCGGTCGGACCGCCCGAGCCGGGTCCGAGTCCGGACTCGGACCCGGCCAACGCGTCGCCGCGGTGTCCCCCGATCGGGTCCTGAGGCGCAACGGCGGTCTGGGTTTGGACGCGGCGGCCGAGTCGGACCACTGTCCAGCTGGCTTCGTGCAGCCCGCCGTACGGACCGGGCCGGGACCGGTGTCGATCGCCGATCGGCGAGGACGAAGTGGACGGCCCGAGGTAGGGCGCAGGCGCGAGCAGGAGCACCCGCTGGCCCGGCTGCGTGTAGGCGGTGACGATCTTCACGACCGCAGTCAGCAACCAGCTCGCGAGCTGCCCGGTGCCTCCGAGGAGCTCGTCCTGCGCACACGTCCAGACGGTGCTCGGCCGGACCGTTCGCGAACGGCGCACGGTGCGCAGACGCCGCGCTCGCCGACGCTGCGGAAGCAGGATCGGGACGGTCGGCGGGTCGGCGGGAGCGTGCTGCGGCGAACCATCCTCTGGACGTTCGTTGTCGTATGCCGGGGTCATCGTGGATCTCCTCCGACGGAAGGGTGCTGCGTGTTCTGACACCCCTTAACTCCGGCTGAAGGTCCGATTTTGGACACACTTCAAAGAAATTGCCGGGCACCTCAACGAGGACACCGCGCAGCCCACTACAGAACTACTACAAACACAGGTCATTCATCATTTTCAACTTCAACTGGTCGATCTTCAGCTCGGACGACCACCGAGCCGAATAGTAGGCCTCTAGCAGCAGAAAGACAGCTACTAGTCGACCTCAAGCAATAGCACGGTATTTCCGTGGTACCGGTCGTGGATTCATGGCGTCGTTGTTGTTCACATCGACGCCGCGGGAGTCACGACATGGCAACTCAATCCGCTTTTCGTCGCCGTCACGACGAGGCCAGCCCGAACTCTTTAGACATCGCCCGGAACACGTTCACCTGGCTGGTGACGGGACCGCATCCGGTGTCGCTGAACGGCCGGCTCTTCGCCGGTCTCCCGGACCGGCACGTCCCGCTCGACGAGGTCCGCGATCGCCTGCTGGCGCGCAAGTGCCCGCAGGCGACACGAGACGCGGTGTGGGCGCATCTGGTGCTGCGCTCGCGAACCGAAGGAGCGACCTGGACGGTCGCCGCCGTGGGTGTGGCGCTGCCCGCGCTGACGTCGGCAGCGGCCACCTTGTCCCATCGGTTCGCCGGCGATCCGGCCGACGTTCACGCCGAGGTGTTGCGCGGCTTCCTGACCGCGTTGTCGACGATCGACCTCCGTCCGCCGCGGATCATGCTGCGGCTGCGGTGGGCCGCCTACCGGGCGGGCTATGACGCGCTCGTCGAAGCGTTGGCCGGTCCGACTCCGGTCGCACCGGGCTTCCGATCCACCCCGCCGCACGCGCCGTGGGGACACCCGGATCTCGTCCTCGCCCGCGCCGTCGCGGACGGAGTCCTGACCCGGACCGAGGCCGCGCTCATCGGCGCAACCCGGCTCGAGAACATGCTGGTGACGGACTGGGCCGCGCAGCACCAGACCGGTGAGTGGGCCGTCTACAAGACGCGCAAGCGCGCCGAACGCCGGCTTGCCGAATACCTGCGCGAGGGCGCGGCCACGGCCGATCCGGCCGACCCGCTGATCGACCAGGTGGCCGCCGCGGTGGCCCTGGCACGCCCCGTCACACCCGCTCGCGAGATGCCACGGTCGTCACCGTCCGCTTCCGACGCCAACGGCGAATCGGAGCGGAAAGTTCGGCGCCGCGTGTCCAAAACGGACGCGGATTCCGGAGTTCAGGGCTGCGGGACGAACCCGCGCTCAGCCCGAACTTCGGAGGTGACCCAATGCGCGTGATCGATGCCGAGAGCGGGCCGCGAAGTGCTCTTCTCGACGGCGACCCGCAGCCGACGCACCAGACCGCCGATGCGAGTTCGACGCCGTCCAATGCTCCGACCATTAAGCCAGGCGACTCGACTCCGGCTCGCCGCCGGCGGTGGTCGCCCATGGTGCTGGTGGTCGAGCTGTCGGCCATCGCGTTGCTGGCCTCGGCGTCGGCGGGACACGCCGACACGATGGTCGTCGCCCTCGCCGGGTCGGTCACCGACGTCCTGAACAACGTCCGCAACTGGATCATGGGCATCCTGGCCGGCCTGGCCACGGTGTTCCTGTCCATCGGTGGCGTCCGCTACGTGATGGGCGGCGGCGACCCCGGCGAGGTCGAGAAGGCCAAGACGGCCTTCAAGTCCGCGGGGTGGGGCTACGGCCTGGCGGCGCTCGCGCCGCTGGTCGTGGAGATCCTCAAAGGGATCGTGGGGGCCTAACCGATGGCCGTCAGCACCCTGCCCACCGTTCGCCCGTACCGCCGGTCCGGCAGCCTGCCCGAGACCGCTGCCGCGGCAGATCGACCGATGGTCGCCCCCGTCGGCGATGCCGACCAGCAGGTCTCCATCCGACGGCGGCGCCGGCGAGCGGGCTGGCTGCTGGTGCTGACCGTCGTGCTCCTGGCCGGCATCCTTACCGTCAACGCGTGGGCCTGGCCGGCCGCGCCACGGCAGTCGCCGGCGGACCCGCCGCTGCCTCCTCCGACCGCGCTGCCCACGCCCACGCCGTGCAGCTTCCCCGGCCAGCTCGGCTGCACCTCGCCGACGCCGACCACAACGCCGAGCAAGCCGTGCACGGGCGAGGACTGCATCCCGCAGCCGACTCCGTCGGCGCCGAGCACGAACCCGCAGCAGCCGGGCACCGGCAGCGGCGACGGCGACTCGGACTGCGGCATCACCAACGTCGGCGCGTGCATCACCGAGGCCATCAACTCGGCGTTCCGCAGTGTCGTCGACGACGCGCTGGATCCGATCCTCGAGCTGATCGGCCACACCGCGCTGTCCACGCCGACGATCAGCGACCTGCCCGGCATCGGCGAGCTCTGGAACAGCTCCTGGGAGATCGTGGTCGCCGCCTACGGACTGCTCATCCTGCTCGGCGGCATCCTACTGATGGGCCACGAGACGGTCCAGACGCGCTACTCGATCAAGGAGATCGGGCCGCGCATCCCGATCGCATTCATCGCCTCGGCGCTCTCGCTCTTCTTCGCCGACAAGCTCATCCGGCTGGCCAACGGCCTGACCCTGGGTGTCCTCGGAGACGGCGTCAACGCGCCCTCGCTGGGCAACACCTTGCAGGAGGCCGTCCAAGGCATCCAGACCGGCGGGCTCTTCATCATTCTCGTCGCGCTCGTGCTGGTGGTGCTCGGCCTCGGTCTCCTGGTCGTCTACGTCGTCCGGATCGTCATCACCCTCGTCCTGATCATCAGCGCGCCGTTCTTCCTGATGTGCCACGGGCTGCCCCACACCGAGCCGCTGGCGCACTGGTGGTGGAAGGCGATCACCGTGACGACAGGCGTTCAGTTCGCCCAGGCGCTGGTGCTGATCACCGCGGTACGCACGTTCCTGTCCGGTGGTGTGCACCTGTTCGGCTCGACGCTCTCCGCGCTCGGCACGCTGATCGCCGCGATCGCTCTGTTCTTCGTCCTGTTCAAGATCCCGTTCTGGATGCTGAAGGCCGTCAAGGTCGGCTCCGGCCGCTCATTCCTCGGCGGGTTGGCTCGCGCGTACATCGCGGCGAAAACCTTCGGCATGGTCGCCGGCAAGACCGGTGCGTTCGGCAAGGCCGGCGTCGGCGGTGCGACGAAGAACGCCGGTCGCGGCGGCGGCGCGGCGGCCGTTCCACCGTGGCCAGCACAGCCGCGTTTCGCGCCCAACCCCGACGTGGTCAACCGGCGGCTCAAGGCGGCCCACGACGCCGAGCGTGCCCGCGCAGCTCAGCGGCCGTCGCTGCCCTCGCAAGCGCCGCAGTTCCTGCAGCCCTCGCCCCAAGACAGCACACACGACCCCGCCGTAGTCCCGGCGAACCAGGGATCGACCATGCCCGAATTCAGTTCCGCGCCATCGCCCGCCAAACCCACGCCACGGCGTGGAACACCGCCGGCAATGCCACCGCGGTTCCAACCCGCCAACGGCCCGCGTCGACGCGGCCCAGTGTCACCGCCGGTCCGCACCGCATCGGTGCCGCCGCAGCTGCAGTTCCGACCGGCAACGCCGCCCGCACCACAACCGCTCCCGGCCAAACCGGCCTCCGCACCTGCTGCGCCGGTGTTCCGGCAGGCGACGCCGGAGCCCCGTCTCGGTGATGCCCACCGGCGTACCCAGTCCGTTCCGCCGCCGACGTTCCGCGCGCCGAAGCCAACTCCACGAGGTGAAGCGAAATGAGCCAGCCCGTCCGGATTCCTGCCGATGTCGACCGCGAAGACCGGGTGATCGGTCCGCTCACCGCGCGACAGCTGCTGATCCTGACCGTCACCGGGATCGTGCTGTACGGGACGTACACGATCACCCGCGCGTTCGTCCCGCTGGCTGTGTTCCTCGTGGTCGCCATCCCGCTCGGCGTGACCGCCGCGTTCCTCGCGCTGGGTCAGCGCGACGGCATCTCCCTCGACCGTCTCGTGCTGGCGGCGCTGCGCCAGCGGATGAGCCCGCAGTACCGGGTTGCCGCGCCGGAAGGCGTCCGGCCCACACCCGAGTGGATCGGCCAGGCCGCGAGCACGACGAGTTCTTCGGCGTCGGCGATCTCACCGGCCGCGCTGCGGCTGCCCGCCGAAGGGATCACTGATACCGGTGTCATCGACCTCGGCAAGGACGGCGCCGCCGTGGTCGCGGTCTGCTCCACGATCAACTTCGGGCTGCGCACACCTGCCGAGCAGGAGGCGCTCGTCACCTCCTTCGGCCGGTACCTGCACTCGCTGACCGCACCGGTCCAGGTGCTCGTCCGGGCGGAACGGCTGGACCTGTCGGGGCAGATCACGGAACTTCGCGAACAGGCCGGTGGGCTGCCGCACCCCGCCCTGGAACGGGCTGCGCGTGAGCACGCCGAGTACCTCGACCAGCTCGGCCGCGCGACCGACCTGCTACGGCGCCAGGTCCTGCTGATCCTGCGAGAGCCGCTACGAACCAGCGCCCCGACCGACGGGGTAGGTGGTGGCTCGCCGCTGGCCGCGTTATCAGCGCGACGCAGGGCTACGAGGCAGGCCGCATCGATCGACGACGCCGCCCGACGCGCCGCCGAAGCGCGCCTGGTGCGCCGGCTGGGCGAGGCGGTGGAACTGCTCTCGCCATCCGGGATCGTGGTCACCCCGCTGGATGCCGGCCAGGCCACCGCGGTCCTCGCCGCGGCGTGCAACCCCGACAGCTTGATCCCGCCGAACTCCGACCTCGCCGGCTCCGACGAGGTCATCACCACCGCCCCGGACGAGAGCTGGAACGACACCGCGTTCGGCCGCACCGCGTTCGCCACCGAAGACGCGTTCGGCGCTGCCGAGCCCGGGTGGGAGGACGACGAAGACCCCGACGACTACGACGACGTCGCAAGGAGGGACCGCCAATGAAGAGGAGCAGGCACCGCGACGCCGCAAGCAAGCAGGCACCCGTCGGGCAGGCCGGCGCGTTCACCCCGGACGCCATCTCCGTGCGCCCTCGAGCGCTCGAAGTCGGAGGCGAATGGGTCGCGTCATTCGCCGTCACCGGCTACCCACGCGAGGTCCATCCCGGCTGGCTGCAGCCCCTGCTGACTTATCCCGGACGGATCGACGTCTCGCTGCACATCGAGCCGATCGACCCCGTCACCGCGGCCAACCGGCTGAAGAAGCAGCTGTCGAAACTGGAGTCCGGTCGCCGGCACACCAGCGACAAGGGACGGCTGATCGACCCCCAGGTCGAAGCAGCCACCGAGGACGCCTACGACCTCTCCGCGCGAGTCGCCCGCGGCGAGGGCAAGCTCTACCGGCTCGGCCTCTACCTCACCGTGCACGCCGCGACCGAGGAGGCGCTCGGCGACGAGGTCGCCGCAATCCGGTCGCTCGCGGCATCGCTCCTGCTGGACTGCAAGCCCACCACCTACCGGAGCCTGCAGGGCTGGATCACCAGCCTCCCGATGGGCCTGGACCTGGTCGGGATGCGCCGCACCTTCGATACCAGCGCGCTGTCGGCGGCGTTCCCATTCACCTCACCGGACCTGCCGCCGCCGGACCCGACCTCAGTCGGCGCCCCGCGCGGCGTGCTCTACGGCTTCAACGTCGGCAGCCAAGGGCTCGTCCACCACGACCGGTTCGCCCTCGATAACCACAACAGCGTGATCTTCGGCCGGTCCGGCGCCGGCAAGTCGTACCTGGTGAAGCTCGAGCTCCTGCGCAGCCTGTACCGCGGCATCGAAATCCACGTCATCGACCCAGAGGACGAGTACGCCCGGCTGGCCGCCGCGGTCGGCGGCACCTACGTCCACCTCGGCGCCGAACAGGTCCGGCTGAACCCGATGGACTTGCCGATCCACACCCGGCCGGACGGACGCCGGACAGCTCCCCGCGACGCGCTCATCCGGCGCAGCCTGTTCCTGCACACCGTCATCTCGGTACTACTGGGCAGCGAGCTCGCCGCGACCGAGCGGGCCGCGCTGGACCGGGCGATCACCGCGACGTACCAGCGCGCCGGCATCACGTCGGATCCGCGAACCTGGACCCGGCCGGCGCCGCTGCTGGCCGACCTCGCGGAGGTCTTGGCTGAGGAAGACGGGGCGGACCTCGCGGCGCGGTTACAGCCGTTCACCACGGGCGCGTTCTCCGGGCTGTTCTCGGGTCCGACCACGACACGGCCCGAGGGCCACCTCGTCGTGTTCTCGCTGCGCGACCTCCCTGGCGAGCTCAAGGCAATCGGAACGCTTCTGGCGCTCGATGCGGTGTGGCGCCAAGTGTCCAATCCCGCCATCCGCAAACCCCGGCAGGTCGTCGTCGACGAAGCCTGGTTGCTGATGAAAGATCCGGCCGGCGGCGAGTTCCTCCTCCGGATGTCCAAAGGCTCCCGCAAGTGGTGGGGCGGCGTCACGGTGGCGACCCAGGACGCCCCTGACGTCACGAGCACCGACCTGGGCAAGGCGATCATCGCCAACGCGGCGACGCAGATCCTGCTGCGCCAGGCACCGCAGGCGATCGACGAAATCTGCCGGATCTTCGACCTCTCGCAGGGCGAACGGCAGTTCCTCCTCACCGCCGACCGCGGCCAAGGACTGCTCAGCACCGGCACGCAACGGGTCGCGTTCCAGTCCATCGCGTCGCCGGTCGAGCACCAGCTCGTCACGTCGAATCCCGCTGAGCTGGCCGAGTACTCCGACATCTCACCGGAAACCGAGATCTCCTTCGTCGACCTCGACGCTGCCTGATCTTCCGCACCTTCAAACACACCAGGGGATAACCATGTCTTCGTCACCCGCTGTTGGTCGGCCCGCTCGACTACTGACGCAGAACAGGGAAATGCGCCAGATCGGCGTCTGGAACTGGTCACTACCGGCCTGGGCCGGGCGGCTGGCCGACGGCCGCACCTACAACACGTGCCCGAGCGCCGGGGTCTGCGCGCAAGCCTGCTACGCCCGGCACGGCACGTACACCTGGCCCGTCGTCCGTGCAAAGCACCAGGCGAACCTGATGTACGTCCTCGACGACCTGGCCGGCTGGCGAACCGCGATGGTCGACGAACTCGGCGCGGCCAGGTTCCGCGGTAGCTGGATCAGGATCCACGACAGCGGCGACTTCTTCTCCGACGACTACCTGCTGGCCTGGCTCGACATCTGCAGGGCTCGCCCGGACACGAACTTCTACGCGTACACCAAGGAGGTTTCCCGGTTCCGATCCCTCGTCGAGCCTGATCCGCCGGCGAACTTCTTGTGGGTCTACTCCTACGGCGGCAAGCAGGACGCCGCGCTGAACCCGGCCGTGGACCGCGTCGCCGACGTGTTCCCGGACGAAGCGGCGATCGTCGAGGCGGGGTGGGCGTCGCAGGAAGCCAGCGACCTCCTCGCGGTCCTCGGCCCGCAGCTAGTCGGTATGCCGGCAAACCGGATTCCGAGCTACCTCAAGCGCCTGGCTGGCCGCCGGTTCTCCGAATGGCAGGCCGAAGTCGACGCCGCACTTTTCGCTCGCCGCACGCGCCTGCGGCTGGTCGTCGACAACACCCGTTCCGAGGCGCGGTCTGAGCGAGGCGGCGAGCCGCGAGCTGCCTGATCCAGCGCTCCAACTTACGTTCGGAGGTCTTGATGTCCTGGCCGTTCGCCCTGTCCTCCTCTCTCGCCTCACCTGCCGGCGACTACCTACGCGACCCGCTCGGTGCGTTCCAGACCGTGCTGGCTCACCTTCGCGATCTCGTCTTCACCTGGGGTCCGATCTCCGGGCCGGCACTGGCGGTCGTGACGACCACCGCGGTGATCGCTCGACGCCGTTGGCGCCGCCGCTTCCACGAGAGCCTGGTCAGCGACGCGCGGTTGGTCACCGTGCTGGCGCCGCCGACCGTCGACCCATCCGGCGCGATCACCGTGTGGTCCAACCTGGTCGGCCTGCTGCGACCAGGCTGGCGGCGGCGCTTCGGCGGGCAACCTCACCTAGCTTTCGAGTTGACATTCACCGACGACGGCGTGCAGATCCGCTTGTGGGTGCCTGGCCTGGTGCCGCCGGGGATGGTCGAGCGCGCCATCGAGGCAGCTTGGCCCGGCGCGCACACCAGGGCGACGCAGGCAAGGGCCCCGATCCCCACCGCCGCGCCGACGGGCCGGCGAATCGAAGCAGTGGGCGGCGAGCTGCGGCTGGCTCGCTCGGAAGCCCTCCCGATCCGTACCGAGCACCCCGCCGACCCGATCCGGGCCTTGCTCGGCGCCCCGGTTGGGCTCGGTCCCCACGAGCGGGCCTGCGTGCAGATCCTCGCCCGTCCCGTCGCCGGGCACCGCGTGACCAAGGCACGGCGCGCGGCGAGGCGGGTGCACGCGGGCAGCTCGGTCAACCTGGTCGGCCGGCTGCTGGACGTCGTCACGCCGGGTAAGACCGCGAAGCCGTCGTCCAGTACGCGGATGCCGGGACTGGATCGGCAGACAAGCCTGGAGTTTGCCGCGCAGGACCGCGCCGTCGTGGAGAAGCTACGGCAGAACCAGTTCGAGACCCGCATCCGATACGCGGTCGCCACCACGGTCCCCGAGCACGCGACGACCGCCGAGGTCCAGGCGGTCCGGGAGGTGCTGCGGGGACGCGGCCACGCGATCGCCTCGGCGTTCGCCGCCTTCTCCGAGCACAACTACTTCCGCCGGATCCGGCTCCGGCGGGCCCCAGTCCAGGTGCTGGCCGAACGCCGTTTCGGCAAGGGCGACCTGCTCTCGATCCCGGAGCTGGCCGCGCTCGCGCACCTGCCGATCGACGAAGCCACGCCCGGCCTCCAGCGCGCCGGCGCGAAGGCCGTACCGCCGCCGCCCGGCATCGCCACGGCTGGCGACTTGATTAAGCCGCTCGGCTTGTCGGACTCGGGGCACTCCCGGCCGGTCGGCCTGCACGTCGCCGACGCGCGTCATCACCTGCACATCCTCGGCGCGACCGGCTCCGGCAAGTCGGAGCTGATGGCCCGCCTGATCCTGGACGACGCCGAGGCTGGCCGCGGCGTGGTGGTCGTCGACCCGAAGGGCGACCTCGTGTCGGACCTGCTGATGCGCATCCCCGAGGAGCTCGGCGAGAAGGTCGTGCTCTTCGACGCCGACTCCCGCAGCCGGCCACCAGTGCTCAACCCGCTGGAGGGGGTGGACAAGGCCCGCGCGGTCGACAACCTCGTTAGCATCTTCTCCCGGATCTACGCCTCCTCGTGGGGTCCGCGCACCGATGACATCCTGCGCGCCGGCCTGCTCACCCTGACCGCGATGCCCGGCACGCCGACGCTGGCCGACCTGCCGAAGCTCCTCACGGTCCCGGCGTTCCGGCAACGGGCCTGCGACCAGATCGACGATGACGTGCTGCGCGGGTTCTGGTCCTGGTACGACGCGCTGTCCGAAGCGAGCCGGGCGCAGGTCATCGCGCCGTTGATGAACAAGGTCCGCGGCTTCCTGCTGCGCCCGTTCGTCCGCGCCGCGATCGCCGGCGGGAAGTCCACGGTGGACATGGACGAGGTACTCAACACCGGCGGCATCTGCCTGGTTCGGATCGCCCGCGACGCGCTGGGGATGGAAACGGCGCGGCTGGTCGGCTCGATCGTCGTCGCCCGCACCTGGCAAGCCGCCACCCGCCGGGCCCGCGTCCCCCAGCGCCAGCGGCGCGACTGCGGGCTCTACGTCGACGAGTGCCACAACTTCCTAAACCTGGCATACCCGCTGGAAGACATGCTCGCCGAGGCTCGCGGATATCGCCTGTCTATGACCTTGGCCCACCAGTACCTCGGCCAGCTCCCGAAGGAACTCGAAGAGGGCATCAGCACGAACGCCCGGTCGAAGATCTTCTTCAACGCGTCCCCTGAGGACGCGAAGCGGCTGGCACGCCACACCATGCCGCGGCTGAGCGATCACGACCTGTCCAACCTGGGCGCCTTCCACGTCGCCGCCCGCCTGGTCCTCGGCGGCGAGGAAGCACCGCCGTTCACCGCGGTGACCGAGAAGCTGCCGCCCGCGGTCCCCGGCCGTGCCAGGGCGATCCGCAAGGCCGCCAAGTTAAACAACCTCCGATCACTGCCCCACATCGATAACGTCACTGAACACGCCCCCCGGACCATCGCAGACCCGCGCCGGGGCATCTAGCGAGAACAAGGCTAGTCTCACGATGGGCGCTTCCGCTCAGCCAGTAACTCCCGCTCAGACTCGCTGAGCTGTTTCGACTGCCTCCCTGATCTCAGAGAACGCTAGTGCCCAAAGTGGACATAGGCGGCCCATGCTGCAACTTTCGAGAAGTTGATGTCCCACAGGGATTCTCTCAATTCAGACGGCATGCGCTCAGGGATCTGCCTGTTTGAATCGAGCATCCACATCTGGGCTTGACGCAGCGCCCGCCATACAGGAAGTCCCTCCTGACAGTAGTAATGAAACATATACATCATCGGGAGACTACTCGTATCTGACCCAATCCATTGCGTTGATACAACAGACCGAGCACCGCCAGAAAGAAACGCAGCACTAAGGCTGTACGCTTCATCGTAGCCGTAGGACAATTGCCCTGAGTCGCAACCGCTCAAGACAACCAAAGAAATTTGCTGTTGCGAATCAGAAGTAAGTACACGCGCAATCTCGTGCGCAGACAAATGATCACCATCTTTGTCGCCACGCCCTGTCGGCGCCAAAATCAAATAAAAGGGTGCATAATTGCCCTCAGGTGCGCACGTGCCGCGACAAGCAAGATGCACAACGGCACCATCTGCGACATCACGGCTCACTAGCCAATTCCGCACATCGTCCACCGTGCCACGACCCGCCGGGCTACTCAAGCCGTCTGGCTGACGACCGAAATACTGCGCCTCCCGATAAAAAGCCTCATGAATCGCGTGCGCTTCTAAGCGCGCAGCGTCGAGCACATGGCTTGCATTATCAGGTGCCGGATCTGCGACCACTAAACCAGTCGATGAGACCGGCATAGCTGAACGGGCTGCATTATCACAGACAAGCCGCGCCGACGGCGCCAAAGAGAATGCAGCTAATTCGACCGCATATGTACCGTCGGCCCGCTGGGCGGCGTGCCATGGGATACGCGCCAGATCACCGGTCGGAATCAGCACGACCCGCGGTACACGCCCTCCGACTTGAGATCGACCGGACAAATAGTGATCTAGCAATGGTTCCATCGCCACCCGCCACGACCAGTGGCATACCTCGGTCAAAACCTCTTCAAAGTGACGCGCGGACGCCGCAAGCCGGTAACGCGTTTGATCAGACAGTGCCGCGAGATAGCGGGCCGCCACCGTATCCTCAATTTCAAGTTCAGGCAATGAAATCCAGGTCAATTGCCCATCGATTCCAACTATGACAGCCAATCCCGGATGTGGCGGCTCTGCCGGAATCAAGTAGACGAGCGCGTCGGACTCGATCACACCGAGCGCCGCGCGGATCTCGGAAAGACTCGGCGCATCGAACAACCTAGCAATGTCGGAATCCTCCGCCAGTACCTCAAAAACCTCCTGGCGAAGTTCGCGAGAGGCGCCGTCATCGACTTCCCACCTACGCGCTAGATCAGAACGACCTGCAGCATCAAGTCGACTGGATACATTAGGCAATTCAGCCGCCGCAAAAACCATCAAACTTCGGCCGATATCCAGTACCCGAATGGCTTCCAGCGGATTACCTTCAGCGAGATGCTGCCGAGCCACATCGATCGCGTTCTGCGCAGCGTCGTGGATGACAACATCTGCGGGAAACTCGTCGTCAGGGTCCAGAAGAGCACGCCACGTGTGACTACTCCGCACACGCAGACCAACTTCTGACTCTCGGATATTGCCAAGGCGAAGGCGAACATTCGCCAGCAGTTCGTTGACGAACGACCACTGTGGATGCCGGGGGCCAGGGAGCGCCCCTAAGGCCTGCCCCAGCAAGTCTACGGCCTCATCAAGCCCATCGAGGGTTCCCATTACTTCCGAACGCCGGAACAGTGCAAGCGCCACCGCCTGCAGAGAAAGGGTGTATGTCTCACCGCCGGGCGAAGACCGCTCTAATGCGCGACGAAAGTGTTCAATGCCGTTGTCGATCTTACCCAGATCCGTCTCTTCGCCAGCCTTCATGAACATGGCGCCCAATGCCAGTTCCTCAAAGACGTGAGCATCGTTCGTATCGCCAGATGCATCAACAGCGGCAGCCGAGGCGCCCAACAAGGCTTCCCCCTGCAAGCTGCCTGAAGCGCGAGACTCAGAGACATTCGACACCGAACGCTCGGCGAGAGTCTCCGATATTTCCCCGACCGCCTCGCGCAAAGGATTGCCTAATGGCAGAGTGTCAACCGTCGCCTTAAGGCGATTGGCGTGTTCTAGCATTTCGACATCGTCACCACGCCGAATGGCGTCCATGATCTTCGTCATTAGGCTAATTACCGGAACCAGCAATGCATCTTCCGCGTCGTGCGATTCCCAATGTAGACGCTTATCTAGCCCAGAAAAACCACCGGATTCCCCACCAGTATCGTCGTCTTCAATGGCGCCCATAGACTCAGCAGCCATGCGAGTGGATTCAAAAAGTGCTGATAGTTGAGGATGATCGCTCGACAACTCCGCCGGAACAGCGGATAGCGCCGATTCTTCACCCGACCGATTAGGCAAGCCATACCTAGCCGATGATTGCAGGCGCGCGAACGATCTCGCAGACACAGTTGGATGCCGACTTGCCAGCCTGCGATGCACATTTACAGCTTCTGAGACTGCCGCGAGCGCCTCTTCTCGGCGACCCAGCTGCCCCAAACGCAGTGACAAGTTATTCAAACTCATAGCAAAGTCTGACAGAAAGACATCCGGACGCCGGCCAGCCAGACCACGGTAGATGCTAACGGCTTCCATAATGGCCACTAGCGCCTCTTCTCGACGACCCAGTTCACCCAGCCGAAGAGATAAATTATTCAAACTCATTGCCAAGTCCGCCAAGAATACATCTGGGCGCTCGACCGCCAAACTTCGGCGAATTTCAACAGCTTCCGTAATTGCCGTCAACGAGTCTTCATGTCGATTCAGTTCAGACAAGTCTACCGAGAGGTTATTCAGACTCATAGCGAGGTCCGCCATGAAGACACCCGGACGCTGGCTAACTAAGACGCGATAGGCATCGACAGCTTCCGTAATTACGGACAGCGCCTCCTCTCGACGACCCAGTTCACCCAACCGAAGAGACAAAGTATTCAGGCTTGCAGCGAGGTCTGGCAAGTAGACATCAGGGCGACGGTCGACTAGGCCTCGGTAAACATCAATAGCCTCCGTAATTACCGACAGCGCCTCCTCTCGACGACCCAGTTCACCCAACCGAAGAGACAAAGTATTCAAGCTCATCGCAAGGTCTGGCAAGGAAGCATCGGGGCGCACCTCGACGAGTCGACGACGAAGAACAACAGCCTCGCTCGCAGCCGCCAACGCCTCCTCATACCGACCAAGGCTTGCCAGTTGAACCGAGATGTTGTTCAGACTCGCAGCCAAAGACGGCAGATGCGCTTCAGGGTGCATCTCCGCGAGTCGACGACGAAGAACGACAGCCTCGCTCGCAGCCGCCAACGCCTCCTCATACCGACCCACCTCAGACAACACAGAGCCCAGATTGCTGAGAGTCATCGCAAGTTCAGGCAGATCCGCTTCAGGGTGCATCTCCGCGAGTCGACGACGAAGAACGACAGCCTCGCTCGCAGCCGCCAACGCCTCCTCATACCGACCCACCTCAGACAACACAGAGCCCAGATTATTGAGAGTCATCGCAAGTTCAGGCAGATCCGCTTCAGGGTGCATCTCCGCGAGTCGACGACGAAGAACGACAGCCTCGCTCGCAGCCGCCAACGCCTCCTCATACCGACCCACCTCAGACAACACAGAGC